>NZ_JALGNU010000001.1:0-1980938 GCF_022808245.1 Vibrio sp. CCB-PB317
TTGACTGTGCTGAATCCGAAGATTCAATGGTCACTTCGTATCATTGAAACCTAATTTGAAACCGAAGTTTCTAATTGGATTATCATCAACGAGTGCCCACACAGATTGATAGGTTTATATTTTTAAAGAGCTTTTCTAACTTATCCAGCAACTTAGTTGCTCGTCGTTAGGGGTGCGTATCTTACTCCGCACCGTGAGAGAGTCAAGCATTTTTTTCAAATTTCTTTTTCTCTCACTTCCGACTCGCTGTGTGACTTTCGTCTCACTCCGTGTCGGTGGATGCGCAGTATAGGGAGTTGAGAAATTAGTACAAGCGTTTTTTGCAAAAAAACTTTCAACAGGTCATTAGTTAGCCAAAAGCGTGATATTTGCATATTTCTTCGTCACATTTGAGACATATCACAGCAATTGGTTGGAAAAACACCAACCATATACGTAAGATTCATGTGTCTATTCTGTTAATGGACAATCGATCTCTTTATCACTATGTGTAGTAATTAAAATGACGTCTAAAAAAAATCTGATTTTATGTGCTGGGCTGGCCGTCGTTGGGGGAATCGTCTTCTCTCAAGTCACCATCCCACCAGCCTTGAGTTTTCTCATTGGTGTTATCGCTACTGCTTTTTTATTTTCATTTTCTAGCCAGACACCTTCTATTCAATCAACAGACTCGGATCCATCAACTAAAACTCTGTATGTCGGCAACCTTCCTTATAAGGCCAATGAGAGTCACGTTCGCGATTTGTTTGCTGAATATGGACAGGTCTATGCAGTACGCTTAATGAAAGATAAGCGCACTGGAAAAAGAAGAGGGTTTGGTTTTGTCGTGATGGCTGCGGCAGATGCCAAGCCAGCTATCGCTAAACTGAATGAAAAGGAATATATGGAGAGAACGCTAAAAGTGAGAATTGCGAACGATCCTAAACACCCGGATGGTGGTAAACCAGAACAGGATTAAAACCTAGCTTCTTTAAACAAATGTTCAGTGCATCTTCCTGCCAAGGAGTTGCACTGGCATAAATCGACTTACTTCCCTCTTCCGTATCCTCAATTTCATCACTTAATAGTAATGCTTTTACTCGACGTGCAATGGCTGCACCCGAATCAATTAAAGTAACGTCCCCACCCAAAGCTTGATGAATTTCCTCTTTGATTAAAGGGAAGTGAGTACAACCGAGCACCGCAACGTCTACTTTATCGCGAAGCGGAAGCAGGATTTTTGTCAGTTCGTCTAGAGAAACGCTGTTGCCTCGCAACTTCTCTTCGGCCATATCCACCAAGCGAGTTGATCCCAACAGCTCAACTGGTTTGCCTTGCGCAAAGTCTCGTATTAACTCGTGAGTATATTGGCGTGTTACTGTCGCCGGAGTGGCGATCAGCCCTACCCCTTTTGATGCCAAAAGCGATGCGGGTTTAATCGCAGGGACAACACCAACAACGGGAATCGATAGATTTTCACGTAAGGAAGGAAGTACTATGGTGCTTGCCGTATTACAAGCAATGACAACAATGTCGACTTGGTGTTCTTCGACTAATGAAGAGACCAGTTGGTTAACTCGTGAAATGAGTACCGCCTGATCGAGTTCACCATAAGGGTAAGCCTGATTATCGAATAAGTATAAGTAGTCAAGATGCGGCAATAGGCGATGTATCTCTTGGAATACAGAAAGACCACCAACACCGGAGTCAAAAACTAGGACTTTTTTCTTACTTGCTACTCGCACGAGCCTTACCTAAAGAACAGAAACGTTGCGATCATACTGCTTAGATTTGTTTTGGCAATGCTTTAGCATGGTATCTTTGATGGCTGAATCTATCTCCAGATTCTACATCTCGCTTCGTCAACTCGATATGTCCTTGAAAAGATGGCGAAGACGTAACCAATGTGTGAAATTCACCATTTTCCCCACAGGGATCAATTTGACTTGGTAATGACTCTATTAGGGCTTTGTCATACCAGCGACCACACCATTCTGGAGAGAGAACTCTTCCGTCGATGGTGATTAACATCGTTTGAATACCACGCTCTATGATTTCCATCGCTAGTTTTTCGCTGCTCTCCCCTAATAGAGGAAAGACGCATTCCCAGCCAACAGGTTCAATATAGCTGCGTCGGTAATCGGCAATGCCATTGCAAAACATATCACCAAATGCGACAGCTTCTATGTTCAGACCACTACTTTGTAATGCATTAACGATGGTTGATTGATAAATGTCGTTACTCGGAAAGACTTCAGGTAGCTCGATAGTAATGAGCGGAAGCGCAAGTAAGTCTGCTTGCATTTGTACGACTTCAAGCGGAGTTGCTTGGAAAGGGACTTCTTTTCCTACGTAAGTCGTGTACAAACCGACAACTTGATAATTTGGATTCTCGTTAAGGCGCTCAAGCGTTAATGTCGAATCTTTACCACTGGACCAACTGATCACCACTCGCTTGGGTTTCTTCATTCGATTTTCCACCACAAAATATTAAAAACCGCCCGAAGGCGGTTTGTGCTCATTCACGATTAGAATTCGTAGCCAACGTTGAGATAGTACGCTCGCTCTGCGGCAGGGTAACCTTTTGCCATCTCATACTCTTCATCAAATAGATTATCGATACGAGCGCTAATAGAGGTCGACTCATTCGGATAGTAAGTCACAGCCGTATCAACCAACGAGTAAGAAGAAAGCGTGATATCTTGTGAAGGCCAAGTGCTGTAATCCACATCTGGACGCTTACCGACGTACTGATAGCTAACCGACCAGTCCACTTTATCGAAGCTCACTAAAGCGTTCCACTTATACATTTCTTTAGCGCGGCGCTGCAACTGATGCCCTTTATCGTCTTCAGCATCTTTGTAATCCGCACTCAACTGGTGCTGCACAATCCCTGTATCAAACTCAGCAACAAGCTCCACACCTTGGATATGTGTTTCACCATCGACATTCAAATATTTATATGTGGTTGGATGGTAATCGATAAGATTCGTGATTTTATAGTCATAACCCGTTACGGACCAAAAAACGCCTTGGACATCACCGCTGAATGCTAGCTCCCAAGCATCTGACTCTTCCGGCTTAAGATCTTTCTCACCGTACGTTGGGTCATACTGTTGATATAGGTTTGGAGCCTTAAACGCAGTACCAAAAGAAGCTTTAACCCCAAACTCTGGCACAAACTGGTAACCAGCCGCTAAACTGTAAGTGAACTCACTACCGTATTCTTCGTTATCATCCAAGCGAGCACTGCCCTCAAGCATTGCTTTATCAATACTAGTTGTTGCCATACCAAACAGAGCGCCATTGGTACGATCAAACGTTTTATTCGCACTCTTGTCTTTATAAGACTCATTACGCCAATCAATACCACCAGCAAACGTCGTATTGTTGTTTAGCAAGTAACTGTTGGTCCACTGGACATTCTGCTGCTCAAGTTCATCTTCAGTACCTGAGTGTTTGCCTTTTGCTTGCTCATAGTTCCAAGACTTCTGTTTCTGTGCCGTTACTTGTAGTTCTGACATTACATTATCAGACTGATACTTACCGCCCAGAGTGACAGAAAGATCGTCTTTTTCTGCTTCGTAGTAACCGCGGCTGCCGTAGCTGCTGTCATATTGATAAACATTTTCGTAAGCACGTAGGTTACCAAATGCAGACCACTGGTCATTGAAGTTATGCACGTAACCTAGCAGACCATTCTTTGTATCAAAGCCATGGCGATCGCCGTCATTAACTCCCGGTACAGGACGAACGTTATAACCATCATCACTTTCACTACCAAGCGCGATATTCAGCTGGCCGCTCTCTGTGACTTTAATGCCAGATGCCACACTCAATTCTTGGTAATCTAAGCTACCTAAACCTGCGCTTAACTTCGTTCCTTCTTCGTCAGCACGCGCAATGGTGATGATATTGATCACGCCACCAATCGCTTCTGAACCATAAAGTGACGCACGCGCACCACGCACGTACTCAATCCGTTGAACGTAAGTAAGTGGGATTTGGTTAAAGTCCACAGCGCCCTTCGCTGCTCGTGCAAAACGTACGCCATCAACCAGTACTAAAACTTGGTCGGAACTGGTTCCACGAACAAATAAAGACGCTAACTGACCACGGCCACCATTTTGTGAAACTTGAATCCCCGTAAGACGACGCAATACATCTGGTAGGGTTTTCGCTTGAATGCGATCGATGTCTTGTCGAGTAACCACTTCGACATCTGCCAACGTACGGCTTTCGGCTTGCTCAAAACGGTTTGCAGTAACAACGATGGTTTCGTCAGTAGAGGTTTCTTGGGCCTGTAGATAAGAGACAGGTGAAAGCAGCGATGCCAAAGTGATCGCCAGTGCGGATTTTCTCATTGTATTGTCCTAAATCGCGTAATTCCTTCCGAGCCCTGTCATCATGACAGTCCAGTGCTATGGCTCAGTTGTTGGCAGGTATTCGGACTCAAGAGCACGGGTGTACCGCCTACTTGCTCGACTTCCCACATAAACTAATGCAGTGTCTGATGAGCGTTCGTTCTCTTTTACCGCTGCGCGTCAGTTCTGGATTCACACCAGATTCCCATTTCAGCCATCTAGATTGCTAGATAGCACCAACTTGAGGCAAATATTATTCAGCTATTGATTATTTGTCCAGCCAATATTGCCCTTACAAGTTGTAACGTTTTGATTGATTTTGCTTTCTACTCTGTCTGTACGCACTATCTTTAAATCAATTCCAGTACAAAACTGGACATCCTATTGAGATTGAATAAAATCTGCGCTCTTAAATTGAATGCACCATAAAAGGTAAGATCATGGCTACTCTTGATGTAAACCCACAACGCTACCAAGAACAACTGGCTGAAAAAGTCGAACGTCTCACGGATATGTTCGCGCCATACAACATGCCAGAACTGGAAGTGTTTGAATCACCAGAGCAGCACTACCGCATGCGTGCTGAGTTCCGTGTTTGGCATGAAGGCGAAGATCTTTACTACATCATGTTCAACCAAGAAACTCGTGAGAAATACCGTGTTGACCAATTTCCTGCAGCAAGCCGTCTGATCAACGACCTGATGCCACTATTGGTTGAAGCGATGAAAGACAACGACTCACTACGTCGTAAACTGTTCCAGGTGGATTTCCTATCGACGCTAAGTGGTGAAATTCTGGTTTCACTCCTTTACCATCGCCAACTTGATGAAGAGTGGATTGAAAACGCAAAAGCCCTTAAACAGCGTTTAAATGATGAAGGCTTTAACCTAAACATCATTGGTCGCGCTCGTAAGATGAAGATTGTCCTAGACCGCGACTACGTGATCGAGAAGCTCGATGTAAATGGTCAGAGCTACATCTACCAACAAGTTGAGAACAGCTTCACTCAGCCGAACGGCAAAGTCGCAGAGAAGATGCTGGAATGGGCGGTCGACTGCACCCAAGAAAGCACTGGCGACCTACTAGAACTTTACTGTGGTAACGGTAACTTCTCGCTGGCCTTGGCACAGAATTTCGACCGCGTCCTAGCAACTGAGCTAGCGAAGCCATCTGTGGTATCTGCACAGTACAACATCGCTGCCAATAAGATTGATAACGTACAAATCTTACGTCTATCAGCAGAGGAATTTACTCAAGCGATCGAAGGTAAGCGTGAATTCCGTCGTCTACAAGATGCAGGTGTGGATCTGAAGAGCTACAACTGCAACACGATTTTTGTCGACCCACCACGTGCTGGGATGGATGTCGATACTTGTAAAATGGTGCAAGGTTACGAGCGCATCATGTACATCTCTTGTAACCCTGAGACTCTAAAAGAGAACTTGGACATTCTATGCGAAACACACAACGTGACGCGTTTTGCTCTGTTTGACCAATTCCCTTATACCCACCATATGGAAGCGGGCGTGCTATTGGAGCGTAAAGCGTAACCCACCGCGTCAAATACAAAAAAAAAGCGAGCTCAATGGCTCGCTTTTTTTAATTTGATTCGTTTTGCTTATTCCGCAGAAGTCTTCTTGCTGACAAAACCTAACTTCTTACCAATCCATGCGAGTAAGATCATTGAAACCATGATCGCAAAGAAGTTTGAGCCTGCTTCTGGGTATTGCGCTTTAATAAACGCAGAGTGGCCAAACGCACCTACGAAGAAACACGCCAAGCCAACTAATGGGATATCTTCTGATACCGGATTATTTAGGTACTCTTGGTAAAGAGCTTGTACAGCCAGTACGAGTGCAATCAATGGGAAGATTGAAAACGATACTTCACTCATGGTCAACCATGACAACAAAGCATCACCACACATACCTGCAACCAGTGCCAAAATCAGCGTTTTCTTTTCAGATTTATTTCCATTCGACATTATTCTATCCCGCCTTTTAATCGGTTACGTTCACGTTCTTTGCGATACCAATAGGCCCCTTTGGCTATCATTCGCAATTGCATGATCAATCGCTCGGCGAGTTCATCGCGCTCACGTCGATCTAAATCTAAAGCTTCAGCCCCCGAACTGAAAACCAAAGTCACAGACGCTTCTGCTTGAGTATACGCCTCTTCTCTGGTCACGCCGGTGCTCATTAAATACTCGGTTAATTCTGCCGCAAAATGCTGGATTTCTCGAGCAACAGCGGTACGAAATTCAGCAGAAGTGCCGGAGCGCTCACGCAACAACAAACGAAAGACGTTCGGACTACTTTCAATGAATTCCATAAAGGTTTCGACCGAGGTACGAATTACGCTACCTTCTTTCACAATACGTTGACGCGCCTGACGCATCAGTTGACGTAGTAGCAAACCGCCTTCATCAACCATGGTTAAGCCTAGCTCATCCATATCTTTGAAGTGACGGTAAAAAGAAGTCGGTGCAATCCCTGCCTCTCGGGCGACTTCTCGCAAGCTAAGGCTGGAAAAGCTGCGATCCGCACTTAATTGACTAAATGCCGCATCGATCAATGATCGACGTGTCTTCTCTTTTTGCTGTGCGCGGATTCCCATCGATTTCATTCTTAACTTGCTCTTTTTCTGTAGGGTACAAGAGCCTCAATATAACGCAATTTGCTCCTACGGAGAAAGATATGTTGCTTCGCTCGCTCTGAGCGCCGAGAACGTTACTATTGGCATGCATCTAATTGCAATGTTCTCGATGCAATTTATAGACATACAACATACCAAATCATCCTTTTGGTCGATTCTGCGTGATCACTTCCACTCTCTAACAGGCATGACGTGTACCAATAGAGTAAATGAGTTAAAATCGCGCTAAAGCAATGTTAAGCAAATATAACAAGGAAGGCATCATGGCGCATGTTAATCACTATGACGTGATCGTAATCGGTAGTGGCCCTGGCGGAGAAGGGGCTGCAATGGGATTAACCAAAGCGGGACTGAATGTTGCCATTGTCGAGAAAGAAAGCAGTGTCGGCGGCGGTTGTACTCACTGGGGTACTATTCCATCAAAAGCGCTGCGTCATGCCGTTAGCCGCATCATCGAATTTAATAGCAACCCGTTATTTTGTCGAAACAACACCAGCGTTCATGCAACATTTTCTGACATTTTAGGTCATGCTAAATCGGTCATTGATAAGCAAACTCGACTTCGTCAGGGCTTTTATGACCGTAACTCATGCACACTTTTGTTCGGAACTGCGCGATTTATCGATAACTACTCAATTGCAGTGATGCAAAGCGACGGTACAGAAGAAATCTATTCTGCGGATAAGTTTGTCATCGCGACGGGTTCTCGCCCGTATCAGCCTAACGACGTAGATTTCTTGCATGAGCGCATCTACGACAGTGATTCCATTTTGAGCCTGAAACACGACCCTCGCCATATCATCATTTACGGTGCGGGCGTTATCGGTTGTGAATACGCTTCTATCTTCCGTGGCCTTGGAGTGAAAACCGACCTTATCAATACCCGCGACCGCTTGTTGGAGTTTTTGGATAACGAAGTGTCAGATGCGCTGTCTTACCACTTCTGGAACAGCGGTGTGGTAATTCGTAATGATGAGACCTATGAAAAAATCGAAGGCACAGAAGATGGCGTGATTATTCACCTACAATCTGGCAAGAAGATGAAGGCGGACTGTTTGTTGTATGCGAATGGTCGAACAGGTAACACCGATAAGTTGAATTTGGGTGCAGTGGGTCTGGAAGCGGATTCTCGCGGACAACTAAAAGTAAACCGTAACTACCAAACCGATATTGAGCACATTTACGCTGTAGGCGATGTCATCGGTTACCCTAGCCTTGCAAGCGCCGCTTATGACCAAGGGCGATTTGTCGCACAAGCCATTACGAAAGGTCAGGCAGAAAACTATCTGATTGATGATATTCCAACAGGTATCTACACCATCCCAGAGATTAGCTCTGTGGGTAAAACCGAGCAAGAGCTAACAGCTGCGAAAGTACCGTATGAAGTAGGACGCTCTTCGTTCAAGCATCTAGCTCGTGC
This sequence comes from Vibrio sp. CCB-PB317, assembly GCF_022808245.1. Classification (NCBI taxonomy): domain Bacteria; kingdom Pseudomonadati; phylum Pseudomonadota; class Gammaproteobacteria; order Vibrionales; family Vibrionaceae; genus Vibrio; species Vibrio sp. CCB-PB317. Next base: position 8,419 of record NZ_JALGNU010000001.1, read on the forward strand.
ACAGATCGCAGGGAAAGACATCGGCAGCTTGAAGATATTGTTCCATCGTGAAACCAAAGAAATTTTAGGGATTCACTGCTTTGGCGAACGTGCCGCGGAAATTATCCACATCGGTCAAGCCATTATGGAGCAAAAAGGCTCAGCGAATACCATCGAGTATTTCGTCAATACCACCTTCAACTATCCGACGATGGCCGAAGCGTATCGTGTCGCTGCATTGAATGGTTTGAACCGCTTGTTCTAATCTATGCTTCTTGATAGCAAACAGAAAAACAGCAGGCTTGGACCTGCTGTTTTTATATCAACATTGTGCGAGGAAGGTATCCTTACGCCATTGGTAGAGAAAGATAACCCCTAAACCAATACCCCGCATCAACATAAAGCTCGTCATTGCAAACCACAGCGCGTGATTTTCCCACTCGGCGAACAAGTAAAAGACAACGAAGAAACTGCTGGTCGCGACAAACATACTATTGCGCATGTCTTTGCCTTTGGTTGCACCGACAAAAATGCCATCCAATAGAAAGCACCACATCGACGCAAGTGGCATCACCACCAGCCAAGGTAGATACACCGCTGCTTGCTGTTGTACAGCCTCAATTGAAGTGATCATGGCGATCAACTGCGATCCCGCCAAACCAAAGAGCGCGGTCAGTCCTAAGCAAATAGCCAAACTCCAAAAAAAAGTACCGACAAGCGATGCACTCAATTGTTGCCTATCTTTGGCGCCAATCGCCTTCCCGACCATGGCCTCCATTGCATAAGCAAAGCCATCCATGCCATACGAGATAATCATCAGGAAGCTCATCAGTACCGCATTTGCAGCGACAACCTCATCACCAAAGCTTGCGCCTTGGAACGTCATAAAGCTAAAAGCCGCTTGCAGACACAAAGAGCGCAAGAAAATATCGCGATTCAATTTCACGAAGCGCCCTAAACCGTGATGAGTGCTGGTTAGCAACTTTTGAGGTGATGGTAATTGCCTCTCTCGCCAGGTTTTCCAGACACACATGAGACCAAAAACCATGCCTGAGTAGTCAGCAATCACCGATGCCAGCGCAGCGCCTTCTACTTTCCACCCCAAACCCATCACAAACAACAAATCGAGGGCAATATTAGTCACGTTGGTGATGATCACCATCCACATTGGGGCTTTGGAATTTTGCGTTCCGAGCAACCACCCCAACAACACAAAGTTCATTAGCGCAGCGGGGGCACTCCACACTCGGATAGAGAAATATTGCATACCGTAGTGCTTCACTTCAGCACTGGCGTCACTCCAACCAAAGATCAAATCAGCAATCGGGTTATGGGCAATAAGGAAGACTAACGCAAAGAGCAGCGCCATGAGTGAGCCTTGCATAAACACCAAGGCAAGTTGCTTTCGGTCTTCACCGCCATAGGACTGCGCTGCCAACCCAGTAGTCGACATACGCAAAAAACCAAGCAGCCAAAATGTCACGCTGATCATGGTACTGCCCAACGCAACACCGCCCAAATACCAAGCGTGGTCTAGATGACCAATCACCGCAGCATCGACCAAACCGAGCAATGGAACAGTAATATTCGACAGCACCATAGGTATCGCTAAAGCTAAGACCTGGCGATGAACTTGTGGGTTAGATAAAGGAGAGAAGATTGAATTTGTCACAGGCACCTCATCAGTAAGATCGACGAGTGTACCTGAGCGTTTAACGACTAGCCAATTACCACTTGATGTGAACGAGGACTGGCGTGAGGCGATGCTTCAACATTGGAATCTTATTAAGCCAACGCTGCCAAGCTTTCCAACGAGAACAGAATCGATCGAATGGCGAAAAAGCTTTCACCCACTGTGCCCATGGTAACCATTGCAATATCTGTTCTGCGGGCGCTTCAAAGCCATGTGCATAACGATCAGAGCCAAGCTTTTGTCCCCACTTGGTTTCCGTTAAATCTCCTGCCAGCACCATACACAGTTCAGCCGAAACAAAATGTCGACCCAAGGTTTGAATAAATTTCGCGACTTGACGCTCTGTACAATCGAGCAGTGCCATTTCACATAAAATGAGCACCGGTGCTTGCTCTGGAATGGCTAACGTCTCTAGCCACGACATTTCATCCACACTGCCACAGCGATGTTCATAACGTTCATTTTTGTGGAACAAGCGCTGACGCCATACCAAATTTTCCGTCACATCCAGCTCTATCCAATGGCAGCGTCCATTATCCAAACGATAAAAGCGGGTATCCAGCCCAGCTCCGACATTGATAATCCAAGCATCGGGATACTGCTGTAAGAAGTGACTAACCTGCTGGTCACAAAGCTGGGTCAGCGTCACGTGCAGCAATTGCTTCTGCGCAATATCACCACTCAAACAATCCGGCGCCATCTTACAGCTCAAACACGCTTTAGCAGCTATCGGATCGTACACCAAGCCATTGTCGACCATGCTTTCACGGCTACGCAATAACAGTGGTTTTAATAAATGGTTAGGAACTTGATGTTTAGACTGAGACATGGGCATTTCCTGCGCCAGAGAGAAAACATAGACATTGAAATAGATGATAATGAATATCAATTACATTATCAAGCTTATAAATTGCTCAAAACAAACAAGGTCAGGATGATAAGCAAGCTTTTAGAGGAAGTAGAACAAAAAGAAGAGAAAAGACAAAACAGCCCAGAAGAACTGGGCTGCTAAAACACACTTACATCCAATCGGTATTGCGAATAATACCAACGGCTAAGCCTTCAATCGTAAGGTGCTGAGACGTTAAGTCCACTTGAATTGGGGCAAACTCTTCATTCTCAGCATGCAGTAATATGGTTGAACCTTTGCGCTCCAAACGCTTCACAGTCACATCATCATCAACACGCGCAACGACAACTTGACCATCTCTCACGTCTTGGGTCTTATGCACCGCGAGCAAATCACCATCCATAATCCCGATGTCTTTCATACTTTCGCCATTTACACGAAGTAAGAAATCCGCTTGCGGTTTGAACATCGCAGGATCGACTTGGTAATGCGCTTCTACGTGTTCCTGAGCCAATATGGGCTCACCCGCAGCAACTTGACCAATCAAAGGCAAGCCCTGTTCGTCATTAGCGGCAGAGTCATCAAGTAGGATACGAATCCCACGCGATGCACCTGGGATAATTTCAATTGCTTGCTTACGAGCAAGCGCTTTTAGGTGTTCCTCTGCGGCATTCGCAGAGCGGAAGCCAAGCTCACGCGCAATCTCTGCACGAGTTGGTGGCATTCCGGTGTCATCGATTTTACTTTTGATCAAATCGAAGACTTGTTGTTGGCGTGGCGTTAACGGCTTCATGTCTCACCTGTCTTTTTATACAGTTAACTGTGAGTATATCCAGTAAATGCTCAAATGAAAACCCAATTGGTTGTTTTTTAATTTATTTGTGGAGTGCACTTCGTTTGCTGCCCAAGTTCATTATTCATGCGTTTAAAACATCGCCTTTTCAGTTAATCAAAGTAAAGCAACAACTTAGGAGTTCGACTAATTTACAGCCAATAAAATTAAAAGGTTTGACCAGTTTCTGGTATCCTTGCTGCGCTTAAATTTTATCGCCTAGGCTTATTTCTTTTGCCGTACTCATTTCTTTTTCTATAGAAGACATGCAAAGCGGACACTGAAATAAGGTTAGGCCTGTTTGAATACCTATTGAGGCTGTGAACTTTATGTCTTCTGGACAATCATTTTCACGTTCATTACTAAAACTACCTTTATCGGTACTGGTAAAGGGCACCACAATCCCGTCGAACCCGATTGAAGATCTGAATATCGACCTCGCTAAGCCGATTGTATATGCCCTACCGTTCCGCTCGAACGTGGATTTGCTGACACTGCAAAAACAAGCCATGAGCCTTGGTCTGCCTGACCCGCTCAGTCCGCTGGAAATCAATGGCAAAACGCTGAACCGTTTCGTCTTTATCGCTGCGCGTCCAACTGTGATGAACAACGATAATGATGTCCCAACCGACTCTGTCTCTCTGTTCTCTGACTTACTGGAACTGCATAAGCTGGATAGTGAGTTGGACGTTCAAATGATCCCTGCAACCGTGCTTTGGGGTCGTAAACCAGGTAAAGAAGAAAACCAAAAGCCTTACCTTCAGCCAATGAATGGCCCGCAAAAGGCGAAAGCGGTAATAGCAGCAGGACGCGACTGCTTGGTTCGCTTTAGTCCCGTGGTATCTCTGCGTTATATGGCAGACTCTCACGGTACCGACAGCGCAATTGCGCACAAATTGGCTCGCGTGGCGCGTATCCACTTCTCTCGCCAAAAACTTGCGGCTTCAGGCCCAAACCTGCCACAACGCCAAGTGTTGTTTGCTCGTTTATTAAAATCTCCAGCTATTGAACTGGCGATCGCTGACGAAGCCAAGAGCAAAAATATCTCGATTGATAAGGCACGTAAAGAAGCCCACGACATCATGGATGAAATCGCCGCCGACTTCTCCTACGGTCTAGTGAAAAACGGCGACCGCATCCTGAGTTGGCTATGGACAAAGCTGTACCAAGGGTTGCACATCAATAACGCCTCGACTGTGCGTCGTTTAGCGCAAGACGGCCACGAAATTGTGTACGTTCCGTGTCACCGTAGTCACATGGACTACCTACTGTTGTCTTACGTTTTATACCATGAAGGCATGGTGCCTCCGCACATTGCGGCAGGCATTAACCTGAACTTCTTCCCGGCCGGTCCTCTTTTCCGTCGCGGTGGGGCGTTCTTTATTCGTCGTAGCTTTAAAGGTAACAAACTGTACTCAACCATTTTCCGCGAGTATCTAGCTGAGCTGTTTGCCAAAGGCTATTCAGTCGAGTACTTCAGTGAGGGTGGTCGTTCACGTACAGGTCGCTTACTGCAAGCGAAAACGGGTATGCTGGCTATGACCATCCAAGCAATGCTACGTGGTCTAAACCGCCCAGTAACACTAGTGCCGGTCTACATCGGTTACGAGCACGTAATGGAAGTAGGCACTTACGCGAAAGAGCTGCGTGGCAAACGCAAAGAGAAAGAAAACGCAGGGCTTGTACTGCGTACTCTGCGTAAACTGCGTAACTTTGGTTTGGGCTATGTGAACTTCGGTGAGCCAATTCAGCTCAACCAATACTTGAACGAGCACGCTCCTGAATGGACGAAAGACATCGACAGCATGGGTGGTAACAAACCACAATGGATGAACCCTGTGGTTAACGACCTTGCTAATAAGATGATGACACACATCAACGATGCAGCGGCGGCAAACGCGTTGACCTTGTGTGCAACCGCACTGCTTGCTTCTCGTCAACGTGCACTTTCTCGTGACTCGCTGATCAACCAGATTGAGTGTTACTTAAAGCTACTCAAAAACAATCCTTACTCAAGCACCTCCACTATCCCTACCGAAAGTGCCGAGGAGTTGGTCGATCATGCGATTTCACTTGATAAGTTCGTGATTGAAACCGATAGCATGGGTGACATCATTTCGCTGGATCGTAGCCAGTCAATCCTGATGACCTACTACCGCAATAACATCATCCACTTGTTTGCTCTGCCATCATTAATTGCTCAGATGATCATTCGTCAGCGCAACCTTTCGGTAGAAAAGATTCAAGCGAATGTCGCGCAAATCTACCCATTCTTGAAGAAAGAGTTGTTCTTAAGCTATCAAGAAGACGAGTTGGATGAATTGGTCGTTAAAACACTGCATGAGTTTGCCGATCAGAAAATGATTAGCCTCGATGGTGATAAGCTGGAGATCAATCAGTCGAACAACCAGCCTTTGGTTCTGCTAGGTCGTACAATCACGGAAACACTGCAGCGCTACTCTATCGCGATGAACTTGCTTGTTGCTTACCCAGAGCTCGGTAAATCGGACCTAGAACAGAAGAGCCAAGATATTGCTCAACGTTTAGGACGCTTACACGGTATTAATGCGCCAGAATTCTTCGATAAAGGTGTGTTTACCGCTATGTTCAATACGCTCAAACAGCAAAAATACCTCGATAACGATGGTAACTGTGACACGAAGAAAACGCAGCAATTTGCACGATTACTGTTCACTCTGCTTTATCCAGAAGTGAAACTGACGATCGAAGAGAGTATTCATCAACTTCAGTCGTAACCGTTTTACCTTCTTCCAAAATAAGAAAAAAGGCATCCAATCGGATGCCTTTTTGCTATTTCTTCGCTTACCAAAATGCGACCAATAACCCTATCGCTATCACCATGCCAACATAGTTGTTGTTGAGGAAAGCCTTAAAGCACAACTCCCGCTCACGGTGACGAATTAAGTGCTGCTGATAAACAAACAACGACGCTGCAATCAAAAGGGTCCAGTAGTAACTTTGTCCTAATTGGTAGAACTGCCCTAACCAAACCAACATCGCGAGCGTAATCAGTTGCAATACCCCAATGATGAGTTTGTCATGACGACCAAACAAAATTGCCGTCGATTTAATGCCAATCTTTAAATCATCATCGCGATCGACCATCGCATATTGAGTGTCGTACGCAATGGTCCACAAAGCGTTAATTAGGAACACAAACCAAACTATCAGTGGTAGCTCCCCGGTTTGTGCAGCCCACGCCATTGGAATTGCCCAGCTAAACGCCAAGCCTAAAAAGAGCTGTGGAATATGAGTGTAACGCTTCATAAATGGATAAATGAACGCCAACACGATGCCAGCGAAGGATAGCTGAATCGTCAGCGGGTTCATGGTCAGCACTAACAAGAATGAGCTGATACCCAAAACTAAAAATAATCCAATCGCTTCTTTTGCTGTCACTTTCCCTGATGGCAGTGGGCGTTGTTTGGTACGTTTTACATGGCCGTCGACTTTGCGGTCAGCAAAATCATTAATCACGCACCCCGCGCTACGCATTAGGAATACACCCAATACAAACACGATAAATACATCCCAACTCGGCATCCCTTGGGCTGAGATAATTAGCGCCCAAATCGTTGGCCACATCAGTAACAGTGAACCAATCGGGCGATCCATGCGCATCAGTTGCCAATATGCTTTGGCTTTTTCTGCGGACATTTACACTGTCTCCTTAGCGTAAACTGGTGAATTAGATAAGAATAACTCGGCGACCAGCATCGGTTTGTGATTCATCCACAACCTTGAGCGTCGCGCTAACAAACGTCCTTCTGGTACGGCTACCCATCCCATTTGCAAAGAGTCTCGCTCAACGTTGTCTGCGCTGAACACTGTTAGTCCTAATGGGATATCCCCTTGTTGAGCCAAATCATACTGCTGATCAACTAAGGTTGAGCGAGGAATTAATGTCCGTCCGATAACCCAGTTATCATTGTCACCACACAAAATTACCTCTCGCAGTAAGCAATCTTGTTCGGATAATAACTGGCTTTCGTCCTGTTTTAACGTCGCCGCAGTGACGATCTGATTTTGTAGCAATTCTACCGTTAATGCTTGGCAGTGTTGCTTTAAACGACGTGACAAAGACCCTTGCTCTTCAAGCCAGTGCTTGGCAAATTCATTTGGAAATTCGAATTCGTCGGGGTTTTGCCACTCTACTTCCAATAAAGAAGCAAGATAGAGTGATGTTGGCTGATTCATACTAGTATTCAATTGGAGGCTTTATGCGTACAATAAAGCAACAACTTACCGTCCATAGTAATGTATGTAACCGTAAGTTCCGTTATTTGTTATAGACGGCCCATTGTATCAAGACTGAAGCGATTCGAATATCGCGATCCAGAGAAAGAAAAGTTAGAAATATGTACAAACGTTATATAGCCCAAATTATTTTTGCGTTAACCATACTGTTCGCCGCACCAAGTTGGGCTGAAACGGAAGAAGCTGGACCTAAGTTGGCATACTTTACCCTTGAGCCTGATCTCACTACTAACTTTTACACCAAAGGCAAAAAGTTAGGTTATGTGCAAGTGCGCATCGACATCATGGTAATGAGCCAACAAGATTTATCGATTGTTGAGCATCACCAACCTTTGATTCGCGATGCAGTGATTGAATTACTGGGTAAGCAAACAGAAGATACTATTAAGTCCCTTTCTGGCCGAGAAGATCTGCGCAAAACCTTAGTGACGACCCTCAACGAAACACTTTTGCCCGAAACAGGTAAAACCATCATTGCCGATTTGTTGTTTACAAAATACCTTTACCAATAAACCCAAATCGTTTTGAACATAAAAAAGACCGCTCTTGAGCGGTCTTTTCATTTCAGCTTTAGGCTTGCTGTTGGTATTTCATCTTGCCTGAATCAAACAGCGCAATCGCCATCCCCGACAGTAAACCCACTAAGTGAGCGGTGTTTGCAATCGCCATGAACGGCTGCACAAAACCAAGAACTAACCATACCAACATAAAAACGATGATTGGCTTGGGTAGCGTAAGGCCTAAATGTGGCAAGCGGTAACCCAATATCCACAAATAGCCAAGCAGTGCATAGACCACGCCAGACAAGCCACCGAAGTTTGCCCCTTCAACATAGAATTGGCCAGCCCCAGAAAGCGCTGCTGATACTACAAAGAGTTGCAATAGCTTACCGGAACCGAGACGACGTTCGATGTCGCCCCCCAACTGCCACCACCATAGTAAGTTGAACACGATGTGAGTCACTGAAAAGTGCAGTAACGCATGGCTTAGCCATCGCCACACTTGCCATTGTTGTCCCTCAAAGGCTGGGAAGTGCAACAACTTAAACACGCCATTGCCAAAGCCAAACATTTGTAACAAGTAGATGATGGTACACACCGTCATGATCAGCAAAGTCATTGGGCCGGCTTTTGCTTTGACCATGCTCATGATACTCGGGCTAGAATAATGAAAGGTGCTCTTGCGAGTATCGGCAACGTCCCACGAGGCGGCGCTGTATTTTGAATCAGACGGGTTAGCAAGGAACTGCTTAAGTTCGGCTTCCGCTTCTATTTCATGCTGGCTATCAGTCAGCCACAGCGCAAATTGCCCATCCCCTTCTGGCATCATTTCGATGTCAATTTGGCGAGAGGCCATATAATCAATAAAGGCTTGTGCCATACGTGGATTATTTAACGTTACCAATCTCTTCATTAACTTCTCACTATCGGTAGTTCTGCTCGATGCCAGGCTTCAAAGCCACCATCCACACTGTACACCTGTTCAAAGCCTTGGTTAACTAAATATTGCGCCGCACCTTGGCTACTAATGCCGTGGTAACACATCACCAGAATAGGTTGTTCGAACTCCACTTCATCCATAAACGCAACGATCGTATCGTTAGTTAAGTGATACGCGGACTCCGCATGCGCAACGGCAAACGATTGAGGGTCACGGATATCTACAAGCTTCGCATCACCCTGCTCGAGCAGCGCTTGCGCACCTTGTACATCGATATGCTTAAACTGATCCATTTACTTTCTCATTGTCTTATTAATATACCCAAGCAACCTCGAACCTAACGTGCTAATCAGCACCCGTGGTACAGCATAAAATCTATATTTGAAGCCGCTTGGGTATACTGCCGCTATTGTAACCTATCCAACGGCAAACTTAGACACATGGATAATCAGGGCTTTCAAAAGTGTACACATTCCAACCATTTGTGGATAAAGCTGTGAATTGCGTTGATAAGGTGTATTTGGATCTTTTGATCCACAATATGTAGTGATGATCCTGATCTAACTGTGTGTATATCTATAACTATCCCCAGATGGAAAAGTGCTTGAATCCCTTATTTTGTCCGGGTTTCGAACAGTTGATAAATAATTACTTCACAGAGTTATACACAGGTAGCACATAAAATCCGGATCGCAAACGCTATCGATTTTCGATCGACAATAAAAAAGCCGAGATCACATGATCTCGGCTTTCTATGAAAATCTTACTTTCAATTAGCAGTGGAAATTAAAATTCACCCACGGCCAATTTTAGTTTCTTCATTGCGTTTTTTTCTAGCTGGCGAATACGCTCGGCAGAAACACCGAACTCATCAGCTAAGTCTTGCAATGTTGCTTTCTCATCATCTAACCAACGAGAACGCACGATGCGCTGACTACGCTCATCCAAACTCGCTAATGCATGACCCAGACGATTATTGGTATGCATTTCCCAGTTTGCAGCTTCGATGTTGTCAGCCACATCAGACGATTTGTCTTCTAGGTACAGCATTGGCGCTGTGTAAGCGTTTGAGCTGTCGTCTTCGTCAGTTGGCATATCAAAGGTTGAATCCACCGCCGCTAAGCGTGATTCCATCTCGCGAACTTCAGAAGGCTCAACACCTAACTCACGCGCAACGGTTTCGACTTCACCGTTGTTAAACCAACCCAAGCGCTTTTTCGACTTACGCAAGTTGAAGAACAACTTACGTTGCGCTTTAGTGGTCGCAATTTTCACGATACGCCAGTTACGTAGCACGTATTCGTGGATCTCTGCTTTGATCCAGTGGACAGCAAAAGACACCAAGCGAACCCCTACCTCTGGGTTAAAACGCTTAACGGCTTTCATTAGACCGATGTTACCCTCTTGCACAAGGTCCGCCATTGGCAAACCGTAGCCAGAGTAACCACGAGCAACGTGAACAACGAATCGTAGGTGCGAAAGAATTAGACCTTTTGCAGCCTCAATCTCACCTTTGTAGTGTAATCGTTCTGCCAGCTCACGCTCTTCGTCTGCAGTCAGCATTGGGTAGCTGTTTACTGAGCGAATATAGCTATCAAGGCTATCTTGCGTGACTAGAGCCATCGGATACGCTTCTTTTGTCATTCAATTCCTCATCAATCTCTGATCTGGAGCATTACATTGCAAATTTAGCTTCGATATCTTGAACTCAAAATGAACAAGTTTCAAGAAGGGGAAGCAATTATCCATAAACATTCGGTCTAAACAAGGGATCCAGATTAGCTAGTGCTAATAAAATCCAAGTAGTAAGACCTTCATCACTTAAACTGGTTCAATTTCTTTTAAATGTCGTTGCGCAGAAAAGCGCGCCGCAATGCATCCCAAAAGACTACCAATGATGATTAATAACAAAGATTCATCCCAGCTTAGACCAATCAGGCGAAACTGGCTGTCGTACAATGCAGCAAGATCTTCCACCGCACTATTCATAACAATGGTCACTAAAGCCGTTACCAACCACGCGATGGTGGCACCTAATACGCCAAACCACATACCCGTGTACAAATAAGGGCGCAGAATAAAACTGTCCGTCGCACCGATCAGTTTCATGGTTTGAATCTCTTCTTTATTCGCCAGCACATTAAATCGCAACGTGTTGCCAACGATTAAAAATACCGCACCGAGCATCAACACTGTCAGAGTAATGACAATAATACTCGCGAGAGTTTTGATCGCATCAAGACGCGCCAGCCAGTCTTCGTCAAGTCTCACATCGGTCACATCTTGTTGCTCTCGAACGTCTTTGGCTAATGACTGAATATCACTTTTTAGCTCCGAGTCTGGCGTAATCACCAACACACCGGGTAGCGCATAGCCACTTAAAAGGCTGATAGCCTGATCGAATCCTGCATATTGGCTCAAATCAGACAGACCTTGCTGTGGAGAAATATATTCTACTTCTTTTACCAAAGGCCAAGTTTCAATTTGATCTTTGAGAACCATCACACGTGCATCCGGCATGCCTTCTACTAAGTAAGCACTAACTTGCGAAGGAGAGGCGACATCTTCCGCTGCCCCCGCAACGTTTTTCCCCATTAGATACAAACAAGCAGGCATAGCAAGAGCCATTGAAATAACGGCTAGGGTCAGGATATTACCTAAAGGTCGTTGCCATAAGGCGCTAAAAGAGGATTTTGCTTGTTTTGCGTGGACAGAGAAAAAACCATCGGTATTTGCACGCTTGGCACTGCGGCCTTTCCCCTTCTTTTGGGAGTGCTTGTTACCTGTCATAGTCTTCTACCTCACTTAGGAAGCCTTGGTTTAATTCAAAATGACGATACTGTGGGCGAGTGTTTACTAACCCCACATCGTGCGTGGCGAGTAAGATGGTCACTCCCGCACGATTAAATTCTTCGAACAACCGCAATACACGATTGGATAGTTCGGGATCGAGGTTACCTGTCGGCTCATCAGCCACCAGCAACGTTGGTCGATTGACTACGGCACGAGCAATACCGACGCGTTGTTGCTCACCACCAGAGAGTTGGCTCGGCAGGCAACGAGCCTTATCAAGCAAGCCCGTTTTATCTAACGCCGCAGAAACGCGGCGTTTGATTTCGTTTTCAGAAATCGATTCGATGCGCATCGGCAGAGCGACATTGTCGTATACGCTGCGATCCATCAATAGGCGATGATCTTGAAAAACAATCCCAATATTGCGGCGCAAAAAAGGGATGTCTTTGCTTGGAATACGCGTGATGTCGTGGCCATTAAAATGGATTTTCCCATCAGTTGGTCGCTCTATCGCGCAGATCAATTTCAGCAAGGTACTTTTACCAGCCCCGGAATGCCCGCCTAAAAACGCCATTTCACCGCGCCTCAGGTGAAAATCGACTTTTTGCAGTGCTTGTCGACCACCTCGGTAAGCTTTGCTTACTTGCTGAAATTTGATCACCGTTGATTTCCTCTAACTCTTTTTATTCTTCACGACTAAACAGTGCGTCAATAAACTCTTGAGTTTCAAATGGACGCAAGTCTTCGATACCTTCACCCACACCAATGTAACGAATTGGAATACCAAACTGATCAGCAATAGCGAAAATTACGCCGCCCTTGGCTGTACCATCCAGCTTAGTCAAAGTAATCCCGGTTAGAGGGGCAACATCACTGAAAAGTTTCGCTTGGCTGATGGCATTTTGCCCTGTACCTGCGTCTAGCGTCAGCATGATCTCGTGTGGTGCAGAGTCATCAATTTTCTTCATCACACGTACAATCTTACGCAGCTCTTCCATTAGGTTCGCTTTGTTCTGTAGACGACCCGCTGTATCAGCAATCACAACATCCACACCACGTGCTTTTGCCGCTTCAATCGCATCATAGATAACAGAAGCACTGTCTGCGCCAGTATGTTGAGCAATCACAGGAACATTATTACGTTCACCCCACACTTGTAGCTGCTCAACCGCTGCGGCACGGAAAGTATCGCCCGCTGCAAGCATCACTTTTTTGCCTTGAGTTTGGAACTGCTTGGCAAGCTTACCGATGGTCGTGGTTTTACCCACGCCATTTACACCCACCATTAAGATAACATAAGGCGTTTTGTTGCTATCGATTTCTAGTGGCTGCTCGACTTTAGAAAGAATCTCAGCCATTTCTTCTTTCAACAAACCATAAAGGGCTTCGCCGTCTTTTAGATCGCCACGTGTGGCTTTTTCTGTCAGGTTGTTGATAATTTTTGTTGTGGTATTCATGCCCACATCAGCAATAAGCAGTTGCTCTTCTAGCTCTTCAAATAAGTCTTCATCGATTTTCTTACCGCTGAACAGACCGAAGAAGCCAGCGCCGATGTTTGCTTTTGTGCGGCTTAGGCTGCGTTTGAGGCGAGCAAAAAAGCTCTCTGTTGGCTTTTCTTGTTCTTGAACGCGAGGTGCAGCAGGCTCTTCTGCTTCTGCTTCTGCTTCTGCTTCTGCTGGGGCAGCCTCCGCTTTTTTCGATTCTTCTTCAAGTTCTGGCATTGCTTCCGCTTGCTCAGCAGCCGCGTCGGTTTGCTGCTCTTCAGAAGGCGCTTCCACTGCTTCTTCTTTTACTGTTTCTTCAGTTTTTGGTTTTGGGCTTTGTTCTTCGTCACCAAAACCTAGCCACGAAAGTAATCCGCGCTTCTTTTTTTCCGTCATCTGGGGCTATCCTAGATTGTTCTTTTATCTATTAATGACTCTTTTTTGACAAGATTATTATCTGTCTAAAAAAGGCTAATGACAAAGTTGTGAAAACTTTCCGATTAGGTAATTCTAATCTTATTAGTGTTACACTCTGTCATCTTGAATATTCTGGGCTGTATCCAAGCTCCAAGCTCACTGCTTGGGCGATTAGATATAGTATCACTTTATTAGCGGTCAAAAAATCTATGGTAAGACGTCGCCAGCAAAACTCATCACAAAAAAAGCCAACAACGGGCTTTGTTCGCATTATTAGTGGCTTATGGAGAGGCAGAAAACTTCCTGTACACGATGCTGAAGGCTTACGCCCCACGACAGATCGCGTCAAAGAAACGCTGTTTAACTGGTTAGCTCAAGATGTGCCGCAGGCAAAATGTCTCGACTTGTTTGCTGGCTCTGGCGGCTTGGGATTTGAGTCAGCTTCGCGCCAAGCAGAGCAAGTGACCATGGTTGAGCTGAACCCACAAGCTTTCCAACAGTTACAAAAGAATGTGGCCTCTCTTAACGCGAACAACATCCAAGTGGTAAATACCGACGCACTGAGCTTTTTGAAGCAACCGGGTTCTGCTCACCATGTGGTGTTTATTGACCCACCGTTTCGCAAAGGTCTATTGGATGAGACCGTGGCTCTGCTAGAACAAAATGGCTGGCTCGCGGAAGATGCGATGATTTATATTGAAACAGAAAAAGAACTCAATATTGCCGACTTACCAGAAAACTGGCAATTACATCGAGAAAAAACAGCAGGCCAAGTGAGCTATCGTCTGTATGAACGTACCTCCGCATAACACCTCGATTTAAAAGGATACTTAAATGAAAGCACTAATTATGCTGGCCAAAGCGGCTATCGCCTTTGTTTGGTTAGTATTGATCCTCAATATCTTTATGCCGTTTCCCGGTAATGCCGCGATTGCGCTGTACATCATGACCGCTTTTTTGTTCATCATGCACGGTTTACAAATGGCCATCTTCATTGGCGCATTTGGCGACAAAATTAAAATGAGCAGTTGGGAAAAATATTCCATCCTGATCTTTGGTATTTTTGCCCTGCTCGATATTCGTCGTAAACACATGATGTAATCGCCCAAATACTAAAAAGCCGCTCTCAAGAGCGGCTTTTTTATTGCGTTTATTCCGTCACCCAAGATAACTCTTAACACCATCCAAAAACATTTGAGTGGAGATCATCACCAGCAACAAGCCCATTAAACGCTCTACCGCTTTTAAGCCACGCTCGCCCAACAAACGATTAAAGAAGCCATAAAACATTAGAATAAAAAATGTTGCGCCCCACGCAATCACAACTGATGCGGACATTTCCAACATTTTTTCTGGATGCTGTGAAGATAGCAAAAGCAATGCTGCAATCACTGAAGGGCCCGCGATCATAGGAATGGCCATCGGAACAATAAAGGGCTCCTCGCCTGCCGCCAGTCCAGTGATGCTGCCAGCACTCGGAAAGATCATCTTAATCGCGATAATGAAGAGAATAATGCCACCTGAAATGCTGAGCGTTTCTGGCTGGACATGCAAAAAACTTAAGATGCTTTGTCCTGCAAACAGAAACAACATCAAGATTAGTAAGGCAAACAGTAGTTCACGAATCAATACCTTACGGCGACGCTTAGGATCGATGTGCTTGAGAATAGACAACACAATCGGCAAATTACCGAGAGGGTCCATGATTAGAAACAGCATGGTCGCTGCAGAAAGAATGTCCATATTCTGGCCTCACCTAAAAAATGGCGGCCAGTGTATAGCAAACTGACAACGTGAGTACATGGCTGAGGGCGAAAACAGCATATTCACCCTCGCATCATAGCCGCCGCTTAGTGATTGCAGACACGCGCCATATTGACCACAAACTTACCTTCAAGCTCACGGATTTTGTCGCGCTTGAGCAAAAATGCTAGCAATGCATCTAAGTCTAGATCATTCAGTTTACAGGTGTGAAAGCGAACGGTGTTGCCAAAGTGCTGTGCCAGCGCTTCGCGATCCATTGGCGTTTCTCGAAGTAGGTTTAGCAGCTCGTGGGCATGGATTTCACTCATTATTGACTCCAGTCATCAAGAACAATACGTCCAGTTTACTGAAATCTTCGAGAGCTGCTTTGACTTAAATTAGTAAATGATAGAGGCAACAATGAGGGCGTGGGCAAAGAAGTAGCTACCACTTACCCACAAATAGGCGTGTTTCATCGGTTTTCGGTAACCGTGTATCGCATACGCCAACGCCGAATAGATCAAAACTAGGGTTCCGCTGAAACCGATAGCATTGGCATAGCTCGGGGCCTGCAACCAAACTTCACCCGCCGCCCAAGCAAGCTGAACCAACATCATCCCCATGATCACAACAGGAAACACCAGAGAGTCGAGTTGAGGTAGCAACAAAAAGAACGCCACGATACTCGCTGCGAGCAGTAGGGCCAACAGCCACCAGACAATCTCACCATTAAGCTGCACCCAAAATGACTTGCTGTAGCACACCTGAGCAAGCAAATACGCAGCAAAGTAAATTAGCTTGCGAGTTTTAAACGAGTGCAGCGTATCTGCCACCATAGACACAATAAGCCCACCCGCAATCCAGTAGGTATATGTTGCGGATGCGCCTTGAGTTAACACCAACACAAGAAGAAGTAGCAGAGTAAAGATTTTAAACACGAGGGATTGTGTCGGGTTAGCTTGTTTTGCTCCCAACACGGAATACACACCTGATAGCCCTATCGCCAGCCAACTCCACATGCCGTATACACCTTTTACTTAAACTCGCCGCTAGTCTAGGTAGACCAGTTTTGATGTAAAGACACAATCTGCGAAAGTTGGATCTCGCTAGCGATTCGAAACATTTTGTAACCCTCAGTCTGCACAACAATTAAGTCGATGAGCCTTAGTGACGGCCATAAATATGGGGCACTGCCCTATCCCATGAGCCAAGTTCATAAAATCACACGGCACAGTAACCCGCGCTTATTAAAACAATTTAACTAAAAGCCAGCCCAATGGCCTTGGTAACCCATCACGTCAAAAACTGATGACTAAACCATCAGACTGCATACATCACAGGCAACAAGAATAAATAACAGACACAAAAAAGAAAATCGTCTTGGTAGCGAGCTAAAATAGTAGAAACCACCGATGAACAGATTAGAACAACATGAAAAATCAAACTTAACTCAATAACAAAAACATCAAATAACGAACGTAAGCTAATGATAAATAAAGCCACATTCTCAATAACCATTGAAAACACCGACTTCATAAACCATCAAATCACTAAACACTTTTTAAGCCCATATTTTCTCATTAGATAAGAAAATTCCCCTTCCACACCTCAACTCAATGATGCACCTCCATAGCACATCTTTTTATTTTCTCAATTTTTGAGAAACACAGACAAAATCGGCAATCAACATACCAGCCGAAACAAAAAACAATTTCCAAGCCAACAACAAACCAAGATTGACACTTTAAAATCATATGCTTAAATGAAATACGAACAACAATCACACAATGCGAGCATTTTAAATACAACACAAAAAACACAGTTTCATTAGTCAAAAACACGTAAAAAAAGACAAGTTAAGTGTATTTTTTGAAAAGATTATCGAGCATATGTTGATCAAACCCCAAAAACAGTGCTATATTAAATTCATCGAGTTCATCAAAGATTAAGGGGTAGTGTTATGATTTCATCTTCTCAAAAACAAGGGCTGGTAATGATTGCAGTGGTTGTGGGTTTAATGACACTGCCAATGATGTACTAACCTACTGATTAAAAATAAAAAAGGACGCAAATGCGTCCTTTTTTATTTATCTGTGCTTTTCTACTGTATGTGTTTGGACAAGATATCCCAATGCATGTAGTAGAAACCAAGAGCGGCGAGCGTAATCAACGTCATTAGCAAAATTGCTGCACGCCAAATAAAACGAGAGCTTCTTGGCGTTAGCTCTTTTTCACAAGCGTCACATGCCGCCATAAAGCCTTTCCGATCATCCAGCTTATAATCGTCTTCGTGAACCACTTTATTACGCACAGTAGCGATAAAACGAAGCTTCGCTATCACGTCATGTGGTAAACGTTCTTCACAACTATTAATAAGTTGGTGTAACCCTTTCCCTTCTGCATGGTACTGAGTACGCAAAAGTTTTTCGATCGTTCGGGTACGCATGACTACTTTTTCAATATCTGACATCGTAACCCTCCTTACCAGACCCTTCCCGTGTTCGTTATTTTTATTCTTCTATAAATTTAGAGCTTTTTCGAGCCGTTAAGTGCAATTTTACTTTCAATTTGTGCCCTTGAGCGCATATAGCCAGACAAGTGAAAGCTGCTTGGTTCAGCTTTAGTGACGTAGCTTGCAGATGAAGCAACGATTTCATCGCGCGCCCATTGAGGTAAACCGTGAAGTGCGCCGAATAAAATTCATGTCCCTTTCATTAGATTATGAATAAGTTATCTCAACTCATCGTTTCATCAGTGAGTTCTGTAGAATAGAGCTCAATGAAACATCGGAGGTTAACATGCCAATCTCACTTATTGTCGCCCTGTTCGCCCTTATTGCTTTGGGCGCATGGGTATTTTTTCGTTTCTATAGCAAGCACTATGTGGGCGAAGATGCTCCAGAACAAAGTGCACAGGTAACTATTTTAGATAAGCAAGCTATCGACGTCCCAGATGCACCACCAGGCCAAGACGACCAAGAATATTGGATTTATGTCCAACGCGGTTCTATTGGCCCTAAACGAGAGTTCCAAATTGGAGTGCACTACTACCATGCACTCAACCCTGGAGATAAAGGAACGCTAACCTATCGTGGTAACAAATTCCTTCACTTCGCCATCAAACGTTAAGGCAGTAACCAACGAGTCTTGGCAGAGCGAGAAAATAGATAGCTCATCGCCAAGGCTCCAGCTCCACTGATAATGATCCAGACTGGAATCACCCATGCGGGATGTCCGGTGTACCAACCAAACGCTTTCATCGGCCATAAGAAAATTGGGTGAAGTAAGTAAATCCCCAAGCTGTGCTGACTGATCACACTCACCACTTTTTGTACTTTTGGTGACAAGCCTTCCCCAAAGTAACGACCGATCATGAAAATCATCGAAGCCGCTAGAATGACATTCAGTGTTTTGTAAGAAAGCCAGCGTCCAACCGTGTACTTCTCCGCCTCTAAACTGTTCGTCACGACCATAGTAAATGTCACAGCCAACGCGACGAGGCCAAACCCTGTAAATAAGGTCACCATAGAGCGGTTCAAAGGCACTTTTTGAAATAGAACATAACCCAGAGGAAGGTAACCCATGTAGAGCCACATTTGGTTACTCCACGGACCATCAATCTTGAACAAAAACAGCGTGCTGGTGAAAAGCCAAAATGCGAGATAGGTATACAACACATTGTCATCAACGTTGCGTACCATCCATTGGAACAACGGAATCACAAAATACAGCGGTATAAAGTAATAGAAAAAACCGAGGTGGTAATACGTTGCGTGGAATGGGCTATTGCTTAACACCTCTTTTACGGTTTCAAAGTCAAACCCTTGAGCCGTCCAGCCAGAGAGGTATGCATAAAACATCGACCAAATAAGAAATGGGACTAAGACTTTGCCTAAACGCCTTTTGATATAATACTTACCGTCAAATGGTCGAGTGTCACTGAGCATCAACGCTCCGGTGATCAGAATGAAAACTGGCACCGCCCAGCGGGTAACGCTATTAACGCCTACCGCCGTCAACCATTGGTCAAACGGGATCACTCCTAACTCATTTCGATAAGGGGCCAAGACGTGAATGGCGATCACTGCCACCGCAGCAAAGCAGCGCAATAAATCAAAAAACAGAACCCTTTCTCTCATACCTTTCCCTACTTTGAGTCGCTTATCGTTTATAGCATAGGGTAAATCTCAGCCAGTGAAATGGTTAACAATCTGTTTTTGCTTATTTTTAACGCAACAATGACCTACAACGGGGATTTCATCGCCACTCTAATCAATTAACGAGAACCAAACATCAGCATTCACCCTCGATGCCAAACCCACACAGTTTGATTACATCAAACGGCGCATAAGAAACAAAAATGGCTCCAAGTTGGAGCCATTTTGTACGATCTACAGATAAAAACACCGGGCAAAATTTACGCTGTGGCAACGTTAGCTTTTGGCAACTTAATCGAAATCAACGTCGTCAGCGCCAAGAAAGCAAAGGAGACCCATAAGCACGCCGCAAGACCAGCCTCTTGGTAGATCCAACCCGATAATACCGTGCCAATCAAACGTCCCATCGCATTGGCCATGTAATAGAAGCCAACATCCAGAGACACACCATCGCCTTTGGCATAGCTCACAATCAGATACGAGTGAAGTGAAGAGTTAATGGCAAACACAGCACCAAAAATCATTAACCCCACAACAATTACCAACTCAGGCTGCCAGCCGATTTGCACACCATAAGCAATACCGCCCGTAATTAACGCAAGAGTTCCTGCCCATACGAATGCTGCACTACCATCAGGCACGCGACCTTGCGCTTTGCCAGTAATACGCGGCGCAAAGCCTTGCACAAACCCATAAGCAATGACCCATGCGGCTAAAAAGCCACCGACCCACAAGTGATCCCAGCCAAACACACTGCCGAGATAAATAGGCAGAGCGACCACAAACCACACATCACGCGCCCCAAACAAGAACATACGTGCCGCAGATAAAATATTTATAGATTCGGACTTGGAGAAAATTTGGCGAAACTTAGGTTTGCTCTTTGCTTTACCCATGTCAGCTTCTAGCCAGATCATGCTGCAAACAAACACCAATGCCAGCACACTCGCCATAATAAACATCGAGTTTTGGAAACCCACCCAAGACAACAACAAGCCACCGACAAAGAAACCCGCTCCTTTGAGCGCGTTCTTCGAGCCCGTCAAAATGGCCACCCATTTGTAAAGTGCGCCTTGCTGCTCGTCTGGTACTAATGTTTTAATCGCACTCTTGGCACTCATCTTGTTGAGATCTTTGGCAATCCCCGACAAAGCTTGCGCCGCCATCACCCAAGGAATCGTCAGCCATGCGTTGGGTACTGCCAGCATCAACAACGCAAACACTTGCATCGCTAAACCAATGTTCATGGTTTTGTTCAGGCCTAACCTTGCGCCCAACCAACCACCAATCAAATTGGTCACCACACCAAAAAATTCATAGAAAAGGAACAGTGAGGCAATAGCTAACGTGGAATAACCCAAGTCGTGAAAATAGAGCACCACCAGCATACGCAGCGCTCCGTCGGTCACGGTAAAGTTCCAATAGTTAAACGTCACTAACATGTACTGACGAATACTTTTGCTCAATTGAGAAATCATATTGACCTCTTATGTACAGCGATAGAAGCATTTAGATCATCATGAGCCAAATGCTTATTAACCTGTACACCAACCATAAGGCGATACAACCTTAGTTCGAATTCACAAACACACCGAAATTTACAAATGGAAAAATATAACCAATAAAAACAAAAATTTAGACTGAAATCTTTAGTTTTACTGCTGACCTATTTTCCATTATATAAACTGGAACATAGCTTTTGGATCATGATGTTCCAAAAGCTATTTAAGCTGACCAAGCGTCTTTCGCCACGCGTTCGATGTACTCAAGCTGCACCGGTTTTGTAAACGCACCAGGGCGAAGAGCCTGCACTTCTCGCACGATATCTTCTAACTGCCATTTCTTCTCTAGCAGCAAGTGAGCCGCAAACAAACCTGTACGACCCGAGCCGCCCATGCAGTGCATCGCGACTTTGCCACCTTGAGCAAGAATCGCATGCAGTTCCGGACTAGCTTGTTGCCACTTCGCCGCAAATTCGTCACTTGGTGCGCAGTCATCTTCAATCTCGATCTGGAACCATTTCATGCCCAGCTGCTGAGTGGTGTCACCCAAAGCCGCAACGTCTTTCGCTGCTAACTCGCTATCGTCCAATGCAGTAACGACCGCTTGAACCCCCTGCTCCTTCAACTGTTCCAACGACGCTTTCAACTCGACGCCTTTGGTACCCGGGCACGGTGTTAGGACTAATGCACCAGAGTCCAAATCTAATTGCCATGTAGGATGAGACATTATGAACTCCTGTTATGCCAGACCAACGTTTCGAACCAATTCTGCGGTGCGCGTTGCGTATCCCATTTCATTGTCGTACCAGGCGTAAATCTTCACCATTCGTGAGCCAACCACCATGGTGGATTGTGCATCAACGATGGTTGAGCGTTGGTCGCCTTTGTAATCGATCGACACTAACGGACGTTCCTCAAAGCCAAGAATGCCTTTTAGCTCCCCTTCCGACGCCTCTTTCAGCAAAGCATTCACTTCTTCTGCTGTGGTATCGCGTTTTACATCGAAGATGATGTCGGTCAATGACGCATTCGCCAACGGTACACGTACCGCGTGGCCGTTAATCTTGCCTTTTAAATCTGGGAAAATTTCCACAATCGCAGTCGCACTACCGGTAGTGGTCGGGATAAGACTCATGCCGCACGCACGAGCACGGCGCAGATCTTTGTGCGGTGCATCCAAAATGGTTTGCGTATTGGTCAAATCGTGAATTGTCGTGAAAGAGGATTGCTCAATGCCCAACTTCTCATGAATGACTTTCACCACAGGCGCTATACAGTTTGTTGTGCACGAAGCGGCTGTCACGATACGATGTTTTTCAGGGTCGAAAATATGATCGTTCACGCCAACTACAATGTTCGCAATACCTTCTTCTTTCACTGGTGCACTCACCACCACGCGCTTCACACCTTGATCGAGGTATTGGTCTAGGTACGAGGTTTTGCGGTGTACACCTGTCGCTTCAATCACAACATCGCAGCCAGACCAGTTCACAGCGTCGATATCACGTTGCTGAGTCGTGGCGATGCGCTTGCCATTGATGACGAGTTCATTGCCCTCAACCTGCACTTCATGGTGCCAACGACCTTGCACTGAATCGAACTCTAATAAGTGGCCAAGCGTCGCTGCATCACCTGCGACATCGTTGATTTGCACAAACTCTAACTCTGGCCAGTCGAATGCCGCTCGCAGTGCTAAACGACCAATTCGGCCAAAGCCATTAATGCCTACTTTAATTGTCATAGTTTTACCCTTTAATCTTCTAACTTGAATCTCTGTTTGCTATTAACAGCAAGCCTCACGACTTTTATCGTGCAAGCGTGTGATGTCGTCTTGGTACTCTTTCTTCAAACAGTTTGATGCCACTAAGTCTTCAATCAGCTTACGCATCCAACCTGGTAATTGCTGCGATAACTCGTAGTACACCCATTGCCCTCGGCGTTTATCCACCAAGATGCCACTAGAGCGTAACTGAGCAAGATGACGAGAAACTTTCGGCTGACTCTCTTGCAACGCAAACGCCAAATCACCCACGCAAGTTTCGCCTTCACGGGCCACCAGCATTAAACAACGTACGCGCGTTTCATCGGATAATAGCTTGAAAAACTGATGTGGAAGCATAATAAACATACCTATATATGGATATGCGCATATATTTATTTAACTCTGAGATGTCGTCAAGAGTGAACCCATCATCGTCATAAAAGTTTCACATCGAAACAGCCAATAAAGATTGAGAGAAGAACGGTTAGAGAGAATAAAGATACGGCAGAAATTTACGCGGTTGCGACGTTTTGACTCCAGCGAACCGCTTCGCCTAACGAAAGCTTGACCTCTTCCAAAGACAATCCCAACTGCGTCGTGATTTTTTCAACGCCTGACCAGTCGGCACGCTCGTAACACTCTTCGAGAGAAATCAGCGCACCATAAACTCCCTTGCGATGTAATAAGGCTTGTTGTACGGATTCGCTAAGTGGCAATTGCTTGACTAAAGATTCCACCGACAAATCGAGCATCGCATCTAAAATCGATAATAAACCGACCATAAACCCTTGTTCGTTGAGGTGGGAAAATGGCTGATAACGCGACATTAATTGGCAGAACTGCGCTCGTTGTAATGAAAGGTGATACAGCTCTCGAGGCTTGTTACTAGAGATATACGACGCCACGACCAAGGAGACAAACTGCTTAAGATTATCCTGACCAAGGTAGATCAAGGCCTGACGAAACGAGCTGATTTCGACAGCGAGGTTTGGCGCTTGCGTATTTACAAAGCGCAATAATTTGTACGACAACGCGACATCTTGCGTAATGATGGTTTCAATACGAGTAAAGTCTGGCTCTGGTAAGCAGACTTCACGAAAAAGCTGTAGCGCTAACACTTGCTCAGGGCTCACGTATTTTGTTTGCGAAACTAATGGCTTACTAAAAAAGTAGCCTTGGAAAAACTTAAAGCCAGCCGCTTTGGCTTGCTCAAACTCTTCTGCGGTTTCAACACGTTCCGCCAAAAAGTGGTATTTGACGCGTTTAGCAAGGTGAGCTTTGACCAACGCACACGCTTTTTCCAGCCCCATTGCCATGATATCGAGTTTAACGATGTGCACGTAAGGTAAGAAGCGACGCCACTCCGGCGTTAAGGTGAAATCATCCAGCGCAATCAAATAACCTTCTCGATACAACTCGCGAATCGCATCGAGAAGATCATCGGTCGGCTGGCAAGTTTCCAGGACTTCGACGACGATTTTGTTTTTTGGCAAGCTGCGCGGTAAGCGACGCACCAAGCTTTGATGAGGAAAATTGATAAAGCATCGCGAAGAAGCAATCACTGGGTTAGTGCCCAGAGATAGGAAATTCTCGACAATTAATCGGTATGTTGCTCGGTTTGACTCAATATGCGAAGGGTATGCATTACTCTCCCCATCTCGAAACAACAATTCATAACCCAGCGTCTGTCTTTTGCGGTTAAAGATCGGCTGGCGAGCAACATACGTTGTATTCATGCTAAAGAAGGACCTATAAATGGCTTATGACTTTGCAGCTGCTAATAATGCACCACAACCCATAAACATTGAACCGAAGACTTTGTTTATTTTCTCCATGATTTTATCGGAGCGAATAAAACGTCCCATTTGCGCCGCCAAGGTGGTGTAACCCAACATCACGCACGCGTCGATCACAACAGTCGTAACACCAAGCACCAACAGTTGCGTCAGTTGGTCTTGTGCCGGGTCAATAAACTGTGGAAACAACGCCACCAGAAAAACAATCGATTTAGGGTTCGTTAGGTTAATCAAAATAGCTTTGTACAAGAGTGCCATGCCAGACATGTCTTTGTGGCTCTCAGCCGCCACCAAGCTGGAAGTGTCTCGCCATTTCTGGATACCCAACCAAACCAAATAAGCCGCGCCAACCCATTTAATGACAGAAAATGCCGTTGCCGACTGTGCGACCAGCGCACCAATTCCCGCCCCAACTAACGCAATGTGAATGGCCAAACCAATTTGGAGACCGATCACAGCCCCCAAAGATTTGCGAGTACCGTAACTCAAACCATTGCTGATTGAGTTCACCGTGCCAGACCCCGGAGCCAAACTAAAAACGATTGCAGTTACTACATAAGCTAACCAGACGTGGGTATCCATTGCATTTCCTCACTAATTCTTCGATGATACATCGCGTAAACAACGTATCTTCAGGTAATCGACTAATGGCTACTAACCATTCACCTTTGACTTATACTCAAGAGTCATTATTTGAGCAAGCAATTGGTGGTCCGATCGCGGCACTTTGGCAAACTCGCCAAGAAGGCTTTGTTAAAGGAACTGAGAAAAAGAACATCTACTGGTGCAAACTGACCAACCCAGAACATAAAAAAGCCGTGCTCATCGTTAATGGGCGCATTGAATCTTCCTGGAAATACCAAGAACTGTTTTACGATCTCTATCGCCAAGGCTTCGACGTCTATTCCTTTGACCACCGCGGACAAGGTTTATCAGATCGTCTATTGTCTGACTCAGATATGGGTCACGTCTATGACTTTACTGATTATATTGACGATATGGACGTGGTCGTAAACAAACACGACCTTAGCGACTATCAGCAATGTTTCATCATTGCCCACTCCATGGGCGGCGCAATCGCTACACGTTATCTGCAAACTCACCCAGAACATCCCTTTACCGGCTTGATTTTTAGTGCGCCTATGTTTGGTATTAATCTGCCATGGTACTTATCGCCAATAGCGATTCCAGTGACACAAATTATGTCAGCGGTATCGACTTTGCCACGATATGCACCAGGACATCAGGCCTACTTCCCTAAACCCTTTGAAGATAACCCACTCAGCCAAAGTTACGGCCGCTACCAATGGTTCCGAAATCTCTATACGGAAAAACCGGAACTGCAAGTCGGTGGACCGAGCACTCGATGGGTATGGCAAGGGCTAATGGCAGCAAAACAATGCTTTTTATTGACTCGCCAAGTCAAAGTACCGGTGCTCCTGATTCAAGCTGGGAACGATCGTATTGTCAGCAATCTGGCACAAAAACGTTTTATCGATAAATTGCGTAAAACCAACCCATATGCGGAGCTACTTTCTATCGAAGGCGCACAGCATGAGATCTTATTCGAGACCGACCAGTATCGTAATCAAGCACTCGATGCGATCTTCCGCTTTATGAATGACCCGAAATCATCGCCAAACGAAAAAACATAATAAGAACTCTAGGCGACCATTTCACGGCCATGATTAAAGAGGAAATGTCTGCACATTGATTTACCCTCTTTTTCATCCTCATTTTGACGTACACTGCTTGGGTCTGGCTGCGTTGAACCATGCAGGTGCAACCGACCAAAGTTCCCCCGCATTCGGAGCAGCATGATCTAGTCAGTCTGCTGTACTCCGTTTGCAATCACCTGTTCCACACTATCCAAACCGTTTACGAGGACTTCATGAGCACATCGCTACCTTGCAAAGAGATCACTAAAATCGTTGCCTCTGATCTGGATGGCACGTTACTCGCACCAAACCATCAGCTCAGTGCTTACTCAAAAGAGACGCTAAAAGCGCTGCATGAAAAGGGTTACACCTTTGTCTTTGCAACAGGCCGTCACCACGTAGACGTTGCGAGCATCCGTCGTCAGGTCGGTATTCCGGCTTACATGATCACCTCGAACGGTGCCCGTGTGCATGACCAGGAAGATCAGCTGATGTACAGCGAGAATGTCCCTGCAGAACTGGTTCAAGGCGTGATCGACACGATCAAGCACGATCAAGAAATACTAATCCACATGTATCAAAATGACAGTTGGTTGATGAACAAAGACGACGAAACATTGCGTGATTTCCATGACGAATTCACATACGTCTTATTCGATGAAGACCAAGCGCCAACTGACGGTATTGCGAAAATCTTCTTCACTCACCCAGCACAAGACCACGAACGCTTGGTGGTGTTTGAAAACAAACTACGTGAACAATTTGGCGATAAGCTGAATATTGCGTTTTCAACACCATGGTGCTTGGAAGTAATGAGTGCAGGTGTGTCTAAAGGCCATGCTCTTGAAGCGGTAGCGAAAAAACTCGGCCTCACGTTAGAAAATTGCGTGGCATTTGGTGATGGCATGAATGACGTAGAGATGCTGTCGATGGCAGGTAAAGGATTGGTCATGAGTACATCACACGAGAAAGTGATGAAAGCATTGCCAAATAACGAAGTGATTGGCAGCAACGCAGAAGATGCGGTTGCACACTACCTACAAGATCACTTGCTGTAAGCAGCAATACTCCAAACAATAACAAAGGGCTGCACATTCGCAGCCCTTTTCTTTTATCGCTGACTTGGCAACTTCTCTTTGCCAAGGATCGCTTCCCACTCTTCTTCTGTCACAGGCATGATCGACAAGCGATTTCCACGTTTCACCAATGGCATGTTCTCAAGTTCTGGCATCGCTTTCATCACCGATAACGGAATCACTCGCGTCGTTTTACGCACGAATTCGACATCCACCATAATCCAACGCGGGTTGTCTGGGTCTGACTTTGGATCGTAATAATCACTTTCAGGATCGAACTGGAAATGATCGGGATAGGCTTCTCTCACGACTTTAGCAATACCGGCAACACCAACATTCTTGCAAGAAGAGTGATAAATCAGGACTAAATCGCCCACCTTCACTTGGTCACGCATCATATTGCGCGCCTGATAATTACGAACTCCCTCCCAACATGAAACCTTTTGGGTTCGAAGCGTGTCAATAGAAAAGGTATCTGGTTCAGTTTTAAATAACCAATATGCCATAATGCCATCCGATGCCGATTGAGTAACAATAATGAGGAAGATATAACATGAAGGCTTTGAAAAACCCAGTGGCGCTTGCCACTCTGCTGGTTCTGCAAGCATGTAGTTCGCAGCCGCCACATTCTGGCGCTGCCGACCCAGCTTCTCCACCAGCCACCTTAGATAAGCCTGACACCATTCAACCTCAAACCTTTATGCTACGTGGAAAAGTGATCGTCGGTCACGAGAGCCAATACATCATGCCTTGTGGCAGCGACAAGCAATATTGGTTACAACTGTCACCACAGCAAATGCAACGAGCAATTCAGTTAAATAACGAGCCATACCAGACCATGTATGGCGAGGTTATCGGCCATCTCAACCCACCGGGCATCGATGGGTTTTCTGCCGATTTCGATGCTAACTTTGTCGTGGAACAAGTGAACTTCCTCACAACGGAAAATCCAAACCGTTGTCAGCAACCAAACAAACCAACTCGCGTGTTTGGTAATGAGCCTTCTTGGTCGGCACGCTTTGAGGCTAATGGACTGACATTCCAGCAAATCGGCAAACAAACCACAAGATTAGCGATTAAGAGCAGTCAACTTCAACCTCGCCAGCGCACATATCAACTACAAGATGGTGAACTTCGCCTAACAGAAAACCTCTGCTCAGATACGATGAGTGATTCTTTGTATGGCTGGAAAGCGACGCTAAAACATGATGGCGACACTTATCAAGGTTGTGGTACGGCTGCAAACGTGGACGCTACGCTTGGCTGGGCCAATACCTATGTCGCGACTTCAACCCAATCACAAGGTTTTGAGGTGCAAATGACCTTAAACCCAGACCACAGCGCCACAACAAAATACAGTTACGCCAATGGGCAAGCACCGTTAATCGAGCGTGGGTACTGGCAACAATTAAGTCCGTCTCAGGTTCAAGTCGTCATGACGCATCATCAACAACAAAGACTGATGTCAGAGCGACTGTTTACGCGAGAAGGCAATCAGCTCAAAGCGACCAAAGAAAAAGTCGGTAACTTGGTATACCCAATCGCCGATGGTGGTTTAGTGCTTTACCCTGCCACCACTCGTGATGAGGGCATGATGCAACCAGCCGAGAAACGCGCCAACAAGCCCATCAGCAGTGCAGACGTACCTTCTAGTGCGGAGTTTGACTCCAAAGTAGATGCCGCCGTGCGCAACTACTTCTTCATTCACCAAACCAACCCCAACAACAACAACAACAACCAGTACCGTTGGCTAACTTACGACCTCAACGGCGATGGTAACGAAGAGCTATTAGTACAGCTGGATTGGTGTGGTTCCGGTGGCTGTACATTGCTGATATTTGAACATCACGAAAAAGAGTGGCGCTTCAATAGCCGTATCACACTGGTACAAAGCCCGATTATGCTCGGCCAACAAACCTCTCATGGCTGGCGAGATCTAATTTTTAATGTCAGCGGTGGCGGAGCTAAGGCAGCCCAACACGTGATGCAATACAGTGGGGTTAGCTACCCACTCAACCCAAGCATGGCACCAACGGCAACGCCAAACCAAATCAGTGGCGTGCGTCTGTTCTCGGATGGGATTAGCCCGGTTCGCGAAGGAGTTCGTCTGTAATGTCGCAACCGTGTCCAGATTGTGGTTTTCAATTCAACTGTATGTGCTCACTGGTGCCGAAACTTACCAGCGAGTACAACATCTTACTGTTGATGCATCCGAATGAACTGACGCGTGATACTAATACTGGCCAGCTACTAGAGCAGTGCCAACTCAATATTGAGCGAGTAATCTGGGACCGAAAACAACCACCAGCAGACTTGCTCGCTCGATTAGCTGATCCGTCACTGTATCCAGTGCTTCTATTCCCAAGTGAAGAAAGCGTCACACTCGAACATGTGGCGATCCAAAGCCAGCAACAAACCAAAACTCCGCTGTTTATTATTTTGGACGCCACCTGGCAAGAGGCGCGCAAGATGATCAACAAGAGCCGTTGGTTAGAAAGTATCCCTACTATGGCGCTGTCTGCATCGGCGGACTCGCAATATCAGCTGCGACGCAACCAACAACAAGGCAATTTGTGCACGTTTGAAGTCGCCGCACATTTACTTGGACAACTAGGCGAGCAAAATAACCAGCAAAAAATGCTCACATTCTTTGCTCACTACCTTGCACTATTTCAAGCCGAAAAAAGTGGACACGCTCTCAAGCAATCACCGAACTCACGCAACTAAAACCAAATTGCTCAAAATAAAAAAACGCAGCCAAGGCTGCGTTTTTTATTGGAATGGTTTCACGTGAAACACAACTAAAACAAACGCGTAGGTTCACCCAAGTAGTAGCCTTGCAGATAGTCAACGCCCATATCCTGCGCGATTTTGCACACCTCTCGATTGTGGACAAACTCCGCCACCGTCTCCGCATTAAACACCTGACATAAACGCACCAACTGGGAAGCTATTTTGCGCTGCTTTAAGTCTTTATCGATATCACGGATCAAGCTGCCATCGAGCTTTATGACTTCCGGCTCCAGCTTTAGGATTTCATCAATATTGGAATAACCTGAGCCAAAATCATCAACAATGATACGCGCTCCTAAGCTTCTAAAATGACTGCATACTTCGATCATTCGACCGTAGTCTTTGATTTGCTCAGATTCCAACACTTCCAAACCAATTCGCCTAGGGTCATTGAGCTGACAAATTTCATGCTCTAAAAGCATTAAAGTTTTATCACTAAGCAAATCTTGCGGCGATAAGTTAATAGAAAAGTCACCTTGCCTATCTCGCATGTAATGTAACGTAGAATGGATCATGTGCCGACTCAATCGAGTATAAAGATGCGTATCGGAAATAATAGGCAGGAAGCGCCCTGGCGCAATCACCGTTCCATCCTCCTCCAAAATGCGAACCAAACATTCTTGGCTTGCCAATTTATGGCTATCCGCATGCACTATCGGCTGGCTATAGGTAATGATGTTCTGTTTGAGAATGGCTTTACTGACGCAACTCAACCATCCAAGCTGCTCTTTACGCACATCCTCACTGACTTCAATGTCTTTCGCATTGCAGATATGGGTATTACTGCGCACACCGGAGCGCCTCGCTTCAATGCCTTTGAGCAATAGCTCATCCGCAGAAGCTGATGGAAAATCTCGACGACTCACTAAGCCACCGCACAGCGAGATAGAAAGATAATCTATTTCGCGCAGACCAATTGGCTCAAAATTAGTTTGCTCTACCGCGTCGGCAAAACGAGTAAAGTGCTGTTTGATGGTTTCACTGCTTTGGTCAGCTTTAAATATGAACGCCCACTCACCAACCCCAATACTATAAAGCTGCAAAGCCGTTGGCATGCCAAAACGCTTTCGCAGTCGATTCGTAAAATGCATTGAGAGGTCTTTAAGTAGCTGATCCCCTACTCTATAACCGTATTTTTCATTGATATGGCTGAAGTTAAGTAGTTTTAGAGTCAGCAAGTGCTCATCCAAATCAATGCTACTCAGCCGTTCTTGCAGCGCGACTCGGTTTTGTAATCCAGTGCGACTATCTCGCCGATAGCTTTCTTGTAACTTGCGCGTTTGGCGATCGAGTTGATACCCCATATGCGCATTCATATGGTTGAGGTCGCCAATCGCATTTCGAATCAAGCTAAACAATGGTGAAATAGAGGAGCTAACGGGCGACTTAGGCAAGTTCAATGCTTGTACTTCATCTCCCTCTCGCATCGCTAAATACGTCAGACTGTGATGAAGAATTTCTGGCTGTCCAATACCGCCATGCAGTTCCCCCATACAATAACTACCAAACGTCGTCGCGATATCTTTGAAGGCTTGGACTTCGTCGCTGCTGTCAATAAAGTCTAACCGTGACGCGCAGTTAAAAATCATCACGACTTCAGGTTGGTGCATGGCTAACTCAACCACACCATGTCGCACCTGTTCGAGCGTTAATGAGGGGTGGTTATAGCAAAATTGTACTTCGTCACCAAGACACCAAGGCCTGTCGAAACTCATACTACCATCAGCGTGCAGCTCCGTTACCGTGCAAACTTCCTTGCGCCCCAAGCTTTCTCGATATAAAGGAAAGCTGAGCAGTTGACTCAGCGTCACATCATGGCCATCCGCCAAATAACGCTTGTATACGTCCAACGCTTTCTGTTCACCTAAGCAATACAAGCGCGTTCCTTTTGCATGGGTGACTTTATGTGGCATGCCAATCGGGTTCCATTCCGAATACGCATCCGTCCATAGCTTCAAGGTATCGCTGTGCAAAGCTACGGCGACCACGGCATTATCGTAAACTCGGTTTTGATATAGCACCCAACAGCCATCATCAATACTCTGCGCCAACCCTCCAGAGATCACGACTTCTTCACTAGCGAAGGTTTGAAACAAGGGATAGTCACGTCGTTCAATTTGCACAGCAAAGCTGAGGATCACTTGCGAATTATGCTGCAACAGAAGCGAGCGTTTGAGCTCTCCACCATCAATATCGGGGGAGTAAGAGTAGGTTTGTACAGCAGAAGTAAGCGTGGTTTGTTCGAACTCAGTCACACTGATCAGGCAACCAGAGGTAAATATCTCCCCCTCCAGAATGACATTACGCGTACTATGCCCCATGACATGAGCATTCGGCAGCAACAATAAAACAGCGTCCGCAAGTGTGGTCGCAAAGTCGCGTGATTGAGTCGACAATATTTGCACCAAATATTGTTTACTTGAAGAGAACTGAGAAGTGACTAAAAAGTCATTTAACTGACTGACATCATGAACCAGTTTTGAAAAAGCTCGCATGCACCTACCACTGCCGTAACACTATCTTCACCACGACGTGTGGCGTTACTCTTTTTACTTAATAGTGAATAATTTACGTGGCTTTACGCTGCTTTTCTAGACACAAAATGAGATTAGAATGGATTAATGCGAAAGCAATTAAAAAAGTGTGAGTAACGGCTGCAAACTATTGATTTCAATATCAGGTAAAGTACGTGTTTTTGAATGGTTAATGACATTTTTATTCATATCATTGAACCAACAAGCCGCAAAACCAGCCGACTTTGCACCATGCACATCTGTGGTTAGGTGATCACCGACATGCAGAATATTCTCTGCTGGAATATCCAAGAACCGTTTAGCCTTAGTAAACATATCGGTGGCGGGTTTCGCTAACCCATCTGGCCCCGCTTTGAGCACACATTGAAAATACGGCGTTAAGCCAATTTTATCTAAATCGACGTTGCCGTTTGTGATCGCCACGAGCGGAACTCGCTCTCCCAATTGTGTCAAAACATCTAAGCTTGATTGGGGCACTTCAAACTGACTGCGCCAATCCAAAGCGAGCTGCACACCCTCTTCAGCCGCGGCTTGAGCTTGCGCTTCATCATAGCCAACTGAAAGAAAACCATGCTTTAGCTGCACTAAACGCCAAAGCGTCACATCGCTTCTGAGATCCGGTCTCTGCTGGAGCACATGTTTTTTTACCTGCATCCAATCAGCCTTATCCATGTGCGCCACGGCAGGATGTGTTTGCTGCAACCAAGCCAACAACTCACGCTCCATACGGATAATCACCGGGTAATTGTCATACAGCGTGTCATCAAGATCGAAGGTCATGGCCTTAATGGGCTCAATACGGCGATAGAATTTCATACTTCGGCTCACTCCCCGCTCTTTTTACGTGCGCGTGGGTGGGCTTGGTCGTAGGCTTGCGCTAAATGTTGGAAATCCAAGTGCGTGTAGATTTGGGTCGTCGAAATGTTCTCGTGCCCTAAAAGCTCTTGCACCGCACGTAAGTTATTGCTGGATTCGAGCATATGTGTCGCAAACGAGTGACGCAATTTATGCGGACTAATATGGCTCGCCACAGACTGTTTCTGTCCCCATTCTGCCATACGTTTTTGCACGCTACGGTGCGAAATACGCGTTCCGAGTTTAGACACAAACAAGGCGGGTTCACCTGGCGCAGCAAGATCGCCCCTGACTTTCAACCACTTGGCAACCCATTCAGTTGCCATGCCAGAGAATGGAACTTTACGTTCTTTGTCGCCTTTACCGATAACACGAAGCTCGCCACTGCGCAGTTGTACATCACGTACATCCACACTCACCAACTCAGCCAAACGCAAGCCAGCACCGTACATCAGCTCCATCATGGCACGATCACGCACAGCCAACGGGTCGTCTTCGTTGACCTCAAGCAGTTGGCTCACTTCATCAACATCGAGGTTTTTCGGCAACGGGCGCTTTTTACGTGGCGCTGAAACCCCTTTGGCAGGATTAGCTGACATCTCGCCACGCAGAATAAGGAAATCGAAAAAGCTACGCAGCGATGAGAGGCGCGTCGCTAAACTGCTGGCTTTCATGCCTTCCCGCATGCCCTTACCTGCTAATTGGCGCACCCAGCCTGCATCCACTTGAGACCAATCTTTAAGTCCCATTTCAGCCAAGTGCTGCGCCATGGTTTCTAGCTGCTGTTTGTAATTGCGTTGAGTATGTAGGCTGAGCCCCTTTTCGCTTCGTAAGAATTCATAGAAGCGCTCTAGAGGCTTTTGCAGACTATTTGGCAGAGGAGTGTTGGGAGTTGTCGTCATCGTAACTTTGCCATACCAATGTTTGAGCGAGATGTGCCACTACTAATGATAGGTGACGCAAAAACAAGGTATCCATATCTGGTTGAAAATGACCGCCATCCTCACTAGAGAACGCTAGTACGCCCAGTGTTTGCTGTTTCACGAGCGGTAGTACCACATAGGACCCCATTTCCGGCACATCCATATTGCCAAACAAAGCTTCACGATCCACTTTGCGAAGACGTCCTAAGTACGCGTCTTTGCCATTTAGGTGGGTGGTCGCAAAACGTTGATAACTTTCCTTACTCAATTGAATAGATGCGTCGCATTGACTAAACAATCGAACAAACGCGCGTAAGCCAAGTGCTTTAGCTTTCTCTTCAATAGAATGAATGACTTGTTTAAAGTCACCACACTTTAGAATCTGCCCCTGCAAATCCATAAATTCGTAAAAGGTGCGATCGTTGTTCGCCGCAAGCGACATCAGTGTGGTGATCTCTTCTTCTAACTCTTCAATGCGCTGACGTTGGCGATTCATTTGTATGTGCACCAAAGACACCGCACCCAAGTCTGAGTGTGGGAAAGATAGACGATCCACAAGCTCCGGACGCTGCACAAAAAAATCGGGATGATCTTTGAGGTACTCGGCCACCACTTCAGCCGTTAAGGCATCTGCTTCTACTTGAGACAAACCGTTTCCTTTTTCTTCTACTAGCAAGACAATTGACCATCAAATACGTGCGTTGTGGGTCCAGTCATAAACAACGGCTTACCCGGACCTTGCCACGCAATTCGCAGCTCACCACCTGGTAGAGAAACCTTAACGTTTTCATCCAGCAGACCCTGAAGAACCCCTACCGCTACCGCCGCGCAAGCGCCGCTACCACAAGCTTGTGTTTCACCTGCGCCTCGCTCGTAAACTCGAAGACGAATATGGTCACGACTCACCACCTGCATAAAGCCAGCGTTGACGCGCTCTGGAAAACGCTCGTGCGACTCAAGCAGCGGGCCTAATGTATCGACATCAGCAGTATCCACGTCATCGACCACCGTCACCACATGCGGGTTACCCATGCTTACCGCGCCACAGAACAGCGTTTTTTCACCAGCGCGCATGATGTAGGTTTTCTCTTTTTGCTTGGCTTTAAAAGGAATTTTGTTCGGCTCAAACTCTGGCACACCCATGTTGACCGTCACTTCTCCATCATCTTCGATGTTGAGAATCATCTTTCCTTTTTTGGTGCTTACGCTGATGCTGTATTTATTGGTCAACCCTTTCAAGCGAACAAAGCGCGCGAAGCAGCGCGCGCCATTCCCGCACTGCTCAACTTCACTACCATCGGCATTGAAAATCCGATAATGGAAATCAGTTTCAGGGTCGTAAGGGGCTTCTACCACGAGCAATTGGTCAAAACCAACGCCGGTATGACGATCCGCCAAACGGCGGATCAGGTCTTGCGAGAAAAACACGTTCTGGGTAATACAGTCGACGACCATGAAGTCGTTGCCCAAACCGTGCATTTTGGAAAAGTGGAAATGCATTTGTTGTGTGTTACTCCGGTAGAATCTGTTCCAGCTGCCACAAACTGGTCAGCTCCTCACGCTGGCGAACTAAGTGGCTTTGTTTACCATCCACCATTACTTCTGCCGCTCGGGTACGAGTATTGTAGTTCGAAGACATCACAAAACCATAGGCACCTGCTGAACGAACCGCGAGTAGATCACCTTCTTGCAAAACGAGTGCGCGATCTTTACCCAAGAAGTCACCGGTTTCACAAATAGGGCCAACCAAATCGTAAGTCTGTGCTTCCCCCGTGCGCGGCGAAACTGGCACGATATCTTGCCATGCTTGGTATAGTGCAGGACGCATCAAGTCGTTCATTGCCGCATCGATAATCGCAAAGTTCTTGTGCTCAGTATGTTTTAAAAACTCAACACGCGTTAGCAAGATACCTGCGTTCGCAGCAATTGCACGGCCTGGCTCAAAGATCAGCTCCAAGTCTTGGTGATTTTCAAGACGGCCTAGTAACGCTTTAGCGTAATCTGAAGGCTGAGGTGGTAATTCATCACGATAGACCACACCCAAACCGCCGCCGACATCAAGGTGACGAATGTTAATGCCTTGCGCTTTTAAATCATCAATCAGGGCTAATAAACGGTCTGTCGCGTCGATAAATGGGTCGATATTGGTGAGCTGAGAACCAATGTGGCAGTCGATGCCTTGCACATTCAAGTTCGGCAGGCTTTGCGCGAATTTATAAACATCTGGCGCACGATCAAATGCAATGCCGAATTTATTGTCGCGAAGACCAGTCGAAATGTAAGGGTGTGTTTTCGCGTCGACATCTGGATTGATACGCAGAGAAATTGGCGCAATCACACCAAGCTCACCCGCAACCTTATTCAAACGTTCTAGCTCAGGCTCAGATTCAACGTTGAAACATTTGATACCTAGCTCAAGAGCACGCTTCATTTCTGCAGGTGTTTTCCCAACACCAGAGAAGACGACTTTCTTCGGATCACCGCCTGCGGCAATCACACGCTCAAGTTCACCACCTGATACGATATCAAAGCCCGAACCCAAACGCGCCAGTGCGTTCAATACGCCTAGGTTTGAGTTCGCTTTCACCGCGTAGCAAACTAGATGAGGATGTTGACCCACAGCACTATCAAACGCCTTCCAGTGGCGCTCTAGCGTGGCTCGAGAATATACGTAAAGAGGAGTGCCATATTGCTCTGCAAGAGCTTGAAGTGGGACGTCTTCGGCCCAAAGCTGGCCATCATCCTGATAGTTGAAGTAATCCAAAATTCGCTTCCCTTATTTTATTCGACTGCTGAACCCTAATTTCACCCTAAGGCGCGGTTATTTATTGTGATTGCTCATTCTGTTGAGTGTCATCTGGAATGTATAGTGAGCCAGACTGGCCACATCCCGCTAACGTCGCGGCAACCATCACAAACAACACAGTAACTAATTTTTTCATTTCGCATATCGTGATTATTGAATCAATGCCCCCTATAATCGCACCACACTCAGGAAAAGCAATAGGATAGACGGATGAACGATACTGAATTTCATCAACTGGTGGATGCGCAGATGCAAATCATCGAAGAATCCATCGATGATTCAGGCGCAGACATTGATTACGAAGTCACTGGCAACGTAATGACATTGGAATTTGAAGACCGCAGCCAAATCATCATTAACCGCCAAGAGCCGATGCATGAGATCTGGCTAGCGTCCAAATCTGGTGGTTTCCACTTCAAGCTTATTGAAGATAAATGGACCTGCTCAAAAACGGGCATGGAGCTATTTGAAATGGTGAAGCAAGAGTGTGAAAAGCACGCGGGCGAAGCCATTGATTGGGCATAATGTCCGTCAATCGTCACCAAAACAAAAAGAGCACCGAAGTGCTCTTTTTGTTTATTGATACGGGTTTAATTACGCGTTTACCGCTTTCGTCGGACGATGCGGCGAGCAACCATCATTACGATAAGGGATGATATAAGCATTGCCCTCTTCAGGATGGATAATCTGGTAGTACTGCGGCAGGTTAAAGTTGATAAATTTCGACGCAACACGACTGTCATCTTTTACGGATGTGTAAAAGCTGTTCACAGACGAAATCATCTCGTCTTTGGAGCCACTAAACTGGTGATACACTTCAACTTGGTTTGACTCATCCAACACATAAATATTGAAGCCATCTTCATTATCTTCAAAGAAGAATTGCACCAGACCTTCACTGGCAAAACCATCCACCGCTTCTGGCATTTGATACTCTTGCTCACGATCGAGCATTAATAGCGGCGAGCCTTTAAGTTTGTTAGTAGAAATGCTGCGATAGAAATCAATTGAGTTTTCTAACTTCTGCACCGACACACCACGACGTTCAAAGAACAGCCCGTAAGTTTGGTTACCGAGGCGCATCGCTTTAAAGCGGCGGCGTTTTTCTTGCTCTACTGGCTTCAAGCGTAAGTCGATACATTCCGCTAAAAGCTGGTAGACCATATTACGCATCACACCACGCATGTTCTTCGCATAACAGAACACATCCACCGACTCTGGTGGCAACGCGTCTTGGTGCATTTTGCCCAGAATGGTTTTCAGTGCGTCCAGCATCGCCGTTTCCCCTTTGAAATGCAGCGTACGCACTTCATGCCAGGAGTTACGGTAAACCAAGTCGACACTGCCGACTAAGTTTTTATGTTCCGGACCAAAACTGAAGATATCGGTATTTTTTACATCCACTTTCAGTGAACGGCCCGAAAGCTCTGACGTAGGATCATTTTCAAAGTTGATGAACATCGCTAGCTGGCTTATTTCACATGGGCTCGCTAATGCCTGCATCGTCGGACGGCGCTTACGCAGCGCAAAGGTATTTCGTAAGTCGCTCACCATTTGGTAGAACTTATCGATATCCAGTTGCGCTTCACGCACCACCGCGTGCAAACGAGTCGACTCGGTGATTAAACCATTAAAGAATGCCCAAGAGACTAACTTGCTCAAGTATTCATGATGTTCTAAGTATGGCTGCCCCAAAATGCGGTGCGCGATAAGAGGTTGTTTATAGAGATACCAACCAGACTTGTTCACACCACCATCTTTCACTTCGATGAAGCTTAAATCCGGTTCATGCAAATCAGGGGAAATCTGTGGGTTGAGCAACGTCACTTTGCCCGGCAATACTTCAAAAGCGGCGTAAAGCTTACGCGCCAAAATACTGATGTCTTGCGGGCTGATAGCGGAGGTAATGTCGTTGCGACGCGCAAATTGAATCAAATTACGGTAGCTCTGCATCAACGCATCCAGCAACGCATGATGCACCACTTTTACCTGTTCAACTTTCCAGTTGCGGCGATCATCGAGCTCAGCAACAACGCTAGCATCCCAATCCCATTTTGCAATCATGTCGCTCAGCGCTTCACGGCGCCAAGCCACTGAACCGACATCCGGTTCACGCGACAACTTTTCATGGGTTTTGAGATAGAAGCAACGGCGCACCAAATCCAAACGAGTGTCGTCTTGGATTCGCTCTAAATAGCGAGTCACTTTTTCCAGCATTAAGTAGTACGCATCCATGCCATAGAGGTCTGGCTCATGGGCAAAGAAACGACGCTTGGTGTCGATGCTTAACAGTTGCGTATGCGGGTATTCCCACGAATAAGCTTCAAGCAGAATGGCTTTTAATACCGATTTGTAGGGAGAATCGATACTTTTGTATAGCTGCCACAAGTTCGAGCCGAAGTACTCTTCAGCAGGAATGCGGTTCAATTTGCCAAAGTCGATCCATTCACTACAGTCAATGTAACCTTCACTGCACAATTGAGAAACGTACTCGTCGTAACACTCTTCCATTTCTGGCGGCACGATTTGCCATAATAAACGCTGTCCAGCAATACGCACCGCGCTGCGATAGAATTCATCAAGCAAAAGTAAGTGCTGAGATGAGCCACAGTTATCACCTGTCATCTCTTCAGAATGGTTGCTTCTAAAGCGCTCTTCATCCATTAAGAAGAAGTTCGCCTCCACCCCTTGGCTTTGTGCCCAGTCGGTGATCAGCAAGCATTTATTGGTCAGCAATTCTCGCTCGTCACAATCCATATCTGGCGAAATACACACCCAAATATCCAAATCACTAGAAGTACTTTGACCAATTGATGAGGTACTACCCATGGTGTATAAGCCCAAGATAGCCGGTTTCTCTGCCGTCTTAAGTGGCTGACCAATCGCAAGTTGAATGTCATCAATGAATTGCTGTTGAATGCTATTTAGCGCCAGCCCATGTACACCAAACGGGACATCGGCATCGTAATAGCCAGGAATCACAGGGTGGTTGTAGTTCAACAAGGCAGGAATCAAGTGGAAGACTTGCTGGCTTTGCGAATCCATAAGCGCCAGCGCGCGATCAACTCGCTGCTGATTCAAATTATCTAGTCGCTGAATGATTTTTTGGGTGTAAGCCTGCAAGGGGAATTCCTTGGTTGAACAATCACGAAAATCTGTTGACGTTTTAAACCAAAACGGCCTAAAAACGTGATCAATTTAACACTTTTATTGGTGCGGGTAAAGTTTCACGCCCACGCACGACTCAGGATGCAAAACCATACTTTAGTCACAAAATTAATCGCGCGGTAGTGTCGCTCTTATTACCTATTACTAATAATAGTCCTTAGTCTAATTGAGAATCCAGTCACACTATTTTCATAACGTCATGTAATTCCATTCATAGCTCTCAGAGATAACGAACTAACAGTAAGCATTTCTTGATGAGAATGGTAGGATAAACCCAAATCCAAACAGCATTGAGAAGATCATGACACAATCCACACCGATTCGCATTGCAACTCGAAAAAGCCCTCTTGCTTTATGGCAAGCTTACTTTGTCAAAGACGCCCTTCAAGCCGCTCACCCTGGTTTGGAAGTCGAGTTAGTAACCATGGTGACCAAAGGTGACGTGATTTTAGATACACCGCTAGCAAAAGTTGGCGGCAAAGGCTTATTCGTAAAAGAGCTTGAAGTCGCAATGCTAGAAGGCCGTGCAGACCTTGCCGTTCACTCAATGAAGGACGTGCCCGTCGATTTTCCGGAAGGTCTTGGCCTCGTGACCATTTGTGAACGTGAAGACCCTCGTGATGCTTTCGTCTCCAATACCTATAGCAATATTGATGAACTCCCTCTAGGTGCAGTGGTTGGTACTTGCAGTTTGCGCCGTCAATGCCAACTGAAAGAATATCGTCCAGATATCATCATTAAAGAGCTTCGCGGTAATGTGGGCACTCGCCTTGGTAAACTAGATGCGGGTGAATACGATGCGATCATTCTTGCTGCGGCAGGCCTTAAACGATTGAAGCTTGAAGAGCGTATTCGTAGCTTTATCGAGCCAGAGCAATCATTACCTGCGGTTGGCCAAGGTGCTGTCGGTATTGAGTGCCGCCTTGACGATGAAAGACTACTTAAGCTACTTGAGCCACTTAACCACCAAGACACCGTAGACCGCGTTTTGTGTGAGCGCGCAATGAACCTGACGCTAGAAGGCGGCTGTCAGGTACCTATCGGCAGCTATGCCCTGCTAGATGGCGATAACATTTGGCTACGCGCATTAGTTGGCGAACCAGATGGCAGCGAAATTGTTCGTGGTGAAATCCGTGGCCATCGTAAAGACGGCGAAACGTTAGGAGTGCAGTTAGCCAATGAACTACTGGATAACGGCGCTCGTGAAATCCTAACTAAGCTGTACGCAGATCACGAATAATCATGGCAGTGTTGGTCACTCGGCCGGGAGAGCAAGGCAGCGCGCTTTGCTCTCTGCTCGAAAGGCACGGCATTTCCGCATATCACCATCCTCTGATCGACATTGTCGCCGATCTCACGGACACGCACCTCTCTAAACACCTGCATCAAGCTCAAATTGTTATCGCTGTTAGTCGACATGCCGTGCAATGTGCACAGCAAATCTTAGCCAGCAACGAGACATCATGGCCGAAACAAGCCATTTACCTTGCCGTTGGTCAAAAAACAGCACACTATTTAAGCAAATGTACCCAACAGAAAGTACACTATCCCCAAGTCAGTGATAGTGAACATTTATTGCGACTTCCAGAGCTCAATAATGTGGCCCAACAACAGGTTCTTATCCTTCGTGGGAACGGTGGAAGAGAGCTGATCAAAGATGCATTGGTGAGACGTGGCGCAAAAGTTCACTATAGTGAGACTTACAAGAGAGAATTCATCCCATTCGATCCAGTAAGCTGTGTCTCACTATGGAAAACCCTACAAATTGACCAGATCATCGTCACCAGTGGTGAGCAACTGGATTATTTGTGCAGCCAATTGACGTCAGAGCAATTGACTTGGCTTAATCAACAAGAGTTGTATATCCCCAGTCAGCGTATCGCTGACATCGCACTTCAAAGGGGGTTCACTCGGGTGAGATGCACGGGAAGCGCATCCAACCAAGAATTACTGGCGGCTCTCCAGCCCTAGCTACACAGGATATAGGCATGACAAGTAAAAATAACGACCAAAAAAATAACGATAAAAACCTTTCCGAAGAAACCTCATCGGCACCGCTAGCCGAAAAAAGCACATCGCAGCAGGATGCGGCCCCTAAAAAAGAACAGCCAAAAGTGGCCGAGCCCCCAAAAACAGCCGAGCCAGCCAAAGTCGAATTTGAAGAAAAACAAGGTAAGCGCGGAGTTAAACTAGGCACAGTCGCTATCATCTTATCGATTATTTTTGGCGGTGGCCTCGCATACAAACTGCATCAGCAGCAAGCCGATTACCAAGCGCAGATCGCCCAACTAAAAAGTCAGCTAGAAAGCACTCAAGCTTCCATGAAGCAAGAGCTCAGCCGGGTACAAGAAGAAACCATCGAGAAAGCAACGACCGTGACACACAAAGCGGAAGTGGTACTGGGACAGCAACAGAAGAGCATTGAAAGCTTACAGCTCGCCGTTGCCGATGTGAAAGGTCGTCGACCAAACGACTGGCTACTTGCTGAAGCCGATTACCTCGTCAAATTAGCAGGTCGTAAACTGTTCTTAGAGCATGACGTAGAAAGCGCCACTCAACTAATGGAAAGTGCTGATCAACGCATTGCCGCACTGAATGACCCTAGCCTCGTCAAACTACGTAAAGCAATGGCGAACGATATCACCAAACTTCGTACTATCCCGCTGATTGACCGTGATGGATTGGTACTACGCTTAACTGCTCTGCAACAGCAAGTAGACAAGCTACCTCTCGCCAATGCACTACTCCCAGAAGCAGAAGTCGTAGAGAACACTGAAGTGTCTGAAGATATTGCAAACTGGCAAGATAACTTAATGACCTCTCTGAAGGACTTTTCAGAAAACTTCATTACCTTCCGCACGCGCGATGGTAACGTCATTCCACTGCTTTCTCCTGAGCAACACTTTTACCTAAAAGAAAACATCAAAGCCAAATTGGAGACCGCAATAAAAGCGGTGTACCAAGAGCAAGGTGAAATTTACACCACGTCTCTAAAAACGGCCGACAAATGGGCATTAGCTTTCTTCAACCAAGACGATAATTCCGTTAAAGAGTTCAACAAAACTGTTAACCAGTTAA
The DNA here is from genome assembly GCF_022808245.1 of Vibrio sp. CCB-PB317. Lineage (NCBI taxonomy): Bacteria > Pseudomonadati > Pseudomonadota > Gammaproteobacteria > Vibrionales > Vibrionaceae > Vibrio > Vibrio sp. CCB-PB317. The sequence goes on from NZ_JALGNU010000001.1 coordinate 52,035, forward strand.
GCCAGCAAAACATTCAAGTGGAATACCCAACGAAACTGCAAAGTCAGTCTCAACTATCAGATGTCATCCGTGAGCGCCTACGTCGCGAAGTCACAACGATGACAGGTATGGAGGATAAGTAATGTTTCGTCTTATTTTCCTATTTGTTGTACTAGGTGCAGGACTATTTGTTGGCACTCAATTTTCTGGTCAGCAAGGCTATGTACTCATTTCCATCGCTGAGAAAACGATCGAGATGAGCGTAACGACATTGGTCGTATTCGTTATCGCAGCACTCGCAGGTCTTTTTCTACTTGAGTACCTAATTAAAAAGCTAGTTTACGCAAGTTCTACAACATGGAACTACTTCAGCGTGCGCAAAATGCGCCACTCCCGTCGATACACCAATGAAGGCATTATTAAACTCCTAGAAGGAGACTGGAAAGGTGCCGAGAAAAAAGTGACTCGTTGGGCAAATCATCACGATATGCCGCTACTTTGTTACTTAGTTGCGTCTGAAGCTGCTCAAGGTCAAGGCGATAAAGCAAAACGTGATCACTACTTAGAGCTAGCAAGCCAGCAAGAGAATGCTCATCTCGCAGTAGAGCTGACTCGAGCGAAACAATTTATCCGCGACAACGAGTTCGAGGCTGCTTTCGATACTTTGCAATCGTTAAAAGGTCAGTATGCGAGTAATTCGATTGTATTGAACTTGCTGAAAACAACGTACATGCAGCTAAAATTGTGGCAACCTCTTATTGACCTCTTGCCACAATTAACCAAAGCAAAACTCATCACGGAAGAAGAACATGCAGAGCTGATTCAAAAGGCGCAGTGCGGCTTACTCCATGAAGTAGCGCAACAACAGGGTAGCGAAGGGCTTATCTCTCATTGGAATGGCCTTGCACGCAAAGTAAAACAAGACACACACCTAGTCGCCTGTTTTGCTCGTGAGTTGATAGCCCGGAAAGCAGATGCTGAAGCCTTTACTGTACTAAAAGAAGCATTGAAAAAACAACCGGCTCCTGAGCTTTATCAACTACTGCCAGATCTAAACCTGCCAGATATCCACCCTGTCGTGGTTTTCTTAGAGGGAGTAGTGAAGAAAGAGCCAGATAACGCCGCAGCGCATAGCGCATTAGCGCACTTCTATTTCCGTCAAGAGAAGTGGCAAGAAGCCCAAGACCACTTTGAGATCGCCTTAAAGCTTCGCTCTGACGTCTCTGATTATGCATTCCTAGCAGATACACTAGAGAAGCAGAATCTAACTAAAGCCGCTCACGAAGTCTCTCGTAAAGCTCTCACGCTCGTCCAGAACGACTAAGTAGCAGTCATCTAACCAAGCCGGCAGTTTACTGTCGGCTTTTTATTGCCTGTCACTCATCAACACTCCACAAACCTGCAATATCCACTAGAGCTAATGCCCTGCAATCGCCTGAACTTCATTGGGAAGCCCTAGCAAAGCTTCCTTAATTCGTTCCAAGCAGCACTCCATTAAGCCCAATAAAATCCTCTAAAAATAGCTTGCACACTTTCTTCAAGGCGAACAACCAAATATAAGTTTCTAGGAAGGAGCTCTACTAACAAAATACAGGTAACTTGAAATAGTGCAGAAAGCAAAAATAGGTACATAAGCTCCGATACTCTCCATTCTCTTCAATGAAGGACTGTCTCCTATACAATACTTAGACCGTGTTTATTGTACCAACTAGAGCAAGATAGCGAATAGCTATTAGGTAACACTAAGAGCGCTAACGCACGTAATATAGAGTAAAGGCAAGTCTCTTGTTAACAGAAACACTTCACCCTTAGAGGTAGGAATGCCAATACTCAGACTTGATGGCTCTCGTTAGAAGATAAAGTTATAGACTTCTGTCGCTGCACAACCCGTGGATAACGAGAACGCGCTTAAAGCAAGGCTTCTCAAGTGACATAGTGCAGGGATACCTAGTCCGGGGATACGATCAGCTAAGGGATTGATTCCAGTCCTTAACGAATTTCCAAGCGTCAGAAACGAAGAAAGCCTCGCTATTTCTAGCGAGGCTTCTGAATAGTGGCGGAGAGATAGGGATTTGAACCCTAGATACGCTATTAACGTATGCCGGTTTTCAAGACCGGTGCTTTCAACCACTCAGCCATCTCTCCACAAATTGTCATCAACAGATTAGTACACCGATGATGTTGTTACTTGTCTATGCAAATAACGATATTTAAAGCCTGGCGATGTCCTACTCTCACATGGGGAAGCCCCACACTACCATCGGCGCTATTTCGTTTCACTTCTGAGTTCGGCATGGAAATCAGGTGGGTCCAAAACGCTATGGTCGCCAAGCAAATTCTTTAATTCGGAAAGCTGTTTCTTAATTCTCGTTCTTACACATTCAATGTTCTTTCATTGAGTCCATCAAAACCCCTTGGGTGTTGTATGGTTAAGCCTCACGGGCAATTAGTACAGGTTAGCTCAACGCCTCACAACGCTTACACACCCTGCCTATCAACGTCGTAGTCTACGACAACCCTTTAGGATACTTAAAGTATCAGGGAGAACTCATCTCAAGGCTCGCTTCCCGCTTAGATGCTTTCAGCGGTTATCGATCCCGAACTTAGCTACCGGGCAATGCGTCTGGCGACACAACCCGAACACCAGAGGTTCGTCCACTCCGGTCCTCTCGTACTAGGAGCAGCCCCTTTCAATTCTCCAACGCCCACGGCAGATAGGGACCGAACTGTCTCACGACGTTCTAAACCCAGCTCGCGTACCACTTTAAATGGCGAACAGCCATACCCTTGGGACCGACTTCAGCCCCAGGATGTGATGAGCCGACATCGAGGTGCCAAACACCGCCGTCGATATGAACTCTTGGGCGGTATCAGCCTGTTATCCCCGGAGTACCTTTTATCCGTTGAGCGATGGCCCTTCCATTCAGAACCACCGGATCACTATGACCTGCTTTCGCACCTGCTCGAATTGTCATTCTCGCAGTCAAGCGGGCTTATGCCATTGCACTAACCTCACGATGTCCAACCGTGATTAGCCCACCTTCGTGCTCCTCCGTTACGCTTTGGGAGGAGACCGCCCCAGTCAAACTACCCACCAGGCACTGTCCGCAACCCCGATAAGGGGTCGACGTTAGAACATCAACACTACAAGGGTGGTATTTCAAGGACGGCTCCACGCAATCTAGCGACTGCGCTTCAAAGCCTCCCACCTATCCTACACATGTAGGGTCAATGTTCAGTGCCAAGCTGTAGTAAAGGTTCACGGGGTCTTTCCGTCTAGCCGCGGGTACACTGCATCTTCACAGCGATTTCAATTTCACTGAGTCTCGGGTGGAGACAGCGTGGCCATCATTACGCCATTCGTGCAGGTCGGAACTTACCCGACAAGGAATTTCGCTACCTTAGGACCGTTATAGTTACGGCCGCCGTTTACCGGGGCTTCGATCAAGAGCTTCGACCGAAGTCTAACCCCATCAATTAACCTTCCGGCACCGGGCAGGCGTCACACCGTATACGTCATCTTGCGATTTTGCACAGTGCTGTGTTTTTAATAAACAGTTGCAGCCACCTGGTATCTGCGACTCTCAATAGCTCCATCCGCGAGGGACTTCACCGTCGAGAGCGTACCTTCTCCCGAAGTTACGGTACCATTTTGCCTAGTTCCTTCACCCGAGTTCTCTCAAGCGCCTTGGTATTCTCTACCCGACCACCTGTGTCGGTTTGGGGTACGATTCCTTACAATCTGAAGCTTAGAGGCTTTTCCTGGAAGCATGGCATCAATGACTTCACATCCGTAGATGCTCGACGTCGTGTCTCAGCCTTAAGAAGAGCCGGATTTACCTAACTCTTCAGCCTACGCACTTGAACCTGGACAACCGTCGCCAGGCCCACCTAGCCTTCTCCGTCCCCCCATCGCAATTGTAAGAAGTACGGGAATATTAACCCGTTTCCCATCGACTACGCCTTTCGGCCTCGCCTTAGGGGTCGACTTACCCTGCCCCGATTAACGTTGGACAGGAACCCTTGGTCTTCCGGCGAGGAGGTTTTTCACCCCCTTTATCGTTACTCATGTCAGCATTCGCACTTCTGATACGTCCAGCATGCGTTACCACACACCTTCAACCGCTTACAGAACGCTCCCCTACCCAATGCACTAAAGTGCATTGCCGCAGCTTCGGTTTACTACTTAGCCCCGTTACATCTTCCGCGCAGGCCGACTCGACCAGTGAGCTATTACGCTTTCTTTAAATGATGGCTGCTTCTAAGCCAACATCCTGGCTGTCTGAGCCTTCCCACATCGTTTCCCACTTAGTAGTAATTTGGGACCTTAGCTGGCGGTCTGGGTTGTTTCCCTCTCCACGACGGACGTTAGCACCCGCCGTGTGTCTCCCGGATAGTACTTACTGGTATTCGGAGTTTGCAAAGGGTTGGTAAGTCGGGATGACCCCCTAGCCTTAACAGTGCTCTACCCCCAGTAGTATTCGTCCGAGGCGCTACCTAAATAGCTTTCGGGGAGAACCAGCTATCTCCAGGTTTGATTGGCCTTTCACCCCTAGCCACAAGTCATCCGCTAATTTTTCAACATTAGTCGGTTCGGTCCTCCAGTTGATGTTACTCAACCTTCAACCTGCCCATGGCTAGATCACCTGGTTTCGGGTCTATATCCAGAGACTGAACGCCCAGTTAAGACTCGGTTTCCCTACGGCTCCCCTAGATGGTTAACCTTGCCACTGAATATAAGTCGCTGACCCATTATACAAAAGGTACGCAGTCACAGGACAAGCCTGCTCCTACTGCTTGTACGTACACGGTTTCAGGTTCTATTTCACTCCCCTCACAGGGGTTCTTTTCGCCTTTCCCTCACGGTACTGGTTCACTATCGGTCAGTCAGTAGTATTTAGCCTTGGAGGATGGTCCCCCCATATTCAGACAGGATATCACGTGTCCCGCCCTACTCGATTTCACTGAATATGCGTCGTCAGTTACGGGGCTATCACCCTGTATCGCCAAGCTTTCCAGCTTGTTCACCTAACGCCTATAAAGCTTAAGGGCTAGTCCAATTTCGCTCGCCGCTACTTTCGGAATCTCGGTTGATTTCTTTTCCTCGGGGTACTTAGATGTTTCAGTTCCCCCGGTTCGCCTCGTTATGCTATGTATTCACATAACGATACTTACTTATGTAAGTGGGTTTCCCCATTCGGAAATCCCAGACTCAAGTGGTTTTTACTACCTAATCTGGGCTTATCGCAAGTTAATACGTCCTTCATCGCCTCTGACTGCCAAGGCATCCACCGTGTACGCTTAGTCACTTAACCATACAACCCGAAGGAGTTTCGAGTTGATAATCAAATCACCAAAGTTGTCTCTCATTATTTGAATGAGCGAGAGACATTCGATTTTGCCGGACTCAAATTCCAAGAACACTTGAATGTGTTATTAGTTGTATTCATAAATGAATACTTTGAGAACTTTACAAACAACAATAAATTGTTGTTTTGTCAGCTTTCCAAATTGTTAAAGAGCTAATTACTTCAAAGAAGTAACCATTTTTAAAAGCACTCATTGAATGCGCTTAAAGATGGTGGAGCTATGCGGGATCGAACCGCAGACCTCCTGCGTGCAAGGCAGGCGCTCTCCCAGCTGAGCTATAGCCCCATCAAGGTGTGTCGATACTGTATGCCAATTCCTTGGGAAGGAAATTGGTGGGTCTGAGTGGACTCGAACCACCGACCTCTCGCTTATCAGGCGAACGCTCTAACCACCTGAGCTACAGACCCAGTATCGTCTCTTTACTTTATAAACCGTATCAATCTGTGTGAACACTCATCGCAATAATCATCGTATAAGGAGGTGATCCAGCGCCAGGTTCCCCTAGCGCTACCTTGTTACGACTTCACCCCAGTCATGAACCACAAAGTGGTAAGCGTCCCCCCGAAGGTTAAACTACCTACTTCTTTTGCAGCCCACTCCCATGGTGTGACGGGCGGTGTGTACAAGGCCCGGGAACGTATTCACCGTGGCATTCTGATCCACGATTACTAGCGATTCCGACTTCATGGAGTCGAGTTGCAGACTCCAATCCGGACTACGACGCACTTTTTGGGATTCGCTCACTTTCGCAAGTTGGCCGCCCTCTGTATGCGCCATTGTAGCACGTGTGTAGCCCTACTCGTAAGGGCCATGATGACTTGACGTCGTCCCCACCTTCCTCCGGTTTATCACCGGCAGTCTCCCTGGAGTTCCCGACATTACTCGCTGGCAAACAAGGATAAGGGTTGCGCTCGTTGCGGGACTTAACCCAACATTTCACAACACGAGCTGACGACAGCCATGCAGCACCTGTCTCAGAGTTCCCGAAGGCACCAATCCATCTCTGGAAAGTTCTCTGGATGTCAAGAGTAGGTAAGGTTCTTCGCGTTGCATCGAATTAAACCACATGCTCCACCGCTTGTGCGGGCCCCCGTCAATTCATTTGAGTTTTAATCTTGCGACCGTACTCCCCAGGCGGTCTACTTAACGCGTTAGCTCCGAAAGCCACGGCTCAAGGCCACAACCTCCAAGTAGACATCGTTTACGGCGTGGACTACCAGGGTATCTAATCCTGTTTGCTCCCCACGCTTTCGCATCTGAGTGTCAGTATCTGTCCAGGGGGCCGCCTTCGCCACCGGTATTCCTTCAGATCTCTACGCATTTCACCGCTACACCTGAAATTCTACCCCCCTCTACAGTACTCTAGTCTGCCAGTTTCAAATGCTATTCCGAGGTTGAGCCCCGGGCTTTCACATCTGACTTAACAAACCACCTGCATGCGCTTTACGCCCAGTAATTCCGATTAACGCTCGCACCCTCCGTATTACCGCGGCTGCTGGCACGGAGTTAGCCGGTGCTTCTTCTGTCGCTAACGTCAAATAATGCAGCTATTAACTACACTACCTTCCTCACGACTGAAAGTGCTTTACAACCCGAAGGCCTTCTTCACACACGCGGCATGGCTGCATCAGGCTTGCGCCCATTGTGCAATATTCCCCACTGCTGCCTCCCGTAGGAGTCTGGACCGTGTCTCAGTTCCAGTGTGGCTGATCATCCTCTCAGACCAGCTAGGGATCGTCGCCTTGGTGAGCCCTTACCTCACCAACTAGCTAATCCCACCTAGGCATATCCTGACGCGAGAGGCCCGAAGGTCCCCCTCTTTGGCCCGTAGGCATCATGCGGTATTAGCCATCGTTTCCAATGGTTATCCCCCACATCAGGGCAATTTCCTAGGCATTACTCACCCGTCCGCCGCTCGACGCCGTTATCGTTCCCCGAAGGTTCAGATAACTCGTTTCCGCTCGACTTGCATGTGTTAGGCCTGCCGCCAGCGTTCAATCTGAGCCATGATCAAACTCTTCAATTTAAGATTTTGTTCGGCTCAATGAATACTGAACATTACATAAGTAATGTTTGAATTGACTGTGCTGAATCCGAAGATTCAATGGTCACTTCGTTTCATTGAAACCTAATTTGAAACCGAAGTTTCTAATTGGATTATCATCAACGAGTGCCCACACAGATTGATAGGTCTATATTGTTAAAGAGCTTGCTTTGCGAGAAGCTTTTCTCTCAAAGCGGAGGTGCATTCTAGCGATTTAATTGACAGTGTCAAACACTTTTTCAATTTTATTTTCGTAGAAGCTTTTACCTCTCCGACTCTGCTGAAGCCTTATCGCGTCTGCCGTGTCGGTGGATGCGCATTATAGGGAACTCAGATCCGTTCGCAACCCTTTTTTGGAAAAAAATGGAAAAAACTGACTGTTCGATGACTATTTCATCAAAAAAGCAAAAAAGAGGGTAAAAAACCCTCTTTTTCAGCCTCAAAAGTCGTATTTAAATGAATGCGTACGCGTCTGCGAACATACGTTCGCTCTTCGCTTTCTTGTTCTGAGTGAACTGTTCACGTGCTGCTCCAGCCATTTCGAAACGACCTGCAATATAGATATCGTAGTTTTCTAAGCTTTCGAAATCTTCACTCACCGCTTGTAGCACGTTACCAACCTTACCTTGCCAATCAGCAGGTGCTTCTTCTACTACTGGAACAAAGTGAACGTTAGTAAACTTATCGGCGATCTCGACCAGTTCTTCTTTTGCATAAAGTTGGCAGTTATCGCGCGCACCCCAATATAGATAGATAGGGTTGGTTTTATTCTGCGCGACGCAGTGATCCAGAATCGAGCGCACGTAACTAAAACCTGTACCACCAGCAATTAATAATAGTGGACGTTCACTTTCTTCTTGAACCCAAGCATCACCATGCGGGGCATCAATTTCAATCTGACCATCAGTTTCAAGCGCCGCTTGCATTGCTTCGACAACTTCTTGAGCGTAAGCGTTGTGTTCCGCCGCACCGATATGCAGTTCAAGTTCACCTTCATGACGGCAAGGGCTGCTCGCGATAGAGAAAGGACGTTTGTCTTTTTCACCCATCACTACCATCAGGTACTGACCCGCTTTAAAAGGCACTGGTGATTCTGGGTGAAGAAGGATTTGGTAAGTATTACAAGCTAACGGCTGAATAGACTTTACTTTACATTGGATGGTCATGGTGTTCCTCTCGCTTACTCATCAAAAGTAAGCACTAAATTACTTTCTGTATAGGCTTGGCAAGGGAATATCCAACCTTGCTGTTGCTCTTTTTCGGTTAGCATCGGTTCGAGGTGGTAATTCACCTCGCCCGTTAGCTTTTTACACATGCACATGGCGCAAGCGCCAACTTGGCAACGGTGAGGGAAGCGAATATTGTTGTTGAGCGCAGCTTCCAACACCGTCTCCCCTTCTTTTACTGGAAACGTAACGTCCATTGGTAGAAGGTGGACTTGATGACTCATAGAATACCTAACTGGTCCCAAATCTCATCGATTTTAGCCACAAGTTTAGGATCTTTTTTGATAGGCGTACCCCACTCGCGCGTGACTTCAGATTCGAACTTGTTGGTCGCATCCAATCCTAATTTGGATGAACTCTCAGTATTACCACGCACTTGAGCTGTGTCTCTATCTGGGTCCATTCGAGTTGTCACAGCCCAAATGATGTCATTCCAATCTCGTGCATTGACGTCATCGTCGCACAAGATAATGAATTTGTTATCCGCGTACTGAGCAAAGAAACCCCATAAATATTCCATCAATTCTTGAGATTGACCGGCTTGGTCTTTCTTCATGGTCACAACAGCAAATTGGTTGTTTGCTGTGGCTGGTAGATAGACATCAACAATCTCAGGACGTTGCTGTTTTAATGCATCCAGATCCGCTTCGTTAATCGCTTTATTGTCACGCTCAGTAACCTTGGTTCGTGTCGCGAGTTCAGCATCCCATTTAATGGTCGCATCCAAGCCCATCTTAGAGCCAAGCCCAACCACTGGCGAAGCAAAGTCGAGCGAGTCGATTGGCGTGTTGTCTATCATCAAGGTATCACGTACAGGATCCATATGCTCTGACATGGCTTTAACGACATCATTCCAATCTCGCGCGTTTACCGATTCATCGCACACAATAACAAACTTGGTGTACATGAATTGACGTAAGAAAGACCACACACCCATCATTACGCGCTTGGCATGTCCTGGGTACTGCTTCTTCATAGTGACGACTGCCATTCGGTACGAACAACCTTCTGGCGGTAGATAGAAGTCTTCGATCTCTGGGAACTGCTTTTGCAGAATCGGCACAAACACTTCGTTTAATGCCACACCCAATACAGCAGGTTCATCTGGCGGACGACCTGTGTAGGTACTGTGATAGATTGGGTCTTTACGCATAGTAATGTGCGTAATGGTAAACACGTGGTGCTTTTCTTTTTCATTATAGTAACCAGTGTGATCACCATATGGGCCTTCATCAGCAAACTCGTTCGGGTCGATAAAGCCCTCCATGACGATTTCCGCGCTTGCTGGCACTTCTAAATCATTGCTGACTGACTTCACGACTTCAGTTTTGCTGCCACGTAGCAAACCTGCAAATGCGTATTCCGATAGCGTATCTGGCACTGGTGTTACTGCGCCAAGAATGGTTGCTGGGTCTGCACCAAACGCGACCGAAACTGGGAAAGGTTTACCTGGATTGGTTTCCATCCAATCGCGCAGGTCAAGCGCACCACCACGGTGAGCTAACCAACGCATGATGATTTTGTTCTTGGCGATTTTCTGTTGGCGGTAAATACCTAGGTTCTGACGTTTCTTGTTTGGACCTTTGGTCACGGTTAAGCCCCACGTGAGCAGTGGTGCAACATCTTCTGCCCAACAGCTCATTACCGGGACTTTATCCAAATCGACTTCGTCCCCCTGCCAAACAACCTCTTGGCACGCCGCTTTGCGCAGACGCTTGGCTGGCATGTTCAATACTTGCTTGAACACTGGCAATTTTTCCAATGCGTCTTTGAAGCCTTTTGGTGGCTCAGGTTCTTTTAAATAAGCCAGCAGTTTACCAACTTCGCGCAGTTCTTTTACGTCTTCGCGTCCCATACCTATCGCGACACGCTCTGGCGTACCAAATAAGTTAGTCAGAACGGGGACGTTGTAGCCGATCGGATTCTCGAATAACAAGGCAGGGCCACCAGCACGCAAGGTGCGGTCACTGATTTCTGTCATTTCGTAAGCGGGATCGACAGGGTGAGCAATGCGTTTAAGTCGACCTTTCTGTTCTAGGTGGTCGATAAATTCGCGTAAATCCTTAAAACTCATAGGCCTTCATGACTGGCTGATTAAACTGTCCGCAGTATAACAAATAGGAGGACGCTAAGATCCTCCTATTTTGTGTGGGTATGTGAGCCAGATTACTTTAATACTTGCTCTATCTGCCGAGTCTTCACTTGATGGTTGTTAGAGACTAACTCTTCCAACCAGGTTTGATGCCCTTGCTGCGCCAGCTCTCGAGCGACCATGGTAGCTTCTTCCGATAGTGCCATTTTGCTCACTAGAAACTGTTTCACTTGCGGAGATAAAGGGTTGGATTTTGTGAGTAGACTAATGGCTTCTGGTTTGAGTGACGGATTGACGGTGGAGTTCATCAATTGCTGAATTGAAAAAACGTCCCCAACCGTAGCTAAACGCTCGAGTTCGGACTGGCTGTTGTAATCCGCTCTCATCCGCCAGAGTAAGTTGTACACTTCCTCATCTTGACTTACTTGCGCTAATCTCACGATCACGGCTGTCGATGGTAGCCAACTGGTCACATTCGCTTTGGTCAACTGAGTGGTTAATGCGGCAAGCGCATGCGGTGATAAGCTGTCCAACTCTCGAATCAAGAGTGCTTCACGCGCTTGAGCTTGTTGAGATTGCCCTGTAAGCCATTGCTTTAAGTCGAGCTCTTTTCGCTCAGCTTGTAGTACAAAGTCCAAGGTACTTTGGTCTTGCTTCCAACGCTTAATCAAGCGGCTCGCAATGGCAGGAAAGTTAAAGGCAGGCACACTAAACTCATACCCGTCCCCTCGCTCTAGAACCTGATAAGTAGGAGTCATACGGATCTGAGACTCAACAAACAGAGCCATTCTAGGCGTGAGAATCACATCTTGCTTCTCAAGCTTTTCCAATAACCGAAAACGCACGACCTCTTGTTGAGGTAAAGCTAGTCGATCAAGGGCAAATTTAAGCGAGTCGACCTCATCCCTGACAACGTAATCAAGCAGTTCAGAGACTTTAGCCTGTATTTGAGTATCCTGAAGCCACTGTTCTACTACAGACTCCTGCATTTCCTTGGCAGATAACGTCGCGGGTAGTGTGAGAAGTGACAAGCTCAGGAGTAATGACGACAACATTCCTTGTTGCATGTTAACCTCCCGATAACATTTCTCCTCATTCTGATGCTTCCATCGGGAGAAAGCAACAAAAAAGCCACCGTTAACGGTGGCTTTTTTAGAATAAGGACTCAGCTATTACTGACGACGCATCGCATCGAAGAACTCATCGTTGGTCTTCGTCATCGCTAGCTTATCAATGAGGAATTCCATCGCGTCGATTTCGCCCATTGGGTGAACGATCTTACGCAGAATCCACATTTTCTGTAGTTCATCAGTCTTCGTCAGTAGCTCTTCACGACGTGTACCTGAACGGTTGAAGTCAATCGCAGGGAATACACGCTTCTCAGCAATCTTACGGTTCAAGTGCAGTTCCATGTTACCTGTACCCTTGAACTCTTCGTAGATAACTTCATCCATCTTAGAACCAGTATCTACTAGTGCCGTTGCGATGATCGTTAGGCTACCGCCCTCTTCAACATTACGTGCTGCACCAAAGAAACGCTTAGGACGGTGTAGTGCGTTTGCATCCACACCACCTGTCAGTACTTTACCTGATGAAGGTACTACGGTGTTGTAAGCACGAGCGAGACGAGTGATAGAGTCAAGCAGGATAACCACGTCTTTCTTGTGTTCAACAAGACGTTTCGCTTTCTCGATTACCATTTCCGCTACTTGTACGTGACGAGATGCTGGCTCATCGAAAGTCGACGCGACTACTTCACCTTTAACTAGACGCTGCATCTCTGTTACTTCTTCTGGACGTTCGTCGATAAGAAGTACCATCAACTCACACTCAGGGTGGTTGTATGCGATGCTTTGAGCAATATTTTGCAGAAGCATTGTCTTACCCGCTTTTGGCGGAGCAACAATCAGACCACGTTGACCTTTACCGATAGGCGATGCCAAATCTAAAACACGTGCTGTGATGTCTTCTGTAGAACCGTTACCACGCTCCATTACCATGCGTTCATTTGCATGCAGAGGGGTAAGGTTTTCAAATAGGATCTTGTTACGAGCGTTGTCTGGTTTGTCGTCGTTAACGGTATTGACTTTTAGAAGGGCAAAGTAGCGTTCACCGTCTTTTGGTGGACGAATTTTACCAGCGATAGAGTCACCAGTACGTAGGTTAAAGCGACGAATCTGACTTGGTGATACGTAGATATCGTCCGGACCCGCAAGGTATGAACTATCTGCACTGCGTAGGAAACCAAAGCCGTCTTGCAGAATTTCCAGAACCCCATCGCCAAAGATGTCTTCGCCGCCTTTAGCGTGCGCTTTTAAAATCGCGAAGATGATGTCTTGTTTTCTTAAGCGAGCTAGGTTCTCTAATCCTAAGCTTTCGCCCAGTTTTACAAGGTCAGACACAGGTCTGTTCTTCAGTTCGGTAAGGTTCATGGTGGTGGATTCTTGTTTAGTCAAAATAAGATCTGTTTTCTAGTTAAGATGGATTTGGTCTCAGGATCGACCAAGAAGAGAAATTTGTTCAATTAACGCGCGATAAGTTAGCACTAATTAGTATTCTAGTCCAGAGTTAGAAAAACAAAACCGTGCGTTGTTACTTTGCACGGTTTTATCTGTAATCACTTGGTGATTATAAGTTTGCGTCCAAAAACTCTTTTAGTTGAGTTTTAGACAGAGCACCAACTTTCGTTGCCGCTACGTTGCCGTCTTTGAATAGCAGTAGCGTTGGAATGCCGCGAATACCAAACTTAGGTGGTGTACCTGCGTTATGGTCGATGTTTAGTTTACCGATAGTGAGTTTGCCTTCGTACTCGTCTGCGATTTCGTCCAGAATAGGAGCGATCATTTTACAAGGACCACACCATTCTGCCCAGAAATCCACTAGAACCGGGCCTGCAGCGTTGATTACATCGTTTTCAAAACCGTCATCAGTTAGCTGCAAAATCTTATCACTCATCTTCCACTCCAATGTGTTTTTCGAAACTGGTTGGATGATAACCAGTAATTAGATGCCCTATTGGAATGTATTTACTTTCGTATTGCAAGCTTTAGCTGATATTCTATAGCCATGAAAAAGACGCATATCACAGAGCAAAAGTTCGCCGATTTGGGCTTAAAGCCCCAAGTTATTGAAGGATTGGACAAAAAAGGGTTCGAATTTTGTACCCCTATCCAAGCCTTGGCGTTGCCGGTCCTGCTCACCGGCCAAGACATCGCAGGCCAGGCCCAAACGGGTACTGGTAAAACGCTCGCGTTTCTTACTGCTACATTCAACCACCTTTTGACGACACCAGAGCATGAAGGTCGTAAACCTACGCAGCCACGCGCAATCATTATGGCGCCAACACGTGAGCTTGCTATTCAGATTTACAATGATGCAGAAGCATTAACTGAAAGCACTGGTCTAAAAACCGCTTTGGCTTACGGTGGTGAAAGCTACGATAAGCAATTGAATAAGCTGCAAGATGGTGTCGATATTCTGATTGGTACGACAGGTCGTATCATCGATTTCTACAAACAGCGCGTATTCAACCTTAACAACATTCAAGCCGTTGTTCTGGATGAAGCCGACCGCATGTTCGATCTTGGCTTTATTAAAGACATTCGCTTCTTGTTCCGTCGTATGCCTGAACCAAAAGAGCGTTTGAACATGCTGTTCTCAGCGACGCTTTCTTACCGTGTTCAAGAACTGGCATTTGAGCACATGAACACTCCTGAGCATGTTGTGGTAGAGCCAGAACAGAAAACTGGTCACCGCATTCAGGAAGAACTTTTCTACCCTTCTAACGAAGATAAAATGGCCCTCCTTCAAACTTTGATTGAAGAAGAATGGCCAGATCGCGCCATCATTTTTGCGAACACGAAACACAAGTGTGAATCGGTTTGGGGTCACTTGGCGGCCGATGGACACCGTGTCGGTCTTCTTACTGGTGATGTACCGCAGAAGAAACGTGAAAAGATTCTTGAGCAATTCACCAAAGGTGATGTCGACATTCTTGTTGCAACTGACGTTGCTGCGCGTGGTCTGCACATTCCTCAAGTGACGCATGTTTTCAACTACGACCTTCCTGACGACTGTGAAGATTACGTTCACCGTATTGGCCGTACAGGTCGTGCTGGTGCAAGCGGCCACTCAATCAGTTTTGCTTGTGAAGAGTACGCAATTAACCTGCCTGCAATCGAAGAATACATTGAGCACACTATCCCAGTTTCAGAATACGATTCGTCAGCGTTGATCCAAGATCTGCCAGCGCCAATTCGTATGCGTGCGCCACGCAACCAACAGCGTCGTACGAATACTGGCGGTACTCGTTCAGGTTCAGGTAACCGCAAGCCGCAAGGACGTCGTCCACGCCAACCGCGTCAATCGGCACCAAAACAATCGTAAAAGGAAACTGAGTTCGTTTATGAGTCAAGCAGGATCATCGCCGCTATACGCCGCCATCGACCTCGGGTCGAACAGTTTTCACATGCTCGTTGTGCGTCATATCGATGGCAGCGTTCAAACAATGGCTAAAATTAAGCGCAAGGTTCGTCTAGCCGCGGGCCTAGATGAACATAATTCTCTTAGTATGGAAGCTATGCAGCGAGGATGGGACTGCTTAAGTCTATTTGCGGAACGCTTGCAGGATATTCCTAAACAAAACATTCGTATTGTCGGCACAGCCACTTTACGTACCGCCACGAATGTAGATGTGTTTCTGGAGAAAGCGAACCAGATTCTTGGTCAACCAATCGACGTTATCTCCGGTGAAGAAGAAGCGGCCACTATCTATAAAGGTGTCGCACACACTTCTGGAGGCAGCGGTCGCCGTCTTGTTGTCGATATCGGTGGCGCAAGTACAGAACTCATCATCGGTGAAGGTTTCGAAGCCAAAGCACTGACCAGTTTAAAAATGGGTTGTGTGACTTGGCTGGAAAACTTCTTTAAAGATCGCCAGTTGAATGCGCGTAACTTTGACGCAGCAATTGAAGGCGCGAAGCAGACAATCCAGCCAATTCTAGAGCGCTATACAGAAATCGGTTGGGATGTGTGCGTTGGCGCATCAGGCACCGTTCAGGCATTGCAAGAGATAATGCTAGCGCAAGGTATGGACGAAGTAATCACTCACTCCAAATTGAAACGCCTGCAGAAGCAAGCCATGTTAGCCGATCATTTAGAAGAGCTCGACATTGAAGGCTTAACGCTTGAGCGTGCATTAGTGTTCCCTAGCGGCCTATCTATTTTGATTGCCGTTTTTGAATTACTGGAAATCGACGCGATGACACTAGCGGGCGGCGCACTACGTGAAGGCTTAGTCTACGAGATGGTTGAAGAGCTACGTCAAGAAGACATCCGTGCTCGCACAATTGCCAGCGTACAAAATCGTTATCAGCTCGATCACCAATACGGTGAACAAGTTGCGACACTGGCAAGCAAACTGTTGGAGCAAGCCGGTGGCGATGAGTGGATTACGGAACCTCAAGGCAAGATATTGCTTGAAACCGCCGCAAAGCTGCATGAAATCGGCTTAACGATCGATTTCAAAAAAGGCGGTGAGCACAGTGCTTACCTACTCCAGAATTTGGATTTACCTGGCTACACTCGCGCGCAGAAGTTCTTTATTGGTGAGATTGCCCGTCGTTATCGAGAACAACTCACCTCACTGCCTGAGCAACACGCGTTATCAGGCTCAAGTGCCAAGCGCGTACTGCGGTTGTTGCGCTTAGCGGTGTTGTTGACTCACCGTCGCAACCAAAACTTAGAGCCAAACGTCGTATTAACGGCTGAAGGTGACAACCTAACCTTAAACATTGATGCACAGTGGCTAGCGGCCAACCCGTTGACCGCCGCTGAGCTAGAAATCGAATCCAACCGTCAAACTGATATCGGTTGGCCATTAACGATTACCTCTGATTAATGGTTGTTATCCCATGACAAAGGCTCCTTCTGGAGCCTTTTTAATACCCGTTATTATCCTATGTACAACTCATAGAGTTTTGAGACACCGATGATCTAAATACTCATTTCGCTGTACATTTGCTTTAGAAACAACAAAGCCGCTATCAAAAGCGGCTTTGTTGCTATTAACTGATGAAAACTATGCCGTCGTCGTAACTTTAAAGTTAGGGTTCACTGCCGTTAGCTTCTTAATTAAGTAATTCAGTAGTACGCCGTACATAGGCACAAACAGACCAAGACTAATCACTAACTTAAAGCCGTAGTCCACCAGCGCGATTTCCGTCCAATGCTCCGCCATAAATGGATCTGGACTTTGGTAGAACGCAATCGCGAAGAAGGCGATGGTATCCAGTGCATTACCAAAAAGCGTTGAACATGTTGGGGCCACCCACCACTGTTTCATTTGGCGTAGGCGGTTGAACACGTGCACATCCATAATCTGACCAAGTAGATACGCCATGAAGCTAGCAATCGCGATACGAGCAACGAATAAGTTAAATTCCCCTAAGTGACCAAAACCTTGGAACTGCCCCTCGAAGAACACCACCGATAAGAAGTAAGAGACAGCCAAAGCAGGCAACATTACTAAGAAAATGATCTTACGCGCCAACTGAGCACCGAAAATACGTACGGTTAAATCCGTCGCAAGGAAAATAAATGGGAAGGTGAATGCCCCCCAGGTGGTATGTAAGCCAAAGATAGTAAACGGTAGCTGAACTAGGTAATTGCTGGATGCAATAATGACTAGATGAAATAAAACCAGATAGATAAGGGCGTTGCGCTGCTGCGCAGGGGTAAAGTTACTCATGCGATACCTTTTTAGTTTGGTTTGGGGGCGAGGGAACCCAAATCGAGCGTTTTCTACAGAGAAAAGCACTCTTACCAACAATGTAAAAAATGACGATTAAACTAACTTAACTCATTCAGAGTAAAGCGGTGGGCGATTATACATTAACCAATTTTACTCACAAGCGGTGTTTTATACGCAAACGTTTCATCGCGAACATCACGTCAAAACCAAGGGCTTTGATGCAAAAATAAGAAAGGGTGTTTCATGTGAAACACCCTTTAAAGAATAGATAACTTGAATTTAGAAGCCGCGTTGGAACAATCCGGCTAAATAGTCGAGCTCTTCCCTACTCTCTTCTATTGTTAGCGCTTCAAACCAAATCGCTTCGCTGTAGTGCTCCGCTTTCATAAATAAGCGGCAGCCTTCAAAATCGATCAACCAAGAGTGAATATCCGCATCCCACTGTTTTTCTACCACTGACGCAGATAACAATCCTACCAAATGCTCACCCAATGCCGGAAAAGTATCGAGGTCGAAGCTTGGAGCGGTAATAATAAGACGCCCTTCTTCAACAATGTAATCAGCGAGACCAAATTCCTTGTGCATATGGATTCCTTATCCGTGGTGAGTAATGTGTTCTTGGATCAGATCCAAGAATGGATCGGCGTATTTTTCTAGTTTACGTTGACCAACGCCACTAACCGCTAACATTTCGCCGTATGACGTTGGCAGCATTTCTGCCATATCAATCAAGGTCGCATCACTGAATACCACATATGGTGGTAAACCATCTTCATCGGCGATCGACTTACGTAGCTTACGTAGTTTGGCAAACAACTTCTTATCGTAGTTTTTGCTGGTCAGTTTATCCGACTTCGCGGCACGTGCAGCGGTATCTAAACGTGGAACTGCAAGTTCTAAAGACACATCACCACGTAGTAATGGGCGTGCTTCTTCGGTTAATTGCAACGTCGAGTTACGAGTGATGTTTTGAAATAGCAGCCCTTTATGAATTAACTGGCGGAAGATGCTCACCCAGTAATCATGGCTGTGATCACGACCAATGCCGTAAGTCGAAATTTTATCGTGGCCGTGTTCGCGCACACGAATGTTTTGCATCCCACGCAGCACCTCAACCACATACGTCATACCAAAACTTTGGTTAACGCGGTAAACACACGACAACGCTTTACGCGCTTCTTCGGTCGCATCAAAGTGTTTTGGTGGGTCCAGGCAGATATCACAGTTACCACACGGCTTTTCGCGATACTCTCCAAAATAGTTGAGCAGTACCTGACGACGACAGGTTTGCGCTTCCGCAAAAGCACTCATCGCATTGAGTTTGTGGCTTTCTACCTGCTTCTGCGGTCCATCATCTTTTTCATCCAACATACGACGCAACCAACTGATGTCGGCTGGGTCATACAACATCATCGCCTCGGCAGGCAGGCCATCTCGCCCTGCTCGACCAGTTTCCTGATAATAGGACTCGATGTTACGTGGAATATCAAAATGCACAACAAAGCGCACGTTTGGCTTATTGATACCCATGCCGAATGCAACCGTCGCAACGACGATTTGAATGTCATCACGTTGAAAAGCTTCCTGAACGTAAGCTCGCTCTTCAGTATCCATCCCTGCATGATAACCAGCAGCGCGGATATGGTTGTTGCATAACTTCTCGGTCACCATTTCAACTTTCTTACGACTGCCGCAATAAATAATGCCGCAGCTTCCCTTTTGGGTGGCTAGATAGCGAATGATTTGAGAAACCGGTTTGTGCTTTTCTACCAAGGTGTAACGAATGTTGGGACGATCAAAGCTTCCTAGATACACCTGAGGCTCATGTAAGCGTAAGCGTTCTAGAATATCACGACGCGTCGCATCATCGGCAGTGGCAGTGAGTGCCATAAAGGGCACATGCGAAAAGTGTTGCTTTAACTGACCTAACGCCGCGTATTCTGGGCGAAAATCATGTCCCCACTGAGAGATACAATGTGCTTCATCCACGGCGATCATAGATAAGGATAAGTTTTCTAAACGCTCAATAAAGTCACGCATTAACACGCGCTCTGGCGAGACATACACTAGCTTAAGCTGACCAGAGTGCATGCGATTATACACACTCAGTAGCTCTTCTCGATTCATGGTCGAGTTCACACACTCCGCTGCTACACCATTGGCTTTCAGTTGATCAACTTGGTCTTTCATCAATGAAATCAGCGGTGAAATCACCAAGGTAATCCCTGAGCGCACTAACGCCGGAATTTGGTAACAGAGAGATTTACCGCCACCCGTCGGCATGATGACTAAGCTGTCTTTGCCTTCGATAGCGGCTTCAATAACTTCTTGCTGACCATCACGAAACGTCTGGTAACCGAAGACTTCCTCCAACACACGTTGAGGCGTTACAGGCGTATCTGATTGTTCGGCTAGCAAGGTTGAGGTCATGAATAATCTCAGATTGAGTGATCGTAGAAATGCTTTTGCATGCCCAGGCACACAAAGTGAGGGCACATTGTAATGGGGTTTCGTGGTGAATAAAACCGCAAATTGCTAGGTGTTTCGCATCACGACTCGTATACTGATTTTCTGCTCTATAAACACACAATTAGGTGACACCTCATGACACCAGAAGACGAACAACAACGCGCTCGGCAAGGTATCTTGCTGGCGATTGGTGCCTATACCATGTGGGGCATTGCGCCGATGTATTTTAAATCCATCGCACAAGTATCCCCTTTGGAGATTCTGAGCCACCGGGTGATTTGGTCTTTCTTTTTGCTTGCCGCACTCCTTCACTTTGGCCGTCACTGGCGCTCGGTTTACTACATCGCGAAAGACAAAACGAAGATCGCTTACCTGATCGCAAGTTCTGTATTAATTGGCGGAAACTGGCTGATTTTCATCTGGGCGGTCAATTCCAATCATATGCTTGACGCGAGCTTAGGCTATTACATTAACCCATTAATCAATGTCTTGCTCGGCATGGTCTTTTTGGGAGAGCGACTTCGTAAGTTGCAATGGCTTGCTGTCGTATTAGCGGGCTGTGGTGTACTGGTCCAATTGATTGTATTCGGCTCCGTGCCCGTTGTTGCGATGGCGTTAGCAATGAGTTTCGGCTTCTATGGCCTCTTAAGGAAGAAAGTCAGTGTCGATGCAAAAACAGGATTGTTTATCGAAACATTACTCCTTCTGCCTGTCGCCGCCGTGTATCTGCTGTTTATTGCAGAAACCCCAACGTCGAATATGCTCACTAACCCGTTAGCATTAAATAGCTTGTTGATTGCAGCAGGTGTGATTACCACACTGCCCCTGCTTTGTTTTACGGGTGCAGCAACAAGACTCAAATTATCAACGTTGGGCTTTTTCCAGTACATCGGCCCAAGCTTGATGTTCTTACTGGCAGTACTGATGTATGGCGAACCCTTTACCATGGATAAAGCGATTACCTTTGCCTTTATTTGGGGAGCGCTAGTCGTATTTAGCTTTGATGGACTGCGCAACAACCGTCGCTCACGCCGAATCGTTCAGCCACAGTGATCGTTTTTTACAAGACAAGTTAGAAATTGCCAGATAAGCTTGGTCATAATGTGACCAAGCTTTTTTGTATGTAATGGAACAGATTCAATACTACGCAACCGACCATGATCAGCTGAGCCTGATCGAGGCGAAATACCAGAAGTTTGCCTTCCAAAGGCACTATCATCTGGACTTTCACCTCGGTCTGATCACGCATGGCACGCAAAAGTTCCAATATCAAGGCTGTAGCCATCAAGTGGGTCATGGGCAAATCGTAATTATGCCGCCAGATGAACTGCACGACGGGCACTCTAAGCTCGAAAGTGGCTATGAAGTGAATGTATTTGCGATCGAGCCGCACCTACTCAGCGATCTTGCCGATCTTAGTCAAAATGGTCAAATAATCCGCTTTAATGAATTGATCATCTCCGATCCACAGATATTTTCACAACTCAGTAACTTGCATGCTCTTCTTCGCCGCGAGAACCTCAGCCAACTCACCAAAGATTGCCTTCCTTTTGAAGGATTTAATCAACTTTTTGATCGCTACGGATCACTCGCGAGGCAAAAAGTGGTTCCGCTTGGAAAACAGTCTTTGCATACCTTAAAAGATTACTTAATGGCGAATCTCGACCAAACAGTTCGTTTAGATGCACTATCAGAGCTCTGCCAACTGAGCCCCACGCAGTTTCAACGCCATTTCAAAGCGCAAACGGGGATGACTCCCTACGCTTGGTTTGCTCGCTTGCGATTAGAGCAAGGAATGAAACTACTCCAAGCAGGATGGTGTGGTACGGACGTCGCCTATCAAGTGGGCTTTTATGATCAGGCCCACTTTAGTAAAGCGTTTAAACAAACCTATGGCGTCTCGCCTTCACAAGTGGCACGCTAATATCTCATACGCGGTGGTATTCAGTACTGCTAGTTTTTTACAAGCACTACCGAATAAGAATCACGACAATAGCTCATATCCACTATGTTTTGAGATGTGTTATGAATGAATCGACTATCCTTTTAACGCTTGCCAGTATCCACTTCATTGCCTTAATGAGCCCAGGTCCGGATTTTGCGCTTGTGGTACAAAATGCCACCCGTCATGGCCGTCAAACTGGCTTATACATTGCGCTTGGCTTATCAGTCGGTATTTTGCTGCATTCTTTATTCAGCATAACGGGTGTGAGCTATTTAGTTCACCAGCATCCTCTGCTCTACTCCGTCTTACAATTGCTTGGGGGCAGCTATCTGTTGTATTTGGGTATCGGTGCACTGCGCGGCGTGATCGCGACGATCAAAAACCCACTTTCTGATCAGCCAAGCAAAAACAGTAACCTTGTGATCGGTAATAAACGTCAGGCGTTTACCAAGGGGTTCGCAACTAATATTCTCAACCCCAAAGCCTTAGTATTTTTTGTGAGTTTAATGTCGAGCCTTGTCCCAGTGGGCATGTCGGTGACAGGAAAAGGAATTGCTCTGGTGATTTTGTTTGGTTTGTCGCTACTCTGGTTTTCTAGCCTTGCATGGATGCTGTCAACGCAGCGCTTGCAAACAAGATTACAGCAAGCCGGTATTTATATAGATGGTTTATGTGGTGTGGTATTTACCCTAGTTGGCAGCAGTATTTTAGTGCAAACCTTCCGCTCATTTCTCGATAACTCTCTGATTTAAAAGCGTCGCACACTCGACATTTCTTTAATAGGAAACTCGACGACTATCTCCGTGGCTGCCAAGCTGAATGACCTTAGTTGGCAACATGGAGAGTCATCATGCAATGGACATTTAACCGACTCGTACTCTCGGGTCTTTTTCTTACTTCCCCTTTCACCTTCACTGGACAAGCCTTCGCTAACCAAGCTGCAGATTCGGTCGCACCAGAGCACAGCACTGGCATTGAGCAAAAGCAGCTGGTCAAAGCTAAAGATTATATGGTTACCGCTGCTAACCCACTGGCGACCCAAGCGGGTGCAGACGTACTTGAGCAAGGCGGGAATGCGATAGATGCCATGGTCGCGGTGCAATTGATGCTTGGCTTAGTTGAGCCCCAGTCATCAGGTATTGGTGGCGGTGCGTTCTTAGTGTATTGGGATAGCGAAAAGCAAAAACTGACCACTTACGACGGGCGTGAAACCGCCCCCCTCGCCGTAACGCCAAAGCTATTTTTAGATGAGAACGGTCAGCCATTGCAATTCTACGATGCCGTGGTTGGTGGACGCTCTGTCGCAACACCAGGCACCGTGAAACTATTGTGGGATACCCACCAGAAATACGGCAAGCTGGAATGGAAAAAGATCATTCAACCTGTTATCTCGCTTGCTGAGCAAGGATTCAAAGTCAGTCCTCGCCTAGCAAGCTTGATAGAAAAAGACGCCGAGCGTTTATCACGCTTTCCAGTCACAATAGCCTATTTCTTTAACTCGGATGGCTCGCCAAAAACCGAAGGTACGCTATTAAAAAACCCTGAATACGCACAAACACTAAGTGCTATTGCTAAGCAAGGTGCTCAAGCCTTCTACCACGGGGATATCGCCAGAGACATTATCAAGACGGTACAAAACGCGCCGGGTAACCCCGGCGTATTAGCCCAACCCGACTTTGATACCTACCAAATCAGACAACGTGAGCCAGTTTGTGCAGCATACCAAAGCTATGACATTTGCGGCATGGGACCACCAAGCTCTGGCGCGCTCACCATTGGTCAGATTTTGGCGATCACTGAACAGTACGATCTCAAAGGCTGGGGTGCTAACAGCATTAAATCTTGGCAAGTACTCGCCGATGCATCGCGTCTAGCGTTTGCTGACCGTGGTAAATACATGGCAGACCAAGATTACGTGCCGATGCCAACGCAAGGCTTGCTTGATAAAAGCTACCTCCAGCAGCGAGCAGAGCTGATCCAAGTCGGCAAAGCACTAAGCAAAGTTGAAGCGGGCAATCCTCCGTGGTCGCACGCAATAAACTTAAGCATGGACGAGTCCATTGAACTCCCTTCCACCAGCCATTTCAATATCGTCGATAAGCAAGGCAATGTGGTTTCAATGACGACCACCATTGAGAATGCGTTTGGCTCGCGCTTAATGGTGCGTGGCTTCTTGCTCAATAATGAACTGACCGATTTTTCTTTCCGTACTCATAACGACGGAATCCCAATCGCCAACCGCATAGAACCAGGCAAGCGTCCACGATCTTCAATGGCCCCGACCATTATGATGAAAGATAACAAACCTTACATGGCGATAGGTTCTCCGGGGGGCAGTCGAATCATCGGTTACGTGGCGCAAACCATCATTGCCCACACGCAATGGGATATGAATATCCAACAAGCTATCAATCAACCACGATTACTCGACCGTTTTGGCACCTTAGATATTGAGCAAGGTACCGCTGCAGAAGGCTTACAGCCAGAGCTGGAGAAGATGGGCTTTAAAACCAATGTTCGTGATTTGAATTCTGGACTGCATGCGATACGCATAACAAAAGATGGACTAGAAGGTGCCGCAGATCCTCGTCGAGAAGGAGCAGCAATCGGAAAATAGGCCTGTTTTGCTCGACTCCTTGTGCGAGATCTCTCACAAGGAGTGGAGCAAACCTCTCTTTTTTAATGGTAAAACAGCCCACAAATAACCATAAGGCATTGAATAATATAAATATGTTTATTTTTCAAACGCTTTTGATTGAGGAAAATGTGGGCTTCGACCATTGTTGAGAATCGTGAAGAGCGTAATATGAACCTTGTCGGAAGGATGCTGACACGGAACAGGAAACACCACGGATTTGGTGAACTTCAGGAAGAAGAAACGGGTATTCAGGATGAATAGTCGGGCATGGATTGCAAAACTGGACATTGAACGGAATCAATAGCAACTAGGACGGTTGCTACTAAGGACGGGAAATGGACACCTCTGGACGAGGAAAGGACTGAACATCAGGATGATGTCATGGACACCGCTCAGGGAACAAGTGATGAGAGCTAACGAGGATGGTTAGCAGACCAGGATAAGGTCAAGGACACCGCTAGGAAGGCGACGAAAGGATTAAGCTGAAGGAATGCAGCACGCTATCAAGGATTTGATGCATGGAGCACTTTTAGTAGCTGGATTGCTGCGAGTAAGACTATAACCCCGACGGGCGTAAGCCCTCGGGGTTTTTCTTTGTCTAAAGATAAGCGATTTAGACCAAGAGCCTTTTCGAATAGCGTCATTTAGCTCCCTATCTTTCAGCATTTTGTTGATTCCAAACAGCCAAAACAGAAAGAGCCACCGAAGCAGCTCTTATGTTCATTTTTTCACAAAGCCCTACAGCTTCTCCAGTCTCGCGTAAGCGGTGACTAACCATTTAATGCCTTCACCATTGAAAGCAATCTGCACTCGGCTTTGTGGGCCACTGCCCTCAAAGTTGATGATCGTTCCTTCTCCAAATTTCGGATGCATCACACGAGAACCTAGTGAAAAACCAGTCTCATTGAAGTTTTCTTTTACTGCGGTTTGGCTAAAACGTCCACTACTTGAAGGGCGACTCACTTGCGCCTTCATACGCACTTCATCCAAACACGTTTCTGGTAATTCACGAATAAAGCGTGATGGTTTGTGGTATTTATCCTGGCCATATAGGCGACGCATTTCCGCGTAAGTAATGTAGAGCTTTTGCATCGCGCGCGTCATACCCACATAACACAGACGGCGCTCTTCTTCCAAACGCCCTGCCTCTTCAGCGGACATCTGGCTTGGGAACATACCTTCTTCCACACCGACCATGAATACCAATGGGAATTCCAAACCTTTCGCACTGTGAAGCGTCATCAGTTGGACTGCATCTTCAAATTCGTCCGCCTGACCTTCGCCCGCTTCTAGAGCCGCATGTGTTAAAAATGCCGTCAGCAGAGACATTTCTTCCGCTTCTTCTGGTTTTTCGAATTGGCGAGTGGCGGTAACCAGCTCCTCCAAGTTTTCTATGCGAGCTTTAGACTTTTCGCCCTTCTCTTGCTCATACATCGCAAACAAACCCGAGTACTTGATCACGTGGTCCGTTTGCTCGTGCAATGGCATTTCTAGTGTATCGTCTTCCAGCGCGGTGATTAATTCGACAAAACGACTTAACGCACCAGCTGCTCGACCCGGTAATACTTGCTCATCGAGCATTGCCAGACTGGCTTCCCACATAGTGCACCCTCTATCACGAGCTGCACGACGGATAGTCTCTAGCGTCTTATCGCCCAGACCACGTGTTGGGGTATTCACGACACGTTCAAACGCGGCATCATCGTTGCGATTCGCCATCAAACGCAAGTAGCTCAACGCATCTCTGATTTCTTGACGCTCGAAGAATCGCATGCCTCCGTAAATACGGTACGGTAAGCCTGCCTGAATTAATGCTTCTTCCAAAACACGAGATTGCGCGTTGTTACGATACAGCATCGCAGCATCATTCAATGCGCCGCCATTCTCTTGCCACTCTTTGATTTTATTGACCGCAAAGCGCGCTTCATCAAGTTCGTTATAAGCGCTGTAAACCGAGATCGGCTCTCCCACATTGCCATCCGTCCACAGCTCTTTACCCATGCGTTCAGTGTTGTTCGCAATCAAGGTATTGGACGCTTCAAGAATCGTCTTCGTCGAACGATAGTTTTGTTCGAGACGGATGGTGTTCACGCTCGGAAACTCCAGCGTGAACTTCTCAATGTTCTCGACTTTTGCACCGCGCCAACCATAAATTGACTGGTCGTCGTCACCTACAATCATCACGTGACAATCTGGGCCAGCCATCATGCGTAGCCAAGCGTATTGAATGTTGTTGGTGTCTTGGAATTCGTCAACCAAGATATGCTTAAAGCGTGCTTGGTAGTGTTCACGCACAAACTTGTTGTCACGCAGTAGCTCATGCGCGCGCAGCAAAATTTCCGCAAAGTCCACTAAGCCAGCACGATCACACGCTTCTTGGTAAGCGGTATACAGCTGCAAATAAGTTTTGGTCACTGGATCGTGATAAGCGTCGATATGCGATGGGCGTAATCCTTCGTCCTTCTTACCATTAATCCACCATGAAACTTGGCGTGCAGGCCACTGCTTTTCATCCAAGTTTTGCGCTTTGATCAAACGCTTTAACAAGCGCTGCTGATCATCGCTGTCTATGATTTGGAAATCTTCCGGTAGCTTGGCATCAAGATAGTGTGCACGCAAAATGCGGTGACAGATACCGTGGAAAGTCCCATTCCACATGCCAGATGCACTGCCCATCATCAACTCTTCAATACGACCACGCATTTCTGCTGCCGCTTTATTGGTGAAGGTGACCGACATGATCGAGAAAGGAGAAGCTTGCTCGACTGACATAAGCCAAGCGATACGGTGAACAAGAACGCGAGTCTTACCACTCCCTGCACCAGCAAGGACAAGTAAGTTTTCTAGAGGAGCTGCAACGGCTTCACGCTGTTTATCGTTTAGACCGTCGAGTAATAGAGATGGATCCATCATGATGAGCTACTGGTTATTTATACATAAAAACCGATTATAACCTAAACAGCTGGGTGCTGTTTAGACAAAACTTGATAAAAAATTCGTTGTTTTTTTAATCTTTCATTCAAAGAGTTAACGAAGGTAATCACCCCAAAACCATTCGCGAGAGTTATTTTTATGAAAGTTTTTCTGCCTCATCTCTATCTTTTAATTTAAGCAAGTGGATAAAGGTTGTACGCCAAACGGCGAATCGACTTGCCGAATGAAAGTAAAAGGAAATCACTCAGAGGAAATTATGATGAAAAAATCGAATCTTGCTGTTACTGCTGCTGTTACTGGCCTTCTTGCTCTTGGTGGCACCATGCTCACCGCAGCCCCTGCTGTCGCAGCAGAAAAAGAAAAGTGTTATGGCGTGGCGAAAGCCGGTAAAAATGACTGCGCAACGAAAAACAGCTCTTGCGCGGGCACCTCTAAAGAAGACAACCAAAAAGATGCTTTTGTTGTCGTTCCTAAAGGATTGTGTGACAAATTGGCTGGCGGTAGCACCAGCGGCTCATAACTCAACATCACAAGTTTCTGTGGGGCGCGTTGCACTTTAACCAACGCCCCCAGTTACTCGCCAATCAGAAAAGGAGTTTCACGTGAAACATCACTCTTTCCATCCTCTTGCTGGCGTCGGATTACGTTCCCCTCATCTCGATTATTTTAGCCAACACAAACCTGAGCTGTCGTGGCTAGAAATCCACAGCGAGAACTACTTTCAGCCCAACTCAGTAGAGCGCCATCAACTGCAAGCATTACGCGAGCACTACCAAATTAGTTGCCACGGTATTGGTTTGTCGCTGGGTTCGGTGGAACGTGTGAATCCGAAACATTTAGCGCAACTAAAAGCATTGATAAATACAGTTGACCCGCTCTTCGTTTCTGACCATTTAAGTTGGAGTGAAAATGGTGGTCACTACTTCAATGATCTACTT
The DNA here is from genome assembly GCF_022808245.1 of Vibrio sp. CCB-PB317. NCBI lineage: Bacteria > Pseudomonadati > Pseudomonadota > Gammaproteobacteria > Vibrionales > Vibrionaceae > Vibrio > Vibrio sp. CCB-PB317. Next base: position 80,421 of record NZ_JALGNU010000001.1, read on the forward strand.
CCCTTGCCTTACACGGAAGAAGCGCTGCAAGTCTTCACTCGTAACGTGCTTGAAGTGCAAGAATATCTACAACGTGAAATCTTAATTGAGAACCCATCTAGTTATGTGAAGTTTCACCATTCAACCATCAGTGAATGGGACTTTCTTACCGAAGTGCAAAAGCGCACCGACTGTCGTTTATTACTCGACTTAAATAACGTATATGTTTCCGCCTTCAATCACGGTTTTGATTGCGACACATACCTAGATGCGATTCCAGCCGACAAAGTCGACGAGATTCATTTGGCAGGTTTTACTATTAAGCCGTTGGATAAAGGTGAGATTTGGATTGATACTCACAGCCGGACCGTCAGTGATGAAGTATGGCAGCTGTTCGCCAGTTGGACGCAAAAACATGGCCATCGTCATACGCTGATTGAATGGGATTTGGATATTCCAGCACCAGAAATCCTCCTTGGCGAAGCAGAAAAAGCATCCTCACTATTGCAGAAAAACCATTTGATTGACCAAAAGAGCAAAAGGAAAGCGTCATGAATCTTGCGACCTTGCAGAGTCAATTTGCTAAAGCCCTACATTATCAAGCGCTCGGTGAAGAATGCGACATTGTGAGTGACAAGTTTACCGCAGATGAACGCATACAGATTTACCGCAATAACTTTATCATCAGCTTGAGTGAGGTATTGGCAGCGACCTACCCAATGGTTGAAGCCTTAGTTGGAAAAGAGTGCTTCGATCAAATTGCTCGCCAACACGTTCTTTCTCACCCCTTAGCAGAAGGTAATGTCGTACATTATGGTGCTGGCTTTCAAGATACGATTATGCAGTTTAGTCAGGTCATGACCCAAGCCCCGTACACTCCTGAAGTCGCAAGGTTTGAATGGCATATGGACTTAGCTCGACAAATACAGAATGAGAAAGTCGAAAAACCAAATCGAATCCCTTTATCTGCACTTGCCCAAGTGACGGAAGAACAACAACCTCATTTGGTGTTTCATTTGCGCACTGGCAGCCGCAGCTTTGACTCAAACTACGCCGTATTTGATCTCTTTCATGCGATTCAACACCAAGAGTTTGAACAGCTCAATATCAATCAATTACAGCGAGGTGTCATCTCGATTCAAGCTAATGGAGAAGCTCAATGTCACGCACTCGATACCGATGTTTTTCAACTGCTGCAATGTTTAGAGCAGAAGCAGAGTTTGAGCGAAATACCCGAAGCTTTGCTCGTTCACCTTAATGGCATCATGGCACTCGATCTCGTTGACGGCTTTACATTGAAATCAATCTAAGGAGCACTCTATGACGAATACGGTTAAAAACTTAGTCAATCGGTACGACGACTTGATCAATACCTTACAAGCTGGCTTTGTCCCTTTACTACTTCTCTTTTGTCGCTTATGGGTTGCATGGGTGTTCTTCAATTCAGGGTTAATCAAAGTTTCTTCTTGGGATAGCACGCTGTATCTATTCGAATTGGAATACCAAGTACCACTTTTGCCTTGGGAGTTAGCGGCCTACATGGGAACGGCTGCCGAGTTGATTCTGCCAGTATTTTTAGCGTTGGGATTAATAACCCGCCCGATGGCTGCGATTCTATTTGTGTTTAATATCATAGCGGTCATCTCTTACCCGGTATTGTGGGAAAAAGGGTTCTATGACCATCAATTGTGGGGATTCATGATTTTAGTGGTCATCGTATGGGGACCGGGAGTTATCTCTATTGACCATGTTATAAAGAACAAGTTGACGCGATAAAAAAATCCCCGCAGTGGCGGGGACTTTTTATTGTTTATTTAAGTAAGCAAGAAGCTCATCAGCTGAGATGCCCTGTTGAGCAAGATCTTTTGCCAACAGCTCAACTTGTTCACCTTTGCGCGACTCAATCACTTGCTGGAATTGGTACACGATATCACGCAAAATTGGCAGAGGTACTTGTTTAGCCGCACTACGAATACGCTCGGAGCTTTGATTACCCAGCTCATTAAGCAACTTGCCAAACATCACCTTTTCTGGTGAATCTTCCATTTGCTCTAGAATACGAGCCATTTCATACGTGGTTAACGACATTACTTTTTGAGTTCCGTTATGGTGTCAGGAAAAGTCTGAACGACAAATATACACGCCTTACTTACATTGGAAAATACTAAATTACACTGATTTACGCTTTCGCAAAGCTTGAATGCCAGTTCTTACCTGCTTTTGTAAACAGAACCACCAACGCAGGCAACAGAACCCACATATGTATTGCGATCAGTGTCTGAGGTTCCAAAGATAAACGCTGCAACGTACCAACCAACAAACCAGAGCCACTCATTTGGAACAACCCAAGCAGTGCCGCAGCCGTACCCGCTTTGTCACCAAACGGTTCCAATGCTTTCCCTGCTGCTGCACCCAGAATGAATGCAAAACCCACTGACGACATGAAAATAGGTAGCATAAAAGAAAGCGCGGTATTCTGACCATTCATCACTAGCATGATCACACCTGCGAGGCCCAGAGTCGAGATCCCCGTAACCAAAGTGTTGTGCGTGCCAACGCGCTCCATAAACTTAGGCGCAAGCATACAAGCCGCAATATTGATCACTGCATTTACACCAAACCAGAAGGTGAACTCATTCATCGACAACCCCATCCCTGTCATCAATACCGATGGCGCCGAGGTGACATACGCGAGAATAACCGCCATTGCCATTAAACACAGTGAAGCATGGAAGACAAAAGATGGCGTACTAAGCACTGCCCAATAACGGCTGAGCTTAAACACGGCTTGCTTTTCCGTTGTTGGGTTGGTCTCTTTCATCATGAAAAACATCAATGAACCGGACACAACGGCAAAGCCAGCCATAAAGCTGAAGTTAGCTCGCCAATCAAATTGCTGAGTTAACCAGCTACCTAGAATTGGAGCTAATGCCGGAATAAAACAAATCGCACCGTTAAGGTAGCTGATCATTTTGCCGCTTTTTTCCGGGCCAAAGATATCGCGAACTGTTGCAAAGGCTGCTACCGATGTCGCACACGCACCTAAGCCTTGTAGCAGTCGGGAAACCAACATCCACTCAATATTTTGAGCACTCCACGCCAATAAAGCGCTCATCGCATAGATAGTGATACCGCCCAATGCAACAGTTCGACGTCCGAGTTTATCTGCCAAAGGGCCAGCAAACAGTTGCCCGACACCCATCGCAAATAAGAACCAAGTGATCGTGTCTTGTGCTAGCGCATTATCGACCTGAAAAGTGGAAGCAATAAGAGGTAAAGCAGGTAGATAAATATCAATCGCAAGAGGACTGAAAAGAACCAAAAGGGTCAATAACGCCATCTGTTTTTTACTATTAGAAAACTGGCTAGGCACACAACACTCCGAATTGGATAAAGAACTTTGGATAGAGCTTAATCATCTGATGATATGAATGGAAATGATGTATAATCATGAGCATTATTCCTTAGAGGAAATTCACCGTGAACGTCGAAAAACTGGCTCGTATCGATTTAAATCTATTGGTCTGTTTTAAAGTTTTGATAGAAGAGTTAAATGTCACCCGAGCCGCCCACCGACTGTGCTTGAGTCAGTCTGCCGTGAGCAAATCACTGGCTAAACTGCGCATCCAATTTGATGACCCGCTTTTCACCCGAAACTCGCATGGATTAACACCAACACCGCGCGCTTTGTTTCTTAAACCTAAACTGGATCTGTTGATAAACCAGTTAGAAGTACTGACTCAACCAGAAGAGTTCTCTCCACAAAGTAGCGAATACCGTTTTCAAATAGCAGCGGTTGAAAGTGTTTACCCTCTGATTCTACCCCATTTCTTACCGGCGATTTTTCAGCAAGCCCCTGGGGTAACGATCAGCACTCACCCTTGGTCCGATAATACTTTTAAAATGCTGCAACGTGGAGAGCTAGACTTAGGCTTAACTGGAAAAGATATCGATATTAATGATGCCAAGCTGACTCTGCTGCCACCCGATGACATATGCGAACTGGAAATTTATCGAGATCACCAGATGTGTATTATTCGCAAAAATCACCCAGCATTAAAACAGCCTTGGAACCTCGAAGCGTATCTCGCCCTGCGTCACGTACAAGTGCGTTGTGACGGCAACGACCGTTGGCTGTTAGATTATCGCCTTGCCGATATTGGAGCCGACCGCGATATTGCCGTCACCGTTCCGGACTTTAATAGTGCCGCAAGTTTATGTTCCTACACTGACTTTATTTTTACCGCCCCAAGCCATTTTGTGCAGCTCGCTGCTAAACAGCTTGATTTGGTCGTACTACCACTCCCGCTAGAATTTCCACCTATGGCTTACACTTTATTCTGGCACCGAGACAGAGAAAACGACCCTGCATTGGGTTGGCTACGTGCGATGATCACACAAAAAACCGATCACCTTAGATAAAAATACCGCTCTCAATTTGCGCTTAGCGGGTAAAATGAGTAGCTTAACTGTCGTAGTCCTTTTTGGCTCATCTATGGCCTAGTTGTACTCCGACTCAACCTAAGTCATTGCAAACTTGCGTTGATCATAAACTGCATGAAGCAGAAGGAAACAGCTCCCACACCTGAGCATGAAGGAGCGGTAATTTGAAGGAATAAAACAGATGCACAACGAAACTCTCAGCCGCGTGAATGCGATTCGCGAATGGCTTATACAACATAATATTAATGCCCTACTGGTTCCGCACGAGGATGAGTATTTGGGTGAATACGTCCCAGCGCACAACGAGCGCTTACATTGGTTAACGGGCTTTACTGGTTCTGCTGGTGCTGCGGTAATCACCAAAGACAAAGCCGCTATCTTTGTTGATGGCCGCTATACCGTTCAAGTCACCAAACAAGTCCCTGGTGACCTATTTGAATATCGTCACCTTATTGAAGAACCAGCTTTAGATTGGGTTCTAGACAACCTGCCAACAAACGCATCTGTCGCAATTGATCCTCGTATGCACAGCTCAGCTTGGCTAGACATGGCACAAGCTAAACTGGCTGGAAAGCTTGAGCTAAATATTCTGACCAATAACCCAATTGATGAGTTGTGGCGTGACCGCCCAGCGCCTGTTGTCTCTGATGTTCGCCTGATGCCAACAGAAGCCGTCGGTCAATCAAGTGAGAGTAAGCGTCAAGAGATCGCCCAACTGGTAAAAAAAGCGGGTGCAGATAGCGCTGTGATCACAGCATTAGATTCTATTTGTTGGCTGCTGAATGTACGTGGTTTGGATGTATCACGCCTACCAGTTCTGCTTTCTCACGCGATTCTGCACTCAGATTCAAGCGTGGAATACTTCCTCGATCCTTCTCGTCTACCTGCTGATTTTGACGCTCACGTAGGCACCGGTGTGACCGTTCACCACCCAGAAGCACTTCAATCTCGCCTTGAAGCCATGACAGGTAAAAAGGTATTAGTTGACTCTGCAATCAGTAACGCTTGGTTTAAGCTAGTACTACAAAACTCTGGTGCGTCCGTGATTGCAGCAGCAGACCCATGTCTGATGCCAAAAGCGGCGAAGAACTCGGTTGAAATTGCCGGTATGAAGGCGTGTCATATCCGCGATGGCGTGGCAATGAGCAAGTTCCTATGCTGGTTAGATGCGGAAGTTGCTGCTGGTAACCTGCATGACGAAGCGACATTAGCAGACAAACTGGAAGCATTTCGTAGCGAAGACCCTACGCTAATAGATCTCAGCTTCGATACCATTTCGGCAGCAGGTGGCAACGCGGCAATGTGTCACTACAACCACGAAAACCAACCTGAACCAGGCAAGCTAGAGCTGAACACACTTTACCTAGTGGATTCAGGCGGTCAGTACCTAGATGGCACTACCGACATCACGCGTACTATCGCGATTGGTCAACCTTCTGCAGAAATGAAGAAGCAATTTACGTTGGCGCTGAAAGGTCATATTGGCGTTGCTCGAGCTCGTTTCCCGAAAGGCACACGTGGCTACCAAATCGATACACTAGCTCGTCAGCACCTATGGGCGGAAGGCTACGATTACGATCACGGTACTGGTCACGGTGTTGGTCACTTCCTAAGTGTTCATGAAGGTCCAGCGAGCATTTCGAAAAAGCAAATCGACGTGCCTCTAACAGAAGGTATGGTGCTATCCAACGAGCCAGGTTACTACCGTGCAGATGCGTTTGGTATCCGTATTGAAAACCTAGAGCTTGTTGTTGAAACCCCAACTAACGGTGACTTCCCTGTTCTGTCATTTGAGTCACTAACACGCTGCCCAATCGACAAACGCAACATCAATGTTGATATGTTAACTCGTCCAGAACTTGCTTGGCTGAATGATTACCACCAGAAAGTATGGGATGAGATCAGCCCGCTGGTTGAAGGTGATGTGAAAGAGTGGCTTCGTCAGGCAACGCTACCTGTAGCACACAGCTAGAAGCTAGAAGCTAGAAGCTAGAAGCTAGAAAAAATAGAGGGTTGATGTTTTGCATCAACCCTCTTTCTTTTCCTATGTTTCACGTGAAACATAGCGATGATCAGTGGCTTTATTTGTTGCTTATCCAGAATACGCCGAGTGCCAATCTCGCCATACAGGGTCAAAGCCTTTGGCTCTAATCATATCTTCCACAGAACTAGCACTTCGCTCATCACTGATCTCAAACTGCTCGAGCTCAACATCATCCATCGCATAACCACCCGGCTGAGTTTTCGATGCTGCAGATATACTGGTAATGCCTAAAGCCAATGCGTTGTCTCTAAACTTCGGTGACTCACGAGTCGATAATGACAACTCCACTTCTGGATTCAACAAACGATAAGCGCAAATCAACTGAACAAGCTGCTTATCCGTCATTACTGATTTGGGTTGGAGCGCGCCCTCACAAGGACGCAAACGTGGGAAAGAAATTGAGTAACGAGTCTGCCAATACGTGCGCTCAAGATAGTCCAAGTGCGCTGCCACATAAAAACAATCTGTACGCCACTCTTCCAACCCTATCAAAGCGCCAATACCGATCTTATCGATGCCCGCTTTTGCAAGACGATCGGGTGTATCCAATCGGTATTCGAAATCCATCTTATTGCCACGTAAATGGTGCTCAGCATAAGTCGAAGGATGATACGTTTCTTGATAAACCATCACCGCATCCAAACCCAATGTCTTGAGCTCTGCGTATTCGTCTTGATCTAGCGGCTGCACTTCCATCGCCAAATAATTAAAGCGTTGCTTAATCATCGGAACCATTTCGCGGAAGTATTTCATGCCCACTTTGGTTTCGTGTTCGCCAGTCACCAGCAATACGCTATCAAACTTCATGCGTTTAATGGCTTCAACTTCTGCTGCCACTTCGTCCCTATTCAAGGTACGACGCTTGATCTTGTTCTCCATTGAGAAGCCACAATAAGTACAAGCATTGGCACACAAGTTGGAAAGATACAATGGAATGTAAAGCGACATGGTGTTGCCAAACCGCTTGCGAGTTGCCGAGTATGACAACTGCGCCATTTGCTCTAAGTACGCTTCAGCCGCTGGTGAAATTAGCGCTTTAAAGTCTTCCAAATCACGCTTGGGTTTATTCAATGCTCGCTCGACATCTTGTGCCGTTTTCGCGTAGATCGACATCGAGATGTCATCCCAATTAAGCTGCTTAAATTGCTCAACGAAGCTCATGTTTTCCTCGCTTAATAGCTAAATCAATCTAGGACTAAAGCTCATCTAGGAATGACGTCAGTGGACTCGACGCAACCGCATGAGAAACCTTACCCGCAAGTCCGGCTTCATAAGCCATACGCCCCGACTCTACCGCCAACTTAAATGCTTTCGCCATCGCAACGGGATCGCTCGAAGCTGCAATCGCAGTATTGACGAGCACGGCATCCGCGCCCATTTCCATCGCACGCGCCGCATGTGAAGGAGCACCAATACCCGCATCAACAACGACAGGAACATTAGCTTGGTCGATAATGATCTCTAGGAAGTCGTGAGAAACTATCCCTTTGTTAGAACCGATCGGCGCACCTAATGGCATGACCGCAGCACAACCTACTTCTTCCAATCGTTTACACAGAACCGGGTCAGCATGACAGTAAGGAAGGACAATAAAGCCTTCACGAACCAGTTGTTCAGCGGCCGCAAGTGTCTCAATTGGATCGGGCATCAAGTACTTCGGGTCTGGGTGAATTTCAAGTTTTAGCCAGTTTGTACCTAACGCTTCTCTCGCCAATTGTGCTGCAAACACAGCATCTTTAGCATTCTTTGCACCTGAGGTGTTCGGCAATAAGTTCACGCCCGCTTGTACTAGCGGCAGCAAAATATCGTCTTGTTGGTCGTTCACATCCACACGCTTCAACGCCATGGTCGCAAGTTGAGAACCCGATACTTGAATCGCTTCTGCCATTAATCGGCTGTTGGCAAACTTCCCTGTTCCCGTGAACAGTCTTGATTCGAATTGTTTATCACCAATTTTAAGCATCGACTTTAACCCCCTGCGATCGCTTGAAACAAAGAGATGCTATCTCCTTGTGAAAGAACTGTGCTAGCCCACTCACTGCGCGGCACAACATTGTTATTAATTGCAAAAACACAGCCCATTTCAGGCAGCGCAAATTGACTAATGATTTGCTGTAGATTCGACTCACTGGCAACTTGATGTGACTGGTCATTGATGACAATAGTGATCATATCTAAGTCAGCAGCGGTCATTTGTGTTGCTTGTTGTTCTGATAATGTCATTGCTTCCAACTCTCTTAATTCTACCCATTATTCGTAAGCTAAACCTGAGCACACACTTGGCACTGTTTGTCTTTGCTTATCGCCATGGTTTGCCATTGCAGTTTCAACCCATCAAACAGATGCAACTTGGCAGTCTCAACATGAAACTTTCCCGTCGCCAGTTTTTGAATTGCTGCTATCGCTTGGTAGTTGCCAAGTGTGCCCACCACCGGACCAACGACACCGCTCTCACTGCACTTTTGCTTTTGCGGTAATTCGTCGAACGGATACAAACAGCGGTAACAGGCTTTACTCTGCGCTTCTTGTTCACTTGGTGTTTGGTAATCAAAGACAGCGAATTGCCCTTGCCAACCAATTGCTGCCGCTGAGATGAGCGGCGTATTTTGCTCGAAACAAACTTGGTTAATTAACTGGCGTGTTGGCATGTTATCGGTGCAGTCCAACACCACATCCGCTAGCATCACCTCAAGCTGCAGCTGTGCTTTGTCTAATCGTTTATTGAGAGCACGAACTTGAACCATAGAATTAAGTTCATTGAGTTGCTTTACAGTCGCTTCTGTTTTCGCAACTTGGAGGTCTTGTTCACGATAAATGATCTGACGTTGTAGGTTACTGCTATCAACCTCATCATCATCAACCACAACCAATTTACCAACGCCCGCTGATGCCAAGTACAAACTCGCTGCGCTCCCTAACCCGCCACAACCGATGATCAGCACATGCGATTTGCTCAAACGCTCTTGCCCACCTTCAGCAATTTCGGGCAGAGCGACTTGGCGTTGATAGCGAAGGAACTGCTTATCCGTGAGCATGCTCGCCTCTCTTGGTATCCGCCAATTCACTATTCTGATCAGTAAGCGTTAGTTGTCTTTCCTTCATCAGTTGTGCAAAGAACTCGATGACGGACTGAGGCGATTCCGCCAACGTAATAGCTCGCACAACTGCCAAACTAGAAACACCTGTTTGCCAAACTTGGTCTGCATTAGATTGGTCAATGCCACCAATCGCGACCGTCGGAAAGCCAAGTACATAGTCACTACCTGCTTTGTCTTTTGCAGGACGGAAAACCGACTCTGTGTTTCCATAAGGAATGCTATCAATCAGTTTTTGATACAGTGCCAAGCGCACCAAACCTTGTGGTTTCGATGGCATCTGTTTTGTGGTGGTTGGGAAAATATGCCCTAGCGCGATGTAGCTAGGATGAATTTGTACGATGCGCAGTAGTTCGTAATAACCATGCGTAGAAAGACCAAGACGAATGCCGGCTTTGGTTAGCTGAGCCAAATTCGACTCTTCTATGTCTTCTTGTCCTAGGTGAACGCCATAAGCGTCATGCTTGATTGCCAACTGCCAATAGTCATTGATGAACACTTGTGCTTGATATTGACGACCTAGCTCAATTGCTCGAATGATCTGTTGTTCCACATCGGCTTGTTGTGGGTTCTTGATTCGTAGTTGAATAGTGTTGATGCCTAAAGGCAGTAGACGCTCAATCCAAGCAACATCATCAACGACTGGATAGAGCCCTAGACTTTGCTTAGTTAGAGTTGGAAAGTTAACGCTCTCTCCTTGTGCTGACCAACCAACTTGAATACCGAGTCGGTTATCTTCCAGTACAGGTGTCGGGAAATCATCAAATTGGTCAGCCCACTTAGTAGATCGTCCCTCATCAAGGTTATCATTCAATAGTGTTTCACGTGAAACATTCGCTTGTTGAGTTAGCATTCCTCGAGCAAGTGTTAACGCATCTTCGATAGGAAAGTCGAGTACTGTCAGCGTTACTGTCCAAGCAAGATGATGTTCGGGATCGAACATTGCGTTGGGTTTGGACTTAACGGAAAGCGCTCTCACTTCGTCGTTAAGTGGGTGACGCCAGATATCAAGCTGAAGCACTTTCTCATTTTCATCGGAAACTTGAGTATCAGCAATACCAATGTAAATCGCTTTCGACGGTTGCTTTGCGCACGCTTCTACCGATAAAGAAGAATGGTAATAAAGCACGAATGAACTCTCATGCTCAGAGTTATGTCCATCAATAAGATCAGTCGTTATATTTGTAGTCTGTTGGTCGCGAACAAGCTGAATAGATTGAGTTGGGCTCACACCCAACTCAATGTCTTCAATGCTAAAACCCTGTTCTTTCGCCAACAACAAACATTGCTGAACTAAACCTGTTAGTTCAATCAATGATGACGGAATAAGGATTTTGCTCATTAATCACTTACCTCGGCATGTGCTGCTGGGTGGTATAACTCAGAACCTGACTCTCTAAATTCTTGCGATTTCTGACGCATCCCCTCAAGAGGATCATCAAGCATTTTGATCGAGATAGCTTGGTCCGCAGCGACTTGCTCAGTGTCTTTCGCGTATTCTCGAACCTCTTGCGAAATCTTCATCGAGCAGAACTTTGGTCCGCACATCGAACAGAAGTGAGCAACTTTTCCCGACTCTTGAGGCAAGGTTTCATCATGGAAAGCGCGAGCGGTTTCTGGGTCGAGTGACAAGTTGAATTGGTCTTCCCAGCGGAACTCGAAGCGAGCTTTAGAAAGCGCGTTATCACGAACTTGTGCGCCTGGATGCCCTTTCGCCAAATCAGCAGCGTGAGCAGCAAGCTTGTAAGTGATCATGCCTACCTTCACGTCTTCTTTGTTTGGTAAGCCAAGATGCTCTTTAGGTGTTACGTAACAAAGCATCGCACAGCCATACCAGCCAATCATGGCAGCGCCAATTCCTGACGTAATATGGTCGTAACCAGGAGCGACGTCTGTCGTCAGTGGACCAAGCGTGTAGAACGGAGCTTCATGGCAGTGCTCTAGCTGCTCTTCCATGTTCTCTTTGATCATGTGCATTGGAACATGGCCAGGACCTTCGATAATCACCTGTACGTCGTATTCCCACGCAACCTTAGTCAACTCACCAAGAGTACGAAGCTCCGCAAATTGCGCTTCGTCATTAGCATCGGCAACCGAACCAGGGCGCAGACCATCACCGAGAGAAAGTGCCACATCATACTTGGCACAGATTTCACAGATCTCTCGGAAGTGGGTGTATAAGAAGCTTTCTTGGTGATGCGCTAAACACCATTTCGCGATGATAGAACCACCACGAGAGACGATGCCAGTAACACGCTTTGCAGTCATTGGCACATAGCGAAGTAGTAAACCGGCATGGATAGTGAAGTAATCAACGCCCTGTTCTGCTTGCTCAATCAGAGTATCGCGCATCACTTCCCAGTTAAGGTTTTCGGCAACTCCATTCACTTTCTCAAGCGCTTGATACATAGGTACAGTACCGATCGGAACCGGGCTGTTACGCAGAATCCACTCGCGAGTTTCGTGGATGTTACGTCCAGTAGAGAGATCCATAACGGTATCCCCACCCCAGCGTGTCGCCCAAACGAGCTTCTCAACTTCTTCCTCAATCGAAGACGTCACCGATGAGTTACCGATATTGGCGTTCACTTTGACCAAAAAGTTACGTCCAATGATCATTGGTTCGGATTCTGGGTGGTTGATATTGGAAGGGATAATCGCGCGACCTTCGGCGACTTCTTTACGCACAAACTCGGCGGTAATGTCTTTTGGAAGATTCGCTCCAAAGCTTTGACCAGGATGCTGTTGATTCAGTACATCATCACGGTACTTGGCACGACCCATGTTTTCACGCAGCGCGATATATTCCATTTCTGGGGTAATAATGCCTTTGCGAGCATAGTGCAGCTGAGTGACGCACTGCCCATCTTTAGCGCGTCGAATACGTGGCAGGTTACCGTAACGCAGGTCGTCTAACGTCTCATCCTCTAAACGTTCTTTAGTGTATACCGAACTTACTTCATCAAGTAACTCTGTGTCACCACGCTCTTCAATCCAGCTTTCTCTTAGCTTTGGTAAGCCGCTATAAAGGTCAATATCGTAGTTCGGATCAGTATAAACACCTGACGTATCGTAGACTCGGACGGCTTCATTCAGCTCGAAAATAGGCGCTTCTTTTGTGCCACCAATCAGACTATCTGCTAGCGCTATTTCACGCATAGGTACACGAACATCTGGACGTGAACCTTCTACATATACTTTTGTGGAATTTGGGTACGGCTGTACCGAGAGTGTTTCAATAAACTGTTTTGCTTCCAGTCTCGCTTGTTTGCGACTCGACATAGCATTTTTCCTTGCTTTGTTATACTAGATAAAAAGTAATTGGATAAAAATGCTTGGCGGATAGATGCGACAAGAGGAGTCAAATTAAGGCTAAATAAAGCTTAAGTAATTTGCCTGTAACAACATTCGACTATTTGATAGGTCAACCAGAAAGAACTCCGGTATAAATATCTTCTCTTGTTCCCTTCGCAGATTCTAATCTGATCAGGTTCAACGGATCCCGAATTAACGGTCTCAGCCTTATGGCACTCCGACAAGTGATATCAGTATATAAAAACGGCCTGGTTAAACCAAGCCGACCTGTTTAATTTTTAACTACTTTGCTAGCTGCGCATCAATAATTGGAAACCGAACCACGCAGCAGAGATGCTCAGCACCACATTTAATAAAATATTTAACCCCATCTTAAGAAATGCACCTTGTTGCATAAGTAAGACATTATCCATAGAAAAGGTGGAAAACGTCGTCAGTGCCCCTAAAAATCCCAAACCAATCACTTGTCGCCAAGGTTCTGTCGCCAACAGTTCATTGTCGAACGCAGCAATCAACAAGCCCATTATAAATGAACCAACCACATTAACGGTTAACGTACCGTATGGAAAACCACGCCCCAATAAAATGATACACAGTTCAGATATCAAGTAACGAGAACACGCACCAAAAGCACCACCTAGCGCAATAAAACCAAGAATGGAAAACTGCCCCATAATTCCCCCCAACACTATTGATGACGATATTGTAACCAAAACTAAAGCGATATTGATGGTGAAATTTTAGAATTCGACAACGTATTGCATTTAAAACACGCTGAGATTAAAAAAGTTACAGGAGTCACTTTACTTCAATATACCCCATCAAACCGGTTTTCATATGCTCAATAACATGGCAGTGATACATCCAACGTCCAGGGTTGTTAGCAACAAAGGCAGCTTTGGCACTGCCATTTTTTCCAAGTAAAACCGTATCGGTATGGAACGGTTCGTCGAGTTTTTTTCCATCTAACTCAAGAACAGTAAATGTATGCCCATGAAGATGAATAGGATGATGATATTGAGTAACGTTCTTCAAATTGAAGATATAGGTTTTTCCAAGCTCCAATGTTGAAAGTGGCGCAGGGATATTATCTATGCTCATTCCCTCCCAAGCCCGTTTGTTCATCAGCCAGAATTTAGGTATCGCTTTGCCCGATTTATCGACAGGAGTGATCGCCCCCTCCCATTCAAACACATAATCGATTTGCTCCGCATTTTCCAAATCAAGATCAGGCACAGGGTTGAGAGGCAATAAAGGCAGTTTCTTGTTGCTTGGCAGTTCAGACTCAACAACTTCAAACTCACACAAAGAGAATGGGAAGCGCCCTTTCATTTGACGCACATAAACACGCTCTCCAGCCTTCGGAGCAATCAATCCGATATCCAATCTCATTCCCGGGCCAATTTTGTGTTGAGTGAGCCTATAAGGCGTTTTAACTGGATTGCCATCGATAGCAATAACCCAAGCCTCTGTGCCTTCAATCGCGATCGGATAGGTAATGGTGTTATCGACATTAGCAATTCTTAATCGCGTAGTCGCGTTCTGCTTCAGCGTATAAAGAGGCTCATGAATACCATTGACGCTACTCCACTCTCCTGGCGTTCCCATACGTGCACTCAAGCGCGGCACCATTAGATTCTTCCACTGTCCTTGCTTGTCTAAATGCCAATGCTTGAGGACGACTTCATGCTCTTCATCAAACTGAACAGGCTCAGCCTCTTCAACAATTATTAGCCCAACCAACCCCATACCAAGCTGCTTAACGCTGTTCATGTGTGGGTGATACCAAAACGTACCTGCATCTGGCGGAATAAACTCATACGTAAAAGTCTCTCCGGGCATGATAGGAGCCTGGCTTAAAAACGGAACTCCATCCATTTCAATAGGAATCCTCAAGCCATGCCAATGAATCGTCGTCGGCTCTGATAGCTTATTGATGAAGTTGATTGTTACCTTTTCCCCTTGTCGGCAACGAATTATCGGTGCAGGTATACGCCCATTAAAAGCTAATACCTCAGTATTGAAACCGGGCACTAGTTCAGCCGTAGAAGGCTCTGCAGTGATATCGTATATATGTTGCCCCTTATTAGTACTCCGAGATAGAGAACATGCAGGAAGAACGGTAAGCGCGGAGATTGCTAAGGATGATTGAAGGAAGCGTCGACGAGATATATCCATACATAGTTACCCATTAATCCAGATCGGTTGAGTGTAACTAAATATAAATAATGATTCTCAATTATTACTAACATTTCGGAGCACTTGGTTATAACGACTAGTCTAATAGGTTGGTGAGTTCGAGTAGCTAATAAATACTTACAAAGAGCAGCAGGCAGCAAAAAGTCATATAGGTGGGATGAGAGGACACATGCATAGTGGCAAGCAGATACAAAAAAGGCTCTGACCTAAGTCAGAGCCTTGATATATGGCAGGGGTGGAGAGATTCGAACTCCCAACACGCGGATTTGGAATCCGCTGCTCTGCCAATTGGAGCTACACCCCTGTAGAATTCTTATATTCTAGATTTGACAAAACCTCGCATGGGCGAGGTTGTCGATATTAAGTGGCGGAGTGGACGGGACTCGAACCCGCGACCCCCGGCGTGACAGGCCGGTATTCTAACCAACTGAACTACCACTCCGCAGTGGTATCACCCGCTTACAATCAGCAAGTGTCCAAAATTTAAAGCCTGGCGATGTCCTACTCTCACATGGGGAAGCCCCACACTACCATCGGCGCTATTTCGTTTCACTTCTGAGTTCGGCATGGAAATCAGGTGGGTCCAAAACGCTATGGTCGCCAAGCAAATTCTTTAATTCGGAAAGCTGTTTCTTAATTCTCGTTACTACACATTCAATGTTCTTTCATTGAGCCCATCAAAACCCCTTGGGTGTTGTATGGTTAAGCCTCACGGGCAATTAGTACAGGTTAGCTCAACGCCTCACAACGCTTACACACCCTGCCTATCAACGTCGTAGTCTACGACAACCCTTTAGGATACTTAAAGTATCAGGGAGAACTCATCTCAAGGCTCGCTTCCCGCTTAGATGCTTTCAGCGGTTATCGATCCCGAACTTAGCTACCGGGCAATGCGTCTGGCGACACAACCCGAACACCAGAGGTTCGTCCACTCCGGTCCTCTCGTACTAGGAGCAGCCCCTTTCAATTCTCCAACGCCCACGGCAGATAGGGACCGAACTGTCTCACGACGTTCTAAACCCAGCTCGCGTACCACTTTAAATGGCGAACAGCCATACCCTTGGGACCGACTTCAGCCCCAGGATGTGATGAGCCGACATCGAGGTGCCAAACACCGCCGTCGATATGAACTCTTGGGCGGTATCAGCCTGTTATCCCCGGAGTACCTTTTATCCGTTGAGCGATGGCCCTTCCATTCAGAACCACCGGATCACTATGACCTGCTTTCGCACCTGCTCGAATTGTCATTCTCGCAGTCAAGCGGGCTTATGCCATTGCACTAACCTCACGATGTCCAACCGTGATTAGCCCACCTTCGTGCTCCTCCGTTACGCTTTGGGAGGAGACCGCCCCAGTCAAACTACCCACCAGGCACTGTCCGCAACCCCGATAAGGGGTCGACGTTAGAACATCAACACTACAAGGGTGGTATTTCAAGGACGGCTCCACGCAATCTAGCGACTGCGCTTCAAAGCCTCCCACCTATCCTACACATGTAGGGTCAATGTTCAGTGCCAAGCTGTAGTAAAGGTTCACGGGGTCTTTCCGTCTAGCCGCGGGTACACTGCATCTTCACAGCGATTTCAATTTCACTGAGTCTCGGGTGGAGACAGCGTGGCCATCATTACGCCATTCGTGCAGGTCGGAACTTACCCGACAAGGAATTTCGCTACCTTAGGACCGTTATAGTTACGGCCGCCGTTTACCGGGGCTTCGATCAAGAGCTTCGACCGAAGTCTAACCCCATCAATTAACCTTCCGGCACCGGGCAGGCGTCACACCGTATACGTCATCTTGCGATTTTGCACAGTGCTGTGTTTTTAATAAACAGTTGCAGCCACCTGGTATCTGCGACTCTCAATAGCTCCATCCGCGAGGGACTTCACCGTCGAGAGCGTACCTTCTCCCGAAGTTACGGTACCATTTTGCCTAGTTCCTTCACCCGAGTTCTCTCAAGCGCCTTGGTATTCTCTACCCGACCACCTGTGTCGGTTTGGGGTACGATTCCTTACAATCTGAAGCTTAGAGGCTTTTCCTGGAAGCATGGCATCAATGACTTCACATCCGTAGATGCTCGACGTCGTGTCTCAGCCTTAAGAAGAGCCGGATTTACCTAACTCTTCAGCCTACGCACTTGAACCTGGACAACCGTCGCCAGGCCCACCTAGCCTTCTCCGTCCCCCCATCGCAATTGTAAGAAGTACGGGAATATTAACCCGTTTCCCATCGACTACGCCTTTCGGCCTCGCCTTAGGGGTCGACTTACCCTGCCCCGATTAACGTTGGACAGGAACCCTTGGTCTTCCGGCGAGGAGGTTTTTCACCCCCTTTATCGTTACTCATGTCAGCATTCGCACTTCTGATACGTCCAGCATGCGTTACCACACACCTTCAACCGCTTACAGAACGCTCCCCTACCCAATGCACTAAAGTGCATTGCCGCAGCTTCGGTTTACTACTTAGCCCCGTTACATCTTCCGCGCAGGCCGACTCGACCAGTGAGCTATTACGCTTTCTTTAAATGATGGCTGCTTCTAAGCCAACATCCTGGCTGTCTGAGCCTTCCCACATCGTTTCCCACTTAGTAGTAATTTGGGACCTTAGCTGGCGGTCTGGGTTGTTTCCCTCTCCACGACGGACGTTAGCACCCGCCGTGTGTCTCCCGGATAGTACTTACTGGTATTCGGAGTTTGCAAAGGGTTGGTAAGTCGGGATGACCCCCTAGCCTTAACAGTGCTCTACCCCCAGTAGTATTCGTCCGAGGCGCTACCTAAATAGCTTTCGGGGAGAACCAGCTATCTCCAGGTTTGATTGGCCTTTCACCCCTAGCCACAAGTCATCCGCTAATTTTTCAACATTAGTCGGTTCGGTCCTCCAGTTGATGTTACTCAACCTTCAACCTGCCCATGGCTAGATCACCTGGTTTCGGGTCTATATCCAGAGACTGAACGCCCAGTTAAGACTCGGTTTCCCTACGGCTCCCCTAGATGGTTAACCTTGCCACTGAATATAAGTCGCTGACCCATTATACAAAAGGTACGCAGTCACAGGACAAGCCTGCTCCTACTGCTTGTACGTACACGGTTTCAGGTTCTATTTCACTCCCCTCACAGGGGTTCTTTTCGCCTTTCCCTCACGGTACTGGTTCACTATCGGTCAGTCAGTAGTATTTAGCCTTGGAGGATGGTCCCCCCATATTCAGACAGGATATCACGTGTCCCGCCCTACTCGATTTCACTGAATATGCGTCGTCAGTTACGGGGCTATCACCCTGTATCGCCAAGCTTTCCAGCTTGTTCACCTAACGCCTATAAAGCTTAAGGGCTAGTCCAATTTCGCTCGCCGCTACTTTCGGAATCTCGGTTGATTTCTTTTCCTCGGGGTACTTAGATGTTTCAGTTCCCCCGGTTCGCCTCGTTATGCTATGTATTCACATAACGATACTTACTTATGTAAGTGGGTTTCCCCATTCGGAAATCCCAGACTCAAGTGGTTTTTACTACCTAATCTGGGCTTATCGCAAGTTAATACGTCCTTCATCGCCTCTGACTGCCAAGGCATCCACCGTGTACGCTTAGTCACTTAACCATACAACCCGAAGGAGTTTCGAGTTGATGTTCAAATCACCAAAGTTGTCTCTCATTATTTGAATGAGCGAGAGACATATCGATTTTGCCGGACTCAAATTCCAAGAACACTTGAATGTGTTTTTAGTTGTATTCATAAATGAATACTTTGAGAACTTTACAAACAACAATAAATTGTTGTTTTGTCAGCTTTCCAAATTGTTAAAGAGCTAGATTTTCTGATGAAAACCATTTTTAAAAGCACTCATCGAATGCGCTTAAAGATGGTGGGCGATACCGGGCTCGAACCAGTGACCCCCTGCTTGTAAGGCAGGTGCTCTCCCAACTGAGCTAATCGCCCATTATTTCAAAATATGGTGGAGCTATGCGGGATCGAACCGCAGACCTCCTGCGTGCAAGGCAGGCGCTCTCCCAGCTGAGCTATAGCCCCATATTTTGAGTTTTAATTCCTAATGGAAGGAATGGTGGGTCGTGCAGGATTCGAACCTGCGACCAATTGATTAAAAGTCAACTGCTCTACCAACTGAGCTAACGACCCAATGGTATCCCGTAGGGGAGTCGAACCCCTGTTACCGCCGTGAAAGGGCGGTGTCCTAGGCCTCTAGACGAACGGGACACTAAGTTGAACATCTTGGGGGATGTTCTATCTCTTAAACTTCATAAACCATATCAATCTGTGTGAACACTCATCGCAATAATCATCGTATAAGGAGGTGATCCAGCGCCAGGTTCCCCTAGCGCTACCTTGTTACGACTTCACCCCAGTCATGAACCACAAAGTGGTAAGCGTCCCCCCGAAGGTTAAACTACCTACTTCTTTTGCAGCCCACTCCCATGGTGTGACGGGCGGTGTGTACAAGGCCCGGGAACGTATTCACCGTGGCATTCTGATCCACGATTACTAGCGATTCCGACTTCATGGAGTCGAGTTGCAGACTCCAATCCGGACTACGACGCACTTTTTGGGATTCGCTCACTTTCGCAAGTTGGCCGCCCTCTGTATGCGCCATTGTAGCACGTGTGTAGCCCTACTCGTAAGGGCCATGATGACTTGACGTCGTCCCCACCTTCCTCCGGTTTATCACCGGCAGTCTCCCTGGAGTTCCCGACATTACTCGCTGGCAAACAAGGATAAGGGTTGCGCTCGTTGCGGGACTTAACCCAACATTTCACAACACGAGCTGACGACAGCCATGCAGCACCTGTCTCAGAGTTCCCGAAGGCACCAATCCATCTCTGGAAAGTTCTCTGGATGTCAAGAGTAGGTAAGGTTCTTCGCGTTGCATCGAATTAAACCACATGCTCCACCGCTTGTGCGGGCCCCCGTCAATTCATTTGAGTTTTAATCTTGCGACCGTACTCCCCAGGCGGTCTACTTAACGCGTTAGCTCCGAAAGCCACGGCTCAAGGCCACAACCTCCAAGTAGACATCGTTTACGGCGTGGACTACCAGGGTATCTAATCCTGTTTGCTCCCCACGCTTTCGCATCTGAGTGTCAGTATCTGTCCAGGGGGCCGCCTTCGCCACCGGTATTCCTTCAGATCTCTACGCATTTCACCGCTACACCTGAAATTCTACCCCCCTCTACAGTACTCTAGTCTGCCAGTTTCAAATGCTATTCCGAGGTTGAGCCCCGGGCTTTCACATCTGACTTAACAAACCACCTGCATGCGCTTTACGCCCAGTAATTCCGATTAACGCTCGCACCCTCCGTATTACCGCGGCTGCTGGCACGGAGTTAGCCGGTGCTTCTTCTGTCGCTAACGTCAAACGATGCCGCTATTAACGACAACGCCTTCCTCACGACTGAAAGTGCTTTACAACCCGAAGGCCTTCTTCACACACGCGGCATGGCTGCATCAGGCTTGCGCCCATTGTGCAATATTCCCCACTGCTGCCTCCCGTAGGAGTCTGGACCGTGTCTCAGTTCCAGTGTGGCTGATCATCCTCTCAGACCAGCTAGGGATCGTCGCCTTGGTGAGCCCTTACCTCACCAACTAGCTAATCCCACCTAGGCATATCCTGACGCGAGAGGCCCGAAGGTCCCCCTCTTTGGCCCGTAGGCATCATGCGGTATTAGCCATCGTTTCCAATGGTTATCCCCCACATCAGGGCAATTTCCTAGGCATTACTCACCCGTCCGCCGCTCGACGCCGTTATCGTTCCCCGAAGGTTCAGATAACTCGTTTCCGCTCGACTTGCATGTGTTAGGCCTGCCGCCAGCGTTCAATCTGAGCCATGATCAAACTCTTCAATTTAAGATTTTGTTCGGCTCAATGAATACTGAACATTACATAAAGTAATGTTTGAATTGACTGTGCTGAATCCGAAGATTCAATGGTCACTTCGTTTCATTGAAACCTAATTTGAAACCGAAGTTTCTAATTGGATTATCATCAACGAGTGCCCACACAGATTGATAGGTCTATATTGTTAAAGAGCTTTTCCTGTTGAGCTTTGCTCAAAACAGGACGGCCATTTTAGCGAGTTAAAGTTTAGTGTCAATCACTTTTTTCAAACTTTATTCAAGCGTTTCCGCTTGGCTAATTTGGCTTGCTAACTTGGCTTTCGTTTCTTTCGAAGCGTTGCCGTGTCAGCGAGGTGGCATTATAGAGATTGCGATCACATTGGCAAGCCCTTTTTCACGTTTTTTTTGATTTTTTTATCGTTTGGGTGTTTTTTATTCTAAAAGGCGAGTTTTCACTACTATTCTACCTCCATATCCCCAGTAATCGCCCCTAATAAGGAGAAAAGATGAGCTCAATTAGAAGCTACAAAGGTATAAAGCCCCAACTTGGTGAGCGTGTTTACGTTGACTCAACCTCAGTGTTAGTCGGAGATATCCGTATTGGGGACGATTCTAGCATTTGGCCATTAGTAGCGGCACGAGGCGATGTGAACCACATTCACATTGGTGATCGAACTAATATTCAAGATGGCAGTGTTTTGCATGTCACCCATAAGAACTCTGAAAACCCAAACGGCTATCCACTTATTATTGGCAATGACGTTACGATTGGCCACAAAGTGATGCTGCACGGTTGTGAGATACACGATCGTGTATTGGTTGGTATGGGGGCGATTGTTTTAGATGCTGTCGTTATTGAATCAGAGGTGATGATTGGAGCGGGCAGTTTAGTACCGCCAGGAAAGAGATTAGAAAGCGGTTATCTTTATGTCGGTAGTCCAGTGAAACAAGCTCGCCCTCTATCAGAGACAGAACGAGCTTTTTTGCAAAAGTCTGCCAATAACTATGTTCAAAACAAAAACGACTACTTACATGAAGTAGAAGACTTGAACTAAAGGTCTGTTAACCAATGATGATATGGCCTTCTTCATTGAAGGCTTCATCTTCTATTAACTCTTCTGCTATTTCTTCCAGATCAAATCGGTAGTCAATAAAAGCAGAGATCACGGCCTGCTCCGTATCTAACTCTGAGCCAGATAACTTTTCTAACTTTTGTTTCGTCACAAAGCATTCTATTAGCGCACCAGATTGTTGCGCAGCAAAGTTTACTGATTGTGATACTTCATCCCATGATTGCATGTCTGGGAATAAAATGGATTGATTCATCGCTTATTGACCTTCAAGGTTCTTTCTTAATTCACACAAAATCTGTTTGGCGCCTGGACGAAGACCGCGCCATAACATAAAACTCTCAGCAGCTTGGCCAACTAACATACCTAAACCATCATAAGCATGTGCCGCACCGTGTTGCTTAGCCCATTGGTTAAATGTGGTATCACCTTTGCCATACATCATGTCGTAGCTTGTACTATTGGCGGCGAACACAGAGGAAGAGATCGCAGGTAACTCACCACTCAATGATGCAGACGTGGAGTTGATTACGACATCGAACTCTTCAGCAATGGTATTCATCTCGTTTGCTGTAACAGGGCCATATGCAGAAAACAATTCTGCCAATTCTTCGGCTTTGGAAAATGTACGATTAGTTATCGTTAGAGATGTTGGTTTTTGATCGAGCAATGGTTTAATCACACCTCGAGCGGCACCACCAGCTCCTATGATCAAGATACGTGCACCTTCTAACACGACTTGATGTTGCAACAAGTCCTGCACTAAACCTGCACCATCAGTGTTATCACCAATGATTTCACCATCATCAAGCTTCTTAAGTGTATTCACAGCTCCAGCAAGCTGAGCACGCTCGGTCAAACGGCTGGCAAATTGATAGGCGTCTTCTTTAAAAGGCAAGGTCACGTTACAGCCTTTGCCGCCGTCAGCAAAAAATGCTTTCGCCGCCTCGATAAATCCACCCACAGGCGCACATTCTGCGGTGTATGTTAGGGACTGATTAGTTTGACGAGCAAAGAGTGTATGGATAAATGGCGACTTGCTGTGCCCGATAGGGTTACCAAACACGGCGTAACGATCGATTTGCAGGGTCATTTCCTTACCTTTATTCCTTACTTAGATATAGAGAAAACAGGGCCATCTGATTACAGATGACCCTATCACTATCTATCTATATAGAAAAGGAGATTCCGTGCTTACCATTCGCGTGGTTTCAGGTATCGATCGTAAAGTTCGGCTTCAGGCGTTCCTGCTTCTGGTTCGTAGCGGTACTCCCATCGCGCTAACGGCGGCATCGACATCAGAATCGACTCGGTACGCCCACCACTTTGTAAACCGAATAAAGTGCCACGGTCGTACACTAAGTTGAACTCAACATAACGACCACGACGGTAAAGTTGGAATTCACGTTCACGCTCGCCATATTCGATGTCTTTACGACGAGACACGATCGGCAAGTAAGCTTGGCAATAGCCTTCACCCACCGCTTTGATGTAATCGAAACACTTATCGAACTCCCAGTGATTCAAGTCATCAAAGAACAAACCACCGACACCACGAGTTTCGTTTCGATGTGGCAAGAAGAAGTACTTATCACACCACGCTTTGTGCTCGGCATAAACACCTTCACCAAATGGGGCACAGATGGCCTTAGCTGTGTCGTGCCATGACTGACAATCTTCTTCGAAAGGATAGAAAGGAGTCAGGTCGAAACCACCACCAAACCACCAAATTGGTTCTTCGCCCTCTTTCTCGGCGATAAAAAAACGCACATTCGCATGAGAAGTTGGGACGTAAGGGTTTTTGGGATGGATAACCAAAGAGACCCCCATCGCTTCAAAGCGGCGACCAGCTAGCTCTGGACGATGAGCCGTCGCAGATGCTGGCATTTCTTTCCCTTCCACATGCGAGAAGTTCACCCCACCTTGCTCGAAAACAAGGCCATCACGCAGAACACGTGAGCGCCCACCGCCACCAAGACGTTCGCCCGGTTCACGATGCCATGCATCTTCGACAAAGACGGCCTTTCCATCTTCTTGTTCTAACTGCTGACAAATGGAGTCCTGAAGTGACATCAGGAACTGCTTTACGGCGTACTTATCGATTGCTGACATACGTTATTACCTATTACGTGATACCTATTGATGGCTGGCAAGCAGGGTTAGCCCTGTCTTAATATTTGTGAAGTTTTGGCGTCACGAATCTCGCTGGGTTTATCACGGCCGCTGGTTTCACCACGAAGAATGGCCACCAGCTTGTCACCTAATTGCTGCTCTACCTCTTCCGTGGTCATACACGGTGGCAAGCCAGAAAGATTCGCGCTGGTAGAGGTTAACGGCTTTCCAAATGCATTACACATCTTTTGAACCAAAGGATGATCAGTCACACGAACTGCAATTGAATCAAACTGTCCTGAAACCCAATTGGAGACTTTATCGCTCGCTGGCATGATCCAAGTGTATGGGCCAGGCCAAGTTGCATGAACGGTCGCTAATTGTTCTGGAGTCAGTTGAGATTCATCAATATATGGCAAGAGCTGCTCATAACTTGCGGCGATCAGAATCAGCCCTTTTTCCACCGGACGCTGCTTGAGATCCAGTAGTTTTTGAATTGCGTCTGGGTTATCTGGATCGCATCCGACACCAAAAACCCCTTCTGTTGGGTAGGCAATCACTTCGCCTTGTTGTAGTGCGTTGAGCACTTGTTCAAAGTTATCCACCGATTACTTCCTGATTGTCTGACTGTATTATTTTCACTAAGTGTACAAATATTCATTCTCAGACACTAAAGCAATTTTTTTATAAAATGTATCAATAGCGTCAACAACAAGACGCAAACGTTTGCTTGAGATAAAAATCCCCGTATAATGCGCACAAATTTATCAGCTCACCTAATTTTGCAGCTTGAAGGAGTTTGAGATGAAAGTCGGTATCATCATGGGTTCTAAATCCGATTGGCCAACCATGAAACTAGCAGCAGACATGCTAGACCAATTTGGCGTACCTTACGAAACAAAAGTCGTGTCAGCACACCGAACTCCTCAATTACTGGCGGACTACGCCAGCAGCGCGAAAGAACGTGGTATCAAAGTGATCATCGCCGGTGCAGGCGGTGCAGCTCACCTACCAGGTATGGCAGCTGCATTTACTAGCATTCCTGTACTCGGTGTTCCAGTTCAGTCTCGCGCACTAAAAGGCATGGACTCTCTGCTATCTATTGTACAAATGCCAAAAGGCATTGCCGTCGGTACGTTAGCGATTGGCGAAGCGGGCGCAGCAAACGCCGGTATCCTAGCAGCGCAAATCCTAGGCACTCATGATGAAAACATCATGGCGAAGGTAGAAGCATTCCGTAATGAGCAAACGGAAACAGTTCTCGCAAATCCAAACCCTGCAGAGGATTAATCAGATGCATGTACTGGTTCTTGGTGCGGGTCAGTTGGCTCGTATGATGTCTCTGGCTGGTGCGCCACTGAATATTCAAATTTCAGCTTACGATGTCAGCAGCGGTGATGTCGTTCACCCTTTAACTCAACAGGTACTTGGCCATGGCTTGGAAAATGCGATTACGCAAGTTGATGTGATTACTGCCGAGTTCGAGCATATTCCACATGACGTGCTCAAGGTTTGCGAAGCGAGCGGCAAGTTCCTACCAAGTACGCAAGCCATCAAAGCAGGTGGTGATCGCCGTATTGAAAAAGCACTGCTTGATGATGCTGGCGTGCGCAACGCAAAATACTACGTCATTGAAACTCGTGAAGACTTTGAGCGCGCAATTGAACACGTTGGTATGCCAATGGTTCTGAAAAGTGCATTGGGTGGTTACGATGGTAAAGGTCAATGGCGCTTAAAAGAAGCTTCTCAAGTCGACGACATTTGGACTGAGATGGCAGAGTGCATCGCGGCAACACCAACTCAAGCGATTGTTGCTGAAGAGTTTGTTCCTTTTAACCGCGAAGTATCACTAGTTGGTGCTCGAAGCAAAGATGGAAATGTGGAAGTGTACCCTCTGGCAGAGAATATTCACACCAACGGTGTATTGAGTCTTTCTACTGCGATTGATGCGCTAGGGTTACAGGAACAAGCAAAGCAAATGTTCACGGCAGTCGCAGATAGCCTAGATTACGTTGGCGTATTAGCGCTTGAGTTCTTTGATGTCGATGGGGCACTTTTAGTGAATGAGATTGCTCCACGCGTGCACAACTCTGGTCACTGGACACAGCAAGGTGCAGAAACGTGTCAGTTTGAAAACCATCTGCGCGCAGTGTGCGGCTTACCATTAGGCAGTACGAAATTGGTTCGTGAAACGTCAATGATTAATATTCTTGGTGAAGACACACTACCAGAAGCATTGTTATCAATGGATGGTTGCCACATTCATTGGTATGGCAAAGAGAAACGTGCAGGTCGCAAGATGGGACATATCAACGTGTGTGGCGACTACCCAGGAGAATTGCACCGTAGGTTGTGCGCTCTCGCGGATGCCTTAGATCCAATGGCATTCCCAGCCGTGCACGAGTTTGCGAAACAAGCATAACTCTAAAATCTAGCCCCAAAAACCACAAAGGGTCGCACGATGCGACCCTTTTTAATTCCTTTGATGTATTTACCCTTGCTGAGTGTGCTGGCACTTACGGTTGGCACATTGCAATTTCACACCACTGGCGAGTTTCTTCTCCACCAACAGAGTAAAACCACATTCTTCGCACCTCCCCTTTACCGGAGGGAGATTCACTGCAAATTTACATTTAGGGTAGTTATCACATGCGTAGAAAGTTTTACCAAAACGCGTCTTACGTTCAACTAAATGACCTTTACCGCATTCAGGACACGCGTGGTGCTCTTGCGACTGCTTTTCTGGCTCTGGTTGATTAATCGACTCAATATGATGGCACGCCGGATAGTTACTGCAACCAACAAACATCCCATAACGCCCTTGGCGTAATACCAACTCGTTACCACAATCTGGACAAGGAACGCCAAGCTCTTTGACGATGTGTCCATCATTGTTGTGCAGGGCTTTGATGTAATCACAGCTTGGATAGTGGCTACAGCCAAGAAAGGGACCGTGTTTGCCATGTTTGAGGGTCAACTCGCTGCCACATTTAGGACACGGCTCGTGTTCCAATGCGTGTTCATGGGCAGAGAAAAGGGTGTTGTCGATTTTACTACTCATACTTACCGTTTCGTGAAAAACACACCAAAAGACAAGCTCGCGTTCTTGCTAGCTAAACTCGAACTTGCCTAGATTGGGTTAGTGAAGAATCCCTTGTTCCTTGGTGTACAACAGCTCTTCCATTAGCGTATAAGCGTTTTCATTACCAGGCACATTAAACAGCACCATCAAAATGATCCATTTGAGGTCTTCAAGCTCAAACTCACTCGTTTCTAGCCCCATCACTCGGTCAATCACCATTTCGCGAGTTTCTGTGGTTAAAACATTGATTTGCTCGAGAAACAATAAAAACCCTCGGCATTCCAAATCTAAACGCTGCATCTCTTTCGCTGTGTAGATACGAGTTGATGACGAAGCCATGCAAGTCGAGATTGCAGAAGAAGTGTCACTTTGCTGCAATGCGGCAAGCTCTTCTAACCAGACAAGGGCTTTGTAGATATCTTTTTGTTGGAAGCCTGCACGGAGCAGCTCTTCTTCCAACTCGTCTTGTTCGACCTGTAACTCTGCATCGCTATGGATGTAGGTTTCGAATAGATACATCAGTATATCCATCATCATAGCTAGCCCCTCCCCTTTCGAATATAGCCACCTGAAACCGCAACGACATGCCCAGAGAGTTCTAACTCTAAGAGCTGCATCATGACTTCCTGGACAGGTATATTGGTCCTGTTTGCAAGAATATCAACCGGTGTAGCTTCACTTCCTACGTTAGCTAACAGCTGAGGAAATGGCAATTCTTCTTCATCATTTAACGTAGAAAATAAATCGGTACTCTGATTAATAGACCAATCAAGCAAAGACTGTATTTCATCTAAGACATCTTTCGTCTTTTCTACGAGGCAAGCACCATGACGTATCAACTGGTTGCCACCGCTGGCATTAGGGGCATTTATCGAAGCTGGCAGCGCAAACACTTCTCGACCTTGCTCAAGCGCGTAACGAGCAGTAATTAACGAGCCACTCCTTTCCGCCGCTTCCACAACTAACACACCTAGCGATAATCCGCTAATAATGCGGTTTCGACGCGGGAAGTTTTCCGGGCGCGGCTTGGCGTTGGGGCGAAACTCAGACACCAAAGCCCCATGTTCAATAACACGTTGCGCTAAACCACGATGACGTGCCGGATAAATATTTTCTAAGCCAGATCCCAGCACCGCAATCGTCTTACCTTTTGCTTGCAACGCACCATCGTGCGCATGGCCATCAATGCCTAAAGCGAGACCACTGGTGACAATAAAATCGTGCTGAACAAATTCTGCGGCAAAGTGGCGTGCATGCTGTAAGCCATCAATACTCGCATTTCGGCTACCCACCATGGCAATTTGTGGTTGCGATAAAAAGGTGGGACTCCCCTCAACAAATAACAACGGAGGCGGCGCAACGATTTGTTTGAGTTGAGGTGGATAAAGCGGGTCAGTCAGTGTCAGGATATGATGATTTGTAGAAGCCTCAAACCAACTTAAACAGGCATCAACTTCTTTATCTGTTGAAGCCCAAGCTTGAATTTGCTTAGTTGTTAACCCAAGTTGTTGTAGCTGTTCGGGAGAGAAGTTTACGATGTTACGCGGCGTGTCTCTTGCCAGTAGCTTATTCATTTTGACCCCACCGATGCCTGGTAAACAACTCAGTTTTAACCAGGCAGCGAGATCATCGTTATTTCTTCGATTCATCGATGGTTAATTCGTTCGCCAACGGTGACACCACCGAAACATCTTGGTTAATGGGTTTAGTACTGTTAGTGATCAGTGCCAAGCTAAAGTACTGATACGGACGAATCACAAGCAATTCGCCAACTTTACTCTGTGGCAGAGTAATTTTCTTATCAAGCACGCCAAACTCTTTCTTGAACTCATCGCCGTCTTTGTAAACTGGGTGCGCATCTTCTTTTAAATCAAACACACTGCCTTGTTTCAGATTGTCTGACGTGCCTTTATCAATCACCACGACTTGGTTAGTTGAACTAAAGCGAATACCTTCGATATTACCTAGCAACTTTGCAGAGCTGCCTCGTGGCGACGGCAGCGGGTAGAACGTTGTTGTGAAGTCAGTGTTCTCAACCGATTGATTTGGCAATGCGATATCGTTACGCAGGATTTCTTGCAATTGAGACGTGATCTTCAAACCAGAATAATCGCTCGAAGCTTCAACGAGCTCGCCTTTGGCAATCAAACGCAGCGCGGTAATCTCTTCGGACACATCGTCACGCGAAAAGGTAGCTACTGGTCGGTAAATAGCCCAACCTGTCGCGGTCTGATTACCATTGATATACAGCACATCTTCTGCAGTCAGATACTTACTGCCTTTGCTGCTACCCATCACTTTTGCTGCACTGTTCAACGCATCTTGATCCAGCAACCGATCCGATTTGAGGTAAGGCATCACCAAACCTTCCGCGACCGTTGGTACCGCTTTCTTTTCCGTGATACGTGCTTTCGGGCTCAGCTTCTTAACCGGTTTTAGGCTCAATACGGGCTGACCGTTAATCCACACCAAAGACAGCTTGTCACCGGGATAAATTAAATGAGGGTTGTCGATTTCCGGGTTTACTTGCCATAAACGAGGCCACAACCACGGGCTATCCAAGTACATGGCCGAAATATCCCATAGCGTATCGCCCTTCACGACTACATATGTTTGTGGCGCATCATCTTTAACAGTCAGTGGGTTTGCATCCACATTTGCTACAGCGTTGAAAGAGAAAAGTAACGGCAACGTAACACTGGCAACGTTGCGGAAAATTCGATTCATGACCCTCGTCCTTGGTCTATTAAGCAGGAACCAGAATGGAAATTGGTGCAAGGATGCTGTCATTTAGGCTATAAAATGTCTAGAATTGAGCCAACAAGGTTTGTGCTGTTTCGGCACAGTTCAATATTTCGAGTGAATATGTCTGTATTACAAGTATTAACATTCCCGGATGATCGCCTGCGCACAGTCGCAAAGCCTGTTGAAGCGGTGACGCCTGAGATTCAAAAAATCGTCGATGACATGATTGAAACCATGTACGACGAAGAAGGTATTGGCCTTGCTGCAACGCAGGTTGATATCCACAAACGTATCGTAGTGATTGATATTTCAGAAACTCGCGATGAGCCGATGGTGCTAATCAACCCTGAGATTCTGGAAAAGCGTGGCGAAGATGGCATCGAAGAAGGCTGTCTGTCGGTACCAGGTGCACGCGCACTTGTGCCTCGCGCTGCAGAAGTTACCGTTAAAGCACTGGATCGTGATGGCAAAGAGTTCACCTTCGAAGCCGACGACCTGCTAGCGATTTGTGTTCAACACGAGCTTGATCACCTACAAGGTAAGCTATTCGTGGATTACCTATCGCCACTGAAACGCAAACGCATTCAGGACAAGCTAGCAAAAATCAAACGCTTTAACGAGAAGCAGCAAAACGCTTAATCTCGAACCATCCCAATTAGAAGGAAGTCTACCTTGAGTCAGTCTTTACGTATTGTCTTTGCAGGTACTCCGGATTTCGCCGCCCGTCACTTGGCGGCGTTGTTGTCTTCGGAGCATGAAGTAATCGCGGTTTACACAAACCCAGATCGTCCAGCGGGTCGTGGCAAGAAATTGGCTGCGCCACCGGTAAAACAACTGGCGCTGGAACACAACATCCCGGTTTACCAACCTGAAAGCTTTAAGTCCGACGAAGCGAAACAAGAACTTGCCGACCTGAACGCCGATCTCATGGTTGTCGTGGCATACGGTATGCTACTGCCACAAGCGGTTCTTGATACCCCTAAACTGGGTTGTATCAACGTACATGGTTCTATCCTACCTCGTTGGCGTGGTGCGGCTCCAATCCAACGCTCTATTTGGGCGGGCGATGCAGAAACTGGCGTGACCATCATGCAGATGGACATCGGTCTAGACACTGGTGATATGCTGAAGATTGCAACTCTGCCAATCGAAGCGACAGATACCAGCGCTTCAATGTACGAAAAATTGGCTGAGCTTGGCCCAGAAGCCCTGATCGACTGCCTAGCAGACATTGCTGCGGGTAAAGCAGTGCCAGTGAAGCAAGACGATGAGCTAGCGAACTATGCGAAAAAACTCAGCAAAGAAGAAGCACGCATCAACTGGAACGACGATGCGGCGCACATTGAGCGCTGCGTTCGTGCATTTAACCCATGGCCAATGAGCCACTTTGAGGTGGCAGAAAACAGCATCAAAGTATGGCAAAGCCGTGTGGCAGAGCAAACCAGTGACAAGCCAGCCGGCACCATCGTGCAAGCAGATAAAACCGGTATTTATGTTGCGACAGGCAACGGCGTACTGATGCTAGAGCAACTGCAAGTTCCTGGCAAAAAAGCCATGTCAGTTCAGGATATTCTAAACTCACGTGCAGCTTGGTTTGAAGTCGGCACTCTGCTGGTTTAAGCCATACTAGGGGTTATTATCCCCAATAATACGAACTTTTAGAGGGCAGAGATGCCCTCCTTTACTTTAAGGTACTCATCATGAATGTTCGCGCTGCGGCTGCTAACGTCCTGTATCTTGTCGTCGACAAGGGCCACTCACTTTCAAGCGCTCTTCCAGCGGCTCAACAAACGGTACGACCTCGTGACCACGCTCTGCTACAAGAGATCTGTTACGGTGCGCTACGTTACCTACCTCGCCTAGAAATGATCGCAAACCAGTTGATGGATAAGCCGCTCAAAGGCAAACAACGTGTATTCCATCACCTAATTCTGGTTGGTATTTACCAACTGAGCTTCATGCGTATTCCTGCGCACGCAGCAGTCGGAGAAACGGTTGAAGGCACTAAAGAGCTGAAAGGTCCTCGTCTGCGTGGTTTGATTAACGCTGTATTGCGTAACTACCAACGCAACCAAGAAGAACTCGACCAAATGGCCGTCAGCAACAACGCTGGCAAGTACGGTCACCCAAGCTGGTTACTAAAACTGCTGCAAGAGGCCTACCCACAGCAATGGGAAAGCATTGTTGAAGCGAACAACCAAAAAGCACCAATGTGGCTGCGTGTGAACCATCAGCACCACACTCGTGATGAATACCTTGCGCTACTCAAAAATGAAAACATTGATAGCACGCCACACACAGAAGCAATGGACGCCATAAAATTGGCCGCACCATGTGATGTGATGAAGCTACCTGGTTTTGAGAAAGGTTGGGTTTCGGTCCAAGATGCGGCGGCGCAGCTCTCGATCAACTATCTAAAACCACAAGACGGCGAACTGATTTTAGATTGCTGTGCAGCGCCAGGTGGCAAGACTGCGCACATTCTAGAGCGCACGTCGGGCAGTGAAGTGGTCGCGATTGACTGCGACGACACACGCTTGAAACGTGTGCATGAAAACCTGAAGCGTCTCAACCTTCAGGCAAAAGTGGTTTGCGGTGATGCGCGTAATCCACAAGAATGGTGGCAAGGCGAGCAATTTGATCGCATTTTGCTGGATGCCCCATGTTCTGCGACTGGCGTGATTCGTCGTCACCCAGACATCAAATGGCTACGTCGTGCAGACGACATCGACGCATTAGCAGAGCTACAAAGTGAAATTTTTGATGCCATGTGGACGCAACTGAAGCCCGGCGGCACCATGGTTTACGCGACTTGTTCAATCACACCGCAAGAAAACGTGGAGCAAGTAAAAGCGTTTTTAGCACGTACCGCGGATGCGCAACTGCTGGATTCTGATCCCGACCAGCCTGGTCGTCAAATTCTACCAGGCGAAGAAGACATGGATGGTTTCTACTACGCAGTGCTAACCAAAACACACGCGTAACAGCATGCTAAATAGGGCGATTGGAGTGATTTCAATCGCCTTTTTCAGATAACGAGAAAAGAGTATGAAGATCATTATTCTTGGTGCAGGTCAGGTTGGCGGCACACTGGCAGAAAACCTAGTGGGTGAAAACAACGACATCACCATCGTCGACAACAATGCCGACCGACTGCGCGAATTACAGGACAAATACGACCTGCGTGTGGTCAATGGCCATGCGAGCCACCCCGACGTGCTGCACGAAGCGGGCGCACAAGACGCCGATATGCTCGTCGCGGTGACCAACACTGATGAAACCAACATGGCCGCCTGTCAGGTCGCGTTCACTCTATTCAACACCCCAAACCGCGTTGCGCGTATTCGATCTCCAGAATATCTGACCGAAAAAGAAGCCCTGTTTAAATCTGGCGCCATTCCTGTTGATCACCTTATCGCACCAGAAGAACTCGTTACGAGCTACATCGAACGTCTGATCCAATACCCAGGCGCGCTGCAGGTGGTGAGCTTTGCTGAACAGAAAGTCAGCCTAGTGGCGGTGAAAGCCTACTATGGTGGCCCGCTGGTGGGTAATGCGCTGTCTGCTTTGCGTGAGCACATGCCGCACATCGATACCCGTGTGGCGGCGATTTTCCGCCAGGGTCGCCCGATTCGCCCACAAGGCACCACGATTATTGAAGCCGACGATGAAGTGTTCTTCGTTGCAGCAAGTAATCATATTCGCTCAGTGATGAGTGAGCTTCAGCGTCTAGAAAAACCGTACCGCCGCATCATGATTGTTGGCGGGGGTAACATTGGTGCCAGTCTCGCAAAGCGCTTAGAACAAAACTACAGCGTGAAGCTGATTGAACGTAACTACCAACGTGCAGAAAAACTGTCAGAAGAGCTAGAAAACACCATCGTGTTCTGCGGCGACGCGGCAGACCAAGAGCTTCTCTCGGAAGAGAACATCGACCAAGTCGACGTCTTCATCGCGCTGACCAACGAAGATGAAACCAACATCATGTCTGCGATGTTGGCAAAACGCATGGGCGCGAAAAAAGTAATGGTGCTGATCCAACGTGGCGCTTATGTAGATCTGGTACAAGGCGGCGTAATTGATGTGGCTATCTCACCACAACAAGCGACTATTTCCGCCTTGCTGACGCACGTTCGTCGCGCTGATATCGTGAACGTATCCTCACTTCGCCGCGGCGCTGCGGAAGCAATTGAAGCCGTCGCTCACGGTGATGAAAGTACATCCAAAGTTGTTGGACGTGCGATTGGAGATATTAAGCTCCCACCTGGGACCACCATTGGTGCTATCGTTCGTGGCGAAGAAGTCCTTATTGCCCACGACCGTACGGTCATCGAGCAGGATGACCATGTGGTGATGTTCCTGGTCAACAAAAAATACGTATCAGACGTCGAAGCGCTATTCCAGCCGAGTCCATTCTTCCTCTAGGATTTTCCTATGGTCAACTTACGTCCCGTACTGTTTGTTATCGGGCTGGTTTTATCCAAACTGGCCCTGTTTATGTACGTGCCGACTTTGGTCGCTTTCTTCACTGGTACGGGGGGATTTCTCGATTTCGCCCAAGCTGTTGTGATCACGCACCTTGCCGCTTTCATTTGTTTGACGATCGGTCGAACCGCTAAGTTCAAACTCAGCGTACGCGATATGTTCCTCATCACCAGTCTGGTTTGGACCATCGCCAGTGCGTTTGCCGCCTTGCCATTTGTGTTTATCAACCACATCAGCTTCACCGACGCCTACTTTGAAACCATGTCAGGCATTACTACCACTGGTTCCACTGTGCTCAGCGGTTTAGACAACATGGCGCC
Organism: Vibrio sp. CCB-PB317; assembly: GCF_022808245.1. NCBI lineage: Bacteria > Pseudomonadati > Pseudomonadota > Gammaproteobacteria > Vibrionales > Vibrionaceae > Vibrio > Vibrio sp. CCB-PB317. Next base: position 115,146 of record NZ_JALGNU010000001.1, read on the forward strand.
AAGTATTTTGTTGTGGCGTTCTATCTTACAGTGGCTTGGGGGGATTGGTTTTATCGTAATGGCGGTGGCGGTGCTACCTATGCTCAATGTCGGTGGTATGAAACTATTCCAAACCGAATCATCCGACTGGTCGGATAAAAGTAGCCCGAGAGCAAAAACGGTCGCCAAAAACATCGTAGCAGTTTATTTGATGCTTACTGGCTTATGCATTGTGGGCTACTTGGTCACAGGCATGAACCTGTTTGAAGCGATCAATCACGCCTTTACCACGCTATCAACGGGCGGATACTCTACATCCGACGGGTCGATGAACCACTTCTCTAATGGCGCACACTGGGTGGCCACTACCTTTATGTTCTTAGGTGGCTTACCATTTTTGCTCTTCATCGCCGCGTTACGTAAACGCCGTATTGATGTGTTGGTTAACGACGCTCAAGTTCGAGGATTCGCGTACCTGTTCGTTTTCTCAAGCTTAGTGATTTCAGCTTGGTTAGTGATTCGAGACGGATACACCATTTTGGATGCGCTACGAGTGTCGATGTTTAATATCGTCTCTGTCGTCACCACAACCGGCTTTGGCTTAGAGGACTTCACCGCGTGGGGCGCATTACCCACAACTCTTTTTGCCTTCTTAATGATGGCGGGCGCATGTTCGGGGTCAACGTCTGGTGGGATCAAAATCTTCCGTTTCCAAATCGCAATGACACTGCTGAACAAACAAATGATGAAATTGATTCACCCTTCAGGTGTGTTTGTACAGCGCTACAACCAACGCCCAGTGAATGATGACATTGTTCGCTCAGTGGTCGCGTTTGGCTTGATGTTCTTTATCACCATCATCTTTATCGCGGGTTGCTTGAGTGCGCTGGGTTTAGACCCCATCACTAGCATCTCTGGTGCCATCACTGCGGTAGCCAACGTCGGCCCAGGTATGGGAAGCGTGATTGGACCGACGGGTAACTTCGCGCCTCTGCCAGATACCGCCAAGTGGCTTCTGAGCTTTGGCATGTTGATGGGCCGCTTGGAAATTCTGACTATTCTTGTACTGTTCTTCCCTGCGTTTTGGCGCCGTTAAGCAGACACAAATAAAAGGTATAACAATGAAAACATGGATCACTCTGGCGACCCTACTTGCCGCCTCATCCACATACGCCGCTGAAGTCATCACTTTAGCCGATGGTCGAGAAGTGAAGTTAAACGATGACTTTACTTGGGAATACGTCATGAAAAAACCTGCGCAGCAAGCAACAGAGACGCAAGCGACAATAGGCGCGGTTGAAACGATCGCAGCTCCCGCAATTGCGACAATTCCAGTTGTGAAGAAAACTGTTGGCACTACTGTGGTGGTAAACGCCAAAAAGCCAACCATGCAGCTGTCTGACTCTGGTGTCGACGTACTGATTGGCTCCGCGAGCTATCAAGATGGTGAGCTCGTACTGCCAACGTCCATTACCAATCAAAGCTCACAATCGGTGATTCAAGTTGAAGTGGAAGTTCTGGTATTTGATATGTCTGGCCAGCAACTGGCGAAAGAAAAAGTCACAGTTTGGCAATCCATCAAGCGAATGGCGGATACTTACCTGCGACCACAACAAGCAGAACAGGGTAAAAGCATCAAACTGGCAGTGCCGCAGTCTCAGCAATACCAGTTTTCAGCCAAAGTGTTAGAAGTGAAAACTCGTTAATGTGATAACACATGTTTTGTCGAGTTCATATCTATCCGTTAGATAGGCTCGACAAAATAATAAATTGCGAAAAAGTGACACACACAACCCGCTAAAACGAAGCCGTGCCAAATCGCATGATTGAATGGAATACGCTTCGCAACGTAGAAAATCACCCCCAGTGAATACACAATCCCACCAGCTGCGAGTAATGTCAGTCCGCCAATATCCAAGTTGATCGCCAACTGATAAATCACAATCAACGACAGCCAGCCCATGACCAAATACGTCATCAAGGAAAGCTTTTTAAATCGGTAAACAAACGCGACTTTCATAATGATGCCGAGTAGAGCAATGGTCCAGATAACAATCATCAAACCAAACGCGAGCGGCGTACGTAAACTCACCAACAAAAAAGGCGTGTAACTGCCAGCAATGAGCAGATAAATGGCGCAGTGATCGAAAGTTTTTAGCCAGCGTTTGGCGTTGGGGTGCGGAATTGCATGATACAGCGTCGAAGCCAAAAATAGCACGATAATACTCGCACCATAGACAGCCATACTGGCCAGCGTCAGCGTATCAGCTTGCTGGTCTATGGCTTTGATTAGCAGCAGTATCAAGCCAACAATACCAAAAATCATCCCAATGCCATGAGTGATGGTATTGGCCAGTTCTTCGCGTTGACTGTATTGAGGTTTCTGCAGTTCAGACATCAATGCGCCTATACTAGAGTTTGAAATTTGCTCTAGTATGGCACATTAGGCTTACACGTGTAAGCTTAAATTAAGACTCATGAACGGCCGTGGTTTGATCGAGATAATTAAGTACAAGCTCGCCCACTTGATCAAGCTTAGTCGTGGCTGGAATGGTCAACTCTCGTTTGAGTTTTCCGCTACCCAGTAAGCTTGCGAGCATGCCACCCTCGCCCTTGCGTGTGCGGTCAACTTCAAACCATAATTTGAGTTCTTGCTCGCTACGATGAGCGACAAATTCTAACTCACGCCACACGCCATGGTATGGCCCGTCAGTCGGCACCATCTCAAATTCTTGCACAAATGGCAGGTCGAACCCTTTTACTTCCTCACACTCCACTTGGCGAATACGCAAACCTTGCGCTTCAAATGCGGATAACACCGCATCCATTAGTGGATCAGGTCGAACGGTGAGGATGTCTTTATCGGTCGGGTCTAAAGCAGCAGCAACGTCCAAGCCGGTTTCGAGCCACACTTTGGCGTCACCAATGGTGACAGGCGTATTCCAAGGCACATCGAGCTGAACATCGAAGGTACGATCTTCGCCGGAATGGATGGTAAACGCATAAGGGAGGCTCCACTTAGCAAGCACATGAGTCTGAGGTACTCGGCGCATGCTGTGTCCTTCTCGCGCACCACGGTCATCAGGAGCTTCCGCGATATAGCGACAACACAGTTTTAAATCGATGTTGTCGATCGCTTGTTCAGTGGCACCACCATAAACATGGATAGACACATCCACACTTTGACCAGGATATAGCACGTCTTGATTTAGGATTGAGTCAACCTTAGCGCTCCCAATCCCAAAGCTGGCAAGTGTCTTCTTCAAAAATGACATAGGCACCTCCTTCGTCGAGATCTCATACTACTACTGCTGATCGAGGGATCAAACAAAAATTGCCTCGATCATCGCGACAAAATGACAAAATCTAAACAATTCAATTGCTCAACTATCGACCAATTATTACAAGGATGCTAATCTTATACGTGATATGCATGCATATCGGTATTCCTGATTCATTAACTGGATTGGCGAGAGCCAGAAGAGTGATTCTTCAATCTTGTTGGAGCCTAGCTCATAATGATTCAGGCCATTACATCGGCAATGGATATGCCTGACAGTTAGGTAAATTAATGCGCCCAACAACAGTCAGGTTCGCACACACTAATACTAGTGCAATGCGCCGCCGCAGTGGCTTTACTACTGCACCAAAGGCAAAGCAAGTTGCGCCAGCAATGACATTGGTTGAGAAGACAGCAATGATGTCGAGTGTTCCGGCCAAAGTTATCAAAGCAGCTTAATCAAAAGCGCGGCGCCAGCTGCGCTTTTTTCTTTGCACGCGACTCAAACCACCTCAACGACTTAGAACAAAACACAGTGAAATAGATAGTTTTTCCTATTTGGTCTTCGCAAAGCAATTTGGTACCTTTACAGCTAATTACACCTATAAATTCTGTGGAGAAAGAAATGAAGTGTCATCGCATTGAAGAGCTGCTTGAGCTACTAGAGCCTGAATGGCATAAAGACCAAGAAATGAACCTAATACAGTTCATCGTGAAGCTAGCGAAAGAAGCAGGCTACGAAGGCAAGCTAGAAGATCTGACCGACGACGTGCTGATCTACCACCTTAAAATGCGTAACAGCAGCAAAGACGAAATGATCCCAGGTCTTAAGAAAGACCAAGAAGATGATTTTAAAACTGCGATTCTGCGCGCTCGTGGCATCATCAAATAACCGGCTCAACAACCCAGTATTCTTTAAGCGACTCCCTCAAGTGAGTCGCTTTTTTATAACTAAAATTTTTAGTCCCACAATTGGTTATAACTGTTCAGCCAATTATCAGGTTAACTGTACTGACTTTTGTTGTTAAACGTTGACTGCGTTAAAGAAAAGGAATTGTTATTGATTGTATAATCGCCGTTCATCAGTATTTACTAAAATAATTATGTCCGGTCATGATTTATGATAAGGACGAAGTAGCAATGTCATCGAGCGACATCAATAGAAATGACGCCGTACATTATAAAAGCCTAAGAAGGATGAGTGCATGAGTCAGGATAAGATCGATATCAAAGATGTGACTCCTAAAACCTACAACCCCAAGACTCATAAAGGGAATGGGGATCGATTCAACCCAAGTAATCGCATCTATGTACGCGAAAGCAAAGGGACTTACCAGAAACTGCGTCGTTACGGTGGTTGGTTCTTACTGCTTCTCTTCACTTTAATACCGTGGATCCCTTACGGTGAACGTCAAGCGATCTTGCTCGATATTGGCAACCAGCAGTTCAACTTTTTCGGTACCACGTTGTATCCGCAAGATCTTACCCTACTCGCCTTGCTATTTGTGATCGCGGCATTTGGGTTGTTCTTTATTACCACCTTCTTAGGTCGAGTTTGGTGTGGCTATCTCTGCCCACAAACCGTCTGGACCTTCATGTATATCTGGTTTGAAGAGAAGCTAGAGGGCAGCGCCAATAAGCGTCGTAAGCAGGACTCCAATAAGCTAACGGCGAATTTAGCGATGCGCAAAACCATCAAACATATCGCTTGGTTTGCCATTGCGCTCGCCACTGGTTTTACTTTTGTTGGCTACTTCGTTCCAATGAAGCAATTGGTTATCGACTTTTTCACTTTTAACGCCAACTTCTGGCCCGTCTTTTGGATAATGTTCTTTGCCATTTGTACTTATGGTAATGCTGGTTGGATGCGTTCCATCATGTGTATTCACATGTGTCCTTACGCGCGCTTCCAGTCTGCTATGTTTGATAAAGACACCTTCATTGTTGGCTACGATGCAAAACGTGGGGAAAAGCGTGGCCCACGTCCGCGCAAAGCCGATCCAAAGCAACTTGGTTTGGGTGATTGTATTGATTGTGATTTGTGTGTGCAGGTGTGCCCAACAGGTATCGATATTCGTGACGGTTTGCAGTATGAATGTATCAACTGTGGCGCCTGTATTGATGCATGTGACAACACCATGGATCGCATGGGTTACGAGAAAGGACTAATCAGCTACACCACCGAGCACCGCTTATCGGGTAAGAGTACCAAAGTCATGCGTCCGAAGCTGCTGGGCTATGGAGCTGTGCTACTGGTCATGATTGGTCTGTTCTTTGCCCAAATCGCAGCGGTAGACCCAGCCGGCATGAGTGTTATTCGCGACCGTAACCAACTGTTCCGCGTTAATAGCTCGGGCGAAGTAGAAAACACCTACACCCTCAAAGTAATCAACAAAACCCAGCAAGTGCAAGAGTACTCGTTGGATGTTGAAGGGCTATCCGATGTAAGCTGGTATGGTAAGCAGACAATTCAGGTACAGCCAGGTGAGGTATTGAACTTACCAATGAGTCTTGGCGCCGATCCTGACAAGCTAAACTCTGCGATTACGACAATTCAGTTTATACTCACCGATAAGAGCAACGAATTCACCATTGAAGTAGAAAGCCGTTTTATTAAAAAACTATAGCGCTACTTCAGTGACTAACGGAAAAAGGCTCAGTAATGAGCCTTTTTGTTTATATGTCCCAAAGTATGTTTAACTTTGACGCCCTTACCCCAGATTTTATGTGGTACGCGTTAGAAAGCATCGGCGTTCGCGCAGAATCAGGTTTTCTTCCCCTCAATAGCTACGAAAACCGTGTTTATCAATTCACTGACGAAGAGCGTCGTCGTTATGTCGTCAAGTTTTACCGTCCTGAACGTTGGAGCAATGAACAGATCCAAGAGGAGCACGACTTCACTTTAGAACTAATTGGAAACGAAATCCCCGTCGCACCACCTGTGCGCATCAACGGTGAAACCCTGCATCACTATCAAGGCTATGCCTTTGCGCTGTTTGAGAGCGTGGGTGGTCGCCAGTACGAGGTTGACAACTTAGATCAGCTCGAAGGTGTAGGGCGTTTCCTTGGGCGCATCCACAAAGTGGGTAGCCGCCAAGCCTTCCAACATCGACCAACGATTGGCTTGCAAGAATACCTGTATCAACCAAGAGAGATTCTGCAAAACGCCAACATGATTCCAATGCACTTGGAGAACAGCTTCTTCAATGACTTGGATATGCTGATCAAATCAATTGAAAGCCACTGGCAAGAAGGCTTCAATATCATTCGTTTGCATGGCGATTGCCACCCAGGCAATATTTTGTGGCGAGATGGCCCTATGTTTGTTGATTTGGATGACGCTCGTAACGGCCCTGCAGTACAAGACTTATGGATGCTACTGAACGGTGAACGCCAAGACAAACTGATGCAGCTGGATATTGTTTTAGAAGCTTATCAAGAGTTTTGCGACTTTAACCCCGCAGAATTGAAACTAATTGAGCCACTTCGCGGTCTACGAATGGTGCACTATATGGCATGGCTAGCAAAACGTTGGCATGACCCTGCGTTTCCTCTCGCTTTTCCATGGTTTAATGAGCCAAAATACTGGGAAGGTCAGGTCCTTGCATTTAAAGAGCAGATCGCCGCTTTAGAAGAAGCACCGCTGTCTTTAATGCCTCAATGGTAAGTCAGGCCACAAATTCAAAAATGGAGATATTTCGATGAAAAAACTGTTCGCACTGTTTTCTATGCTGATGCTAAGCCTGTCGGCACATGCAGCGCAATTCAAAGAAGGTGAACATTACAAAGTATTGGATCTTGAGGCATCAAAAAAACCTCTTGTGACGGAGTTTTTCTCTTTCTACTGCCCGCACTGTAATAGCTTTGAACCTGTTATCCAGCAACTGAAAAAGCAGTTGCCAGAAGGCACTAAACTACTAAAAAACCACGTTTCTTTCATGGGTGGCAACATGGGCCCATCAATGAGCAAAGCCTACGCGACCATGGTTGCACTAAAAGTGGAAGACAAAATGGTGCCAGTGATGTTTAACCGCATCCACAATCTAAAGAAGGCGCCACGTAACGATGAAGAGCTTCGCCAAATCTTCCTTGATGAAGGTGTAGACGCGAAGAAATTCGACTCTGCATTCAAAGGCTTTGCGGTTGATTCCATGGTTCGCCGTATGGACAAGCAATTTGAAAACAGCGGTCTAACCGGCGTTCCTGCGGTTATCGTTAACAACAAATACCTAGTTCAAGCACAAAGCATCAAAACAATGGATGAGTACTTCTCTCTGGTGAACTACTTGCTGACACTAAAATAAGCACATCGATATCAATCAAAAGGGGAGCACATCGCTCCCCTTTTGTTTATTTGTAAATCTCTTGTAGTAACCGATCTTTTTCTTGCCACACATCACCCAACCACTGCTGAAATTGTCGCTTATAGGGCTTATCGTTAAAGTAATCACCAAGCACTCGTTCATCGACGGGCAACACATTCACACGCACAACAACCTTGCCCATTCGGCCCATTAATAAATCCTTGAATGGCTTATTTGTATTTTCTGGGTACGCCAGCGTCACATCGATAATGTTCTCGAACTGCTCCCCCATTGCCGCTAACGTGTATGCGATCCCGCCCGATTTTGGTTGCAGCAAATATTGGTAGCTCGTCTTGCTCTTACGCTGTTTTTCTTCGGTAAATCGAGTGCCTTCGACATAATTAACCACTGTGGTTGGTGCATGTTTGAACTTGGCGCACGAGCGACGTGTCGTCTCTAAATCTTGACCTCGTTTGTGCGGGTTGCGGATCAGATACTCTCGCGAATAACGACGCATAAATGGCATGTCGAGCGCCCAACACGCCATCCCAATGAAAGGCACATACAACAGTTGTTGTTTGAGGAAAAACTTCGGCATAGGTATGCGGTCTTTAAACACGCAGCAAAGCACCACAATATCGGTCCAACTGAGATGATTACTGATCAGCAGATACCACCCGTCTTTTTTCAGCGCCTCACCGCCCTGAACATCCCAGTCAACACGGTTAGAAACCGCCAGAATGCCCGCATTAACGGTAGCCCATAACCACATCACCTTGTTGGCACAAGCGGTCGCTTTCGCTTTTAGCTCCACGCTTGGAAGCAATACTTTAAACACAGCGATAATACAAATTGCGAGTGAACACAGCGCAGAATTGAGAATCACAAAAGAAGCGTTAAAAAAAAATAACAAATATGCCAACATGATAGTCAAACAACAGTGATAATGTGTGAAGAATAAAACAGCGTGTAATTATACTGCGCCTTTGCCACATTGGAATATGCGTGGGAATGGTCAGATTTGTTACCTCAACCAATATTTGCACCACTCATTCGACAATAAGGAGATAACGAATGAAACCAAGGCTAATTCTCTTGCCTTTGGCCTTTGTCGTCAGTTCTGCTCAGGCTCAACTCGCTGAAACCGCAGGTTTTGGCGGTGAAATTTCGCTGAATGCCGGATTTGTATCATCAGAATCCAACTTCAATACGGAAAATAGTAACACCATCGATTCTCTCGATAAGCGCGCCGATAGTGACAGCTCCGTTATCGCTGCGCCGCTAGGAAGCATTACTTACACTTTTGGTAACCGACTCAATCACCAAGTGTACGCGGGTACCACACGTTCCGATGTCGCGGTTGGTACACTCGCTTTTCAGCTGGGCTATCAACACGAGTTGCCATCCGGCACCGTGCTCGATATTTCCTATCTACCGACCGTGCTCAAAAGCGAAACTTGGCGTAACCCATATCAAGTCGGAATCGCCCGTCAAGAAACGGATGTGGACGGCAATGCCTATCGCTTTCAAATCAAGGGATTGATTGATAAAAACTTCAACCTTGATCTCGCTTATGCTGATAAAGACATTGAGCAAGAAGAAGTAACGGACCGTTCACTCGCTCGCGATGCGAGCCTTTACTACGTTAAAGGTGACTATCGGATTTCACTTAATCAAACATCCATGTTGCAACCGGCGTTTACCTACATTAATCAAGATGCCGACGGTAAGGCGGAATCATTTGATTCGTACGGGTTTGACATCAGTTGGTTTAAATTTATCAACCGCCATCGGTTGGCCCTCACCGCAGGTTATGCATGGAAAGACTATCAAGCCGCTAGCCAAACTTTTGCTAAAACACGAAATGACGACACCGTCAGCCTATTTGCAGCCTATGAATATCAAAACGTATTTGACTGGCAAAACTGGTCGTTCATCTCTTTAGCTGGCTACAGCCAAACGGAATCCAATATCACGTTCTATGATGAGAAAGAGTACCTGTTGTCTCTTGGTCTCAACTACACCTTCTAACGTCCTTCATCGCAACAAGGCACTTACAACACTTGTTGCGGTGATATTTACACGTCTCTATACCGCTTGCGCCGTGAGTTGTTTCAGTAAGCGATCCATCGCTCGATACCCAAGCGCCTCGGCTAAGTGCGCTCGTTCAATCTGCTCCGCCCCATCAAGATCGGCGATTGTTCGCGCCACTTTGATAATGCGATGATACGCGCGAATCGAAAGCCCCAAACGATGCAAAGCGGTTTCAAGAAACTCCGCATCACTTTTGTGTAAGGGGCAAAACGCCTCGATTTCTCGACTGCCTAACAAAGCATTTACCTTACCGCTGCGGTTCAACATATTGGTACGCGCATGATTCACACGTTCTTTAACGATAGCGGTCGGCTCGCCGCGATCACCACCTTCTGCTAATGTCCCTTTGGGCAGAGCAGGGATTTCTAAAGACATATCAAAGCGATCTAACAGTGGTCCAGATAATCGACCAAGGTAACGCAAAATGGCTTGTGGATTGGTGCGAGCTTGATTGCCTTCGTAATATCCTGTCGGACTTGGGTTCAGTGCACCAACTAATTGGAAGCGAGCCGGAAAACGTGTTTTACCTTGCGCCCGAGAGATAATGATCTCACCAGATTCGAGCGGTTCGCGTAACGAGTCCAGCACCTTTCGGTCAAATTCGGGCATTTCGTCGAGAAACAACAAGCCGTTGTGGGCTAAAGAGATCTCCCCGGGTCTGGGTACCGAGCCACCGCCAACTAATGCCGCCATTGAACTTGAATGATGCGGCGAACGAAACGGACGCGACTTCCAATTATGCTCATTAATTTCACTTTGTGTCAGCGATGCCACCGAAGCGGTTTCCATTGCTTCTTCGTCACTCATTTCCGGTAATAAGTCACACAAGCGCGAAGCCAACATGGTTTTCCCGGTACCTGGCGGGCCAAGGAAAAGTAAGTTGTGGTTTCCAGCGGCAGCAATCTCCAGTGCGCGCTTACCTTGTTGTTGGCCAATAATATCTTGTAAGTCTCGACCATGTTTTTCGATCGTTTTTCGCTTAGGCGTTTGAAAAAGATTCAGTCGATGTTGACCACAAAGCTCAGCACATACTTCCAGTAATGATTGGGCCGATTTATGTTGTTCCTTCCCCACCAGCGCCGCCTGATCGCCATTCACATGTGGGACCACTAAATGACGTTGAATCTTACTGGCTTCCAGCGCAGCAGGCAGCACACCTTTTACAGGTCTCAAACCACCAGATAGCGCTAACTCGCCAACAAATTCGTAGTTTTTAAGCTTATCTGTCGCGATTTGCTCCGAAGCGGCCAAAATTCCCAATGCAATAGGAAGATCAAAACGCCCTCCCTCCTTGGGTAGATCTGCCGGAGCCAAGTTCACGGTGATCCGCTTAGCTGGAAACTGAAAATTAGAATTAATGATCGCGCTACGAACGCGATCTTTGGACTCTTTTACCGTCGTCTCTGGTAGCCCTACCAAGGTAAACCCGGGCATACCATTGCTAATATGAACTTCTACACTAACCGATGGCGCTTGCACCCCGACGCTTGCTCGACTATGAATGATTGCCAGCCCCATACGTTCCTCAATTTATTGAACACTCTGTAAACAAATGTTTTATCTAGTTGGTTATGTTATATACCGCGTCCCAATTGAGAGTTAATGTGAAAAAAGAATGACTTTTTGCTTGTCATGCAGCGGAATTGTGTGATACCACTAATGACGCAAACAATTTCGTAGAACATTACACAACATTTTTTAACGAAAAAAGAACGACAGACAGATGAACCTTTTCGCTCATATCAACGCACTGCTAGCCCTGATTATCGTGGTCATTATTGGCACCGCGCGGGGTATTGTGGGCGAAAGGTAACCACAAATTACAAAAAACCCCCGCACTGAAAAGTCCGGGGGTTTTTTTACAACTACAAGTTGTCATCTGTCTAACCCTCGGACAGTTTAACGGGAAGAATGGGAGTGCACATGAAGTGCAATAAATATGGCAATCGCTACGAGCCACAACGTAGCAAAGGAGGTTTACGATGACTGGTGCACAACTTGTCGTAGCCGCTTTAAGACAGCAAGGCATCGAAACCGTTTTTGGCTACCCTGGCGGGGCCATCATGCCAATCTACGATGCTTTGTATGACGGAGGGGTGGAACACATCCTATGCCGTCATGAGCAAGGGGCCGCCATGGCCGCAATTGGTATGGCTCGTTCCACTCAAGACGTTGCTGTATGCATGGCAACTTCCGGCCCAGGGGCCACTAACCTTGTTACCGGCCTTGCCGACGCTTTCCTTGACTCCGTACCTCTAGTTGCCATCACAGGCCAGGTTGCTAGCTCTCATATCGGTACCGATGCATTCCAAGAAATGGATGTGATCGGAATGTCCCTAGCCTGTACTAAGCACAGCTATCTCGTGACCGAAATTGAAGACCTAGCGCCAACGCTAGCCGAAGCGTTTGAAGTGGCCAAAACGGGTCGTCCGGGTCCAGTCATTGTCGATATCGCCAAAGACGTTCAACTGGCTCAAACCCCAACAGATCTACTGCCTCCATACGTAGCGCCTGCAATCGAAGATGTCAGCGCTGAAGACATTAAGCGCGCACAAGATGTACTGGCAGCCTCAACTCGCCCAGTGTTGTATGTTGGTGGTGGCGTGCAACTCGCTAAAGCAACCGATGCAGTACGCGAATTCCTTCGCTTAAACCCAATGCCAGCAGTTAGCACACTAAAAGGCCTCGGTACCATTGAACGCCATGACCCTCACTATCTTGGTATGTTGGGCATGCACGGCACCAAAGCCGCTAACCTAGTGGTTCAAGAAGCCGATCTATTGATCGTGGTTGGCGCACGCTTTGATGACCGTGTGACGGGTAAGCTCGACACGTTTGCACCAAATGCGAAAGTGATTCACATCGACATTGATGCTGCGGAGATTCATAAACTGCGTCACGCCAACGCACCATTGCGTGGCGACATCAACACCATTCTTCCTCAGCTAGAGCTGACTCAAGATATCTCACCGTGGGTACATCACAGTGAAAGTCTGCGTAGCGGCTTTAAGTGGCGTTACGACCACCCGGGCGAGTTAATCTACGCACCGCTATTGCTTAAACAACTGTCAGACATGATGCCAGACAGCTCAATTGTCTCGACTGATGTAGGTCAGCACCAGATGTGGGCAGCGCAACATATCCAGCCACGCGAACCACAAAATTTCATCACTTCTGCTGGCCTTGGCACCATGGGCTTTGGCTTGCCAGCAGCGATGGGTGCAGCAGTCGCACGTCCTGATGATCAGTCTATCCTTATTACAGGTGACGGTTCATTTATGATGAACGTGCAGGAATTGGGCACGCTGAAGCGTCGTCAGATTCCAGTGAAGATTGTCCTTCTTAATAACCAACGTCTTGGCATGGTTCGCCAATGGCAGTCGCTGTTTTTCGACGGTCGCCACAGTGAAACCATTCTTGATGACAACCCAGACTTCGTGATGCTTGCCAAAGCGTTCGATATCCCGGGCAAAACCATCACCAAGAAAGAAGAAGTCGAACCTGCTCTCAAAGAGATGCTAGCGAGCGAAACTTCTTACATGCTTCACGTTTTGATTGATGAAGAAGAAAACGTGTGGCCATTGGTGCCACCTGGCGCATCAAACAGTGATATGTTGGAAAATACATAGGAGACAATCGCATGGACAGATATTTACTCGACATCAAAGCCGATGACAAACCGGTACTGTTGGAGCGCGTTCTACGTGTGATTCGTCACCGAGGCTTCGTGATCAAACAAGTCGCTGCTACGCAAAACCATGAAAGTAAAGTAGCCAGCGTCGAGATCATCGTCGACAGCGATCGACCAATCTCGTTTTTGATCAATCAAATAGAGAAGTTGTGGGACGTTCGTAAGGTTGAGGTGCTAAAAATCCGCAACGATGAACTGCCAAATCACAACTTACAACAACACGTAAGTGCATAAGGAAGGCAACAAATGGCAACGAAAACTGCAGATTTCATTTGGTTTAATGGTGAGATGGTTCCATGGGCAGAGGCGAACGTTCACGTTCTGACTCACGCAATGCACTATGGTACATCCGTGTTTGAAGGCGTGCGCTGTTATAACACACCAAAAGGCCCAATTGTCTTCCGTCACCGTGAGCATGCACAACGTTTAAAAGATTCCGCCAAGATTTACCGCTTTCCGATCCCTTTCTCTGTAGAAGAAATCATGGAAGCGACCCGCGAGACACTGCGCCAAAACAAACTCGACAGCGCTTACATTCGTCCATTAGGTTTTGTCGGTAATGTTGGTTTGGGCGTGTGCCCACCAGTTGGCACTGAAATGGATCTAATCATTGCGGCATTCCCTTGGGGCTCTTACTTAGGCGAAGAAGCGCTAGAGAAAGGCGTGGATGCGATGATTTCAAGCTGGAACCGCGCGGCACCAAACACCATCCCGACAGCAGCTAAGGCCGGCGGTAACTACCTATCTTCACTACTGGTTGGTGGTGAAGCCCGTCGTCACGGATACGACGAAGGTATCGCACTGAGCGTTGATGGTTACCTATCAGAAGGGGCTGGCGAAAACATCTTCGTTATCAAAGATGGCGTGATCACCACACCACCAGCAACCAGCGCGATTCTGCCGGGCATTACTCGTGATTCAATCATGACCATTGCACGCGATAAAGGCTACGAAGTACGTGAAGCCAACATTGCTCGTGAAGCCCTTTACCTTGCCGATGAAGTCTTCATGACAGGTACTGCGGCTGAAATTGTGCCAGTGGCAACCATCGACAAAATTGAAGTGGGCACTGGTAAGCGCGGCCCTATCACTAAAGAACTACAAGCAGCCTACTTTGGCCTATTTGACGGCACCACGGAAGATAAGTGGGGCTGGTTAGACTATGTGTACCCAGAACAGAAGTAAGAAGGATTAGGAAATGCCAAAATATAGATCAGCTACCACCACACATGGTCGTAACATGGCGGGTGCACGTGCACTGTGGCGTGCAACGGGTGTGAAAGAAGAAGACTTCGGTAAACCAATCATCGCCGTGGTGAACTCGTTTACTCAATTTGTTCCGGGTCACGTACATCTTAAAGACATGGGTCAGCTTGTCGCACGTGAAATCGAAAAAGCCGGCGGCATCGCAAAAGAATTCAACACCATCGCGGTTGATGATGGTATCGCAATGGGTCACGGCGGCATGCTGTACTCACTGCCTTCACGCGAACTTATCGCAGACTCTGTAGAGTACATGGTCAATGCGCACTGTGCCGATGCCATGGTATGTATCTCTAACTGTGACAAAATCACTCCGGGAATGTTGATGGCATCCATGCGTCTCAACATCCCGGTTATCTTTGTTTCTGGTGGCCCAATGGAAGCGGGTAAAACCAAGCTTTCTGATCAGATCATCAAACTAGACCTTGTTGATGCAATGATCCAAGGTGCGGATCCAAAAGTATCTGATGAGCAAAGTGAGCAGATCGAACGCAGCGCATGTCCAACCTGTGGATCGTGTTCAGGCATGTTCACGGCAAACTCGATGAACTGTCTAACGGAAGCGCTGGGTCTTTCTCAGCCGGGCAACGGTTCTATGCTGGCGACGCACGCAGACCGTGAACAACTGTTTCTTAATGCAGGTCGTCGCATTGTTGAACTGACTCGTCGTTACTACGAGCAAGATGACGAATCCGCGTTGCCACGCAACATCGCAACTTATGATGCCTTCGAAAATGCAATGGCACTGGATATTGCCATGGGTGGTTCAACCAACACCATTTTGCACCTGTTAGCTGCAGCGCAAGAAGGTGAAGTGGATTTCGATATGGAAGATATCGATCGCCTGTCTCGCCAAGTGCCACACCTATGTAAAGTGGCACCATCTACCCAGAAATATCATATGGAAGACGTACACCGCGCTGGTGGCGTAATGGCGATTCTTGGTGAGCTTGACCGTGCAGGTCTACTGCACAATGATGCGCGCACCGTACTTGGCCTTTCGATGAAAGAGCAACTGGCAAAATACGACATTATCCAAACTGAAGACGAAGAAGTACTTAAGTTCTACCGCGCAGGCCCTGCGGGTATTCGTACCACTCAAGCGTTCTCACAAGATTGCCGCTGGGATCGCCTTGATGACGACCGCGCTGAAGGTTGTATTCGCGCGAAAGACAACGCCTTCAGCCAAGAAGGTGGCCTAGCCGTTCTATCAGGCAACATCGCATTGGATGGCTGTATCGTTAAGACAGCCGGTGTCGATGAGAGCATTCTTAAGTTCACTGGTCCAGCGGTGGTATTTGAGAGCCAAGAAGATGCGGTGGAAGGCATCTTGGGTGGCAAAGTCAAAGCAGGTGATGTGGTTGTTATCCGTTACGAGGGCCCTAAAGGTGGTCCGGGCATGCAAGAAATGCTTTACCCAACCACTTACCTAAAATCGATGGGCCTTGGTAAAGAATGTGCACTGCTGACTGACGGTCGCTTCTCTGGTGGTACATCAGGACTCTCTATCGGCCATGCTTCTCCTGAAGCCGCTAACGGCGGTGCTATTGGACTGGTGAAACCGGGCGATATGATCGCGATTGATATTCCGAACCGTTCAATTTCACTCGAAGTGTCTGAACAGGAACTTGCAGAGCGCCGTGCAAAACAAGACGAACTTGGCTGGAAACCTGTTGATCGTCAAAGAGAAGTTTCCTTTGCACTTAAAGCGTACGCGAGCATGGCCACCAGTGCTGACAAGGGTGCAGTACGAGACAAGTCGAAGCTAGAGGGCTAGCAATGATGGAATCTCAACCCGAAAAGAAAGTAAATCAAACTGGCGCAGACTATCTGCGCCAAATCCTCCGCGCTCCGGTGTATGAAGTCGCAACAGTGACGCCACTGCAAGAAATGCCTCGTTTATCTGCACGTATCGGGAATAATGTGCAGATCAAGCGCGAAGATCGCCAACCCGTGCACTCATTTAAATTACGCGGTGCGTACAACATGGTGGCAAGCCTAACTGAAGCACAGAAAGCAGCGGGGGTGATTGCAGCATCGGCAGGTAATCACGCTCAAGGCATGGCGCTGTCTGGCACTAAGCTGGGCATCAAAACCACCATCGTGATGCCAAAGACCACGCCGGATATCAAAGTCGACGCCGTACGCAGCTTTGGTGGCAATGTGGTACTACACGGCAGCAACTTTGATGAAGCAAAAGCAGAAGCCGAACGTTTGTCAGAGCAATATGGCTATACTTTTGTGCCCCCCTTTGATCACCCACTGGTGATCGCAGGTCAAGGCACCATTGGTATGGAAATGCTGCAGCAAAATGGTCATCTTGATTACATCTTCGTTCCTGTCGGTGGCGGCGGTTTGGCCGCTGGTGTTGCGGTACTCGTGAAGCAGTTAATGCCAGAAATAAAAGTCATTGCCGTAGAGCCGGAAGACTCATCTTGTCTGAAAGCCGCGCTAGATGCAGGTGAACCTGTCGTACTAGACCAAGTCAGCATGTTTGCCGATGGCGTTGCAGTAAAGCGCATTGGTGAAGAGACTTTCCGTCTGTGCCAGAAGTACATTGATGGCCATATTGCAGTGTCCAGTGATGAAATCTGCGCAGCAGTAAAAGACATCTTTGAAGATACCCGTGCGATTGCTGAACCTTCGGGTGCGCTTGCTCTGGCGGGGCTAAAAAAGTTTGCTGAACAGAACAATCTGAAAGACAAAAACCTAGGCACGGTACTGTCTGGCGCAAACACCAACTTCCACGGGTTACGCTATGTGTCAGAACGTTGCGAGCTAGGTGAAAAACGTGAAGGTTTATTGGCAGTGACGATCCCTGAACGCCAAGGAGCGTTCTTTGAGTTCTGTAACTTGATTGGCGGCCGTGCAGTTACGGAGTTTAACTATCGTTATAACGATGACGAACTCGCTAATATCTTTGTCGGTGTCCGTCTGCAAGGCGGTCAAGAAGAGTTGGAAAACATCATTCACGATCTACGTGAAGGTGGCTATCCGGTGGTTGACCTTTCTGACGATGAAATGGCGAAGCTACACGTTCGCTACATGATCGGCGGGAAGCCATCGAAGCAACTCAAAGAGCGACTCTACAGCTTTGAATTTCCAGAGTACCCAGGTGCCTTGCTGAAATTCTTAAGCACTCTTGGTACCCATTGGAATATTAGCTTGTTCAACTACCGTAACCACGGCGCAGACTACGGACGCGTTTTATGTGGTTTCGAGTTAGATGAAGGAGATTTAGCTCAGTTTTCGGCACATTTGCGCGAACTTGGCTATCAATGCAAAGACGAAACAGACAACCCGTCTTACAAGTTCTTCCTGTCATAAAACGCCACGCTCCAAACATATCAAATAAAACACCTCGCTATTGCGAGGTGTTTTTTTATGACTGTAACCAATCTTGATGTAGTTGATTAGGCGATCCTAGGTAATCCACCATCCATTGGATCAATTTATGATTATCATCTTTGCGCCAGACCAAGCAACAATGACTGAGCGGCTTATCATCTGGCATAACCTTCTCCACCAGCACACCATCATTGATCAGTGGCGTTGCAATATGACGTGGCATGTAACCCACGCCAACTCCATTTTTCAAACATTCAATTGCACTGTACCAGTTGGGTAGTAACAATCGGCGTTGTTGCGGGTAATGGCCAGTATGGCGCTTTGGCAGCACGTTCGAAGTATCATCAAGGCAGATCGCCGGAAATTGACTCACAAACTCTTCAGTAAGCACTTGTTGGCGAACACAGGGATGAGCGGGAGACATTACAAATGCCCAATCCAATACGCCCATATCTTTGACTTCAAAATCTCCACCAACGGGAACCGCAGACGTGGCGCCAACGACAATGTCGGCTCTACCTTGTGCTATGGCTTCCCAAGAGCCATTAAATACTTCCATATTGATCTGCAATTCAGCAAATTCAAACTCGCGATAAAAGTCTTCCACCAAAGGTTTGAGTTTTTCTAACTTCACCACGTTATCTAAGGTCAGCTTTAACGTGCTCTTCCATCCCTGAGCTGCTCGGCGTGTTTGTGCTTTCACCTCTTCCATTTGACGCAGCAAAGAGCGAGCCTCAGCCATAAAAAGCTCACCTGCTGGAGTTAACTCCACTTTCCTCGGTAAGCGTCGAAACAGCACCACATCTAAATCTTGCTCGACCTGCCTTACTCCATAACTGATGGCTGAAGGGACTTTATGCAGCACCTCAGCCGCAGCGGTGAAACTGCCTAAACGGGCAACCGTATCCAGCATTTCCAGAGACGCTTTAGAGAACATGATTTAACCTTTCAAAAAATTTGATTGATAACCAACAATTTTAGCGTTTTATTTTCTTAAAATCGAAAAATAGAATAATAAGGTAAATAAATCAGGGTTGGCGCCAACTGATGTTGATTAAAAAATGATTAAATAATTTGACTGGTTGAATCATGAAAATATCAAAACTACAGCTCATTTATCTGGCAGCATTATCGATGCTTGGCTTCGTTGCTACCGATATGTATCTGCCAGCATTCAAAGCGATGGAAATCGACTTTGCAACAGGCCCTGAGCAAATAGCGCTCTCTTTAACAGTATTCCTAGTTGGTATGGCGGTTGGCCAGCTAATGTGGGGATTGGCATCCGATAAATTTGGCCACCGCAATACACTCGCGGCCGGGTTAGTGCTGTTTACTATCGCGTCATTCGGTTTGGCTTTCTGTGACCAAGTATGGCAACTACTGACACTGCGCTTTATCCAAGCTATCGGTGTATGTGCACCAGCCGTGATCTGGCAAGCCATGGTCATTAAACGCTACTCAAGCAGCAGTCAGCAAATTTTCGCAACGATCATGCCGTTAGTCGCGCTATCACCAGCACTAGCACCTCAATTAGGGGTAGTGTTGGCAGATAACTTCGGCTGGCACAGTATCTTTATTACGCTGACACTAGTTGGTGTCTTCTTGGTCTTTGCGACAATGGCCCAAAAAGACGAGAAAGCAGAAATCAAACAAACCAGTATGTCTGCCGACATCAAAGCGCTGCTGAGTTCTAAAAAATACCTTGGCAACGTGTTTATGTTTGCGACGGCTTCGGCTGCATTCTTTGCTTACCTAACTGGTATGCCAGAAATCATGGCGCAACTAGGCTATGAAGCAAAAGATATTGGTTTGAGCTTTATCCCACAAACTATCGCGTTTATGGCTGGTGGTTACTTGGGTAAAGTCGGCGTTCGTAAATTTGGTGATGAAAAAGTTCTACGTCAATTGATTGGACTATTTAGTGTCGCGGCAATAATGATATTCATTGCCTCACAATGGGAACTGTCTTCTATCTGGCCAATTCTAGCGCCTTTCTGTTTAATTGCGGTAGCCAATGGTGCGCTATACCCAATCGTAGTAAACCGCGCGTTGGCAAGTGCTAAGCAAAGCCCTGCAACAGCTGCAGGCCTGCAAAACAGCTTACAAATTACTGTGAGCAGTCTATCAAGCGCATTAGTTGCTGCAATGGCAAGCCAAGCTCAAATGGTAACGGGCGTTGCAATCATCATCTGTATGGGTGGTCTTTGGATGGGTTACATCTTATCTAACCGTGAATTGTCTCAGCACTTCACGACTCCAGACAATGCTCGTGTAGTGAGTGAAGACGAACTTTAATTGTTCAGATAATAAAAAAGAGCCGCGTAATGCGGCTCTTTTGGTTTATAAGCTTTTCAACCCCCACTTCTTGGCAGTCAGCTTGAAAAAGCCTTGGGTCTTTTTCAGCTCAACCCAATGGTTGATGTAATTAATCCATACTTGATCGTCTTGCGGCAACAGCATCGCAATTGGTGTCGGTTTACGCGGAGCGGTCACTGGTACTATCGCCAGTTGTTTAAACTTGTCCACCAACGTCGCTGCTTCCACATTGGACGTCACCGATACATCGGCCCTGCGAGCTAGTAATTCTTGGAAGTCGCGCGCTGGCGCTTCAATCACAATGTGTTGAGCCAGCGGGAAAAACTCTCTCACCATTTTTTCTTGCACCGTTCCTAGTGTCGCCGCGACTTTCACATCAGGCGTATTAAAATCTGCCCAATCAGAGAATTTGGCGAGATCTTTCTTTTGCACAACAGGTACAAAGGCAAGGTAGAAATACGGTTGGCTGTATCCAGCGACTTTCGCGCGCGACATATTCAGGGACGCGCTGCCAGTAATATCGTATTTGTTGGCGGTAATGCCATTGACTAGCGTCTTCCAATCCGTGGCTACATACTCTACTTTTACACCGAGATCTTTAGCAAGCTCTGTCGTTACGTCGATATCAAAGCCACGATAACTGTTGGTTGCAGGGTCTTTCATCGTCATCGGATTCCAATCTCCCGTCGTTCCAACACGGAGTACACCACTGTCTAAAATGGATTGAAGACGGCTTTCAGCGTGAGCGACTTGAGTCGAAGCAAGCAAACACATTCCTAGCGCTAGTAAAATCTTTTTCATTTTTATTCCCTTAAAAATAATGACCTTATACGGTTTAATGATTAACCTTTATTAAAGCTCTATTGATAACATAGCAGCAACAATGGAAGTTTTTTAGTTAATTCAGGGAGTAAATGTGACCTTTCGAACTCTATGGCTGATTTCGCTGCTGTTGCTCACAGGTTGCTCAGATTATCAATGGGGCTGGTATGTGCTCGATCCCTCTACGGAGCAAGGACTCACCAATCTGAAGTTTTTAATCGCCGGATTTAGTGACACCATCCAAGTATCACTCCTCAGTATGTTATTTGCGATGACCTTAGGTTTAATCATCGCCCTACCGGCTCTGTCGAACTCCCCCTACTTGAAGTGGATCAACCGCATTTATGTCGAGGTAGTCCGTTCAGTGCCTGTTTTAGTCTTACTACTTTGGGTGTATTACGGCATGCCAACGCTGTTGGATGTCTCACTCAATCACTTTTGGGCGGGTGTTATCGCCCTGACCATTGCTGAGAGTGCGTTTATGGCGGAGGTGTTTCGCGGCGGAATCCAAGCCATCAGTCGTGGCCAGCATGAAGCGGCTGAATCTTTGGGCTTAAGCCATTGGCAAAAGATGCGCTTGGTAATTCTTCCCCAAGCGTTTCGACAAATTCTCCCACCATTGGGCAATCAATTTGTCTACATCCTCAAGATGAGCTCTTTAGTCAGTGTGATTGGTTTAAGCGATCTCACTCGCCGTGCCAATGAGCTAGTGGTAAATGAGTACTTACCCCTAGAGATTTATACCTTCCTCGTTTTGGAGTACTTGTTGCTCATTCTATTCGTATCCCAAGCCGTTCGTTGGCTCGAAAAACGCATCGCCATTCCCAGTTACTAACGATGAAGCCTTTAGCTAGAAACAACAAAGCCGCTCTTGTTGAGCGGCTTTGACAATATAGCGACAGAGTGCAGGTACTGCTTATTTCTGTTTTACAGGGCGTTGCCAGCCATTAATTTTGCGCTCTTTGACGCGAGTAATCACTAACTCGCCTTCTTCAACATCTTTTGTCAGCGTCGTGCCTGCACCGATGGTTGCGCCATCAGCGATAGTGACGGGAGCCACCAGCTGGCTATCAGAACCAACAAATACATCATTACCGATGATGGTCTTAAACTTGTTCGCACCATCGTAGTTACAAGTGATAGTGCCGGCACCGATGTTCGTACGTTGACCTATTTCAGCATCACCAAGGTAAGTTAGATGGTTCGCTTTTGAGCCTTCTCCGATACGCGCATTTTTCACTTCTACGAAGTTACCCACATGGGAATCGTTACGCATCTCAGCACCAGGACGAAGGCGAGTAAATGGACCAACGGTACATTCTTCACCAACCGTTGCACCTTCAATTACACTGTAAGGGCGAACGATGGTGTTGTCGTCGATTTCGCAATCCTTCAGTACACAGCCAGCACCGATAACCACGTTATCACCGAGTGATACTTTACCTTCGATGATAACATTCACGTCAATTTCACAGTCCATACCGCACTGCAACTCACCACGCAAATCAAAGCGTGCTGGGTCGCGTAGCATCACACCTTGCTCTAGTAGCTTCTGAGCTTGCATTGATTGGAAAGCACGCTCTAAACGAGCAAGCTGTGCGCGGTCGTTGACCCCTTCCACCTCAATGGCATTGACTGGGTGTACTGCTTCAACGGCGCGACCTTCATCGTGTGCGGCTGCAATAACGTCAGTTAGGTAGTACTCGCCTTGCGCGTTGTTGTTGTTTAAGCCAGACAACCAACGCTTAAGATCCCCACCGGTCGCAACCATGACACCCGTGTTGATCTCTTTAATTTGTTTTTGTTCTTCCGTTGCATCTTTTTGCTCAACGATCGCAACAACAGGACCATTTTTACGAATAATACGACCATAACCTGTTGGGTTATCAAGCATCACTGTAAGCAGTGCAATACCACCAGTTGGTTGAGCATCCAACAAGTTCTCGATGGTTTCAGCTGAGATTAATGGCACATCACCATAAAGCACGAGGATTTTCTCATCGTCTTCGAAGCGAGGAGATGCTTGGTCAACTGCATGGCCAGTCCCCAACTGATCCGCTTGCAGCACCCAGTTTACTGGCTCTTCAGCAAGAGTGGTTTGCATTTGATCACCACCGTGACCAAATACTAAGTGAATATTTTGTGCACCAAGACCAGTACATGTATCAATCACATGTTTTGCCATTGGCTTCCCTGCCAAAGTGTGTAGCACTTTAGGCATGTTCGAATGCATACGGGTACCTTTACCCGCAGCAAGAATCACAGCACTGAATTTCATTGATAACCTATTGACGTTTTATGTTAATTGGCCGTTATTTTAAACAGCTCTTTTAAAATAGTTAATGGAGTAAGGTAAATTTCCAACTAAAATTAATCAAAAAGGCGACCATTTGGCCGCCTTTTGTCATGCAACGTTGCTAATTGAGCTTAGCGACGCTTTTTTGTCAGCTCGATAACTCGTAGCTGAGCAATGGCTTTAGCCAGTTCACTGGCCGCTTGTGCGAAGTCCATGTCACCATGCTGATTCTGGATTTGCTCCTCAGCGCGGCGCTTGGCTTCTTCTGCCTTCGCTGCGTCTAGCTCTTCACCACGGATAGCGGTATCAGCCAGTACAGTCGCTGTACCAGGCTGAATCTCTACCATACCACCAGAAACATAAATGATTTCTTCGTGGCCGTGCTGTTTCACAATACGCACCATACCAGGCTTGATAGCGGTCAGCAGCGGTGTGTGACCATGGAAAATACCAAGTTCACCTTCGCTACCGGTCACCTGAAACGTTTCAACACGACCAGAGAAGATTTTCTTCTCAGCGCTTACTACGTCTAGGTGAAAGGTTATTGCTGCCATATCGCCTCCTAGTTAGCCTTATAGCTTCTTCGCATTCTCAATAGCATCGTCGATGCTACCGCAGTACATGAATGCCTGCTCAGGAATGTCGTCGTATTCACCAGCTAGTAGACCTTTAAAGCCACGTAGAGTCTCTTTTAGAGGTACGTAAATACCAGGGTCACCTGTAAATACTTCTGCTACGTGGTAAGGCTGAGTTAGGAAACGCTCAATCTTACGTGCACGAGATACAACTTGCTTATCTTCTTCAGATAGCTCGTCCATACCTAGGATAGCAATGATGTCTTTCAGCTCTTTGTAGCGCTGAAGTGTCTGCTGAACGCCACGAGCAACTTCGTAGTGATCTTGACCAACTACTAGTGGATCAAGCATACGAGATGTTGAATCTAGTGGGTCGATCGCAGGGTATAGACCCATTGCAGCGATGTTACGGTTAAGTACAACCGTTGCATCCAAGTGCGCGAACGTTGTCGCTGGAGACGGGTCAGTCAAGTCATCCGCAGGTACGTATACCGCCTGTACAGACGTGATAGAACCTGATTTCGTTGACGTGATACGCTCCTGAAGTACACCCATCTCTTCTGCAAGAGTTGGCTGGTAACCTACCGCAGAAGGCATACGACCTAGCAGTGCCGATACCTCTGTACCTGCAAGTGTGTAACGGTAGATGTTATCAATGAACAGTAGTACGTCACGACCTTCGTCACGGAAACGTTCTGCCATTGTTAGACCAGTCAGTGCAACACGTAGACGGTTACCTGGTGGCTCGTTCATCTGACCGTAAACCATTGCTACTTTAGATTCTTCAGGCTTCTCAACGTTTACAACGCCCGCTTCCTGCATCTCGTAGTAGAAATCGTTACCTTCACGAGTACGCTCACCAACACCCGCAAATACGGATAGACCTGAGTGCTGTAGTGCGATGTTGTTGATAAGTTCCATCATGTTAACGGTCTTACCTACACCAGCACCACCGAATAGACCGATTTTACCACCCTTAGCGAATGGACAAATTAGGTCGATTACTTTAACGCCCGTTTCTAGAAGTGCGATCTCGTTTGATTGTTCTTCGTAGCTTGGTGCGCTGCGGTGGATAGAGTAAACCTCTTCCGCGCCCACTTCACCACGCTCATCAATCGCGTCACCTAGGACGTTCATGATACGACCTAGAGTTTTAGTACCGACTGGTACTGAAATTGGAGCGCCAGTGTTAACCACTTCAACTCCACGACGTAAACCATCAGAGCTACCCATTACGATACAACGAACTACGCCACCGCCTAGCTGTTGTTGAACTTCAAGAACTAGACGCTCTTTTGAGTCCGTTACGTTTAGAGCGTCATATACACTAGGTACATTGCTCTGTGGGAACTCTACGTCGACTACCGCACCGATGATCTGTACGATCTTACCTGTAGCCATCGTTAATCCTCTAAACTATTTCGTTTTACCTAAGCTTAAACCGCAGCTGCACCACCAACGATTTCCGATAGTTCTTGTGTGATCGCAGCCTGACGGGCTTTGTTGTACACAAGTTCCAAATCGTCAATCAAGTTGGTTGCGTTATCCGTTGCAGCCTTCATCGCAATCATTCGAGCCGCTTGTTCACAAGCAAGGTTCTCAACCACACCTTGGTATACCTGAGACTCTACGTAACGCACTAGTAGCGTATCCAGTAGAGGTTTTGGCTCAGGCTCATAGATGTAGTCCCATGAGTGCTCACGCTGCATCTCTTCGCTGTCCGATTTAGGCAAAGGTAGCAATTGATCGATCGTTGGTTGCTGAACCATAGTATTTACAAACTTGTTGAATACTACGTATAGACGGTCCAGTTCACCTTCATCGTATTTCTTCAGCATTACGCCAACAGAACCGATTAGGTCTTCTAAGCTTGGGTTATCACCCAGGCCAGAAACCTGTGCCGCAACTTTTGCGCCACCATGTTTAAAGAAAGCTGTTGCTTTTGAGCCAACAACGGCAAGCTCAATCTCAGCACCTTTCTCTCTCCATGCTTGCATGTCTGTAACGGCTTTTTTGAACACGTTAATGTTCAAACCACCACACAGACCACGGTCTGTCGAAACGATGATGTAACCAACACGTTTAGCTTCACGCTCTTCTAGGTACGGATGACGGTACTCTAGGTTTGCGTTAGCCACATGACCGATCACTTTACGCATTGTTTCAGCGTATGGACGAGAAGCTTCCATTGCATCTTGAGAACGACGCATTTT
The DNA here is from genome assembly GCF_022808245.1 of Vibrio sp. CCB-PB317. Taxonomy (NCBI): domain Bacteria; kingdom Pseudomonadati; phylum Pseudomonadota; class Gammaproteobacteria; order Vibrionales; family Vibrionaceae; genus Vibrio; species Vibrio sp. CCB-PB317. Next base: position 141,327 of record NZ_JALGNU010000001.1, read on the forward strand.
TGAAGCTGCTACCATTTCCATCGCTTTCGTAATTTTCTGCGTGCTTTTAACACTACCGATTTTATTACGTATCTCTTTTGCGCCGGCCATCGTTACTCTCCGTTAGTTGGTGGCAGAAACTGCCACCGACCTAATTACCAAGTTTGGGTTGCTTTGAAGTCGTCAGTCAGTTTCTTCAACTGAGCTTCGATTTCATCGTTGTAAGCGCCAGACTTGTCGATCTCAGCTGCTAGTTCAGCGTATTGACCGCGAGCGTACGATAGTAGAGCCGCCTCGAAATCTAGAACTTTGTTAAGTTCTACATCATCAAGGTAACCGCGCTCTGCCGCGAAGATAGTTAGAGCTTGGTCAAATACAGACATTGGAGCGTACTGCTTCTGCTTCATTAGTTCTGTTACTTTTTGACCATGGTCTAGCTGTTTCTTCGTTGCTTCATCAAGGTCAGAAGAGAACTGAGCAAATGCAGCTAGTTCGCGGTACGCAGCTAGTGCTGTACGGATACCACCTGATAGTTTCTTGATGATTTTCGTCTGAGCTGAACCACCTACACGAGATACTGAGATACCTGGGTCAACAGCTGGACGAACACCGGCGTTGAATAGCTCAGTTTGTAGGAAGATCTGACCATCGGTAATCGAGATTACGTTAGTCGGTACGAATGCTGAAACGTCACCTGCTTGAGTTTCGATGATAGGAAGAGCAGTCAATGAACCAGTCTTACCTTTCACTTCACCGTTAGTGAAACGCTCTACGTACTCTTCGTTTACACGAGCTGCACGCTCTAGTAGACGCGAGTGTAAGTAGAATACGTCACCTGGGAATGCCTCACGGCCTGGTGGACGTTTAAGTAGTAGAGAGATCTGACGGTAAGCTACCGCTTGCTTAGATAGGTCATCGTAAACAATCAGTGCGTCTTCACCGCGATCGCGGAAGTATTCACCCATCGCACAACCTGCGTATGGCGCTAGGTATTGCAGCGCTGCAGATTCAGAAGCTGATGCAACTACAACGATAGTGTTTTGTAGTGCGCCGTGCTCTTCTAGTTTGCGAACTACGTTAGCGATAGTCGATGCTTTCTGACCAATTGCTACGTAGATAGAGAAAATACCAGAGTCTTTCTGGTTGATGATCGCATCGATCGCCAGTGCTGTTTTACCAATCTGACGGTCACCGATAATAAGCTCACGCTGACCACGACCGATTGGGATCATTGAGTCAACTGACTTATAACCAGTTTGCACAGGTTGGTCTACCGATTTACGGTCGATTACACCTGGTGCGATCACTTCTACAGGCGAAGTCATTTTCGCTTCGATTGGACCTTTACCATCGATAGGCTCACCCAGCGTGTTTACTACGCGGCCTAGTAGCTCTGGACCAACTGGCACTTCAAGAATGCGGCCAGTACCTGTAACTTTCATGCCTTCCTTAAGGTCAGCATATGGGCCCATTACAACCGCACCAACCGAGTCACGCTCAAGGTTAAGTGCCAGTGCATAACGGCCACCCGGTAATTCAATCATTTCACCTTGCATCACGTCCGCTAGGCCGTGGATGCGGATGATACCATCGCTTACCGATACGATAGTACCCTCGTTGCGAGCTTCACTAACAACTTCGAAAGATTCGATGCGTTGTTTGATTAGATCGCTAATTTCCGTGGAATTAAGTTGCATGCTCCAATCCCCATTAAGACTGCAATGCATCGCTCAGGCGGTTCAAACGACCACGCGCTGAGTCATCGATGACTAGGTCTCCGGCTCGAATAATAACCCCACCAAGTAGGGTCTCATCTACACTGCAATTCAGCTTCACTTTGCGTTCAAGACGCTTTTCAAGTTTGCTGCCAATGTTTGCAAGTTGCTCATCAGAAAGTTCTGTTGCTGAAATGACTTCAACATCGATTTCTTTCTCATGCTCTTTCTTCAGAGTGTAAAACTCTGTGCAAACATCAGGAAGGGCCGCTAAACGACCATTCTCAGCCATCACCTTCAAAAGGTTTTGACCGTGCGTATCAACTTGTTCGCCGCAAACTGCAACAAAAATCTCTGCCATTTTATCAGCAGAAACCGAACCGGTTAGAAGTTCGTTCATTTGTTCGTTTTTGGCCACTTCAGCAGCAAAAGATAACATTTGGCCCCATTGGTCCAACTGGTCTTTCTCTAAAGCAAAGTCGAAGGCTGCTTTAGCATAGGGGCGTGCGATAGTAGTCAAATCAGACATATGCGCCCCCAGACTTAAAGTTTTGCAGTAATGTTGTCGAGAATATCTTTTTGCGCATCTTTATCGATAGAACGCTCAAGGATTTTCTCAGCACCAGCTACAGCCAGAGTAGCAACTTGTTTGCGCAGGTCATCGCGCGCACGATTGCGTTCAGCTTCAAGTTCTGCTTCTGCTTGCGCTAGGATTTTCTGGCGTTCTGCCTGAGCTTCCTCGCGAGCTTCATCAAGAATTTGAGACTTGCGCTTGTTCGCTTGTTCGATGATCTCAGTTGCTGTGCGCTTCGCTTCTTTCAATTGATCAGAAGCGTTGGCTTGTGCTAGATCCAAGTCTTTCGCAGCACGTTCTGCTGCTTGAAGGCCATCAGCAATTTTCTTCTGACGCTCTTCGATCGCTTTCATCAATGGTGGCCATACATACTTCATGCAGAACCACACAAATAGTGCAAACGAGATTGCTTGACCTAGCAGAGTTGCGTTTATGTTCACAACAGCTACCCCTCTATTTGGACTTAGTGTTAATCAGTGACAAGCGCTAATCGCTCGTCCCGAGTTAAAGGTGATTAACCTAGTTGACCAACGAATGGGTTTGCGAAAGTGAATAGTAGCGCGATTACGATACCGATCATTGGAACCGCATCAAGTAGACCCGCGATGATGAACATCTTAACTTGTAGCATAGGAGCCATTTCTGGTTGACGTGCAGCACCTTCTAGGAATTTACCACCTAGCAGTGCGAAACCAATCGCTGTACCAAGAGAAGCAAGACCGACGATAATACCTACGGCGATTGCAGAAAAGCTCAGTAAAGTTTCCATTACTATCTCCAATTTATAGTTGTTGGCTTAGTGCCCAAATAAAAAGCTTTAAAAAAAATTAATGATCAGGATCTTCGTGTGCCATTGACAGGTAAACAATTGTCAACATCATGAATACGAAGGCTTGAATCGTAATAACCAAGATATGGAAGATTGCCCACGGTAGTGAACCCATCCATTGTAAGTACCATGGTAGCATTGCCGCACAAAGAATGAATACAACCTCACCCGCGAACATGTTACCGAATAGACGCATACCAAGTGATAGAGGTTTCGCCAATAGCGATACCACTTCAATCAGTAGGTTAAACGGAATCATAAGTGGGTGATTGAATGGATGTAGTGCAAGTTCTTTTGCGAATCCACCTAGACCTTTCACTTTGATGCTGTAGTAAATCATCAATGCAAAAACGCCTAGAGCCATAGCCATGGTGATATTCACATCAGCAGACGGTACAACCTTAAGGTAAGGGATACCTAGCCAATGTTCTGCTGGGTACGGTAAGAAGTCGATAGGAACTAAGTCCATCACGTTCATCAAAAATACCCAACAAAAGATAGTCAGTGCTAAAGGCGCGATCAGTGGGTTGCGTCCATGGAACGTGTCTTTGACGTTATCGGCGACAAATTCAACGATCATTTCTACAGCACACTGAAGCTTACCCGGTACACCCGCTGTTGTTCTCTTCGCTACTTTGTAAAAAATTCCGAGGAAGATTAAACCAGTAAACCAAGAAAAAAACAGGCTATCGATATGTACGTTCCAGAAACTTGTCTCCGACCCTACTAAACCCAACTTATACAGCGATAGGTTAGAAAGGTGGTGGGCAATGTAACCGGACGATGTTAGCGCTTCACCTGGCGCAGCCATAACTCATCCTATTTTTTGTTGTTAATGAATAGCACTGGTGCACAGATATTAATACCTAGTACCAGCAAATAGGTTAGTTTGAGGGGAACAAGTTCCACCTGCATATACATGTAGGCAACATAGAACAGTGCAACCGTGATGAGAATTTTCAGTACTTCACCCGTATAGAAGGAAGCCGCGATGCGCTTGGCAGCGCGAGCCCCACTAAACATGAAAGCACACAGCGCGAATACTGCATTGGCAACAACAAAAATGCCTCCGCCAATCAGCGCTGAAAATCCCCAGTCAGGATTTATGGCTACCGCCATTCCTGCTGCCACAAAAATAACCGCGCCAGACTGGATCATTAACAATTGCCTTGCGAGCTCTCGTCCTGGTCTAGCTAACGCAGCTACCATGTATTCGTACCTCTAGTAATATCCACTTCGCACTAAACTCTCTGTGCTGGGAAATTGGCGAAAATTATACGTTCAGTTCAACGTAAAGCAATTCGATTGCATCAAAAACTTACAGTTTTGTTTACAAAACGACAACTTTCGCACAAAATTCGATTAATTAGATTAATTGACCTAAATCAATTATCTCATCTAGGCCTCAAGCTTGGCAATTAGTTGGTCCAATTTGTGAGGCTCATCAATACTTATCGTTAATTTCGCTTTTCCGTTTGCAGAACGGGTCAGAGAAACTTTTGCATCAAGCAGCTGACTCAATTTATGCGACATTTGCTCAGCTTCGGTATCTTCTTGTTGCCCTTTTTGCTCATTTTGTGGGGCTAAGCACTTTTTTACTAACTGTTCGGTTTGGCGAACAGTCATTTGCTTTTTCGCGACTTGTTGAGCAACCTCAACCTGCTTCTCACCCTGCAAGGCCAATAGCGCTCGCGCATGACCCATTTCTAGCAATTTATCCGCAACCAAGCTTTTCACATCGGACTCAAGCTGGTTTAAACGTAACAAGTTACTGACCGTCGTTCTCGACTTACCAATCACTTCTGCGACTTGTTGATGCGTAAGCGTAAATTCGTCTTGTAAGCGCTCAAGCGCTTGTGCTTCTTCAATCACATTCAAGTCTTCACGTTGAATGTTCTCAATCAACGCCATGGCAATCGCCGCGCGATCTTCGACTTTCTTCACCAAACACGGCACACGTTTTAAACCAGCCTGCCTTGCCGCACGCCAGCGGCGCTCACCCGCGATGATCTCAAACTGACCACTTTCAACCTGGCGAACCACGATTGGCTGAATAATGCCTTGTGACTGAATCGAAGCCGCTAATTCTTCTAGCGCTTCAGGCGCCATATCTTTACGCGGTTGGTATACGCCCGGTTGCAATTGACCAATCGCTAAGTCGGTTAACTCACCGTCTGCCGATAATTCTTGGCTATGCGATGCAATATGCTGTTTTTCACGAGCAAACGAACTGGTCGACAATAACGCATCCAGTCCTTTTCCGAGACCACGCTTAGACATGGGATTGAATTCCTTAGGTTAGAGTTAAACTGGGATTTCTTCGCGGCGGAGCATTTCGCCCGCTAGAGCAAGATACGCTTTGGCCCCTGCAGAGTACTTATCGTAGTACATCGCTGGTTTACCGTGACTTGGCGCTTCAGCCAAACGCACATTACGCGGAATGACGGTACGGTAAACTTTATTGCCAAAGTGTTTTTTAAGTTGATCGGACACTTCATTCGATAGGCGGTTGCGCGGGTCGTACATAGTACGCAGTAAACCTTCGATTTTGAGGTTTTCATTAACCACAGCCGCTAACTTGCTGATTGTGTCCATAAGAGCAGTTAAACCTTCTAACGCAAAGTATTCACATTGCATCGGCACCAGCACAGAATCAGCTGCCGCCATCGCATTGATTGTAAGAAGGTTTAGAGAAGGAGGACAATCAATAAAGATGAAATCATAGTTATCGCGAACTGACGACAATGCATTTTTTAAACGCACTTCGCGAGCGAACACTTCCATCAATTTGATCTCTGCCGCGGTTACGTCTCCGTTCGCCGCGATCAAATCATACTTCCCTGTGGTTTGGGTACAAACGACTTGATCGAACGGTGTATCTTCGACCAAAAGATCGTATGCGGTGGCATCGACCATATATTTATCCACGCCACTGGCCATCGTAGCATTGCCTTGCGGGTCGAGATCGATCACCAAAACCTTGCGCTTTGTTGCCGCCATCGAAGCCGCTAAGTTAATGCACGTTGTTGTTTTGCCGACCCCACCTTTCTGGTTGGCGATTGCTACAATTTTACCCACGATTACCTCGCTAATTTTCCTTGCGCGATAAGATTACTAGATGACGATCACCTTCCAACTCAGGAACAGCTAAAGATATGATCTCTGTCACACTGCACCATTCAGGAAGCTGATCCATTTCATCTTTAGGGTGCTGTCCTTTCAGCGCTAGAAACACCCCATGCTCTTGTTTCGGCAAATGGTGGCACCATTCCACCATGTCTGTCATTGAAGCAAAAGCTCGACTCAAAACGCCATCAAATTTTTCTTCAGGTTGGAATTCTTCGACGCGACTTTGAATTGGTATCACGTTTTTCAGCCCTAATGTGTGCACGACTTGCTTGATAAAACGGATGCGTTTGCCAAGACTGTCGAGCAAGAAGAAGGTCTTCTCAGGGTTCATGATTGCCAAAGGTATGCCCGGTAAGCCCGGACCAGTACCAACATCAATAAAGCGCTCACCGGGCAGGTGTGTGCTCACCACGATGCTATCAAGAATATGTTTCACTAACATATCAAGCGGATCGCGCACCGACGTTAAGTTGTACGCTTTGTTCCACTTGTCGAGCAGTTCGACGTAACCGACCAATTGCTCTCTTTGTTGCTCTGACACTTCTAAATCGGTTTTCGCGATCAGTGAATCCAGTTTTGTTCGCAATGCGCTCATTTTATTCTTCCTCACCTTTCTTCAGCAAACCATGCTTTTTCAAGTGAACAAGAAGAATAGAGATTGCTGCAGGCGTAATACCAGAAATGCGCGATGCAATACCGATGCTCTCTGGTTTGGCCTCACTCAATTTAGCAACGACTTCGTTTGATAAACCTTTTACATCGCGGTAATCCAAATCAGCAGGTAACTTGGTATTTTCGTGACGCAATGATTTTTCGATCTCTTCCTGCTGACGCTTGATGTAACCATCGTATTTTACTTGAATTTCAACTTGCTCCGCCGCTTGCTGATCTTCAAGTGCAGGAGCAAACGCTTCAAGTTGCGTCAGTTGCGAATAAGTGATCTCTGGACGACGCAGAAGATCCTCACCACTCGCTTCACGTGCCATTGGGGTTTTCAGCAGCTTGTTCAGCTCATCAACGCCTTCTGATTTCGGATTCATCCACGTTGATTTCAAACGCTGACGTTCCGTTTCCATGTTATTGAGTTTCTCGTTAAAGCGAGCCCAACGAACATCGTCAATCAAGCCTAACTCGCGTGCTTTTTCCGTTAAACGTAAATCGGCGTTATCTTCACGTAGCAACAAGCGGTATTCCGCACGAGAAGTGAACATGCGGTAAGGTTCTTTGGTACCCATGGTCGATAAATCATCAATCAATACGCCCATGTAAGCTTGGTCACGACGTGGGCTCCAGCCTTCTTTGTCTTGGCTGTACAAGCTTGCGTTTAGACCGGCCATCAAGCCTTGCGCTGCGGCTTCTTCGTAGCCAGTCGTACCATTAATCTGACCAGCAAAGAACAGACCATGAATAAACTTGGTTTCGTACGTTTGCTTCAAATCACGTGGATCGAAGAAATCGTATTCAATCGCATAACCAGGACGAACGATATGCGCATTTTCAAAACCTTTCATTGAGCGAACGATTTGTACTTGCACATCAAATGGCAAGCTAGTCGAGATACCGTTAGGGTATAGCTCGTGCGTCGTTAAACCTTCTGGCTCAATGAAGATTTGGTGGCTATTTTTATCCGCAAAACGCATCACTTTGTCTTCAATCGACGGGCAGTAACGCGGACCAATGCCTTCAATCACACCCGCGTACATCGGACTGCGATCCAAGTTGCTACGGATCACGTCGTGCGTTTGCTCATTGGTGTGCGTAATAAAACATGGGATCTGACGCGGGTGTTGTTCGCGTTTACCCATGAATGAAAATACAGGGGTAGGGTTATCACCGTGCTGAGCTTCAAGCACTGAAAAATCAACGGTGCGAGCATCAATGCGCGGTGGGGTACCCGTTTTTAAACGATCCACACGGAATGGCAGTTCACGTAATCGATCCGCTAATGCGATCGACGGTGGATCTCCTGCACGTCCGCCTGAAGAGCTCTCCATGCCAATGTGGATCTTACCACCAAGAAACGTACCTACCGTTAGTACGACGGCTTTCGCATGGAAGCGAAGTCCCATTTGAGTCACCACGCCAACCGCGCGGTCTTGCTCAACAATCAGATCATCCACTGACTGCTGGAACAGCGTTAAGTTAGGTGCATTTTCTAATGCGTTACGGACGTACGCTTTGTACAGAGCACGATCCGCTTGAGCTCGAGTCGCTCGAACTGCAGGACCTTTGGAGGCATTTAGTGTACGGAATTGAATACCTGCATGGTCGATGGCTTCAGCCATCAAACCGCCCATAGCATCCACTTCTTTTACTAAGTGACCTTTACCAATACCACCAATCGCCGGGTTACAAGACATCTGGCCTAATGTATCGATGTTATGGGTAAGGAGAAGCGTTTTTTGTCCTGTGCGTGCAGATGCGAGCGCGGCTTCCGTTCCTGCGTGTCCGCCACCGACAACAATGACGTCAAAGTTTTCGTGATAAAGCATGAACTGACCTCAGGTATTCAAAGGGATTTAATGGACAGATAAAGGAGCAGTATTTTACCTGCTTTATGCCACAGAGAAAAACGTTTTCTCGTTTTATCCGTTTTAAGCTTCAAGATAAATATATATAAGATCTATATATATGATCTTTTATTAGATCTACTATTAGGATCGACTGTTTCTGTGGATAACCTAAAAATGATCAACAAGATCATGGATCTTCTTTGGATCATATCTTGTGATCATGATTGGATCAGATCGAGGATTACCTGGGATCAAAAGTGGTAGTTATACACAGGGGGTAAAATTGATCAAAGTTGTTATTGGGATAACTAAAGGAAAATCACTGGATCTTATCGTAGTTATCCACAGCTTGTTTGGTTGGTTTTTGAGCAGTTAAACAAAATAATTTGACGGGAGTTATTCACATTGGGGAAAACAGAGCCGAATTTCGACTCTGTTGAAGGGAAAGCGGGGAGCTTAAAAGCGTCCGATATTTTCTTTTAACCATGCCTCTGCGGCGTCTTCGGGTACAGCATGGCTTAGTACATCAATCTTAAGACAATCAGCGAGCGGTGTGGCACCAATGTCCTCTAGTAAATCATAAGCGTGTTGACCAGCGGCGCAGAACGTATCATAGCTTGAATCACCAATCGCAATCACTGCGAACTTTACGTCGGTCATTTTCGGCGGGGTATTTTGTAATGCCGCGATAAAAGGTTGAATATTATCAGGGTACTCACCAGCCCCATGGGTTGAGGTGATCACCAACCACGTTCCTTGATTTTCGATCTCATCAAGGGATGGCTGATTGTGGATCGTTGTTTCAAATCCATTCTCGTTGAGTAGATCACTCAGGTGATCCCCTACGTATTCTGCGCCACCTAGCGTGCTGCCTGTAATAATGTGGATCATACTTCTTCCTTATTGAATGCGACGGCTAAAGCTCATGGATGGCTTGCCGTACAAAAAGAAACGCGGTGTGAGTTAAGCTCAGCACCGCGCGTTCGATTATTTACTTCCCGATACAGAATGAAGAGAAGATTCGGCCCAGTAAGTCGTCAGAACTGAACTCGCCGGTAATCTCGTTGAGATGCTGTTGGGTGATGCGCAGCTCTTCTGCCAGTATCTCACCAGCCATATAGCCTTCAAGCTGTTCTTGGCCTATTTGAAGGTGCTGTGCGGCGCGTTCCAACGCATCGAGGTGACGGCGACGAGCCATAAAGCCACCCTCACTGTTGCCAGAGAAGCCCATGCATTCTTTGAGGTGTTCACGCAGAGCTTCAACTCCTGCACCAGTTTTCGCTGACAAGCGGATGAGGGTAGGGTTATTGACGTGGCAGATCCCCATTTCTTCACCCGTTTGATCCGCTTTGTTTCGGATCACGGTTATGCCGATATTGTCGGGTAGGCGATCCACAAAGTCTGGCCAGATATCTTTCGGATCGGTGGCATCGGTTGTGGTGCCATCCACCATGAACAAGACGCGGTCTGCTTGAGCGATTTCATCCCACGCGCGCTCGATACCGATTTTCTCGACTTCGTCGGAGGCATCACGCAGACCTGCTGTATCAATGATGTGCAGTGGCATTCCATCAATGTGGATATGCTCACGCAGGACGTCACGCGTGGTACCTGCGATGTCGGTTACGATTGCAGACTCTTTGCCTGATAGCGCGTTCAGTAGGCTTGATTTGCCCGCATTTGGACGGCCTGCAATCACGACTTTCATCCCTTCACGCATGATCGCGCCTTGGTTGGCTTCTTTACGCACCGCATCTAGGTTGTCGATGATGGCTTGTAGGTCACCAGCCACTTTACCGTCGGCCAAAAAGTCGATTTCTTCTTCTGGGAAGTCGATGGCTGCCTCAACATAGATACGCAAATGAATCAGCGACTCAACTAAGGTATTAATGCGCCCTGAAAAGGCGCCCTGTAAGGATTGCAACGCCGATTTTGCTGCTTCTTCAGAACTTGCATCAATGAGGTCTGCAATTGCTTCTGCTTGAGCGAGGTCGAGTTTATCGTTCAGGAACGCGCGTTCAGAGAACTCACCAGGGCGAGCTGCTCGAATACCATCAATACCTAGAATGCGTTTTATCAGCATATCCATCACGACGGGGCCGCCATGGCCTTGCAGCTCAAGTACGTCTTCACCTGTAAATGAGTGCGGGTTAGGGAAGTACAGAGCGATGCCCTGATCAAGCACAGTGCCATCTTCTGACTTAAACGGCAGGTACTCTGCATAGCGGGGCTTTAGTGTCTTACCCGTGACTTCTAACGCCACTTGGTTGGCTTTAGGGCCTGATACTCGAATAATACCGACACCGCCACGACCAGGCGCGGTCGCTTGAGCGACAATCGTATCTGTAGTCATAATTTTGCCTTTTGAGCTGGGCTCAAATTGAGCCATAACTTTAGTTAGCTGAATTGTAATCAGCCAAAAACAAAAAGGCGACCTTTTGGCCGCCTTTCTCAATCATTTCCTAAAAGGTTACTTGCTGTGTAAGCCTTTTTTCTCTAACCCTTTGTAGATCAGAGTTTGCTGGATAAGCGTTACGATGTTCGACACCAACCAGTACAGAACGAGACCTGATGGGAAGAACAAGAAGAAGAAGGTAAACATAACCGGCATAAAGGTCATGATCTTCTGCTGCATTGGATCCGTTACCGTTGTCGGGCTCATCTTCTGGATTAGGAACATAGACGCACCCATCAATAGCGGCAGGATGTAGTAAGGGTCCTGCGCTGACAAGTCGTGAATCCAACCAAAGAATGGTGAGTGACGAAGCTCTACCGATTCCATTAGCGCCCAGTATAGTGCGATGAAGATAGGCATCTGTAGGATAAGAGGTAAACAGCCACCTAGTGGGTTCACTTTCTCTTTCTTGTACAGTTCCATCATTTCTTGGCTCATACGTTGGCGGTCATCACCGATGCGCTCACGCATAGCTTGCAGCTTAGGCTGAAGCATACGCATTTTCGCCATAGACGTGTATTGCGCTTTTGTTAGTGGGTACATAGCACCACGAACGATGAAGGTCAGACAGATGATTGCCACACCCCAGTTACCAACAAAGCTCTGGATGAATGAAAGCAACATATGAAGAGGCTTCGCAATGAACCATAACCAGCCGTAGTCCACTACTAGGTCTAGGTTAGGCGCCACTTCTGCCATTTCATCTTGCAGTTTTGGACCAACCCAAAGTGTTGCTTCAAATTTAGCCTGATCGCCTGTTGCGATAGTTTTGTTCGGCATACGAACGCCGATGTCGCCTAGGTTGCCAATTACACGAGTGTATAGGTTGGTACCTGGTTCGTTACGTGGGATCCAAGCTGCGGCAAAGTAGTGCTGAATCATTGCTGCCCAACCTTGGCCATCGGCTAGGTTTAGAGACAGGTTGCGATCCTGCATATCATCAAAGCTGTACTTCTTGTAACGCGTATCTTCTGTTGAGTATGCGCCACCACGGTAAGTAGGCATTGTGATGCTACCACCATCGTCCATTAGGTTTTGACGTAGGTGAGCGTACATACCAAATGTTGCGTTATTGCCTGAGTTGTTCACTACATCGTATTCAACATTAAGCGCGTAGCTGCCGCGTTTAAAGATGTAAGTTTTGGTGTATTCGATGCCGTTTGTAGTGAATGTCATCGGAACACGAAGTTCATCTTGACCGTCAGCTAGAGTGAAGCTGTCTGCACTTACGTTGTAGTGAGGGCGATTTGTGCTGCTCAAGTCGATACCTTGAGGACCCACTAGACCGCTTTGAGCGATAAATTGGTGACCTTGAGCGTCTTTAAGCAGAACAAAAGAATCTGATGAATCTAACTCAGCAGAGTATTCGTTAAGGTTGGCATGTACCACATCGCCACCAACGGTGTCGATCGACAGAGTTAAAACATCAGTCGTTACTGTGATAGTTTTTGCAGAAGCTTGCTGTTGGCCAGGAACTGGGTCAAGTTCATCAGCAAAAGATGGTGCAGGTAGAGTGCTGCTTGATTGAGCCTGTTCAACTGCTTGAGGTTCTGGATTCTTTGCAACTTGCCATTGTTGAAACAGCAAAAAAGAAACCAGGGCCAAACCGATGAGCAGGATATTACGTTGAGAATCCATCGTTAGTTATCTCTGTCTTGTTTTTGGACTGGTGGAACGGGGTCATACCCCCCTTCATTCAAAGGGTGGCATTTTAATAGACGTTTGCCTGATAACCAACATCCTTTTACAAAACCGTGAGCTCTCAAAGCTTCTAGCGCGTAAGTGGAACAGGTTGGTGTGAACCGGCAACGAGGACCAATCAAAGGGCTGATAAACCAGCGATACAGATAAACGAGCCCAATGGCTATCCACGTGAAGGGCGAGACAGGCGTTGCCATAGCTTATCAAACAACTTAAAAATTTCCTCATTGCTTAAATCTTGCGCGCTTTTCTTCGCAATCACAACAAAATCTTTGTTTGGAAGCTGATGTTGATTGTTACGAAAGCTTTCACGAGCCAAACGCTTAAATCGGTTACGACCGACAGCCGTTTTGATTTGCTTTTTGGGAACCGCTAAACCTAATCGTGGGTGAGAAAGTTTGTTATTGCGAGCAATGATGGTGAAATGAGGCGAGCCAGCTCGATGAGCTTGCTGGAAGACGTTTTGATAATGCTCGGGAGTTAACAAACGTAACTCCCGATTAAACGCGTACGTGTTCAAAATAAACTAGCGATTATTTTGATAGGCGCGCACGGCCTTTTGCACGACGTGCGTTGATAACTTTACGACCGTTCTTAGTTGCCATGCGAGCACGGAAGCCGTGAGTACGCTTGCGCTTTAGAACTGTAGGTTGAAAAGTGCGTTTCATGATAATTACCTTTACTGATCAGTAGTTTTAGGTTCTTGTTAAACCCGGCGTGGGTATTTGCTTTCTTATATAAAGAAGCTCTTTATATAGAGAAGGACAACCGACGCCTCTCAACAAAGAGGCGGAATTGTAATCACACTCACATAATGTGTCAATGACTCAATGAGTACGAAATTCCGGCCGGGCGATTATACGTAGTGTGAGTAAAATCTCAAGGATCAATCGATCCTGATGCTTGATCGTTACTCTATTCCTACTTGGTTAAGGAATTTTTTCAAACGAGGATCTTGTGGATTATCGAAGATATCCTGTGGAGAACCTTGCTCTACGATATTGCCTTCCGCCATGAAGATCACTCTATCAGCGACTTCTTTCGCGAATTGCATCTCGTGCGTCACCACCAGCATGGTTTGATGCTGATTAGCTAACTTCTTCATTAATGAGAGAACTTCACCGACCCATTCAGGATCCAGCGCAGAAGTTGGTTCGTCAAACAACAGCAGTTCTGGTTGCAGCGCCATCGCTCGGCCGATACCCACACGTTGTTGTTGGCCGCCAGACAATGCCGCTGGATAACTATCGCCTTTATCCCCAAGACCGATGTCATCCAGAATTTGTTGCGCTCGTTTGAGAGCATCGGCTTTTTTCCAACCTCGAACGGTCACTAGACCTTCGGCAATGTTCTGGCGCGCATTCATATGGGCAAACAGGGCATAGTTTTGGAACACAAAGCCAGTTCGACGACGCAGCGCTAATACTTCGGCTTTAGTGTGTTTTTGAGTATCAACGGAGATGTCATCTATCGTGATACGACCTTCATCTGCTTGTTCTAGAAAGTTCACCGTACGCAGCAAGGTTGATTTACCCGTGCCACTTGAGCCGATAATCACGATGATCTCACCTTGCTTAATATCGAGGTTGATGCCTTTCAGCACTTCAGTCTCACCAAAACGTTTGTGAATATTTTCTAACTTAATCATCGTACGTACGCCTTATTCAGTTTTGCTTCTGCCCAGATTTGTACGCGAGTCAGAATCACCACCACGCCCCAGTAAATAAGAGCAACCGCAAGGAAAGCTTCAAAGAAACGGAAACTTGATGAGGCTTCCATCTGTGCTTTGGCCATGATTTCAGCCACACCAAGCGTAAAGGCGAGAGACGTTGACTTGATCATATCGATGAAATAGTTCATCAATGAAGGCAGTGCGACACGCGTTGCTTGAGGTAAAATGACGCGGCGCATCGCCTGAGATGTTGTCATGCCCACCGACAAGCTCGCTTCCATCTGGCTACGATCAATACCAATAATGGCGGCACGAATACTTTCCGCCATATAAGCGGCAAAGTGCAGCGTTAAACCGATCACCGCTGCTGAGAAGGCATCAATACCCACCATCAATGGGAAAATTTGTGGTAAGCCGTAATAAAGCAGGAAAAGCTGAACTAAGAGAGGGGTGCCACGGAAGAAGCTGATGTACAGTTGGCTTAATTGATCCAGAACTGGCAGTTTAAATACGCGAATATTGGCTAAAATGACGGATAAAATCAGTGAAAACACCAATCCCCATGTCGCCATTTCCATGGTAGTGCCAAGATATTTCAGCAATATCGGCAGCAGTTCCAACATGTAATTAAAGTCAAATCCCATACGGCTTACCTAAAGGCTAGAGAAAAGAAAAGGTGGAAAACAAGTTCCACCTTTACGTAAGTTTATTTTAGTCCGAGAGTGATACCACTTTGCGGCCTAAAGTACAAAGAGTTCTTATTTCGTGATGTCAGCGCCAAACCACTTCACGGAAATTTTCTCTACTGTACCATCTGCGCGCATCTCAGCCAGTGCTTTGTTTACTTCTTCTTGCAGCTTACGACCTTTCTCGTTGTCCACGAAAGGCCATGCGTTTTGAATGGTTTCAAACGGTTCGCCCGCCAATTCCAAAGGAAGACCGGTTTTCTTAATCAGCTCTAACGCAGAAAGACGATCCATTACAAATGCATCTGCACGACCGAGCGCCACGTCATGTTCGATACCTGTGTCGTACGTTTTAATGTTGATCTTGCCGTCTTTGTCGTACTGACGAAGCAGTTGCTCGAAGTTAGATCCTAGATTCACAGCAACGGTTTTGCCCGCAAGATCGTCAACACCTTTGATGCTGTCGTTGCCTTTACGCACGGTAATTTGTGCGCCATCTACAACGTAAGGGTCAGCAAATAGGTATTTGGCTTTACGCTCATCAGTCATGGTGATTTGGTTGGAGATCGTATCGATGCGACCGGTTTCTAGCAGACCAAATAAACCAGAGAAGTTAGCGGTTACGTATTCGATTTTGTAATCGTTGCGTTTGCCGATTTCATCCCACATGTCGACTTCAAAGCCTTGTAGCTTATCTTGCTTTACAAAAGTAAACGGGAAGTAGCGACCTGACATACCAACTTTGACTTCAGTAGCGGCTTGTACGGTTGCTGCCGACAGTGCAATGGCTGCAACGGCAACCTTAATCCAGTTTTTCATAATACATCTCCATAATTTTATGGTTGGAAATACTACTGTTAGTTAGCTCAATTAAATAAATAACCAAGAGCAATAACCTAGACCTGTGAGTTATTAGATAATAGAAGAAGAATGTTAAATGTGACGAAAATGCGAACTGAACCAGGGGAAATGATCGACAAAATCAGCATTGGGAATAAAATAATACACAGACTTATCACCAATCACTCGATCTTGTGAATTTTGCCCAATTGTGGATCGTTGTGTGGGCAAATTTGGGGCAAGGTGTGTTGATCTCATCAAGTTTGCAGAAATAATTGTGAATAACTTGGATCTTATTCACTGGATCGTCGATCAATCGCTGGCGATCTTGGTTATCAACAGGTAAAATTGCCAGTCTTTTCCGATAATTCAATTACTCAGTGGGGGCACCGTGTCATCTTCGCTTTGGCTGCAATGTTTGCAGCAGCTTCAAGAAGAGCTACCAGCTACAGAATTCAGCATGTGGGTTCGTCCGCTACAAGCGGAGCTCAATGACAATACTCTCACTCTATTCGCGCCAAACCGCTTTGTGTTGGACTGGGTGCGTGATAAGTATCTGAACAATATTACTCGTTTACTACAGGAATACTGTGGTGGCGACATTCCTAACTTACGCTTTGAAGTGGGGAGTCGACCTGTCTCTGCTCCAAAACCAGCGCCGACACGTACGCCTGCAGATGTGGCTGCGGAGTCATCTGCACCTGCGCAATTACAGGCGCGTAAGCCAGTACACAAAACCTGGGATGACGACGCTCAAGCGATTGCGGCGATCAATCACCGCTCAAACATGAACCCAAAACACAAGTTCGACAACTTTGTTGAAGGTAAGTCGAACCAACTGGGTTTGGCTGCGGCGCGTCAGGTATCGGATAACCCTGGTGCAGCTTACAACCCACTATTCCTATACGGCGGCACGGGTTTGGGTAAAACCCACTTATTGCATGCGGTGGGTAACGCGATTGTGGATAACAACCCGAACGCGAAAGTGGTCTACATGCACTCAGAGCGTTTTGTGCAAGACATGGTGAAAGCGCTGCAAAACAATGCGATTGAAGAATTCAAACGCTACTACCGCAGTGTGGATGCACTCCTTATCGATGACATCCAATTCTTTGCTAATAAAGAACGTTCGCAAGAAGAATTCTTCCATACCTTCAACGCACTATTGGAAGGTAACCAGCAGATCATCTTAACGTCTGACCGTTATCCTAAAGAGATTAATGGCGTTGAAGATCGTCTTAAATCTCGCTTTGGTTGGGGTCTTACTGTTGCGATCGAGCCGCCTGAGCTTGAAACGCGTGTGGCGATCTTGATGAAAAAAGCCGAAGATCACCAAATCCACCTTGCTGATGAAGTGGCATTCTTCATTGCCAAGCGTCTGCGTTCGAACGTCCGTGAGCTAGAAGGTGCACTGAACCGCGTTATCGCTAACGCGAACTTTACTGGCCGCCCAATTACGATTGATTTTGTTCGTGAAGCGCTGCGCGATCTGCTTGCTCTACAAGAGAAGCTGGTGACGATCGATAACATTCAAAAGACCGTGGCGGAATACTACAAGATTAAAGTGGCGGACTTGCTGTCTAAACGTCGCTCTCGTTCTGTAGCGCGTCCTCGTCAGCTGGCCATGGCGTTAGCAAAAGAGTTAACCAACCACAGCTTGCCAGAAATCGGTGATGCATTTGGTGGTCGCGATCATACGACCGTACTTCATGCGTGTCGCAAGATTGAGCAGCTGCGTGAAGAGAGCCACGATATTAAAGAAGATTACTCTAACTTGATTCGCACCCTGTCCTCGTAATCGGTTAGAATAACGGTATTCTAAGCAAATCATTTATTGAGCTGACAGCGTAAAGAGCCAAGCATGAAATTTACCATTGAACGTAGTCATTTAATCAAACCGCTACAGCAGGTTTCGGGCGCTTTAGGTGGCCGACCAACTCTGCCAATCCTGGGTAACCTACTTCTTAAAGTAGAAGAGAACGTATTGTCGATGACGGCAACCGATCTTGAAGTAGAGTTAGTAAGCAAAGTGACGCTAGAAGGTGATTTTGAAGCGGGCAGCATTACCGTTCCTTCGCGTAAGTTTCTCGATATCTGCCGTGGTTTACCGGACGATGCGATCATCACATTTGTATTAGAAGGTGATCGCGTACAAGTTCGCTCTGGTCGCAGCCGTTTCTCATTGGCAACGCTTCCTGCGAACGATTTCCCTAATATTGAAGATTGGCAAAGTGAAGTGGAAGTATCACTGAGCCAAGCCGATCTACGTACGCTGATCGACAAAACTCAGTTCTCGATGGCGAATCAAGACGTTCGTTACTACCTCAACGGCATGTTGTTTGAAATTGACGGTACCACGCTACGCAGCGTGGCGACGGACGGCCACCGTATGGCGGTATCGCAAACTCAGCTGGGTGCGGATTTTGCGCAGAAGCAAATCATCGTGCCACGCAAAGGTGTGCAAGAATTAGTGAAGTTGATGGACGCGCCAGAGCAACCTGTAGTACTTCAGATCGGTAGCTCCAATGTTCGTGCTGAGGTGAATAACTTTACTTTTACCTCTAAGTTGGTTGATGGTCGTTTCCCTGACTACCGCCGCGTATTGCCTCAGAGCACCAATAAGACCCTAATAGCAAGTTGTGACGAGTTGCGCCAAGCCTTCTCTCGTGCTGCGATTCTTTCCAACGAAAAATTCCGTGGCGTGCGTGTGAATCTGGCTGATACTGAAATGCGCATAACCGCGAATAACCCAGAACAAGAAGAAGCGGAAGAGATGCTTGATGTAACCTTTGAAGGTGACGCCATCGAAATCGGCTTTAACGTAAGCTATGTGCTTGATGTTCTGAACACGTTGCGTTGTGAAAATGTACGTGTGTCGATGTCGGATGCTAACGCTAGCGCATTGATTGAAAATGCCGACGATGACAGTGCCATGTACGTGGTGATGCCAATTCGTCTATAAGCCAACTGAATGCCTCTTTCTCGTCTCATCATTCAGCAGTTTCGAAACATTAAAGCCTGTGATATTGAGTTATCAGCAGGCTTTAACTTTCTTATCGGGCCGAACGGCAGCGGTAAAACCAGTGTCTTAGAAGCGGTTTACCTGCTCGGGCATGGCCGCTCATTCAAGAGCTCTCTCACCGGACGAGTGATACAAAATGAGTGTGACGAACTGTTTGTTCATGGTCGTTTTTTGAACTCGGATCAATTTGAGCTACCTATCGGCATTAATAAGCAGCGTGATGGCTCAACAGAGGTTAAAATAGGCGGTCAATCTGGACAAAAATTAGCGCAGTTGGCACAAGTTCTGCCTCTGCAGTTGATACACCCAGAAGGGTTTGATTTACTGACAGATGGCCCTAAACATCGTCGTGCGTTTATTGATTGGGGCGTGTTTCATACCGAGCCCGCTTTTTATCAAGCATGGGGAAGGTTCAAGCGCCTGAACAAGCAGCGCAACGCGTTGTTGAAAACCGCCAATAGTTATCGTGAGCTCAGTTATTGGGATCAGGAAATGGCAGGGTTGGCTGAAAACATCAGCCAATGGCGAGCAAGTTACATCGAGCAGATGAAAACCGTCGCAGAAACTATCTGTCAGACATTTTTGCCAGAATTTGAGATCCAATTGAAGTATTATCGTGGCTGGGATAAAGACACCCCATACCACGAGATACTAGAAAAGAATTTTGAGCGTGATCAGGCATTGGGATACACCTTTAGTGGCCCAAACAAAGCTGATTTGCGCATTAAAGTGAACGGAACGCCCGTTGAAGATGTTCTGTCACGCGGTCAATTAAAACTCATGGTGTGTGCATTGCGTGTCGCGCAAGGGCAACACCTGACAGAGATGACCGGTAAACAATGCATTTACCTAATTGACGACTTTGCGTCGGAATTAGATAGCCAACGTCGCAAGCGTCTTGCTGACTGCTTAAAAGAGACGGGCGCACAAGTATTTGTAAGCTCTATCACTGAAAGCCAAATCGCCGATATGTTGGACGATAACGGTAAATTGTTTCATGTGGAACATGGCAGGATAGAGTCAAACTAGAAGAGAGAAACTCATGTCTGAAAATTACGATTCATCGAGTATTAAGGTACTGAAGGGTCTGGATGCGGTACGTAAGCGTCCAGGAATGTACATCGGCGATACGGACGACGGCACCGGCCTTCACCACATGGTTTTCGAGGTGGTGGATAACTCAATTGATGAAGCGTTGGCAGGTCACTGTAAAGACATCGTTGTGACAATTCATGAGGATAACTCGGTTTCCGTTAGCGATGATGGTCGTGGCATTCCAACAGAAATCCACTCAGAGGAAAATGTCTCTGCAGCAGAAGTAATCATGACGGTTCTTCACGCGGGTGGTAAGTTCGACGATAACTCATACAAAGTATCGGGTGGTCTTCACGGGGTAGGTGTTTCAGTAGTAAACGCACTATCAGAGAAAGTTGAGCTAACGATTCATCGTGGTGGCCATATCCATACGCAAACCTACCGCCATGGTGAGCCTCAAGCGCCACTAGCCGTTGTAGGTGATACGGATAAAACCGGTACACAAATTCGTTTCTGGCCAAGTGCCGAGACGTTCTCTAACACTGAGTTCCACTATGACATTCTGGCGAAACGCCTGCGTGAACTGTCATTCCTGAACTCTGGTGTGTCGATCAAATTGGTTGATGAACGTGAAGCGGACAAACATGATCACTTCATGTATGAAGGTGGTATTCAAGCGTTCGTTGATCACCTAAACACCAACAAAACGCCAATCATCGAAAAAATCTTCCACTTTAACTCTGAGCGTGAAGACGGCATTTCAGTTGAAGTGGCGATGCAATGGAACGATGGTTTCCAAGAGAACATCTTCTGCTTTACCAACAATATCCCACAGCGTGATGGTGGTACTCACCTTGCTGGTTTCCGTGCTGCGCTAACACGTACATTGAACAGCTTTATGGATAAAGAAGGTTTCTCGAAGAAAGCGAAAACAGCGACTTCAGGCGACGATGCGCGTGAAGGTCTAACTGCGGTTGTTTCGGTGAAAGTGCCAGATCCTAAGTTCTCAAGCCAAACTAAAGACAAACTGGTTTCTTCTGAAGTGAAATCAGCTGTTGAGTCTGCAATGGGTGAAAAACTGTCTGAGTTCCTGATTGAGAACCCGACAGAAGCGAAGATGGTTTGTTCGAAAATCATCGATGCAGCACGTGCACGTGAAGCAGCGCGTAAAGCTCGTGAAATGACGCGCCGTAAAGGTGCACTAGACCTGGCTGGCCTTCCAGGTAAACTTGCAGACTGTCAGGAAAAAGATCCGGCACTCTCTGAACTATACATAGTGGAGGGTGATTCGGCAGGCGGCTCCGCAAAACAAGGCCGTAACCGTAAGAACCAAGCAATCCTACCGCTAAAAGGTAAGATTCTTAACGTAGAAAAAGCACGTTTCGACAAGATGCTGTCTTCGCAAGAAGTGGCCACTCTGATCACTGCACTTGGTTGTGGTATCGGTCGTGACGAGTACAACCCGGACAAGTTGCGTTACCACAACATCATCATCATGACCGATGCCGATGTCGATGGTTCGCACATCCGTACGCTACTATTGACCTTCTTCTACCGTCAAATGCCAGAGCTTATCGAGCGTGGTTACGTGTACATCGCTCAGCCACCACTTTACAAAGTGAAAAAAGGCAAACAAGAGCAGTACATCAAAGACGAAGAAGCGATGAACCAATACCAAGTATCATTGGCTCTGGATAATGCATCGCTACACGTAAACGCAGAAGCACCAGCATTGGCAGGTGAAGCACTAGAGAAGCTTGTTCAACAGTACAATGCGGGTATTAAACTGGCGGAACGTATGAGCCGTCGTTACCCAAGTGCTTTGGTAAACGAGCTGATTTACACTCCTCGTCTAACTCCTGAGCAATGCCATGACGCATCAGTTGTTGAAGCGTGGACGAAGCAGCTTATTGAGCAGCTGAATGCGAAAGAAGTGGGTGCGAGCCAATACAGCTACGAAGTTGAACAGCACGAAGAACTAGGCTTAAACTTGCCTAAGATCGTGGTTCGTACTCACGGCGTGACGCACGAACATGCAATTAGCATCGACTTCCTAAACTCGAAAGAGTACGGCAAGTTGGCTGATCTATCAGAAGCACTGGATGGGCTTCTGGAAGAAGGTGCGTACATCAAACGTGGTGAGCGTACGATGCCAGTAGCAAGCTTTGCAGAAGCGCTTGATTGGTTGGTTAAAGAGTCAATGCGTGGTCTGAGCCGTCAGCGTTACAAAGGTCTAGGTGAGATGAACCCAGATCAGCTGTGGGAAACGACTATGGACCCAGAAACGCGTCGCATGATGCAAGTAACGATTGAGGATGCGGTAGGCGCAGACCAATTGTTCACAACACTGATGGGTGACCAAGTAGAACCTCGTCGTAACTTCATCGAAGAAAACGCGCTGAAAGTAGCGAACTTAGACGTGTAACGACAACTTATCTTAATAGAAAAAAGCAGCGAGAAATCGCTGCTTTTTTTTGTTTTAACCACCAATGAAAATCGCCACTTTCTGCCAAGACTTTGGTTTTTCTGGTGCTAATTGCCAATAACCTGATCAAGCTTGCCATTTTATTTCTGTTTTCTTTTTTTCTCGCCATTTTGTTCGCTTGGGCGCTTTTGCTTTCTTTTTTCTGCTCGCTATAGTGCTGAAGAGCTGATGAATAAGGAGGTTGAGAAAATGGTGATGACTTTCCTGAACTAAGCCGGAGGTGATGCACTTCCGGTTCAATGCACTGAATTTATTTGTAAGACAAGGCATTAAGAAGGAAATAATCATGTTTGAACGCTGGTTCTCGGCGTACTGTTTGGCGCTGCGAACTTGGTGGTTAACCAGTCGCTTTTTAACCTATCAATCACCACTAAGGTTGTTATCGCTATTTGAAACCTGCGAGCAACAGGCCCATTGCCGTAACCGAGCTCGTATTGCGGTTGGGGACACGGTTCGCTTAGTGGATGTTGAACGCGCCTATCAATATCGCATGACGTTAGTTAGCTCGCGCAAGGGGCAACCGATGACAGGTATGCTCGCGGTCGATTCTTATTTGGGGTCTCGATTGTTAGGTCGAGCTAAAAATGATGCGCTCGAAGTGGAAATTTTTAATCAGCGACGCTGCTTTGTGATTACTGAAATTGTTCATCAATCGCAGCCACCAGCTCAGAAAATGCTGTGTGGTTGTCTGTTGTGCCAATAAATAGAGGTGAAGTCATGAGTAAGAAAGACAAAAAACAACCACAGTTGAGTCTGAAAGAAAAGCGTAAGTTAAAACAGGAAAAAGCAGCAGAAAAGAGCGTTGTAAAAGCGCGTAAATCCTCCCGCAAGTAGAGTGCAGATTGAGCCCACCAGAAAGGTGGGCTTTTTAATACCGATTGCAAAGCGAGGGTAAACTGACCTTTCTGGGGAGATAGCGAGCGCACTTAAAATTTTTTATTTTTTCCCTTGAAAGTCATTTTTGACGACCTTATATCTAGTTGGGAAGAGGATGACTGGCTTGCTAGAGACTAGAAGACAGCCCTCTGGAATCGCTAAAACGAGATCGCTCAAAAGAGGATATGGCGTTTTAGCACACAACTTAAACCTTTAGATTTCCTATCATGTCTCCGAGCCAAATGATGGCCTGCGGAATGATAAGAATCTCTTAGCTCGGCGTTGGTTTTTGCATAAACACGCCTGTGAGATGAAGGTCATCTGAGCTAAGACTATTGCTTAATTAAGAGGATAGATTTATGCGTAACGTAGATTTCTCACCACTATACCGTAATGCAATTGGCTTTGATCGTCTGCTAAACCTGATGGAAGCGAATACAGCGAAAAATACTTCTGGCGGTTACCCTCCGTACAACATTGAGCAAAAAGACGAGCATAACTACCGTATTACTATGGCAGTTGCTGGCTTCTCTGAAGACCAACTCGATCTGACTCAAAACGAAAACATGTTGATTGTGAAGGGCGAACGCAAAGCAGAAGAAGGCAAAAACTACGTGTACCAAGGCATTGCTGAGCGCGACTTCGAACGTAAATTCCAGCTAGCGGATTACGTCAAAGTGACAGGCGCATCAATGGAAAACGGCTTATTACATATTGATTTGATTCGTGAAATTCCAGAAGCAATGCAACCACGTAAAATTGCTATCGGTGGCAACAACCTGTTAGAAAACAACTAATCAGTAAGTTATTTGCCCTATAGAGTGAGAAAGAGCGCCAGTTGGCGCTCTTTTTAATTTGTGTCTTTGATGTGGGAGTTTGCTTTACTGACCTTGTTGGTAAGCCTTTTCGACTTCTTCCGCGATAATCGCGATACCTTTCTGCATCATCTCATCGTCTTGAACGTAGTTCATGCGTAAGCACTGATGAGCGTGGTCCCATTCGTCTTTCTGGCCAATAAAGAAGTACTCACCCGGAACAATCAATACACCACGCGCTTTCAAGCGTTGGTACAACTCCATTGTCGTAATTGGCAACTCATCAAACCATAACCACAAGAAGATCGCCCCTTCAGGTTTGTGGATACGGAAGCGCTCATCGGTAATCGCCTGTTGTAGCAGTTCAACCGCACGTTGCGACTTCTGCTTGTAAAACGGCTTAATCACCTCTGAACTCAGTTTAAGCAGGTCGCCTTTAGCGATGATGTGGTTTGCCAGCGCTGGACCCACACTGCCTGGTGCTAGGCTGATGATGCCGTTCATATTGGTTAACGCTTGAGTGATTTCTTCACTCGCAATCACAATCCCGCAACGCACGCCAGGCAAGCCAAGTTTGGATAGGCTCATGCACAAGATGGTGTTTTCATTCCAGAATGGTTCGACATCTTCAAAGATGATGTTCGGGAACGGCAAGCCGTAGGCGTTATCGATGATCAGTGGGATGTTGTTTTCACGTGCGAGTTTGTCCAGTTTACGCACTTCTTCGTCTGTCAGTACGTTACCCGTTGGGTTGGTTGGGCGAGATGCGCAGATTGCCGCAACAGAATCGTCGACGGTTAGCTGTTCAAAATCGACGTGGTATTTAAACAATCCGTTATCTAACAGCTCGATTTCTGGGTGGTAAGAGACAAAAATATCTTCATCAATGCCAGCATCACCATAGCCGATGTACTCAGGCGCGATAGGCAGTAGCACCCTCTTATGCGAACCGTCAGGCTGTTTACCTGCGAGTAAGTTGAACAAGTAGAAGAAGCCACTTTGGCTGCCGTTAGTTAGGCTGATGTTCTTCTCTGAAATGTCCCAACCGTAAGTTTCACGGAATAACTGAGCCAGCGCTTTCACGAACGCATCTTTACCCTGTGGGCCATCGTAGTTGGCTAGGGCGGCGACGAGCTCTCCACTGGCGAGCATTTCCTCACTGGCTTGGTGAAAATAATCGAGCATGGCAGGAATGGCGGCTGGGTTGCCTCCACCGAGCATGATGGCACCTGGTGTGCGTAGACCATCATTCAAATCGTCCATTAACTGCGTGATACCTGAATACTGATTAAATTTTTCACCAAACTTTGAGAACTGCATGCTGACTGATACCTAATTCATTGTGATTGCTTATGTGTATTGAATGCTGATGAAACATCAGCTTATAGAGTAATACTTGACCTTACCCTAATGTTATTACGACGCAAAGTGTGAATTTACTCGAAGAAGAAAAAAGTTTGTCATCAGACCAGATGATGGGGATATGAGCAGTGAATAAAAAAGGGAAGCGAAATGCTTCCCTTGCTGGTGGAGTGAATCGGCTATTCGCCAGTGTAGACGATCAGCACTTTGTCGTCGTGGTATTGGCGCTCGAACGCGTAATACTCTTCTTGATTGCGAGTGATGTGTTTGCCTTGCGCAACCGCTGGGTGGCGTTGACGGAACTCGCCGAGTTTTTGCCAATGTTGCAGCAAGTCTTCACGTTCGCCATGAATCTTATCCCATGGCATATCAGAGCGAGTACCTTGAGTAGGGTCGGAACCGGTAATACCAAAATCACGAGCAATCTCATCGCCGTAATAGATTTGCACTGCACCCGGCGTCAGCATTAGTGCATTGGCAGCGCGTGCTTGGTCATCGAAGCTGCGGCTGCGTGCCGACCAAAACAGTTGAGTATCGTGCGAAGACAGGTAACTCAACACGTTGAACTCAGGATCGGAGTTAATACGTTCCGCGTAGCGGCGATAATCGCTATCGAGTTGCGCAAAGCATTTCAGCGCTTTGGGTGCTACATCAGATTGGAACTCGAAGTTGATGATGGAATCGAAGCCGTTATCGAAATACGGGCTTTTCACCACGCTGTGCGCCCATACTTCACCCGTCATCCAGAAAGGTAGGTCATCCAAGGCTTTGTCTGGGTTGTTTTGTTTCCACTGGGCAAGCGCTTGAGTGGTGCTGGCTTTCAGATCTGCCCACGCTTCCATTTCAACGTGTTTGGCCGTGTCAACGCGGAAGCCATCAATGCCGTAGTCGCGTACCCAGTCGGATAACCACGTAATCAGATGTTCACGTGGGGTTTGTAGCTCATCTTGCGCATTGGTGTCTTTATTGCGGAAGAAGTTTGGTAGTCCGGTTTTCTGAGTCGATTCGGTTTTTAGATCCGGTAGGTAGTTCAAAGACATGGTGATGTCGTTGTAGCCCGGAGCATCGTAGTCACCAATGTCGGTGCGGATCCAATCTTTGCCCCACCATTTATCCCACGCTTCGCTATCACCGTATTTGATGTAGTCGTTGAAGCTGTGCCAGCTTTGTCCTGATTTCGGCTGCCAGTCGGTCCATTTTTCACCAAGGACTTCTTTGGCTTCTTGGTCATCAAGGTAAAGCTGACCAAAGCCGAATTCCTGCATGTCTGCTAATGTCGCATAACCTGTGTGGTTCATGACTACATCCCAAATCACGCGGATGCCTTTCTTGTGAGCGGTATCGACGAAGGTTCTGAGTTCATCTTCGGTACCCATGTTGGCATCAAGCTTGGTCCAGTCTTGATGGTAGTAGCCGTGGTAGCCGTAGTGCTTAAAGTCGCCTTTATCGCCGCCGCCAACCCAGCCGTGGATTTGTTCCAGTGGTGAGGTTATCCAGATAGCATTGACACCAAGTGATTCGATGTAATCGAGTTTTTTCGTCAGACCCGCTAAGTCACCACCATGGAAGGTACCAATCTCGTATTTCCCGTCTTTGCTGCGACCGTAGCTGTTGTCGTTGTCTGGGTTGCCGTTATAGAAGCGGTCAGTCATGACGAAGTACACCGTCGCGTTGTCCCAACTGAAAGGTTTTTCTGCTTGTTGCTCAACCTCTTCTAGTAACAACAGACCTTGGCTCATAGGGCCCGGCTGCATGGTTACGCTGCCATCTGTAACTATAGTTTCTTGTCCGGTTAAGGCATCGCGAACGACAGTGCCATCATTAAAGGTTTGCTCAACGTTGATGGTTTTTGGCGTATTGGTTGCGACAGGGCAAGAGTAGGTGATGTCTTGATTCTTTTTGGGTTTGAGCCTAACAGTTAGCTCGTTAGTGGTTGGGTTGAGCGTAAATTGATAGGTGTTGGCTTTGAAGATGCGCAGCGGCATTTGGGCATCTGTGGCGCAATTATCCATTTTTAATGGACGATTGAATTTGATGCGGCTTTCTTCTGCCAAAGCAAAACTACTTCCACAGCTTTGATTACTGTCGGCAATGGTAAAGGTGTAGCTGCCTTTTTCGAGTTTTTGCTCGGCGACAAGTAAGCCGTTAGAGTTTGGTTCGAAGACGGCTGTATCGTCTCCAACGCTCAGTACGATAGCATTTTCTGGAATCTGGCTGCAGGCGCTCAATAGTCCAATAGAGAGTGCGAGAATTGTTTTTTTCATTGTGTCCTTCCCCCGAATAAACAGTCCAGTTATAGCAAAACTGAGCCTCTACAATCCGAGCTCTGCACCAACAAGTTAAACGTGTCTCACCCTACAAATTTTTGCCTTGTTCACAAAATGAATAATAAGAACCGATTATCTCCGTTTAAAGACAACAAAAAAGGGAAGCCGACGCTTCCCTTTACTTATCTCTTAATCACTTCTGAATCAGTAATGAATTACTTTTGAAGGACAGAGATATCTGCGACCTGTAAGAACAGGTTACGCAGGTTGTTCAGCAATGTCAGACGGTTCTTCTTAAGTGCTTCGTCGTCTGCCATTACCATTACGTTATCGAAGAACGCATCCACTGGCTCACGTAGATCTGCTAGCTTGCTTAGGGCTTCTTGGTAGTTACCGGTCGCAAATGCAGGCTCTAGTGCTTCCGTCATTACTTCAACGCTTTCTGCTAGTGCTTTCTCTGCGTCTTCTTGTAGCAATGCTAGGTCGATGTCTGCTGCTAGTTCGCCGTCGAATTTCGCTAGGATGTTACCAACACGTTTGTTCGCTGCTGCTAGAGACTCTGCCGCTTCCAGTTCACGGAAGTGAGAAACCGCTTTAACTCGTTGGTCGAAGTCTGCTGGTTTAGTCGGGCGACGCGCTAGAACTGCTTGAATGATGTCTACGCTGAAGCCTTCGTCTTGGTACCAAGCGCGGAAACGACCAAGCATGAACTCGATAACGTCTTGTTCAACGTTGTCGTTGGTTAGGCGGTCGCCAAACAGTGACTTCGCTTTCGCTACTAGGTCAACAAGATCTAGGTTGTAGCCGTATTCAACGATGATACGTAGTACACCTAGAGATGCGCGGCGTAGTGCGAATGGGTCGCTGCCTTTAGGCGCTTGACCAATACCGAAGATACCTACGATAGTGTCTAGCTTGTCTGCCATTGCAACTGCGGTTGAAACGCCGTTTGATGGCAGTTCATCACCTGCGAAACGAGGCATGTATTGCTCGTTCAGTGCGACTGCAACTTCTTCTGCTTCACCGTCGTGGCGAGCGTAGTGCATACCCATCACACCTTGAGTATCCGTGAATTCGAATACCATTGAGGTCATTAGGTCACATTTTGCTAGTAGACCAGCACGCTTTGATTTCTCAACGTCAGCACCGATTTGCTCAGCAATGTAGCCAGCAAGCTCTGTGATGCGGTCTGTTTTGTCTTTGATCGTGCCCAGTTGCTTTTGGAAGATCGCTTGTTCTAGCTCAGGCAGACGGTCGATAAGCGGACGCTTACGGTCTGTGTTGAAGAAGAATTCTGCGTCAGCAAGACGAGGACGAACCACTTTCTCATTACCTTCGATTACGTAACGAGGCTCTTTTGATTCGATGTTCGATACGAAGATGAAGTTAGGTAGTAGCTTCTTGTTTTCGTCATAAACAGGGAAGTACTTCTGGTCACCTTTCATGGTGTAAACCAACGCTTCAGAAGGCACTTTTAGGAACTCTTCTTCAAACTTCGCTGTAAGTACTACTGGCCATTCAACCAGAGACGTGACTTCTTCTACTAGGTCATCTTCTAGGTCAGCGATACCGCCAACCGCTGCTGCCGCTTTTTGTGCGTCAGCTAGGATGATGGCTTTACGCGCTTCGTAATCTGCCATTACTTTACCGCGCTCTTCTAGAATCGCAGGGTATTGCTCAGCAGAATCGATAGTGAACTCTTGCTCACCCATGAAGCGGTGACCACGGATAGTGCGGTCAGAAGCGACACCAAGGATCTCGCCTTCGATTAGGTCGCTGCCCATTAGCATGGTTAGCGTCTTAACTGGACGGATAAATTGAGTCGTTTTGTTACCCCAACGCATTGGTTTTGCGATAGGTAGGTTTGCTAGTGCTTTCGCTGCAAGTTCAACAACGATCTCAGACGTTGGCTGACCTTTCACTTCTTGTTTGAACAGTAGCCATTCGCCTTTGTCTGTAACCATGCGCTCTGCTTGGTCAACAGAAATACCACAACCGCGTGCCCAGCCTTGAGCTGCTTTGGTTGGGTTGCCTTCCGCGTCAAACGCTGCAGAAACCGCAGGACCACGCTTTTCAACCACTTTGTCAGACTGGCTTTCTGCTAGTGCCGCGACTTTAAGTGCAAGACGACGAGGAGCCGCAAACCATTTCACGCCTTCGTGAGCAAGCTCAGCGCTTTTTAGTTCTGCTTCGAAGTTTGCTGCGAATGCTTCAGCTAGCGTACGAAGTTGCGTTGGTGGTAGCTCTTCTGTACCTAGCTCGATTAGAAATTCTTTTGCCATGTTCTCTACCCCTTACGCTTGTTCTTTCTTACACATTGGGAAGCCAAGAGCTTCACGCGATGCGTAGTATGCTTCTGCTACTGACTTAGTCAGATCGCGAATGCGCAGGATGTAACGCTGACGCTCAGTTACTGAGATCGCTTTACGCGCGTCTAGTAGGTTGAATGCGTGACCTGCTTTTAGGATGCGCTCGTAAGCAGGTAATGGCAGTGGCTTTTCAAGCTCAAGCAACTCTTTACACTCTTTCTCACACTGCTCGAAGAAACCAAATAGGAATTCAACGTCTGCGTGCTCGAAGTTGTAAGTCGATTGCTCTACTTCGTTTTGGTGGAAGATATCACCGTAAGTCACTTTGCTGCCGTCTGGCGCGATGTTCCAAGTTAGGTCGTAAACCGAGTCTACTTCTTGGATGTACATTGCTAGACGTTCGATACCGTAAGTGATCTCACCAGTGACTGGTTTACACTCAAGGCCGCCAACTTGTTGGAAGTAAGTAAACTGAGTCACTTCCATGCCGTTTAGCCAAACTTCCCAGCCTAGACCCCATGCGCCTAGTGTTGGGTTTTCCCAGTTGTCTTCTACGAAACGGATGTCGTGTACAAGAGGGTCAATACCAAGAACTTCAAGGGAGCCAAGGTACAACTCTTGAATATTGTCAGGCGATGGTTTTAGCGCTACTTGGAATTGGTAGTAGTGCTGAAGACGGTTAGGGTTTTCACCGTAACGGCCATCAGTAGGACGACGTGAAGGTTGTACGTAAGCTGTCGACATTGGCTCTGGGCCAAGCGCTCGTAGACAGGTCATTGGGTGAGAGGTACCCGCACCCACTTCCATATCTAGCGGTTGAACAATGGTACAACCATTTTGAGCCCAATAATCCTGCAGCGCGAGGATCATTCCCTGGAAGGTTTTGATATCGTATTTTTGCATAAGTCAGGTTCGCGCGATTCTCTTGTTACTCGTTAATTCGTCATCTATGCCGAGTTTTTCAACTCTAACAACGGCGATAAAGAGTAATTACGGTTGAATAAATTAACAATCTAGTATAACCAGATATTGAGCATGGGAGTAGAGCTAATCTTGATTAATTCGTGGGCGATTTTCTCCTTTAATGAATTTTTACCGCGTTATCTGCTGTATTTTTCTTAAAAGGGAGTTTTTGCCTGCTTTGGCTCTTGAGAAGCGCAACAAAGGTGGCTAGAATTGCGCCTGTCTTTGGGGAGTAGCTTACCTGATGAAGTTTCTGTTTCATCTGGTTCGTCCGTCAACATAATTGGTGCAAAATCACCATGGCGTTCGAGACTTGAAGCCTTTCAAGTTTAGCAAGACCTTAGACAAATCATCACGAACCGGGGTAGGGGCGTGAGGTTTGTCTTTGGTTAAATATAATAATCCCTGCCCCAATGAGCATGTCGTGAGCGTTTTAGCTATTTCAATTACTACTGTAGCGTTAGCAGAAATTGGCGATAAGACCCAATTGCTATCTCTATTACTCGCAAGTCGTTACCGCAAACCAATACCAATTATTGCAGCAATCTTTTTGGCAACCATTGCCAACCACGCTTTGGCTGCATGGTTAGGTGTGGTTGTTGCTGACTATTTATCACCTGATATTTTAAAGTGGGTGCTGGTGGTCAGTTTTGTCGCGATGGCGGCTTGGGTGTTGATTCCTGATAAGTTGGATGATGACGAACAGATTTCAAACCGAGGTCCTTTCATTGCCAGCTTTATTGCTTTCTTTGTGGCTGAGATTGGTGATAAAACTCAGATCGCCACTTCTATCCTAGGCGCGCAATACGCGGATGCGCTGAGTTGGGTCATACTTGGTACGACCATTGGTATGTTGTTGGCTAACGTGCCTGTGGTGTTAATTGGTAAGCTTTCAGCAGACAAGATGCCTCTGGGTTTGATTCGTAAAGTCACCGCTATTTTGTTCGTGTTGTTGGCGATTGGTGCGGCCTTCTTTTAATGTTTTAGGCGGATAACGCAGCCTGAAAATGGAAAATGTTATCCGCGAACAATCGTTAAAATGATGCAAATAATCAATAACTAGCGAATTAGTGGCGTAGCTCAAACTCTGACTTAAAATCGCTCCGTAGCGTGACGGATGACATATTAGTGTCATACTTGTCATGGTAGTTTAATGGTGTGAATGATAGCGAGAGGGCAAGTTTATGCTTACACGTTACATGGGGATGACCCCAAAGAGTCAGAGTTATTTATTCACCTTTGGTTTGGCGCTGTGCTTGTTAGCGATGGTACTGACTGATATGTGGTTGCCGATTGTGGCAGGATCGTTCGTTCTTACTGGATTAACAGTAGAGGCGTGGATTCGCGTAGCCCACATCATTCCTATGCATGAAGAGATGCGGGCAATGAAAAAACAACTCAACAAGCTCCAATCAGAAGTTCGCACACTCGAATACGATGAATAAACAAACGGCAGCCAATCGGCTGCCGTTTTTAATTCGACCAGATTACTCCAATCCTTTCTTGATCAGGTACTGATACGGAACTTGCTCCGTTTGTGCTGCAATTAATTGGTGATCCATAAAACGGCAGAAACTCGGAATGTCTCGAGTCGTGGATGGGTCATCTGCTTTGACCAGCAAAATCTCACCATCTTGCATGTTGCGAATTGTCTTCCTGACCATCATCACTGGCTCTGGGCAGCGCAGTCCTTCCGCCTCTAATGTCTTTGTTGCCAGTTCAGGATTAAAGCTCATAGTGTGATTCTCGTAACTAACTTAGCGGTGAATTCTACGTTCGTTGAAAAAATATTCAATAACCACTTGGCAAACGGAATTTTTTGTTTTACCTTAAATTAACAATTTGGTAACAACTGGCAAGGAAGAGGCAATGTTAACAGCGTTAGACAGACTTACGATTTACTCCGTACTTTGTTTTATCTCGTTTTGTGCTTTGGTACTCAGAACGCCAGCTGACACCTCTTTGATGCCTCTTGTAGGCATGGTTGCCACTATTATTGGGATTTGGATCGAGATGCGCAAATGGTCAGGTGCATCTGAGCAAGAAAATTAGCGCTTTTTGCTTCGATCAGAATACTTTAATAACGCTCACCTATTTTTACCGACACTTCATTCCGACACTATCCCCATTTTTCTTGGGCTTCCCCGCTGAAAGGCGGGATTTTTTTTGCCTGAAGAGTACAATTTACCCAAACACATACAAAATAAGTGGCTAATTCGTGGAACTGGAAGACATCTATCGCCGAGATTTAAATTTACTGGTTGCGTTGCGAGTACTGATAGAGGAAAACAGTGTCAGTAAGGCAGCAACACGTCTGAACTTGAGTCAATCGGCAATGAGTCGTGTGCTTGGTCGTCTGCGTGACTTATTGGGAGATCCGCTGTTTACTCGTCAGGGACAGCATTTGATCCCAACTCAGAAAGCGTTAGAGATCGATCGCTCATTGGGCGAGCCATTAGAGTCTTTACGTCAGTTGTTATCTCCGGTTGAGTTTGACCCATTGCAATGCGTGCAGACTTTCAACATCGTGACCACCGACTATGCCATGCAAACGATCTTACCGTTCGCTTTGCCGAGAATTTACCAAGAAGCGCCAAACGTGTCTTTCAACTTCTTACCACTGCAACACGACCGTTTATCAGATCAGCTCACTTATGAAGGTGCAGACTTAGCGATTTGTCGCCCGACAGGCCCGGTGGAGCCTCTACGCAGTGAAGTGTTGGGGCGAGTGGGGGTGCTGTGTATGCTTTCAAAACAGCATCCATTAGCGGATAAAGAAATGAGCTTGGATGATTATCTGAGTCATCCACATGCCATGATCGCCATCAGTGATGGTGTTAAGGCACTGATCGAACAAGCTTTGATGGAGAAACCTAAGCGTAAAATGGTTCTGCGGGCTTATCATTTAGAAGCCGCATTGGCGATCATGGATACCTTGCCAATTATCATCACAGTGCCAGCGGACTTGGCGTATCTGGTTGCCGAGCGTTATGACTTGGTGGTGAAACCATTACCATTCCAATTTACTCCATTTGAATACTCGATGATTTGGCATGCGCGTTGCGAGCATTCCCCTGCTCAAGAATGGTTAAGAACGATTGTGCGTGAAGAATGTAGCCGTCTAATAGCTAAGCGTATCGAAGATATGGGACTAAACTGCTAACAAAAAGAGCCAGCAATGCCGGCTCTTCGTCTGTTTACGCTGAGTCAGTGTTTATAGCTTGATAACCACACGACCTGTTACTTGACCGTTGGTGATGTCTTCTGCGTATTTTGGTGCTTCTGCTAGTTCTACTTCAGTACATGCTTGCTCGAAATAGCTGTCTGGTAGTAGTTCAACCAGTTTTTCCCATGCTGCGATGCGTTTCTCTGTTGGACACATTACTGAGTCCACACCTTGTAGACGAACGTTACGTAGGATGAACGGCATCACTGTAGTTGGTAGATCAAAACCACCTGCAAGACCACAAGCGGCGACTGCACTGTTGTAATCCATTTGCGCCAGTACTTTTGCTAGTACTTTGCTGCCGACGGTATCTACCGCACCTGCCCATACTTGCTTTTCAAGTGGACGTGCTGGTTCCTCAAATTCAGTACGGTCGATGATGCGGCTAGCACCTAGTTTTTCAAGTAGCGGGCCGTTTGTCTCTACACGTCCTGTCACTGCAGCAACTTTGTAGCCAAGCTGTGCTAGGAGCGTTACTGCAACCGAGCCTACGCCGCCACTTGCGCCCGTTACTAGGATTTCACCAGCTTCAGGTTTGATGCCTGCATCAAGCAGTGCTTGAACACATAGCATACCAGTGAAGCCAGCAGTACCAACCATCATTGCTTTCTTGCTGTCTAGACCTTTTGGTAGTGGCACGAGCCAATCCGCTTTTAGACGAGCACGTTGAGCCATGCCACCCCAATGGTTTTCACCCACGCCCCAGCCAGTTAAGACCACTTTGTCACCAGCTTGGTAACGCGAATCTTCAGAACTTACAACCGTACCCGCTAGATCAATGCCAGGTACCATCGGGAAGTTACGGATGATTTTACCTTTACCTGTGATCGCCAAACCATCTTTGTAATTCAACGATGAGTAATCGACTTCAACCAGAACGTCACCTTCCGGCAGTTGTGTTTCATCGATTTGCTCGATACTAGCGATAGTGCGTTTGTCTTCTTGGTTTAGAACTAGAGCATTAAACATAAGGTTCTCCGAAATTGCGTTAGCGTGACTCAGTTGCCACATACAGCAAGATATTAACTGTCTATAAGTCTATGTCTTCTCTATCTATGAATAAAATGAAAGTTACTCATTTTATGTATGCTTTGTATGCATATTTACTGTGTTTGGCGTAAAACAAAGGGCGACATCTGATGTCGCCCTTAAGTGTAATACTAAATTATTTTAGTATTTATTCATTTCATGCTGGTTGTTGAGTAGATCACTACGACCATCGTCGTTTTGATCCTACTTCACCCCAAGCGTTAAGGCCTCTCAAATACGGTCGCTATACCCTGACCCAAACCGATACACATAGTGGCTAGACCATATTTCGCATCTTTCGCTTCCATTAGGTTGATCAACGTTGTTGAGATGCGTGAACCAGAACAGCCTAGTGGATGACCCAATGCTATCGCACCACCGTTAAGGTTGACCTTCTCATCCATCACATCAAGCAGGCCTAAGTCTTTAGCACACGGCAGAGACTGCGCTGCAAATGCTTCGTTTAGCTCAACCACATCCATGTCTTCAATTGAAAGACCGGCACGCTTGAGCGCTTTTTTCGTCGCCGGTACAGGACCGTAACCCATAATAGAAGGATCGCAGCCCGCAATGGCCATGCCTTTAATACGTGCACGAATCTTCAAGCCAAGCTCATTGGCTTTCTCTTCACTCATGATCAACATCGCTGATGCACCATCGGACAGCGCCGATGAAGTACCGGCTGTTACTGTACCGTTTGCAGGGTCGAACACTGGGCGAAGTTGAGATAGACCTTCAACGGATGTTTCAGGGCGAATCACTTCATCATAGTCGAGAGTAAACAGTGTACCGTCAGCCGCATGGCCTTCAATTGGTAGGATTTCGTTTTTAAAGCGACCCTCTACGGTTGCTGCGTGCGCACGAGCGTGAGAGCGCGCGGCAAACTCGTCTTGTTGCTCACGGCTAATGCCATGTAATTTACCAAGCATTTCAGCCGTTAAGCCCATCATGCCCGCAGCTTTTGCTACGTTCTTTGACATACCAGGGTGAAAGTCTACACCGTGGTTCATTGGCACATGCCCCATGTGCTCAACGCCACCAATTAGGCAGATTTCAGCATCGCCAGTCATGATGGCACGTGTGCCGTCATGCAGCGCTTGCATGGATGAGCCACACAAACGGTTAACCGTTACAGCGCCAATTTCAATCGGCAGGCCCGCGAGTAGCGCGGCATTACGTGCAACGTTAAAGCCTTGCTCTAGTGTTTGCTGTACACAGCCCCAGTAGATGTCTTCAATCTCGCTTGGGTTCACTTGTGGGTTACGTGCAAGAATGCCTTTCATTAGACGCGCAGATAGATCTTCTGCTCGTGTATGACGGAAAGCACCACCTTTAGAGCGACCCATTGGAGTACGTAGACAATCGACTACGACAACATTTCTTGTTTGATTAGTCATTTTAGAATCCCTCCTTAGATAGAACCTTGCTGTTGTGCACCGTAAAAGCTTTCACCTTTCGCCGCCATATCAATCAACATTTGCGGTACTTGGTACATCGCACCTAGCTCGGCGTGTTGTTTTGCCATTTCAACGTATTCAGCAATACCCACGCTGTCTAGATAGCGGAATACGCCACCGCGGAATGGAGGGAAACCAAGACCATAAACCAATGCCATGTCTGCTTCCTGCGGAGTCGCGATGATGCCTTCTTGAAGGCACAGCACAACTTCGTTGATCATTGGAATCATCATACGTTGAATGATGATCTCATCGTCAAAGTCCTGCTTATCGGCACAAACGTCAGCGAGCACCGGCAAGATCTCTTCAGAGAAGGTTTTCTTCGGCTTACCTTTTTTATCTATGGTGTAGCTGTAGAAGCCATTACCATTCTTCTGACCATATTTGTCTGCTTCGAATAGTGCATCAATCGCATCACGACCTTGTTTACCCATACGCTCAGGGAAACCCTCTGCCATCACAGCTTGTGCGTGGTGCGCGGTATCAATGCCGACTACGTCAAGCAAGTACGCCGGTCCCATCGGCCAGCCAAACTTACGCTCCATGACTTTGTCGATTTTCGTAAAGTCAGCACCATCACGAAGTAGCATGCTGAAGCCGCCAAAGTATGGGAACAATACGCGGTTAACGAAGAACCCTGGGCAGTCATTAACGACAATTGGTGATTTGCCCATTTTCGCAGCATACGCCACAACACGATTGATGGTTTCATCAGAGGTGTGCTCACCACGGATGATCTCAACAAGAGGCATACGATGCACTGGGTTGAAGAAGTGCATACCACAGAAGTTTTCTGGGCGTTTTAGTGATTTTGCCAATAGGTTGATAGGAATCGTCGAGGTGTTTGAGGTGATAACGGTGTCGTCACCGACATGGGATTCAACTTCACTCAAAACCGCCGCTTTTACTTTCGGGTTTTCAACGACAGCTTCAACAATCACATCAGAGTTTTCAATACCTGCGTAATGTAGGCTCGGTGTGATTGACGCTAAAATACCCGCCATCTTAAAGCCATCAATGCGACCGCGAGATAAGCGTTTATTCAGCAGCTTAGATGCTTCAGTCATGCCTAGGTCGAGCGACGCTTGCGCGATGTCTTTCATTAAGACAGGCACACCTTTTAGCGCTGATTGGTAAGCAATGCCGCCACCCATGATACCTGCACCTAATACGGCTGCACGTTGCGTGTCTTTACTTGCTGACTTCGCTGCTTTTTTCGCAATGCCTTTGATGTATTGATCGTTAAGGAATAGGCCAACGAGTGATTTTGCTTCTTCCGACTTAGCCAATTTCACGAAGTGCTTACGTTCAATGTCTAACGCTTCATTACGTGCAAAGCGAGCACCTTCTTCAATCGTGATAACGGCTGTCATTGGGGCAGGGTAATGAGGACCTGCTTTTTGTGCCACCAGACCCTTCGCCATGGTGAAGCTCATCATTGATTCAAGCTTACTCAGCGTTAGCGGAGATGTTTTCTGTGCTCGGCGTGCTTGCCAGTCAAGTTTCTCGTTAATTGCAGAGTTAAGAGTTTGTAGTGCTGATTCGTATAAAGCATCAGTCTCTACAACAGCATCGAGTAAGCCAATTTTCAATGCTTCATCAGCTCGGCATGCTTTGCCTTGGGTGATGATTTCCATTGCGCTGTCTGCGCCAATAACGCGAGGTAAGCGTACACAACCACCAAAGCCTGGCATGATTCCCAGTTTCGTTTCTGGTAGGCCGATGCTGGTGGTTTTGTCACCAATACGCATGTCTGTTGCTAGTACACATTCACAACCGCCACCAAGAGCGTGGCCTTTGATCACTGAGATGGTCGGAACGGGTAAGTCTTCTAATTTGTTAAAGATGCTGTTAGCAAATTGCAGCCATTGGTCGAGCTCGGCATCCGTTTTAGCAAACAGACCTAAAAACTCGGTAATGTCTGCGCCTACAATGAATGCGTCTTTATCTGAAGTGAGCAACAACCCCTTGAGGCCTTGATGGGCAATGAGCGCATCAAGAGCTTTATCTAGCGATTCCAATGTCGCTAGGTCGAGTTTGTTGACGGATTTTGGAGAGCAGAAGCTTAGCTCTGCAATACCATCTTGTATTTCCTTTACCTGTAGGGTTTCGGCTTGGTAAATCATTGTCTATCTCCATGACATACAATCGTGGATTGTCTGTATACCTATTTCAACGACGCCGTGTACCTCGGCAAATAGGTATCGAGGAAGTCGTTTTATTTTTGTTCTGGTTTGACCAGTAAAGTTAGTTTGGATCGTGGATTGTCTAATTTCAATACATTTTTTAAACAAGTGTTTAACATTGTGCGCTGTGGCAGATCTTATGCGACGGGTAAATCACACTCGTGATAGACTTCAGGCAAATAGACCTGAATCCATAATCCTATGAATGACAAGCCTTATCTGATTCCAGCAGAGCCCGCTCAATTTGAAGAAGAAATTAAAAAGAGCGTCTTCATTACTTATTTGGCACACACGCCAAGTATCGAAGCTGCAAAAGCATTTGTTGATCAAATCAAAGCTAAACACGCTGATGCCAGACATAACTGTTGGGGCTTTGTTGCAGGTCGCCCGGAAGATTCAATGAAATGGGGCTTTAGTGATGATGGGGAGCCGTCCGGAACTGCAGGCAAACCGATCTTGGCGCAGCTGTCTGGCTCTGGGGTGGGGGAGATCACGGCAGTGGTCACGCGATACTCTGGTGGAATCAAGTTAGGTACAGGCGGCTTGGTTAAAGCGTATGGGGGTGGGGTACAACAAGCGCTCAAGCTGCTTCAAACTATTGAGAAAAAAATAACCACAAAGCTCAGACTAACGTTAGACTATGGGTTTATGCCGATCGCACAGTCAATCATGCCGCAATTTGGTGCGATAGAAGTCGAGGCTGAATACAGCGATCAGGTGGTATTAGTGGTGGAAATTGAGCTTCGAGAAGTGAGCGCGTTTACCCAAGCAATCATCAATAAAAGCGGGGCAAAGGCAATTGTCACTCCGCTAGACGGACAATAATGAAAAACAGGAAGCAACAGGGACAGCTTCGCTAGTCAATTTATCCATGCAATTTCGTTCAATTATTCGAATCGTCGGGCTACTGCTCGCACTCTTTAGTGTCACTATGCTTGCGCCAGCACTCGTTGCGCTGATCTATCGAGATGGTGCAGGTGTGCCTTTTGTCACGACATTTTTTGTTCTGCTGTTTTGTGGGGCCGTTTGTTGGTACCCAAACCGCAGGTATAAGCACGAGCTTAAAGCTCGAGATGGCTTTCTTATTGTCGTTCTGTTCTGGACAGTACTTGGCAGCGCAGGCTCGATCCCCTTTCTAATTGCTGACAACCCGAACGTCTCAGTGACAGATGCGTTTTTTGAATCGTTTTCTGCTCTCACGACGACTGGGGCGACCGTTATTGTTGGTTTGGATGAGTTACCTAAAGCAATTCTATTCTATCGACAGTTATTGCAGTGGTTCGGCGGTATGGGAATCATCGTATTAGCGGTGGCGATTTTGCCAGTACTTGGCATTGGTGGTATGCAGCTTTACCGCGCTGAGATCCCTGGCCCAGTAAAGGACACTAAAGTGACGCCGCGCATAGCAGAAACCGCTAAAGCGCTTTGGTACATCTATTTGAGTCTGACTATCGCCTGTGCTTCGGCTTTTTGGTTAGCTGGTATGACGCCATTTGACGCCATCAGTCACAGCTTTTCAACCATTGCCATTGGTGGCTTCTCTACCCACGATGCCAGCATCGGATACTTTGATAGTTACGCGATTAACCTGATTACGGTGGTTTTTCTGCTTATATCTGCATGTAACTACACGCTGCACTTTGCTGCATTTGCATCAGGTGGTGTGCATCCCAAGTATTACTGGAAAGATCCTGAGTTTCGCGCTTTCTTGTTTATTCAAGTGCTGCTATTTGTCGTTTGTTTCCTATTATTACTGAAACACCACTCTTACACATCGACATACGATGCTTTCGATCAGGCTCTGTTCCAAACCGTGTCAATTTCGACAACAGCGGGCTTTACGACGACGGGTTTTGCGGACTGGCCGCTCTTCTTACCTGTACTGCTATTGTTCTCCTCTTTTATCGGTGGTTGTGCTGGTTCAACAGGCGGCGGCATGAAAGTGATTCGTATCCTGCTTCTTACCTTACAAGGTGCGCGTGAACTAAAACGTTTAGTCCATCCGCGCGCGGTTTACACCATCAAAGTAGGTGGCAGTGCCCTACCGCAACGTGTTGTCGATGCGGTTTGGGGCTTCTTCTCCGCATACGCATTGGTATTTGTGGTTTGTATGTTGGGGTTGATTGCAACAGGAATGGATGAGCTCAGTGCGTTCTCTGCGGTGGCTGCGACTCTGAACAACCTCGGTCCTGGTTTGGGAGAAGTGGCGCTTCACTTTGGTGATGTTAACGACAAAGCAAAATGGGTATTGATAGTTTCTATGCTGTTTGGTCGTTTGGAAATCTTTACCTTACTTATTCTACTTACGCCGACGTTTTGGCGTAGCTAAGGGGAAATCGTGGCAAAAGCATTATTTCTATACTCTTCCCGCGAAGGGCAGACTAAAAAAATTCTCCACTATATAGATGAACAACTTCCAGACTTCGAGTGTGAGCTGGTGGATTTACATAATGTCGAGACGATTGACTTCAGTCAATACGACAGAGTGTTGATAGGTGCCTCTATTCGTTATGGTCATCTTAATAAAAAGCTATACCAGTTTATTGAGCGAAATCTCAATCAATTGGAGCAAAATAAAGTGGCATTTTTCTGCGTAAACCTAACCGCTCGTAAAGAGGACCAAGGAAAGGATACACCTGAAGGTAGTGCTTACATTCGCAAGTTTCTAATTAAGTCGCCTTGGAAACCAACGCTAATCGGTGTTTTTGCTGGTGCACTTTATTACCCACGTTACAGCTGGTTCGACAGAACTATGATTAGGTTCATTATGTCGATGACAGGTGGCGAAACTGATACGACCAAAGAAGTGGAATACACCAATTGGGAAAAAGTGGCTCTTTTCGCAGATAAATTCAGAGAACTGTAGAAATAACGTGCTCTTTTGACCGCTTTTGATGCAAATTTATCCGAACGATAAAAAAATCAAAAAAAACGAGAAAAAGGGCTTGCCAATGTGATCGCAATCTCTATAATGCCACCTCGCTGACACGGCAACGCTTCGAAAGAAACGAAGTCGAGGTGAGCAAGCCAAATTAGCCAAACGGAAACGCTTGAAGAAAGTTTGAAAAAAGTGATTGACACTAAACTTTAACTCGCTAAAATGGCCGTCCTGTTTTGAGCGAAGCTCAACAGGAAAAGCTCTTTAACAATATAGACCTATCAATCTGTGTGGGCACTCGTTGATGATAATCCAATTAGAAATTTCTCTTAATAAAGAGCGGTTTCAAATTAGGTTTCAATGAAACGAAGTGACCATTGAATCTTCGGATTCAGCACAGTCAATTCAAACATTACTTATGTAATGTTCAGTATTCATTGAGCCGAACAAAATCTTAAATTGAAGAGTTTGATCATGGCTCAGATTGAACGCTGGCGGCAGGCCTAACACATGCAAGTCGAGCGGAAACGAGTTATCTGAACCTTCGGGGAACGATAACGGCGTCGAGCGGCGGACGGGTGAGTAATGCCTAGGAAATTGCCCTGATGTGGGGGATAACCATTGGAAACGATGGCTAATACCGCATGATGCCTACGGGCCAAAGAGGGGGACCTTCGGGCCTCTCGCGTCAGGATATGCCTAGGTGGGATTAGCTAGTTGGTGAGGTAAGGGCTCACCAAGGCGACGATCCCTAGCTGGTCTGAGAGGATGATCAGCCACACTGGAACTGAGACACGGTCCAGACTCCTACGGGAGGCAGCAGTGGGGAATATTGCACAATGGGCGCAAGCCTGATGCAGCCATGCCGCGTGTATGAAGAAGGCCTTCGGGTTGTAAAGTACTTTCAGTCGTGAGGAAGGCGGCGTCGTTAATAGCGGCGTTGTTTGACGTTAGCGACAGAAGAAGCACCGGCTAACTCCGTGCCAGCAGCCGCGGTAATACGGAGGGTGCGAGCGTTAATCGGAATTACTGGGCGTAAAGCGCATGCAGGTGGTTTGTTAAGTCAGATGTGAAAGCCCGGGGCTCAACCTCGGAATAGCATTTGAAACTGGCAGACTAGAGTACTGTAGAGGGGGGTAGAATTTCAGGTGTAGCGGTGAAATGCGTAGAGATCTGAAGGAATACCGGTGGCGAAGGCGGCCCCCTGGACAGATACTGACACTCAGATGCGAAAGCGTGGGGAGCAAACAGGATTAGATACCCTGGTAGTCCACGCCGTAAACGATGTCTACTTGGAGGTTGTGGCCTTGAGCCGTGGCTTTCGGAGCTAACGCGTTAAGTAGACCGCCTGGGGAGTACGGTCGCAAGATTAAAACTCAAATGAATTGACGGGGGCCCGCACAAGCGGTGGAGCATGTGGTTTAATTCGATGCAACGCGAAGAACCTTACCTACTCTTGACATCCAGAGAACTTTCCAGAGATGGATTGGTGCCTTCGGGAACTCTGAGACAGGTGCTGCATGGCTGTCGTCAGCTCGTGTTGTGAAATGTTGGGTTAAGTCCCGCAACGAGCGCAACCCTTATCCTTGTTTGCCAGCGAGTAATGTCGGGAACTCCAGGGAGACTGCCGGTGATAAACCG
This sequence comes from Vibrio sp. CCB-PB317, assembly GCF_022808245.1. Taxonomy (NCBI): domain Bacteria; kingdom Pseudomonadati; phylum Pseudomonadota; class Gammaproteobacteria; order Vibrionales; family Vibrionaceae; genus Vibrio; species Vibrio sp. CCB-PB317. Next base: position 184,971 of record NZ_JALGNU010000001.1, read on the forward strand.
GAGGAAGGTGGGGACGACGTCAAGTCATCATGGCCCTTACGAGTAGGGCTACACACGTGCTACAATGGCGCATACAGAGGGCGGCCAACTTGCGAAAGTGAGCGAATCCCAAAAAGTGCGTCGTAGTCCGGATTGGAGTCTGCAACTCGACTCCATGAAGTCGGAATCGCTAGTAATCGTGGATCAGAATGCCACGGTGAATACGTTCCCGGGCCTTGTACACACCGCCCGTCACACCATGGGAGTGGGCTGCAAAAGAAGTAGGTAGTTTAACCTTCGGGGGGACGCTTACCACTTTGTGGTTCATGACTGGGGTGAAGTCGTAACAAGGTAGCGCTAGGGGAACCTGGCGCTGGATCACCTCCTTATACGATGATTATTGCGATGAGTGTTCACACAGATTGATATGGTTTATGAAGTTTAAGAGATAGAACATCCCCCAAGATGTTCAACTTAGTGTCCCGTTCGTCTAGAGGCCTAGGACACCGCCCTTTCACGGCGGTAACAGGGGTTCGACTCCCCTACGGGATACCATTGGGTCGTTAGCTCAGTTGGTAGAGCAGTTGACTTTTAATCAATTGGTCGCAGGTTCGAATCCTGCACGACCCACCATTCTTCTCCACGAAGAATTAAAACTTATGTGGGCGATTAGCTCAGTTGGGAGAGCACCTGCCTTACAAGCAGGGGGTCACTGGTTCGAGCCCGGTATCGCCCACCATTCTCTAAGTATTTTTGGAATAAAACGTCCAAACCAGAACAAGCAATTGATACTGGTTGGCATTTTTGACTCTGAAAGTCTTTAGAAAATGTAACTTCCTTGTGAAGCAACATAGCTCTTTAACAATTTGGAAAGCTGACAAAACAACAATTTATTGTTGTTTGTAAAGTTCTCAAAGTATTCATTTATGAATACAACTAAAAACACATTCAAGTGTTCTTGGAATTTGAGTCCGGCAAAATCGATATGTCTCTCGCTCATTCAAATAATGAGAGACAACTTTGGTGATTTGAACATCAACTCGAAACTCCTTCGGGTTGTATGGTTAAGTGACTAAGCGTACACGGTGGATGCCTTGGCAGTCAGAGGCGATGAAGGACGTATTAACTTGCGATAAGCCCAGATTAGGTAGTAAAAACCACTTGAGTCTGGGATTTCCGAATGGGGAAACCCACTTACATAAGTAAGTATCGTTATGTGAATACATAGCATAACGAGGCGAACCGGGGGAACTGAAACATCTAAGTACCCCGAGGAAAAGAAATCAACCGAGATTCCGAAAGTAGCGGCGAGCGAAATTGGACTAGCCCTTAAGCTTTATAGGCGTTAGGTGAACAAGCTGGAAAGCTTGGCGATACAGGGTGATAGCCCCGTAACTGACGACGCATATTCAGTGAAATCGAGTAGGGCGGGACACGTGATATCCTGTCTGAATATGGGGGGACCATCCTCCAAGGCTAAATACTACTGACTGACCGATAGTGAACCAGTACCGTGAGGGAAAGGCGAAAAGAACCCCTGTGAGGGGAGTGAAATAGAACCTGAAACCGTGTACGTACAAGCAGTAGGAGCAGGCTTGTCCTGTGACTGCGTACCTTTTGTATAATGGGTCAGCGACTTATATTCAGTGGCAAGGTTAACCATCTAGGGGAGCCGTAGGGAAACCGAGTCTTAACTGGGCGTTCAGTCTCTGGATATAGACCCGAAACCAGGTGATCTAGCCATGGGCAGGTTGAAGGTTGAGTAACATCAACTGGAGGACCGAACCGACTAATGTTGAAAAATTAGCGGATGACTTGTGGCTAGGGGTGAAAGGCCAATCAAACCTGGAGATAGCTGGTTCTCCCCGAAAGCTATTTAGGTAGCGCCTCGGACGAATACTACTGGGGGTAGAGCACTGTTAAGGCTAGGGGGTCATCCCGACTTACCAACCCTTTGCAAACTCCGAATACCAGTAAGTACTATCCGGGAGACACACGGCGGGTGCTAACGTCCGTCGTGGAGAGGGAAACAACCCAGACCGCCAGCTAAGGTCCCAAATTACTACTAAGTGGGAAACGATGTGGGAAGGCTCAGACAGCCAGGATGTTGGCTTAGAAGCAGCCATCATTTAAAGAAAGCGTAATAGCTCACTGGTCGAGTCGGCCTGCGCGGAAGATGTAACGGGGCTAAGTAGTAAACCGAAGCTGCGGCAATGCACTTTAGTGCATTGGGTAGGGGAGCGTTCTGTAAGCGGTTGAAGGTGTGTGGTAACGCATGCTGGACGTATCAGAAGTGCGAATGCTGACATGAGTAACGATAAAGGGGGTGAAAAACCTCCTCGCCGGAAGACCAAGGGTTCCTGTCCAACGTTAATCGGGGCAGGGTAAGTCGACCCCTAAGGCGAGGCCGAAAGGCGTAGTCGATGGGAAACGGGTTAATATTCCCGTACTTCTTACAATTGCGATGGGGGGACGGAGAAGGCTAGGTGGGCCTGGCGACGGTTGTCCAGGTTCAAGTGCGTAGGCTGAAGAGTTAGGTAAATCCGGCTCTTCTTAAGGCTGAGACACGACGTCGAGCATCTACGGATGTGAAGTCATTGATGCCATGCTTCCAGGAAAAGCCTCTAAGCTTCAGATTGTAAGGAATCGTACCCCAAACCGACACAGGTGGTCGGGTAGAGAATACCAAGGCGCTTGAGAGAACTCGGGTGAAGGAACTAGGCAAAATGGTACCGTAACTTCGGGAGAAGGTACGCTCTCGACGGTGAAGTCCCTCGCGGATGGAGCTATTGAGAGTCGCAGATACCAGGTGGCTGCAACTGTTTATTAAAAACACAGCACTGTGCAAAATCGCAAGATGACGTATACGGTGTGACGCCTGCCCGGTGCCGGAAGGTTAATTGATGGGGTTAGACTTCGGTCGAAGCTCTTGATCGAAGCCCCGGTAAACGGCGGCCGTAACTATAACGGTCCTAAGGTAGCGAAATTCCTTGTCGGGTAAGTTCCGACCTGCACGAATGGCGTAATGATGGCCACGCTGTCTCCACCCGAGACTCAGTGAAATTGAAATCGCTGTGAAGATGCAGTGTACCCGCGGCTAGACGGAAAGACCCCGTGAACCTTTACTACAGCTTGGCACTGAACATTGACCCTACATGTGTAGGATAGGTGGGAGGCTTTGAAGCGCAGTCGCTAGATTGCGTGGAGCCGTCCTTGAAATACCACCCTTGTAGTGTTGATGTTCTAACGTCGACCCCTTATCGGGGTTGCGGACAGTGCCTGGTGGGTAGTTTGACTGGGGCGGTCTCCTCCCAAAGCGTAACGGAGGAGCACGAAGGTGGGCTAATCACGGTTGGACATCGTGAGGTTAGTGCAATGGCATAAGCCCGCTTGACTGCGAGAATGACAATTCGAGCAGGTGCGAAAGCAGGTCATAGTGATCCGGTGGTTCTGAATGGAAGGGCCATCGCTCAACGGATAAAAGGTACTCCGGGGATAACAGGCTGATACCGCCCAAGAGTTCATATCGACGGCGGTGTTTGGCACCTCGATGTCGGCTCATCACATCCTGGGGCTGAAGTCGGTCCCAAGGGTATGGCTGTTCGCCATTTAAAGTGGTACGCGAGCTGGGTTTAGAACGTCGTGAGACAGTTCGGTCCCTATCTGCCGTGGGCGTTGGAGAATTGAAAGGGGCTGCTCCTAGTACGAGAGGACCGGAGTGGACGAACCTCTGGTGTTCGGGTTGTGTCGCCAGACGCATTGCCCGGTAGCTAAGTTCGGGATCGATAACCGCTGAAAGCATCTAAGCGGGAAGCGAGCCTTGAGATGAGTTCTCCCTGATACTTTAAGTATCCTAAAGGGTTGTCGTAGACTACGACGTTGATAGGCAGGGTGTGTAAGCGTTGTGAGGCGTTGAGCTAACCTGTACTAATTGCCCGTGAGGCTTAACCATACAACACCCAAGGGGTTTTGATGGACTCAATGAAAGAACATTGAATGTGTAAGAACGAAAACAGCTTTCCGAATTAAAGAATTTGCTTGGCGACCATAGCGTTTTGGACCCACCTGACTTCCATGCCGAACTCAGAAGTGAAACGAAATAGCGCCGATGGTAGTGTGGGGCTTCCCCATGTGAGAGTAGGACATCGCCAGGCTTTAAATTTGAAAAAGCCCACTCGAAAGAGTGGGCTTTTTTGCGTTTCTGGGTTTTGAAAATTACCTAAGCACTCAGAACTCAAAACATCTATCGTTAAGGTGTAATGTATTTACTCTCTGCCACTTTCCAAAAAGCCTTCACTAATGGATTCTCTAACTGATTTTTGTTGCAGCAGACACCAAGTTCAAAAGGCTTAATTGGCAACACTTTTAAGCGATTTATCTTCTCTCTCACCGGGCTATTGTTGATCACGACATCAGGTGCGATACCTACACCGCATCCTAGTGCAACCATACTTACGATGGCTTCATGCCCTGACGTTTGCGCGTAGATATTCGGCTTTATTTTCATTTGTTTGAGCCAAGTATTGGCTCTATCTCTTGCTGTCCCTGCTTCTGGGAGAATGAATGGAATGACTGACCAGTTTGGTCTTTCTTTTTGTAGCTCCTCCGCAAATGAACTCACGCCGACAGGAGCGATGACAGAAAGCGGTATTTCACTGATCGTTTCAAATGCGATTTTGCTTGGCATCTGCTCAGATTTGGCTGAGATGGCAATATCGGCTTCATCTGCTAGAATTTTGTCGATTGCTTGAGCCGGGTCGCCGGTTGATAGCTTAAATTCGATAAAAGGATGCTGCAGACGAAAATCAGAGATTAACTCTGGCAGGTGGCTGTAGCTTGCAGTAACCGAACAAAAGAGACGGATTTCTCCTTTCAACTCGTCCTCTGCTCCTTTTAGGTGACTTTGGTACTGCTGCCATTCGCCAAGAATTTTTAAGGCGACAGGAACCAGTTTTTTGCCTTGGCTCGTTAAATCAACGCTGCGATTGTCCCGCAAAAATAATTGTTGGCTAGTTTCTTCCTCTAGCTTTTGTACTTGTCTGCTCAAGGCTGAAGGACTTACATGCATCGCTGCTGCGGTCTTAGCGAAACTTTTACTCTCACACAGATGAATAAAAAGTTGCAGGCTTTTGATATTCATTAAATCTTCATTTCCATGTTGCACAAATTGCAATAACTAATTGTGAATATATCACTTTAAGCAATTTAATGTCTGTTTTAGTATGAAGTTATTCGGTAAGGCAATTACCGACCTCAATGGAAGAATCTCAAAGGAGCACCCAGATGGCTAATTATTTCAATACCTTAAACTTGCGCGAGCAGTTGGACCAATTAGGTCGTTGTCGCTTTATGGACCGTAGCGAATTTGCTTCAGAAGCGGATTACTTAAAAGGCAAGAAAGTGGTCATCGTAGGTTGTGGTGCTCAAGGTCTTAACCAAGGTCTGAATATGCGTGACTCTGGTCTAGACGTTGCTTATGCGCTTCGCCAAGCAGCGATTGATGAGCAACGCCAGTCATTCAAAAACGCAAAAGACAACGGTTTTGAGGTTGGTAGCTACGAAACGCTAATTCCGCAAGCTGACCTAGTAGTAAACCTTACTCCAGATAAGCAGCACACAAACGTTGTTGAGACGATAATGCCGCTAATGAAAGAAGGCGCAGCGCTAGGTTACTCACACGGTTTCAACGTTGTTGAAGAAGGCATGCAAATCCGTAAAGACCTAACGGTAGTAATGGTTGCACCTAAATGTCCGGGTACGGAAGTTCGTGAAGAATACAAGCGTGGTTTCGGTGTACCGACTCTTATCGCTGTTCACCCAGAGAACGACCCAAAAGGTGAAGGTTGGGATATCGCGAAAGCTTGGGCTGCAGCAACAGGTGGTCACCGTGCAGGCTGTCTAGAGTCTTCTTTTGTTGCTGAGGTGAAATCTGACCTAATGGGTGAGCAAACTATCCTTTGTGGCATGTTGCAGGCTGGTTCTATCGTATGTTACGAGAAGATGATTGCTGACGGTATCGAACCTGGCTACGCAGGCAAGCTTCTTCAATACGGCTGGGAAACGATCACGGAAGCTCTGAAGTTTGGTGGTATCACTCATATGATGGATCGCCTAACTAACCCTGCGAAAGTAAAAGCATTTGAACTTTCTGAAGAGCTAAAAGAGCTGATGCGTCCGCTATACAACAAGCACATGGATGACATCATCACAGGTCACTTCTCTAGCACGATGATGGCTGACTGGGCAAACGACGATGCAAACCTACTAGGCTGGCGTGCAGAAACGGGTGAAACTGCTTTCGAAAACTACCCAGAAACTGACGTAGAAATTTCTGAGCAGGAGTACTTCGATAACGGTATCCTGATGGTTGCTATGGTTCGTGCGGGTGTTGAGCTAGCATTTGAAGCGATGACCGCTTCTGGCATCATCGATGAGTCTGCTTACTACGAGTCTCTACACGAGCTGCCACTTATCGCAAACACTATCGCACGTAAGCGTTTATACGAGATGAACGTGGTTATCTCTGATACGGCTGAATATGGTAACTACCTATTTGCTAATGTAGCAACGCCGCTACTGCGTGAAAAATTCATGCCTTCTGTTAGTACAGACGTCATTGGTAAAGGTCTAGGTGAAACTTCTAACCAAGTGGATAACGCGACTCTTATCGCTGTGAATGAAACAATCCGCAACCACCCTGTAGAATATATCGGTGAAGAACTACGTGGTTATATGACAGATATGAAGCGCATCGCGGTTGGTGGCTAATTTTCTTTGCTTCAAAGTAGAGAAAATATTAAATGAACTCTGGCCAGACTGGAGTCGATAAATACAAAAACACAACATCTAATCAAAAGGCTTGGTCGCCGTTGACCAAGCCTTTTTATTTTTAGCCGATTTATCTGCGCGCCGATAAGAAAAACGCTCCTTTATGAGGAGCGTTTTAACACTTATTTTTCTGCAAGCTTCTCTTCAAGCTCCGCCAATTTCTGTTCCATTTCTGTCAGCTTTTGACGCGTGCGCAGTAAAACTTGAGTTTGAACATCAAACTCTTCGCGGCTTACGACATCTAACTTATTCAGTTGGCCTTGGATTACTTGGCGAACCTTCTGATCAACATCAGAGCCTAACTCTTTTACAGGTTGAGGCATTGAGTCGTGAATCTGTTTAGCAATTTGCTCTAATTTCTTTGGGTCAAACATAGTGGCTAAAACTCCTTTTGATTTGTCCTCATTTTAAGTAAATGATACGTGAAAGTCGCCATTTAGATGGCAAAAAAGAGAGCGGCAATAAAAAAGGTCACCGAAGTGACCTTTTTGAATGCCTTAAAAGCTTATCTGTTATCCGCTAATTCACGGTGGGCTGCTTTCGCTTCATCAACTCGTGCCAATTTCTCCAAGTCTTTGTCTTCAACAAATACTGGCAGTGGTTTGTGTTTTTCTGCTAGGTAGCTGTAAATCACAGGTAGTACGAATAGTGTGAACAATGTACCAATTGCTAGACCAGCAACGATGACGATACCGATACTGAAACGTTGTGCGGCGCCTGCACCTGTTGCGTACATCAGCGGGATCAGACCTGCGATCATTGCTGCGGTTGTCATTAGGATAGGGCGAAGACGCACTTTCGCAGCCTCCATCACCGCATCAATACGAGACAGTTTATTATGTAACTGCTCTTCTTTGGCTACTTCACAGATCAAGATACCGTGCTTGGTGATCAGGCCGACCAGCGTGATCAAACCAACCTGTGAGTAGATGTTCATTGAGGCCGTACCCCACGCCAACGCGATCAAGGCACCACATATTGCTAGCGGTACAGATACCATGATGACAATAGGGTCGCGGAGTGATTCAAATTGAATCGCCAGAACGAGGAAGATGATCGCAAGTGCAAGGCCAAAGGTTGCATACAAGGCACTACCTTCTGTCACAAACTGACGAGATTCGCCCATGTAATCGTGGTTATAGCCTGCAGGCAGTTTGGTTTGTGCGATATTTTCAAACCAATTAACTGCATCTCCCATCGAGACACCAGGGCCAGTAACTGCACCTACAGTCGCTGAGTTTAACTGGTTGAAGTGTGGCAAAGAGCGAGGCTCGGCCACCACATCGATGGTAATCAGACTACCTAATGGAACCGCTTTACCATCTACAGAGCGTACATAGTAGTTCTTCATCGATTCTGGGTTTAGACGCCATTTACGCTCAACCTGAGGAATTACCTCATAAGAACGGCCATTTAGGTCGATACGGTTTACATAGCCATCTGCCATCATCGTACTGAGGGTGATACCAATGTCTTGCATAGTCACACCGTAGGCACCCGCTTTGTCTTTATCGATCTTGATCTTCATCGTTGCAGAATCATATTTCAGATCCAGATCGGAATAGACAAACATTGGACTGCTTGCTACTTCTGACAGAATGTCATTTGCAACGGTAAACAAACTTTCAAAGTTGTTTGGTGTTGTAATTACGAACTGTACAGGAAGGCCTGAACCAGCACCTGGTAGCTCCGGCATTTCGTAGGCAGCAATAGACATTCCCGGAATGCTCGAAACAAGCCCACCAACACGCTGTTTGATTTCTGCTTGGCTCGCTTCTCGTTCGCCCCATGGTTTGAGTGTAGCTAAACCAAACGCTTGATTAGAATCCGGAACACCGTTAAATACCTGAGCGTATTCTACTTCTGGTTGATCAGAGAGAATCTTATTCACATCATCCATGGTGTTTTGGATGTAGTCCAAATTCGAATTCGATGGTGCGGTCCCTATGAGCACAACAACACCTTTATCTTCAGAAGGAGCTAGTTCACTAGGAATAAACTTGAATAAAACAGGTAGGCTTGCAAATACAATAATGGCAAATACGATCACCACTGGTCGGCTCGCCATTACTGCTTTTAACATATTTGCGTAGCGATTAGTCATGCCATCAAGGATATGGTGAACTTTTTGCTCAAACTTGCTCGGCTTTTCGTTCGCCTTCAGCATCTTTGAACACATCATAGGTGATAGCGTTAAAGCGATGATACCGGACACAAATACCGAACCTGCTAGCGTTAAAGCGAACTCTTTGAACAACGAGCCCGTAATACCGCCCATCAACGCGATTGGTGCGTATACCGCACCTAGCGTTAATGTCATCGCAATAACTGGCACAGCAATTTCGCGCGTACCAATGATTGCTGCACGGAATGGTGACTCGCCTTCTTTGATATGACGGTCCACGTTTTCTAGCACCACGATCGCGTCATCCACCACCAGGCCGATGGCAAGTACCATCGCTAGTAGTGTCATTAAGTTCCAAGAGAAGCCCATTGCCTGCATAACCATTGCCACACCAATCAAAGAGAGTGGAATAGTGACGATAGGAATGATGACCGCACGGAACGAACCTAGGAACAGTGTAATCACTACAAGTACGATAATTGCCGCTTCAAGAATCGTTTTCACTACTTCGTGAATTGACTCGTTGATCGCAATGGTAGAGTCGTACATCACGTTCATTTTGATGTTACTTGGTAAGTTGCGCTCAAGTTGAGGTAATAATTCAAGCACATCAGCAGCGATGTTGATTGGGTTGGCACTTGGCGCGGCGTTGATTGCAGCAACCACGGCTTCTTGGCCGTTTGCACTTGCACGGTAAACGTCGTGACTCTTCTCAAGTGTTACCTTCGCGATATCACCTAAGCGAATAACGTCCCCTTCACCCGTTTTTACGACCAACGCTTCAAGTTCAGCAACGTTTGATACCTGAGTATCCGCGCTACCGTTATAAAGCACGAACTCACCCGTCGCTTGACCCGTCGCAGATTGGTAGTTGTTGGCGTTAAGAACGCTCATCACATCCGTTGCAGTCAGCTTTAATGCGCCCATTTTGGCTGGATCTAGCCATACGCGCAGCGCGTATTTCATACCACCGTAAAGGTCGACTTTTGATACACCATTTACAGTGAATAGCTGTGGGTTGATTACACGCTCAAGGTAGTCGGTGATCTGGCTGGAAGACAACTCGTCACTGGTAAAACCAATATACAATACCGCGGTAGTTGAACCAGTCGACATCGTTACGGTTGGGTCTTCGGCTTCTTTTGGAAGCTGGGAACGTACCGAGTTAGTTTTCGCTAAGATGTCAGCCAATGCCGCGTTCGGGTCGGTATTCAACTTCATGTTGACGGTAATGGTAGATTTACCTAACACCGATTGCGAGGTCATATAATCAATATTATCGGCTTGCGCCACCGCTTGCTCCAATGGCTGAGTAATAAAGCCCTGGATCAAGTTGGCACTTGCACCGTAGTAACTGGTGGTCACGGTGACCACTGTATTCGTCATTTCAGGGTATTCACGAACTTGCATTTTGAACACGGCTTGCAAACCAAGCAATGCAATCAAAAAACTGATCGATACCGCTAAAACTGGACGTTTTATAAAAACATCTGTAAAGCGCATGATGCCTCCAACTTAAAGCATTGGTGTTTCAGCAGGTGGGGTAGTTGCATCGCTTTCGACAATGCTTACTTTTGCGTGGTTACTTAAACGGACTTGACCCGATGTCACCACTACATCACCTGGCTTCACGCCTTCTAGAATGTGTGCGATATCTTTAGAGCGTTCGCCAACTTTTACCACATGCTGCTTAACGCGTTTCTCGCCATCTTCTTCCGTTACGATGTAAACATTGTCGCCGTATAGCGTAAACGTGATCGCAGTTTGAGGCAGAGTGACCTGATTTTCTAATTTAGGCAGAATGATGTTTGCACGTGCGAACATACCACTACGCAGTTTGCCATCACTGTTAGGGATATCTGCTTGAACCTGAATCAAGCCACTTTGTACGTTAACCGCAGGCTCAATTGCAGAAATTGAACCTTTGAAAGGCTGATCTGGGTAGGCATCCACGAAGATATCCACTTCTTGGTCGATATTGATACGTGAAATATCGGTTTGCGGCACGGTAAAGCGTAAGCGCATCACGCTGGTGTCTTCCAGGCGAACAATATCAGTACCCGCTTGTAGGTACTGACCTAGGTACACGTTACGAATACCTACTACACCATCAAATGGCGCTTTGATTTCGCGTCGGTCGATGGTCGCTTTCAAGCTTTCAATGTCCGCTTTTAAGGAGAAGTAGTTCGCTTCTGCTTCGTCATACGCTTCTTTAGAAATAGAGCCTTTTTTAAATAGCCCTTGGTAGCGTTTGTATTTCGCTTCTGCTGCTGGCAACTTGGCTTGCGAGCTCTTTAAATTCGCTTTCTCAACGTCAGAGTCAAGCAGTACTAATGGCTGGCCTGCTTTGACTTGAGTACCGGAATCAAATGCGATTTTGTCGATAACACCGCTAGTTTCATTAGCAACGGTAACCCCTTGGTTTGGTTCAATAAAGCCAATTGCCTCTATAGCAGGAACCCAATCAACCGCTTGTACTTCAGTTACGGTTACTGGGAATGCTGGTTCAGGGCGATTGGCAAACTGTTCCATTTTGTCTTTGATATCAATTAGCCTGTATGTCACAACACTACCAAAAAGTAATAAAACAATTGATAGCATCAAAATCCACTTTTTCATTCTATTAAGAACTCCAAGTTAGTGTTTAATAATTGCATCCCAACTGGCTTCAATAGCAGCTTCTAATGCCGCCTTATCCAGCTGATAAAATCCCAAAGCGTGTTTCCTAGCAAGTGCAACACTTGCCTCAAAACTCAATCCAGAAAGCACTTCGTTATCGAGAGGCTTGAATACGCCCTCTTCTTTCCCCTGATTAAAAAGAAGATCTACTTGGGCAAACATTTGTCTTTCAAGTTCCCGAGCTTTGCTACTATTTGAACAGGGTAGAGACTCATATTGAACTCGATTGCTGAGCGCATTTAAATTCGAGCTCGCTAGATTCCAAATATTGAGCCACATGGTTCGATATCGCTGTTTTAAAGGCATCTCTTCACTCACGCCCAGTTGCACAGCCGTAGCGACACGCTTTGCAACGTTAAGGCGTAACTCCTCCAAAAGATGTTCTTTATCTGAGAAATAACGATAAATCGTTCCTGCTGCGACACCTGCTTCATTGGCGAGCTTTTGCATGGAAAGCCCTTGAAAGCCCGATTCAGCAATGAGTTGCTCTGCAGCGACTAAGATTTGTTCTCGCTTATCTACAGCAGGGTTATCCTTCATAATCCTACCACTAGTGAATGAACGTTCATTCATTATAGCTCAAATACCCGCCTTTTATGCAACAGAATGTTGCGCTTGTTGGTATGAAAATTACAAGAAATCAGCGTAGCTTTCACGAGGCCACCCCTTTATCATAGGCGCCACATTTATCACCCGCAGAGAATTTCTATGAAGCTGAACCCTAGTCAAGATGAAGCCGTGAAATACGTGTCTGGTCCATGCCTAGTGCTAGCTGGTGCTGGCTCGGGCAAAACTCGTGTTATTACCAATAAAATCGCTTATCTGGTTCAGCAATGTGGCTACAAAGCGCGTAATATTGCAGCGGTGACGTTTACCAACAAAGCGGCGCGTGAAATGAAAGAACGTGTCGGCCAAACGTTGGGGAAAGCCGAGTCTAAAGGTTTGATGGTATCAACGTTCCACACCTTGGGATTAAACATCATCAAACGCGAATACAAGCATTTAGGGTTGAAAGCGGGCTTTTCACTGTTTGATGACCAAGACCAACTGGCGCTACTCAAGGAACTTACCGAAAAGCAGCTTGATGGTGATAAAGATCTGCTACGTCAGCTTCTGAGTTGTATTTCCAATTGGAAAAACGACATGTTGACGCCAGAGCAAGCCAAAGCGCGTGCGCAAGGTGAGCAGCAACAATTGTTTGCGTTCTGCTTTGATATGTACCAAAAGCAAATGAAAGCCTATAACGCGCTCGATTTTGATGACCTAATTTTGATGCCCGTTTTACTTTTGCGCAATCATGAAGACGTTCGTCAACGTTGGCAGAACCGCATCCGTTATCTACTGGTCGATGAGTACCAAGATACCAACACGAGTCAATATGAGTTGGTGAAATTAATCGTCGGTGAACGTGGGCGATTGACGGTCGTAGGAGATGATGACCAGTCCATTTATTCATGGCGTGGTGCGAAGCCTCAGAACCTAGTCTTGCTGGGTGAAGATTACCCGAATTTGCGATTGATTAAGTTGGAGCAAAATTACCGCTCTACGAGTCGAATCCTGCGTGCGGCCAACATTTTGATAGCCAACAACCCTCACGTCTATGAGAAGTCCTTATTTTCAGAAATTCCTGACGGTGAAAAACTCAAAGTGTTGTTGGCTAAAAATGAAGAGCATGAGGCTGAGCGTGTCACGGGGGAGTTGATTGCACACAAATTCTTGAATCGAACCGACTATCGTGATTACGCAATTTTGTACCGTGGTAACCACCAATCACGCTTAATTGAAAAGTCTCTAATGCAAAACCGTGTGCCGTATAAAATTTCTGGTGGCACCTCGTTTTTTGCACGAGCAGAAATTAAAGACATCATGGCGTATTTGCGCGTTTTGGTTAACCCAGATGACGACAATGCATTCTTACGCATTGTGAATACACCACGACGTGAAATTGGCCCAGTAACTTTAGAAAAGCTAGGCAGTTATGCCAATATGCGTGGGAAGAGCCTGTTTGAGTCGAGTTTTGAAATGGGGCTCGAACAGCACTTAACGGGACGCGGCCTGGAAAACTTACGTCGTTTCACCCAATGGTTAGTGGCGATTGCTGACCAAGCTGAGCGTGGCGATACCGTCGAAGCGGTTCGCTCCTTGGTTCGCGATATCCATTACGAAGATTGGTTATACGAAACTTCAGCAAGCCCGAAAGCCGCTGAAATGCGAATGAAGAACGTTTCTGATCTTTACTCCTGGATAGTGGCGGACCTAGAAGGTGACAACTACGATCAAGAAGAGAAAACGTTAAAAGAAGTCGTTCAGCGTTTGACCTTGCGTGACATGATGGAACGTGGCGAAGAAGATGAAGACAGCGATGCAGTACAACTGATGACGCTGCATGCATCAAAAGGCCTTGAGTTCCCATATGTATACTTAATTGGGTCTGAAGAAGGTATTTTACCGCACCAAACCAGTATTGATGAAGATAACGTCGAAGAAGAGCGTCGTCTGATGTATGTTGGCATTACCCGTGCGCAGCGTGAACTGACTTTCACTATGTGCAAAGAGCGTCGACAGTTCGGCGAGTTGATCAAACCGACGCAAAGCCGCTTTTTGGATGAGTTGCCATTTGATGACGTTGAATGGGAAGTAAACAAAAAGCCAGTATCAGCAGAAGAGCGTATGGCGAAAGGTCAGGCACACATTGCCAATATTCGAGCAATGTTTAAGAAGTAGAGTAACCTTGTTCTCACTGACTAAAAACAAAAAGGCTTGCCAGTTGGCAAGCCTTTTTCGTTGATGTCTTTACTTATAGACCTTCAATCATGTGGTCGATTGCTGCGATGATTTCATCGTCAGAACAGTCCATACAGGTTCCTTTGGCAGGCATCGCATTGAAGCCTTCTAACGCGTGCTTCACTAACGTCTCTTTGCCTTGTGCAATACGCGGTGCCCAGTCATCGGCATTACCTGTTTTAGGTGCGCCGTTTACGCCAGATGCGTGACAAGCAATACAAAAAGTACCATAAACTGTGGCGCCATCACGTGGACCGGTTGGTTCTTCTTTCACTGGCTCAGAACCCGCTAGATAAACATCACCGACAGGTTGGATGCGTTCTGCGATCGCATCGTATTCAGTTTGGCTGATGTCAGAAGCTAAAGCTGCCGTAGAAAACGTTAAGGCAGCGAACAAAACGCTAATCATTTGTCGAGACATATCCATTAAACCCACTTCACATTCCCGAGGTAAGTGACTTACCTATTTATATAGTTAGAGTATTAATGCCGAGCAGAGAAATCACTAAATTCCACTGAATGGCATAGAATGATTAGACAACTTGGTTGCAGCTGTTAAATCAATGTAAATAATGGGTGATTATATCCCGATAACTTGTTGCAATAAACAACAAGTTATCCATGACAGGGCGTGAATCACATCAAAAATTCAGTTTAAAGGAAGATAACTGTCGAAAAAGAGACCAAACGATAAAAAAAGTAAAAAAAGTACTAGACGGCATAGTGTGATATCCGTATTATTCCACTCCGCCGATAGGGCATGCGCCCGTAGCTCAGTTGGATAGAGCGTTGGCCTCCGGAGCCAAAGGTCGAAGGTTCGAATCCTTTCGGGCGTACCATTGCCTCGGAGGATACATCGGTAAAAATCAGTGGTGGCTATAGCTCAGTTGGTAGAGCCCCGGATTGTGATTCCGGTTGTCGCGAGTTCAAGTCTCGTTAGCCACCCCATTCTTTCTTTTTTAGATTGAATGCGGTAGCATTGTTCCCAATCTTGATTAAATCAAGATAAAACATCGTCGGTGAATAGCGCAGTTTGGTAGCGCATCTGGTTTGGGACCAGAGGGTCGGGGGTTCGAATCCCTCTTCACCGACCACTATTTAGTTTATGGCTGAGATAGCGGTAAACATGACAATTTGATGGTGGCTATAGCTCAGTTGGTAGAGCCCCGGATTGTGATTCCGGTTGTCGCGAGTTCAAGTCTCGTTAGCCACCCCATTCTTTATTTAAAGAATATATGCTCGGTGAATAGCGCAGTTTGGTAGCGCATCTGGTTTGGGACCAGAGGGTCGGGGGTTCGAATCCCTCTTCACCGACCACTATTAGAAAGCCTGCTTTTTAGCAGGCTTTCGTCGTTTTAGAGTTTATGATCTCGCTTGGACTGTATTAGTCGGCAACGTATCAATGGATTTGAACCCAAGGGGTTCGCCTGAAGTTAGAATTCGGCTCTTCACCGACCGCTATTTAGAGCCCCAGTCGAAAGACTGGGGCTTTTTTGCATCTATCCTCTTAGAAAGAATCTGCATTCGATTTCAATTTCACCAAAAGTGTACAGCTCTAGGGGCTTTTGACCACCTATGATCCAAATGCTTTTCGAGCTGACAAAATAAACCCCAGAACGACGTCTGGGGTTTTGTGTTTTTCTAATCCACTACTTTTATTGGGCGAGTGTTTTAAGGATTTCTCTCAGCTCTACCGTTTCTTGGATTTCAAAATTTGGCGTTATATTTGTTGAGTTACTTGCGCCTGTCGCATTTACCCACACACTCAAAATGCCCATATTGTTAGCGCCTGCTATATCTGCTGGTAAAGAGTCGCCAATGTGTAGGGCTTCTTCTGGTTTTACTTCGACCAAGTCGAGCGCTTTTTGGAAAATGCTCGCAGCGGGCTTCTCTTCAGGCTCTTCTCCCCCCACAATAATATGGTCCACCCAGTCGCTCATCTGTGTCGCGCTGAGTTTAGGGTGTTGAGAAAAAATCGGGCCGTTAGTGATCACGACGAGTTTATAATGCTGACGAAGGTCGCTGAGCATTTCTTTTACACCAGGGAAGAAAGTGAACGCGCCCATACGTGCAGAGTCAAAGTAGTCTTGAGCTTGTTGAGCCTCTTCGGCATTAATGCTGACTCCGTGCTCCGCCAATATGTTTTGGATCAGGCCACAACGGAACGCGTTTTCATCAGGTAGCAGAGCCACAAGGTGAGGGAATTCCGCATTCAGCTTCTTGTACACACCCTGTAAGTAGCGCTGTAAAAAAGCTTGTGGTTCGGTAACTTGCGGGTAAGTCTTATGAATCCAAGTCGTAAACTTTTGTCCTGCAACTTTATCGGCTTGTGACGTCGCACATAAAGTCTCGTCCATATCAAAAAAAATCGCTTTAAGCACAGGGGCTCCTTTCATTTACAGCTTGGCTCTAACATTGATTATCTATTATCCCACTCTGAATTGTTCCGTAAAGGGTTAAAACCGACGTGTTTCACCTACAATGGGAGATTGATGGTAACCGCACTTTCTTTTGTTTAGTCAACAAACCGCTTAAGCGGCGCATAATCGTCGTCGACAGAGGATTTGTGTGGTTTTGCTGTTGTGTTCACGTTTTAGCCTATCCTTTCTCTTTCTAAGTTTGGCTTTTTATATTTGCCGACTATTTTATTAATAGTTTTTTATGTTGAAAAATTGCTTTTCGCATACGATATTGTTTGTTAAATGTTAATAATTGCACATGAATAGTATGGTTAATGGTCCTGGTTGGCTCGTGCTTATTTTTAGAGCATTTTTCTAGTTTTATTGGTGCATGGCGCACAAAAATAGTGTGATATGAAAATGGTTAAATACTTGTTAATGCATTTTTATTCGCTCATTGTGCGTTTATTTAATGTTTTCTCGGCGGAATATACTTTAATTGTTGCTTTTTTGTGTGATTTTTGCCAAATTGTTTCCGCATTAAGATTTCAGAGTATTATTCTGAATTTGAACGGATTCATTCAGGTGATGAATGGTGCCTTTGGCGCGATTCGATACCACAGACAAGGCAGTAGAGGTCTGAAATGTCACTATTAGAAGTGAAAAACCTTCGTATTGAATACCCATCCCGACACGGCGTTCACGCTGCCGTGAAGTCACTTTCTTTTCATATTGAACGTGGTGAAATCGTGGGTGTTGTTGGCGAATCAGGTGCGGGTAAATCCACCGTTGGTAACGCCGTTATTGATTTGCTTAGCCCTCCAGGTCGCGTTGCTAGCGGCGATGTTTTCTTGGATGGAGAAAAAATTTCTGGTTTATCACCAGAAGCGATGCGTAAGGTTCGCGGATCGAAGATTGGTTTTATTTTCCAAGATCCAATGACCTCACTTAACCCACTTTTTACGGTTGAGCAGCAACTGAAAGAGACGATCCACGCCAACATGAAAGTCTCTGATGAAGAGGCGTATCAGCGTGCGCTTTCTCTAATGCAGCAAGTTGGCATCCCGCAGCCAGAAAACCGCTTAAAACAATACCCACACCAATTCTCTGGTGGTATGCGTCAGCGTGTCGTCATTGCGATTGCTTTGGCTGGTGAGCCAGATCTGATCATCGCCGATGAGCCAACCACGGCACTGGACGTATCAATCCAAGACCAAATCCTCAACTTGATCCGAGAATTGTGTATCAAGAATAATGTCGGCTGTATGCTGGTTACTCACGATATGGGTGTGGTCTCCAACGTCACTGACCGCGTCGCGGTAATGTATCGTGGTGACTTGGTGGAGTTTGGACCAACAGCCAAAGTGTTGGGCGATCCTGATCACTCCTATACTCGCAGCCTAATTTCAGCCGTTCCACGTTCAGACAGGAAGCTCGATCGCTTCCCTTTGGTCAGCTACATCGAAGAAGCGGCAGAAATGGAGCCACTCGACATCAAGAATCACTGGCTAGGACAAAGCCAGGATGAGCGCGAGTACACAGGCCCGCTTTTGGACGTGAAGAACGTTAATCTGCGCTTTGTCACCAAAGACTCTTTATTTGAAAGCCGTCGCGAATACGTGCAGGCATCCAATAATGTGAGCTTTGAAGTGCATGAAGGCGAAACCTTTGGTTTGGTGGGTGAGTCTGGCTCTGGTAAATCAACCATTGCGCGAGTTATTGCTGGTTTATACCAACCTAACTCTGGTCAGGTGAAGTTTGAGGGTATTGACCTGACAGCTTTAACCTCTGAGAAAGAACGCCGCCCAATGCGTCGTCAAATGCAGATGGTGTTCCAAAACCCGTATACCTCAATGAACCCTCGTATGAAGGTATTCGATATTATTGCTGAGCCAATCCGCTTTCATAAACTGACGAAAAACGAGTCGGAAACTCGCCAAATCGTGAATGACCTTCTCGATCATGTTGGTTTGGGTCGCATGGCTGGGCTTAAGTACCCTCATGAATTCTCCGGTGGTCAGCGTCAGCGTATTTCTATTGCGCGTGCGTTGGCGACTCGTCCTCGACTTTTGATTTGTGATGAACCGACATCGGCACTGGACGTATCGGTACAGGCACAAATTTTAAACTTGCTGAAAGATCTGCAAAGTGAGCTGAACTTGACTATGTTGTTTATCAGCCACGATTTACCTGTTATTCGCCAGATGTGTGACCGAGTAGGTGTGATGCAAATGGGTACACTGTTAGAAGTGGCACCAACAGAACAGTTATTCACGGCACCTCAACACGAATACAGCAAAAAATTGATTTCTCTGATGCCTGAATTTACAGGCTTGCGAGAAGAGATCGAAACGGCATAAACCAAGCACCTCGCTTGGCTAACCTTTAGTCATAACAAAGACGCAAACACAACAACAAGGGATCCGTATCCCCGCATGAAGGAGTTATGCAAATGAAAACCATGAAAAGCAAATTAGCAGTGGCGCTAATGGCGGCGGGCCTAAGCTTTAATGCACTGGCAGCAGATATCAAAGTTGGCTACGCAGCTGACCCAGTATCGCTTGACCCACATGAGCAGCTATCAGGTGGCACACTGCAAATGTCACACATGGTATTTGATCCGTTGGTTCGCTTTACTCAAAAAATGGATTTCGAACCTCGTCTAGCAGAGAGCTGGGAGCGCATTAACGACACTACCGTTCGTTTTAAATTGAGTGAAGGTGTGAAATTTCACTCTGGTAATATCCTAACGGCTGACGACGTTGTATGGACGTTTGAGCGTCTACAAAGTTCTCCTGATTTTAAAAACATTTTCGACCCGTACGAGAAAATCGTCAAAGTGGACGACAACACGTTCGATCTTGTAACCAAAGGTCCTTACCCACTTGTGCTGCAAACTGCAACGTACATTTTCCCTATGGACAGCAAGTTCTACACGGGTAAAACCGCAGACGGCAAAGACAAGTCTGAGCTAGTGAAGCACGGTAACTCATTTGCATCGACTAACGTATCTGGCACGGGTCCATTCATTGTGACTTCACGTGAACAGGGCGTAAAAGTGGAATTTGAACGCTTTAAAGATTACTGGGACAAAGAGTCGAAAGGTAACGTTGATAAGCTAACGCTTGTACCAATCAAAGAAGACGCGACTCGTGTAGCTGCGCTACTTTCTGGCGGCGTTGACATGATTCACCCGGTAGCACCAAACGATCACAAACGTGTGAAAGACGCAGACGGCATCGATCTAGTAACGCTACCAGGTACTCGTATCATCACGTTCCAACTAAACCAAAACAGCAACGAAGCACTGAAAGACGTTCGCGTTCGCCAAGCGATTGTTCACGCAATCAACAACGAAGGTATCGTGAAGAAAATCATGAAAGGCTTCGCTACTGCAGCTGGTCAGCAGAGTCCAACTGGTTACGTTGGTCACGATGACAAGCTAGTACCTCGCTACGATCTGAAGAAAGCAAAACAACTGATGAAAGAAGCGGGTTACGAGAACGGCCTGACGCTAACTATGATTGCGCCAAACAACCGCTACGTAAACGATGCGAAAGTAGCGCAAGCGGCGGCGGCAATGTTGTCTAAGATTGGCATCAAGGTTGATCTGAAAACTATGCCAAAAGCGCAATACTGGCCTGAGTTTGATAAGTGTGCGGCAGACATGCTGATGATTGGTTGGCACTCGGATACAGAGGACTCGGCAAACTTCAACGAGTTCCTAACCATGACTCGTAACGAAGAAACCGGTCGTGGTCAGTACAACTGTGGTCACTACTCAAACCCAGAAATGGACAAAGTGGTTGAAGCTGCAAACGTAGAGACGGACCCTGCGAAACGTGCAGCAATGCTGAAAGGCGTTGAAGCGACGCTATACAACGATGCTGCCTTCGTACCGCTACACTGGCAAAGTGAAGCGTGGGGTGCGAAGTCTAACGTGAAAGCCGCAGACATCGTGAACCCAATGGTAATGCCTTACTTTGGCGACCTAGTTGTCGAGTAATCATACTTAGTCATGACAGAGAGGGGCGCCAGTCCTTCTCTGTTTTCGACACTTGGCTCGGTTTATTTCAGTCGGATTGAGCCAGTTTTACAGACTGAATTTTCTCTCTAAGTTTAGAGATCTATGGATAGTTAAGGGGCAAGGAATGTTTTCGTTTCTGGTCAAGCGCCTGTTTCAGGCACTGATAGTGATGTTTGTGATCAGTTTGGTGGCGTTTGCCATTCAGGACAACCTGGGTGATCCGCTGCGTGAGCTTGTAGGTCAGTCGGTTTCGGAATCGGAGCGCCAAGCGCTACGCGACGAATTGGGCCTGAACGATCCCTTTATCACAAAGTACACGCGCTTTGTGGGTAATGCACTGCAAGGTGATTTGGGTACATCATACTTTTTCAAGCGACCTGCGGTTGAGGTGATCCTCGATAAGCTGGTGGCAACATTAGAGCTCGTGTTTGGCGCGACGCTCATCATTATCGTTTTCTCTATACCACTCGGGGTGTATTCCGCGATTCACCCGAAGAGTGTCTTTACCAAATTTGTTATGGCGATGAGTAGTGTCGGCATCTCGATTCCGGTGTTCCTAACCGCAATCATGCTGATGTACGTCTTCTCCATCGAACTCGGCTGGCTGCCTTCCTACGGGCGAGGTGAAACCGCTAACGTGCTCGGTTGGGAATCTGGTTTCTTTACCATCGATGGTATTAAGCACCTTATCCTGCCGTGTATTGCGCTA
Organism: Vibrio sp. CCB-PB317; assembly: GCF_022808245.1. NCBI lineage: Bacteria > Pseudomonadati > Pseudomonadota > Gammaproteobacteria > Vibrionales > Vibrionaceae > Vibrio > Vibrio sp. CCB-PB317. The sequence continues at coordinate 206,501 of NZ_JALGNU010000001.1, forward strand.
GCGTCTATCATGCTGCCGTTGTTCATCCGTCTGGTACGTTCAGAAATGCTGGAAGTACTGAGCTCGGAATACATTAAGTTCGCCAAAGCAAAAGGTTTGAACTTACAAAAGATTTATTACCAACATGCACTTAAGAACACCATGCTGCCAGTACTGACGGTAGGTGGCGTACAGATTGGTACCATGGTGGCTTACACCATCCTAACCGAAACCGTATTCCAGTGGCCGGGTACAGGCTTTCTTTTCCTAGAGGCAATCAACCGTGTAGATACACCGTTGATCACAGCTTACGTTATCTTTGTTGGTCTGATTTTCGTGGTAACCAATACCATCGTTGATTTGCTGTACGGAATTATCAACCCAACTGTGAACTTAACTGGAAAAGGAGCTTAATCATGAGCCAATCAAATGTAACACCAGCTCCTGAAGCCGCTCCATCTGCATGGCAGCGTTTTAAAGAGTCGGACTTTTTGTATTACTTCAAGCGCGATAAAGTGGCGATGGCAAGTTTTACGGTCTTTATGATGTTCTTAGTGTTGGCATTAGCTGCGCCAATTCTAGCTCCGACTGACCCGTATGATCTGACGTCTATTGATATCATGGATTCAGAGCTACCCCCGTCTTGGATGGAAGAGGGCGATGAGCGTTTTGTTCTTGGTACTGATGAGCAAGGCCGTGATATTTTATCGACCATTCTTTACGGTTCTCGTCTGTCTTTGACGATCGGCTTTTTAGCCGTCGGTCTTCAGTTGATTTTGGGTATCATCATCGGTTTGTCGGCGGGTTACTTCGGTGGTCGTATCGATAGCTTCTTGATGCGCTTTGCGGATGTTCAACTATCGTTCTCAACCATGATGGTGGCGATCATCGTATCGGCCATTTTCAAAGCCAGCTTTGGCAGCGATTTTTACAGCCAATATGCGGTGGTGATGCTGGTGGTGATCATCGGTGTGGCTGAATGGCCGCAATACGCACGTACCATTCGTGCTTCAGTACTGGCTGAGAAGAAGAAAGAATACGTAGAAGCGGCACGCGTGATGGGCTTTAAAGCGCCACGCATCATGTTCCGTCACATCCTGCCGAACTGTTTATCACCAATCTTGGTTATCTCGACGGTACAGGTAGCGAATGCGATCATGTCGGAAGCGGCACTGTCATTCCTAGGTTTGGGTCTTCCTGTTGATCAGCCGTCACTAGGTGCGCTGATCAGCATCGGCTTTAACTACATCTTCTCAGGTGCGTGGTGGATTACTGCCTTCCCAGGCATCGTGTTGGTTACACTGGTTCTGGTTATCAACTTATTGGGTGACTGGTTACGAGATGTATTCAACCCGAAACTGTACAAAGGTTAAGAATTTTCCCGCCAAGCGTTGTAAATTCGCTTAATTCCTTCCTAAACTGAGAGCCGGATGCAAATTCCGGCTCTTTTTTTGCTAGTTATTCTTTGTTCACATTTTTTTGGCGCTTTGCCGCCATAATGACCTTACCCACTAATTTAGAGTGAAGTGTATGGAAATGAAGAAGGCACAACACCCATCTCGTATCTTCCAAGTAAGCCTAGCTTTCGGCTTGTTGCTGGTATGCGCCCAGTTTTCTAGCCCAGTATCGGCGGAGGAGTTCCTTTGTCAAGCTACTCAAGCCAGCGAGAAAGAACTGCCGATGCTTGAGAAAACGTGCCCAATTGGTAACGGAGTATGGGGAAAGAAAGTGCCGCAAGGAGGCAACTACCTCTACTGGATTCAATGCGGATTACTACCAAAGCCAATGTCACTCGCGAAAGCAAAGCCGCTTTACAGCAAGATTACGACTGACGTGTGGATGAAGCCGGAGTCCAAAGGTTATCGCTGTTTGATTGGGCCTTACAAAGATCTGTCTGATGCGAGGGGAGATTTGCGGGGAGTCAAAACCTTGTCGAATTACAAAGAGGCTTTCATCCGCGTGGTTGGAAAAGAGAATAAACAGTCTACGACACCATCTAAACCCGCTGTGCCGTCGAAATCAGCCGCATCTTCGGTTAAGCCAACACCGACGGTGACCCCGAAATCCGCGCCAGTTCCTGCCGTGCGAGCTGATACCGACGCCTTTACAGCGCCGGCAGAGAAGTCAAAGACCAAGGCAAAAAATACACGTGATAATTCTTCGCCCAAGCCTGTTGCTAAGACCAAAGCGAAGCCAGTTGGGAGCGGGAATGATGACATTGAAGTTCGGTTGAGAACCTCCTTACAAGGCAAAACGTACGTGGTGCCATATTTACTCGATCACCACAATCAGTTTTACATGGAATACGGCAAGCCGTGGAATCGTCTCAACTACGAAAACTCGCAAAAAGTATGTCAGCAACTGGGTATGAGCTTAGCCAGCCCTGCAGAATTCAAAGTGTTGAGGGCGTCTGGTGTGATGGAAAAAAATCAATGGCCACTGCAACTGCCGTATTGGGGCAAAGATAAGAAAGGTTTGTTCGCAGATCGTGAGCCAAACCAGCTCACCGGAACCTCATTATTGAACGTAGTGTGCGTGAAATAACGACTCAAATATTGCGGTCAAAAGATAGAAGAAAGCCCCGAGTTCGGGGCTTTTTTGCGGTCTCAAATATTATCGCTATTTGAGTGGCGTTTCTTTGTGACAGTTGGAGCAGATATACACTTCTTTGATGCCGACCAAGCGTTCCCAAAGCGTTCTGCGTCTTCTACGCAAATGCACGCTATCACAGCAAGGGTTAACGATGGTTGCTTTAGTCATCATCGCCAGGCTCCAAAATCGGGAGTGAACTCGCGATGCTTGTCATGGCTTCTTTGTTGTGAGAGTACAGACCATATTCCGGCGCGGATTCATGACCGTTTTGCTCTTTACTCCAACGAATACCGATGTAGAAGTCACCAAAATCACGGTTGATGTAACGATGACGAGTTTTGTAATCTGACTCTGAGCCTGTTTCTTTTAGAATCAGCAGCTCACGGCCTTCATCATTCTGGATTTCCCAATTACCTGGAGTTTGGAATCCTGTTGGCATGAACGACGTGTAGTTGTAAGTATCAGCGTTGTACTCGTACGTACCTGACGAGTATTTCAGGACTTTGTCGTCGCCCGAGCCTTTACTTTCTACCATCAAGTCATGCTCTACCGTGCCGTGTTTGATGTGTTCTGCAACCGAAAGTGATTCTGCGAATGGTGTATTGCTTGAATCCATCCAGAACAGCTCATCATCTGAGATTTTAACGATCATCTGAGTGCCGTTATGCTCGGTTGTGTGCTGGTACAGCATTTCATACTCTTCGCCGTAGCTGTTGTATAGCTTGCCGTCTTTCAGCTCGACGTCTTCACAGTCTTTACTGTGGTATTCCGCGTAACCAGTTTGTTGGTCCAGATCGGCAAGAATAGCGTAGGCATCGTGTTCCCATGTGTTTTCTAGGAAGTCGCTGATGCTCGCTTTGTACTCTTGATTCATCTCATCATGGTTTGAGCCCCAGCAGAATAGTAGGCCTTCAGAGTCTTGCATCAACATGGCATAGCCAATTTCACCGTCTTTTTGTGCAAAGCTACCCATTTTCCACTCTTGACCGTTGAAGTGCTCGTGAGTGAAGCCCAAAGTTGGTACTACTGGTGGTGGCGTTACGCCTTCGATAACCGTTGGCATGCTAAGCGCAATCTGTACCGCGGTATGGCCATCTGTTGCGCTAATCGCAAGTGCTGCACCAGCTTCGCTCGCTTTTGTCGGTGTGCCTTTAATGGTGACAATCGCATTACCATCCTCAGATACTGTTAGACCTTCAATGTCCACATAGTCCGCTGAGTAGTCGGTGATATGACCGTCTTTATCTTGGAACAAGCTAGAAATATCGAGCGTTTGTTCAAATACTTCACCTTGTTGTAGGTACCAACCATCAACGATGGACTGTAGATGCGCTTGTTCTGTTTCTACAACCATTGGTGGTAAGTTTGCCGATTCGATTTCGAACTTAAATACGGTGCTGACCGTACCCAAAACCTTACCTGAAGAATCAATGTCTTGCGCCGTTAGGACGATCTCAAAATCTCCAGCTTTTTCTACGATAGCAGTCGGATATAGCACAATCAGGTTGCCAGTTTGCGCAACTTCAATGCCTGTGCCTGCTAAGTTGTGCGTCAGTTTGGTTGTCACAAGGTTTTGGTCTTTGTCTGTGAAAAGACCTTCGATGTTTAGTTCAACGCCATCAAAGCCTGCGCCTTGTACGATTTTTGGTAATTTGCCAAGCTTATCTTTAGCAGCCTCTTCGACGGTTTCGTTTACGGTTAGCTTGTTATTGATTGCCGTTTCAGGTGCTAAGTTGTCGCTATTTGGGGTCGCGTCAGTGATGATTGGGCGTAGGCTTGCATCATTGATGTTTTCGCCGGATGCGATAAGACGATCGACTTCTTGGTTTGCCGCTTGAGCAAATTCAGTGGCCTTTTTCTCGTAGTTAGCTGGGTTTTGCGCTTTTGAGTCGGTCAGAATCTGAGCGGTTTTATGTAGTTCGGCGTTTTTTGTCGCACCTTCAACAAAATCACTGTACAGATCAATTGGTGCTTCTTCTGAGCCTCCTAGCGCTTGGTTTACCTTGGCTTTTGCGTCTTCTTCACTAATGGATGGATCTTTTGCCATTTCAATCGCAACAAGGTCTGTGATAGGTGAAATCACGTTTGACGATGTTGGTGCACGGAACACGACTTCGTGGGCCATGGCTTGGCCTGGATGATCCATATCAACCGTGTATTTGCCAGCGTACTCTTTAGCATCTAAAGCGATAAGTTGTTTCTGCTTTGCACCGTTTGGTGTAATGGTCTGCAGCGCTAGAGTGCTTTCTGGTTTGGCATCCAATTTAAGCTGACCTTTCTCATCGGTCAGACCAAGGAATGTTTCTTGAGTGTCCCATTGGCCGTTGTTGTTCGTATCTTCAAAAACAACTGCATGTTTGAAGTAGCCGTCAAAGCCTGTGATCACAACACCGTTGTTAGCACTGCTTGAACCACCATCTGAACCGCCACAGCCAGTAAGAGCGATAGCCACTGACGCTGCTAATAAACTCACCTTATTCATTATTCATTTGTCCTTGTTTCGTTTCCGAATGAGAAAGTCGCTTTTTTATTGTTTTTATCTTTCAATCTCACTAGTGAGATTGAAGAGAGTGGTGTCTTTTTAATGACTATTGAGCCTAGGTTCAAGACACGAAAAACCGCACAAAACCCGTAAAATTTATTTCTATTTTTTGTCTATGATGGAAAATTGATAATTTGATCACGGTTCCAGTTTTGTTTTGGGGATGATTGTTTTGTCAAAATAACCATCTGTAAAGAAATGTTTATTGGGTATCGCTAAGGACAGGGGCGTGATAAATCATGTTGATCTTAAATTCCTCAACGCGATCAGCAAATTGAGGATGAGGTTTAAGCACATAACTGTAGACTTCGCCTGGAATGAATATGTCGTAATCTGTGTATTCAAGATTGTAAAACATAAATGTTCGTTGCCAGTAATCATCTGGCCATTCAGCACAATGTATTGGAGTTATGCCGTCAAAATCCATTGAGCTAGAGATAATATCGGCAAACTCTCCTCGCCCCGCTACGATAGAGCTGTACCAGTAAAATAAATAATCATGACAAAATAGGTCATGTTGGTTTGATTTCATATTGAGATCAGAGTCCAGCTTGTGCACTGGTTCGTTACCCTGAACACTTCTATCAAATATGTAGTTGCTAGCAGTCCCGTTTATGTAACCCCCTCCTGAAATGGGAAAGAGGTAGTCAAACAACGTTCCTTGATATTCGTACTCACCAGTGTGGACATTGATGCGTTTTTCCATCGATTGCTTGTTTTTTTGCATGGTGTAGCTTTCGAATTGTTTGCCATCAAATACGGTGGTGAAATAGTTCTGAGTCTCTTTATGAACCTGAGATGCGTATACCTTTTTGGTGGTCCAAATTTGGCGTACGCCGTGGACATAAACAATCAACGAGTCATCACTGATTTTGTACTCACCCACCTTTTTTAAGTCTCCCTCTTCAGGACACTGGTGTTTGTTGCTTGAGGCGGCATAACGTACCTCGTCATCCTCAAACTGAAACGCTTCGCAATACACCACTTCATACGCGTACGCGGTACCGCCAAGATTTTGCGTCGTCTCCAAGCGATAGACAATGTCGCCAATTAACGGGTGTTCCGTGTCATTGTGACCTGGAGTGACAACAGGCAACTCAAAACGTGTTGTGACCCACGCATGGTCGCTGTCGCCGTGGTAATCATCACGCGCCGCTACCGCCAGGTATGTGGTGGTTTTAATGTTCTCTGGTGCACCTAGTACCATCATTTGTCCTTGGTTTAGCACCCTTAATCCATTGGCGTTTTCGAGCCAAATCCGAGTGGTGAGGAGATCACCATCCGGGTCTTCAAACAGTTGGTTAAGATTGAGCGAATAGCTAATCGGAGAGTTTTGGTTGAGCTCCCAAGCATAAATAATGGTTTGTAGCTGTTGTTCCACCGTGAGGTTGATGATGGGTTTATTGTTCTCTGATGGGTCCTCTTTTGAGCGGCTGTCTTCATAACCCACAGACGAGTCGTAAAAAGAGCCGTCTTCTGTAGTATGAAATGGGTTCGTAACTGGCCCTGGTTGTCCTAAAATGGCAGAGTTGAAGGCGTCATCACCGTCTTTTTTGTGGGCGTTCTCCAACGCAGAACCTGTCAACGCTTGCTTTACTTCAACTAAAGATGTGCGCTCATATTGACGATGTGTTCGCGTGGTTGATTGGCTCGTGCTGTCTGATGAGTCCGCCGCGGATGCCAAGCTGGATTCGTCTGACATGCAGTATACGCCGAGCAAACCGACGCAGATTGCGCCGATTATCCAAAACTTTTTGCTTATCATTACGCGTGCGCCATTCGTGATTGCAACCAACTGCGAGAGAATTTTAGGTCTTTCTCTATTAAGCTCGCGCTGCACTCGAGTAGTTCACTGATTTCTTGGTTTTTCATTCCCATTAAATACTTGAGTTTGAGTGCACTTGATTGGCGTGGGTAACGGCTACTAAAGTTATCCAGAGCTTTATCCATGATGATCAATTGTTCGAAGCGATCTTCTTCATCTCTCATCAACGTAATGTGTTGGCGCTTTTGCGCTTGGTGTGAGCGTGCGTTATCGATCAAGATTTGACGCATCACTTTGGCGGCCATCAAAAAGAAATCACGTTTTGTTTCAATTTCACTCATGTCGCAGTTGGACATCTTCAGGTAAGCATCATGAATTAATGCCGTGGTGCTGTTGACGCTATCGGCCAATACCTTGTTGTCGGTGCCGTACTTTTCCGCGTTTCGTTCACGCTCGTGTTGGGCGATCTTACGTAACTGCAAATACGCAAATTGGTAAAGCTCACTCTCGGCTTGTTTATCACCAGATTGCCATTGTTGAATGATTTGTGTCAGTGCTACTGCTGTTGCCATGGTTATACATCCTCGCTCACTTTGACAAATTCAGAAATGGTGTGGGTTTCAATGCGATCAGAGCCGTCTCGGTTGCGGAGAACATCTTGTTGATAGCGATATAAAATGCCTTGTTCCCAAGTTGCGCCAGCGGGCAGATATTCCCAAGTGGTGTAATTGATTTCGGCAGGGGTCGTTGACCAACGTACCATGACATTCATTTGCGCAAGCTCGGCTTTGGGTTCGTCATTGTTGACCCACCACATGTCCGCATACTCTTGGGTGACATCTTGTGTGTATAGGCTTGCGTCGGTTGGACAGGTGTCTGCATTGTGCGGCAGTCGCATGACTTGTTGGTGGCTCATCAATAGGCACGATTGTGTCATGGACTGCTGGTGGTATTGGGTCTGCTGCCATACCCCGAGGTAGTCGATGTCGTGTTCGTTCGTGTTGGGGTAGGTAAACCACAGCATTTCTGTACGATTGTGGTGGTGGATGTTTTTTTTACGCCCAAGGCCTTGTACTTTTTCCATCAGTAGCTCAGTGCTTGGATCAAAGTTGAGTGCAACGGAGCGGTATTTCCAGTCGCCTTCATCATCAAAGTCTTCGAGAGAGAAGCCATTCAAATCGTTGCGGGTGCACCCTGTGATTGAGCAACCGACGATATTAAACCAATCCGCAAATTTGCTTATCGGCTCGACAATGTCTTCCGTGATAGGGCGCTTCATCGAGAGGAAGCAACCTTGAAAATGATCGCCAATGCTTGGATGCTCAATCAATGAATCTTTGGTGATGGTGAATCGAGTTTCACCAAACGGAGGGCGATATTTAGGATGATGTTGATAACGTAAGTCGTAAGCACAAGCTCGGCCTTGCCAATCTTTCTTTTTGATCACGATGTTTTTGAACGTCATGCCGCTAGGTTCGAAGATGATCTCATCAGAGGCAAAGTTTTTCTCAATGTACTGCTGGCTTTCGTTTAAGTGCTCAATTGCCTCATCGACAGACACCCAGTCGAGATTGAGGTGGCGTTTGGCGTCATCCAGATAATTGAGGTCAAGGCCCTTGAGCTGGTTTTGAAAGCGAGCATCAGACAACACGCGGTTGGCTAAGACAATTTCCTTACGATTCTCAGGCGTACTGTCGAGAGAGAGCAGCAGGCGCGTCATATTGATGCTACGACTGGGTTTGGTTGTTGCCATCGTCGGTGTAAGCACTTCTTGGCTCGATAAGGTTGTCAGCAGATAACCTTTATCATCGTTGCCAAGGAAGAAACTAATCACATCACCAGGTTGGTAGTGAAATGCCCCTTGCTGAGTGACGCCAGTGATATTGGAACTGGTTTTGTAATACAAGCCAGTCACTGGCGCATCGATAAAGTAGCCTTGCTTCAAGGTTGAAGTGGGCGGGTGTGAAGTGGCAGCAGAAGTGTCTGCTGCTAACGTGGAGGTAGCCGTCAATGCAGACAGCCAAAATATCACTGAACGTGTATACATCTTGTTTTAAGCCTTATTGGTTGGTGCTGTCCTCAGACGCACAATTTGGCTGACAACTCATTGGAGTAGTTAGGTGCTTCTTTGGCACCGGTGTCATCATCGCCAACAACATTTTTTGTTTTATATGTTTGGGGATATCTGGATTAGAGAGTATCCGCCTTCGTGTTAACTCCATCATGGAGCTCACCGAGAGGTGTTCGACATTCTGCCCCTTCGCGTGGAAGATAAGGCGAGTCATTTCGTACATCATATCTTCTGCAATCTTCTTTTCTTGTTGCAGTTGGATATTCTTTTGCATCATGGCGCTGCCAAATAGCACACCTGATAGCACGATGATGCCTGACAATGCAGAAGCAAGAGGGCGCCGTTGCACCAAGCGAAAGGCGCTATACAAAGGCCAGTGTTTTTTCTGCTCGATAGGGCGACGTTCGATAATTCGCTCGATATCAATGCGTAGCGCTCGCACATCTGGGTATCGCACTTGGGTGGCTGGACGCGTCGCCCGTCTTATCACCCAATACACATCAGACCAAACCGCTGGTGACGGAAACATCAAAGCGAGGATTTTGCCCAATGAATAAACATCGCTTTGCTCTGTCAGTACTTGTCCAGCCTGCTGCTCAGGGCTGGCAAAATTTTGGCTAAACGCAATCAGTGCCGAGGGTGAGCCCTCTCGGGTGGAGTGCGCTTTTTGAGTCAAGTTGAAGTCGAGCAGTTTGGGTCGTTTGCTACGATCGATCAGTATATTTTCTGGTTTTAGATCGGCATGCAAAACATGATGCTGGTGGGCGTGCTCCATCGCCTGACAAATCTGCTTAAACAGCAGCAGTTTTTCCGTCTTTTCCAGCTTATTTTCTGACAGGTATTCATCTAAGGTTTGACCAAATACCCGCTCCATCACGATGTAAACTGAATCTTGATGAAGACCGCCATCAAACACTTTCGCTATGTACGGATGGTTTAGACGCGCGAGCAGTTGTGCCTCATCGAAGAGTGCACGTTGTCCCAGCACATTACTCAAATTGCTTTGAATAAACTTGATAGCTAGATCTTGTTCGAACGTTTCATCTGCACGTAGGGCGGCGTAAACGACACCCATGCCACCGCGACCCAACTCATGAGTTAGGCGATACTTACTGATGACTTCTCCGCTTAGATCGACGTCTCGGTTCGTAGCCTGGTGAGCACCAAAGTAAAGTAACTGCGTTAGTTGTTCTTCAGGTGTCTCGTGGGCTAAAAGAGGAACGAGTTGTTGATACAGCTCAGGTTGACTTTGTTGCAATGCTTGGAGGTATTGCTGCTTTTGGGAGTCGTCCAGATCAAGCAAGTGATAGTAAATCTGGGTTTCGCTAGAGCCTAACTGCACTGTGCCTAATGTCTTATTCTTTTAGGTACGGCATTTTATAAGAACTTTGATATAAATGTCATTTATTTATTCGGCTTTGACTCACAATGTATGAAACGCAATTTGGTGGCTAATAGAATAATAACGTCATGATTTTGCGAATTATTTTTACTGAGCTTGTCGACAGAGAGTCTATTCGTCATAATGTTACTTGTAACATTACTGATAAATCACATATTTATGGCTCAACAGAATAAGAAAACTCGCACGACATTGCAGGATGTCGCAGACCAAGTTGGCGTCACGAAGATGACGGTTTCACGTTATATGCGTAACCCTGAATCGGTGGCAGAAAAGACTCGGGCCAAGATTGCGACTGCGATTGAAGAGATGGGATACATCGAAAACCGCGCCCCCGCTATGTTGTCAAAGTCGTCCAGTAAAGCCATTGGTATTTTACTGCCCTCATTGTCCAACCAAATTTTTGCTTCCTTTGTTCAGGGCATCGAGATGGTGACCAAAGCCAATGGCTATGAGACGCTTTTAGCGCATTTTAGCTACGATGAGCTTGAAGAAGAACGCAAGATCGCGTCATTACTCTCTTATCAGGTCGATGGACTTATTCTCACTGAAAGCCATCACACGCCGCGTACATTGCAAATGATAAAAAATGCAGGGATCCCTGTAGTGGAAACCATGGAACTACCACCAAAGCCGATTGATATGGCGGTTGGGCTAGATCATGAAGATGCCTCGTACACGGCGGTTAAGCAGATGCTAGATTCAGGTAAGCGTACAATCGTTTATTTTGGGGCGCGTTTGGATACGCGAACCAAGCTGCGTATGCAAGGTTATGATCGCGCGATGACGGAAGCAGGGCTAGAGCCTAAGCACGTATTAACGGGTGATCACTCTAGCTTTTCTTTAGCGCATGATTTGCTTGAACGCGCGCTAGAAACTCACCCAACGCTTGATGGCGTATTCTGTACCAACGACGACATCGCGATAGGGACCATGCTGAGCGCGCAACAACGTGGCATTCAAGTTCCGCAGCAGCTGGCGGTTGTGGGCTATAACGCGCTGGATATTGGTCAAACCATCAGCCCGAAACTGACTAGCGTCGATACACCGCGTTTCAAAATCGGTGAAAAGAGCGCAGAACTTTTGATCGCGCGTCTGAAAGGTGAAGCGCAAGAAGAAAAAGTGGTTGATATGGGGTATCAAATTACCTCAGGAGAGAGTGTTTAACTCGCAGTTAACCGCTCTCTGTATTCGCTCATCAATGGTATTGGCAGGTTAGGGTATGGCACATCAGCTGGATGCATTGGATCTCAACTTAATGCGTTTATTAAAGGCAGTGGTGGAAAACCGCAGCATCAAGCTGGCCGCAATGCAGCTGGGCATTTCTCAACCGAGCGCCAGTCGCGGCGTGATGAAGCTCAAACAAGTGTTTGATGACCCGCTGTTTGTGCGTAAAGCGCATGGGGTTGAGCCGTCACCGATGGCGATACGTCTCGCCGCCGAGTTCGACAACATGATTGCACCACTGGAAAAAGTGGTGCAAGAGTTTGAAGTGTTCGACCCACTGCAATACCAAGGGCAGATCGCGATTGTGACCGACCCTTATTTGATGGATGAGCAAGGGCAGCGATTGCTAACTGGCTGTCATCGAGCCTTTCCCAAAGCGCACTTTGCCTTTTCCAGTTGGAACAGTTACTCGCACGATGAAATGCTAGAGGGCGAGCACGATTACTGCATTCTTGACCAAGAGACCGAGCTGTCGAAAGACATTTATATGCGTCCGTTGTTTGTTGAAAAACGGGTGATTTTGGCACGTAAAAACCACCCGACGTTATCGAAAGTCAGTAATGATTGGGACACGGTGTCCAAACTGCCTCTGGTGTCTCTGCCTGCGCCCGCTTCGTATAAACCACTTTGTACCGTGGAGTCTGAGTATCGCCGCATGGGCTATGAGCCTGTGGTGTTATTGAAATCCTATAATTTGCGCGTGGCTTGCCAAATGCTGCAAGAAACCGACGCGATTATGTATGCCAGTCAAAGCTCAGCAGTATTGATGCCGGAGCTGGACTCTTACGCGATGCCTTTGGTCAACCGTGAGTTTAGCCAGTTTGTCGTCTCTGGCGGTTTCTTACAAACCAATCGCAACCATCCTTTGCACCGACACTTACATAAAGTGGTACGCCAAACTCTGAAGACGCCATTAATTTTCGCACAGTGACGACTGATTATTGTCTCTCGTCAACGAGATTCTCTGCACAATTTAACCATGAAGAAAATGTGTGATTACATAGACAACTCGATCCTATAGATATTCAAAAATGAATATCTCAATTACCTGTCTCTTTTTCCTGCTCAGCGCTAACCTTATCTCAAATAGTCAGGAGAAGTGGCTCATTTTTATCTTTTTAACTTTTTGAATGTCGATACAGATGCGTGACATTCACCATTCTCCGTTATGCAGTTTTTTAATTTCTGATGGAGGATTCATCATGCTAGTTGCACGTCTATTTTTATTGCTCGCCATCGTTGCCGAAGTAGCAGGCACCAGCACCATGTCTTTTATCGGACAAGGTCATGGATGGTTGGGCTACATCGTGATGTACGTATTGATTGCGGTGTCGTACTACTTCCTCTCGATTGCTGCGAAAAAGATTTCTATCGGCGTGGCATACGCTGTTTGGGAAGGATTGGGTATCTCATTGATCACGGTTGTTTCGATCGTGTTGTTTGATTCTGACTTAAATACCCAAGAGCTGCTTGGTTTGATGTTAGCTGTCATCGGCATCGTTTGTGTGACTTTAGGTGAGTCACACGGTCAATCTAACACCAAGAAAAACGCCGATAAACTGGCAAAAGAACGTTCATTTTCTACAAGTGTAAGGTGTGAATCATGAGTCAATTTTTTACGATGTCATTTGGATTTGTCGTGATGGCTGCCTTGGTCGATATCGTGGCGAACATGGCGCTCACACGTTCTCACGGCTTTAAATACAAAGGCTGGGGCATTACCGCGATTGTGTTGGTACTGGCTGCGTTCACGCTGTTGGCGCAAGCGGTGAAAGAGATCGACTTAGCCATTGCTTACGCCTCTTGGGGCGCGATCGGTATCTTAGGTACCGCAGTGGGTGGTGCCTTACTGTTTAAGCAAAAACTCAAGCCAATCGGCTGGTTTGGTATCTTTGTGGTGATTGCTGCAGTCGTGGTGATGAAAACCGCTTAATGCAATCCTCTGAGCCCCAGATATCTTCATTCGGAACATCGAGGGACGAGCGTGATTCAGAACCTACCAACAAAAAGTGCTGTGACAGAGTTGTTTTCTCTAGCTTTACAGCACCTTGATAGTAGATTCCTGATCTTGCCTAGGCTCGTCGGAATGACGGATTCATTTTTTAGAAAGAACCGTGACCAACCCCCAAAGTTTGTCATTCTGAACAGCGAGGGACGAGCAAGGTTCAGAACCTACCAACAAAAAGTGCTGTGGCAGAGGTGTTTTCTCTGGCTTCACAGCACGTTGATAGTAGATTCCTGATCTCGCCTAGGCTCGTCGGAATGACGGATTCATTCGTTTATTTAAAAAGAAAAATGACCAATCCCAAAACTCGTCATTACTCGTCATTCTGAACAGCGAGGGACGAGCGTGATTCAGAATCTACTAACAAAAAAGTGCTGTGGCAGAGGGGTTTCTCTGGCTTCACAGCACGTTGATATTAAATTCCTGATCTTGCTTGGGCTCGTCGGAACGACGAGGTCTTTCTTCTCGCCTTAAACAATAAAGCTTGCGCCTTCTTCTGCACTAGAGACGTTTTGGCGGATCACGCTAAACAAGCCTCGTCCCCATGTTTGTTGGGTAGATTCGGTGTCGAAATGAATCAACTCGCGACCAGTGGTATCGCTTAAGTTGTTCAGTTCGCCCGTTTGGCAATCCAGACGAATCAAATCGCCGTTGCGCACCAAACCAATCGCGCCACCACGAATGGCTTCTGGAGAAACATGAATCGCAGACGGAATTTTACCTGAAGCGCCAGATAAACGACCGTCAGTAACCAGCGCCACTTTAAAGCCCGCTTTTTGCACGTTACCTAAAATTGGCATCAGTTTGTGCAGTTCAGGCATGCCGTTTGCCGCTGGGCCGTTGTGTGTGACCACAACGATACAATCTTTGTTCAGCTCACCACGTTTGTACGCAGCTTCCACTTCATGTTGGCATTGGAATACGATCGCAGGTGCAACAATCACGCGTTGCTCTTCTTTCACCGCAGACACTTTCACCACGGCTTTACCCAAGTTGCCAGTCAGTACGCGAGTGCCGCCGGTGTTTTGGAAAGTGGCGTCTGGTTTGGCGATCACGTCACCGTCTTGGCTGCCTTGGCACGGCGTCCAAGTCAGTTGGCCATCGACAAGGCTCGGCAGCGTCATTTGGTCTTCAAATTCACCAAACACGGGTTTCACATCGCGATGCAAAAGCTCGGATTCGTTCAAGCGGTGCAATAATGCAGGCACGCCACCCGCGTCTTGGAACGCGTTCATATCGGCTGGGCCGTTCGGGTAAACGCGAGCTAACAAAGGAACCACATCCGACAGATCGCTGATGTCTTGCCATGTGAGCAAGATGCCAGCAGCACGCGCCACGGCGATCATATGAATGGTGTGATTGGTGCTGCCGCCAGATGCAAGTAGAGCGATGATGCCGTTGACCAAGCTCTTTTCTGTGACCACCTCGGCCAGCGGACGGAAGTGTGCAGAACCCGCCGTCATTGAGGCGATTTTCAGAGCAGCGTGATCGGTTAACGCTTTACGCAGTTGGGTATGGGGATGAATGAATGCCGAACCTGGCAGCATCAAGCCCATGGCTTCGAACACCAACTGGTTGGTGTTGGCGGTGCCGTAAAACGTGCACGTACCCGCAGAGTGGTAAGCGCGACACTCCATATCCAGCAGAGCGTCTTTGCCGACTTCACCCGCTGCGTATTTTTGGCGCACGTCGACTTTCTCTTCGTTGCTGATGCCTGTTGCCATCAGACCCGCTGGTACAAACGCAGTCGGTAGGTGCGCGTAAGACAGTGCGCCCATCAGTTGCCCCGGGGCGATTTTGTCACAGATGCCAAGCAGTAATGTGGCATCAAAGACATTGTGGCTCAAAGACAACGCCGTTGATTGCGCAATTAAGTCACGCGAAAACAGCGACATATCCATGCCGGCTTGACCTTGAGTCACTCCATCGCACATCGCTGGCACACAACCTGCGACTTGCGCTGTATGGCCGTAGTCCGCCAGCACTTGTTTGATTTGCGCTGGGTAGTCTTGGTACGGCTGGTGGGCGCTCAACATGTCGTTGTAGGCGCTGATCAGCGCGACATTGGCATGAGTAAAATCGAGAATATTTTTCTTTTCAGAAGAGCAAGAAGCGGCGACTGCATGGGCTAAGTTACCACAAGATAAACCAACACGGCCTTTGCCAGCTTCGGCTTGCACTTCGGTGCGAGCAAGAAACGCAGCGCGCGCTTCACGGCTGCGCTCGGTCAAACGTTGTGTGACCTCAAGAACAACAGAGTGAGTCATTATGCCACCTCGATCGCTTGCATTTTGATTAGCTCAGCGGCAGAGCGTTCCACCACGTCGCTGATGTCTCCGTCGATACTGACGATCAGAGTTTGAGGCTCGTTGTCTGGGCGCTCTAGCGTCTCGAATTGGCTTTTCACCATGTTTTCTTTCATGAAGTGGCCTTTGCGCATACGCATGCGGTTAAGGATCAACTCCATATCGCCATCAAGGAACAGGAAGGTCACGTTGTCGTTACCTTCGCGGATCTGATCGCGGTAAATCTTTTTCAGTGCTGAACAAACAATGATGCCGTGTTCGTTTTTGCTTTCTAGGCTGTACGCCGCATCACGAATGCGTTCTAGCCATGGCTTGCGATCATCATCGTTCAGAGGCTGGCCCGATGCCATTTTCTGAATGTTCGCTCGTGGATGAAGATCATCACCATCAATGAATTTACGCCCTAGCTTTTTCGCTAGATGCTCACCAATTGTGCTTTTACCACTAGCACAAACGCCCATAACGATGACACTACTACCAGCCATAACTTATCCTCATAACCAAATTTGCGCGTGATCTCAATTTTTGAATTCACTTTAAAATATGGGTTTATCTTATTCATGTTATCGGTAACATGTTACCGGTAACTGAAATAAATGTGAACCATAACACAAACAATAATTCTTAAAGGTGAACCTATGGAGCAATTAACCCAAGCCCCAGATCCTACGTTCCTACTGACGATTGCAGGCCTTGCCATTGCAGCGTTACTCGTTCTGATCATTAAACTGAAAGTCCATGCTTTTGCTTCCCTTACTATGGTGAGTTTAGGCACAGCAATCGCCACTGGCGTTCCTTCTGAGAAAGTCGTATCGACCATGATGGGCGGCTTCGGCGGCACACTGGCTTCCGTGGCATTGCTGGTTGGTCTTGGTGCGATGATCGGTAAAATTCTTGAAGTGACTGGCGGTGCGAAAGTGCTGGCAGACACTTTGATTGGTCGCTTTGGTAAAGAGCGCGCACCATTTGCTTTGGGCGTCGCTTCATTACTGTTTGGCTTCCCAATCTTCTTCGATGCTGGCCTTGTAGTGATGATGCCAATCATCCTAAGTGTGGCGGCTCGTTTTGGTGGCTCACCAATTAAATACGCGTTGCCTGCAGCTGGTGCTTTTGCGGTTATGCACGCGTTTGTTCCACCACACCCAGGTCCGGTTGCAGCGGCAGAATTCCTTGGCGCAAACATCGGTCTGCTATTGGTGGTGGGTATTCTGGTTGCTATTCCAACTTGGTACCTTGGCGCTTACCTATTTGGTTTGTACGCGGGCAAAAAATTCGATATCCCACTATCTAAAGCCTTCTTTAATGGTGAAGCGATGGTGGATGAGCGCAACGCACCAAAATTTGGCACGGTTATGACCATCCTTGTGCTGCCAGTCCTGCTAATCTGTTTGGATACGGTATTGAACACACTGGCGGTTGCAGGTTTGATTGATGGCAAAACGGCACTGGTTGAGTTCCTACGTATGCTAGGTAAAACCCCAGTCGCGTTGCTGATTACGTTGATTGTCTGTCTGGCTGTGTTTGCCAAAGACTACGGCATGGCAAAACTAGAAAAATTGTGTGGTGAGTCATTGGCTCCAATCTGTGGCGTTATCCTTGTAACGGGTGCAGGTGGCATGTTTGGCGGCGTACTGCGCTCAAGCGGCATTGGTGATGCACTGGCTGACGTTCTTACAGACACAGGTATGCCTGTGATTGTGGCGGCGTTTGTGATTTCAACCTGTCTGCGTGTTGCTCAAGGCTCGGCAACCGTAGCGCTAACCACGACGGCGGCTCTTATCGCGCCAGTTGTGGCAGCATCAACAGGTTTGAGTGAACTAGACCTTTGCTTTATCGTAATCGCGATTGCGGGTGGTGCAACGGTACTGTCTCACTTCAATGACTCTGGTTTCTGGTTGGTCTCTCGTCTGCTTGAGATGGATGAGAAAACCACATTAAAAACTTGGACGGTAATGGAAACGTTACTTGGCGGTATCGCGTTTATTATCGTCGCAACATTAAGCTTTATTCTTTAGAGGTTCCCCATGACAACACTTGAACAACGATTAAGAGAAATCAAAATCGTCCCAGTTATCGCAATCAACGACGTAGCACACGCTCTGCCACTGGCAAAAGTGTTGGTAGAAAACGGTTTACCATGTGCTGAAGTAACATTCCGCACCGAAGCGGCGGCGGAGTCGATTCGCATCATGCGTGAAGCGTACCCAGAACTGTTGATTGGCGCGGGCACCGTTCTGACCACAGAACAAGTGGATATCGCAATCGAAGCGGGCGTGGACTTTATCGTTAGCCCAGGCTTCAACCCAACCACAGTGAAATACTGTCAGCAACGTGGCGTGACTATCGTACCGGGTGTAAACAACCCAAGCTTGGTTGAGCAAGCGATGGAGATGGGTCTGCGTACGTTGAAGTTCTTCCCTGCTGAGCCATCAGGCGGCGTAAGCATGCTGAAAGCACTCACGGCGGTTTACCCAGTGGAATTCATGCCAACAGGTGGCGTAAGCCCATCTAACGTGGAAGATTACCTAGCGTTGAAATCGGTTGTGGCTTGTGGCGGTACGTGGATGGTGCCAACCGCAATGATGGACAACGGCGATTGGGAAGGCATTGCTGAATTGGTTCGCGCAGTTAAGTAAAACGCACAAACGGCTCTGAAATGCCCACGAACGTTGGGAAACGTGATACGAAAAAGGGTCATCAAGTTACTTGATGACCCTTTTGCTTTTTGGAATAAAGCAGCTTTAGAAGTGATGCTTCATAAAGCGCTTAATAAAGCGAATGAAATCTGCTTCGGCTAGCTTCGCGCACTTCAATGTTTGGGCGTGAGACAATTCTACATCTCCCAAGCCTTCTGCCATGTTGGTGATCGCACACACTGCCAATACGGGTAAGCCGCAATGCGCCGCAGAAATCACCTCTGGCACGACCGACATGCCCACTACATCACCACCGATGATTTGCATCATGCGGATTTCGGCTGCGGTCTCAAAGTTGGGGCCGGTGTAAGAGACAAACACGCCTTCATTCAGGTGAATGCCATTGGCTTTGCCGACTTCAAACGCTTCTGCGCGTAGGTCTTTGTCGTACGCATTGGCGAGGCTGAAGAACCTCGGGCCGTACTCTTCATCATTCGGACCGATCATTGGTGATTCAGGCATGGTATTGATGTGGTCATGAAATACCACCAGAGAACCGACATCGATGCGTTCAGGGCGAAGTGAGCCTGCCGCGTTGGTGACGAGTAAAAACTCACAGCCCAGCTTTTTAAAGGTGCGCACGGGCGTGGTCATGACCTTCATTGAGCCGTGTTCGTAGTAGTGGCCGCGACCTTTCATGCACACTACGTCTACGCCGCCCATGGTACCAAGTACCAACTCACCAGAGTGGCCTTGCACGGTGCTAACCGGAAAGCCTTCGAGCTCTTCGTATGGAATGACCACTTTGTCTTGTAGCTCGTCTGCCAATACGCCTAAGCCAGAGCCTAAAATAAACGCCGCTTTAGGTTGGAAGTTTGGTTTGCGTTCGCGAATGGTTTGTAGTGCGCCGATTACTGGATCGTGATTCATGTTAGTCACCTTCTGGTTGTGTGTTGATTCCATTGTGTGACTTTCTGTGCTGGTTATCTTTGCTTTATTCGCTACTATCATCCTTAAAAAGAGGATGATGAAATTCGCTAGGACTCAATTATGAAGTCAGAACCATTTGAGCGCGTGACGCTGAAGATGCTGCGTTATTTTTACGAGGTCGCACAAACCAAGCATTTCACTAAGGCCGCCGAGAATCTCAATATCACCAATTCGCCGTTGAGCAATCGCATCAAAGAGTTGGAAGAAGTGCTTAACGTCAAACTGTTTGAGCGTGATTCAAGAAACGTCATGCTGACGGAGGCCGGGCGATTGTTGGAGTCCAAATGCCAACTGATTTTTCAGACCTTGGATGTCTCACTCAATCAAGTGCAGCAAGTGGGTTTGAACCAGAGAAATATCTTGCGAGTTGGTGTGGTAAGTAGTGCATTTTGGGGCGGATTTGATCGTTTGTTACAGCGCTTCCATGCTGAGCATAGCACTTATCACGCCGACATTTTTGACCTTAACCCAGAGACGCAAAAGAAGCATCTGAGTGAGAAGAAAATCGACGTGGGCATTGTACGTTTTGCCGATGCACTCAACATTTATCCGTATCAGTCGGTGTCTTTGGGCAAAGATGTGTTTGTGGTGGCGGTGTCGGAGCAACATGAGTTAGCCAGCAAATCTTTGCTGCGGCTCCAAGATTTAAAGGCGTGTGAGTTTGCGTTTATGAGTTTGGCGAATTCTGCCTCGGCAAACTTCATCATCAATGCCTGTCTGCAAGAAGGCTTTTCACCCCATATTGGCAAACAAGTGGTGGAGCCAAGCACCTTGATGGCATATGTAGCAAACAGCAATACCGTGACGTTGGTGCCGTCGACGTTTTCTCAGCATCATTGGCATGGGATTCGTTTTATCAAGCTGAAAGAGTCACTGCGTGCAGACTTGTGTCTGATTCATGATGGTAAGCAGGAGAGTGCTATCAAAGCCGAGTTTATTCGCACGTTATTGGAGAATGCGAGTTAAGCATGGGCTAACAAAAAAAGGTCACCCTAAGGTGACCTTTTCGAATGATTCGCTGAAATCAGCAATGCGATTAGCGCGTAATTAACGCATCGTTACGAACTCTTCAGAGCCCGTTGGGTGGATAGCCACAACAGAGTCGAAGTCTGCTTTGGTTGCGCCCATCTTCATTGCTACGCCGAAGCCTTGGATCATTTCATCTACCGTGAAACCGATGCCGTGTAGACCAACAACCGTTTCTTCTTCGCCCGCACATACAAGCTTCATCTTACATGGTTGACGGTGCTTAGTAACGGCGGTGTACATCGCAGTAAAGCCAGATGTGTAGACTTTGATGTTGTCTTTGCCGTACTTCTCTTCCGCTTCTTGCGTTGTAAGACCGATAGTGCCGATTGGTGGGTGGCTAAATACCACAGTTGGTACCAAATCGTAGTCCATCTTCGCGTTTGGTTTATTGTTGAACAAACGCTCAGAAAGTTGACGACCCGCTTTCACGGCTACTGGCGTTAGCTCGATGCCGCCTTCCATGATGTCACCCACACAGTAGATGCCTTTCACGTTGGTTTCTTGGTATTCGTCTACCTTAATGTAGCCTTTTTCGTTCGTTGCCACGCCAGTTGATGCTAGGTTGATTGCGTCTGTTG
Organism: Vibrio sp. CCB-PB317; assembly: GCF_022808245.1. Taxonomy (NCBI): domain Bacteria; kingdom Pseudomonadati; phylum Pseudomonadota; class Gammaproteobacteria; order Vibrionales; family Vibrionaceae; genus Vibrio; species Vibrio sp. CCB-PB317. The sequence goes on from NZ_JALGNU010000001.1 coordinate 227,623, forward strand.
CTGGGTGACGACCGATTGCCCAAATCAGTTGGTCAACGTTTTGGCTCTCACCGTTTTCTAGGTGCAGAGTTAGGCTGCCATCGGCTTCTTTTACCACTTCTTTTGGTACAGAGTGAGTGTGCAGTGTTGGACCTTCTGCGTCCATCACTTCAACCAACGTATCGATGATCATTGGATCGAAGCTACGCAGTGGTGACTCTTTACGTACGAACAGGTGTGTTTCTGTACCTAGTGCGTGCAGCACGCCAGCAATTTCAACTGCGATGTAGCCTGCGCCCACAACCGCAACGCGTTTTGGTTGCTCTGCTAGGTCGAAGAAGCCGTTTGAATCGATGCCGTATTCAGCGCCTGGAATGTTTGGAATAGTAGGACGACCACCAACCGCGATCAGAATGTGATCCGCAGTATAATGTTCACCGTTTACTTCTACGGTTTTCTCGTCAACAAACTTAGCAAAGCCTTTAATTACGTTTACTTTGTTGTTGCCAAGAACGCGATCGTAAGATTGGTGAATACGACCAATGTACGCCTGACGGCTCTCAACCAGTTTGCTCCAGTCGAAACCTTTCACGTCGACATCAAAACCGTAATCTTCTGCGTACAGGTTCATTGCTTCTGCGATTTGTGCGCCGTGCCACATCACTTTCTTCGGTACACAACCTACGTTGACACAGGTACCACCGAGATCTTGAGCTTCGATTAGCGCAACTTTCGCGCCGTACATCGCCGCACGGTTTGCAGATGCGATGCCGCCACTGCCGCCACCGATACAGATATAGTCAAAATGAGTCGCCATTACTTTCTCCAAGAGCTTATAAATTTTATCTGGTACATAGATAGATTGGGATGACCTTGCCTGAACTCAATGCCACCGTTATCCCACTATCATAAATCGAATGTAACGAATTCCTAAATGGGAAAAAGTGACATTGCTTATGACAAATAGCGATGAGAGGTACAAAAAGAAGAATAAGCGCGATGAGAGGGCAAAGTTGAGAGTATAAAAAAGCGCAACGAAAATGTCGTTGCGCTGAGAGGTTTCGGTGCAGATGAGCTTACTCTGGCACAATCCAGTCCACTTTCCAGTGGCCGGTGGCTGGTGCGATCGCGTCTTGCAGGAATGGCAGAATCTCTTTCATCTGGCTTTCCAGTTTCCACGGCGGGTTAATCACAATCATGCCGGATGCCGTCATGCCGCGCTCGTTGGTGTCGGGTGCGACACCTAACTCGATTTGCAGAATTTTACGAATGCCCAGTGCTTCCAGGCCTTCGATCATATCTTCGATGTCGTGACGGTTTACCACTGGGTACCAAATCGCGTAGATACCGGTTGCCCAACGCTTATGGCTCTGATGAATCGCGCGCACCACATCGCGGTACTCTTTCGCGAGTTCGTATGGTGGGTCAATCAGCACCAAACCACGACGCTCTTGTGGCGGTAAGCTTGCTTTTAGACGCTGGAACCCGTCCTCTTTGAAGATACTCACTTGGCGATCGCGATGGAATTCTTGCTCTAACAACGGGTGATCGGCTGGGTGCAGCTCCGTCAGCACCATGCGATCTTGTGGGCGGATTTGCGCGCGCGCTACACGTGGTGAGCCTGGGTAGTAACGCAGCTTCTCGCCGTTGTTGAGCACTTTGATGGCATCGATGTAGCTTTTGATGTCTTCAGTAATGTTTGGGTTGTCCCAAATACGCGCGATGCCTTGTTTGTATTCGCCCGTTTTTTCAGACCATTCGTGAGTCAGATCGTAACGGCCCACACCCGAGTGGGTATCGTGATAAACGAATGGTTTATCTTTTTGTTTCAGCGCATCAAGAATGAGGCTTTGAACGATGTGTTTGACCACGTCGGCATGGTTTCCGGCGTGGAAGCTGTGGCGGTAACTTAACAAATTAAACTCTCGAAACACTCTTTGGTTGAGTGTGGTCTGTGATTTTCACTCTATGGCGGTATTATACTCAAGTAACTTAAAGATGTAGAACTTCCAATCAAATCCGTTCCTCTAATAGGGGCTCACTATTGAAATTTCTTTAAGTCACCCACACTTACTATTGGTAATCGAATTGAACTAGGTGAGTTTCTCGTGCTCAAAGAGTGTGAAATCTCATTTAGGTATAACAAGACTCAAGGACAGAGTAGCGCTCGTTGACTATATGGTCATCGCAGCATAGAGAAAGGGAACGGAGCTCCCCCTATCCATGTTGCTGGCTCGTCTGTACATTGAGTTGGCCTATCTACACAAAATAGACAGGCAATCACAGAGTCAAAACACAAAAGGAATTATTCATGTCTAATCCTCTTCTGACGTTTACGGACTTACCTCCGTTTTCTCAAATTAAACCAGAACACATCAAGCCTGCCGTTGAACAAGCGATTGCTGAATGCCGAGCGAAAATCGATGAAGTTCTAAAAGATAATGCTCACCCAACTTGGGACAGTGTGATTGCGCCAATTGAAGAAGCGGATGACCGCTTAAGCCGCATTTGGTCGCCAGTGGGTCACATGAACTCCGTGGTGAACAGCGAAGATCTGCGTGAAGCGTACGAAAGTTGTTTGCCAATTTTGTCAGAGTACGGCACTTGGGTTGGTCAGCACAAAGGCCTGTACGAAGCCTACAAAGCAATTAAAGCCAGTGATGCATTCGCAACGCTGACTCGCGCTCAACAAAAAACCATCACCGATGCGTTACGAGACTTTGAGCTATCGGGTATTGGTTTACCATCCGATGAGCAGCACCGTTACGGCGAAATCAGCAAGCGCATGTCTGAGCTCAGCTCTAAATTCTCTAACAATGTACTGGATGCCACCATGGGTTGGACCAAGCACATCACGGATGAGAAAGACCTTGCTGGCATGCCAGAATCGGCGCTGGCAGCAGCGAAAGCCGCGGCAGAAGCAAAAGAGTTAGATGGTTACCTCATTACGCTGGATATCCCATCTTACCTACCTGTCATGACGTACTGCGACAACCAAGAGTTGCGTAAAGAAGTGTACGAAGCGTATGTGACGCGCGCCTCTGATCGCGGTCCAAATGCTGGTAAGTGGGACAACTCAGAAATCATTACTGAGCAACTGAGACTGCGTCACGAAATTTCACGCATGTTGGGTTTCAATACTTACAGTGAAAAGTCGTTAGCAACAAAGATGGCTGAAACGCCGGATCAAGTGCTGGGCTTCCTGAATGACCTAGCGACACGAGCGAAACCGCAAGGTGAACGTGAAGTCGAAGAGTTACGTCAGTTTGCAAAAAGTGAGTTTGGTGTTGAAGAGCTGAACGTTTGGGATATCGCTTACTACAGCGAGAAACAAAAGCAGCACCTGTTCCAAATTTCGGATGAAGAACTGCGCCCATACTTCCCAGAGTCAAAAGTCGTGAGCGGTCTGTTTGAAGTGCTAAACCGCGTGTTTGGTATGACAGTAAAAGAGCGCGAAGGCGTAGACACTTGGCATGAGTCCGTGCGCTATTTCGATATCTTTGATGCTGAAGGCACACTCCGTGGCAGTTTCTACCTAGATCTCTATGCACGTGAGCACAAACGTGGTGGTGCGTGGATGGATGACTGTCGTGGTCGTCGTATTACGCTCTCTGGCGAACTGCAAACGCCGGTGGCTTACCTAACGTGTAACTTCAACCGTCCAGTGGGCGACAAGCCAGCACTGTTTACGCACGATGAAGTTGTGACACTTTTCCATGAATTTGGTCACGGCATCCACCACATGCTGACGCAAGTCGAAACTGGCGCGGTATCAGGCATTAATGGCGTACCTTGGGATGCGGTTGAATTGCCAAGTCAGTTCCTGGAAAACTGGTGTTGGGAAGAGGACGCACTGGCGTTCATTTCTGGTCACTATGAGACAGGCGAGCCGTTGCCAAAAGCGATGCTAGATAAGATGCTCGCGGCGAAGAACTTCCAGTCGGCGATGGGCATTTTGCGTCAGCTAGAATTCGGTTTGTTCGACTTTACTCTGCACACCGAATACGACCCAGAAGTGGGTGCGCGTGTACTGGAAACTCTGGCGAAAGTGAAAGAGAAAGTTGCGGTGGTTCCAGCAGTTGAGTGGGCGCGCTTCTCGCACAGCTTCGGTCACATCTTCGCTGGTGGTTACAGCGCGGGTTACTACAGCTATCTGTGGGCTGAAGTGCTGTCGTCAGACGCTTATTCTCGCTTTGAAGAAGAAGGTATCTTCAACAAAGAAACGGGTCAAAGCTTCCTGAATAACATCCTAGAAATGGGTGGTAGCGAAGAACCAATGGAGCTGTTTAAGCGCTTCCGTGGTCGTGAACCACAAATTGATGCGCTATTGCGCCATTCTGGTATTGCAGCGTAAGCGCACGCTGTCTTTCCAAAAATACTAAGGCCAACCATTCGGTTGGCCTTTTTTTGTCCATTTTTTATAAAAAATTCACGGATTCACACTGCGGTTAATTGGGTTCTGCAGCGATATTAATGTCTCCGTAGACTGAACCTCATCAATGGCTTGCAGTTTATCAATCAGCACAAATTGCAGTTCTTCAATCGATTTGCACATCAATTTGACGAATATGTTATACGCGCCCGTGGTGTAGTAAGCTTCAACGACTTCGTCGAGCGCGTTGAGTTTTTCTAGCGCGGAATGGTAATCACGAGCTGCGTTTAGGTTAATACCAATGAAGCAGCACACATCGTAGCCGAGCTTTTTGGTATTTACGATCACCTCCGTTCCTTCGATGATGTCAGCCGATTTCATCTTCTCAATACGCACATGGATAGTGGCAGGGCTGACATCGAACTGCTTTGCCATTTCTGCGTAGGGCGTTCTGGCGTCAGCCATCAGTGTTTTTAATATTGCGCGGTCAAGGTCGTCGAGTTTCGGCAGGCTCGCATTCATACTATTATTTCCGTTAGGGATAGAGTTTTACCTCCCTTTTATACTCATAGCGGATAGGATTCACAAGGTTTGGCAGGAGTAACTGCGGGTTAACTCCGAGCTATGGAGATAATGTGCAGCGTTTTCTGGTTATTGTCGCGCTATGTTGGAGCGCGTTTGCCGCGGCCTCAGATCCGAAAGTTTTGGTCGTGCACTCCTATCATCAAGGTTTTTTCTGGACGGATTCCATACAGCGAGGTATCGAGCAGCAATTGGGTGATCGATCGCTGGATATGCGTGTGCTCTATTTAGACTCGAAACGTAACCAGAGTGAGCAGTTTTTCGCTCAGCTTGAATCCTTATATCGTACGAAATTAAGCAAAGAACGATTCGATGCCATTTTAGTGAGTGATAACAACGCGCTTGAACTGATGCAGCGTTTGGCGCCAATCATCAAAGACACCCCGGTTATATTTAACGGCATCAACAATTATCATCCTTCTTTGCACCAATCTCTGAACGCAACAGGAGTAACAGAAGATGTCGATTTGGAGGCAAATTTAGCCCTCATAGAGCGACTACACCCTGATTACACCCAAATTCTTATTGTCAGTGACCATTCCGTAACGGGAGAGGTATTACGCTATCAAATCGACGATTTTGTACATGAACATCCGCAATATCGCGACAAAATTGTGCAAGTTATTCCCGACAGTATCATTGACTTAAAGCAACAAGTGGCGAAGCTGAATAAAGATAAAGTCGTCCTGTTTTGGACTTATTACCGAGATAAACAGGGTGTGGTTGGCAGTGAACGTGACTGGATTGGCGTTAACAGAGCCTCAAATGCGCCGCTGTTTATGGTGCACGACATTGGCTTAGGGCACGGTGCGGTTGGTGGCGTGATCCAGAGTGGTTATCGGCATGGCATTGAGAGCGCTGAGATACTTGAGTTTGTATTGGATAACCCTGACCAAGCTCTGCCAGCCGTGAAGAAAAGTGATTCTGAAATCAAGCTCGATTATCAAGCTGTAGTACGCTGGGGGCTGGGTGCTGAGCAAGAGGTCTCTGCGGTGTTTTTTAATAAACCGATGAAGTTTTCTGAGCGTTTTGCCAAAGAAATTCGCTTGTTTGGTAGCCTATTTGTGGTGATGTCGGTGGTCATTTTGTTGATGGGTTACTATTTACAGCGGATGCGTCGCAGTGAGAGTGCCGCGCGAGAAAGCCAAGCCATCTTAGAATCGATTTTTGATCAGAGCATGCAGTATATGGGCATTTTGGATGCCAACGGTGTACTTAAATCGGGCAACGATCACCTGCAATCTTTGCTGTATCACCAAGGGCTGCGTTTAGATCGACCACTTTGGTTTCATCCCAATTGGAGTGAGAAAGCGCAAGCGTTGCTTGAGGCGTATTTCCACGCGCCTCACCATCAAGTGTCGACGTTTGAGGCTGAAATTTGGAGTAAAGAGCACGGTACATTGGTGTTGGAAATTTCACTCAAGCCTTTTTCTCAGCAAGTAGGAAATCAAAAGCAATACTTGTTTGAAGCGCGCGATATCACTAGTCGTAAGTTGATGGAAGATAAGCTCTATCAACGCGAATCAACCCTGCGTAACTATTATGAGCAACAGCCTGTCATGATGGTGACGCTCGACAGCAATAACCGCATTCAAGAAGTGAATCGATTTGCTCAGCTACTCCTCGGCTACAAACCGATGGACATGCTCGGACACCGCCTAAGGGAGTTTTATTTTGATGACAAGGTACTGTTTCCTCGCCAAGTGCTATTGCAACCCAATCAACAGGTGCATGGGGTCTGGCGACGGGAAGTCGAGTATCGCCATGCAAATGGTCATCGTGTTTGGGTACGTGAGAACATTCGTCCACTAAGTGAATCTGATCAGCTGTTGATTGTGGGTGAAGATATTACAGAAACTAAACAGCTTTCCGAGAAACTGGAATATCAAGCGCGCTATGACTTACTGACAGGGACTTATAACAGAAACCACTTTGAACTAGAGCTCAAGACCGCACTGCGTGAGGTGGACAGCCATCGTCGCGTTCACGCCATGCTGTACCTCGACTTAGATCAGCTAAAAGTCCTCAATGATACGGTTGGGCATGATGCGGGTGACGCGGCGATTCAATTTTGCGCCAGCATGTTAGAGGAAGTGCTGCCATACAATTCCATCTTGGCTCGAATGGGAGGCGATGAGTTTGCGGTACTACTCAAAGATTGCGACGAATACGGCGCGATTAATATCGCTAAACTGATCATCTCGACGTTGAGTGAACATCTCTTTATTTGGGAAGATACACGCTTGTTCATCAGTTGTTCTATTGGTATTCGTATCATCGACCATACGGCAGAGACGCCGCAAATGGTGCATGCTCAAGCAGACTCTGCGTGTCATGCCGCCAAGGAGCAAGGCCGTAACCGCTACAATCTGTTCAGCTTAGATAACGAAGAGCTACAACGTCGCCAGATGGAAATGCAGAGCGTCAATCTGGTGCATGAGGCATTGTCGAATCAGCGTTTAGAGTTATTTGCTCAACCGATCAAAAGCTTACAAAAGCACGATGCTCAGATGTATTTTGAGATTTTAGTGCGCATTCGCAATGGATATGGTGATTATGTTTCTCCTGCACTGTTTATTCCGGCTTCCGAGCGCTACAACATTGCGCATTGGATTGATAAACAGGTCATTACTCAAACGCTAGAATGGTTTGAGCAACGCCCAGAGGTGGTTGAAAAACTCGGCCGTTGTTCGATAAACCTTTCAGGTCAATCTATGGGGAATCAAGAGTTTATCGATTTCTTATTGGAGCGATTGGAACGTTCGTCCATGCCGTGTGAAAAAATCTGTCTAGAAATCACCGAGACAGCAGCGATGAGTAATCTTGAGCAAGCCATTGAGCTCTTCACCAAGCTCAAAGCGCTGGGTTGCATGATTGCATTGGATGACTTTGGTTCGGGCTTGTCTTCATTTGGTTACTTAAAGAAACTTCCCGTTGATATCGTGAAAATTGATGGTCTTTTCGTGCGAGATATCAACGTAAATGAAATGGACCGTGTGATGGTTCGCTCGATCAATGATCTGGCAAAACAGCTAGGTAAAGTGACGGTGGCGGAGTTTGTCGAAAACGAACAAGTCATGCAGCATTTGATCGATCTTGGTGTGGATTATGGCCAAGGCTACGGTATTGGACATCCTCAACCGCTTTCTGAGTTAGTTGAGCGACTGACGGCTGAGTAGTCTTGTCATATCAAGCTCAACCTAGCATTGAGAGGTAACTTAGGTATACACTCAGCGCCAGTTACCGCGATTTTTTATTGGAGCCTCCTTTTGCAACTGCAATTGATCTGTGAAGACCCGTCTCAACAACCTCATCTGGATGAACTGGCTGCGCGCTGGCAGCTTTCTCACACTGACGAGAGCGATTTTGCTTTGGTGCTGACCACCGAGCGTTTAGAGCTGCGTAAAGTGGATGAGCCAAAGTTGGGCGCTATTTTTGTCGATTTAATTGGTGGCGCAGTGGGACATCGCCGAAAATTTGGTGGTGGTAAGGGCCAAGCCATCGCAAAAGCCGCAGGTTTGAACAAAGGGGCAACGCCAACCGTTCTAGACGGCACGGCGGGGCTGGGACGTGATGCGTTCGTTTTGGCTTCGCTCGGCTGTAAGGTACAGATGGTGGAGCGACACCCGGTAGTCGCAGCGTTGCTGGATGACGGCTTAGCGCGTGCGAAACAAGACCCTGAAATTGGAACTTGGGTATCAGAGCGTATGTCGCTGATCCATGCCTCCAGTCATGATGCATTGGAACAGCTGGCACAAGATGAAGACTTTGTTCAGCCAGATGTGGTGTATCTCGACCCTATGTATCCGCACCCAGAAAACAAGAAGAAATCGGCGCTCGTAAAAAAAGAGATGCGCGTTTTCCAATCGTTGGTTGGCGCCGATTTGGACGCCGATGGTTTGCTAGATCCTGCCATGGCGTTAGCCACAAAACGCGTGGTGGTGAAGCGCCCAGACTATGCAAACTGGCTGAAGGAGCAAAAGCCGACCATGGCGATTGAAACCAAAAAAAATCGCTTTGATGTCTATGTTAAAGCCTCAATGGCATAACTTCCTGACCGCTCAACTTTTCTTGTCACAGTACGGTGTATCGTGCTGTGATCAAGCCTCTCTTTCTGAATCGTTACTGATAGTTTTCTCTTGCTAATTCTCCTCCCTGACTGTATATCTAACTAAGAATTATTATTATTTCACTTGTTGTGATGCGGTCGATAATTGGGAAGCTGGAGTAGTAGAATGGCTAAACGCTTATGTAAAATGAGTCGTAAACAGATCGCGGCGGAGCTTGGTGACATCCATCGTTTAGTTGTCGCACCAAAGTTTGTTTGTCGCTCTTGCGCACGTTCTTCAGCGGCCAAAGATACCCTGTGTAAGCCAGCCGCTATTCCGCCGCAAAAATGCCAAGACAAGCCATTGAACGAGCAACAATCATGTGGCTTATTGGCTGAAGCGCTGCCAGTACAACCGATTCCTATGACAACAAAACAAAGCAACGAAAAAGCAGCGATTGTGAAGCGTGTTGTTGAGCGCGTGAAAGAGAAAAAGCAAGCCGAAAAATCCCTGGAGCCAGTAAGAGCCGACGCACCAGTATGGTTTGATTTAGCGGATAAAAAATCGCTTAAGAAAGCGAAAAAAGCACTGAAAAAGCATTATAAGCAGCAGAAGAAGTTGTTAAAAGTAGCGAAAAAACAACAAAAGTTACTTAAGCGTCAGCGCAAGCTTGAAGCGCGCAATGCCAAGCTAGAGGTGTTGCTATCAACGCCACCTAATGCGTTGATGAGCACAAGCTCGCAAGTCAAAGTGCATTAATCTAATCCAAAAAAACGCTCTCCAGTTGGAGAGCGTTTTTTATTGTCGGTATGTGTGTTGGGAGCGGTCGCTTTACTTCTTGGCGTAGCTCATTTCGACGCGCTTTTTCACCCAGGTTTCGTTAATCCATAGCGATAGCATGATGATCGCACCGCCAATGGCGAGTCGCATGACATCAACATCGCGGTTCCAAATCACAATATTCACAATCAAACCCGCCGGAACCAATGCGTTGTTCATTACTGCAAGTGCTCCTGCGTTTACCATGGTTGCGCCTTTGTTCCACGCGAAGTAACCAAAACCGGAAGCAATTAAACCAAGGTACGTCAGAATGCCCCATTGCGTTGCGGTGGTGGGTAGTTTGTCGAGGTTGCCCATCAGAGCGAAAGCCACGGTTGCTACACAAAGCGCACCTAAGTAGAAGTAACCAAACACGGTGTGTTGGGGCAAATCAACCGGCTCACTTTCCATGATGTATTTGTAGCCTACCTGACCAATGGCAAAACAGAGGTTTGCTCCTTGTACGACCAAAAAGCCCAGCAGGAAGTCTTCATTAATGCCTGCAAACTTAATCCAGGCTGCGCCAAATACAGCAATCGCCGCGGTAACCAAATACCAAGGTGAAAAGCGACCTTTCAAGAAGTCATAGATCAGCGTGACGTAAATGGGTGTGAATACGGTGAACAGCAATACTTCTGGCACGGAAAGGAGCAAAAAAGATTGGTAGTAGAAGCAGTACATCAGACCAAGCTGAAAGCCACCGACCGTCATCAGTTTCGCGATTAAGGATTTGCTAACGCCACGGAATTTTAAAAAGGGAATGAAAACCAGACTCGCCAGTGCCACGCGCATGAACACCGAGAACCAAGAATCAACCTGACCAGCGAGGTAAACGCCGATCAGGCTAAATGAGAATGCCCAAAGTAGGGTAACTGCGGATAGATAAGCCATGGATGAGAATCTTTATCAACAACAAATGTGCCCGCAGTCTAACCAAGTTTTAACGTCGCGCCAATCAGTCTTTTAGCGGTACGACCAGCATATCGACTGGAGAGCAGTTAATCAGTTGTCGAGTCGAAGACAGAATCTTGCTCCAGAAATCTTGGTGATGACCACAAACCACCAAGTCGATACTGTAATCTTGAATGGTATCGCACAGCTCATTACTCAAATCGCCACTACCGACCAAAGTATGGGCTATTGGGTATTGCGCATATTCTGCGAAATTCGCCAATTGTGTGCGCGACGCTTCCATTGCTTGATGTTGCGCTTCTGCCATATTGATGTCGATAAGCCCGGTGTAGAGCTCTGCGTAGTTCACGTCGATGTGAATAAAAGAGACTTTCGCATCCAGAGGTTTAGCCAGTGATACGGCTTTTTTAATCAACACTTTACTGTCGTCTGACAGGTCGACTGCCACAAGTATGTGTTTGTAACTCATATTGCTATCTCCTTGTAAGGTCATAGTTTTAGATTAGCACTAACCCCCAAAAAAATTTGCTGAAGTGATCTCATATCAGTGTCGTAGGTACAAAGTCTTGTCTCAGTAATCATGTTATAGTGGCGTTATACCCAAGTGACTTTGAGATGCGGAGTTCAGCGCTCTGTTACTGACTATAGTTCAAGTAAAACCTTGCCTCTGATGTAGAGCAAGTCAATCTCGCGGCGTCGTTTATATCGAGGTTACTTGGGTATATTGCATGCACATTAATAGGAGTTAACATGCTGTCTCAAACTATGGTCGAACAATTGAATGAGCAAATTAACCTAGAATTTTTCTCATCCAATCTATACTTACAAATGAGTGCTTGGTGTGAAGACAAAGGTTTTGAAGGTGCGGCTGAATTTTTACGCGCTCACGCCGTAGAAGAAATGGAGCACATGCAACGCCTATTCACCTACGTAAGTGAAACTGGCTCAATGCCAATTTTGGGCGCTATTGATGCACCAAAGCATGATTTTGCTAGCTTAGGTGATGTTTTCCGCGAGACCTTCGAACATGAGCAAATGATCACGGAAAAAATCAATAAATTGGCACATGTTGCATTTACTAGCCAAGACTACTCAACGTTTAACTTCCTACAGTGGTACGTGTCTGAACAACACGAAGAAGAGAAGTTGTTTAAAGGGATTTTAGATAAGATCGAATTAGTAGGTGAAGATGGTAAAGCATTGTTCTTCATCGACAAAGATCTAGCACAAATGGCGAAAGAAGGTTCATCTTCAATCATGGATGCTCCAGCTGCGTAAACGCGTTTTTTGACGCTATAAGTAGCGGGTAAAGACGAAGCATTGATCGTCTTTTTCTCTTGAGCATTGTTGAAGATGTAGGGAGGAAAAGATGATCAGTGGAGACACAATCTTATTTGCGCTAATGGTGGTAACTGGAGTCAACATGATCCGGTATCTCACCGCTCTTCGTTCTCTAATTTACATCATGCGTGAAGCGCATCCGTTATTATATCAGCAAGTTGATGGCAATGGCTTTTTTACCACCCATGGAAATGTCACCAAACAGGTGCGTTTGTTCCACTACATCAAAAGTAAAGAATATCACCATCACCACGATGAGATTTTTACTGGTAAGTGCGAAAGGGTGCGTGAGCTATTTGTTTTATCGACCGCTTTGCTCGGTGTTACCCTACTCGCGGCCTTCATTCTTTAAAGAATCAATAATCTAGCGAGTTAATCTCCTAAGATTGTACGGGCATGCATAGCGCTTACCGTTTAAGCGCTTTTCCCCTTCGAGATTTGTCGGTAGAATGTCGCGCCTAGAAAGCAAGGATGTGCAATGTGCACATCCTTTTTTATTTCGATTCGATCCCAATCAGTCTAAGAGCTACCGATGAGTAAGAAATTTGATGTTGTTGTAATTGGCGCAGGTGCAGCGGGTTTGATGTGTGCTGCAGAAGCCGGCAAGCGAGGCCGCCGTGTTTTGGTGCTCGATCATGCTAAAAAGCCAGGACGTAAAATCCTTATCTCAGGCGGTGGCCGTTGTAACTTCACTAATTACGACGTCTCAGCCAGCAACTACCTATGCCAAAACCCGCATTTCGTTAAGTCGGCGCTTTCTCAATACACCAACTGGGATTTTATCTCGATGGTGTGTAAGCATGGTATTGAATTTGAAGAGCGCGATCACGGTCAGCTGTTTTGTGTCGATGCGTTTACGGCGAAAGACATCGTGAAGATGCTGCTGGCTGAATGTGATATGCCGAATATCGAGCAGCGTTACCAATGCGATGTTCACTCAATTGAGAAAATCGATGAAGGCTTTCGTTTGCATGCTGGCACTGAAATTGTCGAGTGTGAGTCTTTAGTTATCGCAACAGGTGGCTTGTCGATGCCAAAACTGGGGGCGACACCATTTGGCTATAAAGTCGCGGAACAATTTGGTCTTCGAGTTATCCCAACTACGGCAGGGCTGGTGCCATTTACGTTGCATAAAGAAGACAAAGAAGACTTTGCTGAATTATCTGGTATCGCGGTACCTGCGGAAATTACAGCTGAAGATGGCACCATGTTCAAAGAAGCCCTGTTGTTCACGCATCGTGGTTTATCTGGCCCAGCCGTTTTACAGATTTCATCATTCTGGCGAGCGGGGCAAAAGGTGTCGATTAATCTGGTGCCAAACGATGATGTTGCCGAGTTATTAGAACGCAGCCGTGAAAAGCATCCGAATCAGTCGCTCAAAAATACGCTCGCTAAAGTGCTACCAAAGCGCTTGGTTGAAGTCTTGATTGAACGTAAAGAGCTGGTCGATAAACCGCTAAAGCAGTTCAATCAAAAGGAGCTTGCGGCGATTGTGGATCGTTTAGAGCATTGGGATATCGCCCCGAATGGCACTGAAGGCTACCGAACCGCGGAAGTGACACTAGGCGGTGTGGATACCGATCACTTATCTTCGAAAACCATGGAATGCAAAAACATCAAAGGGCTGTACTTCATTGGCGAAGTGATGGATGTGACTGGCTGGTTAGGGGGCTATAATTTTCAGTGGTGCTGGTCGAGCGGCTTTGTCGCGGGTCAGTGGGTGTAATCAAACACTACACATCCGCATAAAAGATAAGATAAAAAAAGAGCACGGAATACGATTCAGTGCTCTTTTTTGTAGTTCCACAGCGAGTTACTCGTCTTGATACTTTTCGAGTTTGTTGTAGAGCGTTTTAACGCTAATGCCTAACTCCTGCGCTGATTCCGTTTTATTGCCTTGATTCTCTTCAAGGGTATTGAGAATAGCGGCTTTTTCTAGCTCTTCTAGCGAAACGCCCGCTGGAACAAGGTCTTCGATGCTGGTGCCTGTTTCCAATGGTGGCGTATCGAAGATCAGGTGTTCATCTCGGATGGTGTCATCAGCCAAAATAAACGCGCGCTCGATCGTGTGTTTGAGCTCACGGACATTACCTGGCCAATCGTGCACGGCGATTTTTTGGATGGCAGAATCAAGAATGGTTTTGGTTTTAGCCTCATTTGCGTTGCGGTGCGCGATAAAGTGCTTAGCCAGACCGACGATGTCACTGCCTCGATCTCGCAGTGGCGGTATCGTTAATGGGAAGTGCGATAAACGGAAAAACAGATCTTCACGCAGGAACTGCTCTTCAATGGCGACTTTAGGATCACGGTTGGTGGCGGCAATGATGCGAGTGTTGGCGATATGCACCGTATTACTACCTACTGGGCGATACTCTCCGGTTTCCAACACACGCAATAGCTTCACTTGATGCTCGATAGGCATCTCGGTGATTTCATCTAAAAACAGCGTGCCGCCTTCTGCCTGTTTAAATACACCTTGGTGAGTTTTATTCGCTCCGGTAAAGGCGCCTTTTTCATGGCCAAACAGTTCACTATCGACCAACTCTGGGCTAATCGCACCACAGTTAATCGCGATAAAGGGTTGTTGCTTGCGATCGCTAGCTAAATGAATGGTCTGTGCGACTAACTCTTTACCCGAGCCGCTTTCACCGACAATGAGGACGTTGGCTTCTGTTTTTGCGACGCGTCGGATCATGCGATAGAGCTGATGCATTGGCGATGAGGAACCCACCAAAAGGCCAAATTGGTCGAGATCGCTAGTGGACACTTTACGTCCTTGATCTTGTTTTTGCTGATAGTACTGGCTGACTTCGCTTAGGGTGTCCGTCAAAATGGCAATATCTACGGGTTTTCTGTAGTGAAAAATTGCACCTAAGTTCATTAGCTTATCCAAATTTTCGTTTGGAGCACCAGAGCTAATGATGATCAAGTCCATATCGTAGATGTCTTCGATATTAGAAAGGCGCTGGTAATCTGCGCTAGTAAAGTGGGCGACTTCAACAATCGCAACTTCCGGTTTGAGTTGTAGGAAATCTTCAATCCAACTATCTGCGGCATCGGTATTATGCAGACGAAATTTGTTCAGTTCCTGGCAAGAGGCAATAGCATCTTTAAGTGTCGGGTCTTGTATTCGTAGAAACAGGCTTGGCAACGACATAGAAATGTCCTCTTTACTATGACAGAAACAATGTACGTGGATTATTCTAAGTGCACAAGACAAAATATTGTCAGCAGAGATTTAAGGGTCTGTAGGCTATTTTAATGTTGTTGATCCTCTCTTGGTATATATCAGTAATAATTCTGATAAATATTGCTTCTTTATTCGGGTGTCTCACATTTTAAATAATAATTCTGCGATTAAGTGAAGTCGAAGAAATAATGTCTCATCTTTTATTGGCGTATTATGTAATTGATTGCGAAATTATTAACGATTAAAAATTACATTTCTTCTGTGTAAATAATTCATACTTATATTTTCTTATTCGTCTTATTTTTATCTCTTGTTTTTATTATTCCTTTAAAAATAATAAGTTACAAACTTGGCACATGGTTTGCTCCTATGGAAATACAACGTCAATAAAGGAGAATTACCATGAATAACATCGCAGCTAAAATTGTACTTACGTCAGTTCTTGCTACTTCATCTACAGCAGTCTTAGCGAGTGATAAATGGGAAAAAGAATCCATGGACGCTTGGCTAGATGGTAAAGCTGAAACGACGCTGCTGCTAAACAGTAACCTTAACTCTTTTGATATCAACACCGATGTTGAAAATCAGGTAGTTACCCTTTCTGGTTCGGTAAACAATGACCTTGAAAAATCGCTGGCCGAAGAGCTTGTAACAGGTCTTGATGGTGTGAAAGAAGTAAATAACGAATTGTCAGTGGTGAATGAAGGTAAGAAAGAAACCGATTCAGAGGCATTAGCCACACTGACCGACTCTAAAATCACGACTATAGTTAAAACTCGCCTACTGATGGATACCAATGTAAGTGGTACGGACATTGATGTAACGACGGAACGTAAAACGGTAACGTTGGCAGGTAAGGTTAATTCAGATGCGGAGCATGATCTTGCACTTTCAATTGCAAATAATACCAATGATGTAAATAAGGTGATTGATAAGCTAGAAGTGGTTCAATAATAACGAGCCGAGTGACCTAACCCAATTTTATTAGGAGGTAACACTATGGTTCGTTGGATGTTTATTTTTCTGGCTTTGGCACTGGTTTCTGCACTACTAGGTTTTACTGGTATTGCAGGGGCGGCGGCCTCTATCGCGCAAGTGATATTTTACCTATTCCTGTTGTCATTAATTGTATCAATAGTGATTGTTCTGCTAGGAAGAAAAAACGTAAATAGATAGGAGATTTCATGCGACTTACGTCATTAATTTACCGTATCGCCGCAGTATTTGGTTTGGTGTTCGCACTGGCTGCTTGTAGTGAAGAAGGGCCAATGGAACAGGCAGGCAAGAAGATAGATGAAGCCGCCGAAGAAACTCAAAACGCGATTGAAGATGAGTGTGAAAATATTAAAGAGAACTTGAACGCAGAAGACCAAGATTGTTAGTCGAGTCAGGTCAGCTTTTTGTTCACAGCAATGTAAGAGAAGGGCGGTCAATCACCGCCCTTCCTTTTATCCCAAGTGTTTACAATCAGATGAGGAGTCAAAGATGAAAAACATATTTGATGTACTAAAAGAGAGTCATGAAAAGCAACGCCTTTTACTCGATGCTCTGATGGAAACGTCTGGAGATTCCCCTGCACGCGAAGAGTTTTATCACAATCTTAAGGATGAACTCGAACAGCACGCCGCCGCAGAAGAGCGCTTTTTCTACGCGCCTTTAATCGAGAGTGATAAAACCATCGATCTTACTCGTCATGGCATCGCAGAGCACCACGAGATTGATAAAGTGATTGCACAGCTTGATGCAACCGACATGAGCTCGCCAGGATGGCTCAACCTCATGAAAACTTTGCGTCACAAAGTATTGCACCACCTCGAAGAAGAAGAGCATCGTTTTTTCCAATTGGCCGGTAAGGTGATGACCGATCAGCAGAAAATGAAACTAGCGGATAGCTACGTCGAAGAAATGGCTAGTTAGGTGGAGTATTGGTCCTTTTCGTGCCATTTCGGCACGGGAAGGGGCCCAATCAAAGCGTTTACCAAGCTAGTTAGCCTAAACTAGAACCAGCTTATTCTCACTTTCACTAAAAAAGCGCACTCGCTGAAGGCAAGGAGAGCGAATGTTTATCATCAAATATTATATTCTTGGCGCTCTGATCAGTTTATTGGCCGCTATTTATATTCCCCAAATCATGGTTAGCCTGTTGTTCTTGTGGGTATCTCTTTCTTTAGCATTAGTCAGCGTAGCCTACGTTTTCGACATTCCCTCCATTTTTAGAAAAAACCAAGACGGTAAGATTGTCAGGTGGATCCGCTGGGCATTCATCCCCTTTTTGCTGGGCGCTAGAGCGTATAATGCCTGGGAAAGACGGCGCGATACTGTGCCTCCAATCCAAAAAGTCAGCGATAATTTATACCTCTCCCGTCGGCTATTTCAGAGTGACTTAGATTTTCTCGAATCCAATGACATCTCTTGTATTGTCGATGTCACCGCAGAATTTGCTGGGCTTGAAAGTGCGATGACCGACAAGCAGTTTCACTACCTTTCGATTCCGGTACTCGACCACAAAGCCCCAACGTTGGAACGCTTGCGTCATGCGATTAACTGGATTGATACGCAAATCTCGTGCTCGCGAGCTGTGGTTGTGCATTGTGCGTTAGGGCGCGGTCGTTCGGTGTTTGTTGTTGCGGCGTATCTACTGAGCAAAGATCCGTCGCTGACGGTTGAATCTGTGATGAAAAAAATCAATGACGTGCGCAGTACCGCGAGATTGAATAAATTGCAGATCAAAACGTTACGAGCGATAAGTGAAAAAGGCGTACTGGGTCTGGATCAGTCCACTTGGATGGTGGTCAACCCTGTTGCAGGTGGCGGCAAATGGGAGGAAAACGAACAGCACTTGATTCGTGAACTAACCAAAAAATATCGCTTGAGTATTCATCAAACCACCACAAATCTCAGCGCCGAGCAGCTAACACAACAGGCAAAAGAAAGTGGGGCTAAGCAAATCATCGTAGCGGGTGGCGATGGCACAGTGACGGAAGTGGCGAGCCAGTTGGTGGGTACCGACATCAAACTCGGCATTGTTCCGCTCGGAACCGCCAATGCGTTATGTCATGTGATCTATGGCGTTGGCGCAAAATTCTCACCAGTCGAAAAAGCGTGTGAAGCATTGCTAGCAGGTCACTGCCAGCGTATTGATACGGCGGAGTGTAATCAGAGGCTTATATTGTTAGTCCTAGGTATTGGCCTAGAGCAGAAAATGATCGAGCATGCGCAGCGAGAAGAGAAAAACACCTTTGGACAATTGGCCTACTTAACGGGCTTTTTTAACGCGGTGGTGGCGGAAGAGACGCAGACGTTGACTGTTGCGATGGATGCGCCATTTGAAGATGGAAACCGCGAAAATGGATCACAAACGCTAGAAGTTCATAGCTTTGTCGTTGCGAACATCGCTCCTTTTAGTACGTTGCTCGCGCAAGGTGGTGGTGCTCCGCAGCCTGACGATGGCAAGCTGCATATCACGTATTTAGATAACACCGAATCTTTAGGTGGACGCCTCATCGCATTGTCTGATCTGACATTAACCAGCGTAGGTGCGCAGGAGGAATCGACTCATTTTCAATACGCGACGGCTCAGAATGTCACTATTTCTGCGAACAAACCGATTGAGTATGTGATTGATGGTGAGCTTTATTCTGATGAGCAATTAGCGATTAAGCTTCGTCCAAAATCGTTGAATGTATTTGTCCCAAGCGGGAGAAGTAAATCGGCTTAGCTTTAAAACAGATAAGCAGTGGATAACGCGCCATTTGCCTAGTGCTTTATTGCGCGCCTTTGTTTACCGGTTTAGTCATAGTTTTGAGGGAACCAATAAGGTCGCTGCGTAGGTGCAGCGGCTTTTTTATATCGGCATTTTTTGTATCTGAGAGAGCGTCTATTTATCGTTCTCGCAGTGAAAGGAAGAAGGGGGTGAGTATGACTACTCACCTTGGGGTAAGTGCTTTTCAATTTCATCGTTTTCGACTTGTAAAGCAGCTAACCAGTAAGAAACAAGCGCCGTTAAGTTGGTGTCGTCAATGGCTCTGAGTAGCGCTTTTAAATCATCTAACAACAACTTGTTCATGAAATGCATTTCTTTGTAATTACCTAATTCGGCAACGCCGTATTCGGTGGCATTTTCTGCAATGAATTGTTCACCATCTTGGTCGAAGAACAACTTCGCCATCTTTTTGATCATCACTTTTTCTATTTTAACGAATCGATACGCCGCTCTTGCGAGTGTCATATGCGATTGCGGATTAACGAGAGGCAAACACGTTTGGCGATGGTGTGTCATTTTTACGAGTAGCTCCCTTACTCGATTATTATCCAATGTCATACTGACCTCTTTATTTATGACTACCGTGTTGATTACTCGGTTTAGTGTTTTCTAGTTTTGGTTGTATTGAGGTGCCAGTGGTCTTATCAGAAATGGCCAAAACGAGTTGGCCATTTTCTCTGCCAGCGCTTGATTGCAAAGGCGACCACTATGGATCAGCTGATAAGGCTGATGCTGCTGAGCTTTTCTTTACAGCTTTTGATATCACTGCGAACTTTCAGTAGAACCGAATTATCCGCTTGCTCTGGGTGGCTAGTAATTAGGTTTTCGATCTCTTTGAGCACCTTGCTTTCAACACCTTCGAGCTGTTCCAAATACATGGACTCTTTGTCAGAAGACACCTCCTTCATCACATCGCTGTATACCTCACGCGCTTTAATGGTGTAGGAAACCGGAGTGTCGTCGGCAGAGTCTTCCTGGTTATTTGCCAATGTGTAGGGAGTAAGCTCAAGCACCGCTCGCTGACGTACTCTAAGCAGTTCTACCAACACATTATTCAAAGAAGTGTTGTCAATGTTCTCAATGGCCTTGTTGTAAATGTCATTTCCGCTCTCGATAAGCTCAATGATTGAGGCGATATTTTCATTTTTCATATCTCACTCCTGATTTGGTTGGTGATGGGAGTGTTTGTACGTATGGGGAACAAACACAGATGTTTCATCTTTAGTTGCAGGTTGTATGCCAATGAATGTTATTTTTCTATTAATCAATTGGTTATGAGTTTATTGCGCAAGAATTGGAGGGTTGCAGATGAGGCGCTAAGAAAAAATTACAAGAATGTTGGGGAAGTCTGGAAAGAATTACACGTACAGATAAGGGTTTGTCGTGAAACAAAATAAAAATCAAATAAAAACAAATGCTTATAGTTTTGGCACGGATATGGCTTTGTTGTGAGTAAGTGAGTTCAAAAGTTGTTTCACTTGATTTACTACTCAACTCATCAACGGAGGCTAGTTATGGCTACAACAAAAGAAAGCACAGTAAAACCTCAAGAGCAGTTAGAAGAAGCATATCACTTAGCGGAGCAAGCCACGACGGAAGCCGTCGGCGCAATGAAAGACCAAGCTAAAGAGAAATTTGATGTGGGCGCGGAACACGTTCAGCAGGCGACCAAGTCGGCAGAGAACGTTATCAAGGAGCGTCCATTGCTGAGCATTGGTTGTGCCTTCCTTGCGGGTTGGGCGGTTTCGAAGCTGATCAAATAATCACGGTCCAACGAATTAAGCCACATAACAGAAGGCGAGGGTTCCAATGAATAACTCCGGACAAGTCACCAACCAGCAACCAGGCTCGGCCGCAGCAGACAGCGGTCGAGCCCCAAGTGGGGCACAAGAGCAGGATATCCAACAAACCATCAATGGTTTGAGCAGTATTCTTTCACAACTGGACCAATTGACTCAATCGCTGAAAGCGTGGTCGGGTTCAACGTTGGATTTGTTCCTCTTGGAGGTGAAAATTAATGCGTCCGCAGCGCGACAGATTTTGCTGTGCACCATTGTTTTTACCTTATTGTCGGTATTGTTCGTGTTCAGTTTGTGCCTTGCCTCTGGTGTGGTGGCTTATCAGCTGACCGCTAACGTGTATGTTGCCGTGGGCGTATTTATTGCGTCCTTAGGTTTGGCATTACTGTCTTTAGCTTGGTGGCAGAAGCGTTTAGTTGGTTTCCTTGGATTCAAAAATACGACAGAACAGTTGCAGGAGGGGTGGGATGCGCTCGCTACAAAAGCTCAATCGAGCCATGCGAATCAAGCGGATGGAAGGTAAGGCATCTTTAGAGCAATGCTGCTTGTCGATGGAAATGTTCACGTTTACCACTAAGAAGTTTGTGAAAGAAAATCCTTGGACGACGCTAGGTATTAGTGCTGTCGTTGCCGTTACCGCTGCCAAAGCGGGTCGATTGTCTCGATTGACTTCCTCTATCTCTTCCATGGGGCTATTGGCGAGTAGTGTCTCCGAACTGACGGATTCGCTTGCCAAGCCAGTTATGGCAGCGTCTTCTAACCAGTCGGGCGTAGAACAAGGTCAAAATGCTGAACCACAAGCAAGCAATACTGCTTCGACAGAAGAGACCGCGACAGAAACAGAAGTCGAACAACCCCAATAACGGCTTTCGCCGATAATGATTCCTACCGACCTTGAGCCTTTTTATGACAGCGAAATTGAACATCCCTGCCAACACCGCGATTGGTGCAACCCTTCTTGTCTTATTGCTCGTTCCTGGGCTGTATTTTGCTAAGCCAATCTTGTTACCTATTGTGCTTAGTACCTTTATTTCGCTGTTATGCAGTCCTTTCATTAACTATCTTGAAGACAAAGGTTTACCGCGCGCGATTACCGTCGTGGTGACTCTGTCATTCTTGGTTGGTGCTTCAATTATTGGCCTTGCTGCCATGTCGGAGCCTGCTAAGCAGTGGTGGTCTGAACTGCCCAGTATCGTGAAAAATGTGTCGCAAGAAGTGAGTGAAGTGACTCAAGCCTCGGCGGATCACCTTAATACGCCGCTGAATATTGCCAGCGATATGGGTATGGATGAAGTCGGGAACAATACCGTATTTTCTTTGGTGAAGGCACTCGCGACCACGACGCCGACCATTTTGACACAAGCGATGATCGTGCTGTTTATGGTTTATTTTATGCTCAATCACGGACGCAGCTTATTTCGAAAGTCAGTGTCGTACTTGCATGGGTTTGCCAAGCAGCGCCAAGCGATTGAACTGGTCAAAGCACTACAGAAAGACCTATCTCGATACATTGGCACTATCACGTTAGTGAATGCGGGACTTGGGTTGAGTGTTGGGGCGGTGTTTTTTGTTTTAGGCCTTGAGGATCCGTTCTTGTGGGGCGCGTTTGCTGGCGTGATGAATTTTGCGCCGTATCTCGGCCCAGTCATCTCCATGGTGAGTTTCGGTTTTGTGGCTTATCTGCAGTTGGAGTCGGTCAGTTTTATGCTCACTGTGGTGTCTATCTATTTGTTGATCAACTTGATTGAAAGCCAGTTTGTCACGCCAACGTTATTAGGGAAAAGGTTCAACTTAAATCCGTTAGTGATCTTCGTTTGGCTCGTGTTCTGGGGTTGGCTTTGGGGCGGTATGGGGCTCTTAATCGGTGTACCGCTATTGGTCTGCATTAATATTTTGGTTGAACGTCTAGAGCTGTGTCAATCAACTCAAAGTCAACCAAGCCAAACCATCCCCGAGGATGTGGCTCCACGAGAATGACTTGGGCTACAAGCTGGCTCAACGAAAAAGTTTTTCCGCACTTACTGGTCGGCTAAAAAGATACCCTTGACCGTAAACACAGCCTTTTTCGAACAAGTAATCGGCTTGCTCCTGAGTTTCTATTCCTTCCGCTACGACTTTCAATGACAGTGTTTTTCCCATGGCGATAATCGCATTCACAATCGCATTGCTATCGCTATTGCTGGGTACATCACTGACAAACGAACGATCTATTTTCAGCTTATTGATGGGTAAACCTTTCAAATAAGACAAAGACGAATAGCCTGTGCCGAAATCATCCAGAGAAATCTCGATGCCTAAGCTTCTTAGTTGATTTAACGACGCTATGGCTTGTTGAGGGTCGATCAGTAAAAAGCTCTCGGTGATCTCCAAATCCAGCCGTTGAGCAGGAAAACCGGTTTGATTGAGGATATCGCTCAATCTCTGAATGAAATTCGATTGCTGAAGCTGTAATGCCGACACATTAACCGCAATTCTGCCAAACTCAACGCCTTGTTTCAGCCAAGCATTTCCTTGCTGACAAGCGTGTAGCAAGACCCACTCGCCAATGCTTTGGATAAGCCCCGTTTTTTCTGCAATTGGAATAAAGTCGGCTGGTGGTACAAGGCCAAATTCGGGGTGCTGCCAGCGTAATAAGGTTTCAACGCCAACAATCGCATGTTGCTCCAAGTTATATTGTGGCTGGAACTCTAATCGAAGTTGCTGCTTTTCTATCGCTTGATGCAAAGCAGATTGAATGCGCACATGGGATACCGATTTATCGGTTAAATCTGGTGAGTAAAATGCGTAGCCGTTGCGCCCATTTTTCTTCGCTAAGTACATCGCCGTATCTGCGTTTTTGAGTAAGGTTTCGCTGTCTTGGCCGTCTCTTGGGTATAAGGCTATGCCAATACTGGTCGAGACGCGCAATGAGTCGTGATTTGCCAAGTCGAACGGTTGTTGGAAAACGCTGAGAATATCGCCGACAGTTTCCAGCAAAGCCACATCACTGTGGACGTCCGGCAAAATGATCACGAACTCATCGCCGCCAATGCGAGCCACATGCGCATTTAAGTGAAGAATATCTTGCAGACGGATAGCCAACTTAGACAGCAACTGATCACCACAAAAGTGACCCATGCTATCGTTGATGTGTTTGAAATGGTCGATATCTAGAAATAGGGTGGCAAACGTCTGTTGGTTCTTGTGCCCGGTTTCAATGTGTTGCTCAAGCAAGCTAAGTAAATGGGTGCGATTAGGCAGATTCGTTAACGGATCATAAAAGGCCATGCGCTGCAGTTTTTCTTCGTGCGCTTTACGCACGGAAATATCTTCAAATACACAGATGTAGTTAATGAGATGATTTTTATCGTCCATTACGGCACTAATGGTCGCTAACTGCGGGTAAATGCTGCCATCTTTCTTTCGGTTGATGAACTCGCCTTTCCATTGACCTTTGGTTTCGAGTTGATGCCACAACTGTTTATAGAAGCCTTGGTCATGATGACCTGAGCGCAGAATTCTGGGGTTCTTTCCAATCACCTCTTCAGAGCGATAGCCGGTGATTTGAGTAAAGGCTGTGTTTACATCAATGATGTTGGCATTGCGATCAGTAATGACCATGCCTTCTTGTGAATTATTAAAAATTTTGGACGCCAATGAGAGTTGCGTTTCGACCATTTTCCGGCGTGTGATGTTGCGCGTCATGCCCAGAATACCAATTAAGTTTCCGTCATTATCACGAACAGGAGACTTAATGGTTTCTAGCCAAGTTGGGTTATTGTTTTCATCAATTTGGCGGCATTCTTCGACGATGTTCAGCGTGCCTGTCGCCACGACCAAGTTATCGGCCTCAATGAACTTCTCTGCTCGCTCGTGGCTAAATAGTGCGAAATCATCTTTGCCGATGATCTCACTGTTGGTCTTTTGCCACGCATTTTCTACGCTTCGATTGGTCATCGAATAAAGACCATCCATGCCTTTTATCCAAATATGGTCTTCAAGACAGTCGATAAACTCTTGCAGCGTCGGTAATGGTGTGGTCGCTGTAGTTTGATGGCGTGTTCGTTCTTGCTGGTAGTGTGAGCTGATATCAAAGCTCATTCTTCCCACTAATGCACTCAGCCAAGCAGAGACTACTGTGATTTGATCGTCAGGGTGAGTCAGCGCTAATACGGCAAACAGATCGCCATTTGGTAGCCAAATCGGACCTATACTCAAGGTTTGCTGTCCAAAGGATATGTGGCTTATCGTCAAGTCTGTCGGTGTAAATTGAGCGGCAACTTGCACTACCACTTCGACGATAGCGCAATGATTTTGAACCGAGGTGGACACCTCAGTTGATAGCCACTGCTGGGTATCGCTCAGAGTATAAAGTTGTCCCTGAGCTTGAGTAGCATCACAGCATTGTTGCAGAGCCTGTTGCCAGTCTGCCATCAAAGGCGAAGGAATAGCGAAGCGAAACATAATTAATAACGTGTCCTGAAGCGCCCAAAGATAGTGGTATTAGAATCTAGCTTAAGCTATTGGGCCGTGTTGGTATCGTATCCAACGCTTAGGTAATTCCCAGCAGCGTAAGGCGCTTTCTATCATTAAACTGTTAGCTATATCTCTTTTTTATCCAACTCATTGCATCGTTTATTGAGGTTTTTTGTTCATCATTGAGAAGTGCTCATGGCTTTGTTTTTTTTACCCCACGATACTTGTTGGACCACTAATCCACTGATGATCAGTATTAAACCAATCAAGGTTGATGGATGAATTTCTTCACCAATGATGGTTGCCAATAGCATCAGTGAGATGAATGGCGAAGCAAAGATCAGATTACTGATGCGGGCTGTGTTTTGCGTCGATTTGAGGGCGCTCAGCCATAGGACGAAAGTGATCCCCATTTCAAATAGCCCGACATACGTCACCGCTGCCCAGCCTTTAATTGAGATTGCCTGCCAGCTCGCACCTTCATAAATACTTAAACCAATGGCAAATGGAATAGCGACCAAAAAACCAAGTAATACACCAACCACAGGGTCGGCCTTATTTTTGGTGTTTAAAATCCAGTAACCAGCCCACAACAGTGTCGATAGCAGCGCCAGTCCCACGCCCAACGGGCTCTCGAATTGCATGCCGAGAACATTGCCTTGTGTGGCAATCACAATCACGCCTACATAACTAAAACCGCAAGCGAGCCAATCTTTAGCTCGGATCTTCTGCCCTAAGAAAACAGCAGCCATTAGCGTCAAGGTAATGGCCCAGCTGTAGTTGATCGCTTGGGCTTGGGATGCAGGCAGCAAGTCATACGCTTTAAAGAGAATGACGTAATACGCCAAGGGGTTAATCAACCCAAGCAGTAGGTAATACCAAGGGTTTGAGAGGAAGGTGGCACTTAACTGGCCCAACTTGCCTTGCACACCACAGATTATCGTCAGCGCAAGCGCAGAGACGATACTGGCAATGCACAGCATTTGGATTGGCGTAAATTCTGCCAACGTGAGTTTAAATGCGGTTGCAACGGTAGACCAAAGTAATACTGCTGAGAGCCCAAATCCTAGGGCGCGACGCTCGTTCATGATGCCTCTGCGTGATGATGTGCCGCTCGGTTCAGTTAATTTGAGCGGAAGAAAGAATATTATAGGAAGGCCTAGTGTATGCGAGGATTTTTCATCCAACAAACTGGACATTTATCCAGTGTCTAAATACCATTGTTATAGATACAAAACACAGGCTAACTCGCTATTATGCAATGGATTCTTGAGTACCAATCTCTCATTCTCTCTTCTCTTTGTGCTGCCACGCTTAGTGGTGTCGCCGTCGGTTGGTGGGTTAAACAGCGTTTTATCACCCAAACTCAGCTTCTCGAACAACAACTTGTTTCAGAAAAGCAGCTTCACCAACAGCAGCTTGAACAGGTTAAACAAAGCCTTGCCGATGCCCAGCAAGAGTTGGATGAATTAGATGATGAGCGCGATAAAGCCGCGTTTGAAGTACGCCAAACACATGGAAAGCTGATGGCAGCAATGGAAAAACTGCGTTACTTCGAGGCCGTAAAGCAAGAGCGCCAGCAATACTTTGATGAGCTTGGTCAGATGCGTGAGCACAAATCACGTCTAGAAACGCAACTGCGTGAGCAGCAAGCACGTCATGAGCAAATCAACCAAGCCAATGCCGAAAAACTGCAAATTCTAGAGCAAGCGGAAGCGCGCCTGAAACAGCAATTTGAGCACTTGGCCAACCAACTGTTTGAAGAAAAAACCGCGAAGGTCGACTTGCAAAACCGTCAGAGTTTGGAGGGTTTGTTGTCACCGCTCCGAGAGCAGCTAGAAGGATTCAAAAAGCACGTTAATGACAGCTTTAGCCAAGAAGCTAAAGAGCGCCATACCTTAGTGCATGAGCTGAAAAACCTGCAACGTTTGAATGAGCAAATGACGCGCGAAGCGGTTAATTTGACCCAAGCGTTGAAAGGGGACAACAAGCAGCAAGGTAACTGGGGCGAAGTGGTGCTCGCTAGGGTGCTTGCCGAGTCTGGCTTACGTGAAGGGCACGAATATCAGACTCAGGTGAATTTGCAAAATGAAGCAGGCAAGCGCTACCAACCTGATGTGATTGTTCATCTCCCACAAAACAAACAAGTGGTTGTGGATTCCAAAATGGCGCTGGTCGCCTATGAGCGCTATTTCAACGCCGAAACTGATGCCGATCGAGACCAGGCTTTGAGTGCGCACTTAGCCGCACTGCGTGCTCACATTAAGGGTTTAAGCATGAAGGACTACCACAAACTCAAAGGTATTCAGAGTTTGGACTATGTGCTGATGTTTATTCCGGTTGAGCCTGCGTTCCAAGTTGCGATTCAAGCCGATCCGAGCTTGATCAAAGACGCGATGGAGCAAAACATCATTTTGGTGAGCCCAACAACGTTGCTGGTGGCACTGCGCACCATTGATAATCTATGGCGCAATGAACGGCAGAATGAAAACGCCAAAATGATTGCGCAGCGCGCGACAAAACTCTACGACAAATTACGATTGTTTGTGGACGACATGGAAGGGCTCGGCGGTGCGCTGGATAAGGCGAATCAAAGCTATCAAGGCGCAATGAACAAGCTTGCCACAGGGCGCGGGAATGTGATTCGTCAAGCCGAAAGCTTTAAGCACCTTGGGGTTGAAATCAAACGACCAATTTCTTCTGACCTCGCACAGTTAGCGCAGAGTGATTCATTTTCAGAAAATGACCCGTTAGTAGAAAGACATCCGGCTGAGGATAAAGTAAACTAATCGCCCGCAGTGCAGTGGGCGATTTTATTTGTCAGCAAACGCCCCGCAGAGAGAAAGCGCTGCCTAAGAGGAATTAGAATGACGGACACAAGTTTGCAATCCAATACAGCGTTAGAGAATGAAACCACTCACTTTGGTTTCTCTACAGTGGCAAAAGACGAAAAAGTGACTAAGGTTGCCGAAGTATTCCACTCCGTGGCAACAAAATACGACATCATGAATGACCTGATGTCTGGTGGTATTCACCGCCTTTGGAAGCGCTTCACTATCGATTGTAGTGGCGCTCGCCCTGGCCAACGTATTCTTGACCTAGGTGGTGGTACGGGTGATTTAACGGCGAAATTCTCGCGTATTGTTGGTGATGAAGGCCATGTCATCCTTGCCGATATCAATAACTCAATGCTTAATGTTGGTCGCGATAAACTGCGCGATAACGGAATTGTGGGTAACGTGCATTACGTTCAAGCCAACGCAGAAGAACTGCCGTTCCCAGATGATTATTTTGATGCCATCACCATCAGTTTTTGTTTGCGTAATGTGACTGACAAAGACAAAGCGCTTCGTTCAATGTTCCGCGTACTGAAGCCAGGCGGCCGTCTATTGGTGTTGGAATTTTCAAAACCAGTGCTAGAGCCGTTATCGAAAGTATACGACGCATATTCATTCCACTTGTTGCCGAGAATCGGTGAGCTAGTTGCGAATGACTCAGAGAGTTACCGCTACCTAGCGGAGTCAATCCGTATGCATCCAGACCAAGAAACGCTGGAAGGCATGATGCAAGACGCAGGTTTTGAAAACACCAAATACTACAACTTAACTGGTGGTATTGTGGCTTTGCATCGCGGTTATAAATTCTAAGGGTTAACGGCATGCCATTTGAACCACTTATCACCGCTGTGATTGAAACGTCACTGAATACACTGATCAAAGACGACCCTGCATTGGGCCGTCGTTTAGCGCGTCTAAAAGGTCAAGTTATTCAAGTTCACCTGAAAGAGATCAATAAAACACTGACGTTCGTTTTTAGTCAGCAAATTGATGTGCTCGGTCATTATGAAGGACAGCCAAACTGCTACTTATCGCTCAACTTGAGCGTGTTGCCAGAGCTGCGTGACCAGGCCAACATCACTCGCCTTATTAAACAAGATAAACTTGAGCTTGAAGGCGATATTCAATTGGCGCAGAAATTCTCTCAGTTGATGGTGGATTGCAAGCCAGATGTTGAAGAGTGGTTGTCTCGCGTGACTGGCGATGTCGCCGCACATACCTTTGTGCAAGGTTCAAAAAACATAGGCAACTTCCTCGCATCTCAAGCAGAGAAACACCAGCGTCATCTTGCGCAAGTAGTGACTGAAGAGTGGAAGTTGGCACCTGCTCCTCTAGAAGTGGCGTATTTTTGCGACCAGGTTGATGAGGTTCGCAGCCAGGCTTCTCGCGTTGAAGCTCGCTTGACTGCTTTGCTGAATAAGCTGGATGCAGATAAGCCTGCATTGGAGAAACCATGACGCCAGCAGAACTAAAGCGCTTATACCACATCGCCAAAGTACAACTGGAATACGGCTTAGATGAGCTGCTTCCCGATCACCAACTGACCAAAGCTCCGTTATTACTGCGCAAAAGCTTGTTCTGGATTAAGAACAAGCATCCAGAAAAACCACTCGGTGAGCGCCTGCGTTTAGCGTTGCAAGAGCTGGGGCCAGTTTGGATTAAGTTCGGTCAGATGATGTCAACGCGCCGTGACTTATTTCCTCCGCACATTGCTGATCCCCTGGCTTTGCTTCAAGACCAAGTCGCGCCATTTGATGGTGAGCTAGCAAAAAAGCAGATGGAGCAAGCATTAGGTGGCCCGTTAGAAAACTGGTTTACCGAGTTTGATATCAAACCACTGGCGTCAGCATCGATTGCTCAGGTGCATACTGCGCGTTTAAAAGACTCTAACCAAGAAGTGGTATTAAAGGTTATCCGCCCAGATATTCGCCCGGTCATTGATTCAGATCTAAAACTGATGCACCGAATGGCGCGTATAGTCGCCGGAGCGATGCCTGAAGCACGTCGTTTGAAACCAGTTGAAGTTGTACGTGAGTACGAGAAAACATTGCTTGATGAA
This sequence comes from Vibrio sp. CCB-PB317, assembly GCF_022808245.1. Lineage (NCBI taxonomy): Bacteria > Pseudomonadati > Pseudomonadota > Gammaproteobacteria > Vibrionales > Vibrionaceae > Vibrio > Vibrio sp. CCB-PB317. The sequence continues at coordinate 257,780 of NZ_JALGNU010000001.1, forward strand.
CTCGACTTACGACGTGAAGCGGCGAATGCCATTCAGTTGCGCCGCAACTTTGAAGGCAGCGAAGAATTGTATGTTCCTGAAGTTTTTCCTGACTTCAGTAATGAAACTGTCATGGTTTCTGAGCGAATATATGGCATTCAAGTCTCTGATATTGAAGGCTTGAAAGCAAATGGCACCAATATGAAATTGCTCGCGGAGCGCGGCGTGAGTGTGTTCTTCACTCAGGTGTTCCGAGACAGCTTCTTCCATGCCGATATGCATCCGGGGAACGTGTTCGTCAAACCAGAACACCCAGAGAACCCAATGTGGATCGGGCTAGATTGCGGAATCGTTGGTACACTTAATAGTGAAGACAAGCGTTATCTGGCGGAAAACTTCCTGGCGTTTTTCAATCGAGACTACCGCCGAGTGGCGGAGTTACATGTGGACTCAGGATGGGTGCCTGCCGATACCAATGTCGATGAGTTTGAGTTCGCGATTCGTATTGTGTGTGAGCCTATTTTTGCTAAGCCGCTGTGCGAAATCTCCTTTGGTCATGTGCTGTTGAATTTGTTCAACACGGCACGTCGATTCAACATGGAGGTTCAGCCACAGCTTGTATTGCTGCAAAAAACGCTGCTGTACGTGGAAGGGCTTGGTAGGCAGCTGTACCCTCAGCTTGATTTGTGGGAGACCGCAAAACCATTCCTTGAAGAATGGATGATGAATCAAGTTGGGCCGCAAGCTTTGGTGAATGCAATTAAAGATCGCGCACCATTTTGGGCGGAGAAGTTACCGGAACTGCCAGAGCTGCTTTACGATAGCCTGAAACAAGGTAAAGCGATGAACCAACGCATGGATCAGCTTTATCAAGGGTATCGTCAGAGCAAGCGCCAGCAGGCGACAGGAAAGTTTTTATTTGGCGTTGGCGCCACTTTAGTCGTATGCTCGGCAATATTGGTGAACAATGCTTTTGAGCAGCTTTCGTTGGCCAGCGGTATCGCAGGTGTCACATTTTGGCTGCTTAGTTGGCGAGCTTATCGTCAATAGACGTTAAACTCTTGAAATATTTTTGTTTATTTAAAGACCCGAGGTAAAGAGAATGGGTGGTATCAGTGTTTGGCAACTTCTAATCATTGCTGTAATTGTTGTATTGCTATTCGGAACTAAGAAACTACGCGGTATCGGTGGCGATCTGGGTGGTGCCGTTAAGGGCTTCAAAAAAGCGATGAGCGAAGATGAACCTGCGAAAAATGACAAAGACGCAGACTTCGAACCAAAAAGTTTAGAAGAGCAGCAGAAAAAAGAAGCTGCTCCTGAAACGAAAAAAGATAAAGAGCAGGCATAAAACGTGTTTGATATCGGTTTTTGGGAACTGGTATTAATATCTGTTGTTGGTCTGGTCGTTCTTGGGCCGGAGCGTTTGCCTCATGCTATTCGCAGCGTGTCTCGCTTTATCGGTGCCGCTAAGAGTATGGCAAATAGCGTCAAAGACGAATTGTCACACGAGCTGAAAGTCCAAGAGCTGCAAGAAAACTTGCGCAAAGCAGAGCAAATGGGGATGGATGATTTGTCTCCTGAGTTGAAATCTTCAGTCGAAGAATTGAAGAAGGCAGCGCAATCTGTAAATCGTCCTTACGCAAAGAACACCGATTCAGAGGCTGAGCCTGTAAAAACAGAGCCAGCAGCAGAAAAGGTAGAGAAAGCGGAAGAGAGCAAGGTTACAGCGGCAGATAAGAAAGCCGAATAGTCTCATTAGGAGGAGCTACTAGTGATTGGTAGCTCCTTTTTGATCTGGTTTTTAATAAGAGGTTTGCCATGTCTACCGTCGAGCAGACACAACCTTTAATTAGTCATTTGTTGGAGCTTCGCAACCGACTACTGCGCTCAATTTTGGCAGTGTTGGTGGTGTTTGTCGGACTAATTTATTTCTCTAACCACATTTACGAGTTTGTTTCCGCACCTTTAGTAGAGCGTCTACCTGAAGGCGCAACCATGATTGCTACGGATGTGGCTTCACCCTTTTTCACGCCACTGAAGTTGACGTTAATCGCTTCGGTATTTATTGCGGTGCCGTTTATTTTGTATCAAGTTTGGGCCTTTGTTGCTCCTGGCTTATACAAACATGAGCGTCGTTTGATTATGCCGTTGCTGTTTTCCAGCTCACTGCTGTTTTATTGCGGTGTGGCATTTGCGTATTTTGTGGTGTTTCCACTAGTGTTTGGCTTCTTTACTGCTATCTCATTGGGTGGTGTAGAGTTTGCGACCGACATTTCTAGCTATCTCGATTTTGTACTGGCGCTATTTATGGCGTTTGGTATCGCATTCGAGGTGCCTGTTGCGATTATTTTGTTGTGTTGGACTGGGGCCACCACACCAGAAGATCTAAGACAGAAACGGCCTTATATCATTGTGGCGGCGTTTGTCGTAGGTATGGTGTTAACGCCACCAGACATGATCTCGCAAACCTTACTCGCTATTCCGATGTGTTTACTGTTTGAAGTCGGTTTGTTCTTTGCGCGTTTTTATACGCGTCGAGGCGAAGAGGCGGAAACCGAAGAATAAGTTTACTGTAGATGTAAAAAAGCGGCTCAATTGAGCCGCTTTTTTTGCGGTTGGTTTGTTTCTTGGGCTAACTACTTAACTTTCATGACGTAACCACACTTTGTGCATACGTATACTTCCTTGATGCCCAGCAGCTTTTGAAAAAAACTGCGCGGTACGCGTTGTAAGTAAGCACCATGTGTACACACTTCAACTTCCATATTCATGCTGTTTTACATTTGTGCTAATTAATGGGCATAAAGCAGTATAGAAAAAGAATATGTCTAATTGTCGACAGTTTTGCAAAACAGACGAAGTAAAGTGGCGATATGAGAGGTAAGTAGAGTTGCTAGTTAATTATTATGTTTATCAATAACTTTGTGTGGGTTGTTCTATTATTTCAATAGGTTGAATCATTCATTCAATAGTTTAGGTAATAAAAAAGCGACGTTGATTTCGTCGCTTTTTTCAATTTTCGTGAATTAAATATTAAACAGCTTTTTGGCATTTTCAGTCGTTATGGCATCGATAGTTGCGACATCGACATCACGCAAGTCGGCAACACGTTGTGCAACGAGAGAAGTGTAGGCTGGTTCATTACGCTTACCACGGTGCGGTACTGGCGCTAAGTATGGACAATCGGTTTCTAAAATGACCCACTGCATATCCAAATGTGGAATGACTTTATCCATCCCGCCATTCTTAAAGGTCGATACGCCACCCAAGCCTAAGTGGAAGCCTAGCTCATTGATTGCTTGCGCTTCTTCTAAGCTGCCTCCAAAACAGTGGAATACACCACGCAGACGACCATCTTGCTCTTGTCTTAGCAAGGTGAGTGTTTCTTCAATCGAATCACGAGTGTGGATAACGACTGGTAAATCCATCTCTTTTGCCCAGTTTAGCTGAGTCACAAATGCCATCTCTTGCTCGGCGCGATAGGTTTTGTCCCAATACAGGTCGATACCAATTTCGCCCACCGCAATAAACTTGTGTTTCTCAAACCAGCCGCGGATGATTTCCAACGTTTGCTCAACGTTGTTATCCACATAGCAAGGGTGGAGTCCCATCATTGAGTGGCACACGTCAGGATATGCCGCTTCGGTTTGTAGCATGGGCTCAATAGAGTCCAGATCGATGTTTGGCAACAGGATCTTATTAATGCCTTGCGCTAAGGCGCGTTGTACTACTTCATCGCGGTCGTTATCAAATTCGCTGGCATAGATGTGCGCGTGGGTATCGATCATCGTTACTCTCTGTGCTTCATGATTGGTTTCGTATTCGAAGTATACTTGAGTGTGAGTGCTGGGTCATTTTCAGTTTTTTTCATTACCTTTTTCCAGATTGTCACTCGCAACATGCATCAAGAGTGATATGATTTTGTTCACCAGATGATTTGATCATCATAACCGTCCAGACAAGGAGAAAATGGTGTCTGTATCAATTCAAGGTCCATTCCCTGCACGCCGTATGCGTCGTTTACGTAAGCACGATTTTAGTCGTCGTTTGATGGCTGAGAACCAACTTTCTGTTAATGATCTGATTTACCCAATGTTCATCCTAATGGGTAAAGATCGTCGTGAGAGCGTGGAGTCCATGCCGGGTGTAGAGCGTTTGTCGATTGATTTAATGCTAGAAGAAGCGCAATACCTCGCAAATCTAGGCGTTCCAGCAATCGCGCTTTTCCCTGTCGTAAACCAAGACGCTAAAAGCTTATGTGCTACTGAAGCCTACAACCCAGAAGGTTTGGTCCAGCGAGCAGTACGTGCGCTTAAAGAACATATTCCTCAAATCGGTGTGATCACAGACGTGGCACTTGACCCATTCACGACGCACGGCCAAGACGGCATCATCGATGAAGATGGCTACGTAATGAATGATGAAACCACGGAAGTACTGGTTAAGCAGGCTTTGTCTCATGCAGAAGCGGGTGCTGACGTAGTCGCGCCTTCAGACATGATGGATGGCCGTATTGGTAAGATCCGCGAAGCATTAGAAAATGCGGGCTACATTCATACACAAATCATGGCTTACTCGGCTAAGTACGCGTCGAACTACTACGGACCATTCCGTGATGCTGTTGGCTCTTCTTCAAATCTAAAAGGCGGCAACAAGAAAAACTACCAAATGGACCCAGCAAACATTGACGAAGCGATTCACGAAGTGGCGCTAGACATCAATGAAGGTGCGGACATGGTGATGGTTAAACCTGGTATGCCATACTTAGATGTAGTTCGCCGAGTAAAAACTGAACTTCAAGTACCGACATTTGCTTATCAAGTATCTGGCGAGTACGCGATGCATAAAGCGGCGATCATGAATGGCTGGCTCAAAGAGCGCGAAATTGTGATGGAATCACTACTATGCTTCAAACGTGCAGGTGCTGACGGCATCTTAACGTACTTTGCGAAAGATGTGGCTGAGTGGTTGGCAGAAGAGAATGCACAAACTGCTCAACACCTAAATCGTACTCCGGAAGCGACTGAAGAGTAATTATCGCTCAGTGAGAAACACCAGACCAACAAGAGTTGTTCGTCTGTATATACCCAAGTAACCTCAGGCGGATTACAACAGTAACAATCCAAGGTGCTTGGGTATTTTTATTTTGGAGAAGAGAACAATGACAATGCTGATTCGTGAAGGCACATTGGAAGAAGCACTTCAAGTTGTGGCACGTGTTACCGAATTTTCGAAAGGAGAAACGGTAGACTCCATGACTCAACGTTTAGAAGAGAAAAACAGTTTAATCCTCGTTGCAGAAAAAAATGGCACGATTGTCGGCTTCAAAATAGGTTACGAATTAGAGGATGGTGTTTTCTATAGCTGGTTAGGTGGTGTCGTTCCTGAGGCTCGAAATGAAGGCGTGGCACAATTACTTTTGGAAGCACAAGAAGATTGGGCGGCTGAGCAAGGCTATAACACGTTAAAAGTGAAATCTCGAAATCAGTTTCCAGCTATGCTTCGATTGTTATTGAGAAATGGATATATCATTGAAAAATTTGAAGAAAAAATCAACCTTCGTGAATCTCGAGTTCATTTCATTAAAGCGATGTGAAAATAAATGAGATTTTTTCTCATTTAACTGTTGACTACGAAATGAGAATCATTATTATTAAACCTGTCTTAGGGAATGAGGAAGAGTTCACAAGGACGTTGAATGACTTATTAACAGAAGTTGATTAACTGAAAGTTGAGAAGTGATGAAACATTTTTCCGAGAACTTGCACGAATTCTTTTTGACACGACATTGCTCACATTGCTTCCAGTGTAATTTATAGCTTCTTGGTTAAGCTGCTCTATTTACAGAATTTGCTTTACCACTTCTGCTAGGCGACCCCATTCGGGTCGCTTTTTTCTTTTCTACGATTTCTATTTGACGTCACTATTCGTATTTTTTCCACACACGATGATCATTTAAGGATCGTTGAACTTCTCGCCGTTTTATAAAATAAACATTTAAAAACAATAACTTAACGTGCGTGTTTTTTGTGTTTTCTATCATTGGATAACCAGTGGATAATTTCTATAAACAGAGTTATCCACAGGGTGAGGTTATCTTCGTGAATAAAATCGAAAAATTTACGCGACCTAGATCGAGCGAACAAGATAGATTCGGATCAGCAGTCATGGCATCCTAGGCAGATCTCTCAAGTACTGAATTGGATACAGACAATTATGGCAAGTATTCCTGAAAATCCGTTGATCCTTATCGACGGCTCTTCTTACCTATATCGCGCTTTTCACGCCTACCCGGGCACCATGAGCAATGGTGAAATTCCAACTAATGCCGTTTACGGTGTCGTGAACATGTTACGCAGCATGATGCGTCAGTTTGCGTCTGAGCGCATCGCGGTGGTTTTCGATGCGAAGGGAAAAACCTTCCGTGATGATATGTATGCAGAATACAAAGCTAATCGTCCGCCAATGCCGGATGATCTGCGTTGCCAAATTGAACCATTGCACAATGTTATTCGCGCGATGGGTTTACCACTGATCTGTGTTCCTGGTGTCGAAGCGGATGACGTCATTGGTACGTTGGCGCATCAAGCATCACAAAAGGGCATGCCTGTATTGATCAGTACTGGTGATAAAGACATGGCGCAGTTGGTGGATGATAATATTACCCTGATCAACACCATGACGAACGTCGTGATGGATCGTGAAGGTGTGGTTGAAAAGTTTGGCATTCCACCTGAGTTAATCATCGACTACCTAGCGCTGATGGGCGATAAAGTAGATAACATCCCTGGTGTACCAGGCGTGGGTGACAAAACAGCGACCGCACTACTGCAAGGTATTGGCGGTCTGACTAAGCTGTATGAAAATCTCGATGACATTGCTGCGCTCGGTTTCCGTGGTTCTAAAACCATGGCGAAGAAGCTCATCGATAACAAAGAAAATGCCATGCTGTCGTACGAGCTCGCGACCATTAAATTGGATGTTGAACTTGAAGAAACGCCAGAGTCACTGCTGAAAGCGGAACCAAATAAAGACGAACTAGTGAAGTTGTATGGTCAACTGACGTTTAAATCTTGGTTGAACGAGCTACTTGAAGGTGGTTCTGGGTCGGTAGAAGCTGTTGAGCTTGCTGGCTCTGCTCAAGCCTCTGCTTCTCATGCCGAGATGGAAACTTCCGCAGTGACAATCGACCGCAGCCAATATGAAACGATTCTGGATGAAGAAACCTTCAATGCGTGGCTAGACAAACTTCAAACGGCCGAGTTGTTTGCGTTTGATACGGAAACCGACAACCTAGATTACATGCTAGCGAACCTAGTTGGTTTGTCATTCGCTGTCGATGAAGGTATTGCCGCTTATGTGCCTGTTGCACATGACTACCTAGATGCACCTGAACAGCTTGATCGTGATTGGGTTCTAGAACAGCTTAAGCCAATTCTTGAAGATGCAGCGAAAGCAAAAGTTGGTCAAAACTTAAAGTATGATGCGTCTGTATTGGCTCGTTATGACATTGAGCTAAAAGGTATCAAGCACGACACGATGTTGGAATCGTACATTTACAACAGTGTCGGCGGTAAACACGATATGGACAGCTTGGCGCTTCGCTTCCTACAACATAGTTGCATTTCTTTTGAGCAAATTGCAGGTAAAGGCAAAAATCAGCTTACGTTTAACCAAATCGAGTTGGAACAAGCATCGCCATACGCGGCAGAAGATGCGGATGTGACCCTTCGTCTGCACAATCGCTTGTTTGCGAATATCGAGCAGGATGAAAGCCTGAAGACAGTGTACGAAGAGATTGAAATGCCGTTGGTGCCAGTTCTTTCGCGCATTGAACGCACCGGGGTCTTTATTGACGAAATGAAGCTGAGTGCGCAGTCGGTCGAGATTACCGCTCGCCTTGATGAGCTTGAAAAGAAAGCGTATGAAATTGCAGAGCAAGAGTTCAACATGAACTCGCCAAAGCAATTACAAGCCATCCTATTTGAAAAAATGGGTTTACCGGTGGTGAAGAAAACGCCATCAGGTACACCATCGACGAATGAAGAAGTTCTGCAAGAACTCGCGCTAGATTACCCACTGCCAAAATTGATTTTGGAATATCGCGGTTTGGCGAAGCTTAAATCGACGTACACGGATAAGCTGCCGAAGATGATCAACCCAACAACAGGGCGTGTGCATACTTCTTACCATCAAGCAGTAACCGCAACAGGTCGTCTATCTTCTACCGATCCGAACTTACAAAACATTCCAATTCGTAACGAAGCCGGCCGTCGTATTCGCCAAGCGTTTGTCGCACCATCTGGGCATAAGATCTTAGCGGTCGACTACTCGCAAATCGAACTGCGCATCATGGCGCACCTTTCTGGCGACCAAGCGTTATTAGATGCCTTCCGTGATGGTAAAGACATTCACGCGGCAACTGCGGCAGAAATTATGGGTCTGGATATTGAACAAGTATCGAGCGAGCAGCGTCGTCGTGCTAAAGCCGTTAACTTCGGGCTTATCTATGGCATGAGTGCATTTGGTTTGGCGAAGCAGCTTGGTATCCCTCGCGGCGAAGCACAAGCCTACATGGATAAATACTTTGAGCGTTACCCTGGCGTTATGCAGTACATGGAAGACACGCGCAGCACGGCTGCAGATAAGGGCTATGTCGAAACGATTTTTGGTCGACGTTTGCATTTACCAGAAATCAAATCGCGCAACGGGATGCGTCGTAAAGCTGCTGAACGTGCGGCAATCAACGCACCGATGCAAGGTACGGCTGCGGACATCATTAAGAAAGCGATGCTGTTGGTTGATCAGTGGATTCAGGAAGAAGGCAATGGCCGTGTGAAGTTGTTAATGCAAGTACACGATGAATTGGTCTTTGAAGTTGAAGAGTCATCATTGTCCGAAATTGAAAGTAAAGTACAGAAATTGATGGAATCTGCAGCAGAGCTAAAAGTACCGTTGGTTGCAGAAGCAGGGCACGGTGACAACTGGGATCAAGCTCATTAGTCACTTTTAGACCAAAATAACCCATTAATTATGAGCCAGCGCACAAACGCTGGCTTTTTTTTGCGATTAAAAAAGCTAGCGCAAAGTTAACTTTGATGTTGCTTAATAAAAATTTCATGAAAAAAAACTACAAAAATTCTTTGCAATTCTGACCAATTGTTGTACATTAATACTCGTAGGGTACAGAGGTAAGATGTTCTATCTTTCAGACCTTTTGTTTCACGTTATTGGATTAGGCTGATTCAGCCGCCCCAGTCAGCTTTTGACTGGGGCGTTTTTTATTGGGCGAAAGAAAATTTTTCTTTTTGTTCAATGTGTTGGGTTGGTAACGACTTGTCTTTATATTTCTCCCACCTTTAACCTATTGTCTACACTCCAATTTTCTTCAAAAACTCGCAAACTATTCAGTCTGTAAATTTATGCCAATCACACTATGATTTTTTCTTGAAGGAAACTAAGTTGACGGGAAAATGGGTAGGTTTCTGTCTAACTTGTTGAATTGTATTTTCTTTATTGGCTATGGTTGTGAGTTGATTAAGCGAAAGCTAAAGTTAGGCGGCTTTTTAAGCTATTGAAATCATCCGATAGTTCAGCAATGCTTCGTCACATAACAATAATTACCAATTTTTCTCTCCCGTTATCCCTGCCAGGAAGGTGGGGATTTTTATTGCCTGTTATTTAGCTCAGATAAACAAAAGCCCCACCAAATGGTAGGGCCGTATCGAAAAGATTTAACAAATATTGTTAATTATTCTTCGTCGCTTGCTGGGGTATCCAGTTCGCCTTCTTCTATCAGGTGTGCGAGCGCCGGTGCAAACCAGGTATCCAGTTTTGCGCGCAGCTGATCAACGCCTAACCCTTTAAGGGAAGAGAACACATCAACGGAAACGTCGCCACCGAAAGTTTCCACTTGTTTGCGAACTTTCAGCAGGGTTTGTTTGCGTGCGCCACTTTTTAGTTTATCTGCTTTGGTTAGCAAAACTTGCACAGGAATGTGGCTATCGATGGCCCAGAAAATCATTTGCTGGTCGAGATCTTTCATTGGATGACGAATGTCCATCAGAACCACTAAGCCTTTTAGGCACTCGCGTTTCTGTAGGTATTCACCTAAAGATTTCTGCCATTTGTTTTTCATCTCTACCGGTACTTGAGCAAAACCGTATCCAGGTAGATCGACAATGTGACAACCTTCTTCTACTTTGAAAAGGTTGATTAATTGCGTACGACCAGGTGTCTTTGATGTCTTGGCTAAGCTTTTTTGATTAGTTAGACGGTTAAGTGCACTCGATTTACCAGCGTTTGAGCGTCCTGCAAACGCAATTTCGACACCTTCGTCTTCCGGTAGGTGACGAATATCGGGTGCGCTGGTGATGAAATGCGTATTTTGGTAATGAATTTTTACGCTCACTGTTAACTCCATCTCGACTTTGTGTAGTCGATTGATTACTTTTTTGTGAAAATGTGTAAAATAACCGTGCTCGGCATAAGGTCGCCTATTGTACCATGAGTGTACGCGGTATGTTCACATTCCGTGGTACTGGAAGCTTGATAATTATAATGGAATGTCATGAAGAAATTAGCGCTAATTTTGAGTCTTTTAGCCAGTTGCTCAGTATGGGCCCAAGGTAATATTGAGGCTGGTAAAGCAAAATCACAAACCTGTGTCGCCTGTCACGGAGCAGATGGCAACAGTGCAATAACAACGTACCCGAAACTCGCAGGCCAACACGCTAAGTATCTTGAGAAGCAGTTAAAAGAACTTAAGCTAGGCATGACAAGTGGTGGTAAACAAGGTCGTTACGATCCTGTAATGAGTGGTATGGCAATGCCACTGAGCGATGAAGATATCGCAGACCTATCTGCTTACTACGCTTCGCTACCAGTTTCAGAAAACTCAACACCTGAAGATGTGGTAGCAAAAGGCAAAACGCTTTATACCGCTGGTGATGCCGAGCGTGGCCTAACCGCATGTATTGCATGTCATGGTCCTCGTGGCAATGGTACTGAGCTTTCAGGTTTCCCGAAAATTTCTGGTCAGCATGCTGACTACATCAAAGCTCAGCTAGAAAAATTCCGTGATGGCGACCGTGGTAATGATATGAATGCCATGATGCGCGACATCGCGAAGAAAATGACAGACGAAGATATCGAAGTGCTGTCTAAATACGTTGGCGGTCTGCACTAATATACCTAAATCGCTCAAGATCCTGCATCTTGAGTTTATTGGGTAGATGTCCCTACATCGTTCGAGCAACTTATACAAAAATGCCCTAGTGAATTCGCTAGGGCATTTTTGTTCGTGACAAATATCACAGTCGACTTTGAGTTCGAAAGCGATAGTTAGCTCGGCAGTTTGTGAGACATTTGCCATACTTGATGTTGGCTTTTTCTTGTTGGTGTTTTTAAGTTTTTGATTAAATGATAATTTTGATGTTTTAGAAAAATAGGCGGATTATTTTTTCAACCCATTACTTGTGAGCACCGCGGGATGGCGTAAAGTAGAAGTTGTTCACAGGGGGTGAATGTAAGGATTTAAGACCACGGTTTAGGTCTCCAAGGATGTAGCTCGGATGCTTGGTGATTTAGAAAGGGATTTAGATAGGTAGGGAGCCTATCTGATAAGGATGGTCATCTCGTCTGACGGTTAAGACAGTGAAACGGATCAGGCACAGGAAGTTGCTCAGTAGACAGGAAGTAAACGGATAGCCAAAACTCATCAGGAAGATGAAAAACAACTCTTTTTGGCAGGGAAAGCTCGAAAAACAAAGGGAACATTGATGCACCAAATGCGTGCAACACAGTTTCGCCAATTGATGGCACTTAGAAAGCGACAGTCTGACTGTCGCTTTTTTTATATTCTTTTCCCTTGGTAAGTCGCAATCTGAATTACGATTACTGCACTTATTTACTTCGATGGGTTGTAAACAAAGTTTTTTAACAAAAATTGCTGAAAAAATGCTCAGTAACACTCCAATCTGAGTTCACTTTCTGGTATGTTTCGCATCCCTGTTTGAGGAAGTCAGCATGCATACCTGTCCTTTATGCCAAAATCAGCGTACTCACCACTATTTTGAAGATAAGCGACGTGAATATCTTCAATGTGAGCAGTGCAGTTTGGTGTTTGTGAATCCAGACCAACGTTTGGATGCGGAAACCGAAAAAGCTCACTATGATTTGCATGAGAACAACCCTGAAGATTTAGGTTACCGAGGCTTTTTGTCGCGTATTGCTGACCCGATCACAGAGCGAATTTCTCCACAATCAAATGGTATCGACTTTGGTTGTGGTCCTGGCCCAACGCTCTCCTTAATGCTGGAAGAGGCGGGGCACAACATGGCGTTGTACGACCTCTACTACCACCCTGATACGTCGGTTTTAGAAAAAACGTATGACTTCATGACAGCAACAGAGGTGATAGAGCACCTCTACCACCCAGATTTGGTGTGGAAGCAATGGTTGAATTTAGTTAAGCCAGGGGGCTGGATAGGCCTGATGACGAAAATGGTCATCGACGTGGAGGCTTTCAAATCATGGCATTATAAGAACGATCTCACTCATGTAGTGTTCTTTAGTCGTGACACGTTCCAGTTCCTAGCAGAGCGGGATAAGCTCGAACTCGAATTTATTGGTAATGATGTAATTTTACTGAGGAAACCCCAGTAATGAGCCGTAGTAAAAAATCTAGAAAGCCAGGTGCCGCTGGCGCACCTGAGTTTGTTGTAACTCGTAACCGTACAGAATCTGATGTGGAAGGCCGCCTACGCAAGCGTGCTAAAAAGCGCAAAGGCTTGAAAACGGGTAACCGTAACTCAGAGGTTAACGAGCAGAAAAAGCAAGCTGCTGCACAAAACCGCGACCCGCGTTTAGGCAGTAAAAAGAAAATTCCTCTGGTTGTTGAGCCTGCGAGGAAAATGACGAAGCAAGAGCGTCGTTTGTCGGCAGAGCAAGAACTAGAGATGCTAGAAAATGATGCGCAATTGAACGTGTTGCTAGACCGTATTGAAGCGGGTGAAAACCTAGGCACAGGTCTACAGAAATACGTCGATGAGAAGCTCGACCGCATTGAGAAGCTAATGGACCAACTAGGTTTGTTGGAACCTGAAGAAGAGGAAGACTTCACTGCTCCTGCTGAGAAAAGCACGCGCAATGATGATGACTTGCTGGCAGATTTCGACGACATTAACTTCGACGACTACAAAGGATAATTAAGCTATGAATGTAACCTTATTAGCTATTGCTGGTGTTGTGATTATCATCGCACTTGCTTCTTATGCAGGTTACCTTCTGCTTCAATTGAAAAAGCAAAAGGAATTGCAGCTAAAGCATCAAAAATTGGCGATAGATAAACGTAACGCCAACATTTTTGAGAATGTGCATACCTTGTGTCAGGCGGGTATTCAAGGCCAATGCGATTTATCTGAAATCAGTATTCGTGTGTATAACATCATGGATTATGTACAAGGTGAAGACCGTGTCGATTTTGATAAAACGTACCCAGCAATTTCTGAGCTTTACCATATCGTGAAAGATATGGCGCGTGGTGAAGAACGCCAACAACTTGCCAAGAAAGAGCGTATGCAACAGAACTTGACGCGTCATAAAGCGGAAAGCCGCCTCACTGATGCGATCATTGAAGAGCTCAAAGTGTTGCAGAAAAACGTCCAGCCACTGAATAATCAAATCAATATTCAGATGATTTAATAGTTACCCCCAATGGTTTCCTTATGACTGCTGGGGGTATCGTGATCACGCTAGCACTTCTTTAGTTTTATAATTAAAAAGCCAGTCGGCGTTGCCACGCTTGTCATCGTCGTATGGCAAAATAGCGGCTCTGAATATCGGGTGACGGCTTTCGTTGCCCTAGCATTTAACGGAAAGTACCACCATGTCGAATCAACACACTGAATCGAAGCAGCAAATCGTCTGGGATCAAGCGGTATTGGATAAGTACAACTATTCCGGTCCTCGCTACACGTCGTACCCAACGGCGCTGGAGTTCCATGAAGCGTTCACCATTTCTGATTATGATATGGCATGCACTCAGTACCCAGACCGCCCATTATCGCTGTACGTACACATTCCGTTCTGTCACAAGCTTTGTTACTACTGTGGTTGTAATAAAGTCATCACGCGCCACTCGCACAAAGCGGACGAATACCTCGATGTGCTTGAGCATGAGATTCGTCAACGTGCAGCCTTATTGGTGGGCAGAACGGTAACGCAATTGCACTTTGGTGGTGGTACGCCAACGTTCCTTTCTGAAAAGCAAATTACACGCGTAATGAGCCTGTTGCGCCAAGAGTTTACCTTTAGCAGTGATGCTGAAATCAGTATCGAAGTTGACCCGCGTGAAATTCAGATCACCATGCTGGATCACCTGCGTAGTGAAGGCTTTAACCGCTTGAGCATCGGTGTTCAGGACTTCAACAAAGAAGTGCAAAAACTGGTGAACCGTGAGCAAGATGAAGAGTTCATCTTTGCGATGGTTGCGCGCGCAAAAGAGTTGGGTTTCCGTTCGACAAACCTAGATTTGATCTACGGCTTGCCAAAGCAAACCAAAGCCTCTTTTGCCAAGACGTTAGAACAAGTACTGGAAATGCAGCCGGGCCGTCTGTCCGTGTTTAACTACGCGCACATGCCACAGCTATTTGCAGCGCAGCGTAAGATTAAAGACGAAGATCTGCCTAAAGCAGAAGAGAAGATGGCGATTCTGCAAGACACCATCGCGACACTGACTGGTGCTGGCTACCAGTTCATCGGTATGGACCATTTTGCATTGCCTGATGACGAACTTGCCGTTGCTCAGCGCGAAGGTATTTTGCATCGCAACTTCCAAGGCTACACCACACAAGGTGAATGTGATTTGGTTGGCTTTGGTGTCTCTGCAATCTCGATGATCGGCGATGCATACGCGCAAAACCAGAAAGAGCTGAAGAAATACTACGCTCAAGTCAACGAACTTCGCCACGCACTGTGGAAAGGGGTCTCGCTGGACTCTGATGATTTGCTACGTCGCGAAGTGATCAAGCAGCTGATTTGTAATTTTAAACTAGACAAGAAAGCGATCGAGTCTGAGTTTAAAGTGAAGTTTGATCAGTACTTTAAAGAAGACTTGCAGCTACTTCAGACCTTCATCAACGATGAGCTGGTGGAAGTGGATGACAATGAAATTCGTGTGACGCTGCGAGGTCGTTTGCTGATCCGTAATATTTGTATGAGCTTCGATAAGTACCTGCGAGCGAAGGCGCGTCAGCAACAATTCTCTCGTGTTATCTAATCATAGACGCCGATTCAAGATATAAAAAAATGCCAGCAGATGCTGGCATTTTTTTATGTTTTCGCTGGATTTAAGCGCGATCTTTTACTTTTGCTTTCAGTTCCGCTTTTTCTGCTTCTGAAAGGAATGCAATCTCAAGACCATTGATTTGTGCTTGGCGAATCTGGTCTTGGCTCAGACCAGCTGCTGGTGCCGCTACTTCGTATTCGTATGGCAGCTCGATACCTTCAACCGCTGGGTCGTCAGTGTTCAGACACGCAAGAACGCCATGCTCTAGGAACTGTTTGAGAGGGTGGTTTTCTAACGTTTCTACCGTGCTTGTTTGATAGTTTGATGTTAGGCAAGACTCAATACCAATGCGGTTTTCTGCTAGGTAATCCATCAGTTTTGGATCGTGGATCGCTTTTACGCCGTGACCGATACGAGTTGCGCCTAGCTCATTGATTGCTTGCCACATGCTCTCTGCACCTGCTGCTTCACCAGCGTGAACCGTTACCCCAAGGCCAGCATCTCGTACTTGCTTGAAGTGAGAAACAAAGCGATCCCCCGGTTGGCCCAGTTCGTCACCCGCCAAGTCGACGGCAACGATGTGATCTTTTTGGCTCAGAATGCCGTCCAGTTCTTGTTGGCATGCGTCGGTGCCAAATGTGCGACTCATTATGCCGATCAGGTTGGCTTTCACGCCAAAATCGCGCATACCCGCTTGCACACCGTCCACGACTGCTTCAACAACACCCGCTACTGGTAACTTGTGTTTCATTGCCATGTAGTATGGTGAGAAACGCAGTTCAGCATAATCGATTTGAGCGTTTAGTGCGTCTTCCACGTTTTCGTACGCCACACGACGACACGCATCTAGGTCGCCCAGTACCGCAACACCCCAGTCGAGCTTAGAAAGGAAAGCTACAAGAGAGGGTTCCGCTTCGACAATTTGAACGTGAGGAGTTAGAGACTCAATATCGTACGCTGGCAGAGCAATACCAAATTTTTGGCCAAGCTCAAGAATCGTTTTAGTACGAATGTTACCGTCAAGGTGGCGGTGCAAATCAGTAAGAGGAAGGTTCTTCGTTATCATTATGTCGATCCGGATAGTTATGAACTGGAACAGGGCCCAAACATCATCTGTGACAATACATGGGTAAGATTTGCAGTTAAGTATAAATAACAGTTAGGTAGATTGTCAGTAGAGGATGACTAGGAAATCAACGATTCTCGCTCTTTTCTACTTCATGTTAACCAAATGTGTTGGCCACTCTTCTAGCGGCATTGGACGGCTGTAATAGAAGCCTTGCACTTGGTTGCAGCCTAAAGAGCGCAGTAATTGTGCTTGATTGCTATCCTCTACGCCTTCTGCGACGACATTGGTTTTGAGGCCCGCGGTGATATTGATGACCGCAGCAACGACCGAACTGTCTAAGTTTTCTTGCGTGAGTTGATTGATGAAGGTGCGATCAATCTTCAAACAAGTAAATGGCAGTGAGTGAAGATAACCCAGTGATGAGTAACCGGTACCGAAATCATCGATCGCGATACCAATCCCCATATCACGCAGTTTGGTCATATTTTCCAGTGTGGTTGGTGCGCTATCAATAATGCGCGACTCGGTGATCTCCAGTGTTAGGTTACTGGCGGGTAATTTTGTGATATCCAACACGTTGGTCACTGTATCGACAAAATCAGGGCAGGACAGTTGATTAACGGAGATGTTCACATGCAGTTGGAAGTCTGATGGCCACTGATTACTTTGAATGGCTTGGTATGTATCGCGGCAAGCTTGTAACAGAATTTGTTGGCCAATGGCTTTGATCATGCCGCTTTCTTCTGCGATTGGAATAAAATCTAATGGTGACACCATTCCTGAGTCACTGTGCCAGCGCGCCAGCGCTTCTGCGCCACACACATTACCACTAGCGAGATCCACAATAGGTTGATAATGAGGGATAAACTCTCGGTTTTCGATGCCAGTTTGAATCTTAGTCAGCATTTGGGTGCGGAACTTTGAAGCGCTTGCCAGTTCAGGGCTGTAATGACAGACACCGGTCAGTGAATCTTGCTTGGCGTAGCTTAATGCGATGCTGGCGTTGCGAAGCCACAGCGGCATGGTTTCATTTGGTTGGGTTTGCACAATGCCAAGTGAAATCTTCATCACTACATTCTCACCTTCCACCATAAATGGGGTGGAAAAGAGTTGCTGTAATCGACGCTCGGTTTGTTTAACTTTGGCTTCAGTATCGGCGTTTGAGAGAAACACTGCGAACTCATCACCACCAATCCGAGCCAGTAACGCGTTATCACTAAACTCTTGTTTTAGCCTTTCTGCGATGCTGACCAACAGTTGATCACCGTTATGATGACCCACACTGTCGTTGATATCTCTAAATTTGTTGATACCAAGTAAAAATAAACTGCCGTGGCACAGGTGAGATTGGTTCTCACAGATTTCGACCAAGCCCTGACGACTGTATAAGCGTGTCAGAGAGTCATAAACCAACTGTTCACGCAACGCTTTAAATGAGGCTCTGAGGTTACTCGTCATCTCATTAAAGGCATGCACAAGTACCGTTGTCTCATACACATAACCAGGTTTTGGCATACTGCTGTCCCAATCGCCATTCGCAAGGTGTTGGGCGGCGTCAGCCGTCGCGTTAATCGGTCTGGTGACTCGGTTGAAAATGATCCAACTGATGGCGATACCAAATAGGCTGACGATAAACCCGACTAGCCAACTCTTTTGTTGGCTTTTCGGCAATGTACCCAGCAACTCGGATTCAGATATAGAGGTGCCAATAAACCATGTTAAACCGTTTTGATCTCGGTATGGGGTTAGTCGGCTGAAAATACGTTGGCCGTCATGCTCAAATGAAAAGGTGTAAGGTTGCTTAGTATTGTTGAGATCAAACGACCGAACGCGGCTCGCACTGATTTTGATGATCGGATCTGCGTTTTCAGCCGCAAACAAACGCTGCCCTTTATCAGAAAACTTTGTGCCCCATGAGATGACGCTTCCCGGGCCTGAGTGAGCGATTAAACGATGATCTGGGTCCATGATGTAGACCGAAGCTTTGGTGTTGTATTTTAACTCGCGCAGAAATTCGTTGAATGTATTGATACGAATGTCTGTCACCAAAACGCCAGCAAATTGGTCGTGTTTATACACCGGTGTCATGGCTGACAGCGTAATATCCTGGCGTTCATCGGCATTCGTATAAATCTCAGACCACATCGAGGTTTGAGTCTCAGCGACGGGCGTATACCATGGGCGAGTGCGAGGATCGTATGGAGAGATAACCGTTCGAATGCTATTACTCACATGGTTGGTGCCATAAATAATCAGATCACCATCGGTATATCGATCTTGAACCATTAAGGTGTAATCGTCGGAAAGCTCGCGGCGGAACCCGGCAAAGTCACCGCTTTCTGAACCAAATGCGATGACATCCAACTGCGGTATCGATTGGTAAAGGTTTTTGAATGCACTCAGCAGGTAGCTTTGAATATCTGAGGTGTCGTGAGGGTGATAAAGGTTGTGATAGCTGACGTTATGCGCGAGAGCCATAACCGCAGTAAACGGCTTGCGCAGATAGCTATTAAGGTGGTCGTGGACACTTTCGGTTAACACGGAAAGTTGTTTGTCGCTGATATCTGTGACCACTTCTTCGTAGCTTTGCTTTTGGACGTAGACAATGACACCGATCGCCAGTAAGAAGATCATGACAAATGGAATGAGAACAGCGGTACGCAGTGTAATTTGAGTCGTAGCAGTAGACATTGCCTAATCACATAGATGGTGGTGCGCCATAATTGTACTGATATTTTTGTTAATATCGAGTGACAAACGACCCTCGTTGTTAACGCACCACGTAAGTGATTGTCAGTACAATTCTTTTAATTTTCTGGTAAGCGTGTTTCGCCCCCAGCCTAATACTTTAGCGGCATCTTGCTTGTGACCTTTAGTGTGCTCCAAAGCGGCCTCTAATAAAATGCGCTCAAATTCTGGTAAAGCATAAGAAAGCAGTTCTTTATCTCCTGCCGCGAGTGATTGACGTGCCCAATCCGCCAATTGTTCTTGCCAGCTGCCATGCTCAGAGTCCGAAATGGATTTTTTCTCTTCGAGCAGTTCGCTTGGTAAGTCGTTGGGCAATACCTCGCTACCACTGGCCATGACGGTTAACCAACGGCAAATATTCTCTAATTGACGCACGTTGCCCGGCCAATCAAGGCGGTTAAGAATTTCAACGGTCGACGGATGCAGAGTTTTGGTTTCGACCCCCAGCTCATCAGCCGCTCGGATAAGAAAATGCTGCGTAAGTTTTTCGATGTCCTGCTTACGTTCACGCAATGCCGGAATCTGCACTCGAATCACGTTCAAGCGATGGAATAAGTCTTCACGGAAATCGCCTTCATGCACCAGCTTTTCTAAATTCTGGTGTGTTGCCGCGACAATCCTTACGTCGACGCTGATTGGGGAGTGACCGCCCACTCGATAAAACTGTCCGTCGGCCAGAACACGCAGCAAACGGGTTTGAATATCTAACGGCATGTCACCGATTTCGTCTAAAAATAGGGTGCCGCCATTGGCTTGTTCGAATCGACCCTGACGAACATTGTTCGCCCCGGTAAATGCCCCTTTTTCATGACCAAACAACTCTGACTCAATCAGATCTTTGGGAATCGCCGCCATATTGAGTGCAATAAAAGGTTTGTTGGCGCGAGGACTATGGCGGTGCAACGCATGAGCAACGAGCTCTTTACCCGTGCCCGATTCACCGTTAATCAATACTGAAATTGAGGAGCGAGAAAGACGACCAATGGCTCGAAATACTTCTTGCATGGCTGGCGCTTCACCGATGATTTCTGGCGTTTCCGCAGGAATGTCTTCTGGAGAGAGTTGCTCACGTTTATTTTCGTGACTGTGTGCAATCGCTCGTTCAACCAGAGTTAAGGTTTCATCGATATCAAAAGGTTTTGGTAAGTATTCAAAGGCGCCTTTTTGGTACGCATTCACTGCCGCATCCAAATCTGAGTGGGCGGTCATGATAATCACGGGAAGGTCTGGGTAATCGCGCTGTACTTGTTTTAGCAGCTCTAATCCATCAATGCCCGGCATGCGAATGTCCGATACCAGCACATCTGGTACTTCGCGTTCGAGCGCCATCAAAACGCTTTCCCCATCGGCATAGGTTTCGCATTTTATGTTGGCAGAGGAGAGCGTTTTCTCCATCACCCAGCGAATCGAACTGTCGTCATCAACGACCCAAACATATCCTTTACTCATGTAGTAATCCTTGCAGCAAACCGAAAAACTGATGCGACTTGAAGTCCATTAGCGCAATCAGATCGGCAAATAAATAGTAAATGTTGTGTGACCAGGCCAGCTTTCTACGTCTATTTTTCCATTGTGCTGGTCGATCAAATTTTGTGAAATAGACAGCCCTAAGCCAGTTCCTCCCTCGCGGCCACTGACCATGGGATAGAACAGCGTGTCTTGTAATTCCGGTGGAATGCCAGGGCCGTTGTCTGTGATTTCGACACGCGCAGCGAGTTTACAGCGTTTGCCGTGAATATTAGCTTGATGCACCGTTCTGGTGCGAATTGTGATTTTACCGTGTTCTTGATGGCTAAGAATTTGCGCCGCATTACTGACGATATTAAGCATCGCCTGTTCGATTTGGTCCGCATCCATCAAAATTTCTGGCAAGCTCGGGTCGTAATCGCGTTCAATCACGATTGAACGTTGCGATTCTAATTCAACCAACTGGCGGACCTTTTCCAGAATTTGATGCAAGTTTTCTTGTGTCTTCTTACCTGGCTTTTGTGGCCCGAGTAATCGATCAACGAGCGCTCTTAAACGATCGGCTTGCTCAATAATGATGTGCGTATACTCGGTGAGAGAGGGATCTGGCAGCATTTTTTCTAGCAATTGCGCTGCACCACGTAATCCACCTAGCGGGTTTTTGATCTCATGTGCAAGCCCTCGGACTAACAGTTTCGCCGCTTGTTGCTGGGCGTGCTGGTTCAGTTCTTGAGAGAGTCGGCGCTGTTGATCAATTTTGCGCATCTCGACGAGTAACATCAGTTGTTTTTGCCAAGTGATTGGGCTAACTGTCACCTCTAGCATTAAGGGGCGGCCATCAACAACGAAAGTGACGTCACTGTCGGTGATGCTTTGGCCACTTTGCAATGGTTGAGTGAGCAGCGCGAGATCCAGCGACGCATGTTGAATCAATTGAGAAAGCGATTGTTCAACAATACGTTTCGCGCTTTGAGAAAACAGCAACTCGGCAGCCGGATTGGCATAACGGATAGCCAATCCATCATCAAGAATCAGCGTTGCTGTCACCATGTTGTTGAGAATGGCACTAGGAAGACTGGTATCCACATTACGTCCTTGTTTTGCTTTAAGATTGTGCGTTGCACAATAATGGTGCAATTGAACGTTAAGTATGGCGAATAAATCTCAGAAGAAAAAGTGAAAAGCACCGCAGTGATGCTATTTTTTTCACCAGATATTCTATTTTGCCCCTTTTACGGTCGGCTTAACACTTGCTCTATGTAAATGCACCGTTATAGGGCTAGTAGATGCAATAAGCTTGCCGCTTCTTTTCGCGTGCACGGCCAGTGTGTGGGTGCCTCGGTCAATATTGTTTAACTGCCACATCATATGGCTTTGTGGCGCACCATAAGGTTTTCCGTCGAGCAGCAGTTGCAACTGTTCGCCGATACCAAGCTTGCGATTGGTTTCCAGTTGAATATTGATGATGCCTCGGTTGCTGCGGATGGTTTCGTTATGTTGAGGAGTCAGCATCGAGAGCTTTAATGGGAGAGGTTTATCGGTTTTCTTTTCCGGCTTGTCTTGTGGCTCTTTCGATGGCTTGGTCTGAGGGGCGAGTGATTCCGTGCTTTCTACCTTAGGAGCGGGTGCGCTGGCTTCAAGGTTTGGCAGCGCGATGGTTTTTGCACCTTGGTTTGGCGTATCACTAAAATGAACCACGCCATTTTTATCTACCCATGTATAAGCAACCTGCGCTGATGCGATGGAGGCGATTAACAATCCGCTGAGAGCACATAGCGATGGAATAAGCTGAACTTTCATTGCTCACCTTCTTTTTAATCGATGATTTCACGTTTCAATGGCTTAGCTCTTTGACCTACAAGGTAAAAAGTCCAAGCGTATTTTTATTATCCCCTCATGTTAAACGTCGAATCTTGACTGACGAATACAAAAAAGGCCCGCCTGCGAGGCGAGCCTAATATTTTGTTGCTGTGTTTACATTTTACACAGTGTCGACCTTATACAGAGTAGTAAAGTTCGAACTCAACTGGGTGAGTTGTCATGTTCACGCGCTCTACGTCCTGAGATTTCAGCTCGATGTAAGAGTCGATGAAGTCGTCAGAGAATACACCACCCGCTGTTAGGAATTCACGGTCAGCATCTAGCTCTGCTAGTGCGTCTTTCAGTGAGTATGCAACCGTTGGGATTTCTGCTGCTTCTTCTGCTGGTAGATCGTAAAGGTCTTTATCCATTGCTTCGCCTGGGTGGATCTTGTTCTTAATACCGTCAAGACCAGCCATTAGCATTGATGCAAAGCATAGGTATGGGTTAGCCGCTGGGTCACCAAAGCGAACTTCGATACGACGTGCTTTCGGGCTTGGTACCACAGGGATACGGATTGAAGCAGAGCGGTTACGTGCAGAGTAAGCAAGCATAACTGGCGCTTCGAAGCCTGGTACAAGACGTTTGTACGAGTTTGTTGATGGGTTAGCAAATGCGTTGATTGCACGAGCGTGTTTGATGATACCGCCAATGTAGTAAAGCGCCATTTCAGATAGACCGCCGTACTTGTCACCAGCAAATAGGTTTACTCCATCTTTCGCTAGAGATTGGTGAACGTGCATACCGCTACCGTTGTCACCAACAAGTGGTTTAGGCATGAATGTTGCCGTTTTACCAAACGCGTGAGCAACGTTGTGTACAACGTACTTGTAGATTTGGATTTCGTCAGCTTTGGTTGTTAGCGTGTTGAAACGAGTTGCGATTTCGTTTTGACCCGCTGTTGCCACTTCGTGGTGGTGCGCTTCAACAACAAGACCCATTTCTTCCATGACTAGACACATAGCAGAACGGATGTCTTGAGATGAATCCACTGGAGCTACAGGGAAGTAACCACCTTTAACGCCTGGACGGTGACCTTTGTTACCTTCTTCGTAATCAGAACCTGTGTTCCATGCTGCTTCTACGTCATCGATCTTGAAGAAAGAGCCTGACATGTCAGTCGCGAATTTCACGTCGTCAAATAGGAAGAATTCTGGCTCAGGACCGATAAGTACAGTATCTGCAACGCCAGTAGAGCGCATGAAGTCTTCAGCGCGTTTTGCGATAGAACGTGGGTCACGGTCGTAGCCTTGCATTGTTGCCGGCTCTAAGATGTCACAACGGATGTTTAGTGTTGCGTCTTCCGTGAATGGGTCAAGCACAGCAGAAGATGCGTCAGGCATCATTACCATGTCTGATTCGTTGATACCTTTCCAGCCAGCAACTGATGAACCATCGAACATTTTACCTTCTTCGAAGAAGTCTGCGTCGATTTGGTGAGCAGGGATCGAAATGTGCTGCTCTTTACCTTTTGTATCAGTGAAGCGTAGGTCAACAAACTTAACTTCGTTTTCTTGGATCAGCGATAGAACGTTTTCTACTGACATCTTGGATAACCTCCAGTGTTAATAAGCGGTAAAAGCTCGATTTATGAATTATTCATGAAACCTGGCATTGATTAATCAATTTGACTTTTCATTAATCGATGCTGTTTTAACTAAAGCCAAAACCGTGCCAAAAAAAATATTCCATTAATTTCAAGCAATTGTGTTTTTTTGGCGCTAGCTTGGTGCAGATGATTGCACCAAAATGATCTTTACTTGCACTATTGTGGTGCGGAAAATAATTATTGCACCATAATGTGACAGGCGCATTGCTTATTCAGCCCAGTTTTTGAGCAAGAGTCAATTTGAATTATGCATCGATTGGAATAAAGTTGCGTTTAATCAATTCGTTCTGAGGAAGAAAATGGGCATTAAGCGTAAAAATCGCAGAAATGCTCGGGAGTAGATCACATATTTCTAGGCTTTTTGCTAAAATCTGGTACATTATGGCCGTTTTTTTAATCAGCAAATGTCGCCAGAGAGCACCCGTTCTCAGCGTGGGGGCATTTCATCTATCTAAGTGAATCAATATCCATGGCTACTCCACAGATTGATAAATTAAGAAATATCGCGATCATCGCGCACGTTGACCACGGTAAAACCACGTTGGTTGACAAGCTGCTACAACAATCAGGCACGCTTGAGTCTCGCGGTGAAGCTGAAGAGCGAGTCATGGACTCGAACGACATCGAGAAAGAGCGCGGTATTACCATTCTTGCTAAAAACACAGCAATCGACTGGAACGATTACCGTATCAACATCGTAGATACTCCGGGACACGCGGACTTCGGTGGCGAAGTTGAACGTATCATGTCGATGGTAGACTCTGTACTACTTATCGTTGACGCGGTTGATGGTCCAATGCCTCAAACGCGTTTCGTAACACAAAAAGCGTTTGCTCATGGTCTAAAACCAATCGTTGTTATCAACAAGATTGACCGCCCTGGTGCACGTCCTGATTGGGTTATGGACCAAGTGTTCGACCTATTCGACAACCTAGGTGCTTCTGACGAACAGTTAGACTTTAAAGTGGTTTACGCTTCTGCTCTTAACGGTTGGGCTTCTCTAGAAGAAGGCGAAACTGGCGATAACATGGAACCGCTATTCGAAACTATCGTTGGCGAAGTAGCTGCACCAGAAGTTGACCTAGATGGTCCACTACAGATGCAAATCTCTCAGTTGGATTACAGCTCTTACGTTGGCGTTATCGGCGTTGGCCGTGTAACTCGTGGTAGCGTTAAGCCAAACCAGCAAGTAACGGTTGTTGGTGCAGACGGCAAAACTCGCAACGGTAAAGTGGGCACAGTAATGGGCTACCTAGGCCTAGAGCGTCACGAAGTTGAGCAAGCTAACGCGGGTGATATCATTGCAATCACTGGTCTTGGCGAGCTTAAAATCTCTGACACTATCTGTGCACAAAACGCAGTAGAAGCACTACCAGCACTGTCTGTTGATGAACCAACAGTAACCATGACGTTCCAAGTAAACACGTCTCCATTCGCTGGTAAAGAAGGTAAGTTCGTCACTTCACGTAACATCCTTGAGCGTCTAGAGAAGGAACTGGTACACAACGTTGCACTGCGCGTTGAACAAACAGACGATCCAGACAAATTCCGCGTATCAGGCCGTGGTGAGCTTCACCTGTCTATCCTGATCGAAAACATGCGTCGTGAAGGCTTCGAGCTTGCCGTATCTCGTCCAGAAGTAATCATCAAAGAAGAAGATGGTCAGCTAATGGAACCGTTTGAAACGGTAACTATCGACGTAATGGAAGAGCACCAAGGCGGTATCATGGAGAATATCGGCCTACGTAAAGGTGAGCTGAAAGATATGGCTCCAGACGGTAAAGGCCGTGTACGTATGGACTTCATCATGCCATCTCGTGGTCTGATCGGCTTCCAAACGGAATTCATGACACTGACTTCTGGTTCTGGTCTTCTATACCATACGTTTGACCACTACGGCCCACACAAAGGCGGTAACATCGGTCAGCGTATCAACGGTGTTCTGATTGCTAACGCTGCGGGTAAAGCGCTAACTAACGCACTGTTCAACCTTCAAGAACGTGGTCGTCTATTTATCGGTCACGGTGTGGAAGTTTACGAAGGCATGGTTATCGGTATTCACAGCCGCGACAACGACCTAACAGTAAACGCACTGAAAGGTAAGCAGCTAACCAACGTTCGTGCATCTGGTACAGATGACGCACAGGTTCTAACTCCGCCAATCATCATGACACTAGAGCAAGCGCTTGAGTTCATCGATGACGACGAGCTAGTAGAAGTAACACCTGAAAGCATCCGTATCCGTAAGAAATTCCTAACGGAAAGCGATCGTAAACGTGCTTCTCGTGGCGCGAAATAATTTTCGTTAAGCGATTCAATTAAGAAGAAGCCCTGAGTTATGCTCAGGGTTTTTTGTATCTAGAGAATGAACATATCAGCATGAAGCCAATAGTGATTACTGGTGGCCCAGGTGCGGGGAAAACCACCCTACTGAATGCATTAGAGCGGCAAGGGTATGCGACGTTTGCAGAGAGCTCTCGTACGCTGATTGAACAGCAAAACCAGTTAGACGACGGTATCTTGCCGTGGACGAACCTGCCTGAGTTTGCTCAATTGTGTCTCGACTTGATGAGCAAGCAAAAGAGTGATGCGCGTTGTCATGACGTTGCGTTTGTTGATCGCGCCATCCCAGACATCATTGCTTACTTACAAGTGGGCGGTTGTAAGGTTGACCAAGCTTTCTTAACTGAAAGTGCTGGGTACCATAGTCAGGTGTTTACTTGTCGACCTGAAGCATCCATTTACGTGCAAGATGAAGTGCGTCCACACAGCTTTGAAGAAGCATTGGAGATTCATCAATCCTTAGTGGATATCTATGCTGAATTAGGTTACGAAGTGGTAGAAGTGCCATGGGGCAGTGTGCTAGAACGAGTAGGTTTTGTTCGAAGAGTCATCGGTTTAGTTGATGAGGTCGCAGACTAAAACCTCCTCGCTAGGAGGAGGCTTGAATCATTTACTTTTGATTGAGCTTTTGCAGGAACTTATCAGACTCTGCAATCGCTTCGTTCATCTGTTTGATGGCAAACTGAATGTCTTTCTCTAGACTAGAAAATTCACCTTGTAGAGAGCCAATCGCACTCGCGTTAAGGTTGTGTTTCAAGTACAACGTGTTGTCGCGCAGTGTATTTAGTACAGGCGTCATCTTTTTCTCTGCACGCTTCATTGCGCTAAGCATGGTTTTGTACGAAGCTTTGGTTTCACGTAGCTTTTGTTCGCTTGAACGGCGCAATTTCGCGCTCGAGTACAGCTCTAGTTCGTCTTGCCATTCATCAAACAGTGCGCCGGAAACGTCTTCAATCGCAGCAATGCGGTCACGAACGTCTTGCGCCGCTTTTTCGCTGTCTTCGTACTTGTCATTGATTTTGTTGTAGACACTTTCTAGCTCACCACCATCAAAATTAGTGATCGCAGATAAGGCCTCGAGTGCACTGGTGAATTCTTCTTGTGCATCTTGTTGAGATTCTTTGGCATCTTCAACGCGGTCGACCATAATATCTCGTTTATGGTACCCAACTTGCTCCATCGCTGAGTAATAAGCAGATTGACACCCTGTTAAAGTGAAAATTGATAGTACAATTGCTAATAAATAAGGCATTCTTATGTCCTCGACGCTAATTATGGGATGAACTATGAACCAGTTATCAGAGAGTTACAAGGCAAGATTAATCAATCTACTGCCAAGTTGCGTCGCGTTTTTTAAGTATCTTCTTAAGCGATTAACGCATGATCGCGTCAATGTGAACGCGGGCTATCTTGCCTACATTACCTTGTTATCCATCGTGCCAATGCTGACGGTATTGTTATCAATATTGTCGAAATTTCCCGTTTTTGCGAACGTCGGTGAGGTGTTGCAAGGCTACATTATTGAGAATTTTGTTCCGGCATCTGGGGAAGCTGTACATACGGCATTGCAGGAATTTGTGGCGAATACGGGTAAAATGAGCGCGGTTGGCGGTGGGTTTTTATTCATTGCTGCAGTCATGCTGATTTCGAACATTGATAAGAACTTAAACTACATTTGGCGAGTTAAAGACAAGCGCCGTTTAGTCTTTTCATTCTCTATGTATTGGATGGTACTCACGTTAGGGCCGATCATGGTCGGTGCGAGTATTGCGGCGACGTCGTACGTGACCTCACTGCAAATTTTAGAGAACGAGACATTATCTGGTGCGTTTAATCTGTTTTTACGTTGGTTACCGCTGTTGTTGTCTTTTTTCGCTTTCCTTGGCTTATATATTCTGGTGCCGAATAAAAAAGTGCACCTGGCTCATGGCGCGATGGGGGCAGCAGTCGCTGCGATACTGTTCGAATTAAGTAAAAAGGGCTTTGCACTCTACATCACGCAGTTCCCGTCTTATCAGCTCATTTACGGCGCGTTAGCCGCGATTCCTATCTTGTTTGTTTGGGTGTATTTATGCTGGATGATCGTGTTATTGGGTGCGGAAGTCACAGCTGCGCTTGGTGAGAGAGAGCACTGGAGTGAAGATTTAGACATGATACACTCGACCGCTGAATCTCAGTTAACAGATGAAGGAAGCGAGAGTAGTGATAGCGCTAATTCAACGAGTCAGTGAAGCTGCCGTCCGTGTGGATGGTGAAGTCGTAGGGGAAATTGATCGTGGTCTGCTGGTCTTATTAGGAGTAGAGAAAGACGACGATGAGGCCAAAGCAAAACGCTTGATGGAGCGTGTTACGACCTACCGCGTGTTCGAAGATGATGAAGGTAAGATGAACCTGAACGTCAAACAGGTAGAAGGCAAAGTGCTGGTGGTTTCTCAATTTACGTTACCTGCGGATACAAAAAAAGGCACTCGTGCTGGCTTTTCTCGCGGTGCGCATCCTGCTGATGCTGAGCGCTTGTATGATTACTTTTCTGATTTGTGTGAACAAGTTTTACCCACACAGCGTGGCCGCTTCGCTGCCGATATGAAAGTGTCCTTAGTGAATGACGGTCCGGTGACGTTTTGGTTGCAGGTCTAGTCTGGTAACACCAGTGCCATGGTCTAAGCTTTAACTCCAAGCTCATGGAATTGGCTTGGAGTGATTTTCCCGACATTTATTAGTGTTGTGCTTTCAAAGGATTGATATGTTCAAACTCATTACTCCCAAAACCGATAATCAGATAAACAAGTATTATCAGTTTCGCTGGCAACTGCTTCGTGAGCCATGGCGTATGCCAATTGGCTCTGAACGCGATGAATACGATGAAATGAGCCATCACCGTATGATTGTTGATGGTCGAGGGCGTCCTATGGCGATCGGTCGTTTATACATTACGCCGGATAATGATGGCCAAATCCGCTATATGGCGGTTAAAAATAATCGCCGCAGTAAGGGGATGGGCTCGCTGGTTCTGGTCGCGCTAGAGTCGTTAGCACGCCAAGAAGGGGCGAAGCGCTTGGTGTGTAATGCCCGTGAAGATGCCATCGCCTTTTACGAGAAAAATGGCTTTGAGCGTCGCGGTGAACTGACCGACGAGCGCGGTCCTGTGCGTCACCAGCAAATGGTGAAACCATTGGATCCGATGGCGAATGTGTTGCGTCGCCCAGAATGGTGCACTGAACTTCAGCAGCGCTGGGAGCAACAGATCCCAATTAGTGACAAAATGGGGATAAAAATTAACCAGTACACGGGTTACCAGTTTGAATGCTGCGCGCAACTTAATCCAAACCTTAATCCGCATAACACCATGTTTGCGGGGTCGGCTTTTACTTTAGCTACCTTGACGGGGTGGGGTATGACGTGGCTGCTGCTTAAAGAGCGCGGTTTGCATGGTGATATTGTGTTGGCCGACAGCTCGATTCGTTATCGTCAACCAGTCGAACAAAACCCCGTGGCAAGTACTTCGTTAGATGGGATCAGTGGTGACCTAGATCGATTGGAGTCAGGGCGTAAAGCACGCATCGTCATTCACGTGGTGATTTATAGTGGCGACACGCCAGCCGTAGATTTTGTTGGTACCTATATGCTGATACCGAACTATTCGCAATTACTCAGCTGTTAATTGAGAGGGCGCCTTACTGATCTGTAGGGCGCTTATCTGTTTCGTTTTCTCGCTCTGTCGGTGGGAGGATTTGTTCCTCTGTGGTGGGATCAGTGACAGATGCTTCGTCTTCTTCGACAATTTCTTCGGAAAATTCTTCCTCTTGAATCTCCACATTGATGTTATCAATCGCAGTTGGCAGCTCCATGGCTGATTCACTTGTTTGTGGAGTGCTTTCAACATCAGCCGGTGCTTTTGATGCTGGTGCTTTTAAACACTCGTTATGATGGGTTTCGCCATTGAGTAGATCACCTTCAACGCTCCCGCACGACTCTTTCAATTGATAAGCAATGCCACTTAGCGGGTTGTTGGCCATATCAAACTCGCCCCAAACCTTACCACTCATGGCTTTCCCAGAAATGGTGACTGGTTCTATGGCGACTTCCCCTCGTTGCGCGGTTAAACGCAGCGGACTTAAGGTAATGGCTTTGAGCGAATGATCCGCTTGGGATTTTAAACGGGTATCTCGTAGGTTGGCTTCCACTTCACCCGATAAGCTGTAGGCCAGCATGTTGCGATCACCTGATAACCCTTGTAGATCGAGGCTGAGATCGGAAAAACCATCAATGGCCAGTGTGTTGGGTAAATAATCGTGGAAGAGTGATAAGGGAATGCCATCGGCATTGAGGTTGAGTGCCCAAGGCTGGCTCGGAGTACTTAGGTTTATCTGTCCGACGCCTTCTACGTAGCCTTGCTCGAGTGGTGCAAAAAGGCGTGTCAGTTGCCAAAAGCCATTCTCACTTTGCATGGCAAGTGCAGCATGAGACGTGAGCACTTGGTTATAACTGGCGTTGACTACGCTAGCTTCCAGCTCCCCATGCCAAAGGCCCCAACGTTGATTGACCTGTTTAAGATCAAGCTGTTGCCCTTCGATGTTTAAACCGGAGAACTGCCAATAAGGTTCGTGAGATAGCTGAATGATTTGGCTGCGCTCGATGTCGAGTCGTTGGACTGTGACATGATCTAACTTACTGATGGCGGCGTGCCACCAGTTTTGGTTATCTTCAGGTTGTATTGCCCACTTGAGGCCTTGAATGGAGGCTTCTTCGAGTTGCCATTGCGTTGGAGTGAACACCCCAGAGACCTGCACACGACCTTGCTGCCAATCTAAGCTGAGCTCGTTGAGTTGGATTTTTCCAGGCTTGATAACAGCACTTAAACGTGGCTCTATTGCGGTTTGCTGTTGGAATCGGACGCTATCCGCCTGCAATGAAACTTGAGCCGTTGTCTCCCAGGGAGACAACGGCAGTGTGGCGTTTTCTACGGAGAGCTCTAAGTTTTGCCAGTGCCAATCGCCCCATTTAATATCGGCGTTCAGTAAGTCTAAGCTATTAATGTGATTAATCTGGAATGGCATTGCTTGCCAAGGCTTAGCAAGCAGTGATTGGAGCTGGATATGATTGAGTTGCAACTTATTGATGGTCACATTCACTAAAGACCAGCCTTGTGGATACTGCTCGCCTTGCCCTGAAATTTGACTGTTACGCCAGTTAAATGAGGTGCCATAGAGCGTACTGTCTTGCGGTTTGTAGTCCATGTCGACCAAGACCTGATTAAAGGCTTCGCCATTCCAATAGATCTGGTCGGCTGCAAGTTGAACCTCGCCATATGGTATTAACTGGCCATTCCACAGTGGTGATTGAATTTGAAGGTCAATGCCATTACCAGAAAACTGCTCGTCGGCGTAATCAATATTTTTGAGCGCGATTTGATGGAACAAAACGTTATCTAAAGGCGGGAGCTTTGGCGCGCCATACTGCAAATTAAGTCCATCAATCAATAAGCTATCAACGATCCATTTACCATCGCGATAAACATCGGGATTCATCCATAAATCGACTTGCTCGATATAAGAAGCGTCGTCTACGTTTGTGTTCACACCCTGTAAAGTTAGGTGGTAGGGAAAATCGTAACGCACGCTTTCTGCTTGAAAGGGCAAGGAAATGCTGTTTGATAGCAGACGCCAAGTTGCATCGGCGTAAGATGTTGTTAACAGCGCAATCGTAGTGGCCGGAATGGCAACTAAGATAACCAGTAACAGAATTAGAGCTCGACGCGCTGTTTTCATCCCTGCTAGAACCTACGTTTGCTATTAAATAAAACTAGATAGGCTTTAGCTTGTATCAATATTCTGCGGTATTCAATAAAAAGCCCCTCAAAAGAGGGGGCTTGAAGCGGTTTTTTGTAACTTGGTCTACGTAAAAGTGATAAGTGGCTGCCCACTTATCACTGTGGTTTACGCGACGTCGTTGTTACTCGACTTAATCAATCTGAGGGCCAGCGGCAACCAGAGATTTACCTTCCGCATTGTCCGTGTATTTATCAAAGTTATTGATAAAGCGTTCAGCCAAGTCTTTCGCTTTGCTTTCCCACTGAAGTGGATCAACGTACGTGTCACGAGGGTCTAGAATGCTTGGATCCACACCTGGTAGTGAAGTTGGTACTTCAAGGTTGAAGATAGGAATGTGCTTAGTTGGTGCATCTTCAATCGAACCATCAAGGATCGCATCAATAATTCCGCGCGTATCTTGAATCGAGATACGTTTGCCAGTGCCGTTCCAACCTGTGTTCACTAGGTAAGCCTCAGCGCCTGCTGCTTCCATACGTTTAACCAGTACTTCTGCGTATTTAGTTGGGTGAAGCGTTAGGAACGCTGCGCCAAAACATGCAGAGAAGGTTGGCGTTGGCTCAGTAATACCACGCTCTGTTCCTGCCAGTTTTGCAGTAAAGCCAGATAGGAAGTGGTACTTAGTTTGCTCAGGTGTCAATTTAGACACTGGAGGTAGCACACCAAATGCGTCCGCTGATAGGAAGATCACTTTATTCGCGTGACCGCCTTTTGATACTGGCTTAACGATGTTGTCGATATGGTAGATAGGGTAAGAAACACGAGTGTTTTCTGTTTTCGAACCATCATCAAAGTCGATAGAACCATCGCTACGTACCGTTACGTTTTCTAGCAGTGCATCACGGCGAATTGCGTTGTAGATGTCTGGCTCCGCTTCTTTCGATAGCTTGATGGTTTTCGCGTAACAACCACCTTCGAAGTTGAAGACGCCGTCATCATCCCAACCGTGCTCATCATCACCAATTAGCGCACGTTTAGGGTCAGTTGATAGTGTGGTTTTACCGGTACCAGAGAGACCAAAGAATACCGCTACGTCGCCGTCTTTGCCCATGTTAGCGCTACAGTGCATTGATGCGATGTCTTTTAATGGAAGGAAGTAGTTCATCATTGCGAACATGCCTTTCTTCATCTCACCGCCGTACCAAGTACCACCGATAAGTTGCATGCGCTCGGTTAGGTTAAATACGGTGAAGTTTTCTGAGTTCAGACCTTGCTCTTCCCATTTTGGGTTAGTGCATTTTGCGCCATTCATTACCACGAAGTCTGGTTCAAATGTTGTCAATTCTTCTTCTGTTGGGCGGATAAACATGTTTTTAACGAAGTGCGCTTGCCATGCGACTTCCGTGATAACACGAATGCTCAAACGCGTATCTGGGTTTGCACCACAGTAACCGTCAACAACAAACAAGCGTTTGTTAGAAAGCTGGTTTGTGACCAGTTCTTTCAGCTCGTCCCACACTTCTGGAGTGATTGGTTTGTTGTCATTTTTTACTTGATCAGACGTCCACCACATATGCTCTTCTGTCGTAGCGTCTTTGACGATGTATTTATCTTTTGGTGAGCGACCAGTAAAGATGCCAGTGTCAACGGCAACCGCACCTAGTTCAGTAACCACGCCACGCTCATAACCTGTTAGGTCTTCACGCGTTTCTTCCTCAAACAACATTTCGTAGCTAGGGTTACGAATAACCTCTTTAACGTTATGCAGTCCGTGCTTGGTTAGATCAAGTGTTGCAGCCTTAGTATGTTCCATAACGGTCATAGGTGCTCCTTATAAGGATTTTTGTAGGGATTTTGTAAGAATGTTTTAATTTTAATCTGCTCACCATGCTAGCAACGGGGCGGGGAGAAAACAGGGAGATAGCTCAAAATTTATCCATGATTTCAATAAGGTTTTAGGTAACCCGTCACATATTGGTGGGAATAGTTTATCGTGCACGCAATCCTTTGCGCTAGGGCAAAATCATTATTAATTGTTTAAAATTAAGCAGTTGTTTTATTACGCTTGAAGCGAGGTATTACGAGGGATTGATCACAAAAATGCCAGCATTAAGCTGGCATTTTGTAGGGTAAATTACGTGCTTGCTAAGCTATGTAAATTAATGCAGGGTTTTCTTGTCCGCAGAAGCTTGTGCATACAGCTCGGTGACTTCTGCTTCGTCGAACGTATAGGTCGTGCCACAGTAATCACAATGTAAAGAAACGGATCCTACTTCAGCCAAAATGTCATAAATTTCAGCTTTCTCAACGGTGATGATAGCGGCACCACTACGATCACGAGAACAGCCACAATGGAATTCGACAGGTTGCGGTTCGTAAAGGCGCACTTTGTCTTGGTTATATAGGCGGTATAGTAGTTCGTTAGCTTCTAGACCAAATAGCTCTTCATCTTTTACCGTGTCAGTCAGTTGCTCTAGATGCTCGAAATCATCTGGTGAACCAGTGCCATCAGGGATTACTTGAATCAACATACCTGCTGCGTGGGCTTTACCTTCATGCTCGCCCGTGCGGATCCATAGGCGCGTTTTTAGCTGCTCTGAGTTTGCGAAGTAGCCTTCTAGTACGTCGGCTAGAGTATCACCTTCTAATCCAACGACACCTTGGTAACGCTCACCGTTTTTCGGTTCGATAGTGATAACGAGGTAACCTTTGCCCATGAGATCGTGGAGGTTTGCATCATCGGCAATATCGCCTTCCCAGCGAGCCACGCCACGAACGCGTTGCTTGTGGTCACCGTTGATAACGGCAAGAGATACAGGGCCGTCGCCTTGTAGCTGAATGGTGATTGAGCCTTCGAACTTAAGAGTGGCGGTTAAAAGAGTGGTTGAAACGAGTAGCTCACCCAGCAGTTTCTCTATTGCTGCCGGATATTCCTTGCTGGAGATAACACGTTGGTACGCTTCATCCAATTGTACCAACTCGCCACGTACTGAAAGATCTTCGAATAGATAGCGGTTTAAAACATTATTTGCCATGGAGTGCTTTCCTCGTTGGTAATTCCGGCTTTTATTGGTGTTTGAACTTAATGATGTCTCTGCGCTGCTTTTTATCTGGGCGGCGTTCTGGACTTGGGTTGTGGGCATTAAGCTTACGTTGAGTCGCGTGTTCCTCACGTTTCGCTATACTTTCATTAGTTTCGCGATACAAGGTCTGTGCGATGGGAGCGCCTCGGCGTTGATCAGAAATTTTTTCGATGATCACCGTTTTTTCTTCGTTGCCTTGACGAAGTCTTACTTCGGCGCCCACTTCAACGATTTTACTCGGTTTGCTTCGTTGGCCATTATAGTGGACTTTACCACCATCGACCATGTTACGAGCGATAGAGCGGGTTTTATAAAATCTTGCGGCCCATAGCCATTTATCTAGCCTAACGGCTTCATTTAGGGAACTCATAGAACACTACGCTATCTAATCACTGCCCGAATATGGCAATGAGTGATGGATTATTCACCTACAGATGGAGTCAAGGCGTATTTTTTTCAAGGGAGTTGGCAAAAACTGCATAAGAAAAAGGTATGAAAGACAACTTGTGATATAGTTCACTGCTCTTTGTTGAGTAATAATTTTATTGCAAATTTAGCAATTTAAAGTCGATAGCTATTGTTATAGCTTAAATGACGAACGTTAGAATAAAGGAATCCATTCAGTGAAACGTTTAGAGCTAAGTGCAGGATTATCAAGCAGACCGCTACTGGCTCAGATCAAGTCCAATAATTATACAATTCAAGCCAAACTTAGCTTGTTGCTCACCTGTCTGTTTATTGCGATAACCGGATGGATACTTGGCAAAATTGTATGGTTAGCCATACCTCAATCGTCGGAAGTGCCGCAATGGCGTCCATCGACGAGCAGCGTTGTTGCGAGCAATAAAGGCGACGCGATAGATTTTAATGCCCTTCAGAATGCCAACCTATTCGGTAAATTCACTGAACAAAAGCCTGCAGTTGTAGAACAACCTGTTGTTAAAGACGCTCCGAAGACGCGCCTTAACCTTACACTGGTTGGCGCGGTTGCAAGCAGTGATGCGAATACCAGCCTTGCTGTCATTGCCAACCGTGGCAAGCAAGCAACGTATGGTTTAGGTGAAGAAATTGAAGGTACGCGTGCGACACTAAAAGCCGTATTAGTGGATCGCGTCATCATTGATAACCAAGGTCGAGACGAGACCTTAATGATGCAGGGTATAGAATATAAGAAGCTATCTGAATCGCCGCAGATAGCCAGAGCCCAATCTCAACGAGCAGAATCAGCGTCTGACGTTGGAGAAAAATTAGAGCAAATCCGAGAGGAAATTGCGAAAGATCCACAAAGCGTTTTCAAATACATCACCATTTCACCCGTCAAAAGAGACGGGGGCATTGTTGGTTATCGAGTGTCACCTGGTCGTGATGCCGCGCTGTTTAATGATGTGGGTCTAGAACCTGGTGATATTGCGGTGCAGCTTAATGGGATCGATTTAAGTGACCCGTCTTCTTCAGTACAACTGATGCAAGTGATGAGCGATCCGCAAGAATTAAATTTAACTGTTGAGCGCGACGGCCAACAGTACGATATCTATATCCAATTGTAAGACTTAGGCAACCGGCGTAAGTTCAGGGAGACATACGTGAAACATTGGTTCAGCAAAAGTGCTTGGCTACTAGCAGGAAGTTTACTCTGCGTCCCAGGTGCAATAGCAAACGAATTTAGTGCCAGCTTTAAAGGCACTGATATTCAAGAATTCATCAACATAGTGGGTCGTAATCTCGAAAAGACCATCATTGTTGACCCTTCAGTGCGCGGTAAAATCGATGTCCGCAGCTATGATGTGCTTAACGAAGAGCAATACTACAGCTTTTTCCTTAACGTACTCGAAGTATACGGCTACGCCGTCGTAGAAATGGACAACGGTGTACTT
This sequence comes from Vibrio sp. CCB-PB317, assembly GCF_022808245.1. Lineage (NCBI taxonomy): Bacteria > Pseudomonadati > Pseudomonadota > Gammaproteobacteria > Vibrionales > Vibrionaceae > Vibrio > Vibrio sp. CCB-PB317. The sequence goes on from NZ_JALGNU010000001.1 coordinate 294,869, forward strand.
AAGGTTATCAAAGCGAAAGACTCAAAAACGTCAGCAATCCCTGTATTAGGTGATGGCAGCGCGCAAGGCGACAGCGTTATCACTCGAGTTGTTGCGGTGCGTAATGTGTCGGTTCGTGAGTTGTCTCCTCTACTTCGTCAACTGATTGATAATGCTGGTGCTGGTAACGTAGTTCACTACGATCCTGCGAACATCATCTTAATCACAGGTCGTGCGGCGGTCGTAAATCGCTTAGCAGAAATCATTAAGCGTGTTGACCAAGCGGGTGATAAAGAAATTGAGCTGGTGGAACTGCGCAATGCTTCTGCTGCCGAAATGGTGCGTATTGTTGAAGCACTGAATAAAAGCACCAATCAGAAGAGCACGCCTGAGTTCCTTGAGCCTAAAATTGTTGCCGATGAACGCACCAACGCGATTTTGATTTCTGGCGATCCTAAAGTACGTGCGCGTCTGAAGCGATTGATTCGTCAACTTGACGTTGAAATGGCGACCAAAGGTAACAACCGCGTGGTTTACCTGAAGAACGCGAAAGCTGAAGATTTGGTGGATGTACTAAAAGGTGTCTCCGATAACCTACAAGCTGAAAAGCAAGTCGGCCAGAAAGCGTCAGGTGCCCAGCGTGGTGAAGTGGTGATTGCTGCGCACGCAGCGACCAACGCCTTAGTATTAACGGCTCCACCAGATATCATGAATGCGCTACAAGATGTTATTGCTCAGCTTGATATTCGTCGTGCTCAAGTCTTGATTGAGGCGCTGATCGTTGAAATGTCAGAAGGTGACGGCATTAACTTAGGTGTTCAGTGGGGCTCACTGGAAACCGGTGCGGTGATTCAGTACGGTAACTCTGGTGCACCGATTGGTCAGGTAATGGTTGGTCTAGAAGAAGCAAAAGATCAAACTCGAACTGAATACTACACAAATGCGAATGGCGAACGAACGCCATATGATGTTACTGAATCTGGTGACTATTCTACTCTTGCATCAGCACTGAGCGGTGTTAACGGCGCTGCGATGAGCATCGTGATGGGTGACTGGACTGCTTTGGTCAGTGCAGTAGCGACCGACTCCAACTCAAACATTCTATCTTCTCCAAGTATCACGGTAATGGATAATGGTGAAGCATCATTTATTGTTGGTGAAGAAGTGCCTGTTATCACAGGCTCTACGGCTGGCTCAAACAACGACAATCCATTCCAAACGGTTGATCGTAAAGAAGTGGGCATCAAGCTTAAGGTTGTGCCACAAATTAACGAAGGTGACTCTGTTCAGTTAAATATCGAGCAAGAAGTGTCCAATGTGTTGGGTGCAAACGGTGCGGTTGACGTTCGATTTGCTAAGCGTCAGCTAAATACCTCAGTCATGATCCAAGATGGTCAGATGCTGGTTCTTGGTGGTTTGGTTGATGAACGTGCACTTGAAAGTGAGTCAAAAGTACCGCTACTGGGTGACATCCCAGTGCTTGGTCATTTGTTCAAATCAACCAGCACGCAAACAGAAAAGCGTAACTTGATGGTGTTCATCAAGCCGACGATTATTCGTGATGGTATGACCGCAGACGGCATTACACAGCGCAAATACAACTTTATTCGCGCAGAGCAACTCTACAAAGCGGATCAAGGATTGAAGTTGATGGCTGACGAGAAGATCCCAGTCATGCCAGCCTTTGGCCAGGAGCGTCAGCACCCAACTGAGATACAAGCGTTTATTGATCAAATGGAAAATAACTAATGGTTGATATGTTAGACACAGCGCCAAGTATGCGTCGTCTGCCATTCAGTTTTGCCAATCGCTTTAAACTGGTGCTGGAGACAGAGCATCCTGAGCGTCCGCCCATTCTTTACTATGTCGAGCCGCTCAACCCAGCGGCTCTGGTTGAAGTCCGTCGTGTGCTGAAGAAAAGCTTCGTACCGCAGCCTATCGATAAAGAAGCCTTTGATAAAAAGCTGACCGAAGCATATCAACGTGACTCGTCTGAAGCGCGTCAATTGATGGAAGACATCGGTGCCGATAGCGACGACTTTTTCTCATTGGCTGAAGAGCTGCCGCATGATGAAGACTTGCTAGAGTCAGAAGACGATGCACCAATCATTAAGTTGATCAATGCGATGTTGGGTGAAGCAATTAAAGAAGGGGCGTCGGATATTCATATCGAAACTTTCGAGAAAACCCTTTCGATTCGTTTCCGTGTCGATGGCGTATTGCGTGAAGTGCTCACACCAAGTCGTAAGCTTGCACCACTGTTAGTGTCGCGAGTGAAGGTCATGGCGAAGCTGGATATTGCAGAAAAGCGTGTACCTCAAGATGGTCGTATCTCACTGCGTATTGGTGGTCGTGCGGTTGATGTGCGTGTTTCTACAATGCCGTCGTCACATGGCGAGCGAGTAGTTATGCGTCTGTTGGATAAAAACGCGACGCGTCTCGATTTGCATAGCTTAGGTATGACGCCGTCCGTACACGACAATTTCCGTCATCTTATTCAGCGTCCTCACGGTATCATCTTGGTCACCGGCCCGACAGGTTCTGGTAAGTCGACGACTTTGTACGCTGGCTTGCAAGAGATCAACAGTAACGAACGCAATATCTTAACGGTTGAAGACCCGATCGAATTTGACATTGATGGCATCGGTCAGACTCAGGTGAACCCGAAGGTCGACATGACTTTTGCGCGTGGCTTGCGTGCCATTCTGCGTCAGGACCCTGACGTGGTGATGGTCGGTGAGATCCGTGACTTAGAAACCGCACAAATTGCAGTGCAAGCGTCCTTAACGGGTCACTTAGTAATGTCGACCCTTCACACCAACACCGCTGTTGGTGCGATCACGCGTCTACGCGATATGGGCATTGAACCATTCCTTATTTCTTCATCGTTATTGGGTGTGTTAGCACAGCGCTTGGTTCGTACGCTTTGCCCGAGTTGCAAAGAACCGTATGAAGCCGATGCTGAACAGAAGAAACTGTTTGGTATGGAAGCGCATGAACCACTAGAGCTACACCGTGCTAAAGGCTGCGAAGCGTGTAACCAAAAAGGCTACCGAGGTCGAACAGGTATCCACGAGCTCATTATGGTCGATGAGCAAGTGCAAGAATTGATTCACCGAGAGTCTGGTGAGCAAGAAATTGAGAGAGCCGTTCGCGCCCATACGCCAAGTATTCGCAGTGATGGTCTAAGCAAAGTACGTCGTGGTATTACGTCACTTGAAGAAGTGATGCGAGTGACGAAGGAAACCTAATGGCGGCATTTGAGTACAAAGCGCTAGATGCAAAAGGCAAGCATAAAAAAGGCACGATAGAAGGGGACAACGCCCGACAAGTGCGCCAGCGACTCAAAGAGCAAGGGATGATCCCGATTGAAGTGGTTGAGACGAAAGCTAAATCGGCTAAGTCTTCAGGCTCAGTCAGCTTTAAGCGCGGCATCTCAACATCTGAGCTGGCACTAATCACACGTCAATTGTCCACGTTAGTCCAATCAGGTATGCCTCTGGAAGAATGTTTGCGCGCGGTCTCTGAGCAGGCTGAAAAGCCGAGAATTCGTTCTATGCTGGCTGCGGTTCGCTCGAAAGTAACCGAGGGTTATCCGCTCGCCGACAGTTTTGCTGATTACCCCCACGTGTTTGATGAGCTCTATCGCTCCATGGTTGCGGCGGGTGAAAAGTCAGGCCATCTTGATACGGTATTAGAGCGTTTGGCGGACTACGTCGAAAACCGTCAGAAGATGCGTTCCAAACTGCTTCAAGCCATGATTTACCCGGTGGTTTTAGTGGTGTTTGCGGTTGTTATTGTTTCTTTCTTATTAGCGACAGTGGTACCCAAAATCATTGAGCCAATCATTCAGATGGGACAAGAGTTACCTCAGTCAACACAGTTCTTACTGGCAGCCAGTGAGTTTGTGCAAGATTGGGGGCTTATCATCTTCGTCGTGCTGGTGGTGTTTTTCTATGGGCTCAAACTGGCGTTGCAAAAACCAGACTTTCGCTTAGCCTGGGATAGAAAAATCTTGAGTCTACCGCTATTGGGCAAAATCTCTCGAGGTTTGAATACCGCACGATTCGCACGAACACTTTCGATTTGTACTTCCAGTGCGATTCCAATTCTAGAAGGCATGCGTGTCGCGGTGGATGTTATGTCTAATCGCTATGTGAAGCAGCAAGTGTTACTTGCTGCAGATAACGTTCGAGAAGGTGCCAGCCTGCGTAAGGCGTTAGATCAAACTCGTCTGTTTCCACCAATGATGCTACACATGATCGCCAGTGGTGAGCAAAGTGGTGAATTGGAGAGCATGTTGACGCGTGCTGCCGATAACCAAGATCAAAACTTTGAATCTACAGTCAATATTGCGTTAGGCGTATTCACTCCGGCATTAATTGCCTTAATGGCTGGATTAGTGTTGTTTATTGTGATGGCGACCTTGATGCCAATGCTAGAAATGAATAACTTGATGAGCGGATAAATTCGAATTAAGACGTGTCTACTTACGGCATGGCTTGAATCTAACTTTCGGAGAAAAAAATGAAATTTAAGCGTAGTAAACAACACGGTTTCACACTTTTAGAAGTGATGGTTGTTGTCGTTATCCTTGGTATTTTGGCAAGTTTCGTTGTTCCAAACCTATTGGGTAACAAAGAGAAGGCTGACCAACAAAAAGCGATTACGGACATCGTAGCGCTGGAAAATGCCCTAGATATGTACAAGTTGGATAACAGCGTTTACCCAACGACAGACCAAGGCCTGGAAGCATTAGTTAGCAAGCCTTCTAACCCAGAGCCTCGTAACTACCGTGATGGCGGTTACATCAAACGTCTTCCTAATGACCCTTGGGGTAACCAGTACCAGTACCTAAGCCCAGGTGATAACGGTACGATTGACATCTTCACTCTAGGCGCAGATGGCCAAGAGGGTGGAGAAGGTCCAGCTGCAGATATTGGCAACTGGAACATGCAAGATTTCCAATAAATAGAGCTTAAGCCAGCACTAATGAAGCAAATGCGAAAACACAACGGTTTTACATTGATAGAAATTCTATTGGTGCTGGTTTTGCTATCCCTCACGGCAGTGGCCGTGATCACGACATTACCGACCAGCCAAAAAGATCTTTCCAAACAGTATGCTCAAAGCTTTTTTCAGCGTTTACAGCTACTTAACGAAGAAGCCGTACTAAGCGGTAAAGACTTTGGCGTTCGTGTGGATGACGCTAAATCAACGTACGCTCTACTGAGTTTGACCGCGGAAGGTTGGCAGCCTCTGGAGTTAAAGCAGATTCCGAGCAAAACCAAGTTGGAAGATGACATTACGCTACTGCTCGAGCTAGGTGGCGGTGCTTGGGATAATGATGATCGCCTATTCAAACCGGGCTCTCTTTTTGATGAAGACATGTTTGCTGAAGAAGACGACGACGAAAAGAAAGTTAAGCCACCGCAAGTGTTTATCTTTTCCAGTGCAGAAGTTACGCCATTTACTCTGTCTTTTTTTCCGCAAAATGGTGACGCCTTTAATGACGGGTGGCGAGTCATCGGAAAAGAAAGTGGACAAATCTTGTTACTAGCGCCGGGCGAAGAAGTGAAAGAGGATGAGAATGCGCAATTCTAAGCAAGCTCGCCCACATTGGAGTCATCGCCGGACGAGAGGCATGACACTACTGGAAGTATTAGTCGCACTGGCTATTTTCGCCACCGCTGCCATCAGCGTCATTCGCTCGGTGAGCCAGCATATTAATACGATCAGTTATTTAGAAGAAAAAATGTTTGCAGCTATGGTTGTGGATAATCAGATGGCCAACGTGATGTTGAGTACCAGTGAACTTAAAGTAAAGAACGGCACAGAAGAGCTGGCGGGGCGCACTTGGTACTGGAAAATCACGCCTGTTGCCACCACGCAGCCATTGCTGAAAGCATTTGATGTGAGTGTCGCGCTCGAGAAAAACGCGAGCCCAGTCGTGACGGTACGAAGTTATGTGGCGCAATAAGAATCCACGCGCAAGTAAGCGCCAACTGGTAAAAGGTTTTACACTTATTGAAGTGTTGGTCTCGATTGCCATCTTTGCCAGTTTAAGTGTCGCCGCGTATCAAGTGGTATCGCAAGTGCAGCGCAGCAATGCGCTATCACAAGAGCGAACTCAGCGCTTAAATGAAATTCAGCGCGCCATGGTGATGATGGATAATGACTTTCGTCAAATGGCGATGCGCCAAACGCGGACAAATGGTGAAGAGCCCGCGAGCCAACTGATTTTTTGGTCAGATTACTTGCTCGACTCCGACACTAAAGGGCTAATGTTTGCTCGTTTAGGATGGCACAACCCTCAACAGCAGTTTCCCCGAGGGGAGGTCACCAAGGTTGGCTATCGTTTAAAAGAAGAAACATTACAACGAGTATGGTGGCGCTACCCTGACACGCCAGTGGGTCAACAAGGCATCGTTACCCCATTACTAACGCAGGTCGAATCGTTTGATATGCGTTTTTACGATGGTAAACAATGGAAAAAAGAGTGGGATGACGAAAAATCGCTACCGAAAGCGGTTTCTGTGATCCTTACTCTCAAAGATTATGGAGAGATTGCCCGCACCTATCTGACTCCTGATGGCACATTGAGTCAGAAAGAAGGAAGTTCAGGAGGCAGCAATAATGGTTAATCGTCAGCGCGGTGTCGCTTTGATTATTGTGCTGATGTTACTGGCGATTATGGCGACAGTTGCCGCCAGTATGTCGGAGCGTTTGTTTTTGCAGTTTCAGCGGGGCTCCAATCAAGTTAACTACCAGCAAGCGTATTGGTATAGCCTTGGGGTAGAGGCGTTGGCAAAAGTCGGTATCGAGCAAAGCTACAAAGACACCGATACGATCAATATGAGTCAGCCGTGGGCAATAAAAGAACAAGTCTATCCGCTAGATTATGGTCAAGCGACGGGACGAATTAGAGACAAACAAGCGTGCTTTAACCTCAATGTATTGAGCCGTGTGCAACCGACGGGACAGCAAATCGCAAGACCTTATTTAGTCAATGTGCTGCAGCGTTTATTGGAAGAATCGGATGTTGAATCGTATCAGGCAGAAATCATTGCAGACTCTACCTGGGAATACATTGATGCTGATGACACCGTTCGCTCCACAACCGGGGTCGAAGACAGCACATATGAAGCGATGAAACCCGCGTATTTAGCGTCAAATGGCTGGATGGCAGATGCCACCGAGTTGCGAGCGGTTTATCAGGTGAGTGGTGAGATTTTCCAAAAATTGGAACCGCTAATCTGCGCATTGCCTAGTGATGATTGGCGTTTAAACGTAAATACGATTGAAGTCGAGCAAGCTCCGATTTTGGTGGCGATGTTCTCACCAAGCTTAAGCAGTAGTGATGCTATTCAGCTAATAGAAAAACGCCCGTTTGATGGGTGGGATAGTATTGATGAGTTTTTAGCTGAGTCAGAGATCGCTGGCTTAAGTGAAGATGTAAAGAAAAACGCCAAAGGCTATTTGGGTGTGGATAGCGCCTTTTTTGAATTGGATGCACAAGTGTTGGTGGATGAATCACGTGTACGTATCCGAAGCCTTTTGCAAAGTACAAATAGAGAGACGGTGACCGTAGTTCGCCGTCGTTTTGGAGGGATCAGTGAGCGAGTTTCTGACCGTTCGGCTGAGTAGCGAACAACAAAGTACCATTCCTTGGGTGGTGTGGTCGACAGATCAACAGGAAGTGATTGCCAGCGGTGAAATCGCCGGATGGGAACACTTAGATGAGTTGATCTCTTATGCAGGTCAGCGCCAAGTTGTGGCGCTATTGGCGAGTAATGATGTGGTCTTGACGCAAGTGGATATACCGCCAGGCGCAACACGTCAGTTCGACGCGATGTTACCGTACCTCGTGGAAGATGAAGTCGCGCAGGACGTTGATGGCCTTCACTTTACCGTGTTAGGTAAACAAGCGGATAAAGCGCAAGTGTGCGCTGTTGAACGCGCTTGGATTCAGACCGTATTGCAGCGTTTTTCAAGCCAAGGCATCACCATCAAACGCATCTTGCCAGATGTGCTTGCGCTACCTGTTCAGGGAGAGCATAGCAGTGCCGCGATGCTTGGTGATCAATGGTTGATTCGTCACTCAGCGACAGAGGGTGCGGTTGTCGATGCTTCTTGGTTAGACCTTTACCTCTCTTCTTATCTACAAAATCATGAAGGTTGGAAGCTCGATTGCTATAGCTCAGTCCCTGAATCTGCGTTACCTGAAGTATGGGAGCCGCAGCCAGAAGAAATGACCATGGGGTTACTGGCGAAGGGGGTTACAGAAAGCAAAGTCAATTTGCTGACCGGGATCTTCAAGCCTAAATCTTCTTGGGGTAAATACTGGAAGCTCTGGCAAAAAGCCACCATTGCTGCGGGCGTGCTTATCGTCGTCATGGTTGCGCAGCAGTTGCTCGTCGTCCACAAGTACGAAGCACAAGCACAAGCGTATCGTAAGGAGAGTGAGCGTATTTTCCGCCAGGTGTTCCCGAATAAACGACGAATTCCTACCGTTAGTTATCTCAAACGACAAATGGATGATGAAGAGCGCCGCTTATCTGGTGGTGGCGGTCAGCAGGCGATGTTGTCTTGGTTGGCGGCACTGCCCGCGACACTTGGTCAGGTCAGCGATTTGGAAATCACCAGCTTTAAATATGATGGTCAACGTGGCGAAGTGCGAATTCAAGCTCGCAGTTCAGACTTCCAACCTTTTGAGCAGGCTCGTGTGAAATTGGCAGAGAAGTTTAATGTTGAGCAAGGACAGCTGAACCGTAGCGATAACGTTGTGGTTGGCAGCTTTGTTTTGAAGCGTTTGTGAGGTGATGATGAAAAACTTAATTTCTCAAGCTCAGGCTTGGTGGAGCAGCATCTCACAGCGTGAGCAGCGTTTGGTCATGGGATGTGGCGCTATTGCCGTTATCGGTATTATCTATTGGGGATTGCTACAGCCAATGAGCCAACGGGCGGAGCTAGCTCAATCACGTATTCAAAGTGAAAAACAGTTGCTGGCTTGGGTACAAGATAAAGCGGATGGCATTACTGCACTGCGCAAAAGCAGCGGTGTGAGCTACTCTAGCCAACCGTTGAATCAACTGGTTTCTTCTTCAGCCCGTCGTTATAAAGTTGAGTTGATTCGAGTACAACCTCGCAATGAGAGTGTTCAGGTGTGGATCAAACCACTCGCGTTTAATCAGCTGGTGGATTGGTTACGTTACTTGAAAGAGCAACAGGGTATTGAAGTCGAATTTTTAGATATCGACCGAACGGATCAAGCGGGCATGATTGATGTGAACCGCCTTCAGTTTAAGCGAGGTTAAGGTGAAGCGAGCAGTACTTTACGTTGTTATCTTTATCGTCTTTTTTTCAGTCAGTCTTTTAATGGGATTACCCGTTTCTTGGGTGTTACAGCAAGCACCAACCGTGAGAGGACTAGACATTCAGGGAGCCAATGGCTCTGTATGGCAAGGTCAAGCTTCTAGTGTTCGTTGGCAGCGCCAGAACCTTGGAGAAGTTAATTGGGATTTCCAATGGTCGAGTCTACTAACTGGTAAAGCTGAGTTTGCCGTACGCTTTGGTCGTGGTAGTGAAATGGACGTTCGTGGTCGCGGTTTTGTTGGCTATAGCTTGAGTGGTGGTCCTTATGCCAAAAACTTAGTTGCCTCGATCCCAGCAGTAAAAGTTGTTGAGCAAGCACGTCTCCCTGTGCCCGTCGGCGTTGATGGGCAACTTGAGTTAAATATTCGTCATGCGACTTATGCCGCGCCTTGGTGTAAGAATGGTGAAGGCACTTTGGTATGGAATGCCAGTGGTATTCAAAGCCCTGTTGGTAGCCTTGAACTCGGTCCTGTGATTGCCGATCTAAACTGTCAGGACAGTGTGTTGACAGCGACTGGTGAGCAAAGCAGCAAACAAGTCTCAGCGGCGTTTTCGGCAGAGCTGATGCCTAATCAGCGATACTCAACCAAAGCTTGGTTTAAGCCAGGAGCTGAGTTCCCATCCAGCATGAGTGAGCAACTGAAATGGTTGGGCAAGCCGAACCCTCAAGGTCAATACGAGTTTAATTACCAAGGTCGCTTCTAACCTATCATGACAAAAACCAAAACTCTCAAAGAGCTGCGATTGTGCAGCTCTTTTTGCTTTTGGATCATAGTAGGCGAAACCCTCTATTCGCTGTACAAAGATCGTGGTGATAATGAGATTTAATTATAAGGTTATGATTCTAAGGGGTTTGTTTTCTTGTGTTCAGCACTTTAAGCGATTGGAACATAGTAGGCCAAATGCTCCTAACGCTGTACAAACAGGTAAAAAAAGAAAAGGCCACGAACATATCCGTGGCCTTTCAATTGCTAGTACTTAGGCGCTAACTTTACGGATAGAGCGCTTAATCTTTGCGTTGTAAAATCTCATTCCAAGGTAAATCCGCGTCACCAAGCACAATAAAGTTTGGGTTCTCTAGCGTTTCCCGCTCGTTATATGACAGCGGCTCCAATTGCGTGCTGAGAATGCGACCGCCCGCTTCTTCAACAATGCACTGTGTCGCGGCGGTGTCCCACTCACCTGTTGGGCCTAGTCTGAGATAGCAATCCACAGCGCCTTCTGCAACAAGACACGCTTTTAATGCCGCAGAGCCGAGCGGAATTAAATCGTAATTCCAAGCACTGCTCATGCGGCTAGTGATGCGATTGATGTCTTGACGGCGGCTAATAGCAATCGCGATGCTTTGCCCTGGCTGCTCGTGTTTGTGCGTATGGATTTTTACGCTGTCCGACATGTCGGGAATTTTCCAAGCACCTTTGCCACTATAAGCGTAATAAGTCACGCCAGAGACAGGGCCATAAACGACCCCCATGGTTGGTTTGTTGTTGTCGACCAGTGCAATAATAGTCGCAAAGTCGCCGCTGCGAGCGATGAATTCTTGAGTACCATCGAGAGGGTCGACTAACCAATACCGTTCCCACTGAGCTCGTTGCTGGAGGCTGATGTCTGCGTCTTCTTCTGACAATACGGGAATGTCGGGTGTGAGTTCACTCAAGCGTTCTGTGATGAGCTTGTGAGCCGCGATATCTGCGCTCGTTACCGGAGTCTCGTCACTTTTTGTGTAGGCCTCGTACTGTTTTTTTTCATATATTTCGAGGATCATTTGCCCGGCACTACGGGCAATTTCGATGACTTGAGGAAGCAGGTGAGATAGATCTTTTGTCATTGGCATAAGTGATAGTCCTTACTCACAGTATTATTCGGTTCTCATGACCGTTATTGGTTATGTTTGTGAGTGGTGTTTGGTAAGTGTTTCAGTGCCAACATTAGCGCGGTGATGCTTCGTGCTTCACAGAAATCCATGTGAGTTAATAACTCTTCGGCTTGCGCAAGTGGCCAACGCACAATTTCCAGTGGCTCAGGCTCATCGCCTTCTTGCTTCTCTGGATAAAGCGCCTGTCCTAAAAATAGAGTCATTTTGCTCGAAAAGTAAGACGGCGCGAGGATAACTTGTTTCAACGGAGTCAGCTGATTGCAGCCAAAGCCGATTTCTTCTTTTAATTCTCGATCCGCAGCTTGGTGTGGGGTTTCACCTGGATCAATCAACCCCTTCGGGAAGCCCAACTCGTAGCGTTCAGTCCCAGCGGCGTATTCACGTACCAGTAATAAATCGCCTTGCTCAGTCACAGGAACCACCATCACCGCATCGCGTCCACTTGGCTTCATGCGTTCATAAGTACGGTGTTCACCATTGGAAAAACGAAGGTCGAGCGCTTCCACGGCAAACAGTTTGGATTTTGCGACTGTTTGGCATGAGAGTATCTCTGGTGGGGTCCGTTTCGACATGGCGCTGGCTCCTTGGTGTCGTTGGCGTTTACGAGATGCGTAAGATTCTTAATATATGAGAACTCCGCCTGAGTTTCTAGCGGATTTTGCGGGCAGAACTAAGCATCTCAAGGTTACCTCAGTATCGATACAAAAATGGGAGACCGAAGCCTCCCATTTTCTGACCGTATTTACTCTTAGTAGTAAGAGTGATCACCACGGTCATGTTCTGTAGCATCACGAACTGCGGTTAGTTCACCAACGAATTGGTTTAGCAGTTCTTTCTCGATGCCTTCTTTTAGTGTTACGTCAACCATAGAACAGCCATTACAGCCGCCACCAAATGCAACAATAGCAATGCCGTCTTCAGTGATCTCAACCAAGTTTACGTGACCACCGTGGCCAGCAAGCTGTGGGTTGACTTGAGTTTGGATAACGTATTCAACGCGCTCAACCAGTGGCGCGTCGTCCGCAACTTTACGCATTTTAGCGTTCGGAGCTTTTAGCGTTAGCTGAGAGCCCATTTTATCGGTAACAAAATCGATTTCAGCGTCTTCAAGGAATGGCAGACTTAGCTCATCCACGTAAGCTGAAAAACCGCTGTAAGGGATTTCAGTGTCGGTCGCTTCTACTGCTTCTGGTGGGCAGTAAGACACGCCACACTCAGCGTTTTGTGTACCTGGGTTCACAACGAAAATACGAATGTTAGTCCCTTCAGGCTGTTGACCTAAAAGGTTAGCGAAATGCGTTTGCGCAGTTTCTGTAATAGTAATATTTGACACGACGAATACCCGAGTAAATTTGTAGGTTACTGCTGCTATTCTACTCTTGTTGACGTATGGGTCTAGTCTTTTTGATGCTAAGGCATGGCGAAGCGATCTAGAGAGAACGAGGAGCAGGTGTTCTGCAGATGCAGTAAATATCGATGCTTTCTACGCCAACTTCAAGTAGTAAATGACATAATTGTCGGACGGTACTGCCTGTGGTGACCACATCATCGACGATGGCAACGTGGGAAGATGGTGGTCGCTTATTGAGAACAAATGCGCCTTTTAAGTTTTGTTCACGGCTCGCTTTGGTATTGCCGCGCTGTGATTGGGCGACTCTGACCCGGCGAAAGACCTTCGCGTCGAAATTGGTCTGCAATTGCTTGGCGAGGTGTCGGGCTAAAACATCACTTTGATTAAAGCCCCGGCGCAGGTAACGCTGCCAGTGCAATGGCACACTGGTAATGATTGGAGCTGGCGTGGTGATGCGCTGTGCCAGTTGCTCGGTTAATGCTTTTACATGCCAAGACTCTCCGTGATCTTTAAAGCGTTGTACTTCCCGTGAAAGGGGAAAGTCGTAATCGCCTAACGTGTATAGCCTTTGCCATGGCGGTGGCTCTGAAAGACATTTACCACAAATACTATCCGTACTCATTTCTTCTTTCTGTAATGATAAACCGCAGCGTTGACATCGTTTTACCGGAGTTAGGTATTTTAAACAGTGCTCGCACCAGCGCAGAGTATTTGTGTGGTTTGGTGTTTGAATCGGGAATCGACACAGACCGCATTGACTGCTCAACACGCGATGCATGATGTTTTGCCAGTGATGAGATAACATAGCGCTTATTCATGGTGATATTTTACTCAGCCTAACGCTTGGCTGATGGCGTAGGGAATAAAATTAGTGGGAGAGATTGAGAGCATGAGCACGAAATTACATTGGCAGTCGTTTGGTGAAGGACCAGATCTGGTGTTGTTACATGGTTGGGGTATGAATGGCGCGGTTTGGCAGCAAACCGTCGAATCACTTCAAACTGATTTCCGTGTTCATGTTGTTGACCTTCCGGGCTATGGACACAGTGCCGAGCATCATGGTGAAGATTTAGACCATATTGCTAACTTGGTCGCGCAAAGTGCGCCAAAGAAAGCGATTTGGCTTGGCTGGTCCCTCGGAGGCTTAGTGGCGACGCATGTCGCATTAAACATGCCCGAGCGTGTGACTAAGTTGATCACCGTAGCCAGTTCACCAAAATTCGCCGCAGAAAAACCGTGGCGCGGCATTCAACCGAATGTACTGAGCGCGTTCACCTCTCAGTTGTTAGACGATTTTTCACTGACCATTGAGCGCTTTATGGCGTTACAAGCGATGGGCAGTCCATCTGCACGCAAAGATGTGAAACAACTCAAGCAAGCGGTACTGTCGCGCCCTCAGCCAAACCCTGAGTCGCTGTTGGTTGGACTAAACATCCTTGCTGATGTGGATCTGCGCGATGCATTGACGTCTCTTTCTGTACCAATGCTGCGTCTTTATGGTCGTTTGGATGGATTGGTGCCGATTAAAGTGGCGAATGATTTAAGTGAACAGTTACCTCATACTCAGCAGTTTGTTTTCAATCAGTCCTCTCATGCGCCCTTTATGACCGAACATGACGAGTTTTGTGCCCAAATTCGAGAGTTTGCTCACGATTAGTCAAATACAAGCGGAAAAAGCTCAAGCTGTTTAAAAAGTGGTCGATATAAAGGTTGGTGAGGTTTTATTAGCCAATAAAGCTAAGCCATATTGACGAGTTGGGCGACTCTGAGGAGGGTTCGCAATGATTGTGTCACCGACCAACGTAAGTGTGCCACTGATCGCCCCATCCGTGAATGTGCAGACGGAACAAGCAGCTCGCGACAATAAAGTCCGAGAGCCTGTGACGCCAACGGTCGCATTGGCCAAAACCAATGCAGAGCGAAAAGTAAAAGGCGATGACAAGCGCCGACGTCAGTCTTCTTGGGATCCTTCAGAGCATCCTGATTATGACATGGAAACAGAAGTCGACACGCGTTATCAAGAAGAGCCGGAAGATACACTAGAACGGCTTTTTAGTTTGCTTGCGCTCAAGTCGTACAGTGAAGACCAAGGTAAGGGCTACGCAATTCGTTTTCGCTTACCAAAGCGCATTTTGGATGCTGCGATCAATGAAGGATTAATGGAAAAGCGCAGGAAGGTGATCAAGTTTCATTATGGTCATGCAGTCGCTCCCCATACCCCGTCAGAAGTGATAGCAGTATTATGACGACTCAATATCCTACTCAAACAAAAACGCTCCAAGCAGATTGAACTGATTGGAGCGTTTTCTTTTTAGCTATGAAAGCTCGTTAGCGGTGAGCCTAGGCGAGATTACTTTTTCGCTTTAGCAAACGCCGCCGCAAAAGCACCGCCCATTGCACTGTTCGATGAAGACTCATCGCGGCGAGGCTGACGACGTTGTGCTTGGTCATTACGACGTGGCGCTGCTGATGAGCGTTGGCTACGGTTATCTTGACCCGGCTCGTCGTTCAAACGCATCGATAGACCAATACGCTTACGCTGTACGTCCACTTCCATCACTTTTACCTTGACGATGTCACCTGCTTTCACGACTTCACGTGGATCAGAAACATAGCGGTCAGTCAGCGCAGAAATGTGGACCAGACCATCTTGGTGAACACCGATATCGACGAAGGCACCAAAGTTGGCTACGTTCGAGACCACGCCTTCTAGTATCATACCCGGTTCTAGATCAGAAACTGAATTTACGCCTTCTGCAAACGTAGCGGTCTTGAATTCAGGACGTGGGTCACGACCCGGTTTATCCAGTTCTTTGATGATATCGGTAACCGTTGGGACACCAAAGTGTTCATCGGTATAATCCACAGCGTGTAAGCCTTTAAGGAATGCTGAGTCACCAATCAGTGCCTTGATGTCTTTGCTGTTTTTCTCAGCAATTGCTTTGACTACTGGGTACGCTTCCGGGTGGACCGCTGAAGCATCAAGTGGGTTCTTGCCGTCCATAATACGTAGGAAGCCAGCACACTGTTCGAACGCTTTAGGACCCAAGCGAGGTACTTTCTTCAACGTCGTACGTGCTTCGAAGCGGCCATTTTCGTCGCGGAAGTCGACAATGTTCTGCGCGATGGTGCTTGATAAGCCTGCTACGCGCGTTAATAGTGCGGCAGAAGCCGTGTTCACATCAACGCCAACCGCGTTTACACAGTCTTCCACAATCGCATCTAGGCGTTTTGCCAACATAGATTGGCTTACATCGTGCTGGTATTGACCCACACCGATCGATTTCGGATCGATTTTCACGAGCTCAGCCAATGGATCTTGCAAACGACGCGCAATCGACACTGCACCACGCAGTGATACGTCCATATTCGGGAACTCTTTCGCTGCGAGTTCAGAGGCCGAGTACACTGATGCGCCTGCTTCGCTGACGATGATTTTCTGAACTTTTAGGTTGCCGCGTTTGATTACGTCTGCGACAAAGCTATCGGTTTCACGAGAAGCCGTGCCGTTACCAATCGCAATTAAATCCACGTTGTACTTACGCACTAACTGGTCAACGATTTGCGCTGATTTGTCGTATTGTTTTTGCGGAGGGTGAGGGTAGATGGTTTCTGTAGCCAGAACTTTACCCGTTGAATCGACAACCGCGATTTTTGAACCGGTACGCAGACCAGGATCGAGACCAAGTGTTGCACGAGGACCTGCTGGCGCCGCCATTAACAAATCTTTTAGGTTAGTCGCAAATACTTCAATCGCTTCAATTTCAGCACGCTCTTTCATTGCGCCCATTAGCTCGGTTTCCATGTGCATCGATACTTTGATGCGCCATGCCCAGCTGATCACTTGTTTGCGCCATGCATCTGCTGGTGCGCTACTTAACGTCACGCCATAATGGTCGGCAATGATGGTTTCACAGTAAGATTGGCGAGCACCTTCTTCCTGCTCTGGGTCAGCGTTCATGGCTAAAGTCAGGAAGCCTTCATTGCGGCCGCGCAACATCGCAAGTGCACGGTGAGAAGGGACTTTGCTCAGCGGTTCGTTGTGATTGAAGTAATCTTTGAACTTCTCACCTTCTTGCTCTTTTCCTTCAACGACTCGTGAGACAAGTTCCGCATTACGATTTAAGTGGTTACGGATTTTTTCCAGTAAGTTTGCGTCTTCAGCAATGCGTTCCATGATGATCGCACGGGCACCGTCTAGGGCGGCTTTGGTATCTGTGATGCCTTTGTCGGCATCAAGATATTTACTTGCTTCGCTTTCTGGCTCGGTTTGCGGATGATTCCACAGCATGTCAGCTAGCGGTTCTAGGCCGGCTTCAATGGCGATTTGGCCTTTAGTGCGGCGTTTAGGTTTGTAAGGTAAGTAAAGGTCTTCAAGACGAGTCTTGCTATCGGCTTGAATAATTTCTTGCTCAAGCTCAGGCGTCAGTTTGCCTTGCTCTTGGATCGATTTGAGAATGGTTTGACGGCGGTCATCCATTTCACGAAGGTAAGACAGACGGCTGTCCAGAGTACGCAGTTGGGTATCATCAAGGCCACCCGTCACCTCTTTGCGGTAACGTGCAATAAAAGGGACGGTGTTACCGTCATCAATTAGGGTGACAGCGGCGTTGACTTGCTCAGGGCGAACATTCAGTTCTTGAGCAATCATACGACAGATAGCTTGGCTCATCCGTGTTTTCTCTTTCAATTCGGTTTGGGTTGTATAGAACATTGGGGTCGTTCGAAGAATTTGCAATGTTTTAAATTAACGAGACAAAAATTTACCGGGCGCTGGTGGACATCAGTCAGATTTGTGTCAAAACTGTAATTAAATTGAGAACTTATATCCGCAACTATCGACTAACCTATATCCACGGTTATTGATATAACTAAATGTACCTCGGCTTATACGGATAATCATGATGAAAAAAATGTCTTTGGCGTTAGCGCTTACGAGTGCCTTACTTGTCGCCCCGCTTAGTTGGGCACAATCCATATCAGCAACCACACAAGACCCTGTATATCAGCTTGATGACAAGTTGGTGCTTGGACGAGTGGAGAGCGTTTACTACAGTGATATTCCAGAGCTAAAAGCGGTACCATTTATTGGCAAGATTGATACTGGTGCTGACACCACGTCTATGCATGCAGAGAACATCCATGTCAGTAGCTCTCATCCTGACTACCAGAACTTGAAAGACAACGAGTTGTTGTGGGCGATTGTCGATGATTTAGGTGGGACGAAGGCGAAGTGGGATGCCGATACTTTTAAACCATATCAAGTGAAGGTGAGCTTTACGGTTCCTCATCCTTACACAGGAAAAGAAATACAGATTACCGATGATCTGGAGCGAGTGAGCGCCATTCGTAGTCGAACAAGCAAAAAGCCTATTTTACGCCCGACGATAAAAATGCCGATGACGATTGCAGGCCATACCGTTGATACAGAAGTGAATCTGACCAAGCGCACGCAATTCTCTTCTCCTATCTTGATTGGTAAAACCTATCTCGATAACAATGCGTGGGTATTCGCTGGCTACGACTATCTTCAAGAGCAACCAAGCGCAAAAATGATCGGCAAAAAAGAGACGGTGGAAGTCGAGGGCGTGCCATACAAGATCAGCATATCAACCACCAGCCGCTACACCAACGTTCACGCACTGGATATCAAGGTTGATAAAAAGAACAATGCAGTTTCTTTCACGCTAGAAGGTGAAAACGGCAAGCGCCACCCAATGACGTTACCTTTGGTACGCATGCTGAAAACCACCAAAAGCGAGCGTCCGTTGGTCTACTTACCAGTGAAAATTGACGAAAACGAAACCCAACGTTGGTTAGTCTATTTGCGTGACCGCAGTAAGTTCAGTTCACAAATTCGCTTGGGTCAGGATGTCGCGAGCCAACACTTTGTGATTGATACCGACAGAGAAAACCTATTGGGCGGTGTTGAAAAAACGTTCAAGAGCGCACTCAAGTCAAAGCCCCTCGTGATTTCACCGGAAGAACAAGTCACCATTGATGGTTATACCGTTCCTGCTTACCCCACGTTTACGGTGAAAACGCCATTACTGCGTGTAAATGGCTTTGAAGTAACAGAAAAAGGTAAGGATGAATCCGTCACGTTTTATTTAATGAACGATGAGGGCAAAGAAGAAAAAATTACCAAGCCTGTGGTGAAAAAACTCAAAGTGGGTAGCACTGTGCGTCCCGTTGTTGATGGCGATTTCCTTTTCGGTAGCAAAGAGACATCAATGGAATTTGCACTCGATGTGCTAGATGAAGACGAGACGCAACCATTTTTCGTTTTTGGTCATGACATCGCCAAAGGCGGTGTGCTGCTGAATACTCGCGCCGACCATTTACTAGATGCAAGACCGCTTTTCAAAGCCGGTCATATCGAAGTGGCTGAAGTGGAAGGGATGTCTTTCCCTGTTAAATTGGACACTGGTGCTGACGTGAGCTCGATTAATGCCAAGGACATCAAGCGCTTTCAAAAAGACGGTAAAGATATGGTGAGCTTTACTTATGAAAACGATCTAGGCATGACCAAGGCGTTTACCCGTGAGGTGGTGGATGTCATGCGTATAACGGCCAAAAAAGGAGAAAAGGCCAACGAACGGCCGGTAGTAGAAATGCACGTTAAACTTGGCGAGTTAGAGAAGAAGATCCGAGTCAATTTGCAAGACCGAGGTCGCTTCCATTACAGCATGATTTTAGGTAAAAACTTCCTAAAACATGGCGCGGTTGTTTCGAGTGATACGAATTACATCGTGACGCAAAAACCAGATTACGAAAAGTAGCACTCTGGCCGCCTTATTATCTTGATACCCAAAGCCCGAACGAAGCCAGGGCTTTGGGTATATCATCTCCTTAATGCTGCTCAAGAGCGGCATTTTTTAGTTGAGATAGGAGTTAACTTGAAAACTAAGCTGATTACCCGTGAAGGTTATAACAAACTCAAACAAGAGCATGATTACCTTTGGAATGAAAAGCGTCCTGAAATCACCAAAATTGTCACCTGGGCGGCGAGCCTGGGCGATCGCTCAGAAAATGCGGATTACACCTTCAATAAACGTCTGCTTCGTCAGATCGACCGTCGTGTTCGATTTCTTCGCAAGTTTCTGCCTGAAGTCACGATCGTTGACTATTCTCCGCAGCAAGAAGGCAAAGTCTTTTTTGGTGCTTGGGTTGAAATAGAAAATGAGGCAGGAGAGGTGAAGAAGTTCCGCATTGTTGGGCCTGAAGAGATTTATGGAGATGCGAAAGACTACATCTCTATCGATTCACCTATGGCGCGAGCGATGTTGAAAAAGCAAGTGGATGAAGAATTCACGGTACGCACCCCAGAAGGTGAAAAAGAGTGGTTCATTAACTCGATTGAATACAACAAACCAGCCTTGGAAGACTGAGGCTTTATCACTGATTCAAGTCTCTTGAAGTTCACTGGAAGTGACTTGAGTCTCAACGTCAGCTTATTGGATACAAAGGCATGGTGCCTTTATCGGAGAAGTAAAATGAACAAAGCAGTCATGTGTAGCGCTGCACTAACAATAGGATTCTCACTCTCAGTTTTTGCTCAAGATGAAGTGAAAGGCTGTGACGCCAAAGAGTTAGCGGTAGAACAGCAGCTTGAGTATGCGAAAGCACAAGGTAATGAACATCGAATTAAAGGCTTAGAACAGGCACTTACCGCTATTCAGAATGAATGTTCGGAAGGTGAACTGCGTCAAGAACTGCAAGCGGAAGTGGACGAAAAGGCGCGAGACGTTGAGGAGCGTGAGCAAGAATTAGCGGAAGCGCAGCGTTCAGGGAAAGCAGACAAAATCGAGAAAAAACGTCACAAATTGGCTGAGGCACAGCAAGAGCTGCTTGAGGCCAAACGTGAACTGGAATGGAATTATGGTCAATAGTAGGTGCCGAAAATACCTGCTAGAGAGAGAATAAAGCGCTTAAGATAAAAAGAGTAACAATTTGCTTGAGCACGTTAGGAAAAACAGTGATACATTTTCGACAATAGATGCTTCTGAAAGGATGTTTCAATGCAAGAAAATCATAAAATTTTAGTGGTTGATGACGATGCTCGTTTACGTGCTCTATTGGAGCGTTACCTTTCTGAGCAAGGTTTTCAGGTCCGAAGTGTCGCCAATGGTGAACAGATGGATCGCCTACTAACGCGCGAAAACTTTCACTTAATGGTGCTGGACCTAATGTTGCCAGGTGAAGACGGTTTGTCGATTTGTCGTCGTCTACGTCATGCAAACAATATGCTGCCAATCTTAATGCTCACCGCGAAAGGTGATGAAGTGGACCGCATTGTGGGTCTGGAGGTGGGGGCGGATGATTATTTGCCAAAACCATTTAACCCACGTGAATTACTTGCTCGCATTAAAGCCGTATTACGCCGTCAAACCGTAGAGTTGCCGGGCGCGCCAAGCACCGAAGAAAAAGTAGTGGAGTTTGGTGAGTTCCGACTCAATCTAGGCACTCGCGAGATGTTCCGCGGTGACGAGGCAATGCCACTGACCTCAGGAGAGTTTGCTGTCCTGAAAGCGCTTGTGACGAATGCGCGAGAGCCGATGTCACGAGACAAATTGATGAACATGGCACGTGGCCGTGAATATTCTGCGATGGAACGTTCTATTGACGTGCAAATCTCACGTTTGCGTCGCATGTTAGAAGACGATCCAAGCAAGCCACGCTACATTCAAACCGTGTGGGGCTTAGGTTACGTTTTCGTCCCAGACGGTAAAGAGGTGTAATCTCCTCACTCCATAGCCAGCACTTGGCTATAGCAACTTCAGCCTTCAAGTCCTTCCCTTCGAAGGCTGAAATTTCGCGATTAGGACCACCAGGAACGTTCCATGCGCATCCGAAGTTCACTGACACAATCTATTCTGCTGTTCATCTCTTTGCTTCTCGCTAGCCAAGTTTTCTCTTACTACGCCGTTTTTAACTACGCGTTGATGCCGAGTTTGCAGCAGTTCAATAAAATTCTCGCCCATGAGCTTAATTTGGTGCTTGATGATGAAGGGCCATTAAAATCTGATGCACCGCTGAGACGTCAATTATTAGAAAGGCTGGGGGTGACGGTTCACAGCCTCGACAGCGATAAAGCGGTTGAATTTCATCACGCGATGTCGATTGATTTGATGTCTGAAGAAATGAGCCAAGAGCTAGGCTCGCCCACCGAAGTGCGCTTATTGCTTGGCGATGAAAGTTACATCTTGTGGATGCACATCGAAAAGTTGCCGAACTCCATCATTCGTATTCCTTTATCTGAGCTGCAAGAAGAAGATTTTGCACCGCTGTTTCGTAACAGCTTGATTATGGCGCTGCTGATCATTGCTGGTGGTTGGTTGTTTATTCGTTTACAAAACCGCCCACTTTTGGCTTTAGAGAGAGCCGCGAAAGACGTCGGTCGAGGTGAAATCCCGCCACCGTTGGCAGAAAAAGGCGCATCGGAGATTCGCTCTGTAACCCGAGCGTTTAATCAAATGTCCAAAGGCATTCAGGAGCTCGAAGAAGATCGCGCCCTATTAATGGCGGGGATTAGCCATGACTTGCGAACACCGCTGACGCGCATTCGCTTAGCGACAGAAATGATGTCTCCCGAGGATAGCTACCTTGCTGAAGGGATCATTAGCGATACGGAAGAATGTAATGAGATCATTAGTCAGTTTATGGACTACCTCAAACCGGTGAACAAAGAATCGTTTGAAGCGGTTGATATCAGTACGATTGCCAGTGACGTAGCCAGTTCTGAAGGTGGCTATGAGGCTGAAATTGAAACGGATCTTAATCTTAACTTGCCACCAGCCAAAGGAAGTGCGATTGCGATTAAGCGGGCGATCAGTAATTTAGTTGTGAATGCGCTACGTTATGGCAATGGCTGGGTCAAAATCAGCACTGGTGTGACAGCAGATAAGCAGCTAGTGTGGATTTCAGTAGAGGACAACGGACCGGGTATCGAGCATTCTCAAATCGCGAGGTTATTTGAACCCTTTACGCGTGGTGATACAGCTCGCGGTAGTGAAGGCACTGGGCTCGGGTTGGCGATTGTGAAGCGTATAATCAGCCAGCATTCAGGCTCTGTGGTGATGCGTAATCGCAGTGAAGGCGGTTTAATCGCTCAAATCAGCTTTCCTACCAAGTAAGTCGGTGACTGTACCATTTAAAACAAAAAGCCCAACCTAAACCGTTTGGGCTTTGTTTTTCTCTACAATCTTATTAAGACTCTTTCACTTCTTGAGGAAGTTCATCTTCGTCTTCCAGTTTCTCTGGCAGAAGTAGGTTTAAAATGATCGCTGTGATACCACCTGCAGCAACGCCAGTGGAGAAAATACTCTTAATAAATTCTGGCATGAATTGCAGAATCTCTGGTTTTTGCGCGATACCAAGCCCCATTGAGAAGGATAAGGCCATGATCAGAATTGCGCGGCGATCGAGCTCAACACGAGAGATAATACGCACACCAGCGGCAGCAATCGTACCAAACATGACAATCGTTGCGCCGCCAAGTACTGGCTCAGGAATCAGCTGAACAAAGCTAGCGACACCAGGAAACAAGCCAAGAATCACTAACATGCCAGAAATAAAGTAACCCACGTAACGACTCGCAACCCCTGTTAGCATAATGATGCCGTTATTCTGGCTAAAGGTGGAGTTCGGGAAACTGTTAAACACGGCTGCGATTGCAGAGTTTAAGCCGTCTGCTAGTACACCCCCCTTAATGCGTTTCATGTACACAGGGCCTTTGACTGGCTCGCCAGACACTTCGGATGTGGCGGTAATATCGCCGATGGCTTCTAGTGCGGTAATAAAGAAAATCAGTACCAGCGGAATGAACAGAGACCAGTCAAACGATAAGCCATATTGCATTGGTACCGGTAGTGCTACAAGCTCGGTTGTGCCTAGCTGAGAAGTATCTACCATCCCCATAAAATACGCCATGATGTAGCCAACCAGCATCGCAATCACAATCGAAGCCACACGGATGTATGGGTTTTTCGAGCGGTTTAATATCACAATCAAGCCAAGTACCGTTCCAGCGAGCGCCAGTTTGTCTAAGCTGCCGAATGTTCCTTCATTTAATGCCGCGTAGCCACCCCCCATTGATACCAAGCCGACTTGAATCAGTGTGAGACCGATAAGAGTGACGACAATGCCTGAAACGAGCGGAGTGATAATGCGACGGGCATGCTCTAATACGCGAGATAGGAAAATCTCTGCAAATGATGCCACTAAAATCGTACCAAAAATGGCTGCCATCATGGTGCTGATGTCTGCTCCACCTGCTTTCAGCGATAGGCCTGCACCAATAATAGGACCTAAAAAGTTAAAGCTGGTGCCTTGAACAGAGAGTAAACCAGAGCCAATTGGGCCAAAGGTGCGAATTTGAATAAACGAAGACACGCCTGACGCAAATAAAGACATGCTGATGATGGTATTCGTTTGGTCTGCTGGTACACCCAAAGACTGACAGATGATCAGTGACGGAGTGATAACCGCGACGAACATCGCCAATAAGTGCTGAAGTGCGGCAAAAATGGTTTGAGGCAAAGGTGGTCGATCATTGAGTTGATAGACCAGTTCCGAAGATCGGTTTGAAGTTGTCATTGTTTGTCTCGCTAGTCGCAATATATTCCCAGATCTCGCTGAATGGGAGAGCAGGGTGGAGTTGACGTCGTTACCTGTGATTGCTGTTAATCAGAGTCAACTCAGGTTGGTGGAGTGTGATGCAACACACTTAAAAATTTGTGCGCGATTATAGAGAGATTTACCTAAAAAGCAAACGATTGCTTTGGTTTTTAGTGTATTAAAAAACGAGCCATTTGGCTCGCTTTTAATCACTATGCTTTGGAGTAAATATCCCGCTCACCCAACCAGCGATCAATAATTGCTGTTGCGTTATTCGGGTAATTGTCATGAATATGACGCGCAATGCGCTGAACTTCGGGAATCAGACGTTGATCTCGAACTAAGTCTGCGATTTTGAAATCAGCAAGACCAGTCTGTTTTGTACCCAATAGTTCGCCCGGGCCACGAATTTCTAGGTCTTTCTGTGCAATGACGAAGCCATCGTTACTTTCACGTAGTACTCCGAGACGTTTTTGCGCGGTTTTCGACAGTGGAGAGTGGTACAGCAGCACACAATGGCTAGCAACGGAACCTCGGCCCACGCGACCTCTTAGCTGGTGTAATTGTGCTAAACCGAGACGTTCGGGGTTTTCGATGATCATCAAGCTAGAGTTTGGCACATCCACGCCCACTTCTATCACGGTCGTTGCGACCAGCAAATGTAGTTTATTGTCTTTGAAATCTTGCATCACCGCTTGTTTCTCTGCTGGCTTCATTCGGCCGTGTACTAGACCAATTTTTACGTCCGGTAGCTTACGTTGAAGCTCTTCAGCGGTATCAGCCGCGGCTTGTGCTTCTAATACTTCCGACTCATCAATCAGAGTACACACCCAATATGCCTGCTTACCTTCGTTTAAGCAGGCATTTTGGACACGCTCGACGATGTCGTCACGTTTTGTGTCAGGAATGGCGACGGTTTGAATCGGCGTTCGACCCGGAGGCAGTTCGTCAATCACGGAAGTTTCCAGGTCAGCGTATGCGGTCATCGCTAATGTGCGAGGAATGGGCGTTGCCGTCATGATCAACTGATGTGGGTAGGCGCCTTGTTTAGCACCTTTTTCACGTAACTCTAATCGCTGATGGACACCAAAGCGGTGCTGTTCATCAATGATGACCAAAGCAAGGTGATGAAATTCAACGTGCTCTTGGAATAGCGCGTGAGTACCCACTATCATTTGCGCTTCACCACTGGCAATACGAGCTAGCTCGGCTTCCTTTGCTTTACCTTTGAGTTTGCCCGCTAACCAACCGACTTGAATGCCCATTGTTGCAAACCAGTTGGCGAAGTTGATCGCGTGTTGCTCAGCCAATAGTTCGGTTGGTGCCATGAGTGCCACCTGATAGCCGTGCTCAATGGCACGAACGGCGGCCAGAGCGGCAACCAACGTCTTCCCCGATCCCACATCACCTTGCACTAATCGCATCATTGGGTGCGGTTTTTCTAGATCGGCTTCAATCTCTTGTACTACTCGGGTTTGAGCATTCGTAGGAGAGAAAGGCAGTTGGGCTAAAAGCTGCGTTTTTAGTTTATTGCAAGGACCGAGACGTAACGCTGAATCCTTCTGGCCTTTGCTACGAACCGCCAGCATCGATAAGTTTTGTGCGACCAACTCTTCCATGATCAAGCGGATTTGAGCAGGATGTTTGCCTTCGTCAAACTCATCTAAATTAATGGTTGGTGGTGGGCGATGAATGGTGTGCAGAGCTTGCGACATCGTGATTTGATGGTCATACAACCCAGCTGGAAGTAATTCCTGCACTGCGGTTTTATCAAGCAGGGCTAAAGCTTGTTCGGTAAGGTTGCGCAATGTGATTTGGCGTAAACCATCTGTAGTGGGATAAACAGGGGTTAAGTTCTGTTCTACATCGGGCTTTTGATCGCTGACGTAAAACTTGTAGTCAGGATGAACAATTTCCAAGCCCATGCCACCGCGCTTAATTTCACCGTAAGCATGTACTAACTTACCTTGTGTGAAATTGTTCTTCATGGCCGCGGTAAAGTTGAAAAAGCGCAGCGTGATAGTGCCATTACCATCGCTGATTTTTACCGTTAGCATTTTGCGCTTACCGAAGATGGTGTCGACTGCCATGACCTTGCCTTGCACGGCCGCCCAAAGGCCAGCATGCAGTTTGGCAATAGGGTAAATACGGGTACGATCTTCGTATCGTAACGGAAGGTGAAACAGCAAATCTTGAACGCTATGTAAGCCAACTTTGGCGAGTTTTTCTGCGACTTTCGCGCCAACACCAGAAAGGGAGGTTAATGGGACGGCAGATAACATTTGGGCGGACATAGAGGGCTCAAGAAAATGGTTAACATAGCAGTATGTTAACCATGGAGCTGTGTTTTTGTACAGGAAAAAATAGTCATGCTTTAGTTAGTGTCATGATTTGACTGATAACCTATCATTCCGAGGAGCTTTAGCGACATCAGGATTCTATTTCCAACAAGTATGTCGCTGAAGTTAACACTACCAGCATCTGTATACTCCAGAATTAGATCTTGAATCACGCCCCTTCGCCGCTGTTCAGGATGACGAAAGTCTGTTACTTGCTTTGCATCTCTTGCCACCACGCGTCATCGGCGATGATTTGACCTTCTTCATCGAGTGGTGGGTAAACGAGCCTTTTGCGTTTCGCGACCTTTGCCAGCACTGGGTGACCACGTTCAAAGAGAATACGGTTGATTGTCTCTTTAGGCAGAGCGCTTTCTTCTCGGTCGTACATGCCTGCGGCTTCACGTTGACGTTGCGCTTCATACAAAATTACAGCACTGGCAACCGATACGTTTAGTGACTGCACCATGCCTATCATCGGGATAATTATGTCTTGATCGGCAAGTTGTTTGGCTTGATCTGAAGCGCCAACTTTTTCACTGCCTAAAATGATGGCAGTTGGTTTGGTGTAGTCGATTTCGCGAAAATCGACGGCGGTGTCTGAAAGATTAGTCACCAAAACCTGCATACCTTGCGCTTTGAGCTCGGTAATCGCAGTTTCAATTGAATCGTGAGTATCAACTTCAACCCAGTTACGCGCGCCAGCTGAGGTATGGCTCAGCGTACGCATTTTGTCAGGCCAAATGGCATGAACTTTGTGTAAACCTGTCGCGTCAGCGGTACGGATCACGGCAGAGACGTTGTTTGGCTTATGTACTTCTTCGAGACAAAGTGTCAGATCAGTTTGGCGAGTTTTTAGGACTTGGTGAATGCGGTTGTAACGTTCTAGGTTCATATTTATTGAGGTATAAAAAATCGCCACCTAACAGGGTAGGTGGCGATAGAGGTTAGTTCTTTCTGCGTCTGACTCGGGTTGCTTGAGGCATTGCCTTAATCTTACGCATGATACCAGCAAGGTGGACGCGATCTTTCGTCGTCAACAGCACAGTCACAGTGTACAAACGACCATCACGTTCTTCCGTTGAAAGACCATGAATGTTTGACCCTGTTTTCGAGATCACGTTGGTCAGTTCTGCAAGAGCACCTTGGTTGTTCAGCATGTCGACTTTAAGTTCAGCAATAAACTCTTTGTCGTAGTCGTCAGACCAAGCGACAGCCATATAACGGTCTGGCTCTTTCTGATAACCACGAACGTTCGGACATGTTTCTCGGTGAACAACCAAACCACGACCAGGCGATACGTGAGCAATAATGTGATCATCTGGGATAGGATGACAACAATTTGCAAACGTCAGCAATAAGCCTTCTGCGCCACGAATCGGAAGCTTCTTCTTCGAGTCCGTTGGGATTGAGCTTGTTGTCGTGAGCTCTTCGGTATCACCAAGGAGACGACGTGCGATCACAATGCTCATCAACTCACCCAATCCAATAGCAGCCAATAAATCATCGATGCTTTCTAGGCGAAGATCATTCAAGACTTCTTGGATATTTTCTGGATAAATTGAATCAATCGAGTGACGGCCAAGTGCGTGATTAAGTAGGCGACGACCTAAAGTAATCGACTCTTCACGACGCATCGTTTTCAGTACTTGTCGAATCTTAGTGCGGGCACGAGAAGTCACGACATAGTTTAGCCATGCCGCATTCGGACGCGCACCAGGGGCACTGATAATTTCCACCGTCTGACCGTTTTTCAATGCCTTACTCAATGGGTAAGGGTTACGATCAACACGAGCACCAACACAAGAGTTGCCTACATCGGTATGTACGGCATAGGCAAAGTCGACAGCCGTTGCGCCTAAAGGTAATTCAACGATACGACCTTTTGGTGTGAAGACGTAAATCTCATCTGGGAAAAGATCGGATTTTACGTTTTCAATGAATTCGAATGAGTTACCCGCGCTTTGTTGTAGCTCTAACAGGCTTTGCATCCAACGCTGAGCTTTCACTTGCGCAGTGGTGCCAGACTTGTCGCCTTTGTCTTTATAAGACCAGTGCGCCGCGACACCTTTGTCCGCCATTTGATCCATATCTTCAGTACGGATCTGAACTTCAACAGGTACGCCGTGTGGGCCAACCATGGAAGTGTGTAGCGATTGATAGCCGTTTGCCTTTGGTACCGCGATGTAATCTTTCATGCGACCAGGACGTGGCTTATACAAGCTGTGTACTTGGCCTAAAACGCGATAACAAGTATCAGCGGTATCAACAACGACTCGGAACGCATAGATATCCATGATGGTGTGAAAGCGCTGTTCTTTGGTTTTCATCTTGTTGTAGATAGAGAACAGGTTTTTCTCACGACCAACGACGCGAGCATTCAAGCCGAAATCTTGCAGACGGCCTTCTATTTCGCTGTGAATACGTTGGATCATCTCTTTACGATTGCCGCGTGCCGCTTTTACCACTTCTTTTAGTACGCGGTAGCGGTTGGGATATAGCGCTTCAAAGCCCAGCTCTTCGAGTTCGGTTTTGATATTGTGAATACCAAGACGATGAGCGAGTGGCGCGTAAATCTCTAACGTTTCACGAGCAATACGACGCTTTTTATCTGGTCGAAGCGCGCCAAGCGTACGCATGTTGTGCGTGCGGTCAGCCAGTTTGATCAGAATGACGCGGATATCTTGCACCATGGCCAGAACCATCTTACGAAAGTTCTCGGCCTGAGCCTCTTTCCTATCGCGGAATTTGAGTTTGTCCAGTTTAGATACACCATCAACCAACTCTGCGACAGTGTTGCCGAATTTCTCTTCGAGATCTTCTTTAGTTACATCACAGTCTTCAATGACGTCATGCAGCAAAGCAGCTTGGAGGGTTTCGATATCAAGGCGCATTTCGGCCAAGATACGAGCCACAGCGACAGGGTGGATGATGTATGGTTCACCGCTAGAGCGGGTTTGCCCTTCATGGGCATCTCTCGCTACCACATAAGATTGACGCAGAGCCTCAATCTGAGGCTCTGTTAGGTATTCTTGGGCAACGTCTTTGAGGCTATCGAATAGATACAAATTATAGGCCCGGGAGGTTGTTGAATTCTAAAGTCAGAATTAACGGTTGTGAGCGATGCTGCTTACTGCCGCTAGCTCTGCCGCTTCTTGCTCTTGCTGTTCTTGACGTTCACGAGCGTCTAGAACTTCTTTAGTAATTAAACCTTCTTCGATTTCGCGTAGAGCGATAACCGTTGGCTTATCGTTCTCTTCTGGCACTAGTGCATCTTTACCGCCAGTTTGCATTTGACGAGCGCGGCGAGCCGCAATCAGTACTAGGTCGAAACGGTTGCCAACTTTTTCAACAGCGTCTTGAACAGTTACGCGTGCCATGAGGACTCCAAATAGTTAACTAAAATTTTAGAATGACGAGAAAGTATACAACCTAACTACTTTATTTACTAGCAATTAGACAAGCCACCGTTTGTGGACTTTCTCAGGTAGTTTATTGTGTTTTTCGCACTGAGCAAAAAACGAGAAATTCTTTATGTTTTACAGCGTGACTTTTTTGAAGTTACTCTGCTAACAACGCGTCAAGCATACCTTTATATTTAGCAGCTTGCTTTTCTTCCTTCAATCTCTCTGCACGCAAGATGGCTTTAAAGTCCATCAAAGCGGTATCAAAATCGTCGTTTACGATCACGTAGTCGTATTCGCTGTAATGAGAGATTTCTGACTTGGCTTCAGCCATACGTTTTGCGATCACTTCATCGCTATCTTGACCACGAGTGTTCAAGCGACGCTCTAGTTCACCGTTTGATGGTGGTAGAATGAAGATGCTTTTGGCTTCTGGCATTTGCTCACGGATTTGGCGTGCGCCTTGCCAGTCGATATCTAGAAAAACGTCGATACCTTTATTTAGCGTTTCTTCAATCCACACACGAGAGGTGCCGTAATAATTACCAAACACTTCAGCGTATTCTAGGAAATCACCTTTAGCGATCAGGGCTTCAAACTCATCTTTCGCTACAAAATGGTAGTGGACACCATTTTCTTCACCAGGTCGCATGTTACGCGTGGTATGAGACACAGACACTTTCATTGCGTAGGTTGGATTGCGTTCCAACATCGCTGAGATCAAGCTAGATTTACCTGCGCCGCTAGGTGCAGATACGATATAGAGAGTACCTTTGCCCATTGTACTGTTCCACTTTTGATTGGATTGATTGAGTGCCGAAGGAAAGTCCGACATTCTTATAACGATAGCACTGGCAATGATAAATCAACCACCAAAGGGATGGATATTGGTGATAATCCCGCCAGAAAAATGGAGGCGAAGAGTATCATGATCTCTATTTTGTTACCAGTTGATCTTTTCGTCTTACTTAAATGTTGAAAAGAGCTCGCATGCGCAAAAACAAACGAAAAAAGGGGAAGCTTTCACTTCCCCAGGCGTGCGACTGACTCACACTTAATCTTCAAATTATCCTTGGGATTCTAGGAAATTTATCCAAGGGCTAACGGTAGACCTAAATTTTGGCGATTGAGCCGCGCCTTTCATTGCCTGTAAGGCCTTTTGTGGCTGCTTAAGCTCGAAATAGGCCATTCCGCGAATGTATTCAAGTTCTGCCTTTTGCTCTTTAGAGGCATTCGATGCTGCGTTTTCTACAAAGCGAGTCGCTTCAGAATACTGCTTGTCTTGTACCATTAAGCGAGCAATCTGAATTTGCGTTTTAGCAGAAGGAGCGATGTTATATGACTTTTTATAAGCGAGAATCGATTTATCTAGCTCTTTAGCTTGCTGCCAGAAGCTGGCCAAGCGATCATAGTTTTCCTTCGTCTTTTCAATGTTTCCAGATGCCATCTCCTTCTCAAGAGTTTTGGCCGCTTTATATGGAATACCTTGGTAAGCTAAGAAGTTTACAAAACGTAAGTACTCTTTCTCTCCTTCCAGTTTCCCCATTTTGTAAACCATTTCTAAGGTTGCTAAAGAGTTTTGCTCTTGACCCAACTCCATATAAACGCCAGAAAGTTGCATCCAGTAACGCTTTTTCTGAGGGTACTTTGAAGTAAGGGTTTTAAGCACACTGGCAACGCTTTTCAGCTGTCCTAACTCGTAGTGAGAGGCAACGAGAATTAAGTACCAAGACTCACTTGGGCTCTTGCTCATCGCAATTGCTTTTTTGGTTGGTGGGATTGCATTTCTGTAATCTTCCAACTGGACATAAGCGCTTGCTAACGTGATATAAGCATGAGCTTGAGGCTTCTCTTTGGTTGTTTCTGCAACTTTGAACCATTCCTTCATCGTTTTCACAGACAACGTGTACTTCTCTTCAGCTAGGTAAAGTTGAGCCAAGCTGTAGCGAACTTGTTGAGCGACTGGAACGGGAAGCGCATCGAGCTTTAATGCTTCGGCAAAGTATTTCGCGGCTTGCACATAATTGTCTTGTAGCGAATACAAAAAGCCCGTTTGCTGAAGTAAAACTGCTCGGTCGTATTTTTTCGAACTTGTGCTTTCTAAAGCGCTTGCTAGTTTTTCTTTCGCCGCTGAATATTTTTCAGTTGCGATCAACTCTTGCACTTTGTTGACGGTTCGAAATGTCCGATCTGATAACTGAGGAGCTTCTTTTGCCATCGTAGGAGCGGCCATTGCCACTCCTGCGAAGAGAATTAAAGAAGCCACTTTGCTTTTCCATAAACTTTTCATCGTGACTCCTTAATTGGTTGAGAACTCTATTTCTTGCGATAGGCGCGAGCTAACAGGTTTCCCGTCAACCAATTTTGGTTTAAATGTCCATTTAGAGACTGTTTTTCTTGCCGCTCGACCGAGGCCTAAGCGTCGTGGTTGCTCTTTAAGAACTTTGATGTCCTCTACGGCACCACGTGCATTTACAGTAAACTCTAGTAAGACAACCCCTTTTTCAATTCCGGCTTTCGCAGCCTTTCTAGGCATTTGAGGCTGGAATGTTGCAAGAGGGGTCGGACCTCCGCTACCCGCTAATTGTGCACCTCCACCCTGGCTATAATGTCCAAGCACCGAGCCACCTGTAACATTTACGGGTAGGTCAAGTTTTGGCATGTCCATTGGGGTCTGCTCCATCACCGGTTTTACTGTCGCTGTCACTTTCATTTCTGGCGGCGGCGGCGGACGTTTAGGTGGTGGTGGTTTTGGAAGTTCGCGTTTTTTCTCCTGTATTTTTTCTTCTGGTTTAATGCGAATAAACTCGACCATACGCAGGTCATCATTCGACACTAACTCGTGGCGCTCTTTGTTTACTAGCTTGTCCATCCCCCAGAACAACCCGAGGGAGACAATGAGCGCCAGTGCAATTGAGGCCAGATACCGCATAAGCTTAATCCTTATTGGTTGCGGCAATGGAGATGCTTTCTACACCTGCCATTTTGATCTGGTCCATAACCTTCACGACTACGCCAGCATTTGCTTCAGTGTCGGCTTGGATAACAACTGCGCCATCAGGACTTTCTGCACGAAGACGTTCAATATTCGCACGAACCGCGTCCACTTCGATGCGGCGTTTATCAACCCAAACATCACCCGCCGCACCAACTGCGACCATGATGTTACCTTTCTTAACGGTTTGCGCTGAGCTTGCCGTCGGACGGTTTACTTCCAGACCTGCTTCTTTTACGAACGATGTTGTTACGATAAAGAAGATCAACATGATAAATACGATGTCGAGCATCGGTGTCATATCGATAGCGGTTTCATCACTGCTATCACTGCTATAGCGTCTTTTCATGACCTATACCTCTAATTCCATTTACTCAGGCAATATGCTTTAGCTTATCTTCCAGCTTTTGCGTTGTGACTTTGGCTAAATGATCAAGACGTGAACTAAAGAACAGTCCTGATAGAGAAGCCACCATCCCGGCTAAAGTTGGGATTGTTGCCTTTGAGATCCCCGAGGCCATTGCTCGAGGGCTTCCTGTTCCTGTTACCGCTAAGATGTCGAATACTTGGATCATGCCGACAACGGTGCCGAGTAGACCCAGTAGGGGACAAAGTGCAATCAACACTTTCACGATTGGTAGTCCCTTTTTATTCTCAATATCCTGACGAGAAACGATTTCTTGTCGGATCATCTTAGCGTTCCAACTTTGATGCTCTGAGCGCTCTTGCCATGAGCCAACGGCTTTTTTCATGGCTTTTGGAGCGACGGCAGCAAAATAGAACCAACGTTCTAACAATACTGCCCACAGCATAAAGCTGAGGATGAAGATGGCGACGAGTACATCGCCACCCATTCCCAAGAAGCGCCTAATTGATTCAAGTTCTCCAACTAACCACCACATAACGCCTCCTTAGCTTTCGGCTTTATGCAGTTTTTCCTGATAGCGAGCGATGAAGCCTGCACTCTGTTCTTCAAGAGTTTGAACCAAACGACGACCTTTGCTGTGTACGATGGTGTAAAGGAACAGCAATGGAATTGCGACAACCAGACCTAGCATAGTGGTAACAAGAGCTTCAGAAATACCGCCAGCCATCAGTTTAGGATCGCCGGTACCGAACAGAGTAATGGCTTGGAATGTGCCGATCATACCCATTACCGTACCCAGTAGACCAAGTAGAGGCGCTACAGAAGCAAATAGCTTGATTGAGCTGATGAAGCGTTCAATGCTTGGAGCATTACGTAGAATGATTTCGTCCAGCTTCGCTTCCAGATCTTCAAGGTTGTCACCTTTGTGCTCTTGGTAAGCTTGGATAACTTCACCCAATGGGTTGCCAGGAATCACGGTTTCTGATTTTGCTTGCTTACGCATTTTGCCGCCAATCACTTGAAGGCGTAGGAAGCAAATTAGAGCAATGATAGCGCCAACTGCACCCATACCTAGAATGACGTAGCCTACGATGCCACCTTGATCAATACGTTCTTGAACGGTAGGACTTTGCACAAGTAGAGACAAAATGACGCCACGGGATGGGTCAATAAACAGTGGTTCATAGCTGTTTGACGCTGACTCAAATCCTGCAACATGACGTGTAATATTGGTGCGAGGCTGTCGAGAGAGTTCTTCGAACTTACCTGTTTGAGGTACATAAGTGACGTACTTACCATCGGCAATCGCGTTAAACTCACCGACGAGAGTGACATCGCGAACCGCTTCTTTACCTTCGCCATAAACAACCGTTGCTTGGGTTGTTGCAGTTTCGCCAGAAGCAACCACTTGTTGAAGAATGGTATGCCAGAAAGCTTCTAGCTCTTGTGTTGACGGCAGTTCTTTGCTTTCAGCCAGTTTCGTTAGTAGAGCGTCACGCTCTGGGAACTGAACAGCGTTTTGAGAGGCTGCAAATAAGCCCTTAAACTCTCCCGCATACTGGCGGACCACACCAAACATTTCGCCCAAAGTACCAGAGCGAACACGTAGGGTTTCTGTTAGTTCAGTTAGCTGCTTATCGTTTTCATCAAAGGTTGCTTTAAGTTGATCGCCCAGAGCTTGCTGCGCAGCTAACTCTTCGCGAGCTTGTTGCAATAATGCCGCTTGCTTATCGCGGTTGTTCTTGAACTCAGCTTCACGGGCTTTGTTCTCTTTCGACTCAACGATGCTTTCTGATTTTACGTTTTTAAGTAGTTCAGATAAGTTTTTAGGCGCTTCTGCTTGTACGCCAGAAACCATAAATAAGCTCGCTAGTAGGCCAGCGGCTAGAGTTTTGAATCCTTTCATCTCTTATTCCTCCCCAGCAAATACAGGCAGTTTGATTAGCGCTGGTGGCGCTTGCTTCTTCGCGATACGAAGGCCTTGCTGTACCGCGATGCGGTAGCTTTCCGGTAATGTTTCCCACTGACGTGTTTGTTGGTTCCACATACCTGTCTCACCACCGTCTGGAGATTGGAATAGAAGTGCTGTGCGACCAATACGTAGGAAATCGTAAGTCACGGTTTCACCATTTCGGTCTAGGCTAGCTTTGTAAGATTCGATTGAGCGAGAGAAGCCTTCTTCAATTTGGTACGCTTCCATCACTTTACGGAATTTCTCTGAAGTTGTTACGTCGGCGCGATCCATGAGACGACGCAGTTCTTGAACTCGCTTATTACGCTCTTTTTTCTGGAAAGGCAGATCGAGAGTCACAAATTCGTCGAGTGCATCGATCATTTTTAATGTAAGTGGCACCACTTCTGTTGCCGTTTGATCGATTTGAGCAATTTGGTTATTTAATGAGTCCAACTCGCCTTGCTGCGATTGAACCATACGGTTAATTTGCTCGTTGTAGACTTTCATACTGTCGATTTGACGAAGTAAGCCTTTGTATTCTGCCAACATGCCTTCAGTGCTTTCGGCATAGTTGTCGATTTTTTGTTGTGAAGCTTCTGAAGATTGATTTGCTTTTGCTTGTGTGGAAACGACAGCACCAGAGTTGGCCGCTACAGAGCTACTACTGATAGTAAGCAATGCTGCAGCTATGGCACTGAGACCAAATTCCTTGAATTTCATGGTTGCATCCTTGTCAGTGTTTTAGTCAGTCGAAAAGGGCGCGGAAAACCCGCGCCAAATATTTTTTAGAAGTCGTATGATGCCTCGATGTAAAGCTGACGGCCGATTGGATCGTCATATCCAGTTGCATAGAATGGAGAGGTATCATTTAGAGGATCGGCAGGCGGTACCTTGTCAAACATGTTGATAGCACCAAGAGTTACACGACCACTCTCGTTGAATTGGTAAGAAGCCGTTAGGTTCCATGTTGTCATGCTCGCGATTTCTGCTTTGTAACCAGCTTTCTTAGCAGAGTCACAGTCATCAAAGTAGTAACGGTTCGCATAGCTTGAACACATACGGTCACGGTATTTACCAAATAGGTTGATAGCGACATCTTCGTATGCCCAGCCAAGGTTTAACGTTGCGGTGTATTCAGGCATGAAATCTCTTTCATCCGTTACTGGCTCACTGTCGTTTTCTTGATATTCAGCAATCAAGATCTTAGTTACAGCTACGCGCGTATTGAATGAACCGAACTCATTAGTGTCGTAAGCATATTTCACAGCAAGGTCAACACCAGAACGCTCTTCATATGACTGGTTGACTGGGCCGTAAGATACGGACTTGATTGTACCGTCTGTATTACGAACTACTTCTGTGCCTGGGTATTTACCTGGATCGTTAATTACGTCTTGGTAAGTTGGTGCTGTTACGACGTCTTCCATCTTGATGTGGTACCAGTCAACGGTTACGCCAAGGTCATCCACAGGTTCCCACGCTAGACCCAAGTTAATGTTTGTACTTGTTTCTTCTTTCAGCTCAGAGTTAGGGCCGTTAAGCGTATCGAAGTATTGAGTATCACACTCTGGGTACTTATCTTTATCTTGTGGGCCGCTACCACCAGCGTTGGCACAAAGCACAGGGTCAAAACCAGAACCAAAGCCTCGAGTTTGATCGCCAAATAGTCGTTTCAAGTCAGGAGCTCGGAAACCTAGACCGTAGCTACCACGAAGCAATAGAGTGTCAGTAGGACGGTATGCTAGTGCTACTTTAGGAGTGAAGGCTCCGCCTGTTGCCGAGTCGTCGAAGTAGTGGTCATAACGACCAGCGACAGTCATTTCCAAATCTTCAATGATAGGAATTAGGGCTTCGACACCAAGACCAATCTGATCACGGTCACCGCCACCTGATGTTCCGCCTAGACCAGAGAAACCACCAGCCGCTGTTGTCGCATCAATCGTTTCGTTGTAGTCAGTACGGTTCCATTCACCATAAACAGCAAAGCCAGACATACCAGCAGGCAGTTCAACCAAATCACCGGCCAGTGAGCCGTTAACAGAGTAAAGCTTTGAGTAGGCTTCTTTGCTTGATGTGCCGCTGTATTTGTTTACAACGTCTTGAGAGATAGGCCCTAGAAGATCGACGTCGCCATCTTGTACGGCTTGATCAAGAGTTAGGAAGATTGCTGGGTTGCTTGTTTCAACGCTTTGCTCTGAGTAACCAGCTGATAGGTCCCAATCATACGCATCGGCAAGCAGGCCGTTCAAGCCTAAGGTTAAGCCAAAAGAATCGGCTTCAGTGTTACTTTCGCGTGGGCCAAATTCGACCATACGGCGAGTGTATTCACCTTCGCCGCGGAAGTGAGTGGCATCAACTTCTACGCTGTAAGGGTTAGGTTCGAATTCAGATTCTGTAGACTTGTAGCCAAAACGGGCTTCTGCCATGGCAGTGACATTGTCGTTAATGTCCATTTCACCACGTAAAAGCAGGTCTACTTGTTTATTTTCTGGTTTCAACGTTCGGTATGCAGAGCGGTTAACACCACACTTGCCATCCGCTCGTTCAATAGCGGCATCACCAACGACTTCTTTACATGAAGAACCAGCATCAGCTGGTGTTAGAAGTGTTCCGTTTGCGCCTTCAAAGTTTGCACCGTAGCTAGAGTAACCACTTAGCTGAGAACGGCTAGAACCGTCATCGCCAGCCCAATCATCTCGGTCAGATTGCTTAAGCATTTCGTTGCCCGCAAATTGGCCAACGAAGAGAATACGTTTATCGTCAAAATCTTTACCGGCAACAACGTCTAAACGGCCATTTTGGTAGCCACCATCTGTTGCGTCACCCGCTCGTACTTTTACAGAAACGCCATCAAAGTCTTTCTTTAAAATGAAGTTTACGACACCGCCGATCGCGTCGGAGCCGTAGATAGCGGAACCTGAATCAGTCATTACTTCAACACGCTCGATAGCGGCAACAGGGATTTGACCAATGTCTTGGAAGTTAGATGTGCCATCTTGAGCCAGTGGGTATTGAGGAAGGCGACGACCATCGATAAGAATCAATGTACGTGAAGCGCCAAGACCACGTAAGTTGACTGACTGTGCTGCAGGTGTGAATGAGAAAGAGTTCGTTTGAGCCATTACACCACCGGTGTTTTGAGTCAAACTGTTCAACACGTCTTGCGCGCTGTTAAAACCTTTAGATTCAATATCTTTACTATTAATAACAGTAACTGGTGAAGGGCCTTCCATATCCGTCGTGGAGATACGCGAACCAGTAACTTTCATCTTTTGAAGTTTTTCAACTTGTTGCTCTTCTGCCAGTGCTGTTGCTGGGGCTACGACTGCTGCTGTCCCCAACGCAAGGCTTATCGCAACAGATAAAGCGGTTGTGTTTTTATACATCCTTGTTGCTCCGATTATTATTATTTCCTATGTCTGGCCGCATAGCGGCCAATTGTGACGTTAATATTTCGTTAACGTTCGGCCAATGTATAACCGAGATGAAAAAAGGAAGTCAAACCAGTGGTAAACGGGGATGCTTAAATGTAAAAAAGATGTAAATAACCAGGGTTGGTTTAAAACGCGGAATAAAAAACTAAATAGCCTTACCAAGGCGACATCAAATTTCAATAAAACACCGTATTTTGTGTTTCTTATAAACTTTAATGACTTATCTTGCCTATGGTTTTTTAGTGGGTAATTGAATCTGAAAAAAGATATTTTTCCAGTGAATTGTTCTGAGATGAGTTTTATATCGAATCCATACTTTGGTGACTCGAACTTATAGGGTGGTATCAAAATATGATACCCATTGCTGTAAAAGGGCTCACTCGTATTTTTAGGTCAAATATACATGTGGTGGATATGTCTATTTATTCCATGTATTTGCATTTTTATGTAGGGTTTTGGCTCTAAACAGCCTAGATTGATATTCTGTGTGAATTATTTTTGTGGTTTTTTATAATTTTTTACAAAAACATTTCTGTTTTTCGACTTCGGAGGAAGTTTGTCATGTTTTGGTTTCAAACACTTGAAGCTGATGTGGATTCAAGATAAATATGACGCTGAAATTATTGCAGTAGTAGAAAAGTCTGGTTCTTGAAACGCAGGGAGTGTGTTTCAACAGTTTTAGTTACTACGAGATAAATATGCACCACTTTGGGCGGGGAACTTCCTCTTTCACTCCGCCTGAACTGGACAGTAGACAAGGAGCAAGTTGTATATGCTGTCGTACTTTTTACGCCGTTTGGCGTTGGTGATACCAACGTTTCTCGGGATAACTATTCTTATCTTTGCTATCACTCGTTTCGTGCCGGGCGGACCTGTTGAACGCATGTTGTCACAAATGCAGTCTCAAGGGGATGGTGCCGCATCAATGACGTCTGCTGGTGGCAATACCGCCCTTTCAGATGATCAAATCGCTGAGCTAAATGCGTTTTACGGTCTGGATAAGCCAGTGACAGAAGCGTATGTGGAGTGGCTAAGTCGCTTGGTCGTGCTAGACCTTGGTGAGTCAACACGTTACTACGAGCCTGTCTCTGACATGATTGCAGAGCGTTTACCTGTGTCGTTATTTTATGGCGGCATGACCTTTTTTATCAGTTATTTTATCTCGATCCCTCTTGGTTATTACAAGGCGCTCAAGCACGGCTCTGTGTTTGATTCCGCTTCTTCAATACTCATCTTTGTGGGCTATGCCTTGCCTGGCTATGTGGTGGGTGTATTGCTCATCACGCTATTTAGTTATCACTTGGAATGGTTTCCGATGGGAGGCTTTGTCGGCGATGACTTCGACGATTACGAAACTTTCTTTGAACGCGCCAAGGACATCATGTGGCACGCGGTGTTGCCTTTAATCTGTTACCTCATTGGCGACTTTGCAACACTGACAATGACGATGAAAAACAACCTGATGGAAAACCTTTCTTCAGACTATATCCGTACAGCTATCGCGAAGGGCTTACCTTTCAAAAAGGCGGTTCGTAAGCACGCGTTGCGTAACAGCTTAATTCCAATCGCGAGTCACTTTGGTAACTCTTTGTTGTTCTTCATGACCGGTGCCTTCCTGATTGAAGTTATCTTCAATATTGATGGCATTGGTTTATTGGGTTACGAATCAATCATGGAGCGTGATTACCCTGTTGTTATGGGTATTGTCGCCATTAATGCGCTGTTGCTGCTCATTGGTAACATTATTTCAGATATTTGTGTTGCTTTAGTCGACCCACGTGTGAAGTTTGGAGCGTAACATGATTAAAGTTAGTCCATTAACTCAAAAGAAAATTCGCCACTTTAAAGAGATCAAACGAGGTTATTGGTCGTTTGTCATTCTCTCAATCATGTTGATCCTGTCGCTCTTTGCTGAACTTCTGATTAATAGTAAAGCGCTAGTCGTCAAGTACGATGGTAGCTACTATTTTCCTGTTGTCAGTGATGTCCGTTTAGGCAGTGAATTCGGCCAAGAGTCATCCAGCGAAGCGGATTATCGCGTACTGCAAAAAGCGTTTGAGGCCGAAGGGAGCGACAACTTTGTTATTTTGCCGCTTGTGCCATGGAACCCATATGAACAGGATTTTAGTGGTGATTTCCCGCCAACAGCGCCTAGTGCCGAAAACAAGCATTATTTAGGTACAGATGTGATAGGTCGCGATATTTTGGCACGACTTGTCTACGGATTCAGAACGGCAATGGGATTTGCGTTGCTCACCATGGCAATTTCCTACGCGATCGGTACCGCAGTTGGTTGTGCTATGGGTTTTTGGGGCGGTAAATTTGACTTGTTTGTACAGCGACTTATCGAAATCTGGTCAATGGTACCGTTTTTGTACGTCATTATGATTCTTGTCTCAATCGTTCAACCGACGTTCGCTCTCTTTGTCGCTATTAACGTGCTTTTCACCTGGATGGGCATGACATGGTACATGCGGACCATGACTTATAAAGAAGCGGCACGAGAATACGTAATGGCGGCACGTGCTTTAGGGGCATCGACGGGACGTATTTTGTTTAATCACATCCTACCGAATACGATGGTAATGATTGTGACATTGGCGCCGTTCACTATTGCAGCAAACATCACTGCGCTGACCGCTTTGGATTATCTAGGTTTAGGTCTGATGCCACCAACGCCAAGTTGGGGGGAACTGCTACAACAAGGTAAATCTAACCTAGACTCGCCATGGATTGTTGCCTCAGTGGTGACGTCAATTGTACTCGTGTTGGTAATGGTGACCTTTATTGGTGAAGCCATTCGAGCGGCCTTCGACCCGAAAAAATTCACACGCTATGTTTAAGCGAGCATTGTGAGCAAAACATAAAAAAGGGAAGTTTTATGAAGAAATTATTTTTAGCGTCCACGCTGAGCGCCCTGAGTTTTGGTGCAATGTCAGCAACGCTTCCGACGGACTTAAACTGGCAAACAAACTGGGATGAGCCTCAATATGGTTCGCCTGAAGCGAAACGTGGAGGGACCTATCGCACCTTCATGTCAAGTTTTCCACAGACGTTACGTAGTGTTGGCCCAGACGCTAATGCGGGGTTGCGTTCCTTTATCTTGGATGAAACCCCTGGATTGGTGGTTCGCCACCCAGACACTTTAGAGTTCATCCCTGAACTTGCTAATGAGTGGGCGTTAGCTGGCGACAATAAAACCGTCTATTTCAAACTCAACCCAGAAGCTAAATGGTCGGACGGCAAGCCTGTGACTGCCGACGATTTTGTATTCATGCTTAAGTTTTATCGTTCTAAGGATATCCTAGAGCCTTGGTACAACGATTATTACAACAAAACCATTGCGGACGTTATTAAGTACGACGCTCATACGTTTGCTGTTAAGGCCGCGAAAGAGTTCAATCCGGAAGAATTGTTGCTAAGAATGGGGGCTTTACGCCCACGTCCCGCACACTTTTATGCCAATCCTTCAAAGGACGAAAATGGTGATGGTATTCACGACAACTTTGTCCGTTACTACAACTTTAAAAGTGAACCAACGACCAGTGCGTACTACCTAGATGATATCAAAAAAGGTAGAAGTGTGACTTTCAAACATGTTGGTGAAGATTGGTGGGGTTACAGCAATAAGTACTACCAAAATCGCTACAATGTCGACAAGATTCGCATCACGGTGATCCGCGATAGCGATATTGCGATGAAGCATTTTGAAAAGGGTAAGTTGGATGCATTTGGTCTGGTTCTGCCAAGTCTATGGCACGATAAATCGAACACAGAACCGTACCAAAAAGGCTACATTCAAAAGTTCTGGGGTTACAACCAATTTCCAGTCGGTGCGGGCGGCGTATGGATGAACACCGCGATGCCTTTACTGGATGATTTAAACGTTCGCAAGGGCATTACTTACGCAATTGATTTTGATGGCATGATTGAGAATATCATGCGTGGTGACTACTCCCGTAAGCCAAACCCGACGGGTTATGGCCATGGTAAATACACCCTACCAGACGCGAAAGCACCGAAATTTGACCCCGCAAAAGCGGCCGAGGCATTCGAAGCCGCAGGCTTTAACAAAATTGGTTCCGATGGTATTCGTGTCAATGATAAAGGTGAGCGTTTAAGCTTCGAGCTGACCTACGGAACACCTGTTCATACTCCTCGTATTGCTTTTTTGCGTGAGCAAGCCAAGCTAGCAGGGTTGGATATTGAGCTCAAGTTGGTTGATGGCTCATCCATGTTCAAATACGTCCGTGAGAAAAAGCACGATTTGGCTTTCTTAGATATGGGTACGTCCGAGATCCCAACGTATTGGGAGTACTTCCATTCAGTCAATGCAAATAAGCCGCAAACTAACTCTTTCACAAACTACAGCACGCCAGAGCTGGATGAAAAGATCATCGAGTATCGTTTTAGCATGGATATGGATAAAAAGATCCAGCTAGGTCATGAGATTCAGCGTGACATCATTGATGCGCACGTTATCGTAACAGGCTACATGATTCCTTATGTCCGCTACGGTCACTGGCGCTGGCTAAAGTTTCCTGATAAGCCAATGAATCGCATGACAGAGGCGTTGTTCAGTGGTGGCATCATAGGGGATGGCACTTACTGGATTGATAGCGATATCAAGAAAGAAACCAAACAAGCGATGAAATCAGGCAAAGCTTTTGAACCTGTCGTCGTCGTAGATGACACTTATAAGCTGTAAGGATTGGTTATGGAAAACGATGTAATCCTAAGTGTTAAAGATCTCGAAGTTGAATTCACCACCGATGATGGACCAGTGAAGGTGCTGCATGGTGTGAACTTTGATGTGAGAGCTGGACGTACACTCGGTCTGGTGGGAGAGTCAGGCAGTGGGAAGAGCGTAACCTCAATGTCGATCATGGGGCTACTGCCTAAGCCATATGGCAACATCATCAAAGGTGAAGTGAATTATCGCGGCACCAACCTAGTTGATTTGCCTGCGGAAGAGATGTACGCCATGCGTGGCGATCGCATTTCGATCATCTTCCAAGATCCGATGACGGCGCTCAATCCAGTACACACTATTGGTCGTCAAATATGTGAAGTGCTTGAACTTCATCGACCTGAGCTCGACAAAAAGGAGCGGGAGGCTTTCTCGATCGAGATGCTGGCAAAAGTCAAAATCCCAATGCCAGAGAAACGATTGAATGAGTATCCCCATAACCTATCTGGCGGTATGCGCCAGCGTGTAATGATCGCGATGGCGTTGGCCTGTAAGCCGGATATTCTGATTTGTGATGAACCGACTACGGCGTTGGATGTTACGGTTCAGGCGTCTATCCTTGAACTGATGAACGAGCTTCAGGAAGAAACGGGCATGGCGATGATCTTCATTACTCACGACCTCGGGGTTGTGGCAGAAGTGTGTGATGATGTTGCCGTGATGTATGGTGGACGTATTGTCGAAAAAGCAGAAATTTTTGAGTTGTTTGATAACCCGCAGCACCCATACACAGAGCGTTTGATGGGGTTGATGCCGAGCTTAGATAATGAGCCGAAGCAGATGATCGATATCAAGCCTATTGATGCCAGTATGTTTGCTAGTTAACTGAGCAAAGTGAACGAGTCATAAAAGAGGATGTTATGGCAAAAGAAGTATTAAGAATTGAAAATCTTAAGCAGCACTTTGTTTCTGGTAAAGGGCTGTTCAAGAAAGGCTACACCATCAAAGCGGT
Organism: Vibrio sp. CCB-PB317; assembly: GCF_022808245.1. Classification (NCBI taxonomy): domain Bacteria; kingdom Pseudomonadati; phylum Pseudomonadota; class Gammaproteobacteria; order Vibrionales; family Vibrionaceae; genus Vibrio; species Vibrio sp. CCB-PB317. The sequence continues at coordinate 339,261 of NZ_JALGNU010000001.1, forward strand.
AGACGGGGTTTCACTGTCTGTTTCTGAAGGTGAAACACTGGGGCTAGTTGGTGAGTCAGGTTGTGGTAAAAGCACCCTTGGTCGCACGATCTTAAAGTTATACGAGCCAACGGAAGGTAAGATTTTCTTTGAAGGTAAAGACATCACTAAACTGTCTATCAAAGAGATGCGATCGCTGCGTAAAGACATGCAAATCGTCTTTCAAGACCCAATGGAATCACTCAATCAGCGTCATACCATCGGTATGATTCTAGAAGAACCGTTTGTTATTCATAAAATCGGTACGCCAGCCGAGCGCAAACAGTGGGTAAAAGAGCTTTTAATAAAGGTGGGTTTGCCAGAAACGGCAGTCAACCGCTATCCACATGAGTTTTCAGGCGGCCAACGTCAGCGTATCGGTATTGCTCGCGCGATAGCATTGAAGCCTAAATTACTGATTTGTGATGAATCGGTATCTGCGTTAGATGTGTCGGTACAGGCACAAATCTTGAACCTATTACTACAACTGCAACAAGAGATGAACTTGGCGATCATCTTTATCTCTCACGATCTCTCTGTGGTGAAACACGTCTCTGACAAAGTTGCCGTGATGTATTTTGGTAAAGTGGTAGAAGCAGGCAGCGCGAAAGAAATTTATGCAAACCCGCAAAACGAGTACACCAAGAAACTCCTATCTGCGATTCCGATCACCCACCCTAAATATCGGAAGAAAAAGCGCCTGGCTGAAAAAAAGCAGCAAGTGGCGTAAGTGATGCCACAGGTCCTATAACACAAAAACGCTCCGCCAAATAAGCGGAGCATTTTTATAGGTCTATGTTAGGTCTTGGTGTTGATTGACGCCTGAGTATTATGATTGATTGAAGATCGTTGCATGCTAAACTCAAGGCCTATCTTCTTTGTCTGGATAATGGACCATGCCGTCGAATTTACCGAAATCCTTTAGTCGACCGTTCCTGAAAGTCTTCCATATTTTGGAGGCGGTATTATTAGTCTCTATTACCTTGGCGACGTTGTACGCCATGATGCAAGAGTTTGTACACGTATTTGTCGAGAAGCGTGTCTTACTCACGGATATTCTTTTGATGTTTATCTATCTGGAAGTGCTCGCCATGGTGCAGCAGTTCGTGATGAACGGAAAAATTCCAGTACGCTATCCTATCTATATCGCGATGATGGCGATCGCCCGCTATATCACACTCGGAATGAAAGAGCTGGATGCGGTTTTGGTTGTGTGGTTATCTCTGGCAGCGTTTATCTTAGCTGCGGCAACGTTGCTCATCAGAGTCGGGCATCATTATTGGCCCTACGTTGATAACAGAACCTTGGAAAAAGATGAATAAAAGAAAGTCCCGCACTAGCGGGGCTTTTTTGTTTCAATACTCGATGACTTTTAGATCATTCAATGTTTTGGAACTGTCTTTTTGAGCGTGTGTTTTTATTAAAAAAAACATTAAGCTTTTTATTCATATTTGAAGACTTTTTGAATCAGTTTAGACACTAGAAAAGTGAGACGAGAAAACTGTTTGTTAACGCTGGTGGCCTGTTCATGGATAGATACACAGGGGCAATGCCCATGAGGGGTCTAAGACTAAAAATAGAAGTCGACGATGAGTTTAGCGTCAAAAACCCAGAAGGTTACAAAGAGTGGTTTGTGAACGCCATTCACTACTCATAAATGACGTTGTTCAGCCTGTAGTTAGGCCTAGTGCATACGTTTAGCGCGACTTTCGGCGTACGTCACTAGGCGAATGCTGAAAGCTGCGTTTGTAGGCACGAGAAAAACTCGACAGCTGCGCAAACCCGACTTCGGCGGCAAGTTCTGTCATAGGCATATGGCTGTTACGCAGCAAAAATTGTGCTTTTTGCATGCGTCTCTGCATCACGTATTTTTGTGGTGTCACTCCAAACTGCCTTTGGCATAAGCAGTAAAAATGGCTTTCGCTGAGGTGCATCGCCTGAGCTAGCTGAGCATTGGTTAACGCAGTCGAAATGTTTTGATCGATATACGTATTCAAATGGCTGGCTTCTAAGCGACGATGCGGGGCTGGTGGTGTGACATTGGATGACATTTGCCCAAGCTGCGTTAAAAATAATGACACGAGCTGGCAGTTTATCTGTGGTGACATTTGCCCCTGACTGACTTTCTGCGCAGCAAAATCCAGCAATATCTGACTTTCTGTACCCAAGTCTAGGAAGTAAGGCTGCTGAAATACCGATTCCTTTAATGACAAGTTACACGCTTGTTCCAGCGCTTGGATGTAAGGGTCAGCCGGCGCTAAGTCGATGACTAATAACTCACTATCTTCACTTAAGCCATTATAAAAATGGGGGGCATTATCGGGCACTATCGCCACTGTGCCATGGCCTATATTTCCACTTTCGCGTTCAAACTCGCACGCCATTGTGCCTCGCCAGCCTAACAATACCTGAGCGTAGCTGTGCAGGTGTTGGCCCTGGCGTCTGGCAATAACATTTCTTCTTATCTGAGTTTGATTCACAGTGAGTTTCCTACTTGTATCCGCGCGCTTAGTTTGCCCAATGTAGCTTTTCCTTTCCCAAAGTTTTTCAGTTCCGGAGTCTGGGTTAAATACCGCAGAGTCTCGGGCAAATGAATAGCGCTATTAATAGATAAAATAACAATATATTAACAAGGAAGGAAGAATGACATGCAACTTAACCAGCAACAGGTTCGCGATGCACTAGCTTGGCTACCATTGGTCGACGCTTTAAAAGATATTTTTACCCGTGATGTAACGGCGCCTATTCGTCACCATCACACGATGAATGTGCCGCAAGACCCTAGCGCGACCTTGTTATTAATGCCGGCATGGATTGAAGGTGAGTACTTGGGCGTAAAACAGGTGAATGTCTTTCCGGGGAATTCTGCGCGTAATCAACCTGGACTCAGCAGTCACTATTTACTGAGTTGTGGTCAGACAGGGCAAATGCTGGCTCAGATCGATGGCAATGAGCTCACCGCGCGCAGAACTGCGGCGGCCTCGGCACTGGCTTCTCGTTACCTCTCGCGTGAAACGGCCAGCAAAATGTTGATGGTTGGGGCAGGACGCGTTGCACGACGCCTAGTACCAGCTCATATCAGTGTACGTCCAATTGAAACTGTTCATGTGTGGGATATTAATCCGGCTGCGGCAGAGCAATTGGCGACAGAATTGCGTGATGAGGGCGTTGATGCCATTGTATGCTCCGATGAGCAACTAGAAACGGTCGCGCGTGAAGCCGATCTCATTAGCTGTGCCACGCTTTCAACCGAGCCCCTAATTAAAGGTGAGTGGCTGAAGCCGGGCACGCACTTAGATTTGGTGGGGAGCTTTACGCCGACAATGCGCGAGACCGACAACGAAGCGTTACAGAGAGCGAATGTATTCGTGGATGTGAAGGCGGCGGCACTGGTTGAAACGGGCGAGTTGATCATGCCTATCCGTGACGGGGCGATTACCGAAGAGAAGATTTTAGCGGACTTTTCGGTGTTGTGTAGTGGCCAACATGCAGGACGTGCAGAGCTCGACGAACCAGAAACGGCGATCACGTTGTTTAAATCGGTTGGCGACTCTCGTGAAGATCTGGCGGGCGCGATTCTGGCTTATCAGTCAGTGCAGGGTGCGTAAATCGTAATCAGGCCGACGCATATCTTGGCTTTTCTTTTGCCCTGCTTGCGGCTTTGTTATCCGCTATCAGGCTTTCCATGCGCGCCGCACCTTTTCAGGTGCGGTCCCTCGCGACGTGATTTGGAAAAAGACCTATGACTAAAAAGAACTCAGATTATACGGCGCCACCACCACTAGGCTTGGCTGTCGTACCGATTATCCTCACCATTGGCTTGTTAGCGACACAGATTTTTTATTATGACGACTTTACTCCACATATCGCGTTAGCGATTGGTTTTGCTATTACCGCGTTAGTTGGCTGGTACCAAGGGCTGCGTTGGCAGGACATCGAATCCGGCGCATTTCGTGTCTTACACGTGGCGATGCCCTCCATTGCGACCCTTATTGTAGTAGGGATGCTGGTAAGTACGTGGATAGCCAGTGGCACGGTGCCAACCCTTATTTATTACGGCTTAGTCTTGATTGAGCCGGAGTGGTTTTTGGCAGCCACCATGCTGTTGTGCTCTTTGGTATCTCTTTCGATTGGTTCGAGTTGGACAACCGTGGGCACGGTCGGCCTGGCGTTGGTTGGAATCGGTTTTGCGTTTGGTATTCCAGCATATTGGACGGCGGGTGCCGTTGTCTCAGGCGCTTTTTTCGGCGACAAGATCTCACCGTTGTCGGATACCACTAACCTTGCTGCCGCCGTAACAGAAACCAATGTATTCGCTCATATTCGTAATATGATGCCGACAACCATTCCAGCTATGCTGATCGCTTTGACGCTGTACTCGATTCTTGGTGGTGTAGTGATGGGGGATGCGACCTCTGACGCTCAACAACAGCTACAACAAATCACCGCGATTCAATCGGGCATGGAGAGTCATTTCTTACTCGGTTTGTTGCCTTTACTGCCGCTCTTTGTGGTGATGCTATTGGCGTTTTACAAAATAGCACCGATCCCAGCCCTGTTTATTGGCTTTGTTCTCGGCGCTGGTGTCGCGGTTCATAATTACGATTACAACCTGAATGACATTCTCACGTTTGCCCACAGTGGGTACAAGATAGAAACCGGATCGGACGCGCTGGATAATTTGCTAAATCGCGGTGGCGTTACCTCTATGACTTGGGTGATCACTTTGATGATGTTTGCGTTGGCATTTGGTGGTGCACTGGAGCGAACTGGGTGTTTGGAGTCAGTCGTGAATGCCGTGATGAAGTCGACACGAGGTTTCAAAGGGTTACAAACGAATGCCATTCTTACTTCCGTTGCGACCAACGCCGTGTCGGGTGATGTGTACCTCTCGATTGCTTTACCTGGGCGTATGTTTGGGCCGCAATATGACAAGTTGGGCTATAGCCGACTCAATCTGTCCAGGGCGATTGAAGAAGGAGGGACCTTAGTCTCGCCATTGATCCCTTGGAATGCGGGTGGTGCATTTGTGATGGGAACCTTGGGGCTGATTGTTGCACCAGGCGATTACAGTGCTTTGTTGTATGCACCGTTGGCGTTTGCTTGTTGGTTATCACCAGCGATTGGCATTTTATACGCCCAGACAGGCTGGTTCTCAAAGCGTGTGGAGCAAGAGGCGCCGGCAAGCACAGAGCCTGTCTCACCAGCGAGTAGCAGCACCCATTAAACCGTATCCAATCATTCTTTAGCTAAGCCAGTAGGTAGAACATGACACAATCCGCGAAACATACCCCTTTTAACGACAAGCCCACCGTTGCGGTAGTGGGGGCTGGAGTGGTGGGGCTTTGTACCGCCCTAGAAGCACAGCGTCATGGCTTTCAAGTCACTTTGTTTGACAAGGGTTTGCCGGGTGAAGGCGCTTCGTTTGGTAATGCTGGCTATTTAGCAACAGAACTGATTGATCCTCTGGCAACGAAAAAGACACTGGCTGCCGCGCCAAGGATGTGGATGGATCCCAAGGGGCCGTTGGCCCTTCCTTGGAAGTATTTACCCCAAGCCCTGCCTTGGTTGGCGCGTTTTGTTCGCTCTGCTTCTTCTGCGCGAGTGGAGGCCAGTCGACAAGCGCTCTACCAGCTCAATCAAGCGGCCGTTCCTGCTTGGCAACGCTGCTTGGCTGATATAGGGGCCGAAGAATATCTTGTTCCGTCAGGTTACCTGTTGGTATGGGAGTCGGAAAATAAGTTAGACGAGGCCAAAACGCATGCAGCTTACCTTGCTCAATGGGACATCGAAAGTGTCCTAGTGCAAGGTGCACAACTGAGGGAAAAAGAGCCAGAGCTGGCTGAGACTGTCAGTCACGCTCTGTTTTTCCCTAATGCGTGTCGAGTGAAAGATCCTTACTTACTGTCGAAACAACTGTTTGCGGTTTTTCAAGCGCGCGGTGGGCGTTTTGAACAAACAGAAGTGAGTGAAATTCTTCCGCAAGAGAATGCTGTTGGGGTGGTCACAGCGAAGAGTCAAAATAAGTTCGAGCACGTGGTACTTTGCACCGGCGCTTGGGGTAAGCCTCTGTTAGAACAAACAGGGATATCTGTTCCACTTGAAGCGGAACGCGGGTACCACCTGACGATAGAGACTGCCGACATGGAGACGCCGCCACTCCAACATCCGATTGGCTCTGCGGAGCGTAAATTTGTGATGAGCCCTTTGGCGTCTGGCTTAAGGGTGGTTGGGATCACTGAAATAGGTGGCTTGCGTTTACCTGAGTTTGCTCGCAGGTTTAATGTGCTGCGCCATCACAGTAGGCAACTATTGCCACGATTAAACAACCCTGATCTTAAAGTGAGTGAATGGATGGGACATAGACCGACTCTGTCGGATTCGTTGCCAGTGATAGACCAGCACCCGCGTCATCCACGGTTATTGTTTGCCTTTGGAAATCAGCACTTGGGGCTGACTCAAGCCGCCATTGGTGCTGAGTTGGTTATTAGCTTATTGCGCCAAGTGGAGCCTGAGTTTGACGTGAAGCCGTATCGGGTAGACCGATTTTAAGACCCACAGACAGCAGATAGTAGCGTGATAAAAAAGCACGTCGAACGAAGATCTCACATGTCGATTCACACTGGCACTCATTGATATATTGCCACTTGCCTGCGCCTGATTACTCCCCGCAGATTCGTGGTTGATGATGAACTCCATGGATGTGTATAGAAGAGCGAAATAAGAAAGCCCTTTTAATTAAGGGCTTTATACATGGGCATGGAACTGGTTGGAGTCTATTCTATATTCTGGATCTGCTCACGCATCTGCTCAATCAGAACTTTCAGTTCAACGCCCGATGCGGTGATGTCGGTGCTGATGGATTTCGACGCTAACGTGTTCGATTCACGGTTGAACTCTTGCATCATGAAGTCCAGACGACGACCCACTGCGCCACCTTTTTTCAGAATGTTTGTGGTTTCTTTTACGTGAGAGTCCAAGCGATCGAGCTCTTCAGCAACATCCGATTTTTGCGCTAGCAAAATCAACTCTTGCTCGATACGAGACGGATCCAGTTCCACTTTAGCGTCTTCGAACTTCGAGAATAGTCGCTCACGTTGCCATTCTAAAATTTCTGGCATGCGTGCGCGCACTTTCACAACTTCTGATGTGATCGCTTCTAGGCGTTGCTCAATCAGCGCCTTCATGTTCTCGCCTTCACGAGCGCGCGCTTCAATAAATTCATCCATTGCGCCATCAAACGCTTCTAGTAGCACTTTATTTACCGCATCCATGTCTTGCTCTGGCGTTTCCATTACCCCCGGCCATTGCATGACTTGAAATGGATTGATTCGGCTCAGTTCACCAGTCATGTGCATGACTTGTTCAGCGGCTTTAATTACCTGGCTAGCAAGCGCTTCATTGATGCTAAGCTCACCTTTTGCGGCAGGGTTTGCTTCAAAACGCAGATTACATTCCACTTTGCCTCGCGCTAAGCGCTTACGAAAACGCTCGCGTAAAACGGGCTCTAATCCGCGAAATTGTTCTGGCATGCGGAAGTATGTTTCTAAATAACGCTGGTTCACGCTGCGGATTTCCCATACCGCAGAACCCCAGTCGCCTTTTACTTCTTTGCGTGCATACGCTGTCATACTGTAAATCATCGAATTTTCCTGTCTTCATTTTTTGAAAATTACTTCAAGAGTGTATCACGCTGCGTCGATAGGTGCGCGGGATGTATGGATTGTTTATGTTGTGCCAGCGGCGTAACCTATGAATCCGGAATCGATTCCGTTATAATCTTCGCCCAACCAAATCGTCTTCTCCTCATATTTAAGGTAGATGCCCATGCGTCCAAACGATCGCAAGGCGGATCAAGTTCGCCCTATCAAAATTACTCGTAACTACACAGCTTACGCTGAAGGGTCAGTGCTAGTTGAGTTCGGTAACACCAAAGTGTTGTGTAATGCGACCGTCGAAGAATCTGTGCCACGTTGGCTAAAAGGTCAAGGTAAAGGCTGGGTTACAGCTGAATACGGCATGCTACCTCGAGCAACACATTCTCGTACTCGTCGTGAAGCGGCAAGTGGCAAACAAGGCGGCCGTACGATGGAAATTCAGCGTCTTATTGCACGAAGCCTACGTGCTGTTGTCGATCTAAAAGCCATGGGTGAGTTCATGATCACCGTTGACTGTGACGTTATCCAAGCTGACGGTGGTACCCGTACTGCATCTATCAGCGGCGCAAGTGTCGCAATGGCCGATGCGTTCCAACACCTAGTGGATAGCGGTAAGCTAAAAGCGAATCCAATGAAAGGCCACGTAGCGGCAGTTTCAGTTGGTTTGCTAGGCGATGATGTTCTGTGTGACCTTGAGTACGTTGAAGATTCAGCGGCAGACACAGACATGAACGTTGTAATGACAGAAGAAGGTAAGATGATTGAAATTCAGGGCACCGCAGAAGGTGAACCGTTCAGTCACGAACAGCTGATGGCATTGCTCGAGTCGGCGAAAATCGGCATTACGGAAATTGTCGCAGCGCAGAAGGCTGCGTTACAAAATTAATGATTTATTTAAATAGCTTCCCCGAAAGGAAGCTATTTTTTTGCATATTACTAGGTCCTAGGATCTGATCCCCACACGAAAAGAAAATTGAGAGAAATCCATGAAAGCATACCAGCGTGAGTTTATTGAGTTTGCACTTGAGAAAGAAGTTCTTAAGTTTGGTGAGTTTACTTTGAAATCTGGCCGTAAAAGCCCGTACTTCTTTAACGCTGGTCTTTTCAATACTGGTCGTGACCTAGCGCGTCTTGGTCGTTTTTACGCAGCAGCGCTTGCAGATTCAGGCATTGAGTTTGATGTGCTGTTTGGCCCGGCGTACAAAGGTATCCCAATTGCGACGACAACAGCAGTCGCGCTGGCGGATCACCACGATATCGACACGCCTTACTGCTTCAACCGTAAAGAAGCGAAAGATCACGGCGAAGGCGGTAACCTTGTAGGCTCTGCGCTTGAAGGTCGAATCATGCTAGTGGATGACGTAATCACAGCAGGTACGGCAATCCGTGAATCGATGGAAATTATTAAAGCAAATGGCGCTGATCTTGCGGGTGTGTTGGTTGCTATCGACCGCCAAGAGAAGGGCAAGGGCGAGCTTTCTGCGATTCAAGAAGTTGAGCGTGACTTTGGTTGTGCCGTGATTTCAATTGTAAGTTTGGGTGATCTTGTGACTTACTTAGAAGAGAAAGGTGACGCTGCTGAGCACTTGGAAGCAGTTAAAGCCTATCGCTCGGAATACGGCATTTAATTTGTTACTTTTTCTGAAAAAGTAAAAAGGGCAGATGGATATCCATCTGCCCTTTTTTGTTTTTGGATTTATCGCCTTGACCACTTACTTATAGCGAATGCCTTTCTCGACATGCTCATCTTGCATGGTTTTGTAGCGTTTATGGAGCCACATCCATTGCTCTGGAGCGCGTAGAATGACCTCTTCCACATACTTGTTCATATAAGCAGCAGCGGCGACTTCGTCTTTTTGTGGATAGTCGGCTTCAATGCACTTATCGGCGATGATGTCGTATTTCCCTTCACCATTGCGAAACCCTGAGCCTGGGATGATCGCACATTTTGAGGTATACGCCAGAATGCTCGTGCCTGTTGTCGTACACGCATCGTCTACGGCAAAGAAGGGCACAAATACTGATTTTTTGCGACCGTAATCGTGATCCGGTAAATAGAACAGACGCTCACCACTGCGTAATACACGAATCATCTTTTTCACATCTTTACGATCAATCAGTTTATTGCCGTTATGTGTCCGTCCCCAATACTGGATAAAGTTATAAGCAGGATTATTATGCGGACGAAACGCGCCGTACCCGGCCACGCCGAGCACGGCGAAAGCACGCGCAGTGATCTCTAGATTAAGAGCATGGACACAACAAAGTAGGACGCCTTTACCTTCTTTGGCTTTTTCACGCAGTGCGCCGAGATCTTTCTCGACGATAAGTTTTTTAAAGCGCCAAGTCGGCCAGAACCAAGTGATTCCGGTTTCTATGAGTGCCATACCGGTATTTTTGAAGTTCTCTTCAACAATATGTTGAATCTCTTCAGGTGTTTTGTCTGGAAAGGCCAATTCTAAGTTACGTTGAGCAACGTGGACACGCTTTTTACCGTAGCGCATGCCAAGTTTACCGAGTGAACGACCTAATGAAAGCAGCAGCCGATAAGGAAGAATATTGACGAGGATGGCCAACAGACCAAAACCAAGCCATACGCCCCAGTTACGAGGGTGAAGAAGTGAAAGAGAAAACTCGGGCTGCGTGTATTTGTCTTTACTCATAATCTTTTACTTTATTTGTGCACTCAAAAGCGCCCAGTACTCGTCAAAGTTTGCAGTCGGCTGGTATTTAAAGTCGCTACGCACAAAGCGGTTTAGGCTACCCTCAACTTGTCCCAGAATTTGCGCGGCTAGGATGCGCTCTTCGACAGGGAAAGACTTCCCTTCACGAATCTTACGTTCACGCAGGATCTGGCGTAATTGTGTTTCTATGCGCTCAAAGAGTTGATTGATGCGTTCACGTAGGCGTTCATTTTCAAACATTAGAGCATGGCCCGACAAAATGCGTGTCAGACCAGGGTTACGTTCAGAGAACGCCAAAATCAGGTGCATCACCATACGAATACGCTCTAGAGTATCTTTTTCGTCGTCTAGAATACGGTTGATACGTGTCATCAAGGCTTCTTCAATGAACTCAATCAACCCTTCGAACATGCGCGCTTTACTTGGGAAATGACGATACAGCGCGGCTTCTGAAACGCCGACTTGCTTGGCCAGTTTTGCCGTAGTAATGCGTGAAGCGCCTTCTGTTGATTCAAGCATTTCTGCTAATGCTTGTAAGATCTCTTCACGACGGTTGGATTTTTTACTGCCGGCCATTAGTTACTTCCTTTCAAAATACAAAGTTGAGCGGAGGGGATTATAAGACGCTATTTCGCCTCAAACTAGACCACTAAGGGTGGAATGGGAGATTTAACACCCTTAGTTGTCATGTTTGTACCAAATTTATGCCAGCTTTTGTGAAAAGTTGGCAGGGTTTTCAAACGTTAGTTACATCAAGTGATGCATTTTTTCGAGAATTTTAAAGCTCAATGCTTCTTTTGATTCTAAAGCGAGCGCAAGTTCACCCTCAGGCCAGTACAGGGTAATCGCGTTGTCGTTGCTGTTAAATCCTTGCCCTGCAACCGAAACGTCATTCGCACAGATCATATCGAGGTTTTTCTTTGTTAACTTGCCTCGAGCATAGGTCTCTACATCATTGGTTTCAGCCGCAAAACCGACGGTAAACGGACGCTTCTCCGTCATTGCTGCTACAGAAGCAACAATATCAGGATTTTTGACCATATTAATGACCATTTCGTCATTGTCTTCCGTCTTTTTCAACTTTTGAGACGCGATCGTTTGTGGGCGGTAGTCGGCAACAGCAGCGCAGCTAATAAACGCATCATGCTGGTTTGCGTGTGTCATAACGGCTTCGTGCATCTCTTGTGCACTGGAAACATTAATGCGCTCAACACCTACGGGCGTATTTAAACTGACAGGACCGCTCACGAGGGTGACTTTTGCTCCCATCTGCGCTGCGGCGCTCGCCAATGCATAGCCCATTTTCCCTGAGCTATGATTCGTAATGTAACGCACTGGGTCAATCGCTTCGCGAGTTGGGCCTGCGGTGATGAGTATCGACTTACCTTCTAGCAATTTTGGCTGAAAGAACTGTTCACATAGATGCACTAGCTGCATTGGTTCCAGCATTCGACCTGGGCCCACATCGCCACAGGCTTGCTCTCCTGCAGCGGGGCCCCAGATGTGCATACCGCGACGCGCTAATGTTGCGATGTTCTCTTGGGTTGCGATATTGCGATACATCTGTTGATTCATCGCAGGAGAAACAGCAACAGGGGAATCCGTCGCGAGCACGAGCGTGGTAAGCAAATCGTTCCCCATACCTGCAGACATGCGCGCGATTAAGTCCGCAGTCGCTGGCGCTAGTAGTACTAAATCTGCCCATTTGGCCAATTCAATATGGCCCATAGAGGCTTCTGCTGCTGGGTCTAATAAACTGTCCGAGACAGGACGGCCCGAAACGGCTTGCATGGTTAAAGGGGTAATGAACTCTTTTGCTGCTTTCGTCATTACAACTTGAACTTGTGCTCCTCTCTCTATGAGGCGACGGGTTAGCTCCGCACATTTATACGCAGCAATACCGCCACTGATGCCGAGTAGAATTTTCTTTCCTGCTAGTGTTTGCATGTGAGATCTCCAATTTGATGACCGGATTTTAACACAATTCAAAGTCTGACCGCCCGAGCATATATAACGAGAAGATAATTCACATCAAACTCCAGAGTATTAATCTGACCGAGGAAGGGAAAATTCTCGCCTACCTCACAGACAAGTTGCGCGGAGTTTGCAAGTCTGAAAAGAAAAAGAGGTACTGGAAACCATGGTGTTGAAAAGTCGAAACAAATTGCTGCTGATAACCCTAATTCCGTTGTTGTTGATCACTACGTTGATCTCAGTGGTGTATTACATCAACAGCAGTAAAAGTTTGGAAGCGGAGCTGGCAAGAGACAGGCAAGAGCTCATCGAAACGAAAAAGAAAGAGTTACAAGCCTATATGATGATGGGTGTGACGGCGATAAAACCGTTATACGACACGGATGTAAATGGAAGTAATAAAGAGGCAGCAAAAGAAATTCTGAAAGCCATGCGCTTTGAAAGCGATGGCTACTTTTTTGCCTACGACTCTCAAGGTGTGAATACGTTGCACGCCATCAAACCTGCATTAGAGGGTAAAAACCTTTACGACTTAAAAGATGAAAATGGGGTCGCAGTTATTGCGGGCTTGATTGATGCTTCTCAAAAAGGGGATGGGTTCCTCTATTTCTCGTGGCATAAACCGACCATTGACGCACAAGCGCCTAAGTTGGGCTATGCAGAATATCTATCGAAATGGGACTGGGTTTTAGGTACTGGCGTTTATATTGATGACATCGACCAGCAAGTTGCGATGCACAGAGAGTTAAAGACTCAAGAGCTAAAAGAGCATACGTTATCTGCCGTGTTGATTTCCGTTATTGGATTGATCATTACCAGTGTTCTCACCAGTATCGTGGTGTCTAAAGGTATTCAGCCATTACAACATGTCGCGGCTTCATTAAAAGATGTTGCCGCAGGCGGTGGTGACTTAACGGCTCGTTTAAAAGTCGAAAGTCAGGATGAAGTCGGTGAAGTGGCGGCCGCGTTTAATGAGTTTATGGATAAGCTGCACCCACTGATGCAGGATATCCACCGCTCTGCGACGACAGTACAGACCGTTTCTCAAAGCCTGAACACTCAGACCAGCCAAGCGAGCGGTCAAATGCAGGACCACTGTTTAGAGACGGACAAAGTCGTGACTGCGGTGACACAAATGAGCATGACAGCCAAAGAAGTAGCCAGCAATACCAATGCGACTGCACAGGCGATTGAGGATGCCAACAGTCAAGTTACCGAAGCTCAGCGTGAAGTGGAACAAGCAATTGAAGGCATTACCGAGCTAGTGAGGGAGATAGACAGTACGTCAGATGCAATTTCTGAGTTGAGTTTACAAACCGAAAAAATAACCAAAGTGCTGGATGTGATTGGCGAGATAGCCGAGCAAACGAATTTGTTGGCCCTAAATGCGGCGATTGAAGCGGCTAGAGCGGGTGAGCAAGGCCGAGGGTTTGCCGTCGTTGCGGATGAAGTTCGCTCGTTAGCCAGTCGTACGCAAAATAGTACTCATGAAATTGGTGACATGCTTAAGCAGCTGCAAAATGGTGTATCAAGAGCGGTCAGTACAATGTCGGTGAGCCAAAAACGAGGTGTAAAAACGGCGGAAGAATCGGCGCTCATTCAGCAATCTCTTTCTGGTGTTCATCATTCTATCGGAACAATTCGAGATATGGGTATTCAAACCGCGTCTGCCGCCGAAGAGCAAAGTGCGGTTGCAGAAGACATCAACCAAAACTTAGTGGCTATTCAACAGATCGTGAACAACATTAATGAGACGTTGCAGCATGCCGAGTCAATCAGCACGCAGCTATCACAATCTGGAACAGAAATTCACGGCTTGGTTGGCAACTTTAAACTCTGATGAACTGTTAAGTTGCATTGAAAGCACTGATGGTACGAAGAAAGCGAAAGTCATACTCGACTTTCGCTTTTTGTTTTGTGGAATAGGGGCACTTTCCATATAAAGAGACATCAGATGATACTGAAAGCTATGCCAACTGAGTCCATGCCCAGGGAGAAGCTGCTGCAACGAGGACCGCAAGCATTGACCGATGCTGAGCTACTGGCTATTTTCTTGCGCACGGGCACCCACGGAATGAACGTAATTGAACTTGCAGACTTCCTTATTCAAGACTTTGGTTCGCTAAGACAACTATTTTCAGCATCAGAGCAAGAGTTTTGTCGTCATAAAGGGTTGGGACAAGCCAAGTATGTTCAGTTGCAAGCGGTACTAGAAATGACGCAGCGCTATTTAGCGGAAACGCTAAAGCGTGGTGACGCCTTAACCAGTCCCGACCAAACTAAGTTATATCTGTCTTCTATTTTAAGGGATCGGCAAAGAGAGGCTTTTTATATTCTTTTTCTCGATAACCAGCACCGAGTGATAAAAGATGAAATTTTATTTGAAGGAACGTTGGATGCCGCGTCGGTTTATCCGAGAGAAGTCGTCAAGCGAGCTCTGCATTATAATGCGGCGGCTTTGATTTTGGCGCACAATCATCCTTCAGGCGTTGCTGAGCCGAGCCAAGCTGACAGAAGGATTACAAGGCGTCTCACCGACGCATTAGCATTGGTGGATATTCGTATTTTGGACCATTTCGTCATCGGAGATGGGGAAAGTGTCTCTTTTGCTGAAAGAGGCTGGATATAACTGTGCGTTTTTTAGGTTGTTAGTTGCTAAAAATCTGCTATCATCCACGCCACTAAATTTTTAACTGAATTCAGCTTGGACTGCTAAAAAAATCTGCTGTCTAAAAAAAGATCACGAAAACCTGTAAAAAGGATCTGTTCGGGTCTTGAGCAATGCATATCAAGTTAGTATAATGCGCGACCTTTGATAGCCTTGTATGGATTTTCCATAGCGGTTCTTAACCTCTAACTTCTTTTCGAGAGATAGAGAGGTTCGGCCACCAAGGTTGATATCGAGCTGAAACGATTTTGGAGAAGACATTCATGTCACGAGTATGCCAAGTAACTGGTAAGCGTCCAGTAACGGGTAACAACCGTTCACACGCACGAAATGCTACTAAGCGTCGTTTTCTGCCGAACCTACAAACTCATCGTTTCTGGGTAGAGAGCGAAAAACGTTTTGTTAAACTACGTCTATCTGCTAAAGGTATGCGCATCATCGACAAGAAAGGTATTGATACTGTTCTTGCAGACATGCGTGCACGTGGCGAAAACGTTTAAGAGGAAATAAGCAATGGCAAAGAAAGGCGTTCGTGAGAAAATCCGTCTAGTATCTTCTGCAGGTACAGGCCACTTCTACACAACTGATAAGAACAAGCGTAACATGCCAGGCAAATTTGAGATCAAAAAGTTTGATCCAGTAGTTCGCCAGCACGTTATGTACAAAGAAGCAAAAATCAAATAATTGGTTTCAGTCTCTTTGATGAATTGAAAAACCCAACTTTCGAGTTGGGTTTTTTATTACCTGAATAAAAAAGTGCTGAAAAAAGTGTTCAGTACGTTATCGGATAATAAAGCACTGCTGAAGTCATTTTATCGGTCCGACGCTACACTAGAATTTTTGATTTATCGCTCTCTACCGCTTTGCCACCAATTCTCTACACACTTGCACACCGTTGTTCTAGTCAAGCTCAATACTCTTTGGTAGTTTACTCATAACTATAAGAGAGTAGAGATGGTTATGCGTGTGAGTCCGGCTCGTCGCCGCCGATGGAACAATATTCTTATTCTGGGCATTATCGCGTTTATAGTGATCTTAAATGCGCCGATGTGGATCAAAACTTACCTATTAACAGACCAAGCAGACCCTTACCCAAATGTACTTCGCTCCGACTATACGGTGGAGTCTTTGTACTATAGTGGCTGGGAGTTCGAACTGCATGATGGACGATGGCAATCCAACATCAAAGTCGACGCACCGATCAGTGAACTTGTATCACGTTGGCAATCATTGGAAGGGACCGAGCTTACCTCAGAACAGTACGATCATTTAAAACCTAACCTGACGGCACCTGAAACGGTAGAAGTCTGGTATCAGGATCTCGAAGAGCCGCAGCGGGTGACTTTCTTTCGTTTACCTGATTTCTGGCTATTTAAAACCTGGCAAGACAAATGGGTCGCTATCTCCGTCGATGAAAACTACCTTATGCCAGAGTAGAGCCTTTTTGCGCCTATACCCCTAACAAGCTTTCCTATTTATCGTTTTTCTTTTCGATTATGCTAGCAGCGAGAACTATTAGCCGGTGAATTGGAGAATCTAATGCCTGAGTTGCCAGAAGTTGAAGTCAGTCGTATGGGGATTAGCCCCCACATGGTTGGACAAACGATCCAGTCGTTTACTTTTCGAACGCCTAAATTGCGCTGGGATATTCCTATAGAGCTTAAAAAATTGGAAGGGCAGGTGATCCGTGCGATTAGCCGTCGTGCGAAATACTTACTGATCGAGACAAACACAGGTACAGCCATTGTTCACTTGGGCATGTCTGGGTCTTTACGTGTCCTAGATGCCGACTTTCCGCCAGCAAAGCACGATCATGTAGATCTCAAACTAAGCAGTGGAAAAATACTGCGTTATAACGATCCGCGTCGTTTTGGGGCATGGCTGTGGTGTGCTCCTGGCGAGTCACATGCTGTACTAGCAAACATGGGGCCTGAGCCTTTAACTGAAGAGTTCAATGCGGAATATGTAGCGGAGAAAGCTAAAAATAAGCGTGTCGCCGTCAAGCAGTTCATCATGGACAATAAAGTCGTGGTTGGTGTCGGGAACATCTACGCGAATGAGTCGTTGTTTAAATCTCGAATTCACCCTTCAAGGCCTGCAGGTAAGCTAACTTCTCAAGAGTGGGGGTTACTTGTTGAAAATATCAAAATGACACTTGAGATTGCCATTACGCAAGGTGGAACTACGCTGAAAGACTTTGCGCAAGCCGATGGAAAGCCGGGTTACTTTGCACAAGAGTTATTAGTTTACGGAAAAGCCGGAGAGCCATGCCCAGAATGCGGCGAACGACTTCAAGAGCTAAAAATAGGGCAGCGTAATACCTTCTTTTGTAGTGAGTGTCAGAAATAATAGGCTTGGAGAGTTATTGATAGTTCACGCTCAACAATGAGTATCCTTGCTAATAATTATAGGGGTAGATACTATATTGAGCTGCACTAAATCAGCTGAGGGTTTAACGGTGGAACTAAGCAGTAATACACCATTGAAAGTGTTTGTTATTACAACTGGAAATGAAGAGCGAGTAAATCGCATTCAAAATTACCTAAAGGGTATCGATTTTGAATTTGTTTACTCAGATTCTTATGATGATCTTCTTAAGCTAGAGAAAGAGTATGAAAGTTACTCTCATAAGTTTCGCCAAAAAGCGATCATGGCTGGAGAGATTGGTTGTTTTAAGACACACTCTCAAGCATGGGAATTGATTGTTGCGTCTGGAACGCCTGCGATTGTTCTTGAAGACAATATTGAGTTCATCGGTGAAGCATCAAGATTACTTGCTGATGACGTACTATCTTATATCCAAAGTTGTGGCTTAGTGAATTTTACTAACTTCTGCTACATTTTAGACCCAGAAAAACCTTTTAAAATATCAGATGTAAAAGAAAAGAAGCCGTTTCCAACCGTGTGTTATGGCATTACACCATTAAGAGCTAGAGATCTATTAAGCAGCATGAGAAAAACGGCTTATGCTGTGCCAATTGACAAGTGGTTAGCGATTCCCAAATTAAGTGGTTGTTATGGTTACATCAGCCCAATAGTGGTAGCGAAAAGAGAAGATAACCTGACTAGTATTGCTAATAAACGTAAGGGGAAAAAGACTTTTAATCCCCTTAACATGATTCAGCGTGTTATCAATAAAATTAAGTATAACTACTAGTTATTTCAGGGTTACCTAATAGATTTAGGTAACCCTTTTCTTCGTTTCTGCAAGATTAAAATACTTCTCTGCGACCAATAGAGAAATCAACCTTTCTCGTTTGGTGTCTTTAAATTGCTCAACCCACTGATGAGCATTCTGTATAATTTCTTCTGCCTTGTCAGGGTGTTCTAAGTAGTAGTCCATTTTTTCATCTAGGTCAGAAAAATCATCTTTGACTTGAACAAAGTGCACACCCGCTTTTAGTTTTCCTTCCATAAACCATGTTTCATAGCGCAGCTTAGGGGTGAAGCACAAAGAGTTGGAGGACATGATCCACTTAAGATTGGTTGCGACGTCCATTCCCTCCAAGCTCAAAATGAATTTGTACTCAAGTTGTTCTGAGATACTCATTGAAGGGGTCACGTAGCTCAGTTGTTCTGGATCTTTATCCTGCGTATCCACTCGACCGATATTACAGCGAGGATTATGGAAATGACGAGAAAGTAGTTTTCTTCGATTTGGTCGAAATCCCGTCCCACGCCATACAATCATGTCTTTTTTAGTTTGGTACGGCTTGTCTTTGTCCACAAAAAAGTAGTGTCTAACGGCGTTTAGCTTTAGTAGGACCGAGTTGGTGTTCTCTCCTTTAATAGGTCGACTTTTTAAAAAACTCGGCTCGTTTGGTACATCAATGACATCGCCATTGACATATTTGAAGACAGCCTTTTTGGGGAAGCATTTAATAACCTTCAATAGATCATAGTAATAAGCGCTGCCGCCCGTTTTTTTAAAGTCTTTTACTTTCGTAAGGTCTGGAGGAGTCAGTTCGAAGCTCGTGGTATGTTTATTGTAATAATTAACGCGTTCACGCAAGTACTCTTCATCATAACTTGGGGCTTGTGCTAATAGTTTTTTTGCGGAATAACGAAACAAAAAAGAAGGTAAATAAGCGAGTATTCCGTTAGATAAGTAATACTTTAACTTTTTCATGCTGAACGTAGTTTTTCTAAGATGGCTGTGTTTACAGGGCTCGGAACGAATTGGGCGACATTTCCACCATGAATCGCTACTTCTCTTACTATTGTTGAGGACAAGAACGCGAACTCTTCTGAAGGGGTAAGAAAAATACTTTCTAGTCCGGGTAGTAACTTACGGTACATACTCGTCAAACCAAACTCGTACTCAAAGTCCATTGTTGTGCGAAGTCCTCTGATTAGGATCGAAGCTTGTTGTTCTTTGGCGAAATCCACAAGTAAACCACTAAAGCCGACAACGCTGACATTGCTTAAGTGTTGACAGCATTGGTGGACCAGTTCTACACGCTCATCCAATGAGAACATGGTGTTTTTCGAAGGGCTAGCTGCAACTCCAATTGTTACTGAGTCGAACATTTTTGCTGTGCGTTCGATTAAATCTAAATGGCCATTGGTAATTGGATCGAAAGTTCCAGGATAGATAACCTTTTTATTCATCGCTGCAATCCTCTGAAATAAACTGATCAACACCATTCTCACAGCGTTTAAGCTTGTTTTTAATGGTGTTCTCTAAAATCTCGTCATTTTGTCCGAGTGACGCACGAGAGTTTTCTACGTGGTACAAGTGGTAGCCTACACCTGCGAATTTTAGGTAAAGACGTGACTTACCCGCATTCAACATGCGATGAACAAACTCGCTGTCTTCGCGTCCCCATCCAACAAAATCTTGGTTGAAGCCATTCACCTCGATGACATCTTGTCGCCAAAACGCCATGTTGCAACCGCGAGTGGCTTTATCGTTATTGCGCTCGTAAGAGAACCATTTCGATAGCAAAGCGTTGGTGATGCAGTTTTTACGATTGCGAATGCCTTTGCTGAAGATAGAAGGTACTAAGCCGTTTTCCATGATGGCCTTGCTGCAGTTTTCATCCGTTAACACACGTCCACCCTGTACAAACCAATTTGGCTTTGCGACTTGCTTATGTGATTCAATAAACGTTTGAGACAATACCATGTCGCCATCAATCATGATGAGGTAGTCACCTGATGCTTTTGCGATAGCACGGTTGCGGCTCATCGAAAGTTGAAAGCCATTATCTTCGTGCCAGCTATGGATAAGTGGCACGGGAAAGCCGTCACGAAGTTGGTCGATCATTGCTTTGGTATCGTCTCGAGAACCGTCATCTGCAACAATGACTTCATCAGGCAAAACGGTTTGACGTTTCACGCTTTCTAACACCGCTTTTAATGCTTCTTTCCAGTTGTAAGTGGTGATAATTAAAGTCGTTTTCATGATTTTTTTGCCTGTTCACGTAAGTAGAGATCGATATATTTTACAAAAGTAGAGTGCATGCTTAGCCAAGCTAGAATGAAACCATGTTTGCCATCAAGGAAGCCTCGTTTGAGAACATACATCTTCAAAAAGCTAGCAAGAGCGTGAACAATTGCAGTGGTTAAGCCGGATTTCTTTTTACCTTCACGTTCATCCGTCCAGGCCTTGAGGTAGCCAGTGGTTTTATTGATGTAATGATGAAGGTGCTCGTAAGTGTAGTGATGCAGTCGACCATCCAGTTTTTCAGTTTGATAGTTTTTCTCATCAACTTTTTCATGAACGAGCGAATCATTATATTGCGTATATTCGGTGCGATATAAGCGCACAATCCAGTCTGGAGACCAACCAGAATGGTAGATGAACTTACCAAACGCTGAGCTTAGTCGGTTAAGCTTGTATAAAACGTTCGGCTTATTGGCTGATACCGCGTGTAAGATACTTTCTTTTAGCTCTGGAGTGACTTGTTCGTCTGCATCAAGCCATAAAACGTAGTCTGCCGTAACGTATTGCTGCGCAAGTTGGCGCTGTTTACCGAATCCCGGCCAATCTAGGTTGGTGTAAAACTTATCTGTGTATTGTCGGGCGATTTCTTCGGTACGATCAGTGCTGCCCGAATCTAGAAGGACAATCTCATCGACCCAATCTTTTACTGTGTCTAGACAAGCTTGTAAGTGCTTCTCTTCATTTTTTACAATTAAGGCAACGGCTAAGGTTGGTTTGGACAAGGTCATTTCCTTCTTAACAAATCAAGACAGTAAGTTTACTGGTATTGAGGATACAAATCTTCTAAGACTTGATCGAACATGCTCATTACTTGAGTGTTAGTAATGCGGTTCATTGCCGTTTCATCTTTAGCGCGAGTTCGCCAGCTTAACTCGTGACTGTTTTTGCCTGTTTCCGCAAAGATCGTTTCTTCATACACTGAGACAACGTATTTTAGATAACGGTAAGGTCCTACTCGCAGCGGATTATGGTGTGCATAGAGCCCGATGATTGGCGTTTTCATTGCATTCGCCATGTGTGCTGGTCCGGTATCGGGGGCGATGACCATTTCAACCTTATCTATTAACGCAAGCATTTGCAGAATTGAGCTTTGTCCAACTAAATTTAGACACGGTTCTTCCAAGCGAGATTGAATGGCTTCTGCCAGATCCAATTCTACCTGAGCTGGGCTACCTGCCAGAATCACGTTCCAGCCTTTAGCTCTGGCGTGATGAATCACATCCACATAACCTTCCGCGTTCCAGTTTTTATAAGCTTTGCTCGCACCAGGCACAATCAGCAGGTTAGGTTTACTACGAGAAATATGAGACTCTGCCCAAGCTTGGTCGTGGTCTGAATAAGAAAGTACCCAGTCCAGTTCTGCCTTTGGTACCCCAATTTGATGGGCAAAGGCCATTAAGCCATCTGCGACATGCAGAGATTGCGGGGAAGGCACTTTGACATTGGTAAATAGCGTCTGAAAATCTTGGCTTCTATCAGAAGAGAAACCAAGTTTGTATTTTGCTTTAATGCCCAACGTCGCGACACTCGCTCGAATCGCGTACTGCATATGCAATAGCGCATCAAACTCTCTGCCTTTCAGCTGTCGCCAAAGCGATTTGTAGCCATCAAGTCCCGCTTTTTTATCAAAAACAATCACTTCTACACCATCGATGGCGGCTAATAACTGGGCTTCAAGTTTACCCGTTATCCAAGTAATCTGGGTCGAAGGCCAGTGTTTCTGAATAGCTTGAACGGTGGTGATGGTATTGCAAACGTCTCCAATAGCGGACAAACGCAAGACGCATAGTGACGATGGGGCAGAAGTGAACATAATTATTGTCTGATTCGATGAATAGAGGCAGGTAAATTATGCAGACATCCCCAATAAATGTAAAATACACGGCTCGAATATAGCTAAGTACTGATAAGTGTTCTGCAATGTCAAAGATAACACCACATCAATCGCAAGAATCTGGCAAGCCGGGTAATACCGGACTAAAGCGCATCGTTAAAGCGACGGGTTATTCGATCCAAGGATTAAAAGCGGCTTTTAAGCATGAAGCTGCCATTCGACAAGAGTTGGCTCTGTTGAGTTTCGCTGTGATTTTGGCTTGGCTAGTGGATGTCGGCATGGTTGAGCGTATCTTAATGATCGGGGTCGTGGTGTTAGTCTTGATTGTAGAGCTTGTGAATTCAGCTATTGAGGCTGTGGTTGATCGTATCGGTATTGAGCGGCATGAACTCAGTGGTCGAGCTAAAGACATAGGCTCAGCTGCCGTTATGGTTGCATTGGTGTTCGCCGGATTTACTTGGTTGTATATATTAGCCTGCCGATATTTAGGCTAGGGGGTAAGCGCGTGACTCAACAGTATCAAAACAACAACCAAATGATCTGGTTTGATGACGAGATCCTTACAGACCCTAGCCAACCGATATTTGATGCGGAATATTGGCAGTCCTTAGACAAGGTGGTTGGCAGTGCGACGGGGCGAGGCACGACATGGTTTATCCAACTAGAGAACATGCAAGCAGCACTGCGTCATTACCGTCGTGGCGGTTTGTTTGGGAAGTTGGTTAACGATCATTATTGGTTCTCTGGCTGGGATAACACCCGTTGTGCGCAAGAGTTTCAGCTTTTATTGGCGCTAATCGAGGCTGGGGTGCACGTTCCTCGTCCAATTGGAGCAAGAGCCGTAAAGTCAGGATTCTTCTATCACGCTGATTTATTAAGTGAGCGAATCCCGAACGCCAGAGATCTGGTCAATATCTTGCAAGAACAATCGTTATCGGCAGAAATGTATCAGAAAATAGGGCAAGAAATTGCCAAGATGCATCAGGTTGGCGTTAACCATACCGACTTGAATATCCACAATATCTTGATCGACGACAAAGATAAGGTATGGATTATCGATTTTGATAAGTGCCGTTTTGAAACTTCTGGTGACTGGAAGCACCAAAATCTAAATAGACTTCTGCGTTCATTTAATAAAGAGCGTTTAAAGCGACAGATTATTTGGCAAGAATCCGATTTTGAGCATTTGCAGGACGGTTATGCTTCTCAATCTTAATTGAGTTTTTTATTATTTTGCATTAATTGCTCTAAGTAAGCCCTCTTGAGTCTAACGATGCTCGAGTGAGTCTATAAACTACAATAATCATAAAGTATTCATGTGTATCTGATAGCACACAAATTAACGTAGGTAACATTTGTAATGAAAATATTAGTAACCGGTGGAGCAGGCTTCATTGGGTCAGCTGTTGTCCGACATATCATTCGTGACACCCAAGATACCGTTATCAATTTAGATAAACTGACCTACGCAGGGAATCTAGAGTCACTGGTTGATGTCTCAGAGAGTGAACGTTACTACTTCGAGCAAGTGGATATCTGTGACCGAGCTGAACTAGACCGCGTTTTTTCAGAGCATCAACCCGATATGGTGATGCATTTGGCCGCCGAATCTCATGTCGATCGTTCTATTGATGGTCCTGCTGCTTTTATTGAGACCAACGTGATGGGCACTTACCATTTGCTTGAAGCGGCGCGTCAATATTGGTCGAACCTAGATGAAGCGCGCCAATCAGCATTCCGTTTTCATCATATTTCTACGGATGAAGTGTACGGCGATTTAGAGGGGACGGATGATTTGTTCACCGAAACCACTTCATACGCGCCGAGCAGCCCATATTCCGCATCTAAAGCGTCGAGCGATCATCTGGTTCGCGCTTGGCAACGTACTTATGGTTTACCAACACTTATCACTAATTGCTCCAACAACTATGGCCCGTACCACTTCCCAGAGAAGTTGATCCCTCTGATGATTTTAAATGCCCTCGACGGCAAGCCGTTGCCTGTGTATGGCGATGGTATGCAAATCCGAGATTGGCTGTTTGTGGAAGATCATGCTCGCGCGCTGTACAAAGTGGTCTGCGAAGGTGAAGTCGGTGAAACCTACAACATTGGTGGCCATAACGAAAAAGCAAACATCGAAGTGGTGAAAACCATTTGTGCTTTGCTTGAAGAGTTGCGACCAGACAAGCCGGCCGGGGTCGAGTCTTATGAATCTTTGATCACTTATGTCAAAGATCGACCTGGTCATGATGTGCGTTACGCAATTGATGCCACCAAGATCGCTCAAGAGCTTGGCTGGACGCCAGAAGAAACGTTTGAAAGCGGTATTCGCAAAACCGTGGAATGGTACCTCAATAATCCACAATGGTGGCAGCGTGTGCTTGATGGCTCATACAGTCTTGAGCGACTAGGAGCGGGCGAATAATGAAAGGCATTATTTTAGCAGGCGGCTCGGGCACTCGCCTTTACCCTATTACACGTGGTGTCTCTAAGCAGTTGCTGCCGGTTTATGACAAACCAATGATTTACTACCCGTTGTCGGTACTCATGCTTGCGGGCATTCGTGAAATCTTAATCATCACCACGCTAGAAGACCAGGAGGGTTTTCAGCGCCTATTAGGTGATGGCTCAGAGTTTGGCATTGAGTTGCAATACGCGATTCAACCAAGTCCAGATGGCTTAGCTCAAGCGTTCATCATTGGCGAAGAGTTCATTGGCGATGACTCAGTATGTTTAGTGCTGGGTGACAACATCTTTTATGGACAAGGGTTCACTCCTATTCTTCAGCAAGCTGCGATGAAGAGCCGTGGTGCGACGGTATTCGGTTATCAGGTTAAAGATCCAGAGCGATTTGGCGTTGTAGAATTTGATGCCAATATGCAGGCGATTTCGATTGAAGAAAAACCAGTAAAGCCTAAATCCAATTATGCTGTCACTGGGCTATATTTTTATGATAACCGAGTCGTCGAATTGGCAAAAAAAGTCAAACCTTCATCTCGTGGTGAGTTAGAGATTTCGACGCTAAACCAAATGTACCTTGAGCAAGGTGACCTGAATGTTCAATTACTAGGGCGCGGCTTTGCTTGGTTAGATACTGGAACACATGAAAGCCTGCATGAAGCCTCTTCGTTTGTTCAAACCATTGAAAATGTTCAAGGTCTTAAAGTTGCCTGTTTAGAAGAGATTGCGTGGCGCAATGGGTGGTTATCAACTTCTCAAGTTATCCAATTTGCTCAACCAATGTTAAAAAATGACTACGGACAATACTTAAATAAAATTATTTGTGATGATTGCTCACCAAGCTAAATAGAGATTACCCAAAACGAGTCCAAGCTTCAGGTATTGTTATGTGTAAAAAAATAGTATTACATGCGATGACTAAAAAAGGGTATGAAGTTGCTACCCTTTTATTTGAAAAATATCGAGAAATTGTTGATTTCCTTGTTATAGGAAAAGATAAAAATATTAAAGATGATTATAGTGAAAATTTGAGACAATTAGCTATCAACTACGGTGTTCAGTATTATTATCATAATGACACTTACACAATACCTCAAGAATCCTATGTGTTAGCAGTGTCATGGCGCTGGATGATTAGAAGTATCGAAGATAGCAAGTTAATTGTTTTCCATGACTCTATTTTACCTCGATATAGAGGCTTTGCTCCGCTAGTGAATAGTTTAATTAATGGTGAGCATGAAATTGGTGTTACAGCTCTATTTGGTTCAGATGAGTATGATAAAGGTGATATTATTGCACAAGCTACTTCATTTATTGACTATCCAATAAAATTATCTGATGCAATTGAAGTGAATAACCTCAATTATATAAAACTGGCAGATTTGATATTTAATAGTTTACATTCCGGAAGAGAAATAAAATCCTCACAACAAGATGAGTCATTAGCGACATATTCAATATGGCGAGACGAATCTGATTATGAGATCGATTGGAATCAAAGTTCTACATACATTAAACGATTTATTGATTCTGTAGGGTACCCATATTCTGGAGCTATTACTAATGTTGATGAGAATAAAGTGGTAGTCTTGGATGCTGAAGTAGTACAGGATGTGGTTTGTGAGCATAGGCATGTTGGTAAAGTGATATTTGTTGAAAATGGCTGCCCCGTTGTAATTTGTGGTAAAGGCTTGTTGAAAATCACCAAAGCAGTAGTGAAGGAAGAAAACCAAGCTCGAGATTTCTTGCCGATCAATAAATTTAGAATGAAATTCTATTGATTGTAACCCCAGAGAGATAGATTAATGATTCCATTTAATAAGCCCCCAGTTGTAGGTAAAGAGCTTAGCTTTATTGAGCAAGCTATCCAAGGAAGTAAACTCTCGGGAGATGGGCCACTTTCTGAACGATGCGAGAGTTGGTTTGAAAACAGAGCGAGCTGTATTAAGACTTTGTTAACGCCTTCATGTACCCATGCGCTTGAACTTGCCGCTTTGCTGATCGATATTCAGCCTGGTGATGAAGTGATTATGCCAAGCTACACTTTTGTTAGCACTGCGAATGCATTTGTACTGCGTGGTGCAAAAGTGGTGTTTGTTGATATTCGTCCAGATACGATGAACATTGATGAAACCAAAATTGAGGCTGCAATCACTGAAAAAACGGTTGCTATTGTACCTGTACATTATGCTGGTGTTGCTTGTGAGATGGACACGATCATGAGTATTGCAGAGAAGTATAAACTCATTGTTATTGAAGATGCGGCTCAAGGTGTGATGTCTACTTACAAAGGGAAAGCGTTGGGGGCAATTGGCCATCTAGGTGCATATAGTTTTCATGAGACGAAAAATTATACGTCCGGTGGTGAAGGTGGACTACTTCTTATTAATGACCAATCTTTTGTTGAGCGTGCAGAAATTGTCAGAGAGAAGGGGACGAACCGAAGCTTGTTCTTCCGTGGCATGGTAGACAAATATACTTGGGTTGATCTTGGTAGTAGTTTGCTTCCAAGTGAGATACAAGCAGCATACCTTTGGGGACAGCTTGAAGAAGCTGAAGGGATTAACCAAAGACGGCTACAAATTTGGCGGAAATATCTAGATGAGCTTACGCCTCTTGCCGCAAAACACAATATAGAAGTGCCAACTGTTCCTTTTGAATGTCAGCACAATGCGCATATGTTCTACTTGAAACTGGAAAATCTGGAATTGAGAAGCCAGTTTATTGAAATGCTTCGTGAAGAGGGCATAGTTTCTGCGTTTCACTATATTCCATTGCATAGCTCACCAGCTGGCCAACAGTTTGGTCGGTTTGTCGGCAGTGATATATATACGACACAAGAAAGTGAGCGCTTGGTAAGACTACCACTGTACTTCAATATGAGTGATAGTGAGCAGTCTTATGTTATTAATGCTATAAAAAATGTTTTAGGGCGCATGGAATTGTAAAAATGCAAAGCAACGAGATTAAACATATTTTTTTAGTGTCTAGCACAGACTACTTTTCCCCTCTGTTTATTGATGCCTTAATTGAGAAAGCTGGCATTAATCACGAGACGTTAGGTGTCGTCATTTTCGGATGTGGTGATATTGAATCTCAGTACCCTAAGAAAATTGATGGAGTCACTTACTTTTCTTACGAGAAGGTGAACAACTCTATTTTTTTGAACGCTTCAACGATAACTTATTTCTCTCTGAGTGCACTTAACTCTGCTCAAATTCGAGAGGTTCTCGAGCTTAGTCCACAAATGAAGAGCAAGTGTTATATGTTTATCACGGATGATGAGGTTGACAGGTGGCTTTGGTGCAAAGATAAACATGGACGCTTAGTTGCAGATGTTAAGCTTAACATTACAGAGAATGATCTTTGGGTTTTAAGTCAACAAGAGCAGTTTATTGCTTTAAATAGTGCGTTTCGTGAGAAGTTGAGCCAAGTATTAGAAAGGTGTGATTTTTGTCTTGTTGATTCTAGTGTTGTCTTCGACACATTACCCACTAAATCTGCTGAGACTCTGGCGATTTCTGTTTATGCAGACGAAAAAAATAAGAAAAAAAGTATCCTTTTAGGTACTAAACCTAATGCATTTAAATATCAAAACATTAAAGCGATGTTGCGTGCATTCATAAAAGCTGGAGTGCACACGGAATACAAGTTTGTTGTGATGTGGCCTGTAAAGCAGTGGCGAAAACGTCTTCTTTTAGATCTTTATTTAACCTATTTGCAAAAGATAAAGAAGCAAACAGTCGATGTGTCTGTCATAACTTCACTTCCCCCACTAGCTTACACGGCTGTTGTGATGTCGTGCACCCATCTTGTGCTTCAACCTAGAGGCGGAGCTAGTACCGCCCGTCAACTGATGAAGTGGGGGCAAGGTAAGGTTTATGTGGCGAAAGGAAGCCACAATGAACTGTTCTTTAAAGATGCACAAAATGTTGAACTCTGTAGTTTTTCTACATTTGATGAGCTAGCGAGCAGTTTAGGAAAACAGATTGATGTTAAAGCTAATGCCTCTAAAATAAATGCAGAAGAGCAACGTTCACTTCAAGAGCTAGCTACACTTTATAGCTAGGCCACACCCAGATTTTCAAGGCTAAATATGAGCAATATTCTCTCTCTTATCGGTCGTACCGATGCTTTATTCACTCAAGACATCTCAAATCAAGAAGTTGAATTGTCAAAGATTGTCTCTGAATCTCGCTTTCTTGTCTTAGGTGGGGCGGGCTCTATTGGTCAAGCGGTCACGAAAGAGATTTTTAAACGTAACCCAAAGAAACTTCATGTTGTTGATATTAGTGAAAATAATATGGTTGAGTTGGTTCGTGATATTCGTAGCTCTTTTGGTTACATTGATGGCGATTTTCAAACATTCGCATTGGATATTGGTTCCATTGAGTACGATGCGTTTATCAAATCGGATGGGCAGTTTGACTACGTGCTGAACTTGTCAGCGCTGAAACACGTGCGCAGTGAAAAAGATCCTTTCACACTTATGCGTATGATCGACGTGAATGTATTCAATACAGATAAGACCATCCAGCAATCAATAGAGTCTGGAGCGAAGAAATATTTCTGTGTATCGACAGACAAAGCGGCAAATCCAGTCAATATGATGGGAGCGTCTAAGCGCATTATGGAGATGTTCTTGATGCGTAGAAGTAAGCAAATGTCGATTTCAACCGCTCGCTTTGCCAATGTCGCATTTTCTGACGGCTCTTTACTGCACGGCTTCAATCAACGTATTCAAAAGCGTCAACCTATTGTTGCTCCTAATGACATAAAGCGCTATTTCGTAACGCCACAAGAGTCGGGTGAGCTCTGCCTGATGTCTTGTATTTTTGGTGAAAACCGAGACATCTTTTTCCCTAAATTGAGTGAAGCGCTTCACTTAATTTCATTTGCTGATATTGCAGTGAAATATCTAGAGCAATTGGGTTATGAACCATATCTCTGTAGCAGTGAAGATGAGGCTCGTGAACTGGCGAAAACTTTACCTGAGCAAGGTAAATGGCCTTGCTTGTTTACAGAAAGTGATACTACGGGCGAGAAAGATTTTGAGGAGTTCTTCACGGATAAAGAAGTCCTTGATATGGAACGCTTTGAAAACTTAGGCATCATCAAAAATGAACCTCTTTTCGAACAAGCTCTTTTGACTTTGTTCGAGCAAAGCATTGCTGAGATGAAAGATAAACGTGAGTGGAGCAAGGAGCAAATTGTAGAATTGTTCTTTACCATGATTCCCGACTTTGGCCACAAAGAAACGGGAAAATACCTAGACAGCAAGATGTAAGCGGAGCGAATGATGAATCCAACATCGATTGTTGAATTTGTGCAAGATACGTATAAAACCGAAGACTTTATTCCATTACACGCGCCAGCTTTCCAAGGCAATGAAAAAGCGTATGTGATGGAGACTATTGACAGTACTTTTGTATCAAGCGTCGGTAAGTTTGTTGATCAATTCGAACAGAAAATAGAGCAATACACTGGCAGTGAAAAAGCGGTAGCAACTGTTAATGGTACTGCTGCATTGCATGCTGCGCTGTATATGGCAGGTGTGCAACGTGGTGATTTGGTGATCACTCAGGCCCTCACTTTTGTGGCTACCTGCAATGCCCTTTATCATATGGGGGCCGAGCCTATTTTTGTTGATGTTTCAAAAGTTAGCCTTGGTTTGTGCCCTAAAGCGGTTGATGCTTACTTAATGGAACACGCAAAGCTTACAGAGGAAGGGTGTTTTCATCAAACAACGGGTCAACGCATTAGGGCTGTTGTGCCCATGCATACGTTTGGTCATCCCGTTGAGTTAGATGAATTGATTGCGATTTGTCACAAGTGGCAGCTTAATTTGGTTGAAGATGCGGCAGAAAGCTTAGGATCTTTTTATAAAGGTCAACACACTGGAACGATTGGTGATTTTGGTGCGGTTAGCTTTAATGGCAATAAGATTATTACGACAGGTGGTGGTGGTATAGTGTTGTGTAAGACCAAAGAGTTAGGCCAACACACTAAGCATGTGACTACGACCGCGAAAGTACCTCATCCTTATGAGTTTTATCACGATGAACCTGGGTTTAACTATCGTATGCCAAATCTAAATGCTGCACTTGGCTGTGCGCAGATGGAAGTGATAGAAACGTACTTGGCACAAAAGCGTGAGTTAGCAAAGCAGTATCAAGCTTTCTTCTCTGGTAGCGATGTTCAGTTTGTGACTGAGCCTGAGTACGCACACTCAAACTACTGGCTCAATGCGATCATTTGTCCGGATATCGAATCGCGAGAAGCGATATTACAAGAGACTAATGCCGCGGGCGTGATGACTCGTCCAATTTGGAAGTTGATGCATCGTTTGCCGATGTTTGAAAATGCACTGCGTGGTGATTTAAGTAACTCAGAGTTCATCGAGGCGCATTTAATTAACTTACCAAGCACTCCAGTTGCACTAAATCGTTAAGGCAAGATTAAACATGACACAGCAGCAAAAGAAAGTCGCCGTGTTTACCGGGACGAGAGCAGAGTACGGGCTGCTTTACTGGCTTCTAAAGGATATTCAAGATGATCCTGAGTTGAAACTTCAGCTTTTGGTGTCTGGTATGCACCTTTCGCCAGAGTTTGGCGAAACTTATCATCAAATAGAGCAAGATGGCTTTGTCATTGATGAAAAAATTGAGATTCTACTTTCATCCGATTCGGCAGTTGGGACCGCGAAAAGTATGGGACTAGGAGTACTTGGCTTTGCTGATGCCCTTTCAAGACTGCAACCTGATGTATTGGTCATTTTAGGCGACCGATTTGAAGCTCTTGCCGCAGCACAAACGGCAATGATACTGCGTATCCCTATTGTTCACTTGCACGGTGGGGAGATCACTGAAGGAGCGTATGATGATGCAATACGCCATGCCATTACCAAATTAAGCTATTTGCATGCTACGTCCACAGAGGATTACAGGCAGCGTGTTATTCAGTTAGGTGAGTCGCCCGACCGAGTAAAAAATGTGGGTGCTATCGGTCTAGACCACCTAAAACGCGCAACGTTTATGACGGTAGATGAGCTTGCTAAGTCACTTGCCTTTAACCTAACTCAACCATTTTTTGTGGTTACATATCACCCCGTGACCTTAGGTGATGAGAAGCCTGAGGCAAGCTTTCAAGCGCTTTTAGGCGCATTAGATGAATTTCCCAATCATCAAGTAATCCTTACTTATCCGAATGCTGATGATGGAGGACGATGTATTATCCCTATTTTGGAACAATATGCTCAAGCTAACCCACAACGTGTATTAGCTATTCCATCTCTTGGGCAAGTACGTTACTTGAGTGCGGTAAAGCATGCAGCTGCTGTGATTGGTAATTCTTCGAGTGGGATTATCGAAGTGCCTGCTTTTGATGTACCTACCGTTAATATTGGTTCAAGACAAAAAGGGCGTTTGGCCGCCAAGAGTGTCCTAAATTGTAAGCCTAATCATATAGATATTTCTGCTTCAATAAGTGCGGCTGTGCAGAGAGCTTACAAAAGCGATAGCAACGAGGTTGTCTTAAATCCTTATGGGCAAGGCGATACAAGCGGGCAGGTGATTGACATGATTAAGACTTTGCGTTTTGAGCCGAGTAAAGCCTTTTTCGACCTAGATTTTGATAATGTATAATTATCCCATTGTAGATTTAAAGACGATATAAAGAGACTCTATGACATTAATAATTGCTGAAGCTGGTGTAAATCACAATGGTGATGAGACGTTGGCATTTGAGCTAGTCAATGCGGCGCATAAAGCTGGTGCTGATATTGTTAAGTTTCAAACTTTTAAAGCTAAAAACTTAGTTACAGCTGAAGCAAAACAAGCTGAATATCAAGTAGCAAATACGCAAAAGCAAGAGTCTCAACTTGCGATGCTTAGTCGGTTAGAACTTTCTTATGATGTTCATCACCAACTAGTAGAGCATTGTCAGTCAATCGGTATTGAGTTTCTATCGACAGCTTTTGACTCTGAGAGTCTAGATTTCCTTGTTAACGATTTGAATCTCACCCGATTAAAAATACCGTCGGGCGAGATTACTAACGCCCCTCTAGTTTTAGAACATGCACGTACAGGTTGTGATCTCATTGTTTCTACAGGAATGGCTACACTCTCGGAAATAGAAGCTGTTTTGGGAGTGATTGCTTTTGGTTACACTGCTGATCAAAATGCCACGCCAAGTGAGCTAAATTTTCAAAAAGCTTATGCCTCTGAAGTGGGGCAAAAAGCCTTAAAAGCAAAAGTGACGCTACTGCATTGTACGACAGAATACCCTGCACCAATGGAAGAGATAAACCTTAAGGCTATGGATACTCTTGCTAACGCCTTTGAACTACCCGCTGGCTATTCTGACCATAGTGAAGGTATCACAATCCCAATTGCGGCTGTTGCTCGCGGAGCGGTACTAATAGAGAAACACTTTACTTTAGATAAGAATATGGAAGGGCCAGATCATAAAGCTTCGCTCGAGCCGAACGAGTTGACTGCAATGGTTTCAGCTATTCGTCAGGTGGAAGTTGCGTTAGGTGTTGGAGTGAAAAGCCCAACGGTTTCTGAGGTAAAGAACAAAGCGGTAGCTAGGAAGAGCTTGATTGCAGCGACGAACATCGCTGTAGGTGAAGTTTTTACTCAGGATAACCTGACTATAAAACGCCCTGGCACGGGCCTTTCTCCTTATAAATTTTGGGAACTACTGGATAAGCCAGCCAGTAAGGCTTATCAAGCAGGAGATTTAATCTTTGAATAAAAAGAGCTTGAAGCCTCTCGTCATTATTGGTGGAGGTGGTCACGCTAGTGTACTAGTGGATGTACTTCTACAGCAGCAAAGAGAGATCTTGGCGGTTATTTGCCCGGATGAGCTGAGTGAGCGCGGCATTTTTAACGAGCTACCCCATTTTCGCAAAGACGAAGATGTCTTTAGGTTTGATTGTAACGAAGTTTTGCTAGTCAATGGCATTGGTGCTCTCCCCAAATCGGGCTTAAGAAGCAAGCTAACTCAGTTTTATACAGCGAGTGGGTACCAGTTCGAAACAGTGATTGCCTCTTCTGCTCAAGTATCTCCTTTTGCGGAAGTTCATATGGGGGGGCAAATTCTTTCCAGTGCCATTATTCAAGCCGGAGCCAGAATTGGTCGCCATACAATAGTGAATACTGGCGTTATAGTTGAGCATGACTGTGATATTGGATCTTTTAACCATTTGGCCCCTCGTTCAACACTGTGTGGTCAAGTTCTGACTGGCGATAATGTTTATATTGGAGCTGGGGCTACGGTGATTCAAAACGTCCGAATAGATACAAACTCTATTGTAGGTGCTGGAGCGACAATCACTCAAAATGTGCCAATGGATACGATCTGTTACCCATATAGGGTAACAATGAAAAGTTTTAAATGATTTAGAAAATAGGTTAAGCATGAGTCATTGTTGGAAAAATGTTTTAATTAAGCCAACCAGTTCATTACTTGATGCGTTAGAAATTATAAACAATGAAGCGTTGAGAGTTGTGCTAGTTGTTGACGATAATGACCATCTTTTGGGGGTCGTTACGGATGGTGATATTCGTCGTGGGTTGCTTAAAAACTTGCCTTTGACTGCTGATGTAGCGCAAGTGATGAACACTAACCCATTGACGGCTAATATTAACACCCCTCGTGAAGAGTTAATTTCAGCAATGGAGAGCCGTAGCGTTCTTTCTATTCCATTGATAAAAAACGGAAAAGTGGTTGGTTTAGAAACTTTGCACGGTGCGCTACGCCAACCAACCTATCAAAATCCCGTTTTTCTCATGGCTGGTGGTTTCGGGACTCGGTTGAAACCTCTGACTGATACATGTCCTAAGCCAATGCTCAAAATTGGTGGTAAGCCTATTTTAGAAACGGTTATTCGAAGCTTCATTAAGGCTGGTTTTGTTAATTTCTATATTTCTACTCATTACATGCCGGAGCAGATTGAGCAGTATTTTGGTGATGGCTCTAAGCTCGGGGTAAATATCACCTACGTTTATGAAGAGTCTCCGTTAGGTACTGGCGGTGCTTTGGGTTTGCTACCTAAGGACTTACCAGCAGACCTGCCATTAATAATGATGAATGGCGATGTCTTAACGAAAGTTGATTTTCAGAGACTTCTGGAGTTCCATACAGAAAATCAAGCTGATGCAACGATGTGTGTCCGTGAATATGATTATCAGATCCCGTATGGTGTCATCAATGGCGATGGCAATAGAATTATCAGCATGGTAGAAAAACCAATCCAACGTTTTTTTGTTAATGCCGGAATATACGTTGTATCTCCGAGAGTCATCCAATCCGTACCGAAAAATCATCATATTGATATGCCGACTTTACTTGAGCAACATATGAATGAACGTGAAAATGTACTCATGTTTCCAATTCACGAGTACTGGCTTGACATTGGTAGAATGGATGATTTTAATCGCGCTCAAGCAGATATTCATACGTTAGGTGTACTGTAGTGATCGATGGTAAAAAAGTAATTGCGCTCATTCCTGCTCGTGGGGGTAGTAAGCGCTTGCCTAGAAAAAATGTGTTACCGCTAAACGGTAAACCTTTAATTGCTTGGTCTATTGATGCTGCGAATAATTGCCCATACATCGACAAAGTCTTGGTGAGTACTGATGATCAAGAAATCGCAGATATTGCATTACAATTCGGGGCTGAAGTTCCTGAATTGCGGCCGGAACATTTGGCTTCTGATACAGCGAAAACAGAAAGTGTGTTGATTTACACGCTTGAAAAGTTTGGTAAAGGTGATGAGATACTTGTCTTGTTACAACCGACATCCCCTTTACGCACCACTCAGCACATTAATGAAGCTTTGGAGTTGTTCATAGAAAAGCAAGCTTTGTCAGTGGTTTCTGTTACACCATGTGAGCACTCCCCGCTATGGTCGAACACGCTTCCGGAAGATGGTTCGATGGGGGGATTTTTGAGGCCAGAAGCACTTAATCGTTCACAAGACCTCGGAGAGTTTTACCGACTAAATGGAGCGATATACATTTTTGATGCCAGAGATCTGCTGGAACAAAAAAAAATTCATTATACCGCTAAGTCATACGCCTATGTCATGGATAACCGAGTCTCTTTTGATATCGATCAGAAGTTGGATTTTGAATTGGCTGAGTTTTTTATGGGCAAAACGAACTGATATATAATGCCTTGTTACAAGGCATTATATTACTTAATGGTTCAAATTTTCTTATTTCAGGTTTTTGTCTGTTTTCCATTGAGTAAGGAAATCGTGTAGATCCTGTGCAAGTAAATCAACTTGTATATTATCATTGACCTCTTTTAGGTTCAGTACAGAGGTTGAGTTCAAAGTATAAAGATGAATATTTTTATCATCTGGAGAAATAAGAACTTCAGCTGGTATAAATTTATCTAGAACCAAACAAGAAAAGTGCTTAGTATAATCTGTACATTCGCGAGGATGTGGCTTTATTACTGTAATGTTATATTTCTCAGCAATTTCTTTGTACAGCTCTATTTTTCCATCTTCCGTCACCAGATCGCTGATAGGTTGAGTAAATAAAATGTTTTTTCCACTAAGAGACTCGAAGCTGTGCGTTAGGATCATCTGCAAACTAAAATTTCTGGTGTAGTCCAACATATCAACAACATCGAAGACTTTTGTTTTGCTTTGTAATTGAGAGTCTACAAGTTCTGGTTTTGATAAATAGATGCTAGTTATTTTATTTCCATAGCCCAAAGGAGAGACAACTCTGCCTTTTAAAGCGCGTTTTACTCTTTTTTTGAATGGTATTGGGCCATTATAGTTTCCAGCACCATCTTCTAGAACTGAGCCATGAGATAAATCGAATAGAAACGCATAGGTTAGGTGATCGTGACCAAAAAACTTTTTCTTTTTAATTAGAGTTGTAATGTCATATTGTAGAAGTCCCATTTTGTAAAGAAAAG
This sequence comes from Vibrio sp. CCB-PB317, assembly GCF_022808245.1. Taxonomy (NCBI): domain Bacteria; kingdom Pseudomonadati; phylum Pseudomonadota; class Gammaproteobacteria; order Vibrionales; family Vibrionaceae; genus Vibrio; species Vibrio sp. CCB-PB317. The sequence goes on from NZ_JALGNU010000001.1 coordinate 375,949, forward strand.
AGTCCCAATTTTTGTTGAGCTTAGTGTTAACAATGACTACGTTATCTAACTTACTATTCGCTAACAGAGCCTGGAAGTCAATATGGCTAACGAACAGTGTATTATGGCCCCCTTTATTAATATATAAGTATAAAAAAAGTGCGAAAATTGAGTTTACGTAACATACGTTCTCATAATTAGATTGAATTCTCTTATACGTAATGATGTTTTTCATTATTTTTTCTCAAAGATTATTGTTACTATTTTATTCACAACATTTGTATAATTAGCGATGAAATTTGCACTATGCAAACTTATAGAGTTTGTACTTAATGAAAAGTGATTATCTATCAAGTTACTGAGTTCGTTAACTTTTGTAATGATATTGCAGAACGAATGTTTTTTAAGAAGATTAACAATTTCTGTAAAATTGTAATAACTTGGTCCGGTGATTACAGGTACTCCCAGAGCTGCTGGCTCTAACACATTGTGTCCACCGACTTTATCTCCGATTAGACTGCCACCCATAAAGCAGATGTCTGCTGCACCCATCAAAGTTAGCATCTCACCCATAGTATCGCCGAGATATACTTGAGTATTTGTCTCTACTGCATGCGTTGACGTACGACGCACAGTGTTAAAGCCTTGCTGTTGGCAAAGCGTGAATACATCATCAAATCGCTCTGGATGGCGAGGAACCAAAACGAGTAAAGCATTTGGATGAGATTTTAAAACTTGTCTATGTGCATCTAATACCTGTTCGTCCTCGCCTTTGTGGGTGCTAGCGGCAATCCAAATCGGACGATCGTCTCCAAGCTGGGCTCGAAGCTGCTGTCCTTGCTGTTTCACTTGCTCTGATATTTGAATATCGAACTTAATAGAACCGGTAACGGATAGTTTCTTTTTCTCGACGCCTAAGCGTTCAAAGCGCTCTGCATCTGAAGCTGTTTGGCAGAGTACTTGAGTTAGGCATGGATGAAGTTGGTTAAAAAGCCGCTGTATTTTGGCGTAGTTCTTACACGATTTTTCAGATAGGCGCGCATTCACGACAGTTATAGGGATACCCGCTTTGTGAACATTGTGAAGCGTGTTTGGCCACAGCTCAGTCTCAATGATCAACATCTGTTTTGGTTGCACTGCTTTAAGAAAACCTTTGATAGCGAACCCAAAGTCAATTGGCATATAGCGGTGTTCAACTAAATCACCCAACTTAGCAATCTGTTCAGCTCCGGTACTTGTTGTTGTAGTAACTAGAATAGATTGTTCGGGGTTTTGTTCCTTAAGGGCTTTGATTAAAGGTGTTGCTGCTATGCTTTCACCAACAGATACGGCATGTATCCAAATAGGTTTGTCGTTGCTTTTTAGCTTGGGAGTTATGCCAAAGTGCTCTTTCCAGCGAGAGCCGAACTTAGGCTTATTTGGTTTGCTCTTGTACAAACCAAATAAAAGCAGCGGTGACGCTAGAGCGAGTAGTAAGGTATAAACAATACGAACTAACATGAGCTTATCGTAATGGCGTCAAGTTTTTGGATACTATCTAGCACTTGCTTAGGCGAAAGTTCTGTCAAGCACTTAAGGTGTTTGTATTGACATTCACGCTGGAAACAAGGGCGACAATCAATATCGGTATGAACAATCTCCACTTTTTCTGCGAGTGGGGGGGTGTACTTCGGTGAAGTTGAGCCATACACGGCAACAACATTACAACCAACCGCAGCAGCCACATGCATTAAGCCTGAGTCATTCGCGACAACAGTCTTGCATGCAGCAAGTAGATCGACCGCTTCAATTAAGCTGGTTTGGCCGGCTAGAACATGAATGTTCTCATGGAATTGCGTCGGGACAAGTGCGCGGATATTGTTACAAGTCTCTAAGTCTTTTTGAGAACCAAACAACCAGATTTGATGCCCAGATCGAGCCATTTGCGTCGCAACTTCAGCGTAGTGTGTTTCGGGCCATTTTTTGGCAGGACCAAACTCTGCTCCTGGGCACAGTCCAATGATTGGTTGGTCTTGCGTTAAGTTGAACTTTTTGAGCGTGGCTTGTTGCTCAGCCGCGTTGATTGCAAGGCGTGGGCGGGGCAAGATTTCAAGCCCGCCAAGGGAGTTGGAGTCCACCATCTCTGCTTTTGGATAAGCTAATGCTACATAGCGTTCTACCATGTATTGAAAAGACTTCATGTTGGGGCGTAAGTCATTCAATAAACCATAGCGCATTTCTCCCTTCCAGCCAGTACGAAGAGGAATGTTGGCAAACCATGGAATCAGTGCTGATTTCGCTGATTTAGGCAAGATATAGGCGTGGTCATATTGCTTTTCACGTAATGATTTACCAATTTCCCTGCGGCCTAATAAGTTAAATTCACCATGACCGATAGGCATTTCAATCGCTTGGTGGATTTCTGGCATACGCTCAAGAATCGGTTTACACCATCCTGGAGCGATAACTTCAATTTGGCTATCTGGATGACGTTGCTTTAATACGATATATAACGATTGCGACATTACCATATCGCCGACCCACGCAGGGCCAATAATTAAAATCTTTTTCATTTATTTACTTGCCAATCAGTATCATATCTAGGCTTAAAGATATTGTAATAGTTATTGCCGTCTTCTTGAGAGTGCAGCAACTGCAGTACCCACATATATTGTTCGGGTTTATCACCGACAAAATATTCAATGGCTTCATTACAGGTACGAGCGTCTTGCTCTTCGCCTTTGTCTAAGTCAAATGCAGGCAAAATTTCGATATCGAATGTTCCATCTTCGGTGTTCATTGAAGCGAACAGAGGTAATACTTTGGAACGTGATAGTTTAGCAATTTTACCCAATCCAGGGAGCGTTGCTTTACGGGTGGCGAAAAAGTCGACAAACACACTATGTTCTGGGCCGTGATCTTGATCGGGTAGATAATACCCTACATAGCCATCTCGAATGGATTTCAGAAAAGGCTTAATGCCACCTGAGCGTTCATAAACACGACCACCGTATTGAACTCTTTGCTTGTGCATCAGCCAGTCAGCAACATCATTCTTTTGTTTCTTCGCCATTGCAGAAACTGGCATTCCCATTGAAGCGAGCAAGGTAGCAGGCACATCAATTGCCCAAGAGTGGGGAACCATTAAAATCACATTTTCGTTGTTATCAATGTGCTGTCGTAAAATGTCTAGGCCGCGAATTTGGCAACGGCTCTGAAGCCATTTTGGTGAGCGTAAACTTAGTAACCCGAAGCGAAAAAAGAACATGGCTGCTGTGTAGAGTGTTTTTTCTATTAAAGCTTCACGTTCTTGGAACGACTTTTCCGGAAAACACAGCTCAAAGTTAACCCTCGCTCGGTGAGCAGGGCCTTTGTGGGATTTAGATAGTTTTTTGGCTACGGTTTTCGCCAACCACTTTTGTAAACCCAGTGGCATTAATGATAAAGGTAAAAATAAGATAACACCTAACCACGTGCCCCAGTACTTAGGCGACAGGAAGTGGCGCTTAAACTCAGGGTTATATGCTTTAGGGTCGAAGTCATCACGTTTTATGGTCATGGCGTGTCTAGTTACCTATTCGTGTACTGGCGAAGTGGTTTAAATGAGAAAAAAGATATTAAGGAATGATACAGGCTATTACACTTGAGTAAAGGTGGCAGGTTATGGTTCTGCCACCTTGTGGTGCTTAACGGTTTTGGATAGTTAAGTATTCGGCAACGCCTTCTGCAACCGTCTTGAATTCAACATCACAGCCTGCGGTGCGCAGTTTGGTTAGATCCGCCTGTGTGAATTCTTGGTAAGCGCCTTTTAGGTGCTCAGGGAATGGGATGGTTTCAATTTGGCCTTTGCCATGATGTTTGATAACTGCTTTTGCTACCTCTTCAAAAGATTCAGCACGGCCAGTACCACAGTTAAAAATGCCTGATACGCCGTTTTCTAAGAACCACAGGTTTACTTTACAGACATCACCAACGTAAACGAAGTCGCGTTTGAATGATTCGCTGCCCGCGAACAATTTAGGATTTTCACCTGCGTTAAGTTGGTTGTTTAGGTGGAACGCAACTGATGCCATGCTACCTTTGTGGTCTTCACGTGGGCCATATACGTTGAAGTAGCGGAAGCCGGTGATTTGAGAAAGGGTCTCACCATGTTCTTCAGCGTCTTGCCATAGGCGACGAACGTAGTTATCAAACTGCTGTTTCGAGTAACCGTATACATTCAGTGCGCCTTCGTATTCGCGTTCTTCAACGAAAGTATCTGTATCGCCGTAAGTGGCTGCTGAAGAAGCGTATAGGAATGGAATCTCGCGATCTAAACAGTAATGAAGCAGCTCTTTAGAGTACTCGTAGTTGTTTAGCATCATGTACTTACCGTCCCACTCAGTCGTTGCAGAACAAGCACCTTCGTGGAAAATTGCCTCAATCGGACCAAAATCATCGCCCGCCATAATTTGGGTCAGAAAGTCGTCACGATCCATGTAATCTGTGATGTCCAGATCAACTAAGTTCTTAAACTTTTTGCCATTTTTTAGGTTGTCGACAACCAGGATATCGTTAATACCAGCTTCGTTTAGTGCTTTAACAATGTTGCTGCCGATCATGCCAGCGCCACCAGTTACGATGATCATAGAACTTCCACCATAGATTAAAATTTTCTCAGGAATTCTAGCAAGAAACGAAAAGTAGCGCTATTGGAAGCAGGAAGATAGGTTTTAGTCTTCTATGACTCAGTATCTATATATGAAAAAGGGAGCCGCAGCTCCCTTGATTATTTTATTATTCCACATCCGAACGGTTAGGTCTTTGGTACCAAGGATTTCGTTCGTCGGTTAACTCAATTAAGCTGTATTTACGGCCGAGCTTCTGCCCTCCGTCACGAGTAAGAGGCTGCCAACTAAAGTTCGCACGATTGTTACTTGGCTTAACGGTCATGATGTCAAACGGAATCGACAAGTAGAAACCTTTGGTAAAGCTACCTTCACCAAATTCATCTGCAGACAAGTCTGTAAATGAGGCAAAGGCGCCAGCAATTACGCCACTCTTGAACTGCTTAGAAATATTGATTTGTGTACCAACATCGCCAGCTAAGAACTGCCCGACATCAACTTGGATCATCAAATCTTGTAGGAATTCCCATTGAGGGTAGTAGTAACCAGATACAAAACCAGTGAAGCCTTTATCAATAACTTGGAACGGACGTCCATATTCTGGTACGTTTTGCCATTTCTCATCGTAAACACCGAAGTAACTTTGTGGATCACGTTGAGAAATTACGTTGACGTCAGCGCCAATCGCCCAGTTAGCTCCTTGTGGTCGGTAAAGAAACTCGGTACCGACTCCAGCAAACATGCTCTCCAGATAACCCGCGTAGAATTGCTGATCCATGGTATTGGAATACTCTTGGAACCAAGTCAATTGTAGGTTTGACATGGTTACAGCATGTTCATTTTGGTAAGCGCGGAACATGGTGCGAACACGAGGAACGGTAGTGCCATCAGGTGGAGTGACATAGATAAACTTATCGTAGTTGTTATACCAATCCCAGTATAACGAACCGCCAATTTCAAGGTTGTCCGTTAGCCAGTATGAGGCATTACCGCTTAGCCCTACACTAAAGAGATAGAAATCTTCAGCGTTTCCAAGAGTTTGAACAAGTTTAGGTGCAAAGCCCCAATCAAAACGTTCAAAACCATCATAGACAGATTCTCCCGTTGGCTTAGTAGTAGCCCTTGAGATTGCATCTTCTATTTTCGGATTGATGTAATTAACTTGGGCAAAGTCGCGATATTTCTCTTTGGAAATAGTCGTTTGTTCGCCGACTAAGCCTCGGCTGCGTTCATTGATCGCATAGGTATCAATATCGTCAGGCATTTCATTGTGAAGTACAGCCGCAGCTTTTTCGTGTGCCTCTGTACGGTCACGATATTTCTTCTGCTCACCAACGACAGTTACTGTATTGTCATCAACATAAATACGCGTGTTTTGGTAACCAGCAATTTTGTCTAAATCTTCTGTTACACGTTCCCAATCAACATCAGACAGTTCTTCAGGCTGGCTATCTTCGATTTCTGGTGTTGGTGTGTCTCGCCAGAATGATGGCATGTCATTGAAATTAGTGTTTAGCGTTAAGCCCGCGACCAACGTGTCTCCGCGTTCATAACTTAAACGAAAATCGGCCATGCCTAGACGGTAGAGCACACCAAAGTTCCATGGTGTGTGGGGAGTCATGTCTACTTTCGTTTTCGCCCAAGAGGAGTTAACCGGAAAGTCTTCACTATAATCATTACTGTCATATTCCAGCTTAAAGCGAAGGGGGGCGTGTAAGGTTTGGTATTCAATACCACCAAACAATGCTGCTGGGCCTTTAAACATACGTTCAAAATCCACGCTGCCACCATTATTTTTAAAATCGGACGGGCGTTCGCAGTATCTGTCTGATACTTTACAGACCGGGTTGGAAATGTTGTCTCGAGTACCTAAGTACCCCCAGCCCATACCAAGAGTAAAATCAAAAGTGCCTAAGTTTGGGTTTGAGTAACGTTTGGTTGCTGCAATAAATTCTGCATCAAATAAGCCAGTGCCTGCAAAGTCACGGATGCCGAAAGACAACTCAGGTAAGTATTTGGATTCTTCTAATAGGCGAACTTTAAAGTCGATGCCTTTATCTGTGTAATCACTGTCACCTGAAAAGCTTGGTTGGTCACTGTAAAGAACGTCGTGAACGATAGTATAGCGTAAAGTAGTTTCTAACCAAGGCATAAGTTGCAGAGTTACATTGTAAAAAAGGTACTCATCACTGCCTGTGACAGAAAAGTTGAATTCCCCTTCTGGAGCCATACGTCCGGTTGGCATCTGCATTAAGCCAATACCACCAAAGTCTGATTGAGACGGCTGTAAAGCAGGAGCCTCAAAGGGCATGTCTTGAGCCCAAACCAATGCTGGGCCCATTAAAGAAAGGGTTAAGCTTTTTCTAATTGGCATCATTGTGGTCTCTTTGTGGAATTTGGTATCAGTTGAGTGAGTAGTCGGACAATATCTTGGTCCATTTCGGAGTATTCAAGATCACCAAACGGGACATATACCAATGTCAGAGGTGGTAAATAATATTGTGTTGTTAACCAAGCTCCGTGATGCGGTTTAACTACATGACCATCTGGGTAGATCAACACTGGCGGCGTTGATAACGTACCAATGTTACTTTTCAAGTTCTCTATTTGTCTCTGCAAAGGGATGCCTGCCTGGTCCTTAACGGAATACACGCTATTTAGGTTTCCCAAGTAATACACTTTTTCTTCGCGTAGAGGGCTTGCTAGAAGGACATTGCCATGCAAAAGCGGATTGTCAAATTTGTTTAGTCGAATTTTATCAACATCGATCGCAGATAGTAAGCGTGGTGCAAAGTTTTGCTTCTGAATAAATTTGTAGAATGGATGTGCAATCAAATTGTGTTGAATCATTTGATTGAGTACCGAGTTCTTTAGAGCGGTAGAGGTTTTCTCGGCACGATCCGATTTGTCAAACAAAGTCGTACCAAGAGAGTATTGCAGAGAGGCGCTTTGCTCCTTAGCAAGTGCTAACACACTTTCTAAACGAGCTGAACCTTGGAATTGTAGCTGTTTGCCTACCTCCTGCAACTCAACATTTAACGGCTGTATAGTAGAGGCTTCTGTTTGAGCGAAGCCATGTGTGCTCAAAAGCGGCATGACCAAACTGAATAATGTAAGTAGTCGCTTGCTCATGATTTGCTATACCCTTTTAAAATGGTTAACTCAACCGGAATCATCTTCGGTCCTAAGTATTGTAAGGTTTTGACAACCTGACCTTTTTCATTAACCCAATAAAGGTTTTCGACCGATTGAGAAAGGCTACTAAACTCAACGACTTCTTTATATATACTGGTCATCGCGCTAGAAATTGGTGTCGTTAACGTTTCTTTACCTGCATAAAAACGGTTCACATTTGCTAGAAAACCATAACGATACTGTTTTGCCCAATCATATGAGAGTGTGTAGCTCATGGAGGCTGAATCTGAAGAAAAAGCTGGCACGTCACCATAAACACCCGCTAAGTCCCCATTTTGTAGACCTATCGTTTTGACGATATGCCCATTCTCCGTAACGATCATAGCTTTGTCAGCGCTTACCCACTTCAGCTGTATTTTTCCATTGAGAGGGTTTCGTTCTGCAAAAGCTAAAACAACAAAGACCTGTTTTTGACTCCCAAGTTTTAAATAGGCGCTGGCATAAGGAACTGCATTTATTTCTTCTGGGGTCATCTCTATATCGATGTAGTTACCGTAGGCTTCTTGGACTGTGGCTGATACATCATTGAACTTTTGTGTACAACCAAAGAGTAAGGCGAATAGCGGAAGAGTGAGAAGTGGGCGTATCCATTTAGACGTTCGGAAGATATTCATTATTCCCTCTTACAAATAAAATCGCCCTGAGTCATTCAGGGCGATTATCTTCTATCTACAAAACGAAATTAGTTTGTAGAAGTAGAAGTTGAAGTAGATGTTGAAGTAGATGTTGAGTCACTATCTGACGCTGCAACTGCTACTACAGTTACTGCTGCTGCCGCACCTACTGCTACAGCTGTTGTGCCTGTTGCAGAGGCAGAAGCTGCGCCTGCTGAACCTGCTTCTTCTGCTGCAAATGCAGTTGATGCGCTTAGAGCCATAAGAATAGCTAGAGCTGTATTCTTCATTATTAATCCTTGTATATCCGGTATAAAAACATCGATGTTTGGTAGCATAAAAAATGCTCCAAATTATATTCTAGATAAAAAAGCCTTAGCATGTAAATAGTTTCTTATTTTGCTATGGCTTACGATCTCATTTCTAACACCAGCGTGACATTGTGCGGTTATCTTGCTCCCTTGCTTGCTGATAAACTATCAAGAGTGCATAATTTGTCGGCCTATTTCATTCAGAACTAGAGGTTTGGAGTCAATAGGTCGTTTTACTTACACCATCATATAGAAAGCGATACAGTGGCTCACGCTCAACGCCTCGGGGCGGTAGCGTGCCAATTCTTCAGTATTTAATGGTCTGCATAGCACTCTTAACTTTGCTTTGGCAGCCCATATTGTTACCAGTACTAGGAACTTTTACGTGATAAAAAAGCAGCATTGTTTGGGAATACTTAGTGCACTGGGTTTGAGCCTGAGTTCTTTTTCAGCGTCAGCCGATTTTTATGCTGGTGCGTTAGTGAGCTACTCAAATGCAGAATTGAAAAGCTCGTCTTCTGAGTCCGTGAAAGAGGGAAGCCCTTTTCTTCTTAGTGCGCAAGCAGGGTACTTCTTTAATGACTACATAGGTCTCGAAGGACGTTATGGGACATCAGCTCAACGTGACAGTGGTCTTGCCGTTGATAGCGTGTTGAGCGGTTTTGTTAAGTTAAATATACCAGTTTCAGAGCGAGTTGCACTTTATGGTTTAGCTGGGTATTCAAGCGTTCAGCTTGATCTACAAAATGTAGGTTCTCACAAAGAACAAGGATTTAGTTTTGGGTTAGGTATGCACTACGCTTTAAATAACCAAAGCGCGGTGATATTTGAGTTCGTTGATAACGTCTCTGAAGACCAAGTTCGCCTTAACTCGATTACACTGGGTTTTCAGCACCGATTTTAATTTAAATACCTAGAGCTCAAACTTGGGGCTAGGGTCTTTTATTCAATTATTATAGTGACATACCATGTTTAAAGGATATTTCTCTATTGCCGCTTTTATATTGGCAAGTACGTTTGCGTCTTATTCGATGGCACAAACACCTACTCCAGAACAAGTAAAAATGTTTCAAAATCTACCCGCCAACCAACAAAAAGCCTTGGCGAGTAAATATGGTTTCTCCATTCCTTCTAGTTCATCTTCAAACAAGTCTCCTTACGAAAACCCGCAAGTCATCAAACCTAGAGCAGAATCTAGTGGCGCTGTATCTTCCAATATCGAAGAGCAATGGCTCAAAAAAGGTGAGCAGGCAGAGCTCAAACGCTTTGGTTTAGATCTTTTTGCTGGTTCTCCAAGCACGTTTGCTCCGATCAGTGATGTTCCTGTACCGGCAAATTACACTGTGGGGGCTGGTGATGAAATCATTGTGCAGTTGTTTGGTAAGGAGAACGAGACACATCGCTTACGTGTAAATCGCGCAGGCACAATCAACTTCCCTTCACTTGGGCCAGTAAATGTTGCTGGCATGTACTTTTCTGATGTTCGAGACTCTCTTACGCAACGTGTAAAAGAACAAATGATTGGTGTGCGCAGTGATATCTCATTGGGTGAATTGCGCACCATGCAAGTGTTTGTCATGGGTGATGCATATAAACCAGGAGCCTACACGGTTAGCGCATTGACGACAATTTCACAAGCTATCTATTACAGCGGCGGCTTTGGTGAAAGTGGGGCGCTGCGAGATATTCAGCTAAAGCGTGATGGGAAAATTATTCGTAAGTTGGATATGTATGACTTGTTACTGAAAGGTGATTCAAGTAATGACGTGCGCTTACTACCGGATGATGTTGTTTTAATTGGTTCTGTTAACGATACAGTGTCTATAGAAGGCGAGATCAACCGTCCGGCAATTTATGAAGTCAAGGCCGGTGAAACTTACCAACAACTTGTTCAGATGGCAGGTGGTTTTACTGCGAATGCTCATGTCGAGCAGTTGGAGATAAAACGCTACGCTTCACATGGCGCTCGTGAGGCTTTGACGCTTGATTTCAATAAAACGCAAGATCGACAGAGTAAAGTTAAAAATGGCGACGCCATCAAGATCTTGAAAAAAAGCGAAGAGCTTACTCGTTACGTGCAGATAGAGGGGGATGTTCATCATCCTGGCTATGTGGAATGGCACAATGGCCTTCGTGTTGCCGATCTTTTCAAATCTGTTGACTCAGCTTTTAATTCTACAGCTGATGTTAACTATGCTGTTGTGGTAAGAGAGGTTAATCCACAGCGTGATATTGAAGTGTTCCAACTAAGTTTAGCCAACGCAATTCTATCACCAGGTAGTCAAGACAACCTCCAGTTACAATCACGAGATCGTATATTGGTTTTCAACCGCTTTAATAACGAAGACTTGGATACATTGGCAACACAAGAGGCTGTTTCAAAAGCAAAAACATTAGAGCAAGCGCAAGAGCAAGCTGAGCTGGAACAACAGAAAGAGCAAGAAGTGATGAGCTCTTCTGTTGCCGTGTCGCATTCAGCAAAAGGTACGCTGGACAACCAGAACACTACAGGGCAGACGAAACCAGCTAAAATCATTTTCCGTGGTAAAGAGATTACAGAGGAAGACTTTGAAAAGCTGAAGCAAAATACTCGTCGCACTTTACTTGCCCCAGTGTTGTTACAACTTCAGCAACAGTCTCGTTTGGGGCTGGCCCCTCAAATTGCTGAAGTCTTTGGTGAAGTGAAGCACCCAGGACGTTACCCGATCACTCCAAGAATGACGGTATCAACGCTTATTGAAGCAGCTGGTGGCTTGACTTACAACGCATTCACAATTAATGCAGAACTAGCGCGAACCGCGATTAATAGTGCGGATGAGCGTGCGTATATTGATGTTGAACGTATTGATTTGCGTAAAGCAATCCAAGGCAGTGCTTCGGACGATGCAATTATCGTAGGCAGAGATCGCTTGAACATCCTAGAAAAGCCAAATGTGAAGCTACAAAGTACAGTCACTTTACAGGGTGAAGTTCGGTTCCCTGGCACCTATACTGTTCGCCAAGGTGAAACCTTAAGTGAGTTATTGGACCGAGCGGGCGGCCTAACCGAATTTGCTCACCCTCAAGGAGCAATATTTACGCGTGAAGCATTGCGCTTACAAGAGCAGAAACTGTTGAATCAATATGCAGCGGATATGCGTAAAGAAACCGCGAAGAAAACGTTCCGAGCAGATAGCAATATAGGTTCTGTAATTTCAGACCCAGAAAAAACGTTAGCATTTGTAGAGGAGGCTAGTCGCAGCAAAGCACTTGGCCGTATGGTGGTACAGTTAAATCGTATCTTAAAGGGTGAGCGTTCAGCAGATTTTATGTTAGAAGACGGTGACTTCCTCTTTGTACCGACCTTCCGCAATACTGTTTCAATCATGGGTGAAGTTCAGGTTCCAATTACCTACTTGTTGGATAACAAACTCGATGTCAATGATTACCTGAATAAAGCGGGCGGCGCTAAGAAGCAAGCCGATGAAGACCGTATCTTCGTAGTTCGTGCAGATGGTTCGGTTTACAAGCCTTCCTCTGGCTATTGGTTTGGAAATAACAAAGAAGGGTTAAAAGCTGGTGACACCATTGTTGTGCCAATTGATACCGATTACCGTGACGCTCTGAGCACATGGACAGCGGCAACACAGATCCTCTATCAAACAGGTGTAGCAATCAATGCATTGAAGTAATAAACTTGGCTAATACTTGAGCAATTCAGTGGGGAGTGCATTTCTCCTGCTGAATTGCGCAAATAAATAGCAAATGCTTTTACTTTTCAGCGTTATCCTAAAGCTTTCAATGATAAATACAGCTATTGAACTGACGGTTTAATAGCTGTATTCATATTTAGCTTTCAGTCTTTAGCTATTATCACTCATGCATTTTTATCTGTTCTTCTTCGATGTTATTAATAAATTGATTGGATAGAAGAACAAGGTTTTTATAGTGAAATTGACGCTAATAATCTTAAGTGCTATAAAATCGACCAATGTGACCTTTCCCCACCAAAAGAACATCGTGTGAATCCATCCAAATCAACCCACATCCCTATTATAGGCAACCTGCCTTTGCTGCGAACTATGCTTAAAAAATTTAACTCGGAACAGGGACGTAATGCTCTGAGCCTAATGCTGGAAAAAGTCCTGCTTTTGGGACTTGGCTTCCTGTTTACTATGCTGTTAGCACGCAGTTGGAGCCCCGAAGTTTTAGGTGAGTTTCAATATTTGATCGCCTTAGTTGCGTTGCTCGCGCCTTTTTCAGCATTAGGCTTGAACTCATTAGTTAGTCGTGAGCTGGTGCTAAAAAGAGATGGAACAGGGCAAATATTGGGGACTGCTCTAACTTTACGCGTGATGGGGGCTGCAATTTCAGGCCTTTTTATGGCTATAGTGGGTTTGTTTCTTGTTTCTCCTGAGCATCAGATGGCTTTCTTTATTCTGCTCGGAGCGCAATTGGCACATGGGTTTTCTGTTTTCGATTTTTACTTTGAATCCAGAGTTCAATCATGGGTATCTGCGTTACTACGTACCTGCAATGGCTTTCTGTTTATGGGGCTTAAACTTGGTTGGATATGGTGGCAGGGTAGCCTGACTGGCGTATTAATGATTACCGCTGTCGAGTGGCTGATTTTGGCCATTGGTTGGTTCCTAGTATTCCGCTTAACAGAGAAAAAGTTCTTTAAGTTGAGTTTTTGCTTCGAGCAAGCCAAAGCTTTGCTGAGTCGGGCAGGTTGGTTGGTATTGTCAGGCATTGCGGCCGTAGTCTACTTGAAGATTGATATCGTTATGCTCGGTTCTTTGGCAAGCAAAGCTGAAGTCGCAGGGTATAGCCTTGCCGCACGCTTATCTGAGGTTTGGTATATATTCCCTGGTATTCTCGCGGCAACTTGGTTTCCTTCACTAATTAAAGCTCACAAAGAGGATCACCCGGCTTACCTAAAACGATTACAGAAGCTTTGCGACCTGTTAGCTTGGTGTGCTATTGCTATCGCTATAATCATGACGCTAATTGCTAAACCTCTTATGGGGTTAGTGTTTGGTGATATCTATTATGAGGCTGGCGGTATATTGCAGATCCATATTTGGGCTGCGGTATTCATTTTCATGCGAGCCTTGTTCAGTAAGTGGATCTTGGTCGAAGATATCACTAAGTACTCACTTATCACCCACGGAGCAGGGGCTATTATGAACCTTGTTCTGAACTTATGGTGGATTCCGCTGTGGGGAGGTCAGGGGGCTGCGATGGCCACGCTAGTGTCTTATGCTACCGCGTCTTTCTTTGCGCTGCTTCCTTTCCGGAAGACTCGTCCATTTGCTGTATTGATGGCAAAATCTCTAATACTGCCAATTAGGGTAATGTTTGAGCGAGCTCGATAATAAGCGGCTTGGTTCTTTACATTGCTTATGCTGCCTAGCTATTGAAAGGGTGTTACCTGTAAAGATAAAAATATACGGGTAACAACTCTTTCATTCACATTATGCATATTAAACATCTCTCTCTCATAAGAGCATAGCATCACGTATTTGCTCCATATTTAAGCAGAATAGATTGCTGTTTTTTGCTATACTCTCGCGCTGATCTAGAACTTCCTGTCTCTCTACTTGTTAGGGAATTAGATTCAGGTGCTTTGGTAAATTATGAGCTTTTTGTAATAAAACAGCGCATAAACCAACAGCGAGAACGTTGCAATAAACGTAACGAAAGTACACTGGAAGGTATGATTTTGGCGTGCAGAATATTGCCGGGACGTTTTGTCGCCTATATGTACCTATTACTGATTAAAATACCATAGCGGGCCTGCCCGTCGTTCAGGAAGCCAACACTCAGAAGCTTGAATTATGAACAACCAAATCCAACCCAATTACAAGGACGCACAGTTTCCTCCCATGGATCGCCAAAACGAATTTGATTTGCGAGAGCTATTTTCTGCGATATGGCAAGGAAAATGGCTGATTATTGCGATTACAACTGTATTCGCTGTCGGGGCCGTTATTTTTGCATTGACTCGTCCAAACATCTACACCTCTGAAGCTCTTTTAGCTCCTGCTGAAAGTGACAATGGTGCAAATGGGTTGGCTGCATTGGCTGGGCAGTTTGGTGGACTGGCTAGCATGGCAGGTATCAACCTAGGCAGTAGTAACAATGATAAAACGCAGTTAGCGATTGAGGTCATGAAATCGAGACGCTTCATCGGCGATTTTATTCTTAATCATGACATTCTTCCGGATCTTATGGCGGCAGAAAGCTGGGATATGACTTCGGATTCAATTATTTATGATCCTGCCATCTATCACCCAGATACAAAGGAGTGGGTTCGTGATGTTCCAGCTCCATTTAAACCCAAGCCTTCTGTTCAGGAAGCTTATAAGAAGTTTCGTGAAATCTTTATTGTTAGCAATGCCAAAGAGACAGGAATGGTGACCGTCTCTGTTGAGCACTTATCCCCAACTGTCGCTCAGCAGTGGGTAGTATGGCTAGTTGCGGACATCAATAAAGTGATGAAGCAGCGTGACGTAGAGGAAGCCAAACGCGGACAAGCTTTTCTTGAACAGCAATTAAATCAGACCAATGTCGCTGATATGCGTACGGTGCTTTATCAATTGATGGAGCAGGCTCAGAAAACCATCATGTTTGCCAATGTCCGTGAAGAATACGTATTCACAACAGTTGACCCTGCTGTTGTACCAGAAGAGCGCTCATCACCTAAACGTGCACTTATCTGTGTCTTGGGTACAATTCTTGGTGGGATGCTTGGGGTGATGATCGTTCTGTTAAGATACTCTTTCCGTAAGGAGCCTGAATAGTAGGCTCTAAATTTTTGACTTCACTTTGCTTTATAAGCGCACCGCTAAATGGCGGTGTTAACGTTATGTTGATTTCAGAAAGAACAAGCTGAAGTTTTGATGTATATCTCCGTTGATATTAATTTAGATTACGCTCTTTGAGCATTTGATTTAGGGCTGTTAAGGCCACTAGGCTAGTAATAGAAAATATGAAATCAATTTTAAAAAAAATCATTCCAAGTTCTCTGCGTACTGCGCTGCGTGGCATGCAGGATAGCATTGATAGAAGCTTGCTTTGGAGTTGCTCTCGTAGTCGTTTGACTTCCAGTATTTACTATATGTTGTTTAATCGTAGCTTCGGGCGCGAGCATCAGTCTGTATTGCAGGGACGAATCCAGTACCGCGCATCTCTAGAAAATATAGAGAACTCATGTGTCCTGCTACGTCGCAATATTCACCGCCTCGAGAAAGGCTTGATTATGCGCCCTCGACGCCCTGTTTTTGGTAAAGCGTTTATCGGTGAAACCGTTGATACTTATGCTCTGGCTATTCAGCAACAAGCTCTAAGTAGTGATGAACAACAGTGGTGTACTCATGTTTTACAACAGTACTTTGACGTTGTGGCGGAAGATACAGTTGTTGACCAAGCTAAAGCGAAGTTTAACGACATTACGATTCCTCAATGTACTCAAGCTGAGTCTGTAAAGAAGGTTCCTTATTTAAGAAAAGATCTGACAACAAGTGATATCGATTTTGAACAGTTGTCTGTCTTATTTAATCAGCGCCGTTCAGTGCGTTGGTACGAAGATAAAGAGATCGACCTTTCTGCAATTGAAAAAGCTATCAATATTGCGACTCAGGCTCCTTCTGCCTGTAATCGCCAGCCATTTAAACTGCATGTTGTGACCAATAAAGAGAAAGTTCTCAAGGTTGCAGAATGTGCCATGGGCACAGCAGGCTTTGCACATAATTTACCGGCGATCATTGCGGTGGTTGGTGATTTGTCAGCTTATCCATTTGAACGAGATCGCCATGTGATTTATATCGATGGCTCACTGTTTACTATGCAGTTTATGTTAGCGCTAGAAACTCTTGGGCTTTCAACGTGCCCTATCAACTGGCCTGATATTGAAGCTCGTGAAAAAATGTTAGATGCAGAGTTGGGGCTGAATAAGTACGAAAGAACCATTATGTTACTGTCGGTTGGCTACGCTGACCCAGAAGGGGGTATCCCATACTCCCAGAAAAAAGATAGCTCAATTTTGATGAAGGTAGTTGATTAATATGATTTTTGAAGTAATTGGTATCGGTGCTCCGAATAAAGGCGCTGAACTTATGTTAACCGCGCTAAAGAATAAGATCTCTGAGCGTTATCCTGATGCTCAGTTTGTTCTTGAGCCGTACAGTAACTATCTGGATCGTGCCCCTCACGGTGTACTTCAAAAATTTTGGTTTACGGTTAGAGGTGTACAGATTGGCTTTTTAGGCAATTTTATCCCTAAAAAATTTCGCCAGAAATTTGGTATCGTACTGGACTCAGAGATTGATATTATTGTTGATGCTTCGGGCTTTGCATACGGTGATCAGTGGGGAGTAAATAAACTGCGCCAGCGTGTGACTCGTTACCTACCTAAATGGAAGCAAGAAGGCAAAAAAGTTATTTTGCTACCTCAAGCCTTTGGCCCATTCACTAAACCTGGCTTTGATAAAGAACTGGAAACCTTGTTTGAGCACGCAGACTTGATCTGTGCTCGTGACGGTGAGTCTCTGAAGTATCTAAAGGCTAGCGATAAAAAGAACCAAGGGAAGATCATCGAAGCGCCAGATTACACCAACCTGTGTCATGGGGTTTTACCTCCAGAGCTAAATAGAAAAGAGTTGGATGTTTGCTTTATTCCAAACGCTAAAATGATCGAAATGACGGACAGTAGCACTGGTACTAACTATGCTCAGTCTATGGCTAGCTTGATCACCCTTGCGCAGCAACATGGCCGAAAACCTTTTATTTTGTTGCATGAAGGTAAGAAGGACCTAGAGCTGTCTCAGGAAATTAATAATCTATTGGAAACAAAAGTAGAGCTACTGCAGTACCAAGACCCTCTTCATATCAAAGGTGTTATTGGACACGCCAATTTAACAGTTAGCTCTCGCTTCCATGGTCTAGTTAGTTCGTTGAGCCAAGGAAAACCTTGCATTGCTACTGGTTGGAGCCACAAATATCAAATGCTGATGGATGGTTACGGCTGTAGTGAATTCCTAGTTAAGGAATCTTCAGAAGAAGCCCGTGAGCGTTTATCTGAGCTATTAGATCAAGAAAAATACGATCTGGTTAAGGAAAAAATCCTTACAAACGGCAAAACAGAGAAGCAGAAAGCTGAGGAAGCCTGGGACAAGGTCTTCTCAGTTATAGGTTAATTACTGAAAGGAGCCACCGAGAGTGTCTCGGTGGCTGATTTTTAATGAGCTTAATATCCGTCATTATTCCTAACTTCAACAGTGGTGATAAACTGAAGAGGTTAATAGATTCTATCCCTTCTGAGGGGGTTGAGATTATTGTCATTGACGACAATAGTTCAGAAGCGCCAGTCGTACCTCAGGACAGGGAAGTCGTTATGCTTAGCAACACTACAGGAAAAAAAGGCGCTGGTAGCTGCCGTAACCTTGGCTTAAGTAAAGCTAAAGGGGAATATGTTCTGTTTGCTGACTCTGACGATTACTTTTTACCTGATGCTTTCAGTATCATTGATAAGTATAAAGTCGGTAAAGATATCATTTACTTCTCACCACAAAGTATTGTGGAAGGAACCGATAGCCCTTCGAAGCGCCACCTGTATTACGAAAAGCTAATTAAAAAGCAGAATATGGACATGATCAAAACTCGTTTCCATGTCCCTTGGAGCAAATTATATCTTCGGTCTTTTATCGAAAAAAATCAGCTTCAATTTGATGAGGTTATTGCGTCGAATGATGTAATGTTCTCTGCAAAGGCCGGTGTGTTTGCTCGAACTATCGATTCAACAAGTGACTCAATTTATTGTGTAACTTGTAGTAACAACAGTCTGACTAAGATTAAGTCCAAGTCAGTTCGTAGGACTCGCTTGAACGTCGTGCTGGATTTCAACCGATTTTTGAATGCTAATAACTTTAAGCACTGCGCTTACAGCATGTTAGAGATTATTTATGCTTATCGTGACGTTATTACTTTTAAGGATGTGATGCGCTTGATGAAAGGCAGCGCATAATCGCTTCGCTAAGCTAAAATCCCATCAAAAATATTATAGCCGTCTTTAAATCGGCGCTACTAGATGAAATGTAGATTGCAATGAATAACAGAGAAGTCAAAGTTTCGGTCGTCATTCCGGCGTTTAATGCGTCAGCTTATATCAAATCAACGATTGAAAGTGTGCTCAACCAGTCTATGACTGACTTTGAGATTATTATCGTTGATGATTGGTCCGATGATTACTCTGAACTAGAAAAGTTAATAGCCGAACTTGATGATCAGAGAGTTAAATTGTATCGCCTAGAGCAGAAAGGTAACGGTGCGGTAGCTCGAAACAAAGGTGTCGCTCTTAGCTCCGGTAATGTGATTGCCTTTCTTGATGCCGATGACTTATGGCATCCAAATAAGCTAACTACTCAACTAAGCATGCTAGAACCTGGCATCGTGGTTTCCTGTGCATCTAAAGTACAGCTCCGTGAAGGTGGGGAGGAGAATGTTGTTAGTGAATATAAACCGGAACTCAATGTAAGCCTTAACCTCTTTGGTGCTTTGCGACATAACTTGGTATTACAAACATCAACGATTATGTTGTACAAGTCTGATTTTGAGCGTTCGGGCGGCTATGATGAACGCCTTGGACGCCACCAAGATTTTCAATTGGTCTTCTCGCTTGAAAATAGTGGTTGTCGCTTTAAAGTTTGTGACCAGGTTTTGTCGTATTACATCAAATCACGAACGACGGATGTAAATAAGAAATGGAGCATTGAAAATAGCTCTCTGTTTCTTAGCCATTATGCATGTCACTTTGACCGTGTAACCCTGCGAAACTTTTTAGTGGTTCAGTTATTCGGCCCTTCGCTGAAGACCCAATCACTCTCTAAGTGGCTTGAGCTTGCACGACACCATAAAGTAGGTTATTTGTCTCTTGTTAGTTGTGTGATTCGATATGTTCTGACTAGGCTTTGGAACAAATAGAACATGCAGAAAAGCTATACCCAACCTCTCATATTTACGGGATTATTTTGCACTTTGGTGTCATTAGCATATGCGCCAATTTTTGCGTTTGCTTTTTTACCTATATTTTTCTTGTTTTTGGCTGGTTCGAATCTAGAGCGGAAATTAACAATCTTTGTGCCTTTTCTTGCTCTTTATTTTGTCTCTCTATTATTGGTTGAGTTGAGCCGTGCTCAGCTTATATTCAATAATGATGACTTCGTTTATTACTATAACTACTTCCTAGATTTTATTAAGCAGGAAGGGGATACGAGATCTTATGGTGGTAACGTTGTCATTGAGCCTGGGTTAACCGCTTTAAACTACTTATTCGCTACTTTTATTGGTGAGCAGCCTTATATATATAAAGCCGCGCACGTTATCCTGCAGACTTTTCTTTTATTTTTGTGTGTTGTGGTTATAGGGAAGTATTATAGACTTTCCGTTAGTGCATTTATATTGCTGTTCACATTGGTTTTGGTTTTTTATGAGTATGGTTATTCTTTCCATATTTTAAGGCAAGGGTATGCAAGCTTCTTTGTTGTACTAGCCGTTTTTTCTCGCAGTAAGTTATCTAAGCTAATATTTGTTGTCTTAGCCGCATGCTTCCACATCACCTCAATCATTGTGTTTCCCCTAGTTAACTTTCTTATCAAGAATGATGATCCAGGATTACGCCGAAAATTCGTCTTTATGCTGATCGCTGGTAGTGGCGTTTTAATGGTCGTGCTCGTGCTTTTGAGTGGGCTGGCTTCGTCTAATCCATTATTGATGAAGCTGCTTGTTGCTTACTATAAATTTGAAAGTATTGGTTCTGTTCTATTACTGTCATTTAAAAACAACTTAAATGTTTTACTGCTTTTCCTTTTTCTATTTTTTGTTAAGCAGTTTTCTGGAAAAGACGTTCGTTATGATAACCTTATTCCAATTGTTGCTTTCATGTTTACAGTTGGTCTGTTCCCGTCATTTAACCGATTAATATACCCAATTAGTAATATTCTTGTTGGTTACCTATTCTATTTGTACTTGTGTCAAAATAATAAAATAATTAATGGGCACTTGTTCTATTTAATATGCTTTAACTTTATAGTTCTTCGTCTAATACTGAATGATGGTTTATTCTTCCGGTTCGAACCAGTAGGTCACAGTGCTTTTTACTATTTGGAAAGTATAAGCGAAAGTGCTGGTTGGCATAATAGAGCGTTAATGCCTCGATACTCAATTGAGCTTTTAGAACAATATAAGAATTAATATATGAAGAAATTAGTTATAATTCAAAACTCAATTAAAACTACTTGCTTATTTCGAGCGAATTATATAAGAAAATTTTTGGAACAAGAAGGAAAGGTGGTCATTATAGCCCCCAATGACTGTCCAACATCGTATGATAAGCTGATTGCTATGGGGTGTGACATTCCCAATATACTTACCCCTACCAATTTAGTTAGAAAGATAGTCGCTGTTCTTGTGATGAACTTTCATATTCTTCAGCAACGTTTTTCTGGCGAGAATAAGTTGTTTGTTTGCCATTTTTTGGTAACTTATCTGAGTACTTTTTTCAGTCTTATTCCTTTCAATAAACAGGTGTTTTTGTCCATTGAAGGCTTGGGTTCTCTGTATAAAGAAAATAGCCTTCTTAGTCGTTTGATTATTAAAATGATTAATCGAAAGAACGTTGTCCGGATATTCTGTAATAGTAATGAGCGAGAATTAGTTGGGCAGCCAGATGATTGGGTTGCTGGTGGTATCGGTGTTGATATCGATTCCTTTCTTCCGCAAGCTAAGCGTGTAGAGGAATCGCCTTCGTCATTCACACTGTTGTATGTAGGCAGGCTTATTGGCGATAAAGGTGCTTATGATGCTATTTCAGTATTCAAAACGTTATGCCAGCATCGAGATGATGTGAATTTAGTTATGGTTGGAGACATTTATCCTAATAACCCCAGCTCTTTTTCAAATGATGACATTAGTAAATTGAAGAAGGAGTTTGGTGAACGGCTTACCTTTGCTGGTTACGTAAATGATCCTCGAGCTTGGTATGACAAAGCTGATGTACTACTTCTACCTTCTAGACGTGAAGGGTTTCCTGTTTGTGTTATGGAGGCCAGTGCGATGGGGGTTCCAAGCATCTGTTTTAAAGTGCCTGGATGTGAAGATGCTATCCAAGACAATGAAAATGGCTATCTTGCGCCGTTTGGTGATATTCAAGCGATGGCTGCATTGACTGAACACGCTTTGGTTCCTGATAACTTAGTAAAACTTAGACGTTCTTCAAGAGAATATGCTTGTCATCATTTTTCTGATAAGGATAAGTCATCAGCATTTCTTGCCTATATACTCAATTGCGGAGTAAATGCAAAGAATAAACAGCAGTGATGAGTGCGAGTATTTACTCGGTTATATAACAACGTATAGATTTTAAAGCGGAGCTTTATGTCCGGATTTCGCTAAGGGAGATTTACTGTGCATTCCTTAGTATGTTGGAGTAATTGTGAAATATAGAAGTGATATTGATGGCTTAAGGACAGTTTCAGTCTTTGCAGTAATAGCTTTTCATGCAGGTTTAGATTTATTCTCTGGTGGCTATGTAGGGGTTGATGTCTTCTTTGTGATTAGTGGCTATTTAATTACAACACTGATTTACAAAGAGGCTCAGGAAGGTAGTTTCTCTTTTTTGAAGTTCTATAAAAGACGAGCCGCTAGACTGTTACCAGCTCTTTCAATAACCCTTGTCGGTGTGTTCTTATTTGGCTTTGTTTTTTATAATAATAGCGTATTTGATAACTTAGGTAAGGAGCTGTTTTTCTCCTCCTTTGGTGCTGCAAATATCCTCTTTGCTCAGGGTGTTAACTACTTTGCTAAAGACGAAGCTTATCAACCTTTGATTCACCTATGGTCACTAGGTGTTGAAGAACAGTTTTATCTTTTTTGGCCAATTATATTGCTATTGGCATACAAGGTATCAAGTAAGGCAGTAACAATAACAGCCGTTATATTGTTTATTCTGTCCTTATCTTTATCAGTATATGCAGTATCTATAGAACTTACGAAAGGGTATTTCCTACTTCACTATCGCGCATTCGAGTTGCTTGTCGGCGTTATTATTGCCCTACTTATGTTTGAACGTAGAGTGGAAGTAAAGGAGAGTACCGCCAATTTGCTAGTGATCTTAGGGCTCGCTTTAATTGTTGCGCCAATCTTTGTTCTAGATGCAAGTTCGTCATTTCCTGGTTTAAACGCTCTATTCCCATGTATAGGTGCGGCGTTGATTATCTACTTCCCTAGTAACGGTTGGGTTTACAAGCTTCTTTCTTCAAAAGCGTTTGTGTTTTTTGGGCTTATCTCATATCCCCTGTACCTCTACCATCAGCCACTGATTTCATTCAGCTACTTCTTAGACTTGAATCTTTCGCCGATAGAATTATTCTTTTATGTCTCTCTGGTGGCATCATTGTTAGCTTGGTTAACGTATAGGTTTATTGAGATTCCTATTCGCAAAATGGCGTCTCAAAATAGCTTAGGAAGTACAGCTGTTTTGGGTATTCTGGTCTCAACAATTCCCTTATTTTCCACGTTGGGATTAGTTGTCGCTAAAACCAATGGCCTAGAGCAACGTTTTCAGTTATTGAACCCATTCGCATTGGAAGTTAGTCAAGAGCATGCGACGACATTTCATGTGAATTTTAAACGGGGTTTTAACGTTGATAACAATACTCCCAAAAAAGTGCTCTATGTCGGAGATTCGGTTCTTCAGCACTATGTCGTGCCTATGAATGCGGCGTTAAATATTCGTAATGACGAGGTTGATACCATTACCCGAGGGGGATGTGTGTTATTGAAAGGTGTTGGATTTAACGACCGATACTCTGATATCCCTTGTGATGACCTTCGTGAGCAAGTCTATAGCTTAGATAAGCATTATGATCTTATTGTCTTTTCTCAAGAGTGGGGATCGTATAGTGCGGCAGTGACGAATTTTGATTCTGGCGCTGAGGGTATTGAAAAGTGGAACAAGTTTATAACGCCTACCGTCGAGCATTTTCTTTCGATGGCTGATAAGGTGATTATTATTGGTGCTCACCCTAGAGTTGAAGGAACTTATGCTATTCAGCCTTCATTAGCTCTAAACAAAGAGTTACTAGCAGAAGCATTAACTAAGATTAAAGTAACTAATAAATCTGATTTGGCTGACTCTGTTGAGTTCTTCAACAATATTAACCAACCAGAAAAGGTAGTTGCAATTAATCCATATACCACCTTTTGCAATAAAGATTGTGTTACCAATGATGGGCAGTGGTCATACTTCAGCGATGATAGGCATCTATCCAAGGCTGCGACAGAATTTGTAGCTAGTAGTATTAAACGTCAGTTCTGAACATCATAAAGCGCATGTAACCATGCGCTTTTTAACATCTATTTCATATCATTTTGAATGCATTATGCTTATCTTCATCGTGCCTAACCTCGGTAATGATGAGGGTTTTCAGAGGAAGCATCGATTTAATTGGAAGCGAGTCACTATTAGTCCACCAATTGGTAGAAGCTTATATTCGAGTTAAAATATTTGAAGATAGATTTGAGGTGGAGGGATTGAAAAGTCATTTCTGTGGTAACAATTACCCGTCAAATGCCTCTAAAAAATTGCATTTTAGAGGCACTCCTTGCTCTCTGCTGGATCACAAAAAATTTTTTTCTAGGCTATTGTTCGTTTGTTATTAGCTTGATTTGTAGGAGCAGGAAGCATTTGAGTCTTGGGTTTGAGTACTCTTTACGAGCTTACCACGCAAGAAGCTTGTAATTCGCCAAATATACGCGAGTACAATGGCATACACAACAAAGCAGGTAATGAAGGTATAGAACATAACTGGTTCAGAAATACCTGCCAACTCACCATAAATACCAAAAGCAGCGTAAAGAGTTGCGATACCGCAGATTGCTACTAGGGTTTGCCTAGGGCTTAAACCCATACGTTGGAAAATATGATGCAAGTGTTCACGATCGGGTTTGAATGGCGAATCCCCTCGGCGAACTCGACGAATCATGATTGCAGCCATATCCATCAACGGAACCGCAATTAGCCATAATGCCGTCACTGGGCGCATCAGAGGTTTACTCTCTGCTTGGCTAACACCCAGCAATAGCCAGATAACAGTAAAACCAATCATCATGCTGCCTGCGTCACCCATAAATATTTTTCGAGCGCGTCCCAATATCCCCAAGTTCATGAAAATATAAGGCAGCATCGCAACAATAATAACCACACAGAGATAAGCCAAGCCGTGTTGGGCGTCTACTCTTAATAAATAGGCAAGAGCGCCAAAGGTTACAATAGAAAGCCCACCTAGCAGACCATCAATACCATCTACCATATTAAAAGCATTGATTGCACCGATGACCGCTAGCACTGTGATAGCGATACCAGTCCAACCTAAATTTATATCCCCAAAGCCGAACATGTTACCTAAGCTGTGCAATTCAATACCGGCAATATGAACCATCACCAAAGATAACCCAGCTTGAACTCCCATGCGTATTTTGAAACTCAAGTCGATCTTATCGTCAATTGCACCGATAAGCGTTAAGAGTGCGATAGAACATACATACAGCCAACTATATTCGATAACTTCTGGTTTAAAGGTCAGAAATTGGATAAGGACAATACAGATAGAGATCCCACCGATGAGTGGAACAGCACCGTCATGTAACTTCCTTTCGTTTGGTTTATCAACTAAGCCTACCGACTTAGCGACCTTACGCATGAGAAACAAAGTGGCAAACGAAGAAAAGAAGATAAATAGAAGTTCCAGAAACATAATAGTGCCAACTGCCATTGTAATTATTCGACGGCTATTTTAACCGACAAGGTAACTATCTCAAGGAGAAAATAAGTAACAGAATGGTAGCAAAACGATACTTTTACCCAATTTCTCCTGATTTTCTTATCAGTAAATTAAAGCACAACGTTCATTTTTTTCCTGGCAAAATGTTGATACAGCTCTGCTTTTGCAACACTTTCACCATGAATTAAATGCACTTCTTTTGGTGGTGGATTAATTCCTTCTACAAAGCAAATTAGATCTGATTGATCTGCATGAGCAGAATAGCCAGACATCGTATGTATTTGAGCTTTCACTTTAATTTTCTTTCCTTCGATATCAACCTCACTCGCACCCTCTTGAATTTCTCTCCCTAGCGTTCCCTCAGCTTGATAGCCAGCAAACAGCACATCATTACGACTATCTGGTAACAACGCATTGAGGTAATTCACCACTCGACCACCTTCGCACATCCCAGAAGCAGCAACCACAATAGCCGGTTCAGAAGTGCTCGCCAGACGATTCACCAATCTCATATGTTCAGCATGAGTCTCAATCGTAATACATTGTTCAAACCCGAGAGGATGACGATGTTGCTCCAAACGCCTTTTTGCTTCTTTACCCCAAAGCTTTTTAAAGCGCCGATAAGTCTTTGTCACTTTTCGTGCTAAAGGCGAATCAAGAATAATTGGTAGGGCACCATGTAAAGACTCCTGGTGAAGAAGCTGTTCGATATCGAATAACAGTTCTTGTGTCCTACCGACACTAAAAGCAGGAATAACAATCACACCACCATCTTCCAGCGCATGTTCGATAATAGAGAGCAATCGAGTGCTTCTATTTTTTACGCTTTCATGGTGCTTATCACCATAGGTCGACTCAATAAACAAATAGTCTGCTTTTTCAGGAGGTTTCGGATCTGGGAGTAAAGGCGTATCACTTGGACCGAGATCACCAGAAAATACCACTACGTCATTATTTGAGAGTTTAAATTCCAAATAAGCAGAACCTAAAATATGGCCCGCAGGTTGAAAGCGTATATAAGCCAACCCCTTAAGAGGAAGCCATGTATTGTACTGACATGGCACCAATCGTTGTTTAATTAGATTTAATATATGTTGCCGTTGATGTTTGCCTAAACCCAGCTGTAGCTTTAATCCGTCCTCTAACATAAGAGGGACCAACTCAGCAGTTGCTTGTGTGCAGTAGATTTTGCCTTTAAAACCAGCAGCGAGTAACCATGGTAATCGGCCTATATGGTCAATATGAGCATGGGTCAGTACCAGCGTTTTTACCTTGGTTAAAGAAAACTCTATCGCCAGCGAACGATCATGACGACCTACCAATGCATCTTTACCTTGAAATAACCCGCAGTCGATCAAAATGCTCCCTTGCTCAAGTCGCAGTTCGTGACAAGAGCCTGTCACCGTATCCTTCCCACCATGATGAAGTACTTTCATAGCTATCTCCTTTCCATAGGTATCAATGTAATGAATCGAAGAGAGAAGAGGGAGGGTAACCGACCAGATAAACACGAAAGTAGGAGTCAAAATGCTAGGGGAGTGTTAAACGGTGTTTTAAGTTGCATTAAATTGTGATGCATATTCCACATAGGCAACTTTTTGCATTTTGTAATAAATATAAACGAATAAATGCGTATTATAAAACGCGCTTTAGGTAGGCAGAATTTACGATTTTCTGATTAAACTGACACCTTATATCTTGGTTGGTTGTCATAAAAAAGCCATTTTTTTGTCAGTCTTGTACTTTTCGTTGCAACCTGTTTGCTATACAATCCTTTGCCTTGAGCACAAATGATAAAAAACCAAATGCATTGCCTTTAGGAGCCAGACCTAAGGGCGGTAGCGTGCCAAAAAGCAAAACAAAGCTCTCTAAGTGACATAAAAATGTCACCAGATAAATATAAATACAATTAAGCACATAGTTGCATTTCTGGCAAGGTCGGCTTTTATAAAAAGTGCGCCTAAACAAATAATTAACTAAATGTCCCATTACGTCAGAGGGGCAATTCAAAGCTGCGATGACAGTTTTTGAGTGATAATTGGCTAGGCATAAGGTTCCTCCCTTCTATTTACCGTCCACGTATCTAGTTCCGTAGAGTGTTCTCGTTGCACATATACTCATGTGCTCTATCAACGTGTCTACGGCATGCCTAAAACATCCATATTCGCTATTCGAATACAAATCACTCTTACAAGTATTAAGAATTTCTCAAGGGATGCCCTGTGCGTCCTTCGTCTATCTACGCCTTTGGTTACCCTAACCAGACCTAAAGGCGTTCTAAAAATCTAAACTTGCTAGGAACTAAAAATGAACTTTTCATTAGAAAACGCCAGAGTTGGCATCATTGGCTTAGGTTACGTTGGTTTACCACTCGCAGTGGAATTTGGCAAAAAGTCACCAACGATTGGCTTCGATATCAACCAAGACCGTATCGATGAACTCTCTGCTGGACGCGATAGCACACTAGAATGCAGCGATAATGAATTAGCAGAAGCAAAATACCTTTCTTATACTTCCTCTCTTCAAGAACTCAAAGAGTGCAATGTTTACATTGTTACCGTTCCTACTCCAATTGACGAACACAAACAACCGGATTTAACGCCTCTTATTAAAGCTTCAGAAGCGTTGGGTACAGTAGTAAATCAGGGCGATATCATCATTTATGAATCAACCGTATACCCAGGTGCAACAGAAGAAGATTGTATTCCCGTTGTTGAGCGTGTTTCTGGCCTTAAGTTTAACCAAGACTTTTTCGCAGGCTACTCTCCAGAGCGAATCAACCCGGGTGATAAAGAAAATAGGCTAACAACCATTAAGAAAGTGACTTCAGGTTCTACGGAGGAAGTGTCGAATTTTGTTGATGAGCTATACAACTCAATAATCTCAGCAGGAACGCATAGAGCTAGTTCAATTAAAGTAGCAGAAGCATCAAAGGTTATTGAAAATGTGCAACGTGATGTGAACATTGCTTTAATCAATGAGCTCCATCAAATTTTTGAGCGTTTAGGTATCGATACCAAAGAGGTCATTGAGGCGGCCGCGACTAAATGGAACTTCATGAAACTGATGCCTGGCCTTGTGGGGGGGCATTGTATTGGTGTTGATCCTTATTATTTGCTGCATAAATCGGAAACGACAGGGTATGTACCCGATTTGATGAGAACTGCACGAGAAATTAATAATGGAATGGTTGATTACATTGCTACTAATTTTATGAAATCAATTATAAAAGAAAAAATTAATCCAATTAATCTCAAGGTTGTAATATTAGGATTTTCATTCAAAGAAAATTGCCCTGATCTAAGAAATACCAAAATTTTTGATCTATACAAAGAATTGGTTAGTTTAGGCTTTGATGTAGACGTATATGACCCATGGGTAGACCCAAAAGAAGTTGAAAAAGAGTATGGAATATACATTAAGAGTCAACTGGCTGGGGAGTATGATGTTGCAATGTTAATGGTTGGACATGATTGTATTGTAGAAGAAATTAAAAGAAAAGAAATTAGTTTGAAATATGATTTCATTTATGATTTTAAAGGTTTCCTAAATTAATATCACAGAAGGCCTCCTCCATAAATTGGAGGAGGGCAGAAATGAATTTGAAAAATAAAAATAAGATAAGCTTGCTAGCGCTCAATTTTGTATCTCAACTTTTTTCATTTTTTTTAATATGGTTTTTATCTAGAAAATTAAATGTTGAGGTGTTTAGTGATTTTGGTAAAGTTTCTAGTGCAATAGCTTGGGTAACATCGCTTACAATATTAAATACAGGTTTAATATATCAAATAAAGAAAAGTGTATTATTAAAAAAAATTTCAAGATATGGTGTCAGTATATTAGCTTATAATACGATTATAGTTCTGATACTGTTGTGGTTATTTGAGTTTGTCAACAATGAGTTTGTTACATCAATTAATTACTACTTTATTATCGTTGTTGCATTTGCATTTTACTCAGTTGGCTTATCATCACTAGTTCAATCAAGGCTCATTAGGAGTAAAAAGCTAAGAGAGCTTGGAGTATTTAAACTTATCCAGTCTTTAGTCTCATCAATAGTAATTTTCTTTTTCTCGTTAATCATTGGTTTAAATTTCGCATCTTCTAATGTTATCATTTTCTTATACTTTTTAGGGTATTTTATATCTTCTATTATTTTTATCAAAGGAGATATAAAACCTTATTCTATAAAAAGAACGGTGAAGTTTGTTTTTCGAGAAAGAGTGTATTGTTTAAATTCAGTGGCGAATAACTTGATAAACTCCTCCAGTATTCATGGGGTTAGTTATGGTATGTTTTTTGTGTTTGAGGAAAAGTATGCAGCTGCATTTTTTCTATTGTCAAGGATAATTGGCGGACCAGTATCTTTAGTCTCAAACATAGCTTCACAGATATATATATCTGAAGTTGGTGGAAAAATAAGAGAGCATAATTATTATCAAGTATTGAGAATAATGTATAAGTATATAATAAGTGCATTTCTGGTAGGAGGAGCTGGGTATCTAGTTTTAGGTTTTGTTTTATCTTTAAACTTCGTCGCTATTTTTGGTAATGAATGGTCTTTTTCTCAGCCGATACTGCTGCCATGTATTATTTATTTTTTTATTAGATTTACCTTTATTCCCATAATGCAAACACTAAACTTAGCATCTCACATAAAGTCAATGTTTTATTGGGAGCTTTCTAGAGTTTCATTACTCACGATTTTATTCTTAATCTTTTTTATTATAGAGCTGGATATTACATGGTTTGTTTATAGTTTATCCTTGTCTTTTCTATTTTTGTACTTGCAATATATTAATATGGTTAGAAGAAAGTTGATAAAAATATGATTATACCAATAATGTTAGCTTTAGCTTTGATTTCCCCACTAATAACAGGACTACTATATATCAAGCTAGGTGTATTATTTAATGTTAGTTGGTTAGCTATAAGCTCTTTATTATTGTTATTGGTGTTTTCAAGAAAAGCTATAGCTGAAAAAAGTACATTGATATTAATTGGTTTGATGTCATTTTTCATCATGTGGATTATATTTACTACTTTTTATACTGAATCAACAGGCTATGTATACATCAAGCTAATCAAGACGGTAAATATATTAATCCCATTCATTTTGATATTTTATTTAGATAAATATGATGTGAGAAAAACTATAGATATATGCATCGTATTCAATGTTATTATTGGGATATTGTACATATCATCATACAGTAGTTTTCTTTCTGGAAATTTAGATGTAAAAAATAGTGAGTCATTTAATACTATTTATCTTAACTTTGGGTTACTTACAGGTTTTATATCCGTTGCTTCATTTGTTTCCTATTTTAATCGTGGTTCCTTGTTGTATCTAATCGGATTTATTGTTCTAACATCTTGTTTGTTCTTTTCAGGAGCTAGAGGCCCTCTTATAATTTCTTTGTCTCTCTCTGGTCTTTATCTTATATTTGGTTTTTATAAGGTATTTAGTTTTAGAAATTTATTATATATAGGTGCTTTTTCCATATTGGCATTTTATCTTTTAATAAGTTTTAGCGAGTTTGATGTACTCATCGAAAGAACAATGTATAGATTGTCTTTTCTTTTTTCTGATGATAAAGGCGCTTCAATAAATACAAGGATAATATACATAGAAGAAGCTGTTAAATATATCAATGAAAATATTTTCTTCGGTTATGGTTATGGGAGTTATGGTGCTGTAGTATTCTCTGATGATAGTCGAATATATCCACATAATATATTTTTTGAGGTGTTTTTTGAGCTCGGTTTAATAGGGGTCGTGATTTTATTACTAATTCTTTTGTATGTGTTTTTTTATATATTAAAGAACTATGCTCATAATAACAATGAACTTCTAATTTCTTTTTTAGGGTTGATTTATTTCTTGATTAATGCTCTGAAATCTAATGCGCTTATAGATCATCGATTATTATTTTTCTTTATAATATTACCTTTTGTCTTTTGTAGGAATAGAAAATCATGAGAATATTACACCTATGCTCTTATTACTTTGGATCAAAAGTTTATGAAGAGATCTGTAATCATTTTAATACAGAAAAAATAAAATTTGACGTAGTTATTTTATCTAAGCTTGGTGATAAAAACCGAAAAGTTCAAGATGTTTCGAGTAATAAAATTTTAGATGTACAAGTTTTACCGAAATTAATAGGCACTTTCCCTCTTTTAAAAGGTCTATATAGTTTATTTTTTGCCTCAAAAGCTATTAACCTAAAAGAGTATAGTTTGATTCATGCTCATACATTATTTTCTGATGGAGTATTGGCATGGTTATGTAATAAGTTTTTGGGTATAAAGTATATAGTTACAGTTAGAAATACTGATTTAAATACTTATTTGAAAAAAATGCCGTGGACTAAATTTTTAGCAAGAAAAATAATTGAAAGCTCAGAAAAAGTCGTTTTTATTTCTCATTCGTATAAATATCAAGCTATAGAAGCATTTCCATCTGTATTCTTAGATCGTTCTAAATTAGTTGTTATACCTAATGGTGTTAGTGACCAGTGGTTACTTAATACTAGTAGTAATATAGATAGAAAGAATAAAATTCTTTTTGTTGGAAATGCCACAAGAAATAAAAATTTTGAATCTATTATTGAAGCTTTAAGAAAAGATATTGAGTTTTTTTCGTCTTACGAGCTCGTCGCTGTTGGTATAAAAAAAGAAAGCTACCCACATTTAGATGATAGTGATTTAAAGATAACATATATGGGAAAAATTACTGATTTTAATGAACTACAGAGTATTTATTGTGAAGCTAAATGTATGGTTTTGGCTTCATATCATGAGACTTTTGGGCTTGTTTATCTCGAGGCCTTATCATGTGGTACACCAATTTTGTATTCGAAAGGTCAGGGCTTCGATGGTTGGTTTCCTGAAGGTGAGGTTGGATTTTCTGTCAATCCCTATGATTCGGTGGATATCAGTAAAAAACTAAAGTTAATATTAAATAAAAAATTTAATAGTAAAAAATTAGTTTCTGAATCAAAGAAATTTAGTTGGAATAATACATGTTCTGAACTAGAGAAATTATATTTGAATATATTTTAAGGGTTTGAGTATGAAAATTATATATATACATCAATATTTTAAGTTACCCAAAATGTCTGGTGGTGTTCGTTCTTTTGAACAAGCAAAAAGAATGGTTTCTGATGGACACAAAGTCATAATGATCACAAGCGATACAGCTAATTATTTTAAAGGTTGGAAAATAGAAGAGTATGATGGGATTGAAATTCATTGGGTATCTGTTAAATATGACAACAAGTTTGGCTTTGTTCAACGAATATTATCATTCTTAAAATTTATACTTTTAGCTTCGTTTCATATGTTAAAGATAAAATCAGATTTAGTATATGCTACCAGCACTCCCTTAACCATAGTAATTCCTGCTATTATATATAAAAAAATAAAAAAGGTGCCTTATGTATTCGAGGTGCGGGATGTTTGGCCAGAAGTGCCAATAGCGTTGGGGGTGATTAAAAATTCTTTTTTAAAGAAATCGGCCTACTTCCTTGAGAGACTAGCATATAAGAACGCACGAAATATTATTGCGTTATCACCAGATATGAGAAGTAGCATAGAATCTAGATACAAATTAGATAATATAGAAGTAATTCCAAATGCCGCTGATGTTTCTATTTTTAGGAATAGATCCGTCAATAAAAATGATCCTATTTATTTAAAACTTAACTCTATAAAAGAGCGTCATAATAAAGTGTTATTTTATACAGGAACATTTGGTTTAGTTAATAATCTTAAATATTTAATTAAGTTGGCAACTTTTTCTAAAGGAGAATTGGCTATTGTTATCATTGGTGGTGGAAAAGAAGAAATTGAACTCAAAATATTAGCTAAAAGTTTAGGAGTGCTTGATAAGACAATATATTTTGTTGGGCGAATAAATAAAGAACAGCTTTATATACCACATAATCTGTTTGACATGGCAATTTCTACGGTTTTACCAATTAAAGAGCTTTATGCCAACTCTGCAAATAAGGTCTTTGACGCCTTTGCATCAGGAACACCACTGATGATAAATCATGGTGGGTGGATAAAAGATATAATTGAAAATAATAAGTGTGGTATAGCTTTACCTGAAGTTGCAAACCAAGAAGCATATGATGAATTGTATAACTTTATTACTAATGATGATGTTATGTTGACTGCTAAAAATAATTCTGAAAAACTTGGCGATGATGAATTCAATAGAGATAGATTATATAGGAAGCTTAAAAAATGTATTCTTTAATAAAACGTTTTTTTGATTTGATACTTAGTTCTATACTTATTGTATTTTTACTTCCTATACTAATAATTATCAGCATTGTTGTTCGGCTTAATCTCGGGTCTCCAATTATATTTTGCCAGCAAAGGCCAGGCTTAAACAGTAAGGTCTTTGGTTTGAAAAAGTTCAGAACTATGACTGACAATAGAGACTTAAATGGAAACCTTCTACCCGACCGAGAGAGAATAACTAAGCTAGGATCATTTTTGAGAAAGTCCAGTTTAGATGAACTACCAAGCCTATTTAATATTTTAAAAGGTGATATGTCTTTTGTTGGGCCTAGACCTTTACTTGTGGAGTATTTAGATTATTACACAGAAGAAGAAAAAATAAGACACTCCGTTCCTCCTGGTTTAACTGGTTTGGCACAGGTATCGGGAAGAAATAATTTATCTTGGGATAAGCGTTTAAAAATAGATATTGATTACGTTAATAATAAGAGCTTTATTTTGGATATGAAAATACTTTATAAAACTTTTATTAAAGTCATCAGAAAAGAAGATGTTGTTGTTGTTCCTTCTACAAAGTTTGGAAAATTAAGCGAAGAAAGAAATGAATATAAATAGATTTTCTCCAACATATAAGCTTTTCAGAAATTCCAAAGGAATAGACTTTTATGTCAAACGAGATGACCTTATTCCAGATTACTTTGGTGGTAATAAAGTTAGAAAAAATTCATATATAATAAACTCCATGAACGTACTGCCCGATGTTATAATCACTAATGGTGGTTCCGAGTCTAACCATGCAAGAGTATGTGCGCTAATGGCAAGTAGATTAGGTATGCAATGTCACCTAGTTCTTCATGGAAATAAGCCGTGTTCTGATTTCTATAACGGAAATGATTTTTTAATTTCTAGTGCAGAAGCTAACGTTAGTTACGTTGAGCCTTCTGAAATATCAAAAGAGATCAACAAACAAAGAGATTATTATCAGTCTCTTGGTAAAAGCGTAGAAGTGATCCCAGGAGGAGCCCATTCTTTGGAAGGTGCGGAAGCATATATGTATGCTATAGACGAACTTGATTTTGAGCCTGACTATATATTCTTCGCTAGTGGAACGGGAGCTACACAAGCCGGGATTGTTGCAGGAGTAAAGCGCAGAGGCTGGGATACAAAAGTTATAGGTATCTCTGTAGCTAGAGATACTCAAAGAGGGTCAAAGGCTATATATGAAATATATAACCCCCTGTGTAAAAAGCATTTCATTCCTTATGACTTTTCTGACATTGAATTGTTAGATGGATATCGTTTTGGTGGATATAGTAATTATAATAACGCTTTAGTTCAATTCATAAGAGATACAATAAAAAACTTCGCGATCCCTCTGGATCCTGTTTATACAGGCAAAGCATTTCTTGGGATGATTTCTGAAGCAGATAAAAGAGAAATTGAAGAAAATAGTAAAGTTCTCTTTTGGCACACCGGTGGTTTGTTAAACCTGCAGGCATCTAAAGGTGTTAGTGATGATTAATATTGATGATACATTATATTACAGATATCTTAAAAGAGAAGACTTGGCGAAGAGAGTTTCTTGGATTAATAATCCTGACATCAATGATACCTTAACTTTTAGAACACCAGTAACGTTAGAATCAACGGAACGTTGGTTTGATAATATAAAGTCTGATCCTACAAAAGTTAACTTGATTTTTTTTGTTAAAGAGAATGACAAGTATATACCTATAGGTTTTGGTGGGTTTGTAAATATAGATACGATTAACAAGAGAGCAGAGCTTTTTATTACAATCGGAGAGGCAAGTTATCAAGGTCGTGGCTATGGTTATAAAGTTGTAAAATTTTTGACTGAGTTCGGTTTTAATAATCTTAATTTAAATCGTATATTTTTAACTACTTTGGCTCATAATTTAAAAGCTAGATCACTATATATAAAATGTGGTTACCAAGAAGAAGGTTATCTTAAAAAACATTTTTTCCATAAGGGTGAATATAAAGACTGTTTTTATATGGCTAGTATTAAGGAACAATAATAATGAATTTACTATTTACATGTGTTGGTCGAAGGAAATATTTGATCGACTATTTTAAAAATGAAACCGAGTTGATAAATAAAATTGTCGGTGCGGACATGTCCAATTCAGCACCAGCATTACACTCATGTGATAAGTGGCATATTGTTCCTAGCATTTATGATGAAAGTTATATAGATAAACTTATTGAAATATGCAAAATAGAGGATGTTAAAGCTTTAATTTCATTAAATGATATGGAGCTTCCTATTCTAATTGAGCACGAAAATAAGTTTTTAGAAATTGGTGTTAAGCTGATAATTTCAAATAAAAACGTAATAGATATATGCTCTGATAAATATAAGACTTATGAGTTTGGTCTGAAACATAACATACCCGTTCCTAAAACGTATATCAACCTTGACTCTGCCCTTTCAGATATTGATGAAGATATACTGAAATTTCCTTTAATCGTTAAGCCCAGGTGGGGGTCTGCTTCATTTGGTTTATATGTGGTTAACTCCATTCTTGAGCTTCAAGAATCATTTGAACAATGCCATTCCAATTTAGTTGATTCGTACCTTTCTAAGTTCCAGCAATCTACTGAAGATGTCATTATACAAGAATTTATTCAAGGTATTGAGTATGGTGTGGATATTTTTAACGGTTTAGATACTACTTATTATGGCTTTGTCGCCAAACAAAAACTATCAATGAGAGCTGGGGAGACTGATAAAGCTACAACGGTGGATCCGGTTAGATTTTCTAAGTCAGTCGGTACCATTGGACGCAAGCTAGGTCATATTGGAAACCTAGATTGTGATTTCATGGAAAAAGAAGGAGAACTACTTATGTTAGAGCTTAATCCGCGCTTCGGTGGTGGATATCCATTCTCTCATGAGGCAGGGGCAAACCTTGTAAAATGTTTGCTACTTTCGCTATTGGGACGTAATGATGAAATCAATATTTCTTACGATAGCGGACTAACGTTTTCTAAGTGCGACACGATAGTACCAGCCAAACAATGATCGGTAAAAATCACAATGCTTAATACTCCATTTTCTCCATGGCCTTCTTTTACTCAAGAAGAAGCCGATGCAGTTAGTCGTGTACTACTGTCAAACAAAGTAAACTACTGGACGGGTAGTGAGTGCCGTGAGTTCGAAAAAGAATTCGCAGCTTGGGTTGGATGTGATCATGCTGTTGCACTAAGCAACGGTACCCTTGCACTCGATGTCGCGCTTAAAGCGTTAGCGATTGGTGAAGGGGACGAGGTTATTACGACGCCTAGAACGTTT
This sequence comes from Vibrio sp. CCB-PB317, assembly GCF_022808245.1. NCBI lineage: Bacteria > Pseudomonadati > Pseudomonadota > Gammaproteobacteria > Vibrionales > Vibrionaceae > Vibrio > Vibrio sp. CCB-PB317. Next base: position 413,026 of record NZ_JALGNU010000001.1, read on the forward strand.
CTTGCTTCTGCGTCTTCTATTGTTACGGCTGGCGCCAACCCTGTGTTCGCGGATGTGGATCTCAATAGCCAAGCCATCACGGCAGAGTCAATTGAAGCGGTGCTAACCCCTAAGACGAAAGCAGTCATCGTTGTTCATTTAGCTGGCATGCCTGCAGAAATGGATGCCATTATGGCACTTTCAGAAAAACATGGTTTTTATGTTATTGAAGATTGTGCCCAAGCACATGGCGCAAAATACAAAGGGCGCAGTGTAGGCACAATTGGTCACATTGGTGCTTGGTCTTTCTGTCAAGATAAGATCATGACCACAGGCGGTGAAGGTGGCATGGTGACCACAAATGATAAAGATTTGTGGTCAAAAATGTGGTCTTACAAAGATCATGGTAAAAACTATGACGCGATTTATAACCGTCAACATCCACCGGGCTTTCGCTGGTTGCACGACAGCTTTGGAACCAACTGGCGTATGACTGAGCTACAAGCCGTGGTTGGTCGTATTCAATTGACTCGCATGTCAGAATGGACGGAAAAACGTCAAGCCAATGCGGCACAACTCGATGAGGCAGTTGCAGATCTCAATATCGTTCGCCGTGTTCACGTGCCTGAGCATTCGCAGCACGCAGAATACAAACACTACCTATTTGTTGAGCCTGAACATTTGGCAGAGGGCTGGACGAGAGATCGCATTGTGGAAACCATTGTAGAACGTGGCGTTCCGGCTTATCAGGGGAGCTGTTCTGAGGTGTATTTAGAAAAAGCATTTGATAATACGCCATGGCGACCAGAAAAACGCCTACCAAATGCGGTGCAGTTAGGTGAGACTAGTTTGATGTTTTTGGTCCATCCGACATTAACACCAGAAGAAGTTGCTAAAACCAGCTGCGTGATCCGTGAAGTGTTGTTAGAGGCGCAGAAGTAAACCTGTTCAGTCTGAGTGGGACGCATAAATAACAATGCTTTAACGCATCGTTATCTATAATTTTTCCTACCAATGCGTCCCACCACTTGATGAAAAATGTAAAACGTTTGTTACGCATATTGCTTAAAAGATGCGATGCAGCGAGATAATATGCAAATAATGGTTCTATACATAATCATCAGGTTGTATAATCTTTGCTCAGGCTATCTCATAACATTAACTAGCATTACCACCAAACTCTTAAAAAATAAACTTGGGGTAATGAGGCTTACATACTGTCATGATTGAAAATAATTCCAAACTTAACGTCATTTGGTCTTTACCGAGATATCAAAAGCGCCTTATTAGTATCGGAGTGGATTTCTTTATTATCTCTGCTGCTTTTATGTTTGCTTATTGGTCTCGCATCGGTGAGTTCCGTCCACTTCCAGATACAAGCAGTCACTACGTATTGCTTGCCACCGTTGTTTGTACCCTTGCTGTCTTTGTCGCGTTTGGCCTCTACCGAGCGGTATTACGCTATTTAGGCTTTCATGTGCTGGCAGTCGTCGGGTTGGGTACTATTCTATCTGCGCTTTGTGTGGCCAGTTTTGCTTTCGCATTCGATGCTCAATTACCACGCTCGATTCCTTTTATTTATGCCGCTTTTCTAGCAATAGGGGTAGGGACTAGCCGTCTGTTAGTAAGAAGTTTGGTTGCTCAATCGGTACATAAGGCCGGAGATCCAGTCCTCATTTATGGTGCAGGTAGTGCTGGTCGTGAGCTTGCGTTTGCGCTGCGACAATCAGAAACCTACCGAGTTATCGGCTTTGTGGATGAAGATAAAACCCTGCAAAACACAATGTTAATGGGTTATCGAGTCTATACCGCAGATAATGCGATAAAGGCGATCAGAAAGCATGAAGTGAAAAAAATCTTACTTGCCATTCCTAGCGCTTCGAATAAACGCCGTAAGGAGGTTTTGGATCGAATCTCTAAACTTCCGGTTGAAATCCAAACCGTTCCTGATATGAAAGATATCCTTACGGGTAAGGCGAAAATTGATGAACTGAAAGAGGTTCCGATTGGTGATTTGTTAGGTCGTGATCCTGTTCAGCCGCAACAAGTTTTGATGGAAGCAAACATCAAGAACCAAGTGGTCATGGTGACGGGAGCTGGTGGCTCAATTGGTTCTGAGTTATGTCGTCAGATTTTGAACTACTCACCAAAGTCATTGATCTTATTTGAGCTGTCTGAGTTTGCCTTGTATCAGGTTCATAGTGAGCTAAGCCAAATCATCAAGGCTAAGAAGCTAAACATTGTGGTTGTGCCTCTAGTTGGCTCTGTACAGCGACAAAATCGCTTAGAAACAACCATGAAGGCGTTTGAAGTGGACACAGTTTACCATGCTGCAGCGTACAAACATGTTCCTCTGGTGGAGTATAACGTTGTTGAAGGTGTGCGAAACAACGTATTTGGCACTTACTACACAGCGCAAGCCGCGATTGATGCTGGTGTGAAGAATTTCGTTCTCATTTCTACTGATAAAGCCGTTAGACCAACGAACGTGATGGGTGCGACTAAACGCATGGCTGAGTTGGGTTTACAAGCGTTGGCGGAGCAACAAAATCGAATTCGTGAGAGCAACCCAAACCTTGGCACGCGCTTTTGTATGGTGCGCTTTGGTAATGTACTGGGTTCGTCAGGCTCGGTAATTCCTGTATTCAAAAGACAAATTGAAAAGCGAGAGCCTATTACGGTCACTCATAAAGACATTACCCGATACTTTATGACGATCCCGGAAGCTGCTCAGTTGGTCATTCAAGCTGGGGCAATGGGTAAAGGTGGCGATGTATTTGTTCTCGATATGGGGGAGCCAGTTAAGATTGTCGATCTAGCGAAGAATTTGGTTTACTTGTCTGGCCTTGAAGTCAAAGATGAAAACAATCCTCATGGCGATATAGAAATTCTCTTCACTGGTTTGAGGCCTGGAGAGAAGTTATATGAAGAGCTGTTGATTGGGGATGATAATGTTTCCGAAACGGCACATGCTCGCATTATGACAGCCCAAGAAAGTTACTTGCCATTGAAAGAGTATGAGACTTTGATCGACAAGCTCGATGTTGCTTGCCACAACTTCCAACACGAAGTGATTCGTCGTTTACTGCTCGAGGCCCCTACAGGTTTTAACCCAGTAGATGGCATTGAAGATCTTGTATGGAAGCAAAATACTCGCACTGCGGAGTTATATACTTTTGAACCAAAGCAAAGTAATGCAAGTGAAACTTGATGCTTTTGTTTGATTGGTAAATAATAGAAAAATTAATAAAATATGCTTTCGTTATGCTCGCTGTGGTGGTTTACCTATGGCGAGCCCAGTATCGGCATATTGCAATCTCAAAAAGGCACTTCTGAGTGCCTTTTTCTGTATTCAATACATTAACAGTGGCTAAAACTGATGGCACAGAAAACGATTAAAACAGGGATAGCAGCTTTATCGCTGCCGCTACTGGTAAGTACCTCCCTTACCGCTCACGAGTTGGAAAAGTTACCTTCCAACCAAAGCTTTACGGGCTTGACTTTTACCCCTAATGCGCAGTCGTTAAACTACGGTGATTTTTCTTTTACGTATGCTCAAGGTTTACCTCTAAATCACAAAATTGATGAGTTAGATGCTCTTAATTTGTCGTTTGGTTTATTTGATGGTTTTGAGGCGTATGGAAGGATTGTTACCAAAACTTATAGCTGTAACTCATTTGTAAAAAGTGGGTGTGGTATAAGAGACCTATCGATGTCTTTCAAATATCAGGTTCCTAACTTTTGGGGATCAGAGAATCTCGATTTTGCTTTAGGTATTCAGGATCTAGGTGGTTCGGCCAATCAGTTCAGCACTAAATATGCGGTCGCGGACTACTCTTTCGACTTTGCTCCAGTTCGAGTGTCGGCAGGTTACGGGCTCTCTGATATCGAGTTGGGTGTGATGGACGGCCCATTCGGTGGTATTGAGTATCAACCATTGAGCTTTTTACAGGTCAGTGGTGAATACGATGCTGTGGAGTTCAACTCATCGGTAAAACTTTTTACCCCACAAGGCACACTGCCTTATGATGTGACAGCTTCACTCAGTTATCAGCTATATTCAGGCCATAATACAGATGAGCAAAATATCTGGAATGCGGCACTTTCAGTACCGTTAGTCACCGGGTACACACGTTCTCGCGATTACTCTCGTAATAATGTCACGTTGATGGAAAGGTTGTCTTTGGAGCAGAAGAAAGCCAAAGAGGCTTCTATCTCTACTTTGGTGAGCACGCTTCGTAATGAAGGCTTCGTGAATATTCAAATTGGTCTGTTGAACCAAACGACGGTAGTTGCGCTAGAGAACCGTCGTTATAACCATAACCAAGTTGACGGTTTAGGTGTTGCTATGGGGATCATTTCTAGTCACCTAGGTCAAAATGCCGTATCAGAAGTGGGCGGCGAGTCGGAGCGCATTGAGCTAATTATGCTCGCAAACCAAAAGCCTGTTGTTAGTGTGCAAGCGAATTCGTTTTGTTATCAACGTTTTATCAATGGTTCTGCTGCGTGCGAGGATATTAAGTTCACGACACGAGATTTAGCCGAGAAACTTGAGCTGGTTAATTGGAAAACAGAGCGCGTAAATAGCGGTGCACTAGACTCTCAACTTGTTTTTTCACCAATGGTTCGCCATGCCGTTGCGACAGAGTTTGGTGTCTATGACTACTCTTTTGCCATGTCGAGCAACTTATATACGTATCTTTGGTCTGGTGGGGCTGTTGATGTTCGCCATATTCTGCCGTTAGCAGAAAGTGACGATTATGAAAAATGGGGATACTTTGAAGATAGCGCGTACGAGAATGATATCGAGCGTGCAATGTTGCATCAATTCTTCCGTTTGCCTTATGTTGATATCGCGAACCAAGTATCCGTCGGTTTGGCGAAAACAGATTATATTGGCGCGAGAAGTGAATCAACATGGTTTTCTCAGTCCGGTGCGCATGCCTTTAGCTTAGAAATGAGTTATTTCCAGCACGTTGATGAGAAAGATGAAAATGGCTACGAGACTCTCGATCGTCAAACTTCGCTAGCTCGCTATACTTTCTCAATGCCTGAATGGGATTGGCAGTTTAACGCGACAGCGGGTGAGTTTTGGCGGGGTGATGTCGGTGCCAAGCTAACAACCTCTCATTGGTTTGAGGATATTGAGGTTTCCGCTACTTATCAGGTTACTAAGTACAAAGATACTGATGAAGAGCAGTTTGTGGCTGTTTCAGTCAAGCTACCATTAACACCTTGGCGCGATATGTCTCCTGGTTTGTTGCAGGTTCGAGGCAACGAGGCCTATGACTTTAATGTGATGACACGAGTAGGCAATGATGTGAATTACTTAAGTGATGGACAAGGTGATGAGCTTATCATGGACAACAGCATGCTACGTCGTTACTTCAACCACGGCCGCTATGGTAGTGATTACTTTGAAGAGAATAAGATTCGCTTACGTAATGCCTACCTGCGTTACCTATCAACTCAGTTAGACTAAACCCATAGAGTAATACTATTTGCAAAAAGCGGCCAACGAGCCGCTTTTATTTTATCTAAGTATCGAATGTGGAACATATCAAAAATGCAAATTTGTTTCGCGTCTTTATCGCTCTACCCTGTAGTTTGATGTTTTGTTATCCTACGAACAGTTTTACACTTTTAGGAATAATAAAAAATGAAAGTTGCAGTTGCAGGTACCGGCTACGTAGGTCTGTCCAATGCTATGCTTTTAGCTCAAAATCATCAGGTGGTAGCAGTTGACATTATCCAAGGTAAAGTGGATTTGTTGAATAACAAGCAATCTCCAATTGCGGATGCCGAAATTGAGGATTTTTTAACAAACAAAGAGTTAAACTTTGTCGCAACGTTAGATAAAGAACTTGCTTACAAAGACGCAGAGTTTGTTGTCATTGCTACACCAACGGATTACGATCCTCAAACAAACTACTTTAACACCTCTTCAGTTGAAGCAGTGATTAAAGATGTGATGTCAATTAACCCAGATGCGGTTATGGTTATTAAGTCGACTGTACCAGTAGGTTACACAGCGCGTATTAAAGAAGAACTCGGTTGTCAGAATGTCATGTTCTCTCCAGAGTTTCTTCGCGAAGGTAAAGCACTTTACGATAACCTACACCCGTCTCGCATCATCGTTGGGGAACGCAGCGAACGTGCAGAGAAGTTCGCTAACCTTTTGGTTGAAGGCGCGGTAAAAGAAGAAATCTCGGTTCTGTTTACTGACTCTACAGAAGCGGAAGCGGTTAAGCTGTTTTCAAACACGTATCTTGCGATGCGCGTGGCTTATTTCAATGAATTAGATTCTTATGCTGAAGCACATAACCTTGATGCTCGCCAAATTATTGAAGGTGTCGGCTTAGACCCTCGTATTGGCAATCACTACAACAACCCTTCATTCGGTTATGGTGGTTACTGCTTACCGAAAGATACAAAGCAATTGCTAGCAAACTACCAAGATGTTCCAAATAACATTATCGGAGCGATTGTTGATGCAAACCGCACTCGTAAAGATTTTGTCGCAGAGTCTATTCTCAAGCGAGAACCAAAAGTTGTGGGCATTTACCGCTTAATTATGAAGGCTGGCTCCGACAACTTCCGCGCTTCGTCTATTCAAGGTATTATGAAGCGTATAAAGGCAAAAGGCATCGAAGTCGTGGTGTATGAGCCAGTACTTCAGGAAGAAGAGTTCTTCCATTCTGCTGTTATCCGCGATATTGAAGAGTTCAAACAAATGTCAGATGTCATTGTTTCTAACCGCATGGTTGAGGAACTAGCTGATGTGGCTGATAAAGTTTACACCCGCGACCTGTTTGGTAGCGATTAATTAGTCTTTATATTCAAAATAATATAACAGGCTCCCTCAGAGGAGCCTTTTTTTAGTTGGTAATGGTTATGATTAAAAAATGTTTATTCCCTGCAGCGGGTTACGGTACACGTTTCCTTCCTGCAACTAAGTCGATGCCGAAAGAAATGATGCCAGTGGTGAACAAGCCATTGATTGAATACGGTGTTGAAGAAGCGATTGAAGCCGGTATGGACGGTATGTGCATCGTCACTGGTCGTGGTAAGCACTCGTTAATGGATCACTTTGATAAAAACTACGAGCTAGAGCATCAAATTAGCGGTACAAGTAAAGAAGCGCTGCTTGATGATATTCGTTCTTTGATTGATTCTGCGAGTTACACTTACATCCGTCAGCGTGAAATGAAAGGCTTAGGTCACGCTATTCTTACGGGACGTGAATTGGTCGGTGATGAACCGTTTGCTGTAGTGCTTGCGGATGACCTTTGTGTGAATGAGGACAAAGGCGTTCTAGCGCAAATGGTTGAGCTGTACAAACAATTCCGCTGTTCAATCGTTGCGGTACAAGAAGTGCCGGAATCAGAAACGCATAAATACGGTGTGATTGCTGGCGAGATGATCAAAGATGATATCTTCCGCATTGATAACATGGTTGAAAAGCCAGAGCCAGGCACTGCACCTAGCAATCTAGCGATTATTGGTCGCTACATTCTGACACCTGATATCTTTGAACTGATTGAAAATACAGAGCCGGGCAAAGGTGGCGAGATTCAAATCACCGATGCGCTGATGCAACAAGCTCAATCTGGTTGTGTTTTGGCATACAAATTTAAAGGTCAGCGCTTTGATTGCGGTAGTGTAGAAGGCTACATTGAAGCAACAAATTACTGCTACGAGAACCTTTATAAGAAGGATTCCAGTGCGGAGCTCGCGAAAAAACCAACCGTGAAAATTGCTGAGCCAGCATAATTCAGAACTTCCTATCGGTGTACTCCGAGTGGATAACACGCAAACAAAAAGGGATGCATGATGCATCCCTTTGTTATTTCTACTCTGAGTAAAAACGAGATTAAGCTTTTGCTTTCGCCGCTGCTTTAGCGATTGCTGCGAAGCTCTTAGCGTCTAGAGAAGCGCCGCCAACTAGAGCACCGTCGATGTCTGGTTGTGAGAAGTAAGCTTCAGCGTTTTCTGGCTTAACAGAACCACCGTATTGGATGATTACTTGTGCTGCAACTGCTTCGTCTTTCGCAGCGATAAGTGCGCGGATAGAAGCGTGGATGCGTTGTGCATCTTCAGCGGTTGCTGCTTTACCAGTACCGATAGCCCAGATTGGTTCGTAAGCGATGATTGCGCCGTTTAGAGCTTCAACACCGTAAGTGTCGATAACTGCGTTGATTTGACGTGCACATACAGCTTCAGTTTCGCCAGCTTCGTTTTGCGCTTCAGATTCACCGATACAGAAAACAGGTGTTAGGCCGTTTTCTTTTAGGAAGTTGAATTTCTTAGCGATAAACTCGTCAGATTCGTTGTGGTATTCACGACGCTCTGAGTGACCGATGATGATGTGAGTAGCACCGAAATCTTTCAGCATTTCTGGAGACATATCGCCAGTGAACGCACCGCTGTTGTTTAGGTCAGTGTTTTGAGCACCTAGGATGATCTTGTTACCGCCTTCAGCGATTACGCGCTCTGCTAGGTCGATGTAAAGTGCTGGTGGAGCGACTGCTACGTCAACACCTTCAACGCCTTCAAGCTCAGCGTTAAGACCAGTTAGCAGCTCAGTTACCATTGCTTTGCTGCCGTTTAGTTTCCAGTTACCCATCACTACAGGACGACGCATAGGAATATCTCCCTTATCTTTAATGTAAATAGTCAATTAATGTAAAAAATCTACGTAGGAATATAACAGAATAATGTGAACAGATCATGATTGGCGTCATGTCTTGTCCGGCTTTCTTTACTGATTCGACCAAGCATCGATCCTGTTATTTTTGTCAAAAGCAATCGATTGGTGATCACGTAGACAGAATGATAGTTCATTCCTCGGAAATTGCTGCTGAGATTGGTATTACTACGCGCTGGAGTTAATTGTTGTAGAAAGGAATCAAAATGCCAAATCTCGTTTTAGAGTATTCAAACTCGGTGGAAGAACGCGTCAATGTTCAGGGGTTGCTGGAGGATTTACATAAAACGGCGTTAGAGAGTGGCCTTTTTGAACTCGCGTCAGTGAAATCTAGAACGCTCAGGTGCCACAATTGGTTAATTGGGGAAGAGGGCGATAGCCTCGACTTTATCCATATCAACTTTGATTTGCTATCTGGCCGTTCCCAAGAGCAGAAGCGGGAACTGTCACGAGCCTTGATGGCGACACTTCAAGAGCAAGCCAGTCACGTGCACAGCTTAACGGTCAACATCCGAGACATGGACGTAGAAAGCTTCCAGAAGGTAGTGAATTAGGTTGAACCGAGTTTCTTGAGAGCAGTGAGCAGGGTTAAGCATCGTTAGATGCAAGGGTACTGAAAGCTAATAGGCCTTATCGAGCGTTTATCGTTGCTCGTTCTGCTTGTTATAACGGCGTTGTTGGCGCCTACACTGCAGGTGTACTTTCCAAGCCATATCGACTCGGCTAATCTATAACCTTTCTATTTTGGGGTAAAATTTGATGTCGACTAAAGAGTTACTGTTTTCTTTTCAAGGACGTATAAACCGTAAAACCTACTGGATTTGGAACGTCATTTACTATGTCTCTATTCTAGGTTTTGGGGCTGGAATCAGTAAGCTATTTCCTACTTTCTCCTATTTACTTCTCCCTATTTTCTTGGTGATTTTGTTAATCCCTGATTTGGCGATCACCACCAAGCGTTGGCATGACCGCAACAAATCAATCTATTGGCTAGCACTGAATATTCCGCTGATTATCGGACGAATCGCCACGCCAATGACCAGCCCTGTCGCACAAGAGCCGTCGACACCGCAAATGTTCGTTGCATCCATTTCTCTGATTTGTGGTTTATGGATTCTAATTGAATGTGGCTTCTTAAAGGGGACATCAGGACCAAACCAATATGGCCCTGAGCCTGAGTAATCGCTTTAAGTAACGTGCGCGCTGAAAGTAGATTCTGAGTCTCGCCGAGGCTCGCTAGAATGACGATCTCTTTTGATCTAGAGCTTGCTATTGTACCCGTCATTCTGAACAACGAGGAACGAGTGTGATTCAGAATCTATCGTCCGCTTGAGCAGTGGCTAAGGTGAGAGGGAAAGAATAGGAGTTTGCTGTTACTTGATTCTTAGTCTCGCTGGAGCTCGCTAGAATGACGAGCTCTTTTGATCTAGAGCTTGCTATTGTACCCGTCATTCTGAACAACGAGGTACGAGCGTGATTCAGAATCTATCGTCCGGTTGAGCAGTAGCTAAGGTGAGTGGGAAAGAATAGGAGTTTGCTGTTACTTGATTCTTAGTCTCGCTGGGTCTCGCTAGAATGACGAGCTTTTTTGATCTAGAGCTTGCTATTGTACCCGTCATTCTGAACAACGAGGTACGAGCGTGATTCAGAATCTATCGTCCGGTTGAGCAGTAGCTAAGGTGAGTGGGAAAGAATAGGAGTTTGCTGTTACTTGATTCTTAGTCTCGCTGGGTCTCGCTAGAATGACGAGCTTTTTTGATCTAGAGCTTGCTATTTTAACCGTCATTCTGAACAGTGAGGGACGAGCATGATTCAGAATCTATCGTCCGCTTGAGCAGTGGCTAAGGTGAGTGGGAAAGAATAGGAGTTTGCTGTTACTTGATTCTTAGTCTCGCTTGAGCTCGCTAGAATGACGATCTCCTTTGTTTTAGAGGCTGTTAAAGTCATCGTCATTCTGAACAGCGAGGAACGAGTGGGATCCGAATCTATTGTCCGGTTGTACAGTGGTTAAGCTGAGTGGGAAAGAATGGGAGTTTGCTGTTCCCAGACTCTTAGTCTTGCTGAGTCTCGCTAGAATGACGACTTTCTCTTATTTAGTAGCAAGTTAAATTAACCGTCATTCTGAACAGCGAGGCACGAGTGTGATTCAGAATTTACGCCCAGAGCGCTCCGAGTTTGAACTGAGCGATTGAATTACAATGGAAAAGTAACAGCGAATCATGAAGGAGAATGAATCATCGATAGGACACCTTGCGTTTATATCCTAACGTCAAACAACAACGCCGTTCTTTACATTGGTGTTACCAGTCAGCTGCCTCAAAGAATATGGCAGCATAAAAACGGAGTAGTTGAGGGATTTACCAAGAAATACAACGTTCATAAGCTCGTTTACTTTGAGTTATTCGAAGATATGGCAACTGCCATAAACCGAGAAAAGCAGCTCAAGCAGTGGAAGCGTGAGTGGAAGTTAGCCTTGGTAAGAGAAACGAACCCTAACTTTCTCGATCTATCTACTGAGTATCAGTAAAAATCATCCCTACCTTTAAATGCCTCTAAACTAACCACATCCGCTTTTTGAGTCGGTGCCGTTTCCCCTTGTAGCGCCGCTCTGAACTTCACGACCTGTTTTTGTAATTCGTTCATCAATACCACATTGGTGTGGTGAGGGTTTTTACACGTGCTGATGACCCTATCGATGTGGCTTTGCTGAGCCCACAGCCTTTCTTGCATGTTTTCTGATGCGCTTTCGATCATCTCTTTTGCCATGTCATGACGAAATTGCTCAAAAGCTTCTGGATCTCGCTCTGCCATTCGAACCATTTCATCGAATGGCGGAAGCATTTGAGAAGAGTAGTGACGTAGAGTAGACATCAATGTTCTCCAAATCCTTATGGAAATTGCCTTTAGTTACTAAAAGCCTATACCATTAGAAAGAGGAGAGAGGATGAATTCTTCAGCCGTCTCACTTATAAGAGAAGCTTTTAAGCTTGAGATTGAATAAGTGCGGCATGTCGATGTTTGGTTGTGGTGGTTACTGCAGTTGTTGGATGCGGTAAACGCAGCGTCGTTGGCCGCTGATGATATGCTCGGTGCGCTCTATTTTGGTGTCACGTCCAAGCAAAGACTGAAAGACGCTCAATTCCGATTGGCACAAGCTTGGGCAGCGAGTTGCGGCTTTACAAATCGGGCAGTGATTTTCGATCAAGATAAATCCGTTCTCATCTTGCTCAAGCTCGGCCATATAGCCTTCTTGTTCTCTTAGTGTCACAAGAGTTTCTAGTTTGCTTTGCAGAGAGTTACATTGCTCAAGATGCTGACGATAACTTTGTAATGTGAGTTTTTCCCTTTCTGATGTGACTTTGTCCAGTCCATCTTTGCCAAAGATATGTTCGACAGCTTCTATAAATTGAATGGTCAACTCACCGTGACGGTCAGCAAATTGCTCATGACCTTTTTGAGTGAGAGACCAATGGCGAGCGGGGCGACCCACTTTGACTTTGACGTCATGAATAGACAGGATGCCATCATCTTCTAAACTCTGAAGGTGCTGACGTGCCCCCATAGTTGTCATACCCAGCTCAGAAGAGAGTTGTTTTGCAGTGACGGAACCATCACGCTTAACGATTTGCAATATCCTATCTACAGTCTTCATATACCCACCATTTATACGTCAGTACATATTATGCGCGATAGGGTTAGTAAAGAAAAGTGTTGACTTAGTTTGAGTGGGGATCTGTTGGGTCTATGTTCATGCGAACCAATATACGTCGTCATTCTGAACAGCGAGGAACGAGGTGATTCAGAATCTATCGTCCGATTGTGCAGCGGTTAAGGCGAGCAGGAAAGAATAGGAGCTTGTTACTACTAGATTCTTAGTCTCGCTGGAGCTCGCTAGAATGACGAGCTCTTTTGATTTAGAGCTTATTAAAGTCACCGTCATTCTAAACAACGAGGAACGAGTGTGATTCAGAATCTATCGTCCGGCTGTGTAGGGGTTATGGTGAGAGGGAGAATAGGAGTTTGCTGTTACTGGATTTTTTAGTCTCGCTGGAGCTCGCGAGAGTGACGAACTCTTTTGATTTAGAGCTAATTAAAGTCACCGTCATTCTGAACAACGAGGAACGAGGTGATTCAGAATCTATTGTCCGGCTGTGCGGAAAGAAAGGCTCACACTCAGATTGAGCGAGAGCCTCGAGAAATGCTTAAAGAATAATATCACGCACTTCTGGATCTTTACGATCTAGGTAGTGAGTCGACTTAATACGACGAATAGTACGGCATCGACCACGCACGAGCAGCGTTTCTGTGGTTGCGATATTGCCTTGGCGAGAGATGCCTTCTAGCAAGTCACCTTTAGTAATGCCTGTTGCTGAGAATACCACATTGTCGCTACGGGCCATGTCTTCCATTTTGAGGACAACATTCGCTTTTACGCCCATTTCATCGCAGCGTTTTAGTTCGTCTGCGCCGTAAATGCGGTTTTCTTCAGTATCGCCTTTTACTTCATGACGAGGAAGTAGACGACCGTGCATGTCACCGTCTAGCGCTCGAATCACCGCGGCTGATACGACCCCTTCTGGCGCGCCGCCAATACAGTACATCATGTCCACTTCACTGTCTGGCATACAAGTCAGAATAGAGGCAGCCACGTCACCATCAGGCACCGCAAAGACACGTACGCCCATTGCTTGCATTTCTGCAATAACGTCATCGTGGCGAGGCTTCGCAAGGGTAATAACGACTAAGGTATCAAGTGGTTTGTTCAGGGCTTTTGCTACGTTCTCTAGGTTCTCTTTTAACGGCTTTTCTAAATCAATTACGCCTTTTGCACCAGGGCCAACAACCAGTTTTTCCATGTACATATCTGGCGCTTTAAGAAAGCTGCCTTTCTCACCTGCGGCAAGTACGGCTAGTGCGTTTGACTGTCCCATTGCCGTCATACGCGTCCCTTCAATCGGGTCGACTGCAATATCTACTTCATCACCACCAATACCCACTTGCTCACCAATGTATAGCATTGGCGCATCATCGATTTCACCCTCACCAATGACAATTTCACCACTGATATCTGTTTTGTTCAGTAGGGTGCGCATAACTTCAACAGCTGCGCCATCGGCTGCATTTTTATCGCCACGGCCAAGCCATTTGTAACCAGCCAAAGCTGCACCTTCAGTCACACGGGAAAATGCCATTGCTAAATCGCGTTTCATGATGTCTCCAAGTAAGCAAGAGGGAAGAAGAATTTGCGCGGCGATTCTATCACAACGTAGGGTAAACGTTTGCCTTTTTGCGGAGCTTTTACTTTATCTAACTTGAATTTGATCAATACTTAGGGCGATTTTCAGCGTGGCGGGAGGCAAAATCCTTGCTCAAAAATGCTTCGGCGATAAGAAAAGTCAGCGTTTAGTGAGATTGCGCCGATTTTTTGACCGAATGATGCGAAATATCGAATATAGTGAGTGTTTCTCATCGCGACGCTGAGTAGAATGAACCTTATATAGGTTAGGTGTGCATCAATCTCGCACATCGTCCCAACGGAATAACATAGGTAGGCCAAGATGTCTTTTGAAGTACTAGAACAACTAGAATCTAAAATTCAAACTGCAGTTGACACAATCACTCTTCTTCAGATGGAAGTCGAAGAGCTGAAAGAAGATAAAGCAAAACTTGCGGAAGAAGCGAACGAGCTTCGCTCTCAACGTGAAGAGCTAGAGCAAAAAGCACAGCAAGCACAACAAGAGCACGCGCAATGGCAAGAGCGCATTCGTGCACTACTTGGCAAAATGGACGAAGTGGAATAATCCGGCTTCTTCATTCTAAATTAAAAACACCCGCGTTAAGCGGGTGTTTGTGTTTTGGGCAAGTTGAAAATCGTTAGGACAAGCTCGATTCTGATAGCCAAGATAAGGTCCTATAACTTAGGTACCTAAGACTCGTTATTCTTCTTCATCCAACTCTAAATCAATATTCAATGGCTCAGGCGACAGGATGATCCCAGTGCTATCAGCATAAATATAATCTTCAGGTAAGAAGCTGACGCCGCCAAAGTTGACTGGTACATCTAATTCGCCGATACCCTGGCTGGTCGCTCCAACAGGAATAGAAGCGAGGGCTTGAATGCCTAAGTTCATATCTTCAAGTTCATCTACTTCACGAACACAGCCGTAAACGACAATGCCTTCCCACTCGTTTTCTTCCGCAATAGTTGCGATTTCTGCATCGATAAGGGCTTTACGTAGGGAACCGCCACCGTCAATTAACAAAACGCGACCAAGTCCATCTTGCTCTAATGTCTCGCGGATCAACGAATTATCTTCAAAACACTTGATGGTGGTGATTTGCCCGGCAAATGAAGCGCGACCGCCAAAATTACTGAACATTGGTTCAACCACATCTACCTGATCGAGGTAGATATCACAGAGTGCTGAGGTATTGTATTCCATAGCGTACCTTTCTAAACAGAAATTGGTTGTCTTTGAGTATATCTAGGCATTAAGTCAATGCAATGACAATCCTTTTTTAACTTACTAGAGTTTGAGCTACCACAATTGTTGCAAACAAAACGTTGGTGACTAAAGAGCATTTCACGATGACTGGCATCATTGGTGCTATCTGAGCGGGCTTTTGTGTATGCCAAACCGCTTTACCATGATCGGCCACGAAATAAATACTAAGTAAAAATGGCAAGCTAATCCAAACGGGTTTGTCTTGAATTAACAAGTAAGCCGCAAAGGCAAGAATAGCACCGCCAAGTAAAACAAAGTGGTACTGCTTGGCTTTGCGTTGACCCAAACGCACTGCGACCGTGCGTTTACCACACTCTCGGTCGTTCTCGATATCACGCATATTGTTGATGTTGAGTACTGCAACGGCGAGTAAACCGCAGCCTAGAGCAGGTAAGAATAGCGTGGTATCTACGTGACCAGTATGCAAGAAATAGGTACCGGATACGCCGAGTAAACCAAAAAACAAGAACACTGATATATCGCCAAGCCCCACGTAACCGTATGGTTTGCTACCCATGGTGTAAGCAATCGCCGCGAGGATGGCTAAAATTCCCAGCCCGATAAACGTCACAATGCTTTCCAGTGAGCTTAGTGAATAGAAAACTAACACTAAGCCAGAAATGGCGGTCAGAACGATGTTAAAGATAATCGCCTGTTTCATTTGTTTCGCACTTACCGCGCCAGACTGCATCGCTCGTAATGGGCCAAGGCGTTTGTCGTTATCTGTACCTTGAACGGCATCGCCATAGTCGTTCGCAAGGTTGGACAGAATTTGCAGTAACGTCGCGGTTACGAAAGCCATGATGGCAATTGTCAGTGAAAAATGACCCGCCGAGTAGGCGAGTACGCTACCCGTTAAGATAGAGACTAACGCCAGAGGTAGTGTTTTTGGGCGAGCGGCTTCAAGCCAGATCTGTAAAGATTGTTTCATGGAAATTTCGTGCTAGTAACCAATGTGCCCAGTATAAGCACAAAGAGGCAGATACGCTATTGACCTAAAACAACTCAACTAAAAGTCAAAGGGTGAAGTAGAAGGAAAGCAGTTTCGATATTTGAGGCGATAAAATAGCCCTCTTTTTGGAAAGTGGAGGGTACGGAGAACGCTGCTATTAGATTCTTAGTCTCGCTTGAGCTCGCTAGAATGACGAGATCTTTTGATTTAGATGTTGTCAAAGTCACCGCCATTCTGAACAACGAGGAACGAGTGTGATTCAGAATCTATCGTCTGGTTGTGCGGTGGTTAAGGTGAGAGATGAAGAGTAAGCGTCTGCTGTTAGCAGATTCTTAGTCTCGCTTGAGCTCGCTAGAATGACCAGATCTTTTGATTTAGATGTTGTTTAAGTGACCGTCATTCTGAACAACGAGGAACGAGTGTGATTCAGAATCTATCATCCGATTGTGGTGGTTAAGGTTAGTGGGAAAGAATAGGGTGTGCTGTTACCAGATTCTTAGCCTCGCCTGAGCTCGCTAGAATGGCCAGAACTATTGATTTAGGTGTTGTCACAGTAATCGTCATTCTAAACAAAAAGCCCAGAAACAAGGTTCTGGGCTTTGGTAAAATAGATTGCGATTAAAGAATAAAGCGGCTTAGATCTTCATCTTCAATCGTGTCGCCTAGGCGCTCTTTCACATAAGCGGCATCGATAACAAACTTCGCGCCAGATTGTTCTGCTGCATCGTAAGAGATTTCATCCATTAAGCGCTCCATAACGGTATGCAAGCGACGAGCACCGATGTTTTCTGTGCTTTCGTTGACCGTCCATGCCGCTTCCGCGATTTGCGTGATGCCATCTTCTGTGAACTCGATGTCCACATCTTCCGTTTTCATCAACGCAACGTACTGCTCTGTTAGAGAGGCTTTTGGCTCTGTCAGAATGCGTTTGAAGTCGTTGCTGCTTAGTGCTTCTAGCTCAACGCGAATTGGTAGACGACCTTGCAATTCTGGGATCAAGTCAGATGGTTTTGCCACTTGGAATGCACCAGATGCAACAAACAGAATGTGGTCTGTTTTTACCATGCCGTGCTTGGTTGATACTGTGCTGCCTTCAATCAATGGAAGCAGGTCGCGCTGAACACCTTCGCGTGAAACGTCTGGGCCTGAGCTCTCACCGCGTTTACAGATCTTGTCAATCTCATCGATAAATACGATGCCGTTGTTTTCAACGTTGAAAATCGCTGCTTCTTTTAGCTCTTCTTGGTTAACCAATTTCGCTGCTTCTTCTTCCGCTAGCGCTTTCATCGCGTCTTTGATTTTCAGCTTACGCTTTTTCTTAGTATCGCCAGCTAGGTTTTGGAACATGCCTTGCAGCTGATTTGTCATCTCTTCCATACCAGGGGGCGCCATGATCTCTACGCCCATTTGTGGTGCGGCTACGTCGATTTCAATTTCTTTATCGTCTAGTTGGCCTTCACGCAGTTTTTTACGGAAAATCTGGCGAGTGTGAGAAGACTCTTCCGTTTGCTCTGCTTGACCCCAGCTATCACGTGCTGGTGGCAGTAGCGCATCAAGAATGCGTTCTTCCGCTTGCTCTTCAGCGCGGAATTTTACTTTTTCCATCGCTTGTTGATGCGTCATTTTTACCGCGACATCAGTCAGGTCACGGATGATGGTTTCAACTTCTTTACCAACGTAACCCACTTCTGTGAATTTTGTCGCTTCAACTTTGATGAATGGTGCATTTGCCAGTTTTGCTAGGCGGCGTGCTATTTCAGTCTTACCAACACCCGTAGGACCAATCATCAAAATGTTTTTTGGCGTCACTTCGGCACGCAAACTTTCTTCAAGCTGCATACGGCGCCAGCGGTTACGAAGTGCAATCGCAACCGAACGCTTGGCTTTTTCTTGACCGATAATGTGGCGGTTCAATTCATGAACGATTTCGCGAGGCGTCATTTCAGACATATTCTTTCCTTACTTCGTTACGATTACGCGGTTGGTTTTTCAGGCTCTACCGTTGAGTCTAGCTCTTCTACTGTGTGGTGGTGGTTGGTGAAGACACAAATATCACCCGCGATATTGAGAGCTTTTTCCGCGATCTCACGAGCATCTAGATCTGTGTTTTCTAGTAGGGCGGTTGCGGCTGCTTGTGCGTAAGCACCACCAGAGCCAATCGCAATCAGGTCGTGTTCTGGCTGTACGACATCACCATTACCGGTAATGATTAACGATGCGGTTTCGTCGGCAACGGCAAGCAAGGCTTCGAGCTTGCGCAGAGCACGATCGCTACGCCAGTCTTTGGCTAGCTCAACCGCAGCCTTAGTTAGGTGGCCTTGGTGCATTTGCAGCTTGCTTTCGAAGCGCTCAAAAAGGGTGAAGGCATCTGCAGTGCCGCCAGCAAAGCCCGCTAGTACTTGGTTGTTGTATAGGCGGCGAACTTTGCGCGCATTACCTTTCATTACGGTATTGCCTAGAGATACTTGGCCATCACCCGCGATGACGACTTTATTATTTCGACGTACAGATACAATGGTAGTCACAGTCGACCTCTTGATTATTTCTCTTTGGATTTAATTCAGTATATGGGGGAGGGGAAATAGGGATTCAAGGGGGCAAAAAGAAAGGCCCTAGGATCTTAGCTCCTAGGGCCTGAGTTTAAAGATTTTCTTTCCAAATCGCACATGGCTCGATTTTCGCGCGTTGCAGTTTATGACGGTCACGTTCTGCATCACGTTTGAACTTATACGGACCTAGCACCACGCGATACCATGAACTGCCTTCTTTCTTACGAATCTTGCTCGACATCCCTTGGAACGCGATTGCAAGCTTGCGCTCTTCCGCTTGTGCCTGGGTTTTGTACGCGCCACACTGCATGATGTAAGGAATTTTAGAAACTTCAATTTCTTTGGCCACAACTTCAACTTCACGTTTCGGTAGTGACTCAACATATTCCCACTTTTCTTCTGGTGGTGGCGGCAAGTCTTTTTTCGGCTTTGGTTTGCTTACAGTGGTTGTTGGCTGCTTCACGACAGGTTGTTTGGGTTCTGGGTCGCTACTCAAAAGGTAAAGACCATAGCCAAAACCACCCACGAGCAAGATAGCGAGCAGGCCACTACGCCAAGGTTTTTTTCTTCTCGGCGGCTGTTTTTTTGTCGACTTTTTTGGGGCGCCTCGCCCCCGTCTTACATAATCTCTATTTGCCACGGTTATTTCTGGTCATCAAGGATTCTTGCAAATATGTTAATCCAGAACGAGTTGAGAAAACACCCTATTGATAGAATCTTGATAGCTAAAGCGCGACAACGCCCGAGTGTAGGAGTGTGTTTCCGTTCTTGCTTATATTTATTCGGGGATACACAAAAAGCAGGAGGGGCAAATAAAAAGCGGCGCCTTAGCACCGCTTTGGGTATGAATACCTAATCTTTAGGTTAAGGGCGCTGTGGTGGCGCTGCACTTCCGCGAATGACGAGGTTAGTTTCAAGTAGGCGCGAGCCTGAATGCACGTCGTGTCCTTTTAACATCTCAAGCATCATTAGCATCGCTTGTCGACCAATCTCATAGCGAGGCTGAGAGATGGTGGTCAACGGTGGATCGCAGTACTGAGCGAAGTTAATGTCATCAAAGCCCACAACGGAGAGATCTTGCGGTACTCGTAAGCCAAGCTTTTTCGCTTCTTGAATTGCGCCGATGGCCATTGTGTCACAGTGACAGAAAATAGCTGTTGGTGGCTCAGGTAATTCGAGCAGTTTACGAACGGCTTTTGCTCCGCCATCAAAAGAGAACTCAGTAATGACACTATATTGAGGGTCTTTATTGATGCCTGCACGGCGCAAGGCTTGTTGATAACCTTGCTGGCGGAACTGACACAATATTGCCGTATCTGGACCCGAGATTTGCGCGATGCGTTTATGACCTAGTTGGGTTAGGTAATTCACCGCTTCAAATGCTGAGGTCAGGTTATCAATATGTACTGTTGGAAGTTCTAACTCTGGCGCAAATTCACACGCCATTACCATCGGAGGTAAGTTCTTTTGTTCTGGCTTACTGACATCGAACGGTAGATCTGTGCCAAGCAGTAGCATTCCATCCGCCTGCTTAGTAAATACGAGGTTAACGAAAGAACTTTCGCGTTTCTTCTGTTGTCCGCTATCGCCCAGCAGGACTAGATAGCCATGTTCCATGGCAGCATCTTCAATGCCGCGAATAATTTCAGAAAAATAAGGATCACAGATGTCGGGAACGATAGTGACAATGGTTTTTGATTCGTTTCTACGTAAGTTACGCGCTAATGAGTTTGGAGAATAACCCGCTTCAAGTACGGCATCTTCTACTCTTTTTCTCGTTGAAGAAGAGACCTTCTCTGGGTTCATTAATGCTCGAGATACCGTAGCCGTAGACACTCCCGCAAGCTGGGCAACATCCTTCATTGTCGCCATAGTTTTTAACCTCTCGTTTATTTTTTTGCCAAGATGACGTTATTCCGGTTTGAAATCATAGTAATCACGCTGAGTTAGAGCAGCGTTTGCTCTTCGCTCAGTTCGTGTTAACAAGTGGAAAAATGGATTCTTCACTGCGACATCAATTTGTGGGAATAGTCATTGTTTTAATCTAAGCCTGTGCGAACAAGTCACTTTAGACTTTTCTAATTTGGATAGTCTATTCATTTCTAAAGTGAAAGTTACGGTCTGTTTAACAAAAATTGCAATCCCGTTGTGATGCTCGTCACATTAAATGGTAATTCATTACATAGTTAAACGTTTGCTAGCTGAGATCTTGTGGCTCTATGTCTAAATTCCAGCGAACTTTCTTGGCATTTGGCAACAACTCAATAGCAGGTTTGGCACTGGTTAATAACTTTTGCATCAATGAACGATGCTGGGTTTGAAGTAACAGCTGCCAGCGGTATTTGCCTGCACGTTTGGCGAGAGGTGATGGTGTTGGACCCAGCACCATGCAAGTGTCGTCAAATAAAGGATGCGATTCTAAGGTAAAGCGAACCTGACGTAAGAAGTCTTCAACCACTTCACTTTGGTTTGCTTCTGCTTTAAACAGAGTCAAGAAACTATAAGGCGGAAGCTGGGCGAGCTTACGTTCTTCCAGAGCTGTCATAGCAAAGTGACGATAGTCTTTTTGAAGTAGGGCTTGCAGCAAGCTGTGCTCAGGATGGTGAGTTTGCAGGATCACTTCGCCAGGTTTACTTGCTCGGCCAGCACGACCTGCGACCTGAATAAACAGCTGAGCTAATCGCTCCGAAGCGCGGAAGTCACTACTATACAAAGAGCCATCAACATCCAAAAGAGCTACGAGCGTTACATTTGGAAAGTGGTGCCCCTTAGCCAGCATTTGAGTGCCTATCAGTATTTGGTATTCACCTTTACGAATCGACTCAAGGGCATCTTCCAAGCTACCTTTGCGACGTGTGCTATCTCTGTCGATGCGAATGGCGTTGTATTCTGGAAACAACTGAGCCAATTGTTGTTCGAGCTGTTCCGTTCCTACGCCGACGGTAACCAGTTGAGTTGAACCACATCCCTGACACTGATGAATGACAGGTTGTTGTGAGCCGCAGTGATGGCAGCGTATTTCGTTGCTGTAATGGTGGAACGTATAGTACGCATCACAGCGTTTACATTCTGCAATCCAACCACATTCATGGCACATCAAAGCGGGCGAGAAACCTCGGCGGTTAAGAAACAACATAACCTGATTGCCCATTTTTAAGTGTTTGCGCATTTCGGCAATCAGTTGGGCGGATAAGCCACTTTCTAAATACTGACCTTTTACATCTAACACTTTATTGGTGGTTGGCACGGCAGAGCCAGCTCGTTGGGTGAGTGTTAAATGGTGATATTTACCAGACAGCGCATTATGTAGGGTTTCTAACGCTGGCGTCGCTGAGCCAAGGACAATCGGCACTTGCTCTTTATGGGCGCGCATGACAGCAACATCACGAGCGTGGTAACGCAAGCTGTCTTGTTGCTTATAAGAGGAGTCATGCTCTTCATCAACGATAATAATCCCCAAATCAGCAAAAGGTGTCAGTAGGGCTGAGCGCGTACCAATGATGATCCCCGCGGCTTTATCGCGAGCCGATAACCAGGCGTTCAAACGCTCTGTTTCATTCAAACCGGAATGAATCACATCTACTGGGACATTAAATCGATGTTTAAAGCGGTTGATGGTTTGGGGCGTTAGACCGATCTCAGGTACTAAAACTAATGCTTGTTTCCCTTGCTCTAGAACGGGCTTGATAAGGTTTAAGTAAACTTCGGTTTTACCGGATCCCGTGACCCCTTCTAATAAATAGCAAGCAAAGCCCGTTTGGCTATTTACGCTGGCAATCGCGAGTGCTTGTTCATGGTTAAGCTTTGGTTTCTCTACCGCACACTCTACATTTTGACTCCATTTCGTAATGGTCGGCTTTTTCTCGATGCGCTCGACCCAACCTTTTTCTTCGAGATTTTTTAAGATGGTCGAGTTTACTTCTTGATCCAAGAGCTCTTGATGCGAGATTGGGCCGTTGATCATCATTTGGAGTGCACGCTGTTGTTTTATCGCACGTCCAAGCCCTTGCATGAGCTTATTTCTTCCTGCTTCTGTCAGTTGCCATTCTTGTAGCGTTGCAAAGTCGGCCGGTTTGCCTTTCCTCAGCGCGGCAGGCATTGCATTGTGTAGAGTGTCACCTAGAGGGTACTGATAGAACTGGCTGCACCAATTTAGCAGAGAATAAAGCGTCTCTGGCCATATCGGTTGGGAGTCTAATACCGCTTTGATTGGCTTAAGTTGATCTTTAGGAAAGTCGGAGTCGTTCACCATTGCGGTGACGATGCCGACTAAGGTTTGGCGTCCAAAAGGTACGGAAACGCGTCCACCAATGATCGGAAACAGGTGCCCCGGAATGGCGTAATCAAATTGTTTGTCGAGCGGAACGGGTAATGCCACTCTAGCAATGGTTGGACGCATAAATTCTTAGCTATTAAAAAGAGGGAAAGGAAATGAGAGTCTATTAAAATCGGTATGGAAATTCGAGTAAAGCTATGTGATTCAGCGTGAATCGTGCCTCTATGATTAGTCTGGCTAAAAAAGTGGCGAAAAAGTTGCCAAATGTGTTGATCCGAGCAATGTGATTCTTTACTATATCGCGCCTTGAGATATGGCTTCGGCAATTAGTTGATGCGGTATCCCATTTTATTATTAATTGCGTGTGGTGTGCGGCTTAGATTCGTATAGCGACACGGCCTACTATTGAGGTTATCCCATGAAAGCTGGTATCCACCCAGAATACAAAGCAGTAAAAGCGACTTGTTCTTGCGGCAACTCTTTTGAGTTCAACTCTACTCTAGGTAAAGAGTCTATCCACCTAGACGTATGTGACAAGTGTCACCCATTCTACACTGGTAAGCAACGTATCGTTGATACAGGCGGCCGTGTTGATCGCTTCAACAAGCGTTTCGGTGCACTATCAAGCGGTAAGAAATAATAGCAGCCGCTATTACGATTACAGTTTAGAAAAGGACGCTTCGGCGTCCTTTTTGTTTAATGGCTACCAAGCGAAGAGGGATGTATAGGGTTTGGAATATTCCCGATTATTTTTCACTCAGCGCTTGCAACCTAAAGTGTGATCTGTATAATGCAGCGCACTGGTTAAGCCAGTTGTGAACCAATGAGCAGTGAGGAGCGAGCAAATCTAAGGATTTGCGAGGTAATGTATACTCAGCTTATGTTCGCGGTTAATACAATTAGCTATCTTTTCTTCGGAAAAACTATCCTCAAAGGTGACTTTGGCATATAGGGATAGTTAATCGAAAATTAACTGACAATGCGTCCTAATCTTGGATGCTACGGTTTCACATAAATCAATCGGCATTCTCTCGTCTTGACGAGTTTGAGTGGCGATATTGTTTGTGTAATTTATTAAATTTGGAGCTCTGTCTCATGCAGAACCAACGTATCCGTATCCGCCTAAAAGCTTTCGATTACAAACTAATCGATGCTTCTACAGCGGAAATCGTTGAAACAGCTAAGCGCACTGGCGCACAGGTTCGTGGTCCAATCCCACTGCCAACTCGTAAAGAGCGTTTCACAGTTCTTATCTCTCCACACGTTAACAAGAAAGCACGTGACCAGTACGAAATCCGTACTCACAAGCGTCTAATCGACATCGTTGAGCCAACAGACAAGACTGTTGATGCTCTAATGCGTCTAGACCTTGCTGCGGGCGTTGACGTTCAAATTAGCCTAGGTTAAGGGAGATTAGAAGTATGATTGGTCTAATCGGTCGTAAAGTGGGCATGACCCGCGTATTTACTGAAGAAGGCGTTTCTATCCCAGTAACTGTTGTTGAGGTTGAAGCTAACCGTGTTTCTCAAGTGAAAACTCTTGAAACTGACGGCTACGCAGCAATCCAGGTTACAGCTGGTTCTAAGAAAGCTAACCGCGTAAACAAAGCTGAAGCAGGTCACTTTGCTAAAGCTGGCGTTGAAGCTGGTCGCGGTCTTTGGGAATTCCGTTTAGAAAACGGCGAAGAGTTCGAAGTTGGTTCAGAACTAACTGTTGAACTATTCAACGAAACTAAGAAAGTAGACGTTACTGGTACATCTAAGGGTAAAGGTTTCCAAGGCGCTGTTAAGCGTTGGAACTTCCGTACTCAAGATATGACTCACGGTAACTCATTGTCTCACCGTGCTCCTGGTTCTATCGGTCAATGTCAGACTCCAGGTCGCGTATTTAAAGGCAAGAAAATGGCAGGTCACATGGGTGCTGAGCGTGTAACGACTCAAAACCTAGAGATCGTACGTGTTGACGCTGAGCGCAACCTGCTTCTTATTAAAGGTGCAGTCCCAGGCGCAACTGGCGGCAACGTGATCGTTAAACCAGCTGTTAAAGCATAACGTCTCAGGAGTAAGTAATGGAACTAATGGTTAAAGGTGCCGATGCACTAACTGTTTCCGAAACTACTTTCGGACGTGAGTTTAACGAAGCTCTTGTACACCAAGTAGTTGTTGCGTACGCAGCAGGTGCTCGTCAAGGTACTCGTGCTCAAAAAACACGTTCAGAAGTTTCTGGCGGTGGCGCTAAGCCATGGCGTCAAAAAGGTACTGGCCGTGCGCGTGCTGGTACAATCCGTAGCCCAATCTGGCGTACAGGTGGTGTTACTTTTGCTGCGAAACCACAAGATCACAGCCAAAAAGTAAACAAAAAAATGTACCGTGGTGCTATGAAGAGCATTCTTTCTGAGCTTGTTCGTCAAGAGCGTCTAATCGTTGTTGATAACTTCTCAGTTGAAGCACCAAAGACTAAAGAGCTAGTTGCTAAGCTTAAAGAGCTTGAGCTAACTGACGCTCTAATCGTGACTAGCGAAGTAGATGAGAATCTATTCCTAGCTGCTCGTAACCTATACAAAGTTGACGCACGTGATGTTGCTGGTATCGATCCAGTATCTCTAATCGCGTTTGACAAAGTTGTAATGACTGCAGAAGCAGTTAAGCAAGTAGAGGAAATGCTAGCATGATCACTGAAGAGCGTATCCTAAAAGTTCTACGTGCACCGCACATCTCTGAAAAAGCAACTATGGCAGCTGAGAAAGCGAACACTATCGTTTTCAAAGTAGCGAAAGATGCGACTAAAAAAGAGATCAAAGCAGCTGTAGAAAAGCTATTTGAAGTTGAAGTTAAGTCTGTAAATACTCTTATCACTAAGGGTAAGACCAAACGTCAAGGTCTACGCCAAGGTCGCCGCAGCGACGTTAAGAAAGCGTACGTTACTTTGAAAGAAGGTCAAGATCTTGACTTCGTTGGCGGCGCGGAATAACAGGAGTAGTTAAAAATGGCTATTGTTAAATGTAAGCCGACTTCCCCTGGTCGTCGTCACGTTGTTAAAGTTGTTAACGCTGACCTACACAAGGGCAAGCCATACGCACCTCTTCTAGAGAAAAACTCTAAGAACGGTGGTCGTAACAACAAGGGTCGTATCACAGTACGTCACATCGGCGGTGGTCACAAGCACCACTACCGTGTAGTTGACTTCAAACGTACTAAAGATGGTATTCCAGCGACAGTTGAGCGTCTTGAATACGATCCAAACCGTAGCGCAAACATTGCTCTAGTTCTTTACAAAGACGGTGAGCGTCGCTACATCCTAGCACCTAAAGGTGTTGTAGCTGGTGATGTTATTCAGTCTGGTGTTGATGCACCAATCAAAGCTGGTAACACTCTACCAATGCGTAATATCCCAGTAGGTTCAACAGTACATAACGTTGAACTTAAGCCTGGTAAAGGTGGTCAGCTAGCTCGTTCGGCTGGTGCTTACGCTCAAATCGTTGCTCGCGACGGTGCGTACGTAACTATCCGTCTACGTTCTGGCGAGATGCGCAAAGTTCTTTCTGAAGGCCGTGCAACAATCGGTGAAGTTGGTAACTCTGAGCACATGCTACGTGAACTTGGTAAAGCAGGTGCATCACGTCATCGCGGTATCCGTCCAACGGTTCGTGGTGTTGTAATGAACCCGATTGACCACCCACACGGTGGTGGTGAAGGCCGTACTTCTGGTGGTCGTCACCCAGTATCTCCTTGGGGTATGCCTACTAAAGGCTTCAAGACTCGTAAGAACAAACGCACTGACAAGTACATCGTACGTCGTCGTAACAAGTAATCTATATAAAGAGGAATCGCCATGCCACGTTCTCTCAAGAAAGGTCCTTTTATTGACCTACACTTGCTGAAGAAGGTAGAGAAAGCGGTGGAAAGCGGAGACAAAAAGCCTATTAAGACTTGGTCCCGTCGTTCAATGATCATCCCTACGATGATCGGTTTGACCATCGCTGTCCATAATGGTCGTCAGCACGTACCAGTATTTGTAACTGATGAAATGATCGGTCACAAACTGGGTGAATTCGCACCAACACGTACTTACCGCGGTCACGCTGCGGATAAGAAAGCTAAGAAGCGCTAAGGAGTAAATAATGGAAGCAATTGCTAAACATAACTTTGCTCGCATTTCGCCTCAGAAAGCTCGCTTAGTTGCGGATCTAATCCGTGGTAAATCTGTTGACCAAGCTCTAGAAATCCTAACGTTCAGCAACAAAAAAGCTGCTGCACTAGTTAAGAAAGTTCTAGAGTCTGCTATCGCTAACGCGGAGCACAACGAAGGTGCAGATATTGACGATCTGAATGTCGCAAAAATCTTTGTAGATGAAGGCCCAACCATGAAGCGTATTATGCCTCGTGCTAAAGGTCGTGCGGATCGTATCTTGAAGCGTTCAAGCCACATCACTGTTGTTGTAGCAGATCGCTAGAGACTAGGAGAGTAAGCAATGGGTCAAAAAGTACATCCAAATGGTATTCGTCTAGGCATCGTTAAGCCTTGGAATGCTACATGGTTTGCTAACACCAAAGATTTCGCTGACAACCTAGACGGCGACTTCAAGGTACGTCAGTTCCTTACAAGTGAACTGAAAAAAGCGTCTCTATCACGTATCGTTATCGAGCGTCCTGCTAAGAGCATCCGTGTGACTATTCACACTGCTCGTCCAGGCGTTGTTATCGGTAAGAAAGGTGAAGACGTTGAGAAGCTACGCGCAGCTGTAGCTAAAATTGCAGGTGTACCAGCGCAAATTAACATCGCTGAAGTACGTAAGCCTGAACTAGATGCGCAACTTGTTGGTGACAGCATCGCGTCTCAGCTAGAGCGTCGTGTTATGTTCCGTCGTGCTATGAAGCGCGCAGTACAAAACGCAATGCGCCTAGGCGCTAAAGGTATCAAAGTGGAAGTAAGCGGTCGTCTAGGCGGCGCTGAAATCGCACGTTCAGAGTGGTACCGTGAAGGCCGTGTGCCTCTACACACTCTACGTGCTGACATTGATTACGCAACTTCTTCGGCTCACACTCAATACGGTGTGATCGGCATTAAAACTTGGATCTTCAAAGGTGAAATCCTAGGTGGTATGCCAGCAGCTAACGCTGTAGAGCCTAAAGGCGACAAGCCTAAGAAGCAGCGTAAAGGCCGTAAGTAAGGAGTCGACAGATGCTACAACCTAAACGTACTAAGTTCCGTAAGGTTCAGACTGGTCGTAACCGTGGTCTAGCTAAAGGTACTGATGTAAGCTTCGGCGAATTCGGTCTTAAAGCTGTTGGCCGTGGTCGTCTAACTGCTCGTCAAATCGAAGCGGCACGTCGTGCAATGACACGTCACGTTAAGCGTCAAGGTAAAATCTGGATCCGTGTGTTCCCAGACAAACCAATCACAGAAAAACCACTTGAAGTTCGTCAAGGTAAGGGTAAAGGTAACGTTGAGTACTGGGTAGCCCAAATCCAACCTGGTAAGGTTATGTACGAAATGGGTGGTGTACCTGAAGAATTGGCACGTGAAGCGTTCCGTCTTGCGGCACGTAAACTGCCTTTCAAAACTACATTTGTAACTAAGCAGGTGATGTGATGAAAGCACAAGATCTACGCGAGAAAAGCGTTGAAGAGCTTAACGCTGAGCTAATGAATTTGCTACGTGAACAGTTCAACTTGCGCATGCAAGCTGCGACTGGTCAACTACAGCAAACTCATACTCTGAAAGCTGTACGCCGTGATATCGCACGTGTGAAAACTGTTTTGACTGAGAAGGCAGGCGCATAATGAGCGAAGTAAAACGTACTCAACAAGGTCGTGTTGTTAGCGATAAGATGGACAAGTCTATCACTGTTGCTATCGAACGTTTCGTAAAACACCCAATCTACGGTAAATACGTAAAACGTACGACTAAAGTACACGCACATGACGAGAACAACGAGTGTGGCCTAGGCGACACAGTTGAAATCGCAGAGTGTCGTCCACTGTCTAAGACTAAGTCTTGGACTTTGGTAAAAGTTCTAGAAAAGGCGAAGATTTAATCTCGTTAATTCTATGAAACTAAAGCGGCTCCAAAATATTTTTGGAGCCGTTTATTTTTTGACTACCCAATCACAAAAAAGGGTGGTACAATTCGCGTCCCTTTTAAAGAGGCAGCCCGACCCGTGATGGGTCTAGTTATTAATATTTAGCGGAGCACTAACATGATCCAAATGCAAAGTATGCTGGACGCAGCTGATAACTCAGGCGCACGCAGCGTAATGTGTATTAAGGTTCTGGGTGGCTCTCACCGCCGTTATGCACATATCGGTGACGTCATCAAAGTTACTGTGAAGGAAGCAATCCCTCGCGGTAAAGTTAAAAAAGGTGATGTTCTGAAGGCGGTGGTAGTGCGCACCCGTAAAGGCGTACGTCGTCCTGACGGTTCTGTCATTCGCTTCGACCGAAATGCTTGCGTATTGCTAAACGACAATACTGAGCAACCAATCGGTACACGTATCTTTGGTCCTGTGACACGCGAACTTCGTGGCGATAAGTTCATGAAGATCGTTTCACTGGCTCCAGAAGTTCTGTAAGGAGCACGTAGAAATGGCAGCTAAAATCCGTCGTAATGACGAAGTAATCGTTCTTGCTGGTAAAGACAAAGGCAAGAAAGGTAAAGTAACTAAGGTTCTAGCAACTGGTAAAGTTATCGTTGAAGGTATCAACCTAGTTAAGAAGCATCAGAAACCTGTTCCAGCTATGGGTATCCAAGGCGGTATCGTAGAGCAAGAAGCAGCAATCGACGTTTCTAACGTGGCGATTTTCAACGCAGCTACTGGTAAAGCTGACCGTATCGGTTTCCGTTTTGAAGACGGCAAAAAAGTTCGTTTCTTCAAGTCTAACGGCGAAACCGTTTCTAACTAATAGAAGTAATTTGGAGTTCTACTATGGCGAAACTGCATGATTACTACAAGTCGTCTGTAGTCGCTGAACTGACCAAACAGTTCGGTTACACAAGCGTCATGCAAGTCCCTAGAATCGAGAAAATCACCCTAAACATGGGTGTTGGTGAAGCAATCAACGATAAGAAACTGCTAGAAAATGCAGCGTCTGATATGGCAACGATCTCTGGTCAAAAGCCACTTATCACAAAAGCGCGCAAATCTGTTGCAGGTTTCAAAATCCGTGAAGGCTACCCTATCGGTTGTAAAGTAACCTTGCGTGGCGAACGTATGTGGGATTTTCTTGAGCGTTTAATTAACATCGCTCTTCCACGTGTACGTGACTTCCGTGGTGTTAGCGCTAAGTCTTTTGACGGTCGCGGTAACTACAGCATGGGCGTTCGCGAGCAAATCATCTTCCCGGAAATCGACTTTGATAAAGTTGATCGTGTACGCGGTTTAGACATCACTATTACGACGTCTGCTGGTACTGATGAGGAAGGCCGTGCTCTGCTGGCTGCCTTTAACTTCCCATTCCGTAAGTAAGGTGAAGGGTTACTGTTATGGCTAAACAATCAATGAAAGCACGTGAAGCTAAACGTGCACAGCTAGTAGCTAAGTTCGCTGAAAAGCGTGCAGCGCTAAAAGCTATCATCAGCGATGTAAACGCATCTGAAGAAGATCGTTGGAACGCGGTTCTTACACTGCAATCTCTTCCACGTGATTCAAGTGCATCACGTCAGCGCAACCGTTGCAACCAAACTGGTCGTCCACACGGTTACCTACGTAAGTTCGGTCTAAGCCGTATTAAGGTTCGTGAAGCTTGCATGAAAGGCGAGATTCCGGGTCTTCGTAAGGCTAGCTGGTAATTGCCACTTAATCATTTGGAGTAAATCATATGAGCATGCAAGATCCGATTTCGGATATGCTGACCCGCGTTCGTAACGGTCAGGCAGCAAACAAAGTTGCTGTAAAAATGCCTTCTTCAAAGCTTAAAGTTGCAATTGCTGCACTACTAAAAGCTGAAGGTTACATCGTTGACTTCGCTGTTGAAGGCGAAGCAAAACCTGAGCTAGAAGTTACACTTAAGTACTTCCAAGCTAAACCAGTAATCGAGCAACTTAAACGTGTTTCTCGTCCAGGTCTACGTGTTTACAAGAAGAAAGATGAACTTCCTTCTGTAATGGGTGGTCTTGGTATTGCTATCGTTTCAACTTCCAAGGGTCTTATGTCAGACCGCGCTGCACGTAAAGCAGGTCTTGGTGGTGAAATCATCGCTTACGTAGCTTAATAAGGAGTAGACTATGTCTCGTGTTGCAAAAGCACCTGTCGCTATTCCAGCTGGCGTAGAGGTGAAACTAAACGGCCAAGAAATCACTGTAAAAGGTGCGAAAGGCGAACTAACTCGCGTTCTTAACGATGCAGTTGTAATCGCTCAGGAAGAAAATAACCTGACTTTCGGTCCTAAAGAAGGTGTTGCTAACGCATGGGCTCAAGCAGGTACTGCTCGCGCTCTAGTTAACAACATGGTTGTTGGTGTTACTGAAGGCTTTACTAAGAAGCTAACTCTTAAAGGTGTAGGTTACCGTGCTGCTATCAAAGGCAACGCTGTAGGTCTAACACTAGGCTTCTCACACCCAGTTGAGCACGAGTTGCCAGCGGGTATTAAAGCTGAATGTCCAAGCCAAACTGAAATCGTGATCACTGGTGCTGACAAGCAACTAGTTGGTCAAGTTGCGGCTGACATTCGTTCTTACCGTGAGCCTGAGCCATACAAAGGCAAAGGTGTTCGTTACGCAGATGAAAATGTGCGTACTAAAGAAGCTAAGAAGAAGTAAGGTAACACTATGGATAAGAAAGCATCTCGCATCCGTCGTGCTACACGTGCACGTCGTAAGATTGCAGAACTGGGTGCGACTCGCCTAGTTGTACACCGTACTCCTCGTCACGTGTACGCACAGGTTATCGCGGCTAACGGCTCTGAGGTTATCGCAGCAGCTTCTACTGTAGAAAAAGCGATCCGTGAGCAAGTGAAATACACTGGTAACGTTGATGCAGCTAAAGCAGTGGGTAAAGCTATTGCTGAGCGCGCTCTTGAGAAGGGTGTAACTGCAGTTGCATTTGATCGTTCTGGTTTCCAATACCACGGTCGAGTAGCGGCGCTAGCAGAATCTGCTCGCGAAGCTGGTCTGAAATTCTAAGGTAGGGTTGGAAGATGGCTAAAGAACAACAAGTTCAAGCGAATGATTTGCAAGAAAAGCTAATCGCAGTTAACCGCGTATCTAAGACGGTTAAAGGCGGTCGAATCATGAGCTTCACTGCACTAACAGTAGTTGGTGACGGTAATGGTCGTGTAGGTTTCGGTTACGGCAAAGCTCGTGAAGTACCTGCAGCGATTCAAAAAGCAATGGAAAAAGCGCGTCGTAACATGACTACGATCGCTCTAAACGAAGGCACTCTTCACCACCCAGTGAAAGGTCGCCATTCGGGCTCTAAAGTTTACATGCAGCCTGCTGCAGAAGGTACTGGTGTTATCGCAGGTGGTGCGATGCGTGCAGTACTAGAAGTTGCTGGTGTACACAACGTACTATCTAAAGCGTACGGTTCTACGAACCCTATCAACATCGTTCGTGCAACGATCGATGCACTAGGTAGCATGAAGTCACCAGAAATGGTTGCTGCTAAACGTGGTCTAACTGTTGAATCTATTTCGGAGTAAGAACACCATGGCAACTATTAAAGTAACTCAAACTAAAAGCTCAATTGGTCGTCTGCCAAAGCACAAAGCTACTTTGCGCGGTCTAGGTCTTCGTAAAATCAACCACACAGTAGAACTTGAAGATACTCCGTGTATTCGCGGTATGATCAACAAGGTTTACTACATGGTTAAAGTTGAGGAGTAATCAGAATGCGTTTGAATACTCTAGCACCGGCTGCTGGCGCGAAAACTTCTGCGAAGCGAGTAGGTCGTGGTATCGGTTCAGGCCTAGGTAAAACTGGTGGCCGTGGTCACAAAGGTCAAAAATCACGTTCTGGCGGCAGTGTTCGTCCAGGTTTCGAAGGCGGTCAGATGCCTCTGAAACAACGTCTACCAAAATTCGGTTTCACTTCTCGTAAGAGCCTAGTGTCTGCTGAAGTTCGTCTAGCTGAGCTAGCGAAAGTTTCTGGTGACGTAGTTGATCTAAACAGTCTTAAAGCTGCTAACATCATCACTAAGAACATCGAATTTGTAAAAGTTGTTCTTTCTGGTGAAATCAACAAAGCAGTGACTGTGAAAGGTCTACGTGTGACTAAAGGCGCTAAAGCTGCAATCGAAGCTGCAGGCGGTAAAATCGAGGAATAATCTCGAGGAACGAGGTACAGATGGCTAAGAAACCAGGACAAGATTTTCGTAGTGCTCAGAGCGGCTTAAGTGAACTAAAGTCGCGCTTGTTATTCGTAATTGGTGCACTTTTAGTATTCCGAGCCGGCTCCTTTGTGCCGATTCCTGGTATTGACGCTGCTGTACTTGCCGATTTGTTCGAACAGCAAAAAGGTACCATCGTTGAAATGTTTAACATGTTCTCCGGTGGTGCTCTTGAGCGTGCATCTATATTAGCATTGGGCATCATGCCGTATATTTCGGCATCTATTGTTGTCCAATTGCTAACTGTAGTTCATCCAGCGTTAGCTGAACTCAAAAAAGAGGGTGAAGCAGGCCGTCGTAAGATCAGCCAATACACACGCTACGGCACGCTTGTACTTGCAACCTTCCAAGCTATAGGTATTGCAACTGGCCTACCAAACATGGTCGACAATCTGGTTGTTATCAACCAAACCATGTTTACGCTAATTGCTACCGTAAGTTTAGTAACCGGTACCATGTTCTTAATGTGGTTAGGTGAACAAATTACAGAGCGAGGAATTGGTAACGGTATTTCGATACTGATTTTTGCAGGTATTGTTGCTGGATTGCCTTCTGCAATCGGTCAAACAATCGAGCAAGCGCGTCAAGGTGAATTGCATGTACTTCTTCTGTTGCTAATCGCGGTATTAGCTTTTGCAGTCATTTACTTCGTTGTTTTCATGGAACGTGGTCAACGCCGAATCGTCGTTAACTACGCGAAGCGTCAACAAGGTCGTAAAGTATTTGCTGCACAAAGCTCGCATCTGCCTCTTAAAATTAACATGGCAGGTGTTATTCCAGCGATTTTTGCATCAAGCATTATCTTGTTCCCAGGAACATTGGCTCAGTGGTTTGGTCAAAACGGCGAGAGCAGCGCGTTCGGTTGGTTAACTGACGTGTCTTTGGCTCTTAGCCCTGGTCAACCGTTGTATGTAATGCTTTATGCAGCAGCAATTATCTTCTTCTGTTTTTTCTACACGGCGTTGGTTTTCAACCCGCGTGAAACAGCAGATAACTTGAAGAAGTCTGGTGCATTCGTACCCGGTATCCGCCCAGGTGAGCAGACAGCGAAGTACATTGATAAAGTAATGACACGTTTAACCCTTGCTGGTGCACTGTACATTACCTTTATCTGTCTGATTCCCGAGTTCATGATGGTCGCGTGGAACGTACGTTTCTACTTCGGCGGTACATCGCTACTAATCGTAGTTGTTGTAATTATGGACTTTATGGCACAGGTACAGACTCATCTGATGTCTCAACAGTATGATTCTGTGTTGAAGAAAGCGAATCTGAAAGGCTACGGCCGTTAATCCGGCGGTAGACTCAGTTTCATTTACGGAGTTTAGCAATGAAAGTTCGTGCTTCCGTTAAAAAAATCTGCCGTAACTGTAAAGTAATCAAGCGTAACGGTGTCGTTCGCGTGATTTGCAGTGAGCCAAAGCACAAACAGCGCCAAGGCTAATTAGCAGAAATTTTTACTTGAAAATGAAGGTTGGGTCGAGTATATTCCTCGGCCTACCTTTTGCGTGCAAAAGAAGTAGTATTCCGCAGCGTATCCATAACGGGCTTTGCTGCGGCTAATTCTTTTATAGAAACACTTAGGAGTGAATAATGGCCCGTATAGCAGGCATTAACATTCCTGATCAGAAACATGCAGTAATCGCTCTAACAGCGATCTACGGCATCGGTAAAACTCGCTCTCAAGCTATCCTAGCTGAAGTGGGTATTGCTGAAAATGTTAAGATCAGTGAACTAACTGAAGAGCAGATCGATCAACTGCGTGATGGTGTAGCTAAGTACACTGTAGAAGGTGATCTACGTCGTGAAGTATCTATGAACATCAAGCGTCTTATGGACCTTGGCTGTTACCGTGGTCTTCGTCATCGTCGCAGTCTACCACTACGTGGACAGCGTACTAAAACCAACGCTCGCACCCGTAAGGGTCCGCGTAAGCCGATCAAGAAATAATCGGGAAGGTAGAGTACAATGGCTAAACAACCAACTCGCGCTCGTAAGCGCGTACGCAAGCAAGTTGCAGATGGCGTTGCGCACATCCATGCTTCTTTCAATAACACAATCGTAACCATTACTGACCGTCAAGGTAACGCTCTTGCATGGGCTACTGCAGGTGGTTCTGGTTTCCGTGGTTCTCGTAAGTCTACTCCGTTCGCTGCACAGGTTGCTGCTGAGCGTTGTGCTGAAATGGCTAAAGAATACGGCCTAAAGAACTTGGAAGTTATGGTTAAGGGTCCTGGTCCAGGTCGCGAATCTACTGTTCGTGCACTAAACGCCGCTGGTTTCCGCATCACAAACATCGTTGATGCTACACCAATCCCTCATAACGGTTGTCGTCCACCTAAGAAACGTCGCGTATAACGTTTCTAGGACAATTGGAGAAGAATCATGGCAAGATATTTGGGTCCTAAGCTGAAGCTTAGCCGTCGTGAAGGCACTGACTTATTCCTTAAGTCTGGTGTTCGCGCGATCGATACCAAGTGTAAAATTGATAACGCACCAGGTGTACACGGCGCTCGTCGCGGTCGTCTATCTGAGTATGGCGTTCAGCTTCGTGAGAAGCAAAAAGTACGTCGTATGTACGGCGTTCTAGAAAAACAATTCCGTAACTACTACAAAGAAGCTGCTCGCCTAAAAGGCAACACTGGTGAAAACCTACTTCAGCTTCTTGAAGGTCGTCTTGATAACGTAGTTTACCGCATGGGCTTTGGTGCAACTCGCGCAGAAGCACGTCAGCTAGTTAGCCACAAAGCTATCCTAGTAAACGGTAAAGTTGTAAACGTTCCTTCTTTCAAAGTAGCGGCTAATGACGTTGTTTCTATTCGCGAGAAAGCTAAACAGCAAGCTCGTATTAAAGCTGCTCTAGAAGTTGCTGAACAACGTGAAAAACCAACTTGGATTGAAGTAGATGGTGGCAAGATGGAAGGTACATTCAAGCGTATGCCTGAGCGTTCTGATCTATCAGCTGACATCAACGAACAATTGATCGTCGAGCTTTACTCTAAGTAAGGTTTAAACTAAAGAGAGGACACAATGCAGGGTTCTGTAACAGAATTTCTTAAGCCACGTCTAGTTGACATCGAACAAATCAGCTCGACTCACGCAAAAGTAACTCTTGAGCCATTAGAGCGTGGCTTTGGTCATACTCTGGGTAATGCACTTCGCCGCATTCTTCTATCTTCTATGCCTGGTTGTGCAGTGACAGAAGTAGAAATTGAAGGCGTACTTCACGAGTACAGCACTAAAGAAGGTGTACAAGAAGATATTCTTGAAATCCTTCTAAACCTTAAAGGTTTGGCAGTGCGTGTTGCTGAAGG
The DNA here is from genome assembly GCF_022808245.1 of Vibrio sp. CCB-PB317. NCBI lineage: Bacteria > Pseudomonadati > Pseudomonadota > Gammaproteobacteria > Vibrionales > Vibrionaceae > Vibrio > Vibrio sp. CCB-PB317. The sequence continues at coordinate 449,634 of NZ_JALGNU010000001.1, forward strand.
CAAAGATGAAGTGTTCATTACTTTGAACAAATCAGGCTCGGGCCCTGTGGTTGCAGGTGACATCACCCATGATGGTGATGTAGAGATCGCTAACCCTGAACACGTTATTTGTCACCTAACGGATGACAACGCTGAAATCGCAATGCGTATTAAAGTAGAACGTGGTCGTGGTTATGTTCCAGCTTCTGCGCGTATCCATAACGAAGAAGACGAGCGTCCAATCGGTCGCCTACTAGTAGATGCTACTTACAGCCCAGTAGACAAAATTGCCTACGCTGTAGAAGCAGCTCGTGTAGAACAGCGCACTGATCTAGACAAGCTTGTTATCGATATGGAAACAAACGGTACTCTAGAACCTGAGGAAGCAATCCGTCGTGCAGCTACAATCCTAGCTGAACAATTGGATGCATTCGTAGATCTTCGTGATGTACGAGTTCCTGAGGAGAAAGAAGAGAAGCCAGAATTCGATCCGATCCTACTGCGTCCTGTAGACGATCTTGAACTAACAGTTCGCTCTGCTAACTGTCTGAAAGCAGAAGCGATTCACTACATCGGTGATCTAGTACAACGTACTGAGGTTGAGCTACTTAAAACGCCTAACCTTGGTAAAAAGTCTCTTACTGAGATTAAAGACGTACTTGCGTCACGTGGTCTGTCTCTGGGCATGCGCCTAGAAAACTGGCCACCTGCATCAATCGCTGAAGATTAATCGATACTAGTTAGAAGGATTAGGTCATGCGCCATCGTAAGAGTGGTCGTCAACTCAACCGCAACAGCTCACATCGCAAAGCGATGTTCAGCAACATGGCTAGCTCTCTAGTACGTCATGAAGTTATCAAGACTACTTTGCCAAAAGCAAAAGAGCTACGTCGCGTAGTTGAGCCTTTGATTACACTAGCTAAGACTGACAGTGTTGCTAACCGTCGTCTAGCATTTGCACGTACTCGTGACAACGAAGTAGTTGCAAAACTATTTAACGAACTAGGTCCACGTTTTGCTGCTCGTCAGGGCGGTTACACTCGTATCCTAAAAGCTGGCTTCCGTGCTGGTGATAAAGCTCCAATGGCTTACATTGAGCTTGTAGATCGCCCAGCTGCTGAAGAAGCTGCTGAGTAATCAGTTCGTAAGAACGAGAAAGCCGAGCGTTAGCTCGGCTTTTTTGTATCTGCGATTCAGTAAATCTTTATATCCAGCCTGCATTTATTTTACTCCATGCAGACTGGCAATTTAAAAAGTGATTATCACTTGCGCTTATTTACTACTATTCCACAACCCGCCCAACGAACTTAGAAGTCCCTCGCTGGCGCCTTGTTTGTTCAAGTAATCCAAGATTACTGGAGCAAACTGACTGATCATAGAGGGGTCTAAACCCAACGTATCGAATGCACTTTTTACTGCACTGATATTCTCAATATTCCCCAGTAAGCTTTGTGCTCCTTGCAAGTTTGAAAGCCCAGGAATCAAAGACTGTAATTCACTGCTATTTTCTTGTGAAAGCTGGCTTTGAGCCAAAGCGAGTAGTGCGCCACTACCTCCAGCCGCTTGTTCTGTAGATACAGGTAATTGGCTAGTTAGCATGTCTGTCAATGGAGATGATTCAGTGTTCAGGCTACTACCTACCATATCCATTAGGCCACTTTCTTTACTTTTTTGCGTGACGGAATCTAAGAATGCGTGTGCACTACCAATGTTCATTGATAATAGTGCCAGAGTCAGGAGTGTTTTACGCATAGTACCTCCGAAGGTTGAGCGTTTTTAACGTGATTTTATTGTTTTAAAGGCTATCAGAATGAAAGGTTTAGAGGTGAGAAAGTCTATTCAGTTTAGACAAAAAAAACGGCGCTAATGCGCCGTTTTATTAAATCATAATTGAAAATGGTTTCAATTAAAGAATATCTAGTAGTTCTACTTCGAAAACTAGTGCTGCGAATGGAGGGATAGCTGCACCAGCGCCACGCTCACCGTACGCAAGGTCTTGTGGTACGTATAGTTTCCACTTAGAACCAACAGGCATTAGTTGTAGTGCTTCTACCCAGCCTTTGATTACGCCTGTAACAGGGAATTCAGCTGGCTGACCGCGAGATACAGAGCTATCGAATACAGTACCGTCAGTTAGCTCACCGTGGTAGTGAACGCGAACTGAGCTTTCTGCTGTTGGAACTGCACCAGTACCTTCAGAAATGATTTCGTACTGAAGGCCAGAGTCTAGAACGTTAACTTCAGGGCGTAGTGCGTTGTCTTTTAGGAACGCTTCGCCTTCTGCTGCTGCAATTTTCGCTGCTTCTTGGCGAGCGGTTTCTGCACGAGTGTGAAGTTCTTGTAGTGCTTTGTTGATTTCATCAATTTCGATTGATGGCATGTCACCAGTTAGTGCTGTTGCAATACCCGCTGCGATAGCATCAACGCTAAGACCTTCAAGACCAGAACCTGCAAGTTGCTGACCCATTTGCAGACCAATGCCGTAGCTTGCTTTTTGTTCTGCAGTTTCAAATTTAATTTCAGACATGAATGTCGCTCTTGTTAGGAGTGATAAAGGCAACAGGATATCAGTTTCGAGCTTAGGTTTAAATGATTGCGACTGAATGCTTAATTGAGGCGGCCAGGGTGTGACTTATCTCTTACTCCAAGTGAAATTTCTGCTAATTTAATCCAAATTCCATTTTAGTTTAGTGAAAAACATATACTCTCCGCGTCGGTATTTTTATACTGGCAGTAGAAGTATTAAGGGACTCATTAAAATGAATCGTCGCAGAAAGAAAAAGCAGCAAGTCGACTATGTCGAATTGGTTAAACAAAAATTCGCTGCTATCGACTGGAAGCAGCCGTTCAACAAAGAGCAGTGGTTGGAGCGTATACAGCCTGTTAAGCAGTTTTGGCTGCGCCTACCGAAATTCCATCAACGAGCTTTGATGGTTTTAGTACCATTGATTCTGGTACTCCTTGTTATTCCTTTGCCGAATAAAACAGAACAATCAGTTGAGCAAGCTGAGGTCGATCATCAGCGCGTAGCGATTCAGCTGAACGCACAGAGTTTAAGCCAGCAAAGAACCTCTCAGAATTCTGGGCCGAAATCCGAAGACTGGAAAGAGTACACGGTTAAAAATGGCGACACGTTAGCGCAGGTTTTCAGAAGTAATCAGCTCTCGATGGCGGATCTTAGCGCTCTAGTAAAAATCGAAGGCAGTGATAAGCCGCTGAGCCAAATTAAACAAGGACAATTGATTCGCTTTAAGCTTAGCGATGAAGGCGAGTTGGATATGCTGCAATTAGAAAAAAGCGGCCGGTCCGTCATGTTTTTCCGCTTATCGGATGGGACCTTTGGGCGCAACAAGTAGATGCTTCAAATGAACTAAAGACGCGAAGGTATCGCGTCTTTTTAGTTTATCTATAAATTAGTTAACCTAGCAATGAACGCGTTATATCGCTACGGCTTCTTTTCGCATATCCACATGAGGAATACCATCCTCTAGGTAGCGATCAGAAATAACTTTGAATCCATGACTCGCATAAAACTGGATGAGATGCTCTTGAGCTCCTATATCAATCGTCTGTCCTGGCCACAATATTTCACACTGTGTTAATGCCTCTTTCAGCAACTTATGTCCCAGACCATCACCACGCGCAGTTTGTTTGGTGACGACTCGACCAATGCTCACATTGTCATACGTCGTGCCAGCGGGTAGCAATCGTGCGCAAGCAACAAGTTCATCACCGTGGTAACCTATTAGATGATAAACACCTTCCAGTGTGTCTTTGCCATCCAGTTCAGGATAAGGGCAGGTTTGTTCAACGACGAATACATCCACACGTAATTTCATCATTGTATACAATTGTGTGGTTGTCAGTTGAGCAAAGGGCAAAGTAATCCAAGTGAGCATGTTGTCATCCGTCATGAGAGTAGAGTGACTGACTTTACTTTGTTTTGTACTCATACTCATTAACAAAGGTTAATTATCACTGGTTTTCCCACCAAATCTGGTGATAATGTGCCCTCTTTTCATCTCACCTGAGGATATTCCCGTGAGCAAACAAACTTTTGATCAAGTCGGGCTAAACCCAGCGTTACTCGCCACACTTGATTCCCTGAACTACACCCACATGACGCCAATTCAAGCTTTGAGTTTGCCTGCAATCCTAAAACATCGTGATGTCATCGGGCAGGGTAAAACGGGCTCAGGTAAAACCGCTGCATTTGGTTTGGGTGTTTTATCGAACCTTAACGTCAAACGCTTTCGTGTCCAGTCATTAGTATTGTGTCCAACTCGTGAGCTTGCGGATCAAGTCGCGAAGGAAATTCGTACTTTAGGTCGTGGCATTCATAATATTAAAGTGCTTACTCTCTGCGGTGGGATGCCAATGGGGCCACAAATTGGTTCTCTGGAGCATGGCGCGCATATCTTAGTCGGCACACCTGGCCGTATTTTGGATCACCTTGAGAAAGGCCGAATTAACCTGAGCGAGCTGAATACCTTGGTGCTAGATGAAGCTGATCGCATGTTGGACATGGGTTTCCAAGACGCATTAGATGCGATTATTGATGCAGCGCCAAAGCAGCGTCAAACTCTACTTTTCAGTGCTACTTTCCCAGAGAAAATTGAGCAAATTGCGCAGCGTATTATGCAGACGCCTGAAGTCATTAAGGTGGAATCGACTCATGATACCTCAAGCATTGCTCAGCATTTCTACAAAGTTGAAGGTTCGGAAGCGCGTGATGAAGCGTTGGCGAACTTGCTACTGACTCACCAACCAGAGTCCGCTGTGGTTTTTTGCAATACCAAAAAAGAAGTGCAAAGTGTCGCAGATGAGTTGCATCGCAAAGGGTTCAGCGTTATCGATATCCATGGGGACTTAGAACAGCGTGAACGCGATCAAGCATTGGTGCAGTTTGCTAACAAGAGTGTTTCTATCCTTGTCGCAACAGACGTCGCGGCGCGTGGTTTGGACGTAGATAACCTTGATGCAGTCTTTAACTTTGAGCTATCGCGCGATCCTGAGGTTCATGTACACCGTATCGGTCGTACAGGCCGTGCAGGTAGTAAAGGTTTGGCGTTCAGCTTCTTTGGAGAGAAAGACGGTTTGCGTGTAGCTCGTATTGAAGAATACCTGGACATGGACGTGGTACCAGCAACATTGCCTGCCAAATCAAATCAGCAGCCATACCAAGCGAAGATGGTGACGATTAACATTGATGGCGGTAAGAAACAGAAAGTACGACCGGGTGATATCTTAGGATGTCTGACTGGAAAAAATGGTATCCCAGGCTCTCAAGTTGGCAAGATTCACCTTTTCCCGATGCGCGCCTACGTTGCGGTCGAGAAGTCAGCTGCCAAAAAGGCTCTACAAACCATTAGTAATGGCAAGATGAAAGGGCGTCAGTTCCGAGCGCGGCTTCTTAAATAGCATAGAAAGGCTCTTCGTTTGAAGAGCCTTTTCTTTTTCGAGTTTATTTGAGAGTGTGATCTTTAGTTAAGCGCGCTTTAATTCGGCTCAAACTGATAGGCGTGATCCCAAGATAAGCAGCTATTTGGCTATCGGTAATACGTAGCTTTAAGTCTGGGTAATGGGCGCAAAATAGTTGATATCGTTCCTCTGGGGAGTAGAGCAGCATAAAGCGTTCTTTGTTCTCTTTATTAACCAGTTGGTTTTCGAGTAGCTTTAAGTAAATGGCGTGTTTTTCTGCTCGCCATTGATGCAGCGTTTCAATTGGTAAGCAAAATAGCTGACAAGCGCTCAGCGTTTCCAATAAGTAAGGCGAAGGTTGGTTCTTAATTATGCTCTCAAAGCCGATAACCCAGTCTTTCTCCCAATAAAATTCTTTACTGAACTCTTTGCCCTGCTCAGTGAGATAGCTTGCATGGCATAACCCTTCAATAATGAAGTAAAGGTGCGAGCTAAACTCTCCTTGGTGGTTAAGAATGTGGCGTGTAGGCAGTTCGAGTAACTCACCATTTTCGATAAGTTGGTTTGCTTCTGTGTCTAAGAAGCCATGATTGACTAAGTCTGAAAAAAGATCGCTGTGCATGTGATAACTCAGAAACGGTTTTCTTTATTCTAACGGGTTTTATTGATAACAAAAAAGCGGCTCATGAGAGCCGCTTAGCGTTGTTGTCAAATCAGCCTTACTTATTCAGATCGATTTGGTAAATCGCGAAACCAATGTCGTCAGTCGCGACACGTTTCATTGGGTATTGACCTTTATCTTTAATGAATTGCGCCGCTTTATCGCTAGGAGATGTTTCGAAGCGAATATCTAGCTTTTTATCGGATTTAATCGGTGCGAAAGACCAGTTGTTGTCAGCGCTTGGTGTCACTTCACCTTTTTCTTCACTCACGCGAGAAATATAAGCGGCGACGACAGAGCGGCTTTCATCTGGTGCGTCAAACGCAATAAAGTCTGGGCCCGTACCAGGGAAGGTATTGCTATAAGCACGGTAGTTATTAGTTGCGATGATGAAGTCTTGTTTTGGATCAACTGGCTTACCATTGAATGTCAGATTCACAATACGCTGAGAATCTGGATTAATCACTTTGCAGCTCGCATCGTATTTGGGCGGTTGGGTGATATCGATCTGGTAGTTCACCCCATCAATGACATCGAAGTTGTACGTACGGAAATTATCCCAATCAATCAAAGATTGTGGTTCAGGATTGTTGATGTCGATGTGGTTGAATTGACCCGCGCTGCACTCTAGCCATTCGCGAACCTCTTTACCTTTCACTTTCATCGCGACCAAGGTGTTGGGATATAAATAAAGATCGGCAGCATTACGGAAGGTGAGCTGACCGGATTCGACTTCTGTAAAGTTATTCGGATCGTTCTTACGCCCCCCGACTTTAAATGGTGCTGCGGCACTCAATACTGGAATGTCAGCGAGATCTGGGTCGCCTTGAATAAAGCGTTCCACGTAATCTTTCTGAGCAAGGTTAACGATCTGAATGGTTGGGTCGTCCTGCACCAATGCCAAGAAGCTATACATGACATCATTTGCTTTGCCGATTGGTTGGTTTACAAATTCACGAGTGCCTTTGTGATCCTCTTCTAACGCTTTCACAATACCTTCATCGGCTTTAGCTAATGACTTCTTATTTACTTTATCGAAGATAGGGCGTGCTTCTGCTTGGCCTTCAACTACTTGCCATCTGCCGTCTTCCTCTTTCAGCATCAAGTCCATCACACCTACATGACTTCCCCAGCGACCAGGCATCACTGACGTCACACCATTGATGGTCCCTTTCTCGGTATCAACACCAGGTAGGTTTGCGAAGTCTTTCCCTGGGAAGACCGCGTGAGAGTGGCCAAAAGCAATGGCATCAATACCTTCAACTTCTGTGAGGTAGTAAACTGAGTTTTCAGCGCCTAGTTTGTATGGATCAGTAGAAATGCCCGAGTGTGGAATCGCCACAATCACGTCTGCGCCTTCTTTCTTCATTTGAGGAATCAGTTTCTTTGCAGTTTCCTTAATGTCTTTAGCAAAGACTTTGCCTTCTAAGTTCTTCTTATCCCACACCATAATTTGTGGTGGTACAAAGCCGATGTAACCCACTTTTATTTGATGCGCTTCGCCGTTTGTGTCTTTAAAGGTGTGGGTTTTGATCAGGTAAGGCTTGAAGTAATGCTCACCGGTTTGTTTATCAAATACGTTTGCGTTGATGTAAGGGAAGTTTGCACCCTTCAACGTCTTTTGTAGGAAATCTAAGCCATAGTTGAACTCATGATTGCCAATGTTGCCCACATCGTAGTCTAGTTGGTTCATCGCCTTGTAGACTGGGTGGACATCGCCAGCGTTAATCCCTTTCGCCGCCATGTAATCGCCCATTGGGCTGCCCTGAATTAAATCGCCGTTATCTACTAATACCGTGTTTTCTGCCTCGGACTTAGCCTGTTTCACTATGGTCGCAGCGCGACTTAAACCAATTTGCTGTGATGGTTGGTCTTTGTAGTAATCGTAATCCATCACGTTGGTATGAATGTCGGTGGTTTCGATGATACGAAGCTTGATGGTATCGGCCATCGCAGGACCAGCAAGCGTTAGCATGCCACTTAACACTGCGAGGGAAATAGGGTGAACTGCCACTTTCATTTGGTGCTCCAATTCAATGGGAAGGGGGAATCGTACCGCGTAATGTATCAAACGCTGGTGCAACTTAATGATAAAGATACAGAAAACTGTGAACAGAAATCAGTTTACTGAACCTTATTCATATTAACCGCCGACTTTTTCACGCTTTTGAATGAGACCAAACAAAAACTTCTTAGCAGATTTTTGAATAAAAAATGAAATTTTAGAATTTCAGGTAATATAAACGCCCCGCCATAATGCTTGCATAACGATATCAATGGACGATGAGCAAGCACATGGCAACGAACGATTCAGTCACTTCTTTTCCTAAACCAAAGCCCCGGTTAGTTTCTGACAACTCAGTAGCTGGTGTTACTCGTTTTGCAAAGCAATCGCTACAGCCTGGTGAAGTCGCCTTAGTGGGGGCGGGGCCGGGTGATCCTGAACTTTTGACAGTGAAAGCATTGAACTGTTTGCAGCAAGCCGATGTGGTTTTGTACGACTACTTGGTGTCAGAAGAAATCATGGCATTGATTCCAAGCGATACGATTTTGGTGTGCGTTGGGAAGCGAGCTGGGCATCACAGTGTGCCGCAGGAGAAGACGAATCAGCTTTTGGTGGATTTTGCCAAGCAGGGCTACAAAGTAGTGCGCATTAAAGGTGGTGATCCGTTTGTATTCGGTCGTGGTGGTGAAGAGTTAGAAGTGCTTGCTGATGCTGGCGTTCGTTTTCAAGTTGTCCCTGGCATTACCGCAGCAGCTGGCGCAACCGCTTATGCTGGTATTCCACTGACTCATCGTGATTATGCGCAATCGGCCATCTTTGTGACTGGCCACTTGAAAGAAGAAAGTGATGAGATGGATTGGTCCACGTTGGCGCGTGGGAATCAGACTTTAGTGATCTACATGGGGCTGATGAAATCACACTATATTCAGAATCAACTCATTAAGCATGGTCGTTCTGCGTCGACTCCGATTGCCATTATTGAGCGTGGTACGCAGATTCAACAAAAAGTATTTACGGGAGAGCTCTCCCAACTCTCTGATTTATCGAAGGAAGCTCAATCGCCATCTTTGATTGTTGTCGGAGAGGTAGTGCGACTGTCTCAAAAGTTAGACTGGTTTTTGTCTAGTACTGAATTCAACAAAAGTGCTATTGCCAACTCCATATAATTTCAGACCAAAGATTAGAGACGTAATGCGCCTTCAAGCTTAAAAAGGAAATACAAAACATGGACCAACAACGTTTAACTCACCTTAAACAACTCGAAGCGGAGAGTATCCATATTATCCGCGAAGTTGCGGCTGAGTTTGATAACCCAGTCATGATGTATTCGATTGGTAAAGACTCATCAGTGATGCTGCACCTAGCGCGTAAAGCGTTTTATCCGGGCAAAATTCCATTCCCACTTTTGCATGTCGATACGGACTGGAAATTCCGCGAGATGATTGAGTTTCGCGATCGCACCGCTGCCAAATACGGCTTTGAGCTTTTGGTACATAAGAACCCAGAAGGTCTAGCAATGGGCTGCAGTCCGTTTGTTCATGGCTCGTCAAAGCATACGGACATCATGAAAACGCAAGGTCTTAAGCAGGCGCTAAACAAATATGGCTTCGATGCTGCTTTTGGTGGCGCTCGTCGTGATGAAGAGAAATCACGCGCAAAAGAGCGAGTGTATTCGTTCCGTGACAAGAACCATACCTGGGACCCTAAAAATCAACGTCCAGAGCTGTGGAAGACGTACAACGGTCAGGTCAATAAAGGGGAGAGCATTCGTGTATTCCCACTTTCGAACTGGACGGAGCTTGATATTTGGCAATACATCTATTTAGAAAACATCGAGATCGTACCGCTTTATCTCGCTGACAAACGTCCAGTTGTTGAACGCGACGGCATGCTAATCATGGTTGATGATGATCGTATGGAGCTTCAACCGGGTGAAGTGATCGAAGAGAAGAGTGTGCGTTTCCGTACTCTTGGTTGTTATCCATTAACTGGGGCTATCGAGTCTGAAGCGAATACTTTGACCGGCATTATCGAAGAGATGCTGGTGGCAACGTCGAGTGAGCGCCAAGGTCGAGCGATCGACCACGATCAGTCAGGATCGATGGAGCTTAAAAAACGTCAAGGTTACTTCTAAAGGATCTAAGGAAAGATAATGAACAGTGCAGTTGAAGCTCAATTAGCCGAGCTTGGTATCGAAGGCTATTTAACACAACACCAGTACAAGTCGTTACTTAGATTCTTGACTTGTGGCTCGGTAGATGACGGTAAAAGTACACTAATCGGTCGCTTACTCCATGACTCAAAACAAATTTATGAAGATCAGCTAGCGGCAGTGCACTCAGACAGCCAACGTGTGGGCACCACGGGTGAAAAGCCTGACCTTGCGTTGTTGGTAGATGGCTTACAAGCTGAGCGCGAGCAGGGGATCACGATTGATGTGGCTTACCGCTATTTCTCGACGCAGAAACGTAAGTTCATCATCGCCGATACTCCTGGGCACGAGCAGTACACGCGTAATATGGCAACAGGCGCATCGACGTGTGACTTAGCGGTGATCTTAGTCGACGCACGCAAAGGCATTCTTGATCAAACTCGTCGTCACTCTTTTATTTCCAACCTACTGGGTTTAAAACACTTTGTTGTGGCGATCAACAAGATGGATTTAGTGGATTACTCTCAAGAGCGCTTTGAAGAAATCCGCGATGAGTATCTTAAGTTTTCTGAGAATCTGACCGGGGATATTGATATTCAAATCATCCCGATTTCGGCGCTTGAAGGTGACAATGTGGTGGATAAAGGGCAAAACCTAAGCTGGTTTAAAGGCCCGTCATTGCTTGAACTTCTTGAAACGGTCGATGTGGATCAAGAAAAAGGTGCGGGTGAGTTCCGCTTCCCTGTGCAATACGTTAACCGTCCTAACCTCGATTTCCGTGGTTTTGCGGGGACGATTTCTTCAGGTTCGATCAAAGTCGGTGATGCCATCAAAGCATTGCCATCGGGGAAAACGTCAACTGTGGCACGCATTGTTACGTTTGATGGTGATATTGAGGAAGCTCGTGCTGGGTTGGCGGTCACTCTGACTTTAAGCGATGAGATCGATATTAGCCGTGGCGATTTGATTGTCCTAGACAATGCTCAAGTGGAAACCACAAACCACTTGCTTGCCGATGTGGTATGGATGACAGAGCAACCTCTGCAACCGGGTCGTGACTACGACATCAAAATCGCGGGTAAGAAAACTGTGGGCCATGTTGAAGCGATTCGTCACCAATATGATATCAACAACCTATCGACTCATAGTGCGGCAGAGCTGCCATTGAATGGTATTGGCTTGTGTGAATGGTCTCTCAATGAGTCAGTTGCGCTGGACAATTACCAAGATTGTGCTGATACCGGCGGCTTCATCATTATCGATCGTCTGACGAATGTGACGGTTGGTGCTGGCATGGTCAAAGAAAGCCTCGCGGTGGTTGAGCGCGACTTGACGGACATCTCTGCGTTTGAAGTTGAGCTGAATGCACTTGTGCGTAAACACTTCCCACACTGGGAAGCAAAAGACGTCAGCCAATTGCTGAAAAAGTAATTGGCGCGCCCGAGCACGATAAGCTCTGATTCTATCTCTTGTTGTGCTTGGGGCGTCGCTGCCTAACTGAGTTGCGAAATGCAGTTAGGTTATTCTCCTAATACCAGAATGCTTCGGTGAAGCCCAAGAAAACCGAGCATTCTGATGTTCTTTTCGCTTGCGCTGATTTTGGTCTGTTTACTCGTTTGTCTGGTGTCTCACGGATAAATGAGCCGTTGTTGTGCCCTTTGGGCGATTTGGTAAGGAAAGGCTATGTGGGAACAAGGGTTTGTATTAGCGATTTTGCTTGGCATTATCACTTGTTTGCTTGTCACAAAAATTAAGCCTAGTTATGTCTTTGCGGGTGCCGCTTTTATTGCATTTATGGCGGGAATGATGGATTCAGCCACGATCGCATCCAACTTTACCAACTCTTCGTTATTGACTCTGGTTCTGTTGATTCTTGCATCGTGTGCTTTAGAAAAAACGTTACTAATCAGTTGGGTGAGCCGTAGTATTTCTGAAGGCCAGTTAGGCAGTGTGATCGCTAAGCTTGGTGTATCAACGGCCTTGCTCTCTTCATTCACGAATAATACCGCCGTGGTTGTCTCATTGATTGGGGCGATTAAGCGTAATCAGCAGCATGCGCCTTCGAAATTACTCATCCCGCTGTCTTACGCGGCCATTTTTGGTGGCACATTAACTTTGATAGGTACGTCGACTAACTTAATCATCAACAGCTTTGTTGAAGATGCCGGTTTGCCGAGCCTGAGCTTTTTTACACCCACGATGATTGGCTTGGCGGTGTTGGTGGGAGGAATGCTGATTCTTATCCCGCTCAGTTACTTACTGCCGAACTACGATGATCAAAGCCAAGAAGATTTACCGTACTTTCTCGAGTCTCGCGTAGAGCCTGGTTCACCGTTAGTTGGGCGCACGGTCAGCGAGAATAATTTACGTGCGCTGCGCAAACTGTTTCTTGCGGAGGTTGTACGAGATGGTGTGACGGTTTCCTCTGTAGGACCGGATTTTGTACTCAATGCGAAAGACCGTTTGTTGTTTTGTGGTGATGTTGAGAGCGTCGCGACTCTGCAAGAAATTCCGGGCCTCAAGCTTTTTGGTCAGCAGCACTTGAATGGGCAAAATTTTATTGAAGTTGTGGTGAGCTCATCCGCGACGTTTTGCTATAAAACACTTAAAGAGAGCCGATTCCGTGACCGCTTTGATGCCGTTGTTGTCGCTATTCGTCGTGGCCATGAGCGCTTAGAGGGCGGTTTGGGTAGCATTACCTTAGCGCCAGGTGACACGTTAGTTCTGGTTCCGGGGAAGCGTTTTGAGTCTGAACGCCGAGCTCATCGTAAAGAGTTTGTTTTAGTGCATGATTTGGACTCTAGCGCTCGGCTTGATACGAATAAATCCTCTATCGTGCTACTGGGTTTTGCTGCCGTAATTGGGTGTGCGCTATTAGAACTAGTACCGATTATTAAAGGCCTTGCCGCGTATCTTATTGCACTTATCGCGTTTGGTATTGTACAGATATCAGAACTGCGCCGCCGTTTTCCGATCGATATCGTCGTGATTGTCGGCTCTGCTTTGTCCATCGCTCAATTGATGATCTCTTCCGGCTTGTCAGAGAGAATGGGAGCGATGTTTATTGAAGCGTTCAATGGCTGGGGCGTGTTTGGAGCCTTGGTCGCAACTTACATCATGACATTAGTTCTTACTGAACTGGTGACGAATAATGCCGCGGCTGCGCTTTCTTTTCCTATTGGCTATAGCATGGCGGTCGGTTATGGCGTTGATCCGATGCCATTCATTATGGCGGTCTTGTTTGGCGCCAGTGCGAGCTTTATTTCTCCCTACGGTTATCAAACCAACTTGCTGGTGTACAGCGTAGGAAATTACAAATTGACCGACTATGTGAGAATTGGTGTGCCGATTTCGATTGTGTACTCTGTATTAGTGCTTACTTTGATTCCGGTCTTCTTCCCGTTTTAATTCCGATATTTACAAGGATACGTTATGACTGCCGAAACGACGGTAAAAGATGAAAACATTGTTTGGCACCAGCATTCGGTCGATAAACAGTTTCGTGCTGAATTAAAGAAGCAAAAACCTGCCGTATTGTGGTTTACTGGCTTATCTGGAGCGGGTAAATCAACCGTAGCGGGGGCGTTGGAAAATCGCCTTGCAGCATTGGGTTACCACACCTATTTATTGGATGGTGACAATGTGCGACATGGCCTGTGTAGTGATTTGGGCTTTTCTGAACAGGATCGTCGCGAGAACATTCGTCGTATTGGTGAACTGGCTAAACTGATGGCGGATGCAGGCTTAATTGTGTTGTCGGCGTTCATTTCACCGCATCGTGCAGAGCGACAGCTAGTACGCGACTTATTGCCAGAAGGTGAGTTTATCGAAGTGTTCGTCAATGCATCTCTAGAAGTCTGCGAAGGTCGCGATCCTAAAGGTTTGTACCGCAAAGCACGTGCGGGAGAAATTCCTAACTTCACTGGTATTGATTCTGAATATCAAGCACCGAAGAATCCGGAAGTCGATTTACCAGCGGGCGAAAAAAGCGTCGATGAGCTGGTGGACTTGTGCTTGGAAGCGCTTAAGTCGCGTGCAGTGATCCGATAAATAAGCATTTGGATCATTGGTGACCTCAAGCTCTTTGAACGGCTTAAGAAGCATTTGGATCATGGGTGGTCAAATGCTTCTCAAACTGCCTACACGGTATGATGAACCGTACTTTTAGCGTCACTATGGACACTAAACCTATGATTTAAAAGCGCAAGCATTTGGTCGTAGTAGTCGGCATGAGGTTTGTTACCGAGCAAGGTACAGAGCTCATTGCCTGTTGGCGTGAAGCGGTAATATAAAAGACGGACGCCTTTGCTGTTCACGTTCAGCGACAAGTTTTTACCTTGGTAGGTGAGGATCAATGGCGTCTCGATACCAATTTCGCCAGATTCAAGCTCGGTACTATGCAGTAACCCTAGTTCAATCAACAGCAACAAACTTGAATAGGGCAGCTGAAAACTTCCCATGTTTAAGCTGTTGGCGATGCCTCGTTTGCCGAAGCTAAATATTCCTCCTTGCGCTTTATAACCAATTAACAGCTTGCGACTGTGATCCCCTCCAAAACTGCACGCCAGAGAGGCGGCTCTTTGCAGAGTTTGCGCTTCTTTTGGTGACATATCTTTGAGGACTTTGAGCGCTTTCATAGACGTCGAGCCTGGGTTTGTCACTTCACGCTTCATCACTTGAGCCCATAACTTTTGCATCGCGCTGTTATGGATGTCTTGAGCCATTTCAAAAAAACGATACAACCAGTCTTGGTCAGGCTCTCCGGCAGTTTCATCTCGGCATGAACTGTGTGCTAGCTTTAAAATCTGCTCTAGGTTTTTTTGTCGCTGTTCTTGGCGTCTCTGTTCACGCAGTTGGGCTCTTTCAAGCGCGGATTTGGCTGGTGGATCGGTTTGTAGTAAGGCATCAAGACCGTGTATTTGGGCAATGGTTTTTACCTTGCTGGCACTGTCTTTGATGTAGCCCTGCTTCTTTTCTTGTTGCGTATTTTTTTGTGCGTTTGACTGATGTTCGATGACAACAGGTTGCTTTGTCGGTTCTGCCATTAATTTTCCTACCAAGAACTGCGCTGTTCGCTTGTTTAAATTTACACCTTATCTAACCAGGCGACCAGATAGGAGTTCTCAGTTTTTGAACGAATAGGGCTATCCAAAATGATAATGAGTTGTTAAAATTGTTATCGTTATTTTGGAGGGACAATGAAGTTCTCAGAAGCAGGTAAATTAAAAAAGCAC
This sequence comes from Vibrio sp. CCB-PB317, assembly GCF_022808245.1. Lineage (NCBI taxonomy): Bacteria > Pseudomonadati > Pseudomonadota > Gammaproteobacteria > Vibrionales > Vibrionaceae > Vibrio > Vibrio sp. CCB-PB317. Next base: position 465,086 of record NZ_JALGNU010000001.1, read on the forward strand.
CTGTCGATAGCGTTTCTTTTGGTTACTTATGTTGGCGTATTAGCGTATTTGTCTCGTTATATCGTGTAACACAGAACTAAAAAAGGCGCCGATGTGACGCCTTAGGTGTACCGATGCATGTCAACGACTTAAACTACATATCGTCGTAGGCTTCTATTTTCGATCCCTCAATAACGTAAGCCGTTTCAGCCAGCTCGTGGCTTATCGTTTCGGTTTTCAACTCTCCAATCACATATATGACATCCCACAGTTCTTGAACGGGTGCGCCTTTGGGAAACTTCACGTAAATGATTTGGTTTGGTGGCGGTGGTGGTACGTGGATACAAGCTCCAAAGTATGGCACCAACAAAAACTCGGTGACGGTATTCGCGTCACCTTCAAGCGGGATGACAAAGCCCGGGATTTTAACTTGGCTTCCATTTAGCTCTGGTCGAACGTTACCAATTTTAGACTGTTGCGCTGCGCCGCCACTGTGATCAGAAGCTGGCATGCCCACACTGTCGAACAGTTTGCGTTCTTTCTCAGGTACTAGATCAATCCAGTCGAGCGTTAATGGCTCCTCGCTTGCGAGTACTGGCGCTATAAATGAGACGATCAGCAAGCAACTTGCGAGTATTTTTCTCCACATTTTATTAAATCCTTATTGTCATTCCGTCACTTAGTGACTGTCGGTAGGCGCGAAAAGCCGGGATGAAACCAATTACAATTCCAGCGCATTGTACGAAACCTAATAGCATCCATTCATAGGGCGATAAGAGGCTTAAAGTCAGATGTATTCCATAATGCTGTTGAATGATGGGTTGCACGATGGCGAGAATGGCATACAGCCCTGCCACTCCAGTCACAATTCCGGCAGCAGTAAGTAGACTGGCTTCGCTGATCAATAATGAGAAAACATGACGAGGTCTTGCCCCCATAGCGCGCAAAATCGCCATTTCACGGCGGCGCTCCTGTAAGCTGGTTAATAAGCTGCTTAGCATGCCGAGTAATCCTGCAATCACCACAAAGCCAGACACTGCCATTAAGGCTTGCTCGGCAACAGACATCATTCCCCACAATTCATGCAACGCAACCCCGGGCATAATCGCGCTAAGCGGTTCTTTGGGATAAGTGTTGATTTGCCTTTGTAGGGCGAAAGTCTGAATACGAGATTTCAAACCGACCAGCATCGCGGTAATTTGCTTGGGCTGAAAGTCTCTGTTTTTGAGGTCTTGTGCCTTGGGTGTTGGGCCTAAACGTGCACCGCTTTCCCATCCGACGTGGATGGCTTCGATGGCTTCTAGCGAGACATGGACGGTTTTGTCGACTGGCGTGCCAGTGGGCGCAAGAATCCCGACAACTTTGAATGGCAGGTTGTCATGTCGGCTAAAGCCTACATCACTAATGCCGTGGGCAATGATGATTTCACTACCGACGTGATAACCCAGCTGTTTTGCGACATCAGAACCAAGCACGGTTTCAAATAAACCATTGAATTCTCGGCCTTCTGAAAATGTTAGTGATTGCTTACTTCCGAATTTATAGTGTTCAAAATAGCTGTGGTTGGTTCCCATGACTCGGAACCCTTTGTGCGAGTCGCCAAGTGAGATTGGAATCGCCCAATCTACTGCTCGATGATTGGCAAACTCTTGGTAGCTCTTCCAGTCAATGTTGTTGGTGGCATTGCCAATGCGAAACACAGAGTAGAGCAGCAAGTTCACTTGTCCAGAACGGCCACCAATGATGAGGTCGGTGCCTGAAATTGTATTGGCGAAGCTATCTTTTGCCTGAGTACGAATGCGCTCTACTCCTAAAAGGAGTACGACAGAAATCGCGACTGTCATGATGGTTAATATTGCCGTCGCCTTACGATTGATTAAGCTCTTCCACGCGAGCTTTGCAACAGCGCTCATGATGCGGCTCCTAGGTCAGATGCTTGGTTAATATCTGGTAGGTTAAGTGTGCGGTCAAATAAGGGCTCAAGCGTTGGATCGTGACTGACGAAGATCAGCGTAGCGTTGGCTTGATTCGTTTGCTCCATCAGGAGTTCAATAAACGCTTTACGGTTATCATGGTCTAAAGCGGAGGTTGGCTCGTCAGCAATCACTAACCCCGGATACCCAATGAGTGCTCGTGCAGCCGCAACACGTTGTTGTTGGCCAATGCTCAGTTCCGATACAGGACGCGCATGAAGCTCGCTGGGTAGGTGGAGTCTTTCAAGCAGAGCTTGAGCTTGCTCTTCTAACGTTTGAGATGGCACTCTTGAATGAGCGCGGCCACGTCGTGTTTGACTGAATTGGCAAGGCAGTAGTACGTTTTCAAGTACGTTTAAATAAGGTAATAAATTGAACTGCTGAAAGATATAGCCAATGTGATCGGCGCGAAATTTGTCTCTTTGACTTGCACTTAAACTAACAAGGTCAGTATTCAGTACGGATAGAGAGCCTGATGTTAACGTGTTGATGCCAGTTAGTAGGGCAAGCAGCGTAGATTTACCGCAGCCACTGGGACCTTTGATAAATACGTGCTCACCTTGGGCAATATGTAACTGTGGAATATGAATGGTTGCGTGTGTTGAACCGGGCCAGACAAACTGGGCATTATTTAGCTCAACAACGTTTGACATGATTTCAGTCATACTAAATCACCAAAGCATTGGCGTGTAAGTGTGTACTTACACGCCACTCGTGTTATTTGATTACGATTTGGGAGTTATCTTTGCTCAGTTTGATGGCTGATTGCATGGTGTCAGTGAATATATTGACGTTGATTGACTCAGTCGTTGGAAATTGATTAAACCAGTCGGTTTGAATGTTACTGAGTTGGTTAACTTGGTCACAGCTGAAGCGATATTGCACCGAAAACTCACCATGTCCGCCATTTTCATGCTCCTCATGGTGAGCATCGTGACCGTCATGGTGCTCATGTTCATCATGATGTTCATCATGATGTTCATTGTGGTGATCATGGTGTTCGTGCCCTTCATGATCGTGATTTGCATGGTCATCATGGTCGTGCTCGCTATGATCATGGTCTTCATGAGGGGTGCTGAGGTTATGGTTTACGTAAGCTTCTTCAATATCACAATTGGCTTGCGCGTTAATAGCAAACAGTGTGTTGCTGTCTTCTAGGGTAGCAATTGCTTGTTTAAGTGCTTGCTCTTGCTGTTCATTTTCTGGAGCATGCTCGAAACCGACCACATCGGCTCCGGGAGCAGTAATCTCCACTAACAGATCCTTTCCATCTTGGGCGATATTAAATTCGACGTGACCATGCACATGAGCACCGTGCTGACGGTATTCGTCCGCATTTGCTGCTGTCGATAAAGAGAGACCAATGACAAGCGCTAAAACATGTTTCGATGACATTTTGTGTTTCCTAATTTTGCTGGCACTAACCCGAGCAATACCGGATCAGATTTGTATTTACTAAGGTGCGACTCGCTGACACGTTAGGTGCAGGAATACGCACAAATTATGTTGAGTGTGGAATAGTTTGGAAATTAAGCAAAATAAGGCGGGGCACGAGCTGCACCACAAATGTCTTCACTATTAACAAGGCGCTGAAAGACATCATGGTATTGGATGCGCGTAAATGTTGGCGTCGATAGGGTCGGTTGAGCTTTGGCTATGCCGTGCTGAACCCCAGAAAATAGCTGGCAATGATGGTGTGTGTGGTGTTCGGGAGTCAGATCAACTTGATGAAGGATTACCGCAAAGTTCCAAGCGATCAGCAACGCGACACTGAAAAATAAAACAGTGCGATGCCAATGCTTCCGTATCTTTTGCTGGTGGTGGTACATCTGAGCTCCTCTTACTGACTGTTATAATATAACACCCATAATGAGTAAAAGTTCACTCTTTTGTTGGCTAGTGGGAAAATTTACGTCAACACATGTGATGTCGCCGAATCTGAGACAGTCTCCTTGGTGGAATCACTGAGCGTTAAACTAGGGGCAACAGAAATCTCAAGCTTTAAGTTTGGTCGCATGGCTCCTTATACTGCGTACTACGGATATTAAGAAGCCAAGCAACGAGACTAGATGTTCTGTTTAATTAGCTCGATCACCTTTGCAATTTCATCTTGCTCAAGTGCGCCTTCTTTTACAAACAGCACTTTGCCTGTTTTGTCTTGAACAATAATGGCAGAGCTTTCTTCTTTAAGATCCCAAGTGTTGGCGACTACGCCATTTTCATCCAGAACCATAGATGACCAAGGAAACTCTTTTTTGCTGTCTTGGGCTGAAGATTTCACGAACGAACCTGTCCCCCAGATTGTATCATCTTGGTTAATGATCGTAGTTGTTTGGTAGCTTTCTTGCGGGAATTGCGCGGCGGTTATTGCTGACATCAAAGGGGCGTTCATTTCTTTTGAACTGCTACGACCTGCGATTGCTTGAATAACACGAACCTTACCCTGCATATGCTGGGTTGCCCATGGTTGGTATGCCACGCCCTCACCTTGCAAAACAATCTCGCCATAAGCCGCGACCTTGGCAGAAGGAACGGTCTCACCGACAGATAGGTTGTGTGCAAACGCAAAGCTTGGCGTTATAGCCAATAGTAGAGGTAGGAGAGTCTTAGTTTTCATATTGTTATATTCCGTACGAGTTGGAAGTTTTCCAGTATATATCCAGATCTAGGAAATTTGTAGAACTGTTGATAACATTTATTTAACGTATGGGGTGGTGTAATATTGCGTTATATTTAGAATTTGCTAAAATGAACCTCGTCGCAGATTGCGCATCAAGATTGCAGAGGATAAATAAGCAATCCGTGTTTTCTCAAAGGAATTGAGGTGAGTTATGCTACGTGAGTTTGCTGTATACCGACCATTACAAGTGGCACGTTTCGTTAAAACGTTGTTCAAAGGTCAATTCTTTATTGCTGGGGTTGGATGTTTTCAGTTCGACAATGGCAAAGTTTTGCTCCCTGACGTCAACGATCAGAAAAGACTCACCATCTTTAAAGAAGTCAACCAAGTGATTGCTTCGCTGTCTGTTTAAGAGCCCGTTGGCTTGAATTTAGTTTTCGATTTCAAAAAAGAGCGACCTATTCGGTCGCTCTTTTTGGTTTGAGTTAGTCGTAGGAACTAACTTTGTAAGCTGGGTGGAAAGCAAACACCTGTGCCACCGATACCGCAGTAACCGTCAGGTTTTTTAGCCAGATATTGCTGGTGGTAAGTTTCGGCAAAATAATACGGGCCCGCTGGCTGTATCTCAGTGGTGATGTTCGCGCGTAGTTCCTCTTGCAGTGCTTTTTGATACAAGAGCTTCGATTTTTCTGCGCTCTCTTGCTGCTTCGCGGAATAAGTATAAATAGCCGAACGGTATTGTGTGCCCAAATCGTTACCTTGACGCATCCCCTGGGTTGGGTCATGTTTCTCCCAAAAAACGGCCAGTAGTTTTTCTAAGGAAATCACGCGTTCATCGAAGACGACTCGTACTACCTCTGTATGGCCTGTTTTACCCGTACACACCTCTTCATAAGTAGGATTGGGCGTATATCCACCGGCGTAGCCAACCGAAGTGGAGATAACCCCATCCAGTTGCCAAAATACGCGCTCAGCGCCCCAAAAGCAGCCCATTCCCAGCAGAATTTGTTGTTGATGCGGCTCCAATGGTGCCTTTAAGTTAGATTTATTTACAAAATGATGATCTTCAACCTGCATCGGTTGATCTCTACCTGGCAAGGCATCTTCTATACTGATCAATGTTTGTTTGTTGAGCATGGTATTTGTCCTTCAATACGTGTCTTAAATTTGCGAACTTTTTCATTTCGTCTGTATCTGATGCTGTGATGACATAGACCGCGTTAAACCTATTAATATTACAGACTTAGACTTTAATTGGCGTTATCATTATTTACGTTTACTTAACCTCATTCAGCCAAAAAAGCATGATAAAAAAAGCTCTCCTCACCATTGTTGGCCTGTTTGCCTTTTCTCATGGTGCCTATGCCGATGTTTCTTTGACTTTAAAAGGCATCGATGGCGCTTTAGAAGAGAATGTCAGTGCGTACCTGTCGTCCATTCCAGCGAAGGACTACTCCACTTCTCTGCGCTTTCAAGCGAGATTAGATCAAAGTATCACTGAAGCTCTTAATGCGCTTGGGTATTATCATGCAAAAATTTCATACTCTATTCCGGAAGGGAATGATGAGTTGATCGTCAGCATCAAGCCGGGTTTACCTGTGAAAGTGAAAGTCATGGATGTGGTGATCACAGGTGAAGCAAAAGACGATGAAGAGTTCGCCAAACTTATTGAACGTTCACCGCTTAAAGTCGGCAAAGTATTGAATCAAGGCGAATACGATAGCCTGAAATCGGGTATTCGTAACTTGGCGTTGCAGCGTGGTTATTTCAATGGTGATTACAAGCTCAGCAAACTTGAAGTGATTCCTGACTTCAATGAAGCGAACGTGCGTTTGCATTATGACAGTGGTATTCGTTATCACTTTGGTCCGATTAACATTACTGGTAGTCAGATTTGGGAAAACCGTGTTGAGTCAATGCGACCTTTTGAAATTGGTGAACCTTACTTGGTTTCGCAAGTGGGAGAGTACAACCAAAACCTGTCTAATACCGATTGGTTTTCATCGGTTTTTGTTGAGCCTGATTTAAGTAAATTGGATGAGGGACGCGAATTGCCAATTAAGGTCTCGCTCGCGCCAGCGTCAAAAAACCAAATAGAAACCGGCCTTGGTTACTCGACCGATACTGGTGTGCGTGGCACGTTAAAATGGAAAAAACCATGGGTTAGTTCACGTGGTCACAGCTTTAATACGGCGTTATCACTATCAAAGCCAGAACAGACGATCACGGCAGGATACAAAATCCCGCTTGATGATGTGTTGCGTGAATACTACCAACTGCAATTTGGTTTAAAGCACCTTGATAACCGAGATACGGAGAGTTTGGAATCCAACCTGGCAGTTGAACGACATTGGCTAACTGATGGCGGCTGGCATAAAACCATTTATGTTCGTCACTTGTACGAAAACTTCTCTCAAGGTCTGCAAGATGATGGGGTGCAATTTGTGTTACCCGGAGCCACTTTTTCACGAACTCGTGTCCGTGGTGGCAACATGCCAATGTGGGGGGATAAGCAAAGTGTAACGATCGAATATGGTGATCCTGCTTTGCTTTCAGAAACGCGAGTATTGCGCCTATTAGGGCGATCATCTTGGATCCGCGGGATCGGTGATAATCATCGTGGTTTGTTCCGTTTAGAAGGTGGTGCGAACATCACCGACGAATTTGAAAAGCTTTCACCTTCCCTGCGTTTCTTCGCTGGTGGTGATAACAACATTCGTGGTTATGGATACGAATCTATTTCACCTGTGGATGAAAGTGGTGCCTTGACGGGTGGTAAATACATCGTCAGCAGCACATTAGAGTATCAATATCGCGTGTATGGAAACTGGTGGGCAGCCACCTTCTACGATATTGGTGATGCATTTAACGAAACACCTGAATGGAAATCGGGTGCTGGTGTGGGTATCCGTTGGGCGTCTCCGGTTGGACCGGTTAGCTTTGATTTTGCGTGGGGACTGGATGAAAAACCAGAAAGAGAGTTCCGCATCCACTTCTCATTGGGGCCTGAGTTATGATCAAAATGATGTTTAAGTGGACCAAATGGCTGTCGCTAAGTTTGATTGGTCTATTGCTGTTGCTCATCATTTTTGTTGCGACAGTGCTATTTACTCACCCTGGTCTTAAGCTCGCGTTGTGGGGAGCAGAAAAGGCTTTACCGCAACTACAGATAGAGCAAGTTCAGGGTTCATTATTTCCTCGTTTTGAGCTACAGAACGTCAGTTTTGTCGACGAATCTTTGAACATCGACGCAAAAGTCGATCGTTTAGCGTTAGCGGTTAACTTCCGTTGTTTCTTTGATCCTAAAGTCTGTGTCGATGAGCTAACCCTGCAAGGTGTTAACTTTCAGATGCCAGAGCTCCCTCCGGCAGGCGAAGAGCCAGAGGAGACACCACCATTACGTACAGTCAGTACACCAGTCCCTATTTTTGTTAATAAGGTCAGTTTTGATGACATTAACTTAAACATTTTAGGCAACCAAATTGATTGGCAAGATTTCTCTACCGGACTTTCTATGCAAGGCGACCGTTTGGTGATTGCGCCGACGGCATTAAAAGACATCAATGTCGCACTGGCTCCAAGTGAAGCTGAACCTGAAGCGGCCACAGACGAGCCGAAAGACGCTGACGCTCCGCCGCAAGATATTGTGTTACCTGAGGTGTGGATTCCACTCACTGTGGAAGCAAGACGCCTCGATATTCATAACTTCAAGCTTGCAGGTGAGAAGCCGGTGATCGTTCACCACCTTGGTGCTGTAGCGAAAGCGGGGGGCGACCGTGTTGATGTGAAAACATTAGAGCTCGATATGCCTGAAGTGGAAGGTAAGTTAAGCACGCAAGTAACGCTTTCTGCCGACTATCCTCTCAAAGCTCAGCTCGATGCGCTGGTGAAGCAAGCGGATGCGAAAGGGCAAAAGCTGTCGCTGTCAGCTGAAGGTTCGGTGGGAGATCTTTCTCTCACTGCGACCTTATCTGAACTAGTCGAAGCGGAGATCAAAGGTGAACTTCAGCCCCTGAAAGCGCAGTTACCCTTTGATGTTGCAATCAAAAATGTGCAAGCGCAATGGCCGTTAATCGGTCAAAGTGATTATCAAGTATCGGTACCAAGTTTATCTGCAAAAGGTTCCCTGGACGGATACACTGTGGCACTAGAAACACAAGCTTCGGGTAAAGATATTCCTGCTGTAGATGTTGCACTAAACGGCAAAGGCACATTAGAGCAAATCGATCTTGAAAGCCTGGTAGTCAAAACATTGGGCGGTGAGCTATCCGGTCAGGTGATGGCGAATTGGGCTGCGCCAATCAACTGGCAAGCTGACCTTAATTTGCAACATATTCAACCAGGGCTTCAATGGGAAGAGGCGGAAGGCGATATCAGTGGCAGCCTCTCGACTTCAGGTTCTTTAACAGAACAAGGCGGTTGGCAAGTCAGTTTACCTAAGTTAGATATCGATGGCATTTTGCGCGGTTATCCGCTGAATGTGGAAGGTCAACTTGAAGCGTCTGATAAGAATGGCAGAGGTGAAGACATTCAGCTTACCACGCAAGGTTTAGCGCTTTCTCATGGCCCTAACCAATTGAGTGCCAAGGGTAAGATTGATAAACAGATATTAATGGATGTTGAGGTTAACTTCCCCGATTTTGCGAAAAGTGTTCCGGATCTAGCGGGTAAGATGCAGGGCAATGTGGCGCTGCGTGGTAGCTTGAAAGAGCCTGACATCAAATTAGACCTAGCGCTAAATCAAGTGAACTGGCAGCAGCAAGCGAACGTTGAAAACATAACCTTGAAGGGAGATGTGACGCCTCTGCCAGCACCGAAAGCTAACTTAAGCCTCATTGCTAACAACATTACCTACGACGACATTAAAGTTGATAGTGCAGACCTTGAAGTTTCTGGGGATGAAAAACTGCACCAACTGACGCTAGATGTGGTGTCTGACATTGTATCAACCAGCTTAGAAATTGAAGGCTCATTCATACAGAAGCCGCAAATGATCTGGGATGGTGCATTGCGTCGTCTTACTTTGAGCACGCCGCAGGGACCGTGGGCGTTGCAGAAATCGACGGCGGTTAAAGTCAACATCGATAAACAACTCGCTGATGTTCAAGCACATTGTTGGCTACAAGCCAATTCGAGTGTTTGTTTGACCGAAGATATTAGTGTTGGTCAAAGTGGCGAAGCCAAGTTAGCCGTGAACGACTTTGACTTTGAACAAATCAAGCAGTTCCTGCCGCCAGAGACGAAATTACAAGGGTCGGTCAACGCGCAAGCAACAGCAAAATGGGCACCAGAGATGAAGCCGGAAGTCACGGTGAACGTTGATATGCCTAAAGGTCAAGTAGAGCAAGCACTAGAGCAGCCGATAACACTTGGTTGGGAAAGCTTTAGCTTTAAAGCGGCGCTGGCAAAAGACAAGTTAGATGCTGAGTGGTTATTTGATGTGAGAGACAACGGTGACTTATCTGGTCAGGTTTCTTTGGTCGATGTAACGTCTGAGCAGCCTGAGATTGACGGTAAGGTCTCGCTATCGACATTCCATCTGGATTTCTTAGCGCCGTTGATAGGTGAGTACAGCCTATTCAAAGCGAATATGAATACTGATTTGGCGATATCTGGTGATGTTATGCACCCTAAAGTCAACGGTCAGTTCTTGATTGATCAAATGAAGCTACAAGGTGAAGTCACGCCGATAGACATTAACTCCGGTCAGGTCGCGATCAACTTTAAAGGTCACCAAGCGGATCTTGATGCGGGTATCATGACGCCAGATGGTGAGTTGGAAGTGACCGGTGAGGCCGATTGGCAGGATCTACAAAATTGGCATACCAAAGCGCGCGTATTTGCGAAAGAGCTTCAGGTGGATCTTCCACCAATGGTAAAAATCAAAGTTGAGCCGGACATGACTATTGATGTCACACCACAGCTTGCTAAGGTCGAAGGTAATATTAATTTGCCTTGGGGACGAGTAGTGGTTGAAGAGCTGCCACCAAGTGCGGTTGGTGTTTCAAGCGACACTGTGATTTTGGACCAGAACTTACAGCCTGTGAGTGATATTGAGCCAATGCCATTTGATGTTGAAACGGATATCAACATTAAAATCGGTGATGACTTCCAACTGGCCGCCTTTGGCTTGAAAGGTGGTCTGAAAGGTAACCTCAATGTGACACAGAAAGATAAAGGTCCGTTCATCGTTGGTGAGGTTAATATCGTCGACGGTTCTTACCGCTCTTTTGGTCAGGATTTGGTGATTGAAGAGGGTAAGATCTTAATGAATGGCCCGGCAGATCAGCCGTACGTTTCTATTAAGGCGATTCGAAATCCAGATAATACCCAAGATGACGTGATTGCTGGTGTGCGTGTAACAGGACCAGCATCGGATCCAAATGTGGAGATATTCTCTGAGCCAGCGATGCCTCAAGCGAATGCGCTCTCTTACCTACTTCGCGGTCAAGACATTGATGGCGAAGCGGGAGGCAATGCTATGACCACCACGTTGATCGGCCTAAGTTTGGCAAAGAGTGGACGCGTGGTTGGTGAAATCGGTGAAGCCTTTGGGGTTCAAGATTTACAATTGGATACGGCGGGGTCGGGCGATGATTCTCAAGTGACCGTCAGTGGTTACATTCTGCCGGGATTACAGGTGAAATACGGCGTCGGCATCTTTAACTCACTAGGCGAGTTCACCGTGCGTTATCGATTGATGCAAGATCTGTATTTAGAGGCGGTTTCTGGTGTAGATAGTGCGGTTGACCTACTCTATCAATTTGAGTTCGATTAGAGCTTGTTCGTCTGCGTACATAAAGTTCATGACTAAGGAGTGGTTATGCAGCATTTAGTTTTTGTATATGGGACCTTACGTAAAGGAGAGTGTAATCATCACTTTCTAAGCTCGGCCCAGTTTCTTGGTCAGCATGAAACGGATGCTCAGTTCGCACTGTATGACTTAGGTCCTTATCCCGCGTTGTCTGTCGGGCAGCGCTCGATACAAGGTGAAGTGTATCTGATTGATGATGAAACCTTATCCGAGCTAGATAAGTTGGAAGATGTGCCAGTAGAGTATCGTCGAGAGAGTATCGTCACGCCGTTTGGCCAAGCTTGGATCTACTTGTATCAAGATACTGAACAACTGACCGAAGAAATCGCTTCCGGAGATTGGTGTCAAAAGGTGTGAGCTATACTGACATTATCAATAGCGACGAGCTGGTCACTAAGGAGTCATGATGAAGGTATTCGTAATTGGATCAATGGCGTTGATTCTTGCCGCATGCGCGCAAACAACCCTGCCGACCTCGAGTAATGTTACCGACTGGCAAGCGTTTGGTAAGCAGTCTGCCTTAGATGGATTAAGAGTTTTATCTGAAGATCGCATCGCTGCACTGGATGGTACTAATCATGCTACGCCTGAACTGATCATGGCCTATCAAACGGGTTATCAGCAAGGGAAGCAAGAGTATTGTGAACAAAGCGCGTATATGCTTGGTGTTATCGGGCGTCCGTATTTTGGTATTTGTGATGACCTAGACCCTTTCTTTCAGCATGACTATGACGCCGGCCGAATGTCTTCTGCAGGCGCGCCTATCTAGTTGACTTACACAAGATGAAAAGCAAAAGAGCTGCCCTAAAGCAGCTCTTTTTAATTTTGTATCAGCCGTGATGCTTATTTTTTCTGAGCGCGCTCGTAAGATTCTAGGATCTCAGCTTTAGCGGCAGCAACATCTGCCCAACCATCCACTTTCACCCATTTGCCCGCTTCAAGCTCTTTGTAACGCTCAAAGAATTGCGTGATCTGCGCTTTCAGTAGTTCTGGGATATCGTCCACATTTTGGATGTGATCGTACTCTTTCGAGATTTTGGTGTGGGGAACCGCAAACACTTTTGCGTCTTCACCTGACTCATCCGTCATCTTCAAAACGCCAACAGGACGGCAGCGAATCACTGAACCTGGCATGAGTGGGTATGGTGTTGGTACCAGTACGTCGACTGGGTCGCCATCAAGAGACAGCGTATTGTTCACGTAGCCATAGTTACATGGGTAGAACATCGGTGCAGACATGAAACGGTCGACAAATACCGCACCAGAGTCTTTATCTACTTCGTACTTGATTGGATCTGCATTTGCAGGAATTTCGATCACGACATAGATGTCTTCAGGCAGCGACTTGCCTGCTGGCACATGGTTTAAGCTCATTAGAATATTCCTTTTCATTAACGATGAGTCACACAGAAGCGGCTTCATCTGATGATAAATTCGCGTTTCACTTTAGCGACAAAAACGCGGCAGGTAAACACCTGCCGCGTTGGACAAAGGTCTGAAATTATTCTTCGTCGCGGTGCAGTTCAAGGAACTCTTCAACTTTGCGAACCATGTTCTTAGAACCAACAAAGAAAGGCACACGTTGGTGCAGTTCGGTTGGTTTGATATCCATGATGCGATTGACGCCGTCTGATGCAATACCGCCCGCTTGCTCAATTAAGAACGCCATTGGGTTACATTCATAAAGTAGACGCAGTTTGCCCTGTGGATGGCTTTGCGTACTAGGGTAAAGGTAGATACCACCTTTCAGTAAGTTGCGGTGGAAATCTGCAACCAATGACCCAATGTAGCGAGAAGTGTATGGACGACCGTCTTCTGGCACATTCTCTTGGCAGTACTTGATGTACTTCTTCACCCCTTGAGGGAAGCGAATGTAGTTACCTTCGTTGATCGAATAAATCTTGCCTTCTTCTGGAATCATCATGTTTTCGTGCGATAAGCAGAAGCTGCCGATAGATGGGTCGTAAGTAAAGCCGTTTACGCCGTTACCCGTGGTGTAAACCAACATGGTTGATGAACCGTAAATCACGTAACCAGCGGCAACTTGCTTATGACCAGGCTGAAGGAAATCTTCTTCTGTCGCTGGTGTGCCAATAGGTGAAACACGGCGATAAATAGAGAAGATAGTACCGACAGAGACGTTCACATCGATGTTAGAAGAACCATCAAGTGGGTCCATCAGTACCACATATTTGGCGTTTTGGTTGAGCTCTTTGTTGAAAGCAACCGCTTCGTCTTCTTCCTCACTGGCAACGCCACACACTTGGTCACGAGCTTCAAGCGCGGCTTTGAACTTATCGTTCGCGTAAACATCGAGCTTTTGCTGGTCTTCACCTTGGACATTTTCCGTGCCTACAGCACCAGTGATATCACCGAGACCCGCTGCGTTGATTTCGCGGTTAACGATTTTTGCAGCTAAACGAATGGAGGCTAAAAGGGATGATAGATCACCGCTAGCGTGGGGGAAATCCGCTTGTTTTTCGACAATGAACTCGCCTAGGGTGCGCAGTCCTGACATGGTTAATCCTTACATTTTCATTTCATTGGGGGTAGTGCGCAAGTGAGCATCTCTTTATGGATGTTAAACGATTGCGCTGGATGTAAGTTTAAGTCGCAGATCTTTTTAATGGTAATGAAGTAACTGTTTGAGATCTCAATTTATTTGTAGACTTGTTTGAGGGATTCATCAGTAAGCAAGAGGTTGTACAGTCTGTGTTCAACCTTGTCATATTTGTGAAAGGGACTGCAAGAAGAAGGCTAAAGTCTCTCGCTTTTCTGGTTGTGATCGCGATAATGAAAGCATTAAAGAACGCATTACAAGGTTTAGTTTATGCACATTCATATCTTGGGTATCTGTGGCACATTTATGGGCGGCGCTGCGATTTTAGCGCGCCAATTAGGGCATAAAGTCACTGGTTCTGATGCCAACGTTTACCCACCGATGAGCACGTTGCTTGAGTCTCAAGGTATTGAAATTATTGAAGGCTTCGACCCGTCTCAACTCGACCCTCAACCAGACCTTGTGGTGATTGGTAATGCCATGAGCCGTGGTAACCCATGTGTTGAACATGTGCTCAATACCAACATGCGCTACACCTCTGGTCCGCAGTGGCTCAACGAGTTTTTGCTGCACGATCGCTGGGTATTGGCGGTATCGGGTACACACGGTAAAACGACTACGTCGAGCATGCTGGCTTGGATACTCGAAGACTGCGGTTATCAACCTGGTTTCCTAGTTGGTGGAGTACTTGGTAACTTTGGAGTCTCTGCTCGTTTGGGTGAAAGCATGTTTTTTGTCGTTGAAGCGGACGAATATGACAGTGCTTTTTTCGATAAGCGTTCTAAGTTTGTGCACTACCATCCTCGAACCTTAATCATGAACAACCTTGAGTTTGATCATGCAGACATCTTCGATGATCTAGAGGCGATCAAGCGCCAATTCCATCATTTAGTGCGAACGGTTCCCGGCAATGGCTTAATCTTAGCTCCGAAGCAAGACCAAGCTTTGGCGGATGTATTAGAGCGTGGTTGCTGGACAGAAAAGCAGTTTTCAGGTGTTGATGGCGACTGGCAGGCGCACAAATTAGTGGTCGATGGCTCAAAATTTGAAGTTGCTCTACAAGGCGAGAAGGTCGGTACCGTCGAATGGGATTTGGTGGGTGATCATAACGTTGATAATGCGTTAATGGCGATTGCCGCGGCGCGACACGTTGGCGTAACGCCGGAGCTTGCGTGTCAGGCTCTGGGCCGTTTCATTAACACCAAGCGCCGTCTTGAGTTAAAAGGTGAAGAGCAAGGTGTGACGGTTTACGATGATTTTGCGCATCACCCAACGGCAATTGAACTCACCGTCGGTGGTTTGCGTAACAAGGTAGGCGAAAAACGCATTCTTGCCGTGTTGGAACCTCGTTCTGCCACTATGAAGCGCGGCGTGCACAAAAACACACTCGCGGATTCGCTACACAGCGCAGATGAAGTGTTCTTATTCCAACCAGACAACATCGAATGGTCGGTGCAAGATATCGCGGAACAATGTCAGCAACCTGCTTTTGTTGACGCTGACATCGATAACTTTGTAGCGAAAATCGTTGAACGTGCGCAGCCAGGTGACCAAATCCTCGTGATGAGTAATGGTGGCTTTGGCGGTATTCACGGCAAGATCCTCGAGCAACTTAAACAAAAAGCCTGATTTTATGCAAAACAAACAGCAGCAAGCAGAAAAAGCCATCACTTTAGCGTTAACTGGAGCATCTGGTGCGCCTTATGGTCTGCGCCTTTTAGAATGTTTGGTCGCGGCGGATTATCATGTCTACGTTCTGATCTCTTCAGCGGCTCGTGTCGTGATGGCAACCGAACACAACCTTAAGTTGCCAAGTGGGCCTGAAGCCGCAAAGCAAGCGTTGGTGGAGCATCTCAACTGTGATCCAAATAACATCACCGTTTGCGGTAAAGATGACTGGTTCTCACCGGTAGCGTCTGGCTCTGCGGCACCCAAGCAAATGGTGGTCTGCCCATGTTCAGCAGGAAGTGTTGCGGCGATCGCGCATGGTATGTCGGATAACTTGATTGAGCGCGCCGCTGACGTGGTGATGAAAGAGCGTGGGCAGTTGTTGCTCGTTGTTCGCGAAACACCATTTTCAACGCTGCATCTGGAGAACATGCACAAGCTATCGCAAATGGGCGTCACCATCATGCCAGCGGCTCCGGGTTTCTACCATCAGCCAAAGAGCATTGAAGACTTAGTGGATTTTATGGTGGCGAGAATTCTCGACCACTTAGGTATTGAGCAAGGTTTAGTGCCTCGTTGGGGTTATGACCAGCGTTCGTGAGCTGATTGTGTAACCACTCAAATACCTTTACAATCCATCCAACTCATCGGGGAGCAAACCCATTTAGCATTGAGTCAATCAATGCATTTGGGCGCTGAGACCTAAGTGCTTTACTAGGGACCCGTATTACCTGAACCAGATAATGCTGGCGTAGGAATTGAGTCTGGATATTGGAAGTCCTTAATAGCCGCCTCAACCCTGTGCCGCTCAACTTATTTCTCTGAAATACTCATGGAGAGCGAGCAGTGAAAACCACTTCAAGTCTGATTGCCTTAGCTGCAATTACTTCAACTTCAGCGTTTGCTGCTGAAAACCCATTAACTATTTATACCTACGATTCTTTTGCCGCAGATTGGGGACCAGGTCCTAAAATCGAGCAAGCTTTTGAAGCAAAATGTGGCTGTGACGTTAACTTCGTGGCGTTGGACGATGGTGTGTCGATCCTGAATCGTCTTCGTCTTGAAGGCGGTAATAGCAAAGCCGACATCGTGTTAGGTTTGGATAACAATCTGATGGCAGAAGCGAAGAAAACCGGTCTGCTTACCGAGCACAATGTGGATACGGCTAACACAGTGTTACCAAATGGTTGGAGCGACACGACGTTTGTACCGTACGATTACGGCTACTTCGCGTTTGTGTACAACACAGAGAAACTGGCTAATCCGCCGAAAAGCATGAAAGAGCTGGTGGAAACGCGCGACGATTTGAAAGTGATTTATCAAGATCCGCGTACGTCAACGCCGGGCCAAGGCTTGATGCTGTGGATGAAATCCATTTATGGCGACGATGTGACGCAAGCGTGGCAGAAGCTAGCGAGCAAAACCGTAACGGTCACGAAAGGTTGGTCAGAAGCGTATTCCATGTTCCTTAACGGCGAGTCGGACTTAGTGCTTTCTTACACTACGTCACCTGCGTACCACTTAATTGCGGAAAACGATTCAAAGTTTGCGACGGCGAATTTTGCTGAAGGTCACTACATGCAAGTTGAAGTCGCCGCTAAAGTGAAAGGGGCAAAAAATTCAGAACTTGCTGATCAATTTATGAATTTCATTTTAAGTGATGAGTTCCAGTCAGCGATGCCAACGGGTAACTGGATGTACCCTGTTACAGACGTTGAGTTACCTAAAGGTTTTGAAACCTTGAGCGTTCCAAACAAGTCGTTGAGCTTTAGTGCTGATGAAGTGGCAAAAATGCGTAAGTCTTGGATTCGCGAATGGCAAAGCGCACTGACGTTTTAGCTGACGTTCCACCCCTCATTTGAATGAGATAGGTTTTACCTTTGAATTCTGTTCCAAAAATAGGTTTAGGGGTCGCGATGATCATCGCGACCTTTGTTGTTTCTGCGCTAGGTGCTTTGATTGTTCAAGCCCCTTCACTTGATGTGTCAGTGGTATGGGACGACCCGTATTATCAACATGTCACCAAGTTCAGCTTCTACCAAGCTTTTCTTTCCACATTGCTCAGTGTTGGCTTTGCCATTCCAGTTGCGCACGCGCTTTCACGTCGCCAATTTTGGGGTAAGTCATTACTGCTTAAGCTGTTTGCATCGACGCTAGTTTTGCCTGTTTTGGTTGGTGTTTTCGGGCTATTAGCGATTTATGGCAACAGCGGTTTGTTAGCGCAGTGGCTACAGAGTTTCGATAGCAAACTGCCATTTTCTATTTACGGTTTGAACGGCATTTTACTCGCCCATGTGTTCTTTAATTTACCTTACGCGGCGCGCTTGCTGTTGCAAGCATTAGAATCTATTCCTGCCGAGCAACATAAGCTGTGTGCGCATTTAGGTATGAACCATTGGAATAAGTTTCGTTGGGTGGAATGGCCGCGTTTAAGACAGCAACTTCCCCACGTTTGTGGTTTGGTATTTATGCTGTGTTTTACCAGTTTCGCCACTGTAATGGCATTGGGGGGCGGGCCAAAATCCACCACCATTGAATTGGCAATTTACCAAGCGATTAAGTTTGATTTTGATTTACAAGCTGGGGCGTTATTGGCGCTGTGGCAGATGCTGTTATGTGGACTGCTTGCGATTGGAGTGCAGAAGTTAACAAAGCCTGTTTCTATCAGTGCTGGCAGCACATCGGTACAGCAATATTTAACGAAGGATCATGGGTGGTCAAAAGCTTGGGATAGCTTTTGGATCATAGGTGCCTTTTTACTGGTGATACCACCGTTATTGATGGTGTTACTGAGTGGCATCAACCAACAAGTTTGGACGGTGTTAACCGATGAACGTTTTTGGTCTGCGTTATCTAACTCACTCAAAGTGGCAGGGTTAGCCAGTGCGCTTGCGGTCGCTGCAGGGGTGTCCATACTATTGACCAGTCGCCGTTGGCGGTTGCAGTACAAAAACACGCGAGCCGATCAGATTGAGTTAATCGGCACCATTATTTTGGTGACTCCAGGTCTGGTGATTAGCACCGGTTTATTCTTACTACTGCGCGCATTTACCGATGTTTTTAGCTTGGCATTTTTTGTCGTGATTTTGGTGAACGGTTTGATGGCTTTGCCTTACGTGATCAAAACGCTAGCGCAACCGATGCTGCACATTGAGCAACAGTATCAGTATGTATGTGCCAGCTTAGGCATGCGTGGTTGGCAACGCTTTAAAGTGGTGGAGTGGCAGGCGCTACGCAAGCCGTTTGCACATGCGTTTGCGATTAGCTTTATGTTTGCAATAGGGGATTTAAGTGCCATCGCACTGTTTGGTGGACAAGAGTTTCGTACCTTACCTCTGTATTTGTTCCAGTTGCTTGGCAGTTATCAGATGGACGCAGCAGCGGTGGTATCGGTGACCCTATTGTTGTTGAGTGTGGGCTGTTTTGCCTTGATTGAGAAAGTATTGAAAACGAAGGAGAGAGCGTAATGTTAGTGTTGGATGATGTGCAGTACACCTACCAACGTGAACTGTTTCGTTTTGACTTAACGATTGAGCAAGGTCAGATAGTGTCGCTGATGGGACCAAGTGGGGCTGGAAAATCGACGTTGCTAGCGTTGGTGGCTGGGTTTATCCATCCTGACCAAGGTGACATTCGGGTTGATGGTGAGTCTATTGTGCGTAAAGAGCCTTATCAGCGTCCTTTCTCCATGCTGTTCCAAGAGCATAACTTGTTTTCTCACTTGTCGGTGCGTGACAACATTGGCTTAGGTTTACACCCAGGGCTAAAGCTCACGGTAGACCAAAAACGTCAGGTTGAACAAGCTGCGCAGCAAGTTGGCGTTGCAGAGTACCTCGACCGTTTGCCTGAGCACCTTTCTGGAGGGCAGCGTCAACGTGTTGCCTTGGCGCGTTGTTTTGTTCAGCCTCATCCCATGTGGCTGTTGGATGAGCCTTTCTCGGCGCTTGATCCGGTTTTACGTGAAGAGATGCTGAGCTTGGTAAAAAAACTGGCGGCAGAGCGGGGAATAACCGTATTGATGGTCACGCACCATTTAAGCGATGCCAAAGCCATTGCCAGCCACTTTGTGTTTGTGGCTGATGGCAAAGTGGAAGCGGCGGATAGTATGTCTGCATTGAGTGAGCAGCATGCTAGTGAGAAGCTTGCGGCATTTATCCGAGCCGCACGCTAATGCTCAATGGTGGCTGGGTTATGCTTCTCCGCAACACAAACCATGTCGAGGACCAAATTCAAATTGAGATCTTAGGCTCATGATATGGTCAATCATCGCTTGTACTCGTCGCGTTCGGTTTGCGCCAGGACGATAGACTAAATAAATGGGCATTGGTACCGTGTGCCATTGAGGTAAGACTCTGACTAAGGAGCCATTTTCCAGCTCTTGCGTCATGTTTTGCATAGGTAAGTTAGCGATTCCCAATCCTTTGAGCGCGCCTTTTAATACCGCTTCTACGGTGGTGCTAGAGAAGTTACTGCTTACTGAGACGTTGACCGTGTTGTCCTGCGAAATCAACGTCCAAGGGCCTATCTCTGAAACATACTGATATCTCAAACAGTTGTGTGTTGTCAGATCTTCTGGCGTTTTAGGTACGCCACACTCAGCTAAATACTCAGGACTGGCGGCCAATACTCGGGTGGTGTAACCCAATTTTTTAGCAATCAGTCGATCATCGACGATCTGGCCGACTCGAATTGCCATATCAAAACCGTGTGAAAACAGATCAACAAAATCGTTCGATGCTTCTAACGCAATTTGTACTTTTGGCCATTGTTTTAAAAATGGTAAAAAGATGTGCTCAGCCATATACGCATCCAAGGCTGGCGGCGCAGCAATGCGAAGCCGACCTTGGATCTGCTGTTCCATTTCCTGAACGTCTTGACCAATCGAGTGAAATTCCTCAACTAAGCTTGCAGCACGCTCTAAAACCATTTGACCAGCTTCGGTAATCACCAACTTTCGGGTCGTGCGCTCTAGGAGCTTGGCTTCAAAGTGTTGTTCGAGTTTGGTTATGGCTTTACTAACAGTAGATTTTGGTAGGTTTAACTCCGCCGCACACTTGGTTAAGCTCAGTAGTCGACAGCTTGTGACAAAGATAGAGAGCGTCCTAAAGTCAATTGTTTCTAAATTTCGAACAATCACTTTCAATTATCCATATTGTTTCAATATTGATCTGATTATAGTCTGGCTCTTCATCCTTAGCCATCAAGTTATTGTCATTTGAGGTAAACAACATGTCCAACTCTGTAGACTTATTTTCTCCTATCGAACTCGGTCAATTAGCATTAGATAACCGTGCCATTATGGCCCCTTTAACGCGCGCTCGTGCCAGCGCAGATCATATCCCGAATGACCTTATGGTTGAGTACTATGCTCAACGCGCGAGTGCTGGACTTATCATTGCTGAATGCACCATGGTGATGGAAGGAACGTCTGCTTTTATGGCAGAACCGGGCATTTATAACGAAGAACAAATTGCAGCTTGGAAAAAGGTAACGGATGCGGTTCATGAGAGAGGCGGTAAGATCGTATTGCAAATTTGGCATGCGGGACGCGCTTGTCATCCTGAACTGAATGATGGGAAAACGCCTGTTGCAGCGAGCGCACTAGCCATTCGTGATGAGTTAGTCCATACCCCTTCCGGTAAGCAAGCATATACGGTACCACGAGCACTCGAAGTGGATGAGATAGCTTCTATTGTGGCGGCGTTTAAGCAAGGTGCGGAAAACGCCAAGAAAGCAGGCTTTGATGGTGTGGAGATACATGGCGCCAATGGTTATCTTATCGATAACTTTCTTCGTGATGGTTCGAATTTACGTACTGATGAGTACGGTGGCTCGGTCGAAAATCGTGCTCGTTTCTTACTTGAGATAGTTAAAGAAGTGGTCGAGGTATGGGGACCTGGAAGAGTAGGGCTGCGCACATCACCATTAAATGGATTTAATGACATGAAAGACAGCGATCCGGTTGGCTTGGTTCGTTACTTAGCTAAGCAACTTAATGCTTTCGATCTTGCTTATTGGCACGTGATGCGTGCGGATCTAAAGGGCGTACAAAAAGCAGATGTTCTCAAGCCAGCACGCGAAAACTATCAAGGTTACCTAATGGCCAACGTGGGCTACAGTGCACAAGAAGCGACAACGGCAATTGCAGAAAATCAAGTTGATGTGGTCGCATTTGGCGTTCCATTTATCGCCAACCCTGATTTAGTTGAGCGATTTAAGAAAAATGCACCTCTTAATGAGGCAAAACCTGAGCACTTTTATTTAGGTGGAGCAGAAGGTTATACCGATTACCCAGTAATGGCATAATCCTTACTTGTTCAATATAAAAAGGACGCTAATGTTAGCGTCCTTTTTCGTTTCTTTAGTTGTTTAACCTTGCGGTTTCACGACCATCACATTGATTGGAGAATATTCCACGACCTTACTTGCGACAGAGCCAAGCATTACTTTATTGATTTTAGAACGCTTGTGACTTGGCATAATGATGAGATCAGCGCCCAAGCGCTCTGCATAATCAAGAATCGTCGCGTAGGCTTTGCCCTCAGCAACATGCACTTGGTACACAACATCTTCAGCAATATGCTTATTGGCGAAAGCTTTTAATTGCTGCTTCACGTCTTGCTTCATTTTGGCTGCTGCATCTTTTGGGAAGTATGTAGCAACCATCGACATGTGAATACCAGGTAATACTGTTAGAAGGTGGATTTGTGCATTCGCTTGCTTTGCCTGCCAAACCGCTAGTTCAACCGCTCGGTCTGAAAAGCCTTGGTCATTTAGATCAACCGGAACAAGAATTTGTTTGTACATTCAATGTCTCTCACTAAGGCCCCTTCCTCGGGGCCAAATCGGTTATGCGCTCAATTGTTCCTTACGAGCACGACGTTTTTGGTTCATGGCAAGCACCAGCAAAATCATTAAGCATGGCACAAATACCCATTCTTTCATCGGACGTTCTGCATCTTGGATAACCCACTTGATCTCCCAATCAAAGTCGATACCTGCAGACTCTGCCGGGCTACCAAACTCGACCATATCGACAATCATTTTGTTGTCGCTTTCGGTCAGCATCAGACCCATAGACGAAATACGTGCTTCCGCTGTTGTCGCACTGTCTTCGAATGGAAGACGAACCGTTTTCTCGATGTAGTCGCCCTCAAGGTTTTCGCCGGCAACACGTAGCTCCAATGATTCTCCTACATTTAGCGTTTCCGTGATTTGAGCTACCTCAACGCCAGGAGAAAGAACTTTCGCTGGATACAGCATGTCCCACCAAAAACCAGGACGGAAAAACGAAAATGTCAGTACTAATAATAGAACGGTTTCCCACCACTTGTTACGCGTGAACCACCATCCTTGTGTTGCGGCGGAGAAGATCAGCATCGCAATGATCGATGAGATGACAGTGAGTGCTAAATGCCACCAAGAGTCTATCCCCATCAACAGTAGCTGGGTATTGAACACAAACATGAATGGCAAAATGGCGGTTCGAATATCGTAAGTAAAGCCTTGGATACCTGTACGAATTGGGTCTGATTTAGCAATCGCAGCCGCCGCAAATGCCGCAAGACCTACGGGTGGGGTGTCGTCGGCCAAAATACCAAAGTAGAACACGAACAAGTGCACCGCAATGAGTGGGATGATCAAGCCATGTGCCGCACCTAGCGTGACAATAACCGGTGCCATCAACGTAGAGACGACGATGTAGTTCGCCGTTGTCGGTAGACCCATCCCAAGAACCAAGCTGATTATTGCAGTAAACAGCAGCATAAGAATGATGCTACCGCCAGAGATAAACTCGACGAAGTCGGTCATCACTAGGCCGATACCCGTCAGCGTGACAACACCAACCACGGTACCTGCCGCTGCCGTTGCAACGCCGATACCAATCATGTTACGAGCGCCAGCAACTAAGCTCTCAGCCAGATCGACGAAGCCATCTTTGGTTTGCTGCATCATGTCACCTTGCTTTGATAACAGAGCAATCAATGGACGCTGAGTCAGCAAAATGAAAATCATGAACACCGTTGCCCAGAATGCTGAAAGACCTGGCGAGAAGCGCTCTACAGTCAGACACCAAACCAATACAACGATAGGCAGTAGATAGTGCAAACCAGATTTAACCGTTGGGCCAGGATCAGGTACTTCTGTTAACTCTGCATCAATCTCAATTGCGCCATCTTGCACGTGATTTGCTGAGATCTTCACCAAGCCAACGTACGCAATTAACAGGGCAACCGTAACAATTGGCGTCGCGGCATCACCAAAGACATCTTTCGTCCAACCCACTCCGTAGTAAACCAATGCGCTGATCACACACAGTCCTAAGATTGTGCCAGTAAAGGAAAGCAAACTTTGTACTAACGTTGGGTTGTGGCGACGAGGAAGACCTGTCATACCCGCTTTACACGCCTCAAGGTGAACGATGTAAATCAAAGCGATGTAAGAGATAAGTGCCGGAAGTAGGGCAGCCTTAATCACTTCAACGTAGGAGATACCGACATATTCCACCATCAAGAATGCCGCCGCGCCCATGATTGGTGGCGTTAACTGACCATTGGTTGAGGCAGCAACTTCAACGGCTCCCGCTTTGGTGCCCGGAAAACCGACACGTTTCATCAATGGGATGGTAAAGGTACCAGTGGTTACCACGTTTGCGATTGAAGAGCCAGAAACAAGCCCGGATAAACCAGATGCAACAACGGCCGCTTTTGCAGGACCACCTTTCATATGACCCAGTAAAGAAAAGGCGACTTTAATGAAGTAAGCACCTGCGCCAGCGCGTTCCAGCATGGCGCCAAACAATACAAACAAGAACACAAAAGAGGTTGAAACGCCTAATGCGACACCGAATACACCTTCCGTTGTTAGCCATAAGTGAGACATAGCCTTGTTTAAGCTCGCTCCTTTATGCGCGATGACATCGGGCATGTAAGGGCCGGCAAAGGTGTAAGTAAGGAAGATAGCAGCAACCACCATCAGTGGTGGACCGAGCGCTCGGCGTGTTGCTTCTAAAAGGAGAACCATACCGATGACAGCAACGACGATATCTACCGTTGTTGGTGCACCGGAACGTCCAGCTAGCTCGGTATAAAAAAGGTAAATATATGCCGCAGAAAAACTACCTGCTAGCGCCAATATCCAATCGACAAGAGGGATATGATCGCGAGGGGAATTTTTCATCGCTGGATAAGCAGTGAAAGCCAAGAAGATCGCGAAAGTGAGGTGGATTGATCGCGCTTCCGTGTCGTTCAGTACGCCGAAATTAAAAATAAATGGTAGCGGAGATGCGTACCATAATTGAAATAGTGACCAACACAGAGGAACAAACCAAAGGATTCGTCCTTGCATTCCCGAGGGGCTACGTGCACCTGTGTCTGCCTGAGCCACCATTTCTTGCACATCTTGTGACGGAGCTTGATTCGTCGCCATGTACTTTTTCCTTATTATTGATGGTCCTGTCGGATTTTTATCGAGAACCACACTTCGCCTTTATCAGTGTAGCGAATGGAGCGAAGTTTGCTTTCGAGTATTTTGCTGCCTGAACTCAAAGTGTTGAATTTTGGAGACTCTGCTAGGCGGCGTTTAAGTTTTTCTTGGGTATGAACTCGCAATTTTCGGAAGAAAACTGGCGAATGAAGCATGCAGTTAGCACGTGCTACAACCTGCATGCTCAAACAGGCAGAAAACCATCTTTTCCTGCCTGTGAGTTTGGAGTCTGAGGAAGTTACTTAAGTAGACCCACTTCTTTGTAGTATTTTTCTGCACCTGGGTGAAGAGGGATAGATAGACCCGCTTTCACCATGTCTTCTTTTTTCAGGTTTGCAAACGCAGGGTGTAGACGTTTGAACGTATCGAAGTTTTCAAACACGGCTTTTGCAACGTTGTAAGCGACATCGTCTGAAACGTCTGCTGTTGTAACCATCGTTGCTGCAACACCAAAGCTGTTTACGTCTTTGTCTGTGCCACGATACATGCCAGCTGGCACTGAGCTAAAGGCGTAGTATGGGTTATCAGCAACAATCTTATCGATTTTCGGGCCTGTTGCAGAAACTAGCTTAGCATCACATGATGTTGTTGCTTCTTTGATTGAACCGTTCGGGTGACCCACCATGTAAATGAATGCGTCAATTTTGTTGTCACAAAGTGCTTGAGAACGCTCAGAGCCCTTTAGCTCAGAGGCCAATTTGAAGCTGTCGTTTGTCCAGCCCATCGCTTCCATAACAACGCCCATGGTTGCACGGTCACCTGAGCCAGGGTTACCGATGTTTACGCGCTTACCTTTTAGGTCTTCAACGTTTTCGATACCTGAATCTGCACGAGCAATGATGTTGAAAGGTTCTGTATGAAGAGAGAACATTGCACGTAGCTTTTTGTACGGGCCTTGTTCCGCAAACTTACTCGTACCATTGTAGCCGTGGTACTGCCAATCCGATTGCACGATACCAAAATCTAACTCGCCAGCACGGATAGTGTTAACGTTGTAAATAGAGCCGCCAGTCGATTCTACTGAACAACGAATGTTGTGTTCTTTACGACCTTTATTGACCAATTTACAGATAGCACCACCAGTAGGGTAGTAAACACCTGTAACAGAGCCAGTACCGATAGTAATAAACTCTTGAGCGTTAACTGCGCCTGCACCCATTACTGCTGCAGCGATAGCGCCTACTTTGAGAAGTTTGTTAAATGCCATGAATTTCCCTTCCTTATATTCATTATTTACCCGGAAATAACCATAAATCACTTCTGGAGTTTCCTATTTGGAAACGGCATCTTTTCCAATCCAATCGTTTGAAAAAGCGAGCGAATCATAACAAAAAATTGGCAGAAAATTATCCAATTGTTAAATGTTATAGTTGATAAGT
Organism: Vibrio sp. CCB-PB317; assembly: GCF_022808245.1. Taxonomy (NCBI): domain Bacteria; kingdom Pseudomonadati; phylum Pseudomonadota; class Gammaproteobacteria; order Vibrionales; family Vibrionaceae; genus Vibrio; species Vibrio sp. CCB-PB317. Next base: position 491,565 of record NZ_JALGNU010000001.1, read on the forward strand.
CTGAATCTTGTGCAGGAGGATAGTGTTAGATTTGTGATTTAATTCTTTTTATAACAAACACTTAATAAGTATTAAGTGAACGAAGTGAAAAAGATCAATTGCGTGATGTTAATCACAAAATAGGTGGTTAAATAATGGTCTGGATAAGCAAAAAATTTACATAAATCATGGGCTACAAAATGAGATTTCTTTTATAGCCCACAAAGAGTTAGCTGATCTAAATGTGAAAGAACTTAGCCAGTGTATTCGAACAGTTCACACACTGATTTGAACAACTGTTCAGTCGTAATCGCCATCGTTGGAGTGATAAAGATAGTGTCATCACCTGCAACAACACCAAGAATACCTTCGGATTTACCCAGTGAGTCAAGCAAGCGAGCAATCAACTGCGCTGCACCAGGGCCAGTATGGATAACAACTAATGCCGCGTTATGGTCAATGTCTAGCACCAGTTCACGCAAAGAGCTGCTTACAGTTGGTACGCCTAGCTCAGCAGGAAGGCAGTAAACCATTTCCATTTTTGCATTGCGTGTGCGGACGGCGCCAAATTTAGTCAGCATGCGTGATACTTTCGATTGGTTAATGCTTTCAAATCCTTGTTGTTTGAGAGCATCAACAATCTCACCCTGTGAGCCAAAGCTCTCTTCTTTTAACAGGGCTTTAAAGGCGCGGACTAAGTTGTCTTGTTTTTCTGAATTGCGCATAGTCATTACGAATCTCTTATTACGGGTCAGCAATTTTGCATATTCTCGCATATATATTCATGCGGTGCCAAAGAGTCCCAGTATTATGTTAGTTACGTCACTGTAAACTATATACCACATGGAATTCTTTAACTATATGAAGTAGGGCTGTTTTTGTTTTCTTGAATTCCTTGTCATTTCAACAGAATAAAAGAATAATCCAAGCCCCATTTGTAGCACGGTAACAGCGAGTTGCGCGAGGTCGCAAAGCTAGCGTTAATTGATTGTAATCAAGTTGTGATTCCGATAGCTTTATTTAAGTTGGTTACAAACTACCCTACGAATACGTTTATAAGAGAAATACTCTCAAGGAGAACTACATGAAAGTAGCCGTTATTGGTGCCGCTGGTGGCATCGGTCAAGCCCTGGCCCTTCTACTTAAGAACCGTCTTCCTGCTGGTTCTGATTTAGCCCTATACGATATTGCTCCAGTAACTCCTGGTGTGGCTGCTGATCTTAGCCACATCCCGACGCCAGTTTCTATCAAAGGTTACGCGGGTGAAGATCCTACTCCAGCACTAGAAGGTGCGGATGTTGTGCTGATTTCTGCAGGTGTTGCTCGTAAGCCTGGTATGGATCGCGCGGATCTATTCAATGTAAATGCTGGTATCGTTAAGTCGCTAGCGGAGAAGATTGCGGTTGTTTGTCCGAAAGCTTGTGTTGGTATCATCACAAACCCGGTAAATACAACAGTGCCAATTGCCGCTGAAGTACTTAAGAAAGCGGGTGTTTACGATAAGCGTCGCTTGTTCGGTGTAACAACACTTGACGTTATCCGTTCAGAAACATTCGTTGCAGAGCTAAAAGACAAAGATCCAGGTGACATTCGCGTACCTGTTATCGGTGGTCACTCTGGCGTAACGATCTTACCTCTACTGTCTCAAGTAGAAGGCGTTGAGTTTACAGCTGAAGAAGTAGAAGCATTAACGAAACGTATTCAAAACGCAGGTACCGAAGTTGTAGAAGCGAAAGCGGGTGGTGGTAGTGCAACACTATCAATGGGCCAAGCTGCATGTCGCTTTGGTCTGTCTCTAGTTCGTGCTCTTCAAGGTGAAGAAGGCGTAGTTGAATGTGCATACGTTGAAGGCGACGGTGAACATGCGACTTACTTCGCACAGCCTGTGAAACTGGGTAAAGAAGGCGTAGAAGAAGTACTAAGCTACGGCAAACTCAGCGACTACGAAAAGTCTGCACTAGACGGTATGCTAGAAACACTAAATGGCGACATCAACATTGGTGTTGAATTCGCAAAGTAATCTAGAAAGCTCGAATAAGAAGAAAGCCGATCAAAATGATCGGCTTTTTTGATCTTTGGCTTCTCTGCTTCGTAAGATTACTTGATCAAAACAACGTGGTGAAGGAGAAGATGATGGAAGCAAGTCGAATCCGTAAAGGCATGGTTGTTGAGTGCCAGCAGGGCGTAGGTACGATATTGGTGGTCGACCGTGAAGCAGAGACTGTACTGTTGTCGAAACAAGGCTCTGATCAGCAGATTGCGGTTAGCTTTGATGAAATAGAAGATGACCCACAACTGCATGGCGGTAGTGACAGATATTACTAGCGCCTATCACGGCATTAGGTATCAGATACAAAAAAGGAAGAGCTTGCTCTTCCTTTTTGTTTTAAGTCTTGCGTTATGGGTTGCTATGATTACTTCGTGCGTTGTACCGCGACATGAGCCAGAGTAATAAGCGCTTGCTTGTATTCAGATTCCGGCAATACTGATAGTTCTTCGATTGCTTTGTCTGCTTCTTCTAGTGCTTTTTGCGTCGTGTATTCCAGAGATCCGGCCTCTTTCATCACCGCGAGAATTTCTTCTAAGCGATCCATGCCATTGGCCTTCTCAATTGCTTCGCGAATCATGAGGGCATTGTCTGGCGTGGTATTACGCATAGCGTGAAGTAGAGGCAAAGTTGGCTTGCCTTCAGCCAAATCATCCCCCACATTTTTACCCATGTCTTCGCCATCAGAGGTGTAATCCATGACGTCATCAATAAGCTGAAACGCAGTACCCAAATACTTACCGTAATTTTGCATTGCGATTTCAACATGCTCAGGAGCATCGTTTAAGATTGCGCCAATTTGAGTTGCAGACTCAAATAAGCGTGCCGTCTTAGAGTAGATGACTTGCATGTAGCTTTCTTCTGTCGTGTCAGGATCGTTACAGTTCATCAACTGCTGAACTTCACCTTCGGCGATCACGTTTACGGCGTTGCTCATTAGCTTAAGGATCTTCATGGATCCTAGCTCCGTCATCATTTGGAATGAGCGAGTATAGATAAAGTCCCCAACTAACACGCTAGCAGCATTGCCAAATGCAGCATTCGCAGTTGCTTTACCGCGGCGCATGTCTGATTCGTCGACCACGTCATCATGCAGCAAAGTCGCTGTATGGATGAACTCAATAAACGCAGCTGCCATTGTATGACCGTTGCCTTGGTAACCAAGTGCGCGGGCTGACAGTATCGCTAAAAGCGGTCTCAGACGTTTGCCTCCACCACTCACGATATAAAAACCGAGCTGGTTGATTAAAGAGACATCAGAATTAAGTTGGGCTTGAATTGTTTCATTCACTTTTGCCATGTCATCGGCAGTAAGCGCTTGGATAGTTTTAAAATCCATCGTATATCCGGCTGAAGTTAGACCCTGCAAGGCTTATTCGATTTATATAATTGTCGAATAATACACTAAAAAACGTTGATTAATACATTACTAAAGGGCATGATTGCCGCACTTTTCTTTGGCGATTAGCTTTTCGCCAATTTTTTCAAAATATGGCTTGTCATAGGAGCATCTATTCTGTAGAATCTGCGCCCTATTGATGATTAGTTTAGCGCACACCCTCAAGAAAGGCTGTGCGGAAAAAGCGGAGTAAAATATGTACGCTGTTTTCCAATCTGGTGGTAAACAACACCGTGTAAGCGAAGGTCAAACTCTTCGTTTAGAGAAATTAGACGTTGAAACTGGTGCAACTGTAGAATTTGATAAAGTTCTTCTTGTTGCTAACGGCGAAGACATCAAAGTTGGTGCTCCTCTTGTAGAGGGCGGCAAAATTGTTGCTGAAGTTGTACAACACGGTCGTGGCGATAAAGTTAAAATCGTTAAGTTCCGTCGTCGTAAGCACTCTCGTAAGCAACAGGGTCACCGTCAGTGGTTCACTGAAGTGAAGATCACTGGTATCAACGCTTAATCTATTAGGAGAGTTTAACAATGGCACACAAAAAAGCTGGTGGTTCTACTCGTAACGGCCGCGATTCAGAAAGCAAACGTCTAGGTGTTAAGCGTTTCGGTGGTGAATCTGTACTTGCAGGTAACATCATCGTTCGTCAACGTGGTACTAAGTTCCACGCTGGTAACAACGTAGGTATCGGTAAAGACCACACTCTATTCGCTCTTACTGAAGGTAAAGTGAAGTTCGAAGTGAAAGGTCCTAAGAACCGTAAGTTTGTAAGCATCGAAGCTGAGTAATTAGGTTTTTACCAAGTTACTTAATAGCTTTAAGCTGAATTCAAAAGCCCTGCCGAATCGGCGGGGTTTTTTATTTATGGCAGTCGACATATCGAAGTTTCTCGTTTCCACGTTATTTGTGGGCTGGGAGCTTAGATCTGTCATCTGCTAAAATTGTCAGATGACAAAGTAGATTTAATCCACGCACGAAGTAGTCGGAGTAAAAGATGAAGTTCGTAGATGAAGCGGTAGTAAAAGTTCAGGCTGGCGACGGCGGTAGCGGCGTTGTCAGTTTCTGGCGTGAAAAATTCATCACTAAAGGTGGCCCTGATGGCGGTGATGGTGGCGACGGTGGTGATGTTTATATCCAAGCCGATGAAAACCTTAACACTCTGATTGATTATCGTTTCCAGCGCTTCTACGAAGCGGAGCGTGGTGAGAATGGCCGCGGTGGTAACTGTACTGGTAAACGTGGCAAAGACATCGTTCTTCGTGTGCCTGTAGGTACGCGCGCAGTGGATATCCACACAAATGAAATCGTGGCAGAAGTTGCTGAACACGGTAAGAAAGTGATGATCGCAAAAGGCGGTTGGCATGGTCTAGGTAACACGCGTTTCAAATCTTCAGTAAACCGCGCGCCTCGTCAAAGAACATTAGGCACAAAAGGTGAAGTACGTGAAATTCGCCTTGAACTATTGCTTCTTGCTGACGTTGGTATGCTTGGTCTACCTAATGCAGGTAAATCAACCTTTATCCGCGCAGTCTCAGCAGCAAAACCAAAAGTCGCTGATTACCCATTCACGACGTTGATCCCAAGCTTGGGCGTAGTGAGTGTCGTACCAGAGAAAAGCTTTGTTGTTGCAGACATTCCAGGTCTTATCGAAGGTGCAGCAGATGGCGCTGGTCTTGGTATTCGATTCTTGAAGCACTTAGAGCGTTGCCGAGTGTTGCTGCACATGATCGATATTATGCCAATTGATCAGTCTGATCCGGTGCAAAATGCACTAACGATCATTGATGAGCTAGAGCAATACAGTGAAAAACTGGCAAGCAAGCCACGCTGGTTAGTATTCAACAAAGTTGATTTAATGCCTGAAGAAGAAGCGAATGAGAAGATCCAAGAAATCTTAGACGCACTAGGCTGGGAAGACGAGTACTTTAAGATCTCGGCGATCAACCGCAACGGTACTAAAGAGCTTTGTTACAAACTGGCTGACTTTATGGATAATCTACCTCGCGAAGAGGAAGAGGTGGCTGAAGAAGATAAAGTTAACTTCATGTGGGATGACTACCATAAAGATGCGATGGCGGGTAAAGACGTTATCACTGAAGATGACGACGACGATTGGGATGACTGGGACGATGAAGAAGATGACGGTCACGTTGTCTACGTTCGTGACTAATCAGAACCGTCAAATAATGCCTGTTTGTCTATAATTCATTAAGCCGCAATTATTTATTGCGGCTTTTTTTGTATCTAAATCATATTTAGATGGTGTGATTTACGGCACAATAGCCGATACGTCGTGATTTTTGAGGGCTAGTTTGGACCTCTCGCGTATGAATGAGCAACACCCTAAAAGGAATTAGACTTATTTATGACTCTAGAAACCATACCGTCTGGAGAGTTGGCGGTATCCACTCAACGATCTATTTCTCGCCTTGTTGCCCAAGCCGGGCAAATGCTACTCGCTCATGGTGCTGAAAGTACTCTGGTGAGCGATATTATGCGCCGTATTGGCCTTGCTTGTGGGGTTAATGAAGTTGCGGTTGCGCTATCAGCCAATGCACTGGTTGTAACGACGGTAATGGATGGACACTGCATCACCACCACCCGAAGTTGTGCCGATCGTGGCATTAATATGCGCGTTATTACGCAAATTCAACGTATCTGCATCATGATGGAGCGTGGGCTGCTCGATGCAACCATGGCGCAGAAAAAGCTGAACGCCATCAGTCCAGAGCGTTATAACCGCTGGCTGGTGGTGTTTATGATTGGCTTGTCATGTGCGGCATTCAGTCATCTGGCTGGTGGCGATTGGGGGGTATTTGTTATGACCTTTTTAGCATCAGCTGGTGGCATGATCGTTCGCCAAGAAATTGGTCATCGTCACTTTAATCCGTTACTGAACTTTGCAGCGACCGCCTTTGTCACGACCTTAATTTCTGCGCAAGCTGAAATCTACCAAATCGGCAATCTGCCCACCGTTGCAATGGCATCGTCGGTATTAATGCTCGTGCCGGGTTTCCCGTTGATTAACTCGGTGGCAGACATGCTGAAAGGGCACATTAACATGGGTATTGCCCGGTTTGTGATGGCCAGCTTACTGACGTTGGCGACGTGTTTGGGCATCGTTGCTGCGATGAGCGTTACTGGAATTTGGGGGTGGGCAATCTAATGAGTTTGTTTGATTTGATGCTTGGACTGCTGAATGACATGTTTTTCGCTGCGATTCCCGCAGTTGGATTTGCACTGGTTTTTAACGTGCCACAAAGAGCTTTAGTGTATTGCGCTGTTGGCGGCGCGATTGGACACGGCAGCCGTTATTTGATGATGCAGTTTGGTATTCCCATTGAATGGGCGACCTTTTTTGCCGCGACGCTAGTTGGAATGATCGGGGTATACTGGTCTCGCCGCTTTCTCGCGCACCCAAAAGTGTTCACTGTGGCAGCTTTGATCCCGATGGTACCTGGCGTGTTTGCTTACAAAGCAATGATAGCCATGGTTGAGATCAACCATATCGGTTATTCACCTGAGCTCGTTGCAACTTGTATGGAGAACTTTCTTAAGGCCATGTTTATTATTGCAGGTTTAGCTGTTGGTCTTGCTGTTCCAGGGCTGTTATTCTATCGCCGCAGACCAATTGTATAAGGACCTAACATGATCATTAGTATGATTGCCGCGATGGCCGACAATCGCATCATTGGCAAAGACAATCAAATGCCTTGGCATCTTCCCGCCGATTTCGCTTGGTTTAAGCGTTGTACCATGGGAAAACCGGTTGTGATGGGACGCAAAACCTATGAGTCTATTGGTCGCCCTTTACCTGGTCGCTTGAATATTGTTATCAGCCGTGATGAGACACTAAAGATCGAAGGCGTTACTACCGTAACATCGATTGAGCAAGCTTTAGAAGTTGCTGGTGACGTGGAAGAAGTGATGATCATTGGTGGTGGTGCGATTTACGCAGCTTGCCTACCGATGGCCAATAAACTATATGTAACACACATTGAAGCCGCGATTGATGGTGATACTCAGTTCCCAGATTGGGGAGACGAGTTTAAGGAAACTTACTCAGAAAAGTATCAAGCCGATGAGAAGAACGCCTACAACATGCGCTTTACTGTGTTAGAAAAGTAATTCGAGATTAATACAGCGTAGTTAATACGATAATGCCGTTCGTATAACAGCGAGCGGCCATCCCGGCCTGCCATCATCCTGAAAGCGACGGAGGAGCGTGATTCAGGATCTTCTATACGAGTACTTTGTTGTCAAAGGTATCTCTATCTACCCGCAGCGTGCGGATATTAGATTCCTAGTCTCGCTAAGGCTCGCTGGAATGACCCTACAGGAGATGTTAGGTGACAGGCATTCTCCCTACGATGGATTATCGACTATTATTCCGTGTTTAACTTAACGCATCCTGAGTAAAGATTTTCTTATCGTCCCAACGGATCATGGTTAGGCTTCCGCCCCAAACACAGCCAGTATCCAGACCGATGATCTCTTCGTCTACATGGCCTTGTAGTGCAGCCCAGTGACCAAATAACACCGTTTTATTGAGGTGAACGCGCTGAGGTACATCAAACCATGGAATAAGTTCGTTACCGGAAACTTGTTGTGGTGGTAGTTTACAATCCATATCCAAACGACCATCGGGGAAACAAAAGCGCATCCGCGTAAAAGCATTGATAATATAACGGTATCGGTCCAAACCCTGTAGAGAGTCATCCCAGGAATCAGGTTGATTACTGTACATGTTTTTTAAGAGCCAAGGCAGCTCTTCACTTTGGATGATGCGTTCAACTTCGCGGGCACATTTTCTTGCGGTTTTTAGATTCCACTGCGGTGATATACCAGCGTGACACATCACGAACTCGTCATGCTCAGCCATAAGAGGTTGCTGAGCTAGCCATGCTAATAGATCTTCTTTGTCGGGTGCTGTGAAAATAGGCGCGGTTTTATCTTTGTCTTTGACCTTTTTTATCCCGTGAGCAACGGCTAGCAGGTGAAGGTCGTGATTACCAAGCACCACTGTTGCGCTTGTGCCAAGTGACTTCACAAAGCGTAAAGTTTCTAGTGATTTAGGCCCTCTGGCGACCAAATCACCAGCGAGCCAAAGTTGGTCTTTTTTCGCAGAGAAAGAGACTTGTTCTAGTAGTCGCTGCAATTCATCAAAACAGCCTTGAATATCACCAACAATATAAGTAGCCACTGAATCTCCAATTTACTAATTTAAAACATTTGGAACAGCAAGACGAAATGGTTCAATTTCGGTGATGAACTCCTGTCCTTTTTCATCCAGCATTTTGTAGTGCCCTTGCATAACGCCGACAGGGGTTTCTAACGCGGTTCCGCTACTGTACGTGTATTCATCATTGCTTGGAATAAAAGGTTGTTGACCCACCACACCGTCACCTTCAACCGTCATTTGCTTGCCATTCGAGTCTGTGATTAACCAGCGACGGCTCACTAACTGCACGGTTTGTTGGCTAAGGTTTTTGATGGTGATGATATAGGCGAAAACGTAGCGTTGTAGCTCAGGATTGGACTGTTCTTCGATGTATTTGGTGTGAACTTGAATTTTGATGCAAGGTTGAATGACGTCCATGTGCACTCCTCAGAAACGTAATATCCCAATAATAATAAGCCAAACCGGCAAGGGTTTGGCTTATCGTTTGAGTTCTTAGTGCTGCGGGTTATCCGCAAGCCAGTTCGCCATCGCGACGAATTGTTCTAGCGTCAGGTTCTCTGGACGCATGCTTGGATTAACACCTAGCTCTTCTAGTACTTCTGTACTTAACAACGATTTGTAGCAGTTACGAACTGTTTTGCGACGTTGGTTAAAGCCTTCACGACAAACGCGATCCAGCAAACGCAGATCTTTCGCAGGGCATGGTAGCTCTTCGTATGGCACTAGACGAACGACAGCAGAGTCCACTTTCGGTGGTGGAACGAATGCCGTTGGCGGCACTTCCAGTACTGGTACCACTTTACAGTAGTACTGAGCCATTACCGTTAAACGGCCGTAAGCTTTGCTGCCAGGACCGGCAGCTAAGCGGTTTACCACTTCTTTTTGCAGCATAAAGTGCATGTCTTGAATGTCTTTATGGAATTCAAAAAGGTGGAACATCAATGGTGTAGAGATGTTGTACGGCAAGTTACCGAAAATGCGTAGCTTGTTGTTTGGCTTCACTAATTGAGTGAAGTCAAAACGCATAGCGTCACCCTCATGGATGGTCAACTTATCCGCTAGTTCAGGGTGAGTACGTAGGCGTTCTGCCAGATCGCGGTCTAATTCGATAACTGTGAACTTATCCACTTCACGACCTACCGGCTCAGTGATTGCACCAAGACCAGGACCGATTTCAACCAGGTTTTGACCTGGTTTTGGGTTAATCGCTGATACGATTCCATCAATAATGTATGGATCGTTCAGGAAGTTTTGACCAAAACGTTTACGCGCTTTGTGTCCTAAATGGACATCATTTCTCATTGTTTCTTCTCTACCAAATCTATCGCATGCGTGAGCGCTGTTCGGAAACTCCCTGTATCCGCTTGACCTGTCCCTGCCAGATCTAATGCAGTACCGTGATCCACCGATGTTCTAATAAAAGGTAGACCAAGAGTAATGTTTACTGAACGACCAAAGCCTTTGTATTTTAATACTGGCAACACTTGGTCGTGGTACATGCCTAAAACAGCATCAGCATCATTTAAATATTTTTCATTGAAAATGGTATCTGCCGGCAAAGGGCCGATCAGGTTGATACCTTTTTCTTGTCGAATCTTTTCCAGTGTCGGAGTGATGGTTTCGATCTCTTCACGACCTAAGCAGCCATCTTCGCCAGCATGAGGGTTAAGCCCGCAAACGTAGATGTTTGGTTGCGCGATAGCAAACTTTTCTACAAGGTCTTTATGAAGAATATCGATGATTTTTTCTAATCGCTCTTCGGTGACCGCTTTGGACACATACGCTAAAGGAATATGTGTTGTGACTAGCGCCACGCGTAATCCTTCCGTTGCTAGCATCATGACGACTAGCGGCGTTTGTGACTTCTCGGCGAAAAACTCAGTATGACCACTGAATGCAACACCTGCGCGATTAATCACCCCCTTATGAACAGGGCCGGTGACAATAGCATCAAATTCATCATTCATACAGCCTAAAGCGGCTCTTTCTAGCGTTTTTAGTACATAGTGACCATTCGCTTCGTTGAGCTCGCCTGCGACCGCAGGTTCCGATATTTGGATATGATCAACGATAAGCGTGCCTGCTTTTTGTGCTTTAGGCGCTTCTTCTGGATTGTAATCAGACAGTTGGACTTCAATGCCAAGCTGCTTGGCTCTGTCCATCAGCATATTTTTATCGGCGCAGACGACAATTTGGTGTGCCCAATCTTCCTTCGATAAGGCAAGCACTAAGTCTGGGCCGATGCCCGCAGGTTCCCCTGCGGTTACGACAATTCTACGAATTGTATTAGTTGTCATTGTTGTCATCCACGATTTCAACAAACGCACTTGCGCGTAGCTCTTGCATCCATGCGCCCGCTTCTTCATTAAATTTACGGTTAAATAGAATACGGTAAGCCTTATTCTTCATCGCTGAGTCAGTGCGGTCAACTTGGCGACGATCCAACACTTCAACGATATGCCAGCCATGAACGGTTTTGAACGGTTCGCTGATTGAGCCAACAGGCAGAGTTTCTACTTGGTGTTTAAATTCTGGCACGTACAGATCTGGCGTTTGATAACCTAGCTCGCCGTCTTGCGCTGCCGAGCCAGGGTCTTGGCTGTACTGCGTTGCCAATTGAGCGAAAGTGGCTTCGCCAGCTTTGATGCGGCGTACAAACTCATTCAGTTGCTTCTTCGCCCCTTCATCACTCAGAATCACGGTTGGTTTAATCAAAATATGACGCGCATTTACTTCCGTTACCGCAACCGTTTCTAGGCCTTTTACATCCTCAATTTTTAGGATGTGGAAACCGACGCCACTGCGAAATGGACCAATGATGCTGCCTTTGTTTTGCATTTTGATCTGATCGGCAAAGATGGTTGGCATTTCTTCTTTACGCATCCAGCCCCAGTCGCCACCTTGTAAAGCTTTAGGACCTTTTGAGTAGGTGTAGGCCATCTCCGTAAAGTCTGCACCTTCGTTTAGCTTTTTCGCCAGCGCTTTTGCTTCTGCTTCTACAGCAGACTTTTCTTTGTCATCAGAGAAGCGCAGTTGAATGTGTCCAATTTTGTATTGAACGGTCGCATTGGTTTCTTGTGATAGTTGCTCAGCAAGGCTGTCGACTTCTGCTGGAAGGATATTAATACGGCGACGAACCAGTGCATTACGGGCTTCTGAAGCGGCGATTTCCTTACGAATTTGTTCGCGGAATTCTGGGTAACTCAAGCCTTCACTTTCTACAGACGCGGCGAGTTGTTCTACAGATTGTTCATTATTACGTGCGATCTCCGCAATCGCTTGGTTTAAGCGGTTATCGTCAATACGCACACCGATACGGTCTGCTTCTTGGCCTTGCAACGTGTCAATAATCAGCTTTTCAACAACTTGTTCTTTTAACACGCTAGCAGAAGGTAAGCTCTTTCCGCTTTGACGTGCGTTGGCTTGCAGCGTTTTCATCGCTGTTTCGATGTCGCTTTGTAGAATTACACCGTCGTTCACGATGACCGCAACCTTATCGATCTCTACTGGTGCTGCAACCGCTCCGCAAGAGAGTAGGGTCGTGAATAAGATTGATTTCCAAATTTTCATTTAAAATTCCGTCAGTATTTTTTGAATAGGCGTCTTATTCATTTAAGACGCCTATTTCGATTAATTGTTCAGATAGAATGGGCGGCCGTACTTAATCGCGTTGTCAGAACCATCCAGTTCTTTGACTGCAGTGTCTTCACGCTGATTGGTCGCAAAGCCTTGAATACCGAAGTTAACGCTAAAGTTATTTTCGTATTCAGGTGATGCGCCAGTGCTGCCGATAGTTTGGTTTTCCCAACCAAGCAATTGGTTGGCGTAAGTCACACCAATGTACCAACAGTCAGACTGGTAACGCAGGCTCGCTAGCCATTCTAGGTCCGCATTTTCATTTAGGTCGTAGTAGTATTGACCACTTGCAGACCAGTTCGGGTTGAACTCGTAGGCCGCTACAATACCTGCTTGTGAAATGCCTTTACGAGTAATTGTGTCTAGGTTTTCGAGAATGATCGTATCTTCGATGTATTCACGCGTGACGTAACGATAGTTACCCTGAATAAAGCCACCGTTAAATTGGTACTCTAAGGTACTGTTCGCCAACTGCATGGAGCTCAAATCGATATCGTATTGAATTCCACCGTGATAGAACAAGTAATCGTTGTAGTTGAAATCAGCTTCAATCGCCCATGATGAGTAGTTGGTGGTCTCATCCGGAAGATTTGGGCTGTTGCTCAGTTTGGTCTTTTTATCGAAGTAGTAAATCTGACCAAATGAAACGTTAAGACGCTCTTTATAGTCATCATCAAAGAAGCGCGTACTTGCACCGTAGCTTAACTGGTTCGCAGAGGCGATTTTATCAATGCCACTGTACTTACGACTGCGGAATAGCCCGTAGTAGTCGGTTTGTAGCAAGGTGGTATCGTAGTTGTAGATATTGGTTTGATCTTCTTCAGGTACGTACAAGTACTGTAGCTGAGGTTCCAGTGTTTGTGTGTAGCCCTTGATCCAACTCGTGTCTCGCTCTAAGTAAAGTTGCGCATGCGTACGGAACTCGGGGATAACACGAGAAACTTCGTCATCTAACTGGTTTTGTAAGTTTACATCTGTCAGACCCGTTAAGTCTTGAGAGTAGTACGTGGAAAGCACGCGAGCTTCCGTTGTCCACGTTGCCCATGAATTTGAAAGCGGCAATGTAAGCCCTGGTTCAATATGAACACGGGTCGCATTTGGTCGCGCAGCATCGCTCGTATCGAAGCGGCTCACTTGGCTCTTCACGTCAAAGTTGAGGTAATCTCCCCACAATGGCGTGTAGTAGTTCAAGTCTAACTGAGGAAGCAGGCGATAAGGGCGGTTCTCTTCTTTCAATAAGATTTGGAAGTCACGAACGGTTAACGAAGCATCCCAGAAATCAGAACGATATTGTACTTGTCCTTCTTGAACCAGTTGACCATCTTCACGGTTACCAATATCGGAGTCGAGATCGAGGAAGTAATCAATATCACTCACTTTTGAGTAATCGACTTTGACTATCCACTGTTTATTGATAATACCGTCGTGTTTAACTTGGTAGCCCCAACGAGACTCGTCTTGATATTTGCGATCGCTATTGAGGTATTCGCCTTTGATTTCACCATTCCCCCAACCATCCGTTAGGTAGCGGAAATCAGTATCGAGTTTTGTTCCGCGCTGCTGCATGTAGAGCGTGGTGAGCGTCATGTCATATTGAGGTGCGATGTTCCAATAGAATGGCACCTCGACTTCCATACCATCGCTAGAACCATACGATAAAGAAGGGAAGAGGAAACCCGTTTTACGCGTATCTCCAATTGGCATGGTTAGATACGGCACATAGAAAACAGGAACGTCTAACACTTCAAATCGAGGATGGTGCAGCGTCGCCGTCTCTTCATCTTGGTCAACGTCAATACCTGATGCCACTAAACGCCATGAATTGTCGCCTTGAGGACATGATGTAATAGAACCATCTTCGAGTTCATAAACCGACTGACCTGTACGCGCGATGTATGCTGCTGTGCCTCGACCTTGTTGGCAAAGGAACTGATAATCGGTGTTCTCCAGTGAAAACGTGTCTTGGTTGATGTCATTAGTAACACGATCAGATCGAGCTTTGACTTGGCCGTCATTGAAAGTCACGTTGCCTTCGGCAACCACGACGTTATCTTGTTGGTGCAGCGTTACGCTATCTGCGGTGATTTTCTTCTGGCCTTGGGTGACTTGTACATTACCTGAGTACTGAGCTTTGTCACCATTGATGGCTTGCAGGGTGTCAGCTTCTACCACTACTGGGGTATTAAGAGCGTCCTCCTCGCCACTGGTATCGACCAAACATTGATCTGTGGCGGGCATTTCCTGCACACTATCATGGATATTCGCTTCAGCTTGAGTGGTGGGTACAAACAAGGCGGTGCTGATAGAGGCCGCTAAACATGTGCGGGAGAAATGTTGCATTGAATTGAACTTTCCTGTGTCACTACTACTCGATGGCTATAGGGCTTGTTGTACCCTAGCGTAATAGCCAAATGAATCAACTATAGTCGCATTTATCCCAGCGTATTGATTCACTGTGGCATAATGACGACAAAATAGCTGCAAAGATAAGCAGGCGAAATGGCCTAGCCGAAATAAAACTAATTCCATTATCATAAAGGAAATCGTTGCATCCGGCACTATAAGACCGCCGTCGTCGATAAAAATTCATTGATAGAGAACACATAATGCATATTTTTGGCAAAATTCTGGGTGCCTTTTTTGGCTTGTTACTTGGCGGGCCGCTAGGTTTACTCTTTGGCTTATTTATTGGCCATCAATTCGATAAAGCACGTCGCTTGAGTCAAGCCGGGTTCTCTACTGGCGGCTTTGGAAAAGGGCCGAGCCAAGCTCAGCGCCAAGAAGAATTTTTTAAAGCGGCGTTTGCGGTAATGGGACATGTGGCAAAAGCGAAAGGCCAAGTCACCAAAGAGGAAATCCAACTGGCTTCTGCCATGATGGATCGCATGAATTTGCATGGCGAACAGCGCCGCGCTGCGCAAGATGCGTTTCGTGAAGGTAAAGACAGTGACTTTCCGTTAGAAGACGTTCTTGTTCGTGTGAAAATTTCGACAGCAGGCCGCTTTGACTTGTTGCAATTTTTCCTTGAATTACAAATCTCGGCGGCCTTTGCAGATGGCTCAATCCACCCGAGTGAACGAAATGTACTACACAAGATTGCACGTGGTTTGGGTTTCTCTTCTGAGCAGCTAGAGCGTCGCTTGCAAATGCAAGAAGCCGCATTCCGTTTCCAAAGCCAAGGAGGTTTTCATGGTCAGCATCAAGGCCAATCTTCTGGTGGTAGCTGGCAACAAGCTTCACAAGCGGATCAACTGGCTGACGCGTACAAAATTCTGGATGTGTCTTCAGATGCCGACAGTAAAACCGTCAAGCGTGCTTATCGTAAACTGATGAACGAGCACCACCCAGACAAATTGATGGCTAAAGGTCTACCACCAGAGATGATGAACGTAGCGAAAGAAAAATCTCAAGAGATTCAAAACGCTTACGATCTGATTAAAAAGGTCAAAGGCTTTAAGTGATTTTGTCAAAATCTAGAAAGTAAAAAGGGCACTTGGTGCCCTTTTTAGCTTTTGGGTTACGGGTGACCAAAAGCGTTGCAAGCTGAACGGTGGCGATAAATTAGTCAGCTTGATTCAAACTCCAATCGTATTCGTACTTCACTTTTCCAGAGAAGTCTTTGTACTGTGGCGCGTACTTCGCGATGTGGTTGAAGACTTGTTTTTCTCCACCAAAGTCCGCTGCAAACCAATCATAAATGGAAGACAGCTGTGCCGTGTTTCCTTGGATAGATACGCCTTTGTTGCTGTTGATAAATGCTTTGGCAGCACTTTCAAGTAAGGCTTCGGTGTTTTCGGCAGAGAATGCTTGAGCTTGTAGGTTAGGGCATCCCAAACTTGCACAATTTACGGCGTAATGCGTTCTTGGGTCATTCCAAATTGGACGCAAAATTCGATGTTCAATATCGTTTAAAGTTAGATCCTTCCCGTTGACCACAACCACATCGTCTCCCCAAGGACCAAAGCTAAATAAACCACCTAGCTTGGTGATTGATTCGACTGGATAGTTATCCAAAATAAGATCTACCGTGATGGCGTTGTAAAGGTTCACCCAGTAGGCGTATTGCTCTGCTTGATTGTATTGTAGAGGGTCTAGTTTTGCCAAACGCTGGATGTATTGTTTCAGCTTAGTTTTATCGACTGAGGTAACTTGGCTATAACGAAACAAGGTATTCTCGCCTTGTTCAACTAAATAAGTATCGAGCAGTTGTTGCCATTCCTGGTGGGAAATGTGTGTTTGGTTGGCCTGATTCGATTGTTGCCAATACGGCCACAAGTCAGATTTAGGAGCAGCGAACGCTGAGAAAGAAACCAGAGCACACAATAGCAATAACAGACGCTTCATAGAGATACCTTTGAATGAGATATTGTTGATAGTGTAGACCTGTTTAGTGCTTGTTTTCTTTCAGTAATCAGTAATCAGTAATCAGTAATCAGTTGCCTTTATTCTCCGTCATTCCGAGGAGCATAAGCGACAGCAGGAATCTAATCCCCACAAACGCTTGAGTAAAGAACGTATGAATCTGCACAGTACATTCTGGCAGTAGGTCCTGAATTACGCTCCTTCGTCGCTGTTCAGGGTGACGAATTTCAACAGAGGCGTTCGGTATTCCGTAAGCAAAGTGATATGAGATCAGTTACCCAAAACATTAAAAGGGCCGACAATTGCCAGCCCTTGATTTGTGTATTTACTAACGCGTCTTAACGCAAGAAGCTTGGAATATTCGCTTCGTACTCGGCAATCTTATCTTCATGCTGAAGGGTTAGGCCAATGTTGTCCAAACCGTTTAGCAAGCAATGACGACGGAACGAATCGATTTCAAAGCTGTACTCTTTGCCGTTGGCACGAACCACATTCGCTTCTAAATCGACCTCGACTTCTGCGCCTTCATTCGCCTCAACAAACTGGAAGATCTCATCCACTTCTTGCTCAGTCAAACGAACTGGCACCATTTGGTTGTTGATCGAGTTGCCGTAAAAAATATCGGCAAAGCTAGGTGCGATCATCGCTTTTATGCCGTAATCCGCCAGTGCCCACGGTGCGTGTTCGCGGGATGAGCCACAACCGAAGTTTTCACGAGCCAGCAAGATGGAAGCGCCTTGGTAGCGTGGGGCGTTCATCACGAACTCTGGATTTGGCTGTTCGCCAGCATCATCTAGGAAGCGCCAGTCATGGAACAAGTGTTTACCAAAGCCTAGGCGAGACACCTTTTGTAGGAACTGTTTTGGAATGATGGCATCAGTATCAACGTTCGCTGCATCTAGAGGAACAACTAAGCCTGTATGTTGTTTAAAGCCTGACATTTGTTTGCTCCTTAGTCTAGTTCACGAATATCTACAAAGTGACCAGCAATTGCTGCTGCCGCTGCCATCGCAGGGCTCACTAGGTGGGTACGGCCATCACGACCTTGGCGGCCTTCAAAGTTACGGTTTGAAGTAGACGCACAACGTTCATGTGGACCCAAACGGTCGTTGTTCATTGCTAGACACATCGAGCAACCTGGTAGGCGCCACTCAAAGCCCGCCTCTTTAAAGATGACATCTAGGCCTTCTGCTTCCGCTTGCGCTTTTACTTGCTCAGAGCCAGGAACGATAAGCGCTTGAACGTGAGACGCGACTTTGCGACCTTTCGCGACTTCCGCCGCTGCGCGCATGTCTTCGATACGTGAGTTAGTACAAGAGCCAACGAAGACTTTATCGACGTTGTAATCAGACAATGACTTGCCTGCTTCTAGACCCATGTAAGCCAGAGCTTTTTCTGCCGATGCTTTTTCTACTGGGTCAGCAAAGCTTTCTGGTGCTGGGATCGGTTGGTCTACCGCGATAACCTGACCTGGGTTAGTACCCCAAGTGACTTGTGGTTTGATATCCGCTGCGTTTAGTGTCACGACAGCATCAAACTGGGAATCATCGTCAGTTTTTAATGTCTTCCAATATTCTACAGCGGCATCAAAATCCGCACCTTGAGGTGAGAACTTACGGCCTTTGATGTATTCGAATGTAGTTTCATCTGGCGCAATCAAACCGGCTTTTGCACCTAGCTCAATTGCCATGTTACATACGGTCATGCGGCCTTCCATTGAAAGGTCTGTGATCGCTTCACCACAGAATTCAACTACGTAACCGGTACCGCCAGCAGCTGTTGTTTCACCGATGATCGCTAGCACGATATCTTTAGCCGTGATGCCCGGAGCCACTTTGCCTTTCACTTCGATCTTCATCGTTTTAGCGCGCGCTTGTTTTAGAGTTTGAGTTGCTAATACGTGCTCAACTTCAGAGGTACCAATACCAAATGCTAGCGAGCCAAATGCACCGTGTGTAGCCGTGTGCGAGTCACCACAAACAATCGTCATGCCCGGTAGGGTAATACCAAGCTCTGGGCCCATAACGTGCACAATACCTTGGTATTTATGGTTGATGTCGTAAAGCGTAACGCCAAACTCTTCACAGTTTTTTGATAGCGTTTCCATCTGGATACGCGCCATCTCACCGGATGCGTTGATATCTTTGGTGGTTGTCGAAACGTTGTGGTCCATGGTGGCAAAAGTTTTGCTGACCTGACGCACTTTGCGACCTTTTTCACGCAAGCCATCAAAAGCCTGCGGAGACGTCACTTCATGTACCAAGTGACGGTCGATGTACAAGATAGGGTTTTCCCCTTCTGCTGCGACGACAACGTGTGCGTCGTAGACTTTTTCGTATAGTGTTTTGCCCATTGTTTGCTTCCTTTCCTCGTTATCCTTGTTGCTTTGTTTTAGCACCAATGACTTAGAGGTAAGTCATTGGTGGATAGAGGATTTAGTATTTATTATGAATCTGTTCTGTATTACGAGTTTAAGATGTACTCAGCGATCTTATCGCCCATCTCTGATGTTGTAAGTGCCGGGTTGTTGCCTGCAAGGTCGCCTGTTAGCTCGCCAGCTGAAAGTGCTTTCGACACCGCTGCTTCGATGTCTTGTGCTGCGGCTTCTTCGCCAAGGCTATAACGTAACATCAGTGCTGCCGATAGGATTTGTGCTACTGGGTTGGCGATGTTCTTACCTGCGATATCTGGTGCGCTGCCGCCTGCTGGCTCGTACAGACCGAACTTACTTTCGTTAAGGCTTGCTGAAGGCAGCATACCCATTGAGCCAGTGATCATCGCGCACTCATCAGAAATGATGTCGCCGAAGATGTTCGAACACAGCATTACGTCGAACTGTGCTGGGTCTTTGATAAGCTGCATGGTTGCGTTGTCGATGTACATGTGTGATAGCTCGACATCTGGGTAATCTTTTGCGATTTCTTCGACTACTTCACGCCATAAGATAGAGCTTTGTAGAACGTTCGCTTTGTCGATAGAGCACACTTTCTTGCGACGTAGACGAGCAGACTCAAAAGCGATTTTTGCAATACGTTCGATCTCAAAGCGGTGGTACACCTCAGTATCAAATGCTTTTTCTGTTGCGCCTTCACCTTCACGACCTTTCGGTTGGCCGAAATAGATACCACCAGTCAGTTCACGGACCACCACGATGTCAAAGCCACGGCCTGAGATGTCAGCACGAAGTGGTGAGAAAGCTTCCAGGCCTGCGTGGATTTGCGCTGGGCGTAGGTTACAAAACAGTTGGAAGTGTTTGCGTAGTGGTAGTAGGGCACCGCGTTCAGGTTGGTCATTTGGTGGCAAGTGTTCCCACTTCGGACCGCCAACCGAGCCAAATAGGACTGCATCAGACTCTTCACACGCTTTTACTGTGCTTTCTGGAAGTGGAGAGCCGTGATTATCGATCGCGATGCCGCCTACATCATGTTCGTCACGCTCAAACGCAATACCGTGCTTCTTTTCGATAGCATCCAATACCTTGTGTGCTTGCGCCATTACTTCCGGGCCGATGCCGTCACCGGGTAGGACGGCAATTTTGTATGATTTGTCTGTCATGTTAATCCTTTAAGTTTTCTAATTTTGAGCTTAATTATTTCAACGAGCGTGTTCTTTCCTGAGCCATGTAGCTCGGTTGTTATTACACAGTCGCAATCTTTTTCTGCTTCATTTCTTCGATTTTGTCTGCACGGTGGATGCTATTAATAACGTGCAATAGTGCTTGGCCGGAAGCTTCAACGATATCGGTGGAAACGCCTGTACCGTGGTATTTACGACCTTTGTAGTTGGCAATGATGTCAGCTTGACCCAAACCATCTTCACCTTCGCCTTTCGCGGTTAGGTCGAATTTATCCAGTACGATGTCGTAGCCTGTCACGCGGTAGATACATTGGTATAGCGCATCAACTGGGCCATTACCGACTGCCGCTTCACACATTTCTTCAT
The DNA here is from genome assembly GCF_022808245.1 of Vibrio sp. CCB-PB317. Lineage (NCBI taxonomy): Bacteria > Pseudomonadati > Pseudomonadota > Gammaproteobacteria > Vibrionales > Vibrionaceae > Vibrio > Vibrio sp. CCB-PB317. The sequence goes on from NZ_JALGNU010000001.1 coordinate 512,110, forward strand.
CGCCACATTGCATTTTGATGCTGGTGGTGGCCATTACGCTGCCCGATTGCACGCTTAGGTAGTTCAGTTTGTAGAAGTCATCTTCTTCACGCAGGTTCGAGAAGTGCATTAGGGCCTCTAGATCGTAATCGAACACTTGGCCTTTGCGGTCGGCAAGTTTCAAGAAGTCCGCGTATAGAGCGTCTAGGTTGTACTCGTCCTCGTTGTATCCCATGGTGTCCATGTGGCTCTTCACGGCTGCGCGACCACTACGGCTGGTTAAGTTTAGTGCTTGGTTTTTAAGGCCAATCGACTCAGGGGTCATGATTTCGTAGGTATTCTTATTCTTTAACATGCCATCCTGGTGGATACCTGAAGAGTGGCTAAAGGCATTCGCGCCCACAATCGCTTTGTTGCTCTGAATTGGCATGTTGCATAACTGGCTCACCAATTTACTGGTGCGGTGAATTTCATCATGTTTAATGCCAGTGTGAACGCCCAAGAACTCTTGACGCGTCTTGATGATCATTGCGATCTCTTCAAGTGAACAGTTTCCCGCTCGCTCACCAATGCCATTGATGGTGCCTTCTATCTGACGCGCGCCGGCTTGAACGGCGGCAATAGAGTTGGCAACTGACATCCCCAAGTCGTCGTGACAGTGAACGGAGATGATCGCTTTATCAATGTTTGGAACGCGGTTGAAAAGGGTTTGAATAATGCCACCAAACTCGCTTGGTACTGTGTAGCCAACGGTATCTGGAATGTTGATTGTGCTCGCACCTGCATTGATGGCAGCTTCTACCATGCGACATAGGTTGTCGATAGGAGTACGACCTGCATCTTCACAAGAAAACTCGACATCATCGGTGTAGTTACGCGCATGTTTAACGGCGTTGACCGCCATTTCAAGTACATCGTCGTAGCTGCGGCGTAGTTTGTCTTCTACGTGAATGGTGGAAGTGGCTAAAAACGTGTGAATACGGAATTGGTCGGCCACTTTTAATGCTTCAGCGGCGGCATCAATATCTTTCGCAACGGCACGTGAAAGGGCACAAACTCGACTGTTTTTGATGTTTTTTGCAATGGTTTGTACCGACTCGAAATCACCAGGTGAAGAGATTGGGAAGCCAGCTTCGATAACATCAACGCCGAGTCTTTCCAGCGCATAGGCAATTTGCAGTTTTTCTTTAACCGTCAAGCTTGCTGACAACGCTTGCTCGCCATCACGCAATGTGGTGTCGAATATAATGACCTGATCGTTCATGTTTGCTTCCTTCCTGATTTCTGCACTTTACGTGCAAGTTAATCGTTTACTTCCAGTATTTAGATATAAAAAAACCCGCATTCTCATGCGGGTTCTTAGAAATTGGTGTGGTTATTTTTCTTCCACAGCCTACCCGCGCGAACTGGTCACGATCAGGAGGAGGCTAAGCAGAATAGAAAAATGAGCTGACATAGTTGTTAAGCTTTCCACATAATTAAGTTAACAAATTAGTACCGCACTCCATGGAGCGCGTCAACCCTAAAGTCGATTTTTTATTCATATCGGATGAGTCTTTTCATTTACTCGAGAAAAATGATGCGCTAAGTGAAACTGCATGGTGCGATAGAAACGTGCTAGAAGAGGCAAGTTCTCATCAAGTTTGCGACGTTTCATTACCAAAACAAACATTGGGATTGCGACTTGTCACACAAAGGCCCGAATTGTTTGGCAAAAGTTTTGAATGACCATTTATAGTAGTGCAGTTGCACTAGGTAAAAAGAAGGGTTAAGGAATAATGAGGTTAGCAAAACAATTTGGACGTTCAGCCGCAGTATTTACTCTGGTCAGCTTATCGGGTTGTCAGCTGTTTCAATCTCAAACCTATATGGCAGAGATTTCCCCTGTTGCTATTAATGATCACTCTCAGAGTGTCATGGTGATTAATGATCAAATGGATCGATTCTTGAGCTACGAGGGACGCGAGTCGTTTTTGAATCAAATGCTCGTTGCTCTTGAGTCGGACAGTCGAGATAAATTTAAAGGCAAAGATCCGGAAACCTATTCGTGGTGGAAGATCCGAGTGCAACCTAGTGAGAAACAACAAGCGGAAGTCTTCCGACCAACAGCTGACGGTGTGGATACCTCAAACCCAGTTGAGTTTATGGATGTCTCCTATCGCTCTAAGACCACATTAAACTTGCGATCCAAGCCGAGCCTAGAAGGAGAAAAGCTTGGCGTGTTATCTAAAGGGGAAGTTTTTAATGTGTTGGCAAAAGTGGTGGATCAACCTTGGTTTCTCGTTGAACAGAAAGGCGTGATAAAAGGTTACGTCCATAAGGATTATGCGCGCAGCAATGTGGTAAATCGTGACATTCTTTCTACACAGCCTAATCCTCTTTTAGAGTCTGCTTCGAGCACAACTGAGCAAACGGGCATAGAGCATGAACTGTCAGGAAATTACACTTGCCGCTCCCTTAGCTACGAGCTGACAAAAGATGGCGACATGACGATGGGCTCTTTGCGCGCCTGTCGTAAGAAGAGAAAAGTCTGGTACATCGATACGCCTCAACCGCAGCAAGCAAACCCTTCTTAATCGTTCTCTCCTGCGATTGTGCTCAATAGATAGATTATTGGGCACACTCTAATTTGGCATTTGTCATTAATTGTCCAAACTCCCGTCATGCAGTTGTCACCTAAACCTCCTACTTTTCACACAACGGCGTTGTCAAAGTAAGGAAAGGCCACATGCGAACCATAGAGACAATTACACAGCCAATTGCAACCATTGCTAAGTTTGATTTAGCGCTCTCTAGTGTTTGTCTTAAGCACCGTTTTAATCAGCAAGTTGCCAACATCAGTAAAGGAGTCTCCCACAGTGGTGACGGACATCTGTACTTGGTGCTAGGTTTATTAGCTTGGTATTTAGATAAAGAGCAGGGAGTCTGGTTTTTACTGGCGGGTTTACTTGCTTTTGCCATCGAGTTGCCAATTTATTGGACGCTGAAAAACAGTTTTAAGCGTCGTCGCCCTGAAGAACTCAGTGCACTCCTTCCTGCTTTTATTACCCCCTCTGATCGCTACAGTCTTCCTTCAGGACACACTGCCGCTGCGTTTGTCATGGCGACGCTGATTGATCATTTCTATCCGAGCCTAGGCGTTGCTGCATTCTTTTGGGCAAGTTTAATCGGAACCGCGCGAATCTTATTGGGGGTGCACTTTTTTACCGATGTCATCATTGGTGCGCTGCTAGGTAGCCTTTGTGGTGGGTTAGCGATTGCGATGCTGGGAGGCTAATTGATGAAAATCTTATACGGTGTTCAAGGTACAGGAAACGGACATATTGCGCGTGCGAGGGCGATGAGTCATGCGTTTAAAGAGCACGATGTTGAGGTCGATTTTTTGTTTTCTGGACGAGCGCCTGAAAAGTACTTTTCAATGGAAGCGTTTGGCGATTATCAGACTCGCCGAGGCTTCACCTTTATCACTGAAAAAGGTTCAGTGAACTATGCGAAAACAGCATTGAGTAACAATTTAGTGCAATTTTGCAAAGAAGTTAAACAGCTTGATTTGTCGTCCTATGATCTCGTGCTCAATGATTTCGAGCCTGTTACGGCATGGGCGGCAAAACAACAAAATAAGCCGTCGATTGGTATCAGTCATCAAAATGCTTTCCGTTATCCAGTGCCGTTAAAGGGAGCGAGTTGGTTAGACAAATCCGTCATTGAATACTTTGCGCCTTCTCAACACCACCTTGGTTTGCATTGGCATCATTTTGATCAACCTTTGCTACCACCGATAGTGCATACCGTCGATAGCCAAGCAGAAAATGATGATTTTGTTTTGGTGTATCTACCGTTCGAATCCATTGAAGACATCTCGGATTTACTGTTCCATTTTAACCAGCAAGCGTTCATCTGTTATCACCCCGATGTGATCGAATATGAGCAAGTGGAAAACATAGAATTACGCCCTTTATGCCACAGCAACTTTCAGCATCATTTGCATCGGTGTAGTGGTGTCATTGCCAATGGTGGATTTGAGCTCCCTTCGGAAGCTCTGTCTCTAGGGAAAAAATTATTGCTTAAGCCACTCGCAGGTCAGTTTGAGCAACAAAGCAATGTCGCGACCTTAGAAGACTTAGGACTTGCGATGTCGATGGAGAGCTTAGACATTTCCGCAGTACGCCAGTGGCTAAAGGAGCAGCAAGCCGAAAGTGTGAAATATCCAGACGTTGCTCAGGCCATTGTTCATTGGGTATTACAAGGCGCGTGGGATTCACAAGCGGAGTTATCCAAACAGTTGTGGGAGCAAGTTGATTTCCCAAGTTACGTGTCGAACATTTAAGTACGTTGTTCTAAGTACATTGTTCCTTCCTATTTTTGACACGATTTTGTTGCAGCCTTTCAATCTAGAAGGCTGCATTTTTATTCTTTCTCTTTCATTTCTATTCAATGTGTATTTGCTGATAATTTGACTGATAAGTGCAAATTTTACTCAGAGATATAGTCGTCATCTGTTGGTTTGCTCTCGACCAATAACTGAGGTAAATGCATGCGTGTGGTGACCATCCGTCTCATCAATTTGCTAAATACTTCCTCAAAGAATGCGCTTTTACGTGTTTTATAGTTTTTTATGTTTTTATCAAGCTGTTGTTATTTAAAGAGTAAATACCTAATCGGCTAAAATTTACTGATTAAATATCAATCTAGTTGCGAAACCGCAATCGATTAGTTGATAGTACAGTTCGAGCCGGAAGTATCCGGACAGCAAATATAATAAAAAGTTAGGTTATCTATTCGTAAAATGATTCGAATCCAGCCGCCGTCTTTTGTGCGAGATGGGATTCTATTCGTTATGAATTTAATGAACAAAGTTGACGATTACAAAAGAGGCGCACTCAATGTTAGAGAAGAAAGATGCGATGAGCGCAATTGCTAGCTACCGTATGGAAAGCACTTTGCGTGGTGTAGATTTAAACCTACTGACTGTATTTGATGCTGTGATGCAAGAGCAAAATATTACTCGTGCAGCACATAACTTAGGCATGTCTCAGCCGGCAGTAAGTAATGCCGTGGCACGTCTAAAAGTGATGTTTAACGACGAGCTGTTTATGCGTCAGGGCCGTGGTATTCAGCCAACGCAACGTGCTCGTCAATTGTTTGGCCCAATTCGCCAAGCATTACAGCTGATTCGTAATGAACTTCCTAGCTCCGTATTCCAACCAGAATCTTCGACTCGCTTATTTAAGCTGGCGATTTGCAGCCCTTGTGACATGCGTTTTGCTCCGAAGATCATGGCAAAAGTGAATCAACAAGCCCCAAACGTTCAGCTTCACCTAGATGCAGAATTTGACCGTCTGTTGTCTGAGCGTATGCGCTATCAAGAAATTGATTTCGTGATCGATTATGCTCGCTTTGATGAGCAAGGTTTCTCAAGTACTGAAATCTTCAAAGATGAATTAGTGGTTATCGCGTCAAAAATACACCCACGCATTCAAGGTGGTGTAACGGCTGAGCAACTGCTTAACGAAAAACATGCGAAGTTATCGAAAGTGCACGGTCAACGCAGTTTCTCAGAACAAGCATATCGTGAACTGGATTGCCAAGCCGCGTACGAAGGCTCTAGTCTAAGCAACCTACTATATGTGGTGGGTCAATCTGAGCTTGTGACTATCGCGCCACGTTGGATGGCAGAAAATGCGGTAAACAGCGAGCAGCTGCAAATTCTAGACTTCCCATTTGCAAACAAGGAAATCAGCGGCTTCTTAAGTTGGCATGAATCAAGTGAAAAAGATAAAGGCCACATTTGGCTGCGCGATCAACTGATGATCACTTGTGGTGAAGTGGTTGCCGCAAAATAAGATGACGTTTGGTCTTATCGGTTAAGACCATATTGGTAATCATCAATTTTTACAATTCATTGGTCCCCGAGAGATTTTTTGTCTCTCGGGGCTTTTTGTTTTAGCAATCAACAATCGAAACAGTAAGTTAAATAGAGTAATCATTCAGCAGTTTTGGGTATGTTCGCGACGTATAAGTGATAGTTGTCTCTTATTAGTGATAAGTTTGATACTGGTCAGTTGCGTTTTAGCAAGCCGTGAGTACACTTGTTCGCTCAATTAGCTTACGCCTGTAAGCCAAAAGGTAAGTAAAAGAATGGCCAAGTTAGATTTTCATATCGTTAAACGTATTCGTGAACAAATTGCGAACGGTGGTACACGCGTTGCACTCAAGCATAAAGTGGGTGAGGAATGGCAAGGTATTACGTGGACGCAATTTGGTCAGCAAGTTGATGCTTTATCACTTGCACTTTTGGCTCAGGGATTAGGAGTCCAAGATAAAATCGGCATTTTCTCGAACAACATGCCGCAATGGACGATTGCTGATATTGCAGCGCTACAACTACGCGGCGTAACAGTACCTATTTACCCAACCAATACCGCCGGTCAGTCGGCGTACATCATTGACAACGCAGACGTCAAAGTGTTGTTTGTTGGTGAGCAGCCACAATTTGACGCAGCAGTGAGCATTTTCGACCAGTGCGAGCAGTTAGAGCTCATTGTTGCCATGTCTGATGATATCGAACTTGGCGAGCATGATTTCGTTATCTCTTGGCAAGCATTTGTCGCCAAAGGCGATACCACATACCAAGTTGAATTGGACGCACGTTTAGAGCAAGCAAAGGAAGATGATCTACTCACGCTGATCTACACCTCGGGCACAACAGGCCAGCCAAAGGGTGTCATGTTGGACTACGCAAACATTGCGGCGCAATTGGAAGGGCACGATCAACGCTTGAGCCTTTCTCAAAGTGATGTGTCACTGTGTTTTCTTCCGCTGTCACACGTATTTGAACGCGCTTGGACCTTTTATGTGTTGTACAAAGGGGCGACCAACTGCTATTTGCAAGACACCATGCAGGTGCGTGATGCACTGAGCCAAGTGCAACCTACCGTGATGTGTGCCGTGCCGCGTTTCTATGAGAAGATCTTCTCTGCGATTCACGAGAAAGTGTCTCGCGCGCCAATTCATCGCAAGATCATGTTTACTTGGGCTGTGAACATGGGCGCAAAAATGGCCGCTTGTCATCAAGAAAAACGTCAGCCATCGCTCATGCTGCGCAAGTCATATGCCCTGGCGGATAAATTGGTTCTGAGCAAGCTGCGAGCGTTACTTGGTGGACAAATCAACTTTATGCCGTGTGGCGGTGCAAAGTTAGATGAAACCATAGGCCGATTCTTCCACGCGATTGGTATCAATGTGAAGTTAGGTTACGGCATGACTGAAACCACGGCGACAGTATCGTGTTGGGATGATAAGTGCTTTAACCCAGACTCTATTGGTATGTCGATGCCTGGCGCGCAAGTGAAGATCGGTGAGAACAACGAGATTCTGGTGCGTGGTCCAATGGTGATGCGTGGCTATTACAAAATGCCAGAAGAGACCGAAAAGACCTTTGATGAGCACGGTTTCCTAAAAACTGGCGATGCGGGTTACATTGATGAAAATGGCAACCTGTTCATCACTGATCGTATCAAAGAGTTGATGAAAACTTCAGGTGGTAAATACATCGCTCCACAAATGATTGAAGGTGCGATTGGTAAAGACCACTTCATCGAGCAAATCGCGGTTATCGCGGACACGCGTAAGTTTGTCTCGGCGCTGATTGTGCCGTGTTTTGATTCTCTTGAAGAGTATGCGAAAGAGCTGAATATCAAGTATCACGATCGCGTTGAATTGATTAAGCATCACCAAGTGGTCGAAATGCTTGAAAAGCGTGTTAACGATCTCCAAAAAGAGTTGGCAAAGTTTGAACAGGTGAAGAAGTTTAAACTGTTACCAAGAGCTTTCTCTATGGATGATGGTGAGTTAACGCCAACTCAAAAACTGCGTCGTAAAGTCATCAATGACAAATACCAAGATGAAATTGAAGAAATGTATAAGGAAAAGTCAGAGAAAAAGTAACTTAAGCTGACTTAGATTTTATATTGATGAAAAAATCCTCAGTGATGTGATTGCGCATTACTGGGGATTTTTGTTTGTGTTGATTCTTTCTATTTTGCTCACCAAATACAGCTATTTAGCACCCTATACTTAAAAGGTTCTGAAATAATGTTCTTTTTTTAAACGTTAAGTTTTTAGGTTGTACTGTGAAATAAGGTATGTGTGGCTGCTATTCCTACTAACATTCTAATTACTAGCATCTTGTTTAAAAAGTAGACCAACCTCTCATTAGACCCGTTGATAATAAAACGTTACATTTGTTGGGTAACCTTGCGGGATGTTATGACGAACGCAAGACATAGCCGAAAACGTGGAAGTATTTCGATTAGGCTACGAATAAGACCTAGACTATGTAAAACCAGACCAATCCGTTGACCTTACGGTGAGGAAACTGGCTAAGGAGAGCAATTATGACAGCAATGTTGTCAGGCGCAGAGATGGTGGTTCAATCTCTGATAGAAGAGCACGTAGAGCAGATCTTTGGCTACCCAGGTGGCTCTGTTTTGGATATCTACGATGCACTGCATGCCAAAACCGATCAAATCAAACACGTACTTGTAAGGCATGAGCAAGCCGCCACTCATATGGCAGATGGTTACGCTCGCGCTACCGGTAAACCGGGTGTCGTACTGGTATGTTCAGGTCCGGGCGCGACCAATACCATTACTGGTATTGCCACGGCTTATATGGATTCCATCCCAATGATCGTTATCTCGGGTAACGTACCTAATAGCCTAATTGGTAATGATGCTTTCCAAGAATGTGACATCGTTGGTGTCTCTCGCCCAGTGGTCAAGCACAGCTTTTTAGTGAAAAAAGCGGAAGATATTCCTGAAACGATCAAGAAAGCGTTTTATATCGCGACCACAGGTCGACCTGGTCCAGTAGTGATTGACTTGCCGAAAGATGTAATGAATCCGCAAATCAAACTGCCTTACCAATACCCAGAAACCCTTTCTATGCGTTCTTACAAGCCGACGACGTCGGGTCATAAAGGCCAGATTAAAAAAGCCCTTAAATCGCTGTTAGAAGCGAAAAAACCAGTGCTTTATATCGGTGGTGGGGCGGTGATTTCTGGCGCTCATGAACATATTTTAGAGCTCTCCGACAAGCTGAACCTTCCAGTAGTCAGTACGTTGATGGGACTAGGCGCATTCCCTGGAACGCACAAAAACTCACTGGGCATGCTGGGTATGCACGGTACTTACGAAGCCAATATGGCGATGCATGAAGCGGATCTCATTTTTGGTATCGGTGTGCGTTTTGATGATCGCACGACGAACAACCTTGAAAAATACTGCCCAAACGCAAAAGTCATGCATATTGATATCGATCCATCATCGATATCGAAAAACGTGAAGGTGGATTTACCTATCGTAGGCTCTGCGGAAAAAGTGCTTACAACCATGCTTGGCCTGCTGGCAGAGCAAGAAGGTGGGAACGATGAAGATGCCATCACCGCATGGTGGGATGACATTCAGGTGTGGCGTGACCGAAATTGTTTGGCTTATGAGAAGTCACCAGAGCGAATTAAACCACAGCAAGTGATTGAAACCTTGCACAAGCTGACCAATGGTGATGCGTATGTTGCTTCTGATGTGGGTCAGCACCAGATGTTTGCAGCACTTTACTACCCATTTAACAAACCACGCCGTTGGATCAACTCGGGTGGATTGGGCACTATGGGATTTGGCCTTCCGGCTGGTATGGGTGTTAAGTTTGCCATGCCACAAGAAGAAGTCGTAGTTGTTACGGGGGATGGCAGTATTCAAATGAATATCCAAGAGCTTTCGACAGCCATGCAATACGACATTCCAGTGAAGATCATCAACCTAAACAACCGATTCTTAGGCATGGTAAAACAGTGGCAAGACATTATTTATCAAGGTCGTCACTCTAATTCTTACATGAGTTCTGTTCCTGATTTTGCAGCGATTGCAGAAGCTTATGGTCACGTCGGTATTCGTATCGAAACGCCTGATCAGCTCGAAGAAGGGCTACAAAAAGCGTTGGATATGAAAGATCGTCTGGTGTTTGTGGACATCAACGTAGACGAAACCGAACACGTATACCCGATGCAAATCAAAGGTGAGGGTATGGATAAAATGTGGCTAAGCAAAACGGAGAGAACTTAATATGAGACACATTATTTCACTGCTATTGGAAAACCAACCGGGTGCGTTGTCTCGTGTTGTTGGTTTGTTCTCTCAACGTGGTTACAACATTGAATCTTTGACGGTATCACCGACAGATGATGAAACGCTGTCGCGAATGAACATTACCACGACGTCTGATGAGATGCAGTTGGAGCAAATTCAGAAGCAGTTACACAAATTGATCGATGTGCTGAAAGTACAAGAAGTCACCGAGTATGAACACATCGAACGTGAACTGATGATGGTGAAAGTGAAAGCCAGCGGTTTTGCGCGAGCAGAAGTGAAACGGACAGCGGACATCTTCCGTGGCCAGATCGTGGATGTCACTGCTGCTCAATACACGGTACAACTTGCGGGCACGAGTGAAAAGTTGGATGCCTTCATTCAAGCGATATCTGAAGTAACTGAAGTCGTCGAAGTTGCTCGTAGTGGGGTAGTGGGCATTGCCCGAGGTGAGCGCGCACTCAAACCGTAATTGTCTAATTGCATATAGAAAAGCCACTTAATCTAAGTGGCTTTTTGTTTAGAAAATAACAATTAATGATATAATTGTCGTTTTAGTAAGCATTATAGGCAGTAGACGCGTGAAAATACCTAAGCGAGTCGGCACATTGTTGGCGACAGCACTATTTTTTAGTGCGCTCACTGCAGTTTACTATTATCAGAAATATCTGACGTTATTAGAGAGTAACGTTGAGAATACCGCTCAAGAAGCATTACACCAACTGGCTTATACTGGTCGCGAATACAACAATATTCAGGATCAAATTGAGACGATCAGCGATCTTCTCGGTCACAGCCAAAGTCTTTACGACTATCTACGTCAGCCGAACCGGGTCAACCTTTCTATCTTAGAAGATATGTGGATCTCGGTTGCGATCAACCAAAAGCTATATAAACAAATTCGTTTTCTTGATATTACCGGTCAGGAAAAAGCACGGATTAATTACGATTTCAAAACGGGTATCGCTGCACCCGCCCTCAAATTACATGACAAGTCAGAGCGGGATTATTTTCATTACGCGCAAGGTTTAGGTAATGATGAAATTGCGTCGTGGGGGATTGAACTGGAGCGGGAAAATGGTGAGCTTGTTTACCCTTATAGCCCTTCATTGCGTATTCTGATGCCGATTTCTCTCAATGGGAAACGCGAAGGGTATCTTGTTCTTAATGTTGATATTGAGTATTTATCTTCTCGACTCAACTACTCACCGGTGCGGGATTTTCATATTGAGTTAATTAAAAGTGATGGCTTTTATATCGCGAGTCCTAAGTCATCACGCTTGTACGGCAATATTATCCCAGCTCGTTCTCAATTTAATTTTGGCCGGATGTACCCCAACATTTGGCGCACGATGATCTCAGAAGTTTCGGGCTATGAGTACAACGGCTCGAATTTGATAGCGTATAGCACGATCCAATTTGTTTCTAGTGAACCACTTCATCTAGTGATTGATCTCACGAATGAGCAATTACTATCTCGATCTCAGCGAGATATTGATGACTTAATCCAAGAAGCGTTTTTTGTATTAAGTTTGGTGTTTGGTTTTACTTTACCAACGACCGCGTTGGCCCTGCACTATCGACGTCATAGTATGGAATCGAAGTTAGCTCGGGCTGCACTTGATGGCATGACTGCGGTGATGATCTCAGATGCGTCGCATCGAATCATTATGGTGAACCAAGAGTTTGAAAACATGATGGGCTATTCAACCAAGCATACTCAAGGCTGGAATGCGCATAATCTAATTTTCTTACCGGAAGATCTCGAGTCGACCCTCAATATTTGGAATAAGCTTGCGAACGAGCACGTTTGGGAAGGTGAGGTTCGTTGTCGAACCAAGTTTAATCACGTATTTACCGCCATTATGCGCATTCAGGCAAACTTAACCAAGTCAGGTAAAGTAAGCTATTACATCACGTCGCTGGTGGATATTTCCGAGCAAAAAGAGCTGGAAGAAAAGCTACGCAACCTCAGTGAAAAAGACGGTTTGACGGGCTTGTGGAACCGTCGAAAATTTGAAGAGCAATTAGCGCAATATGCCGGGATTATTGAGCGTTATCCTGACAGTCCCCCTGCATGTTTGGCGTTGTTTGATATTGACCACTTTAAGCGCATTAACGATGAACTTGGGCACGATGAAGGGGACAAAGTGATTTGCAGTGTCGCTGAGACTCTTCTTAAAGAGGTGCGCAGTACTGACTTTGTGTCTCGTGTCGGTGGTGAGGAGTTTGCGGTGATCATGCCGCACACCACGCTCGAAGAAGCAGAAGTTGTATTGAACCGGTTACGTGTGGCGGTTCAACTGCGCAGTGATAGAGCTATTACCGTTAGCGCCGGGTATAGTGATTTAACCTCCGATCGCACGCGCACTTATAAATGTGCTGATATTGCCTTGTATGAATCCAAAAGTGCAGGGCGTAACTGCGTATCACTATGTCATAGTTTCGATGATATTGCTTAGCTCTTTTTCAAAAACAAAAAATCGGGGATAGACCCCGATTTTTATGCTTATTTTAGCCTCAGCGTTATTCGCTAGCCAGTATGCGATATTGGTTGTCGATGGCCGCTTCGATACACTGCATTGACTGTCTCAAATAACGCTCTAGATAACCTAAAGCATCCTGGCTCTTTTTATCTAACGACGTCTTCATCAGCATTTCTTGCTCATCGATATTACAGTGCCCTGGGTTTCCAGTACCTAACATTTGCATAGCAAAATATTGGTAACGCTTAATTTGCGTGAGTAGATCGCGGAAAAAACCAAACATATTGGCAGAGCCAGCGCCTTCAAACAGCGCAGTAAGAAACTGATTATGGCGCTCTTCCCATTCCTTCCAGCAAAAGCTTTCGCCAGATTTAGAGCGGGATAACTTGTGATAAGCGGTTAGGACGTCCAGTTCCCAATTTTCATCGCCAATCACAATTGCTTTATTTAGTAGGCATGCAGAGACCATTTGTAGGCTCTCGTACAAGTCATTCAACTCATCTTTACATACAGGTGCAACCCAGCAGCCTTTTTGCGGCTCAAGTTTGACGTATTTGCTCCACGATAACAGCACCAAAGCTTCGCGAATGGGTGACGCTCCTACGTTGTACTTCTCTTTGAGTTCCGCAACCACGAGTTTTTGACCCGGTTTAAGCACGCCATCGAGAATATCCTGACGGATCATTTTTGATACTTTGTCGGTAAGAGTGGGACTGGACACATACACCTCATAGAAATTTTAATCGTGACGACAAAATTAAACAGTACGCAATTCTGCGCATGGTGAATGATACAGTTAGGCTATTATTAGAGCAAGAAAGCCATATAAAAAAAGAGGGCATAAGCCCTCTTTATCAATCAACTGAAGTATGAGAAGTTCAGTCTTATAGTACGTGTACAGAAGCTGTGTTCGTAGTACCTGAAGCGACTAGAGCACCAGAAACCATCACTACGATGTCGCCTTTGTTACCTAGACCAGATTCTAGAGCAAGCTCTTTACCTGCTACGTAGAATGCGTCAGTGCTTTCGATAGAATCAACAACAACTGGCGTCACACCTTTAGTTAGAACAAGTTGTGCTGCTGTTTTCTTGTTCGTTGTTAGTGCTAGGATGTTTGCAGTTGGGAAGTATTTACGTACTGAACGTGCAGATTTACCACCTTCAGTTGCAACAACGATAAGTGGAGCAGCCAGTTTTTCAGCTGTGTCTACCGCGCCTTTACATACTGCTTCAGTGATGCGAAGACGTGGGCTGTCTAGACGAGAACCTAGCTCAGCTTTTAGCGCTGAATCAGTACGGTTCGCGATTTGAGCCATGATAGTTACCGCTTCAACAGGGTACTTACCTTTAGCCGTTTCACCAGAAAGCATTACTGCGTCAGTACCGTCCATTACCGCGTTAGCAACGTCGCCTGCTTCCGCACGAGTAGGACGTGGGTTGTTGATCATAGAATCAAGCATCTGAGTTGCAGTGATAACCATCTTACGTGCACGGTTACACTTCTCGATCATCATTTTCTGAGCGAAGATTACTTCTTCAGCTGGGATTTCAACACCTAGGTCACCACGAGCAACCATGATGCCGTCAGAAAGCTCTAGGATCTCGTCGAAGTTATCAACACCTTCTTGGTTTTCGATCTTAGAGATGATGTGGATGTTCTCGCCGCCGTTTGCAGCAAGTACTTCACGGATTTCTTGAACGTCAGAAGCTTTACGGATGAAAGAAGCAGCTACGAAGTCAACGCCTTGCTCACAACCGAATTTAAGGTCGTTCTTATCTTTTTCAGATAGAGCAGGTAGGTTTACAGAAACGCCAGGAAGGTTAACACCTTTGTTCTCGCCTAGTGCACCGTTGTTAAGTACTTTACATTTAACTTCTGTTTCAGTCTTAGAGATAACTTCCATCTCGATTAGACCGTCGTCGACTAGGATAGTGTTACCTACGTTTAGGTCTGCTGCGAAACCAGCGTAAGTTACTGCAACTTTATCTTTGTTACCTACAACTGAAGTGTCAGTTGTGAAAGTGAATTCTTGACCAGCTACTAGATCAACGTCGTTACCGCCTTCTAGCTTAATAGTGCGGATTTCTGGACCTTTAGTATCTAGAAGAATTGCTAGTGGTTTGCCAGTAGCTTCCATTACTTTACGGAAGTTCGCGATACGAGTGCCGTGTTCTTCGTAGTCACCGTGAGAGAAGTTAAGACGCATTACGTTCATGCCTGCGTTCACTAGCTCAGTTAGCTTCTCTACAGATTCAGTTTTAGGGCCAATCGTACATACGATTTTGGTCTTTTTCATGGAAGATACTCTCCGGTAAGTATAGTTACAATTTGAAAGTCGGTTGTTTACTCTGAAGTTAGGGCGTTATTGATGACATTTAGTGCCTGTCACCCACCGATTTTTCGCCTCATTATCAGTACTTCAGATTCTGAAAGTCTTTCACCAAGTTTAGTCATTTTATGACTAAAAGATCGGCGATTTTGGTTACCTTTTTGTGACTAATCCCACTTTATATGCAGAAAGTTGCAAAAAAATAGCCTTCAATTCTGTAATTTTTTTTCTTTTCGGTGGCGAATTCTACCACTGAATGAATCCAATATCACTGTTTAAGAATTGTCTTAGGACAAGGTTTTATCGAGAAATATTAATTTTTTGGATCGAAATAAATGGACTTGAAAGTTTCGGTTTGACTATAATAAGTTTCAAATCGAAACTTAAATTCAAAACGTAAATGTCGAAACGAAACACTCAACTAAGAAGACACGCCATTTCTAACTTGGTTTCTGAGCTAGGAGAAGTCAGCGTTGACGAACTCGCTCAGAAATTCGAAACCTCAGAGGTCACGATTAGAAAGGATTTAGCTTCTTTAGAGAAAAATGGCCAACTTCTACGCCGCTACGGCGGTGCGATTGCTATCCCAACCGAAGTCATTCACGAAGAATTGAGCGCTAATGTTTCGACTCGAAAGCTAAACTTGGCAAAAGCAGCGGCATCACTGATTCGAGACCATAATCGCATCGTGATCGACAGTGGCAGTACGACGGCTGCGTTGATTCAACAGTTGAATGACAAACGTGGCTTAGTTGTCATGACCAACTCGTTGCATGTTGCTAACGCCCTTAATGAATTAGAGAGCGAACCAACACTGCTGATGACTGGTGGGACTTGGGATACGCACTCAGAATCTTTTCAAGGCAAAGTAGCCGAATCTGTATTACGAGCTTACGATTTTGACCAGCTATTTATCGGTGCGGATGGCATCGATCTCGAACGCGGCACCACAACATTTAATGAATTGGTTGGTTTGAGTAAGGTGATGGCGGAAGTGTCGCGCGAAGTGATCGTCATGATCGAATCGGAAAAAATCGGTCGTAAGATCCCGAATTTAGAGCTCGCTTGGCATCAAATTGATGTGCTAGTGACGGATGCTGATATTCAGCAAGAACACAAAATACAGATTGAACAACATGGCGTGAAAGTTATTTGTGCCTAACCTAATAATGTAATCAGTTTCATATTTCACTTCCCTCTGAATACAGGCCTTTGCTTGCTGCCTCTATCTGAAACATGGCTAGGGAAGAACAAAACTACAAACGGAGATAAACACATGTGTGGAATCGTAGGTGCAGTAGCACAACGAGATGTTGCAGAAATTTTGGTTGAAGGTCTACGCCGCTTAGAGTACCGCGGTTACGACTCTGCTGGCGTTGCTGTTGTTGATGGCGAGTCAAACCTAACGCGCGTTCGTCGCTTGGGTAAAGTGCAAGAACTGGCTGATGCAGTAGAAGAAGCAAAAGTGATCGGCGGAACGGGTATTGCACACACTCGCTGGGCGACGCACGGTGAACCATCTGAAGTTAATGCACACCCACATATGTCTGGCGATATTGCTGTTGTACATAACGGTATTATCGAAAACCACGAAGAGCTTCGTGAATTGCTTCAATCTCGTGGTTACGTGTTTGAATCTCAAACGGATACAGAAGTTATCGCACACATGGTTGAGTGGGAACTTCGCACTTCAGAAACGCTACTAGAAGCAGTACAAAAAACAGCAAAACAACTTGAAGGCGCATACGGCACGGTAGCGTTGGATCGCAAAGATCCTTCACGCATCGTAGTTGCACGTTCAGGCAGCCCGATCGTAATTGGTTTTGGTGTGGGTGAAAACTTCCTGGCTTCTGACCAACTTGCGCTACTGAATGTAACGCGCCGTTTCATGTACCTAGAAGAAGGTGATGTGGCAGAAATCACTCGCCGTGAAGTTACTGTCTTTGACGCAACGGGCGAGCTGGTTGAGCGTGAAATCGTAGAATCTAACGCAGAACATGATGCTGGCGATAAAGGCCAATACCGCCACTTCATGCAAAAAGAAATCTATGAGCAACCTAAAGCGTTGATCAACACAATGGAAGGCCGTATCACGGCAGACTCCGTTGTAACTGATGCGATCGGTGTGCATGCGGCTGACATTCTAAGCAAAGTAGAACACGTACAAATCGTTGCGTGTGGTACGTCTTACAACGCAGGTATGACAGCGCGTTACTGGTTTGAAGACATTGCTGGCGTGAGCTGTGATGTAGAAATTGCGTCTGAATTCCGTTACCGCAAGTTTGTGACTCGTCCAAACAGCCTATTGATCACGTTGTCTCAGTCTGGTGAAACCGCCGATACGCTAGCAGCACTTCGTCTTGCGAAAGAAAAAGGTTACATGGCGGCGATGACCATTTGTAACGTAGCAGGTTCTTCTTTGGTTCGTGAATCAGATTTTGCGTTCATGACTCGCGCTGGTGTTGAAATCGGTGTCGCTTCAACCAAAGCGTTCACGACTCAGCTTTCTGCACTATTGATGCTGGTAACGGCACTAGGTAAAGAGCAAGGTCGCGTCAGCAAAGAGAAAGAAAAAGAGATTGTTGAAGCGCTGCACGCACTTCCTAAGCAAATCAACGCGGCACTCTCTTTCGAGAAAGACATTGAAGCACTAGCGACGGATTTCGCAGACAAGCACCACACACTGTTCCTAGGTCGTGGTGAATTCTACCCAATCGCTATGGAAGCGTCTCTAAAATTGAAAGAGATCTCTTACATCCACGCAGAAGCGTACGCGGCGGGTGAACTGAAACATGGCCCTCTAGCTCTGATTGACGCTGACATGCCTGTTGTTGTGGTTGCACCAAGCAACGACCTACTTGAAAAGCTAAAATCAAACGTTGAAGAAGTGCGTGCACGTGGCGGCCTTCTATACGTATTCGCAGATGCAGACGCAGGCTTCGAAGGTGATGAAACAATGAAGATCATCACGATGCCTCACGTTAGTGAAATCACGGCGGCGATCTACTACACCATCCCAATGCAGTTGCTGTCTTACTACGTAGCACTGATCAAAGGTACGGACGTAGACCAACCACGTAACCTAGCGAAAGCGGTAACGGTTGAGTAATTACGCTTAACAGCAAAAATCCTAAGCGGCACATGCGAGAGTATGTGTCGTTTTTTTTGTTTTGTTCTAAGCGTGATGGAGCGCTCAAGCGCTTTCGCCAGTAAGTTGCTTTCATGACAAAAATGTCATTTTGTTGAAAGGGTGGTGTCAGAGGCGGTGTTCAATAATGACCTCATTGAAAACAAGCACTCAAAGGTTAACAACATGAACGCAATCAAAACTGCTCTTTTTGTAACGGTAATGGCAATGACTAGCGCATCTGCATTCGCTCAACCACTTTTCACTGGTGGCAACTACGTGAGCCGCGAAGAGATGAAAACCATCTCAGTTACCCCGACAGCAACGTCAGATGAGGCTTATCAACAGGCTCTGTCTGAACTCAATTCACTTAAAACCATGACGGCTCGTGAACTGAATAAAGAGCTCAATATCCTGACGTTTAATGTGAAGTCTCGTAGTACGCATTTAAAAGATGGTGGCTTCGTGACCGTGCAAGAACGCATGAATGAAGATGGTCAGTTGGAATATTTGGGTAAAGTGAATGTCAAAGTGCATTATGCCGAACGCGATAACAATCGATAATGGTTTACCAATGGGAAAGAGTATGGTGTGGTTCACATCATGCTCTTTTTCGAGCTTTATACTGGGTTCTCATCCTCCCGCTAACACACTAGGTAAGTGAACTTGAAAATATTGATCGTCGAAGATGAGCACAAAGCCGGAGAATATCTGCAAAAAGGTTTGATTGAATCTGGGTATGTGGTGGATTTAGTACATGATGGGGTCGATGGGCTGTATCACGCTACCAGTGAAGAATATGACTTAATCCTCCTCGACATTATGTTGCCTAAACTCGATGGTTGGCAGGTGCTTAATACATTGCGCAGTAGTGGGATTCACACCCCAGTGATCATGCTGACAGCGAAGGAGCAAGTGGAAGATCGCGTGCGCGGTTTTGAGCTGGGTGCCAATGACTATGTCGTAAAACCTTACGCGTTTGCGGAGCTACTGGCGCGTATTCAAAACGTATTTCGTCATCATATTTCCGCGCAAGTGGTCGCATCGCCGCAAACATTACGTGTGGCAGATTTAGAACTTGATATGATCAAACGCGTTGCCACGCGCGCGGGGCAGTCGATGTCGCTTACCGCCAAAGAATATGCCCTGCTTGAGTTGTTGATGCGCAAAACTGGCCAAGTGCTTTCACGTACCACTATTGCGTCGTTAGTGTGGGATATGAACTTTGACAGCGATACCAATGTGATTGATGTGGCGGTCAAACGTCTGCGTAGCAAAGTGGACAAACCGTTCGATAAACCACTGATTCACACTGTCAGAGGGATGGGCTACAAACTCGAAGAGAGTTGTGATGCCTAAGTTTTCGCTCCCTTTTTCCATGAAAAATAAGCTCGTGCTGATGTTTGTTAGCATGACGTTCGTGACCTATTTTTCTTTGGCTTTCATCCTACAGTACGCCATTGAGCGCCACTTTTATTCGCAAGATTTCAGCTATATTTCCAGTAAGTTCAATGCCATTGAGAAAGCGTTAAAACGCTCGCCAGAGGATGTGTTCAAGCAAGCGAATAACAGCACGCTCTACATGTGGGTGTTTGAAGGCAAGCAGAACGTGTATCAGAATTCGAGCCTGACGATTCCTCAGAACCGAGCCTACAGCATTAGCTCGCCTCAGGTTTTAAATCACGAGCGTGCCATCGAATGGAGTGAGGACTCGCTGAATATTCGCGCGTTTGCGTTTCAAGCTGGGGAGTATCAGGTGGTGCTCGGCATGAGTATCAACCACCATATTTTGTTTTTGGATAAACTCGACTGGATTTTGTTTTGGGCGCTCGGTTTGGCGTTTGTGATTTCTTCCGCGTTGAGCGGTTGGATGGTAAAACGTGGGTTGAAGCCGATTGTGGGATTGAATCAGCACATTCAACAGATATCACCAGAGCAAATGGGCATTCGTCTCGACCCCGATTCGTTGCCAATAGAACTGCGCGAGTTAGCCAACAAACACAACGCGATGCTCGATAGGTTGCAAACTGGTTTTCGCCGCTTGAGCGAGTTTTCTTCTGATATAGCACATGAGTTAAAAACGCCACTCACCAACATTACTACGCAAAATCAGGTCATTTTAGGTGCGTGTCGAACGCCTGAAGAGTATCAGGATGCGATTGCCTCAACGTTGGAAGAACTCAACCGCATCACGAAAACCATCAACGATTTGCTCTACATTGCCAAGGCTGAAAACAAGCTCATTCATCGCCATGACGAAGTGTTTGCGGTGCAGGAGGAAATCGACCGTTTGGTCGCGTATTTTGAAATATTGGCCGAAGATGCCGATGTGCAAATCGTGAGCTCAGGCGACGGTCAGCTCTATATGGACAAAAACATGTTTGAGCGTGCAGTGGGCAATTTGCTCTCCAACGCGATTCGTCATGCGTATGCTGATTCAACCATTGTGATTGACGTTCAAGAGGTTGATGAACAGGTTACGATATCGGTCAGCAACCAAGGTGACACCATTGCCGAGCAAAACTTACCGTACCTTTTCGACCGATTTTATCGCGCAGATAAATCTCGCCAACATGTAGGTAGCGTCGGTGCAGGGCTAGGTTTGTCGATTACCCAATCTATCGTGCAAGCGTATGAAGGACAGATAAAAGTAACATCAGATAAAGACAAGACGCGGTTTGTTTTGATGTTGCCATCGGCAGGTGTCAATGGAAGTGATAAGTCCGTTGAAGCATAAAAGGCAAACCTTGGCTTGCCTTTTGAGACTCAAACTCGTTTTTATTTGGGTTATTGGCCCAGTTGATGAGCGGTTAGAATTGCAGAGTAGACATTTTCTGCCGTCACTGGGAATGGCATATTGTGGATGGTTTCTCCCTCGGCCGTTGAAGCTTCGGCGACCTCGCGCAATTTATCGTGATTAAGCTCTTTAACGCCCATATCAAACAAGTTGGTTGGTAGACCTACCGATCGGCAGAAGGCGAGAACCGTATTAATCTCTTCCATCGCTGCGTTTTCTAGCACCAGTTGAACAAGTGTGCCGAACGCGACTTTCTCACCATGATAGAGATGATGACACTCTTCGAGCTTGGTTAGGCCGTTATGAATAGCGTGAGCGCCTGCTAGGCCACTGCTTTCAAAACCGATACCGCTTAGGTATGTATTGGCTTCAATAATATTTTCTACCGCTTTGGTGCTCACACCATTTTCTACCGCAGCTTTTGCTTTTACACCATCTTCAAGCAAGGTTTCATAGCAAAGTTTCGCAAGAGCTTGCGCTGAACGTGTCGCTAAACCACCAGCCATTGTTGCCTTACCAGAGGTCATGTTGGCTCTGGCTTCAAAGTAGGTGGAAAGCGCGTCGCCCATCCCCGATACAAGTAAGCGAACAGGGGCTTTGGCGATGACTGATGTATCCATGATGACCATGTCTGGGTTTTTTGGGATCATCAAATATTCTGCAAATTCACCTTCAGGTGTGTAAATCACCGCAAGTGCTGAGGTTGGCGCATCCGTCGAGGCAATCGTAGGAACCACCACGACAGGAATTTTGGTGTAAAACGCAACGGCCTTTGCTGTATCTAACGTTTTACCGCCACCAATACCGACAATGACATCGTGTTTTTGAGTGGCACAAATGTCCGTGATGCGTTCAATCTCAACGCGCGAACATTCGCCACCAAAAATGTTCATAGTGAGTGGAAGCTTTTCGTCAGCAAAGCTTTGTTTGACGTCATCACCAACCAGGTTAGTCACGAACTCATCGGCAATGACTAACGGACGTTCACCTAATGTTTTCACATAGTGAGCGATAGATGTAAGTACTTGTTCACCTTGGACGTATTTGCTTGGGCTGATAATAATTTTGTCCATAATTCAAACCTTTAACCTTTTTTATGTGTGTTTTGGACTGCAATGAAAATCCATTGTAGCGATAAGGTTTATATTAGGTTTGGTGAGGTAAGTGGTGAAGGATCTCTCTGGTTTTGTTCCATGCTTTTATGACCTCGGTGTCAAACCGACTGTCAGAAGTAATAAGCATTAGTATGCTTTATGGCGCCGATCACTATTCAAGCAAATTCGTCGTTTTTCGTTTCATATTGAAACGAAAATACCGAAGTCGTTGTTTCAATATGAAACGGATTGATTTTTGTTGAGCACGTTTTTTCTCTGTTTAAGATGAATTCATACCCTACATAAAAATATAAATGGAATGAGATAGAACGATGAAAAAGTTAATTAACCAAGTCGATGATGTTGTATTGCAGCAAATGGAGGGCCTGGCATTGTCCCGCCCTGAGCTAAAAGCCAACTACGAACCTCGTTACATGTGGCACGAGGAAACGCCGGGGCAAGTGGCATTGGTTTCTGGTGGTGGCTGTGGTCATGAACCTTTGCACGCAGGTTTTATTGGTAAAGGCATGCTGACAGGTGCCTGCCCTGGTGAGGTATTTACTTCACCTACGCCTGATCAAATGTACGAATGTGGTAACCAAGTGAATACTGGTGAGGGCGTGCTGTTTATCATTAAAAACTACACCGGCGACGTGTTGAACTTTGAAACGGCCGTGGAGCTCCTTCATACCGATGGCATCAAAGTTGGGTCGGTGTTGGTGGATGACGATGTTGCAGTCAAAGACAGCCTGTATACCGCTGGTCGCCGTGGCGTCGCTGGAACGGTATTGGTTGAGAAGTTAGTTGGTGCTGCCGCGAACAAAGGTTATTCGCTGGAGCAATGTGAAGCACTGGCTCGTCGCGTTAATAATCACTGTCGCTCATTTGGCGTGGCGCTTAATGCTTGTGTTGTGCCAGCGGCGGGTAAACCATCTTTTGTTCTGGAAGATGATGAAGTGGAGTTTGGTGTTGGTATCCATGGTGAACCAGGTATCAAGCGAGTGAAATACACCGACGTCGATACGCTAGTGGATGAAATGTTTGCTGAAGTTGCTGAAAACACACCTTATCAGCGCACTTTGCGTATTTGGAATCGTGACGAAGGTGAATGGGATGAAGTGGAATCCAGCATTGAGCCTTTTGCTGCTGAACACGACTACATTGTGATGGTGAATGGTATGGGCGGTACGCCAACTTCAGAGCTTTACGGAGTGTACCGCCGTCTTGCTCATAACTGTGAGCAAGCAGGGTTCCGTATCGTGCGTAATATGGTTGGTAACTTCTGTACGTCACTCGATATGGAAGGCGTTTCAATTACGTTGCTGAAAGCAGATAAAGAGATGTTGGAGCTGTTTGATGCTCCTGTCGATACGGCCGCGATCAAGTGGTAACAGGGGGGAGCAAACATGCAAATTGAAAAACAACATATCGTTCACTGGTTAGAGCTATGTGCAAAAACGTATCAAGAGAATCAAGATTTTCTGACCGACCTTGATCGTGATATTGGTGACGCAGACCATGGTCTCAATATGAACCGAGGCTTTAAAAAAGTCGCGGAAAAACTGCCGCAATTTGCGGACCAAAATATCGGCAGCATTCTCAAGAATACGGGCATGACCTTGCTTTCTAGTGTCGGTGGGGCAAGTGGCCCGCTTTATGGCACGCTGTTTATTCGCACGGCTGCCGCTGTCGGAACTCGAGAGCAATTAACGTTTGAAGAGTTAGTGGATGCACTAAAAAGCGGTGTGGATGGTGTGGTGTCTCGTGGTAAAGCGGAACTGGGTGATAAAACCATGTGTGATGTTTGGTTACCCGTTTTAGTTAGCGTGAAGGCGTCGTTAGAAAATGGCATGAGCGCTGACCATTTATTGAATGAAATGGTTGAGCTAGCAGAAACGAACGCGGTTGCCACGATTGAAATGTTGGCGAAAAAAGGGCGAGCCAGCTATTTAGGTGAGCGCAGTATTGGTCACCAAGACCCCGGCGCAACCTCTTCTTTGTTAATGATTAAAGCACTACAGCAGGCAATAGCAGGTAATTAAGATGGTGGGAATTGTAGTTGTATCTCATAGTCGTCGCCTTGCGGAAGGGGTGGCCGAACTTGCCACCCAAATGACGCAAGGCAAAGCCAAGCTGGCGATTGCGGCTGGGATTGATGATCCAGAGAACCCGATCGGAACCGATGCCATTGCCGTGATGGAAGCGATTGAGCAGGTACATGATCAACAAGGGGTTGTTGTGTTGATGGATCTTGGCAGCGCCCTGCTTAGCACGGAAATGGCTCTGGATCTGATTGATGATCACGTGAGGGAAAATGTCACCCTTATCTCGGCCCCCATTGTTGAAGGGACCATGGCGGCGTCGGTGGCTGCTGCCGCTGGACTACCTTTATCGACGGTAGTCGAAGAGGCACAGAATGCGTTAAGCGTAAAACGAGAGCACCTTGGCGATCAGCCACTAACATCCGCTGAGATAGCGCCAGTATTAGAGAACTTTGAACACGAGCGGACATTTGATTGGGTAGTGCAAAATCCGCATGGATTACATGCTCGTCCCGCAGCGGCCATTGTTGGTGCACTCGCGCCTTTTGACTGCCAATTATGGTTGAAAAAAGGCGAGCGCCGTGTGAACGCGAAAAGCTTAAACAGCATTGCTAAACTTGGCGTTCGTAGCCAAGAGACGATCACGCTGTGCGCACTCGGAGCTCAATCTAGTGAAGCAATTCAGGCATTTGAAGCCTTAGCTCATGAGCACTTCGGAGAAAAAGAGGCGGTTGAGCAAGGCATTATCGAGCCTGAAGAGAGCACGGATATTCTGTTCGATGATATCGCCTCAAGTCAGATTGAAGGTGCTGTTGTTGGTATTCGAGTCAATGACGGTATCGCAACTGCTCCAGCTGTCCTTTTTACTCATGAAATGCCAGCAGTGCCTGAACGTGATTTCCAAAGTGAACAAGATGAAATTGAAAGGGTTAAGCGTGCGATAGGCGTGGTTGTTCAACATTTGCAGGAGCAAGCGAAGCTGCCGAAAGGGGAAATATTTTCCGCTCATAGCATGATGGTCAGTGACCCAGAATTATGGGCATCGGTCGAGTCGCGAATTCAAACGGGCATGATAGCCGAGCAAGCTTGGGTAGAATCACTGCAAACGTTGGCCGAAGAGTTTCGCCAGGCAGAAAGTCAGTACATGCGGGAACGCGAAGCAGATGTGCATGATATCGCACGCCAAGTTATGGTCGAAATGACAGGCGTAACGCCTAATGCCATCGACATTCAGGAACCGAGTATTTTGTTGGCCCGCGACCTGATGCCTTCTGATGTGGCCGGGCTTGATAAATCGAAAGTGCTTGGTATCTGTTTGAGTGAAGGAGGGAAAACCTCTCACAGTGCGATTCTTGCTCGTGCGATGGGGATTCCTGCCATCGTTAAAGCTCAGGGCTGCCTTGATGCTGTGCGTGCTGGTCAAGTGGTGACTATTGATGGCTTCCGAGGACATTTATGGTTCTCTCCTTCGGATTCCGTACAGCAGGAATTAGAAGCGCAACAAATTGAGTGGCAAATCTCCCGACAAAGTGCGCTAGCGAGTGCTCAGCAAGCCGCAGTCACCTGTGATGGCGTCCATATTCCAGTATTCGCCAATATTGGTGGACCGAAAGATATTGATGATGCACTAACATCAGGAGCTGAGGGGGTTGGTCTATTCCGGACTGAGTTTCTGTTTCAAAACAGTGATGAGTTGCCGACTGAGGAAGCGCAATACCAAGTGTATCGTGATATTGCCGCCGCACTTGGTGATAAGCCACTTACGATTCGTAGTCTAGATGTTGGCGGTGATAAGCCTTTAGCCGCTTACCCTATGCCATCGGAAGATAATCCATTTTTAGGTTTGAGAGGGGTGCGGTTGTGCCTTCAACATGAGTCATTGTTTACCGCCCAACTTCGAGCCATTCTGAGAGCTTTTCACGAGCAACCGAATATTCAATTGATGATACCGATGGTGGCTCAGGTTGAAGAAGTGAGAAAAGTAAAAGCGCTGTTGGCACATCAAGCAACCCAACTCGGCTTGGATGCGACTCATTTGCCTGTTGGTATTATGATTGAGGTACCCGCCGCGGTATTAAATGCAGATGCGTTAGCCCAAGAAGTCGACTTTTTCTCTATTGGCACCAATGATTTGACTCAATATGTTATGGCAGCTGATCGAGGCAACGCCGCCGTTGCCGAATTGGTGAACTACTTTGAACCATCGGTACTAAAAGCCATTGAACTCACGTGTGCAGCAGGCGATCGCGCGGGCATACCGGTCAGTATGTGTGGTGAGATGGCTGGCGATCCAAATGCTACAGAAACATTGCTTCGCGTGGGGTTACGAAAATTCAGCGCCAGTTCTAGTCTGCTACCGGGACTAAAAGCGCAGATTCGTCAGTTGTCTGTCGATGTTTAATCGATACCTTTATCGTTAGTACACGTATACCGGCGTGCTTACGCCGGTTTTACTTTTGTAGGAACGCCACTTCTTGGCTTAATACAGCTTCATTTGCTCCTGCAGCCCAAACTTATTAATTTTTCTCCATAAGGTCGTGCGGCCAATTTGCAATGCTTTCGCCATATCATGCATTTTGCCATCACACTGATTCCAAGCCTGAACAATCGCTCTTCTCTCGGCTTCTTCTAACGTGATTACTGGCGTATTTTCTGCGGTATGGCGAGAATTCAGTTTAATGTCTTCAGGAATATCGTTCAGCTTGATTAAGTTGGAACTGCGGTTCAGCAAAATTCGCTCAGTTCGGTTTCTTAGTTCAGAGTTGTTGCCTGACCAACGAAAATTCATCAACGCTTCCAGTGCGACTGGCTCTATCGAGATTGTGACATTGTGTCGGCGTTCATAATGGCTGATAAGCTGCTGGACGAGAAATTCAATGTCTTCTTTACGCTTTCGTAGTGGTGGAATATGCAGCTCGTTCGAGGAGATTTCATAATAAAGTTGCCGACCAAATGAGCGCTGAGTGACATACTCGCTGATCTCTGAAGCGGTGCTCGTAATAAGTTGAAAGTCTACGGGGATTAATCGCAAACTGTCGCTGCGGCTGACGAGCCCAGTTTTTAACAACTTAAGTAGCACGGCTTGTAAATCGGGCGACAGATATTCCACCTTTTCCAAAAAGAGCGTACCGCCATGGGCGAGTTCAAACTTAGAGGGCATGCCTTGTCCCTCGTCGTATCCCAGGGTTTCTTTGACCAGTTGCTCTGTATTGATGGAGCGGCAGTTGAGCGTAATGAACGGCCCTTCTTTGTAGGTGCTTTCGTTATGAATCGCCATGGCGAGAGTAGCTTTTCCTACGCCTTCTTCACCCGTAATTAGAATCGGTGATTTGGACTTTATGGCCCGCTTTGCCACGGTAATGACGTGCTTCATTTTTCGTGAAATGACAGGCAAAGTGCTGAATGTATAGCGCGCACTGCCACCTATTTGTTGTTGAGCAAGTTCGCGAATTTTATCGATAGGGTGCAAGAACAATAAGTGTGTGCCGTCGTTGAGTGGACGCAAGGTAATTATCGCTTCAACAAACTCGCCACGAACCTCTACCGTTGTGAGTTTGCGGTTGATGCTTGCACCCGACTCAATACTATTGAGGACATTTGGCGGGAAACGTAAAACCGAAAAGACTTCTTTATCCAAGACCTGACTGGCTTCAATGTTTAACAAGCGCTCTGATTGGTGATTTACCATGGTGATACGGCTTTCTTCATCCCAGGCCAGAAGGCCGTCATCCATGCATTCTAACGTTGCGTTGTGCGCACAAGTGAGGCGGTTAATGTTTTCTTGTTCCGACTGAATATGGATTTGCAAACTGACTTCTTTCGCGCTCGACGCGATGATGACCAAGTTTTCTTTCTTATAGCTCTCTGCTTTTTTGAGAAGGCATGTTGTGCCGCGTAACTTGCCAAACTGGTCGAAAACAGGCGCAGCTACAGAGGCATAAGGATGTAAGTGGCGATTGAAATGTTCTGCTGCGAACACTTCACACGGGATATGAGTACTAATACAGAGATTGACCGCATTTGTGCCAATTTTCCCTTCAGACAGAAAACAGCCTTGTTTAATACCGAGCGCCTGCATCTCTTGCTGCATTGAGTCATGTCCCACAACAGATAGAACGCAGCCGTTGCCGTCAGTCACCATCAATAGCAGGTCTTCGTCCCCTAGCATGTCGTAAGTGTCTTCAAGTACGGTCGTGGCGCATTCGATGAGGTGCTCGTTGCGTTTCATCAGAGATGAGAAGGTAAAGCCAGAGGCAATATGTGGCTTTGACCAGGTGTAAGGACTGCATTGCTTTATGCAACGCTCCCACGACTCAAGTACGGGAGTGCGGGAAAATTCTGGAGATACCCAATGGTGTTTCTGGAAAAACTCCCATTTGGTTTTAGTGTCTTCGATTGAAAGCATGCCATACCGTTTCAATACCAGCGATAGATTGGTCTGATATTACAGAGACATACGAATATGGACTGTGATGGCTTTCACGCACGTCATACAGAAAGGATACGCAAAGAAAAGAGGCTAGTAGAGAAGGCGTTCCTTGCCGGAGGTTGGGTTAAAAAGGGCTGTCCTTGCCCAGTTCATTGCAAATTTCGACAATGGCGAGCGAGAGACCTGATTTTATTATTTGTTGCTGGCGTTGAAGTTGGAGTTGATAAAACTCAAGGTCGATGTCGTCATCAGGTTCGTTGACTTCTAATTGCACCATGCCCATTTTCTTTACCAGATGCAGCTTTTTGATTGGCTCTAGAATATTTGGATCAGTGAACTCGTAGTCCGATGCATCGCTATTGAGTCGGTTTTTAAGCTTAATGATGTCTTCAATATCATGATAAATATCGTCTGGGAGTACGCCTAAGCCAAATAGGAGTTTCAAACGAACGGAGAGATCGCCCAGCGGTCCGGAGTCTTGCAGTAGGGGACCAACAACCGATTGCACGGCGAAGTTATCTTTACGAAAGATCCTTTGTATTAGCCCGTCGATGGAATCGTTGAACACATCGACTGCTGCAATAAAGAAGCCTCGTACCGATGGCGCGCTGTTTAATCGTTCAATGATCTCGGTTTCGTTGATGTTATCTGCCATATACTGAGTAACTGTTTAAAATTATATTTATGGGGAGCAGAGCTCCCCTTGATTCGATTAAAGCTGGTGGTAAATCACTTCGATTTGAGCCACTTCAACACTGTCTTTAGCCAGGCCAGTGTACGTTGCTAGCGTTTTCTTTACGCCCACGGCTTTTAATGAGGTTTGTAGTTCCACCGCTTGTGGGTCGGTGTCGTTGGTGTATTTCAACGCTGCCGCGATCCCTTTCAAAAGTGTTTGATTTTCAGTGCCATACTCGATTGTACCGAGTAATGGCTTCACTAATCTATCATTTGCACCCAATTTACGAATTGGTTGTCGTCCAACGCGATCCACTTCATCCACTAAATATGGGCTGGCAAAGCGTCCTAGGATCTTTTCGATGTAAGCGTTGTGCATGTCGCGATCAAAACCGTAGCGCTTGATCAGTACTTCTCCGCTTTCGTGCATTGCTTGTTTTACTTCAGCATGAATGCTTGGGTCTTCAATTGCTTCACGAATGGTGCGATGGCCTTTCAAACAGCCTAAATAAGCGGTAATACAGTGACCTGTGTTTAGGGTGAACAGCTTACGTTCGACAAAGGCCATTAGGTTGTTGGTTCTTTCCATGCCAGCTATGTCAGGGATTTCGCCCTTGAATTGCTGCTCATCGACAATCCATTCGCTAAAGCTTTCTACCGTCACTTCTAGTGGGTCATCGTTCGCCGCTTCTGCTGGTGGCACGATGCGATCTACCGCTGAATCAACAAAGCCAACCAACTCGTCTGCCTTTGCGTGCAGTGATTCATCCAAGTGTTTGTACACTTCACCTTTTAGGTGCGTTGTGCCACGCACCATATTTTCACAGGCGATGATGTTAAGTGGCGCGTCATTGCCAGCTTCAAAACGTTTGGCGATGCCTTTCGCGATGGTTTTCGCGATGATGTCTAATACGTTTGGACCAACTGCTGTGGTGACTAAATCGGTTTTGACCATGCGATCAATCACGTCTTCACTGGCTGAGTTTACCGCTGTGACATGGGTAACGGTGTCGATTTGACACTCAGTACCGACCACTTTTACTTTGTATTCTTGTTTGTGGCTGAGCTGGTCTACTAGCGGTACATCAACGTCAGCGAAAGTGACCTCGACTTCTGCGTCTGCTAAGAGTTTACCGATGAAACCACGACCGATGTTACCTGCACCAAAATGAACTGCGTTTTTCATAATTCTTACCTACCAATATCTGAAAATGTTGACTTACGAAACTAGGGTGAGGCCAACCGCATAGGGGGTGACAGCTGACCTCGTTTGCCTCAGGAGCAAATTAAAGGAGTGATTAAGCCGCTTGCTGGCCGCCAAGGATGTTTAGAATTTCTTCTACATCGTTGGTGCTGGTTAGCTTCTCAATTGCTTCCGGCTCATCGAGCGCGTTCGTAATGGTTGTGATCACCTGGATGTGCTCATCGTTCTTAGCGGCAATGCCGATAACCAGTTTCGCGACATCGTCGTCATCTTCAGTAAATTGGATACCCGATGGGTATTGGCAGATTACAATGCCGGTTTTCTTCACGCGATCTTTCGCTTCTACCGTACCGTGAGGTACTGCGATAGATTCGCCTAGGTAAGTTGGAACCAACGCTTCACGCTCAAACATCGCGTCTACGTATTCTGGTTCTGCGTAGCCAAGTTCAACCAATTTGTTGCCTGCAAAGCGAATGGCTTCTTCTTTGTTGGCTGCTTTCAAACCTAGGTGAATGTTCTCACGCTGGATTTGGAATACCGATGGTTGTTGTGGCTCAAAGCTGTCGTCGTTCGCCGCCATGACTGACACTTTTACCATTTGGTCGTCATTGGCTGCGGATTGGTTTTGTGCTGCTAGTAACTTGGTGACTAGCTGGTTGTACATTTCGCTGTCTAGGAAGTTCGTCAATGAAATGTGGTGTGCGTTTGGAGCATGCTTACGTGCACGACCCGTTAAGTCTTTATGAGTAATCACGATATCTGCACTCTCTGGTAAGCTGTTAATGGCAAGGTTAGTTACGTGGATGTTCAGACCTGCGTCTTGAACCTTTTTGCGTAGCATGCTCGCGCCCATTGCACTCGAGCCCATGCCCGCATCACAAGCGACAATGATGCTTTGTACTGTCGCTAGGTCTACGTCACCTTTGCTTTGGCTGTTTACCACCGCATCGTTTTTAGATGCAGATTTCATGTCTTTCATTTGTGATGTTGCTTTTTCTAGTGCTACTTCATCACCGTCTTCTTCTGTTGACGTTTGTGTCTTCATTAGCAGTGCTGCTACGGCGAATGACACACCTGTTGCGGCTGCGATAGACGCTAGAACACCAACGATTGAACCTTTCTGAGTCATCAACAAGATTGCGAAGATTGAGCCTGGTGATGCTGGAGAAACGATACCTGCGTTAAACATAGTTAGAACGAATACGCCCGTCATACCACCTGCGATAGCCGCAAGGATTAGGCGAGGGTTCATTAGGATGTAAGGGAAGTAAATCTCGTGGATACCGCCGAAGAAGTGGATGATGGATGCACCACCTGCCGTTTGACGAGCCGTACCTTTACCAAACACCATGTAAGCCAGCAGAATACCTAGACCAGGACCTGGGTTCGCTTCGATCAAGAAGAAGATCGATTGACCAGTTTCAGACGCTTGCTGAATACCCAGTGGAGAGAAGATGCCGTGGTTGATCGCGTTGTTTAGGAACAGGATCTTCGCTGGCTCAACAAAAATAGAAGTCAGTGGCAGAAGGTGCGCTGAAACAAGGAAGTTTACGCCTGCTGCCAATGCGCCTGAAAGCACTTTGACAAATGGACCGATAAGGAAGAAAGCCAAAATGGCGCACAGCATACCAATGATGCCCGCAGAGAAGTTGTTCACCAACATCTCGAAGCCGCTTTTTACTTTACCGTCGATGTAGTTATCGAATTTTTTGATTGCCCAGCCGCCCATTGGGCCGACCATCATTGCACCCATAAACATTGGGATGTCGGTACCGACAATCACACCCATGGTAGTGATTGCACCAACGACCGCGCCGCGATCGCCGCCCACTAATTTACCACCGGTGTAACCGATCAGTAGTGGCAGCAAGTAAGTGATCATAGGACCAACCATGGAAGCTAACGTCTCATTTGGTAGCCATCCGGTTGGGATAAATAGAGCAGTGATAAAGCCCCACGCGATAAACGCGCCGATGTTAGGCATTACCATGTTTGACAGAAAACGACCAAAATTTTGTATCTTGATCTTGGCATCTGGTGATATCATAACAATTCCCCGTTCGATGTTCTGATGAATATGTTGTCGTAAACGGTTCGCCAAAACCGCTTGTTTGATTGCTTAGTACCCAATCAATTTACCACACATTTTCCAATTGGAACTGACGACGGGTTTTTCGTGATCAACCCCCGCATTTCTTCGGATGAAAAGCATTTTTTAAGTGATGATGATCAATTAATTGATATGTAACTTAATAACAAAAAATGACTTTCAAATCTGTCAATAAAAATATTAGTGATCAATTCGATCTTCTGACAAATATAAAATCAAAATTCATTGTGATTAAGATCACCTTTAATTTCTTTTTCAATTCAAATTAAATGCTCAAGATGATCAATATCACATTTTGTTTGACGTCAGGTTTGATTAAAAATGTGATCTATGACCATTTTGAGGTTTTGTGAAAGTTTATAACGTGAACGTTTGTGCGATGTTGGCGTTTTGTGGATTAAAGCTTGAGATGACTGGCCTTTTTGCGATGAGTTTAACTAAACACTTTGTTTTTAATGTCTTATGGGTAAATAACGCATCACGCTGCTCGCGTTGTGTTGTTTAGAGCGATTTTGAGCAGCGCGATACCTCCGACGACGGTTAATGGTTCAGAGCTAAATACTCGCGCGCGTTTCCACTGCCCATGTAACGTGCAAGCGTTTTCTCAGGCACATCGCGTAAATCCACCATAATCAATCCATCCAGTGCGTTGTTAAACGCCGGATCGACGTTAAAGCACACCAACTTACCATTCAAACTCAAATATTGGCGCAGTAATACCGGAACGCCTTTGCCTTCGTCAATTCGAGCGATCACGCGAGATAGCAACTGTAAATCTCCCAATGCGGTTAGCATGCTGGTATTCCAGTTTAAGTTGGTTTCTGGCAGTGGGTTTGACGGAGTGACGTATTCGGCGCAGTCGTTGTCGTAGTGGTGTAGGGTCATCGATTGTGCCAGCAATTGACGCGCGGTATGGCTGTAATCGTTGCTGATGCTCACTGGGCCAAATAAGTGCGTGTATTCGGGATGTTGATGGACAAAAGTCGCTATGCCTTTCCAGAGTAAGAGTAGGGCACTCATGCTTTTTTGATATTGCTCGGCAATCACAGAACGACCCATTTCAATCGACTTGCCCATTTGATCGAGAAAGCCTTGGTCATAGTTGAATAATGTGCGCGAATACAATCCTTCTACGCCATATTTCGCCAATAATTGATCAACTAATCCAAGACGGTAAGCACCTACCATGCATTGGTTCTCACGATCCCACACAAATAGGTGCAGGTAATCATGATCGAAATGATCGATGTCTATCGCTTGCCCGGTCCCTTCGCCAACTTGACGGAAATTATGTTCTCGCAAGCGGCCAATTTCATGCAGGAGAGATGGGATCTGCTGCGCGCTGGCGCAATATACGTCGAACTCGCCACTTTGAAGCAATTGGGTTTCTGACGGTAAGCTGTGCAGCTCTTCAAGCAATTGGCCTATGGGTAACCCTGCCGCAATAGGTAAGAGAGCATTGTCTGAGACCGTTTGCTGAGTGGCACTTACATCGCGGTTAAGCAGGTAGGTGTTAAGCCTCAGATAATTGACGATCTGATCATCATTGAGGTTATTGAGTTCTTTAAACTTGATTGCTTGCCCAAAGGACAACTCAATGGTTTTTGCGCTCTTGTTGAGCAGCTCTCTTCCTAACATCAAGGTGCGTAAAAGAGGGTGGATTTTACCTGCCATGTAGAAGCGTTTTGAGTTCTGCCCACGAATGAAGACGGGAACAGTGGCGGCTTTGTTCTTACGAATTAACGCACTGACACTGCGGCTCCATTCTTTGTCTTCTAAACGCTGTTGTTTGGCATCCACTAACTGCGACACTTCACCCGCAGGGAAAACCAATAACAAGCCGCCATTCGCAAGGTGTTTGTTGGCTGCTCTGAGGGCCTTCATATTCGATTTGACGGCGTCTTTGCCTTCGAATACGTCGACACCAATAAAAAGTTGGTCGAGCTCTGGTACGGTTTTTAGGTACTGATTCGCTAAAATTTGGATATCGTCTCGTATCATCAATAGTAGCTCGGCGAGAATCACGCCTTCAACACAACCGAGAGGGTGATTCGCCACAATGACGGTTGCGCCTTGCTTTGGCACTGCGTCGAGCGAACCATGGGCAATGCGATAGTCGATCCCCAAAATATCCAGCGTAAATCGCAAGAAAGTTTTGGTATCCGCATTCACGGGGCGTTGGGCGTAGAATTTATCGAGCTGACTTAAACCTGTTGCCCATTCTGCAACGTTTTCACCAATGCCAAACGGCGTTTTACGAGGGAGACGAAAAGGGGTCGAACTATCCATATTTACCTCAGCGTACAAGTGGCTGATCGGATAGTAGAAATTACAGATGACAGTTCAGAGGCAAATCCATGAGCCTTTGGTGACAAACTGGTGAAGCTTTGTTGACCAAAGGCGAAGAGGATAGGACAGCTTTAGCGTTACGTTTTGTCGCCAGCAAACATCAGGATACTCAGAGAGTTGAGCGTTTCACTGAGACTTTCTAGTGAGCTCAAGACCTGTTTGGTCGGCTCATTATCTAGCAGAATTCGACCATCAAAGCTTTTCCCTTCGCATTGATCTTCATCGCATATACCCGCTTGGGGGGCTTGTGTTGAGTTGTCATCCATTACTAAGTCGTCAGTACTCAAACAAGCCGTTGAGACAAATAATCCGCTCAGAACTACCAGCCATTTTATTTTCAACATAATCTTAAAAACCACAATAAAACACTGTTCAATTGTAATTTATTCTATTCACCATTTCGAACGACATGACAAAAACTTGGCTTTAGGTCGCCATTTTCTGGCCATAGTTGAGCTATGTTATCGATACGACGAATTGTTACTTTTGGCGAAATTAGGAGGATGAATGGAGAAGATTTCCAATAAAGCGTCAATATGGCTCGGGCTGTGTCTGATAATTGGTTTAGGAGTATTGGGCTTTTTTATTCAGCAAACGGCAGTCAAATACAAAGCCTATGAGCGAGTGGTAACGGTGAAGGGATTGTCTGAACGAGAGTACTCTGCCGATACAGTGATCTGGCCAATTCAGTTCACCTTAGCGAGTAATGATATGGGGGCTATGTTTGATGACATCGATCAGCAAACGCGTTTGATTCTGGATTTCTTAAGTGCTAAAGGGCTCCCTGAAACGAGCGTTTCCCTTTCTTCTCCTGCTGTCATTGACCGAAAAGCACAGCAATACGGGAGTGAGCAAGATATCGAGTTTCGTTATTTAGCCTCGCGGACGGTTACGGTTTATAGTCAAAGTGTCGATGTGGTTCGAGCGGCAATTAATGAGATTGGTGAGCTAGGAAAACAAGGTGTACTGCTGAATCAGGACCCGTACGCGAACCGCATTGAGTACAGCTTTACTAAGCTAAATGATGTAAAGCCAGACATGATCGAAGAGGCGACGAAAAACGCCCGCGAAGTGGCGCAAAAGTTTGCCAAAGACTCACAGAGTTCACTGGGTAAGATCAAACGTGCCACGCAAGGGCAGTTCTCGATTTATGACCGAGATAGCAACACGCCTTACATTAAGAAAGTACGAGTGGTATCGACGGTTCAATATTACCTTTCTGACTAAGTAAAAAGCCGCTCAGTGCGAGCGGCTTTTTTAATATGGTGACTTAAAGAATTGGATTAATGTCCTGAGTTGTCAGCTCTGCCTCGACAACATCAACTGGCGTGTAGTGCTGGTAAATCAAGAAACCGTCTTCTGAAGTTTCATGAGCGTCTGGCGTATCAATATACGCAGTACATGTGTAGCCAATGCTGTAAGTACCCGGGCCGATGTAACCAAACTCGTAGCTGTAGGTTGTATTACCTTCTTCGTCTTGCGATTCATTCACGTTAGCTACTGCAACTGGCGCTTGGAGTGGTTCCATCGCGCCCATATCGCCCATGGTTGAGCGATCCATCGAACCTGCGTAAAGATAGACTGAGTGAACGGCAGGAACGTCATTTATAGCATTTGATGCTGCACTGTCTGCTTCACACGCTTGGTACTGAATTTCACTGACTTCACCACCAATATGACCTGATTCTGATGCGTTTACTAAGCTTACCGCATTAGAGTTCATGTTCATGTAATCTTTGCTCGTTGGATCTGCCAGGCCTTTACGCAAATCAAACTCGACAACATAGCTATTATGACCAGTATGAACTTTTACATACTGACCTTTTTGCGAAAACTTCAAGCGACCTTGATCGCTCGTATCTGGTTTAAAATCAAAACAGCTGCCTCGGCTAGGCACAACTAAGCCTTTGATGTTGCCGTCTGTCTTCTCTACGTATGACAGCGTTGTATCGTTTAATTGTTTGCCGTCTTTAGCGTACACACACATAGCATAATCACCAGGAGAGATGTCCTGTTCGTGAATGATCGTTTTAGCGTTACTTCCCTGATATTCCATTAGATCAACTTGGTGTAGTGCTCCATTGTCACTAACATCTAACAGAATATGTTCTCCAGTTTGTTCGCCAGTTTCTGGGTCAAATGGTACAAGGACAACATCTTTAAACGCTAAGACGACTTTGTTGGCATCGTCGACAGGCGCATCGGAAACGCTGAGAGAAAAAGTGGCTGCTTCTGTATCGGATGAAGAGTCGTCGCTACCACAGCCCGTCAATAAAAGACCGCCTGAGATGGCAAGTAAAGGGTAGGTATATTTTTTCATTATGACCTCTTGTTTACACTGCTGATAAATGTAAAAGGCTAGTCTCAAAGTCGAGAAATGATGTCATTGTATTGTGATAGAGAGGTCAATCTTCAATGGCGTTATATACAAGTCCTTTTTTATAAAACTAAGTTCTTAACTGTGATGAGGGGAGTTTGATAATAGTCAAGCTGGCTTGTTTCTTATGAGCGTAAGTTAGTATGACTTACTGCTAGAAGGAATTAGTATCATGGCATACAAGCACTTTATTAGAGAACTACTGGGTTTAGCGATTGTTGTCTCTGTCGTCTTTGGAGTTTTAGGTGTGATGTTAGAGCTCTTTGCACTGACGGCACTCTGGGAGCATCAGCAAGCGATAGCCGATGTATTCTTCCATGAATCTCTCTACTTTGTCGTATTTTTAATCCCACCATACTTCCTTTGGAAGTTGATTAACCGCCCTGAATTGGTTTCTGCGGACCAAGCTTATTTAGCAATGAAATTAGAGGCTGAAAGTCGACAATAAGCCGATTGAGTGAGGAGTGAAAAGAAGAGGCTATGAGAAACATCAGCCTCTTTCCTATCTGATTAGTGAGCAAAGTATTCGTTGCTTTATTGATTAAAAAGCTGCTTCTATTGTGCCTTTGAACGTACGATCGAGATAATCACGAATTGCTTGAGATTGGTAAATAGAAACGAACTTTTTATACGCTTCATTATTTTTGTCTGCGTCACGAGTAGCGATGACCATGACGGCCAGCGGTGCGTCTTTTGCTTCAAGATAGATACTTTGTTTCTTCGGATCTAAACCAGAAGACATTACGTAGTTCATTGTAATCGCAGCCGCGTCTACATCATCCAATGTTCGTGGTAACTGGGCGGCATCTACCTCGACAAATTCAAACGACTTTGCATTTTTTGTAATATCAGTTAAGGCTGCTTTGTGGCCAACACCTTGTTTAAGCTCAATTAAACCTGCATCGGCGAGTAGCAATAGACCACGACCACCATTGGTTGGATCGTTTGGAATTGCTATGCGTGCATTGTTTGGAAGCTCTTGTAATGAGCGATACTTGTTAGAATAAAGCCCCATGCGCATCAGAATGGATTGACCAATCGACACTAATTGGGCGTCATGACTATTGTTGAAGTTGTCTAAAAATGGTTGGTGCTGATAGCTGTTAATGTCGATGCTACCATCACTAAGCGCGGCATTGGGTGTTACGTAATCAGAAAACTCGATGACTTCTACATTCAAGCCTTGCTTCGCTGCTTCCTTCGCTACTGCTTCAACTACTTGAGCATGAGGTCCTACGGTTGCTCCCACTTTAATGACAGAGTCATCTTTTTCTCCACAAGCGCTTAAGCCAACTACTGCCGTGAGAACCAAAGCTAGTTTCTTTAGGTGACGAATACTTTTCATTGTAACTCCATTTTCATTTTAGACGTCCATACGTTTACATGTCCATCCTATCAGAAGTCGAAAAAGGGTCAATGGTTTAAATAGCGAGCAGACATTTTGTTTCCACGACTATATAGAAAGCTTGGTAATAAGCGAAAAGAAAGAGAGGGTAGAATCGAGGAATATGATAAGTTTGAAGTTGTTGATGAGATGAGCAACGAATTACTACACCCACAACTGTACCCAAAGTCAGCAGACACAAAAAAGGCGTAGTAGGTACTAACCTGCTACGCCTTTCGAAATTTGGTGGCCCCTCGCAGACTTGAACTGCGGACCAATCGATTATGAGTCGACTGCTCTAACCACTGAGCTAAGGGGCCTTAATAGGACAACGATTATAGGGGAAGCGTTGCAAGGTGTCTAGATACCAACTAGGGCAATTGCGCTTAGTTTTTATCCACTTAGCACAGTAGATAATAAAAAAGGTGACCTAAAGTCACCTTTTTTGATTTCTAAAAGCTTATATGCGCTGCGATTATTCGTCTAGGAAGCTGCGCAGAGTCTCTGAGCGGCTTGGGTGACGAAGTTTACGTAGTGCTTTTGCTTCGATCTGACGGATACGCTCACGAGTAACGTCGAACTGCTTACCAACTTCTTCTAGAGTATGGTCAGTGTTCATGTCAATACCAAAGCGCATACGAAGTACTTTCGCTTCACGTGGCGTTAGACCTGCAAGCACGTCTTTTGTCGCCACTTTAAGGCTAGTTGCAGTTGCAGAATCTAGCGGCAGTTCTAGCGTTGTATCTTCGATAAAATCACCTAGATGCGAATCTTCGTCGTCACCGATTGGTGTCTCCATTGAGATAGGCTCTTTAGCGATTTTCAGAACTTTGCGAATCTTGTCTTCTGGCATCTGCATGCGCTCAGCCAGTTCTTCCGGTAGTGGCTCACGACCCATCTCTTGCAGCATTTGACGAGAGATACGGTTTAGCTTGTTGATCGTTTCGATCATGTGTACCGGGATACGAATCGTACGTGCTTGGTCCGCGATTGAACGAGTGATTGCCTGACGGATCCACCACGTTGCGTAAGTCGAGAACTTGTAACCACGACGGTATTCGAACTTATCTACCGCTTTCATCAGACCGATGTTACCTTCCTGGATAAGATCCAAGAACTGTAGGCCACGGTTGGTGTATTTCTTCGCGATAGAAATTACAAGACGCAAGTTCGCTTCAACCATCTCTTTCTTCGCACGGCGAGCTTTTGCTTCACCGATAGACATACGACGGCTGATGTCTTTAATGTTTTGAACGTTCAGAGAAGTCTCTTCTTCAATCATTTTTAGCTTAGCGATTGAGCGACGGATTTCTTCTTCGTTACGTTTGATCTTTTCAGCGTATGGCTTGTCTGAAGCAAGAACTTCATCCAACCAAGCTTCACTTGATTCATTACCAGTGAACAGCGCGATGAATGATTTCTTCGGCATTTTGCCGTATTCAACCACAGACTTCATGATCAGGCGTTCTTGAGTACGAACGCGATCCATAGCGGTACGCAGCTCATTCACTAGGTGATCAAACTGTTTAGGCGTTAGACGAAACTCGCGGAATACGTCTAGCATCATTTCATTAGCAACGGTTGCTTTCGGGCTGTTATAGCCGTACTCGTTGATTGCTAATTGAAGATTTTGATAGGTGCTGCGTAGTTGGTTGAATTTCTCTAGCGCTAACTCTGGATCGATACCTACATCTTCTTCAGAATCATCTGAATCGTCATCGCTATCTTCGTCGTCATCAACGTCTTCATCGTCTTCTTCTTCTAACTGAGATTCAGTCAGTTCAGAACCGATGTGTGTTGCCGTTGGTGCAGCGGTGTCGTCAGCATCTGGGTCTACAAAACCTGAAATAAGGTCAGTAAGACGTAGTTCTTCAGCTTGAACTTTGTCAAATTGCTCAAGAATGTACGGAATCGTACCTGGGTATTCAGCAACAGACGATTGAACTTGGTTAATACCTTCTTCAATACGTTTTGCGATGTCGATTTCGCCTTCGCGAGTTAGAAGTTCGACAGTACCCATTTCACGCATGTACATACGTACTGGGTCTGTGGTACGACCAATCTCACTCTCTACGCTAGACAGTGCAGCGGCTGCAGCTTCGGCTGCATCTTCATCGGTAATATTTGTGTCATCGTTCAGTGCTAAATCATCAGCATCAGGAGCAGTTTCTACTACCTTAATGCCCATGTCGTTGATCATCTGAATGATGTCTTCTACCTGTTCTGAATCTACGATTTCAGCAGGTAGGTGGTCATTTACTTCGGCGTAGGTCAGATAGCCTTGTTCCTTGCCTTTAATAACAAGTGACTTTAGCTGTGACTGCGGATTGTGATCCATAGACGGTATCCAACTTCGTAATCTGGTGAAGGAATCAGTATGCGAAATGCAAACCACTTACTATAACAAATTAAATCGTTGCTGACTAATTAAACAGGGTTACGCTTTTAAATCTAGCATAAGTGCTAGCAGCTCCCTTTTCTCTTCGGCTGATAAACCGACACTTCTTGCTTTGGCCTGCAGGTTTTCAATTTGTTTTTCTACGCACTGGGCAATAATTTTATCCAGTGAGTCTAAAAATATTTCTTCTTGGTTGTCCTCATCGAGTGGAATGTCCCAACTCGCGAGACGAGACAGAAGGGTCTCATTTTGGCTGTTTCGCCAATGCTCTAATAATTGGCCTGTGTTGATATGGGGATGCGCTTGGCATTTATCAAGTACATCAACAAATAAACTTAGACCAGGAATGGGTAAATCTCTAACGCTAGTTAGATCTGGCACCATACTTACGTATTGTGGGTTTTGAATCAGTAACGCGATCACTTCTCGCATCGGCGTTCGCTTGATTTCTTTATGAGGTTGAGGCCTTTTATCCTCTTTACCTTGTTTTGAAATTAGCTGCTGTAGTTGGCGTTCATCAACCAAACCCAAACGGCGGCCAAGCAGTTCTCTCAAGTATAGTCTTAAAGTGCCGCCAGGGACTTTGTCAATGAGAGGAACAGCAAGGGTACTCAGCTTTGCCATGCCTTCTTTCGTGCTCATATCGACTTGCTGAGTCAATGAGCTGAACATGAATTCAGACAAGGGCATCGCATTAGACACTTGTTGTTCAAATGCTTGTTTTCCGTTTTGTCGGATATAAGAGTCGGGATCTTCTCCATCCGGCAAAAACATGAATTTTAACTGGCGACCATCAGTTAGGTAAGGCAATGCATTTTCCATGGCACGCCACGCGGCTTCACGACCTGCGCGGTCACCGTCGTAACAACATACGACAGTGCTTGTTTGCCTGAATAATACTTGCAAGTGATCGCCCGTTGTAGAGGTACCCAATGAGGCAACGGAATAATCTACGCCATATTGAGCAAGCGCGACAACATCCATATAGCCTTCAACCACTAAAATTTGTGGTGGCTCACGGTACGCTTGTAGTACTTCATAAAGGCCATATAACTCTTTACCTTTATGAAATATCGGGGTTTCGGGTGAGTTGAGATATTTCGGTGTCCCATCACCTAATACTCG
Organism: Vibrio sp. CCB-PB317; assembly: GCF_022808245.1. Classification (NCBI taxonomy): domain Bacteria; kingdom Pseudomonadati; phylum Pseudomonadota; class Gammaproteobacteria; order Vibrionales; family Vibrionaceae; genus Vibrio; species Vibrio sp. CCB-PB317. The sequence continues at coordinate 554,161 of NZ_JALGNU010000001.1, forward strand.
ACCCCCAAAGCCTATCACTCGGCCGCGTCTGTCTCGAATAGGAAACATCACTCGACCACGGAATCGGTCGTAGCGGTTGCCTTTATCGTTTTCAATCAACATGCCGCCTGTGACGAGCATGTCTTGGTTTTCTTTATTCTGGCCAAAGTTCTTACGAACTAAATCCCATTCATCAGCCACATAGCCGATGCCAAACTTCTGGACGATTTCACCAGACAGGCCGCGATCTTTTAGATACTCAATTGCCACTTTACTTGCTGGCTGCTTGAGTTGGTTACGATAAAATTGAGCAATGCTGCCCATTAAGTCGTATAGATTACGTTTTTCACTGCTGCTTGCTTGTGGGCCTGACTGGAACGAACCATTACCGCCGCTACGTTGTTCGCGAGGAACATCTAAGCCCAAGTATGAAGCGAGTTCTTCAATGGCTTCGACGAATTCTAGCCGGTCGAATTCCATCAAGAAGTCGATGGCATTTCCGTGCGCACCACAACCAAAACAATGGTAGAACTGCTTTTCTTGACTGACGCTGAATGACGGCGTCTTTTCGTTGTGGAACGGGCAGCATGCGCCGTAGTTTTTGCCTTTTTTCTTAAGTTTCACACGTGCGTCGATGATATCGACAATATCAAGTCGAGCTAGAAGGTCATCGATAAAACTGCGAGGGATGTGTCCAGCCATAAAACCTAACAAAAAAAGAAGATGATGAGTGGAGTGAATGCTTTAAAAGAATAAGCGTGTTGCTCACTTATTTCATTCCATTCATCCAGATACAAACAAGCCGTGCGTTCCAAAGGATAGCACGGCTTGCTGCAATTGGGTGGGGTATCTTAAGCCAGTTTAGCGCGAACTAAACCGCTTACTTTACCCATATCTGCGCGCCCTTGAATTTGCGGTTTCAGAACGCCCATTACTTTGCCCATGTCTTGCATGCCAGCTGCGCCAGATTCAGCAATCGCGTTCTCGATAAGAGCCGCTACTTCTTCGTCTGTCAGTGGTTGAGGCATAAAGTCCTCAAGAACGGTAATTTCTGCTTGTTCCGCATCAGCAAGATCTTGACGACCCGCTGCTTCATACTGCGCTACAGAGTCGCGACGTTGTTTAACCATTTTGGTCAATACTGCAAGAATGTCGTCATCGTTCAGAGTGATCTGCTCGTCAACTTCACGTTGCTTGATTGCTGATAGGGCTAAACGAATAGTACCAAGGCGCAATTTGTCCTTGGCTTTCATCGCTAATTTTTGCTCTTCTTTGAGTTGATCAATCAGAGCCATAACTAAATTCCTTTTGGAGCTCAGTTATTAGTACAGGCGAACGCGACGAGCGTTTTCGCGAGCTAGCTTCTTAGCGTGACGCTTTTGAGCTGCTGCTTTAGCGCGTTTGCGAACTGTAGTTGGTTTTTCGTAGTGCTCACGACGACGCACTTCAGAAAGGATACCTGCTTTTTCGCAAGAGCGCTTGAAACGACGTAGAGCAACGTCGAACGGTTCGTTTTCACGTACTTTAACTACTGGCATATGCCTTTCACCTCAGGGGTTATTCGTTAACGCTGGTATTCAACAGACCAAATCACAATTGTTTGGTCTCTTACCAGCTTGATCAAAAATGGTGCGGAATTTTAATCCGATCACAACTACTTTGTAAAGCCTTTTGTCGATTATTGTCTGTACAAAATTTGTTTGCAGCACCAAGGCGAGGTAATATGACGCCCAAATTTCCTCTATACAGAAAGCATACTGAGAAAACCATGCGCATTATCGGTATTGAAACCTCTTGTGACGAGACTGGCATCGCGATTTATGACGATGAAAAAGGTCTGCTGTCACACAAGCTTTACAGCCAAGTAAAACTGCACGCAGATTACGGTGGTGTGGTGCCTGAGTTGGCTTCACGTGACCATGTAAAGAAAACCATTCCTCTTATTAAAGAGGCACTAAAAGAAGCGAACTTAACTTCGAAAGACATTGATGGTGTCGCGTACACCGCGGGGCCGGGTCTCGTTGGTGCACTATTAGTGGGCGCTACTATTGGTCGCAGTATTGCTTATGCTTGGGGAGTGCCAGCGGTACCTGTTCATCATATGGAAGGTCACCTGTTGGCTCCAATGCTGGAAGATAACCCACCGCCATTCCCGTTTGTGGCAGTGTTGGTGTCGGGTGGTCACTCGATGATGGTCGAAGTGAGAGGCATCGGTGAGTACAAAATTTTGGGTGAGTCGATTGATGATGCGGCGGGCGAAGCGTTTGATAAAACAGCGAAGCTAATGGGGTTGGATTACCCAGGCGGCCCGCTGTTGTCTAAACTGGCAGAAAAAGGCACGCCGGGTCGCTTTAAGTTCCCGCGCCCAATGACTGATCGCCCTGGCTTGGATATGAGTTTCTCTGGCCTGAAAACCTTTACAGCAAATACGATTGCTGCGAATGGCGATGACGAGCAAACTCGCGCAGACATCGCTCTGGCATTTGAAGAAGCCGTGTGTGCAACATTGGCGATTAAATGTAAACGCGCGCTTGAGCAAACAGGCATGAAACGTATTGTTATTGCTGGTGGTGTAAGTGCTAACCGTCGTTTACGTGCAGAGTTAGAGAAGCTAGCGAAGAAAGTTGGCGGTGAGGTTTACTACCCACGAACTGAGTTCTGTACGGATAATGGTGCGATGATCGCTTACGCTGGTATGCAGCGTTTGAAGAATGGCGAAGTGGCCGATATGTCGGTAGAGGCTCGCCCACGTTGGCCGATTGACCAACTGACGCCAGTCGCTTAATCAAACTTATGCGGTAGGTTTGAAATAGATTCACTACGATAAAGGTCTCTGTTCATCAGAGGCCTTTATTTTTAGCTATTCAATGAAAAGCTTCGTTTACATTCTGACTGATGCGAGCAGTTCGGTATCGTTTCAGTGATAGGATGATGCGGAAGAATAAGAAATGGATATAACAATGAATAAGTTTGAAATTGAAGGTCAGCAACTTGCTTACCTTGATAAAGGTGATGGTCCAGCATTACTGTTTGGTCACAGTTATTTGTGGGATAGCCAAATGTGGGCGCCACAAATTGAAGTTTTAAGCCAGTCATATCGTTGTATTGTGCCAGATTTGTGGGCACATGGTGAGTCAGAAGCGGCCCCTGCATCGACAGAGTCATTAGTTGATTATGCACAACATATGTTGGCGTTGATGGATCATTTGGATATTGAAGAGTTTTCTGTGGTGGGCTTATCTGTTGGCGGCATGTGGGGAGCGGAACTGACGGCTCAAGCACCGCAACGTGTGAAATCACTGGTATTGATGGATACCTTCATTGGCTGGGAGCCAGAAGTTACGTATAAAAAGTACTTTGCAATGCTTGATACCATTAGCCAAGTCCAAGCGGTGCCTGCGCCAATTATTGAAGCTGTCGTGCCATTGTTTTTTGCTAATAACGCTGAGCAGGTGAATCCTGAGTTGGTCGCTGCATTCAAACGCAGTTTAGAAAGCCTGAGTGGTGAGCGTGCGGTTGAAGTGGCTCGCATTGGTCGCATGGTGTTTGGTCGCCGTGATGTTATTGAAGATTCGGAAAAATTCGCTCTGCCGACGTTAATTGCGGTGGGCTGTGAAGATAAGCCTCGCCCGGTTTTCGAATCGTATTTAATGAAAGACTGTATCACGGGCAGTGAGTTGGTAGAAATTCCGCAAGCGGGACACATCAGTTGTTTAGAACAGCCGGAGTTCGTCAACCAAATGTTGTTGAACTTCCTGAATCGAGTTCATGCATAACCAATGCATCCCTCTTTAAACGAAAAACTCGGCATTAAGCCGAGTTTTTTTGTGTCAGTTTCTTCTCGCCGATTTTTGGCTCGTCGCCAGACAAAAGCCGCCGAATATTTTGATGATGCTTAAATACGATTAAGCAACACAGCATAGCAACAGGTAACGTGTATTGCGGTTTAAACATCCAGGTATAAAACGGAGTGACCAAAACCGTGACGAGAGCCGCTAAGGATGAATAGCGGAATAGCGCGGCGACTGACAGCCAAGTTAACATCACTAATCCTGTTAAGTCCAAACCAATCGGAGCGATAGCGCCAAGCGCGGTTGCGACACCTTTTCCGCCTTTAAAGTGGAAAAAGATGGGGTACATGTGCCCAAGACAGGCAGCAATGGCGATGACGCCAAGAATGATAGGGTCGATACCAAGAAAGTATCCGCCCCACACGGGGATGGTGCCTTTGAGCATATCGCACAACAAGACTGAAACAGCGGCTCCTCGTCCGCCAATACGCAATACGTTCGTTGCTCCAGGGTTGTTGGAGCCTACACTGCGTGGATCTGGCAGTTTTAAGAGTCGACAGATCAAAACCGCACTGGAAACCGAACCCAGTAAATAGGCGGCCATTGTCATTATCAGTGCCAGTGCGTCCATAGAAGTCCTTGATGGATTGGAATTTAATGCTCGGTTCCCGCGTAGTTGCTATCATACCTCGAATTCACATAATGCAGAAATCCTCACTGTGATAGAGCTTGCATTATGTGATTTCTTGTATATAAAGATGCTTTCGCAGTTTATACCTAAGTAACATTGTGATGACCCAAGTAAATGTTACTTAGGTATAGAATACTACGATCAAATTACCCCTCACGGGTATCCGACCTCTGTAATAGAAGGACATAAGATGGCTCTGGATAAAGTTTTTATTGAACAATTAGAAGTAATCACCACGATTGGCGTGTACGACTGGGAACAACAAATTAAACAAAAGTTGGTTCTGGATATCGAAATGGCGCACGACAATAAGCCTGCGGGTAAAAGTGATGATGTGCAAGATGCGTTGGATTACTCGCAAGTGAGTGAGGCGGTACTGAGCCATATTGAAAATGGTCGTTTTCTGTTGGTTGAACGTGTAGCCGAAGAAGTGGCAGAGCTTATCATGCAGCGTTTCTCTGTGCCTTGGGTGAAAATCCGTTTAGCAAAACCTGGTGCCGTGCCACAAGCACGCGCTGTTGGTGTCGTGATTGAGCGAGGTCAAGCATGATCACCACCTATATCGGTGTTGGTACGAATGTAGAAAGAGAGCAACATGCGCTCGCTGCGTATCAGGAGCTGCTACAGCTTGGAGAAAGTCTCCTCGTATCGCCGGTATATGAATGTGAACCTATTGGCTTTAGCAGCCAGAACTTCTACAACTTTGTCGTTGCAATGCGTACCGAGTTGTCATTAGAAGAGTTGAGTCATCAGCTACGTGAGATTGAATTTAAGTGGGGACGCGAAGAAAATGCGCAAAAGTATCAGGATCGAACACTGGATCTCGATATAGTGTTGTTCGGTGAATGCGTCTCCACGAAAAAACCTGAGCTACCTCGCAGTGATATCTACAAATATCCTTTTGTCACAAAGCCTCTGTATGATCTCGAACCTCAATTAGTGATCCCAGGCGATGGACGCACAGTCGCAGATATTTGGCATGCAATGCAGCCAGTCGATTCACTCAAACCTGTTTCTTTTTCATTTTTAATTTGAGTTGTTTACATGAGTTATTTTGAAGCCTTTATTCTGGCTCTGATTCAGGGTCTGACAGAGTTTTTGCCTATTTCGAGCTCTGCCCATTTGATCCTGCCCTCCGCCATTTTGGGATGGGAAGACCAAGGTCTAGCTTTTGATGTTGCTGTTCACGTCGGTACATTAATGGCGGTAGTGATCTATTTTCGCCATGAAGTGATCACTCTGTTCCAGGCATTATTTGCTTCGATCTTTAAAGGAGATCGGAGTAAAGAAGCAAAACTTGCTTGGATGATCGTGATCGCTACGATTCCAGCTTGTGTGTTTGGCTTGTTGATGAAAGACATCATTGAAGTGTATCTACGTAGCGCTTATGTCATCGCGACCACAACGATCGTATTTGGTTTGTTGCTTTGGTGGGTAGACAAAAACGCTAAGTTGGTTGCGGATGAATACCAAACGGGTTGGAAGAAAGCCGTGTTTATCGGTATTGCCCAAGCCTTAGCGATGATTCCTGGAACGTCGCGTTCAGGGGCGACCATTACGGCTGCACTTTACCTAGGCTTTACTCGAGAAGCGGCTGCGCGCTTTTCATTTTTAATGTCGATCCCGATCATTACATTAGCTGGTAGCTACTTAGGCATGAAGCTAGTGACCAGTGGTGAACCTGTCCATATTGGCTTCTTGCTGACTGGTATCATCACATCGTTTATCAGTGCATATATTTGTATCCACTTTTTCTTAAAGATGATTTCACGCATGGGCATGACACCGTTTGTGATTTACCGTCTGATTCTAGGTTTCGGTTTGTTTGCGTTCTTGCTTAGCGCCTGATAACGCGACGGATTGGCAGCTTGCTTAACCGCAAGCTGCATACCTAAACCACAACGTCATTCTGAACAGCGACGAAGGGGCGAGGTTCAGAACCTTCTCTCCGAGTTTCTTGTAGCGTTGGCCATTTCTAAAACTTCCCTGCGTGCTGATATTATATTCCTAGTCTCGCTAAGGCTCGCTGGAATGACCTGGCATGAATACAATTCGGTTAATTAAGCTGAGCTCAGATCACTTATTCAAAGCGACTCTTACCGCTTCAATCCGTCTCTTTTCTTGTTCATCACGTATTGCCGGGCCTTTAAATCCATCCTTAATGATGCTCTGAACATCTACGGCGGCTGCGGCTTGATAAGCGCGGGTAAAAATCTCAGCTTGAGGATAAGGCTTCTCTTCTAACCCTTTTCGACCTGCATGGTCAGCCTGACAGCATATTAAAATATCTTCTAAGCGTTCAGCTTTGCGCCACACATCGAATTTGTTGAGTATTTTTATGATGGTTTGCGGCTTTAACTCTGCTGCGCGATGGATATTGGAGTGCTGTTCGCACACCATCAAGGCTAAATCACGAAACTCATTCGGCACCCGGACACGCTCGCACAGCTTTTTGATCAGTTTTAACCCTGTATGACAATGCATTTTGTGGCTTGGCCATTCGCTCTCTGGTGTCACCCCTTTGCCCAAATCATGCACTTGGGCGGCAAATCTGACGGGGAGTGAGTCACTCAGTCTCGCAGCTTGCTTTGCTACCATCAAAGTATGGATGCCCGTATCGATTTCTGGATGCCATTTTTCTGGTTGAGGTACGCCAAATAGTGCATCAATTTCAGGTAAAACAACGGCCAATGCACCACAATCTCTTAGAATCGATAAGAAGATATCAGGGCGAGGGGTGGAGAGGGACTTATGCCATTCTTGCCAAACACGCTCGGGAGTCAGTGTGCTCAGCTCCCCAGACTCTGCCATGTGGCGCATTAAGCGCATGGTTTCGTCGGCAACCGTAAAGTTTAGATCAGCAAGCTTTGCTGCGAAGCGAGCGACACGTAAAACGCGTAGAGGGTCTTCGACAAAGGCGTCTGAGACATGGCGTAGGAGTTTATTATTGAGATCTTTCTGGCCGCCGTAAGGATCATGGAGCTTACCTGCATCATCCATTGCCATTGCATTAATGGTTAAATCACGACGAATTAAATCCTCTTCTAAGGTGACACTTTGATCAAAGAAGCACTCAAAGCCAGTGTAACCAGAGCCTGATTTTCTTTCTGTTCGCGCAAGTGCATGTTCTTCTTTACTTTTTGGGTGCAAAAATACAGGAAAGTCTTTACCAACGGCGGTGTACCCTTGGGACAGCATCATCTCGGGAGTCGCACCTACGACCACCCAGTCGTTGTCATAACTATCAATTCCGAGCAATTTATCTCGAACTGCGCCACCTACTAAATAAACTTGCACGAATTACCTCTTAATTTATTGATATGCCGTTGGACATTGTAGCAAGCAATGGTACTTTTCTTTACTCCCGAGAGTAGATGCAGCTATGTTTATATTATATCTGACTATTCCCTGGTGGTTTTTTAGCTGGAGAGCCTAATGTATAAGGACTTTTTTGGGTTTGTAGAACAACCATTTTCGATTGTTCCAAACTCGCGTTATTTGTATTTAAGCCAACGTCACAAAGAGGCAATCACACATCTCCAAGCCGGGCTAGGCGATGGCGGTGGTTTTGCTATGCTTACTGGCGAAGTGGGTACAGGCAAAACGACCGTCGCAAAAGCGATGCTGGCGAATTTAGGTGATAACACCAAAGCGGGTCTGATCCTAAATCCCACGTTTTCGAGTCGAGACTTGCTCGAAGCTATTTGCGATGAATTCAAAATTACTTACCCGCCAGATGCAAACCTCAAACAGCTAAACCAAGTGATTCACAAATACTTGCTGCGTAATTATCGTTCAGGCTGGCAGACATTGCTGGTCATTGATGAGGCTCAACACCTTGCTGCCGACGTTTTAGAGCAGCTACGTTTGTTGACCAACTTGGAAACCGATACCAGAAAACTGCTCAAAGTGTTGTTGGTCGGACAGCCTGAATTACAGCGGTTATTACAAACGACGCAACTACGCCAGCTCGCTCAGCGCATTACTGGGCGTTATCACTTGTTGCCGTTGGATGAAAAAGAGACAGAAGATTACATCGCGTTTCGATTACATACGGCAGGTGGTGACCAGCAACTGTTTAATCGTGCTTCTTGTAAACTCATTGCCAAATACAGTCACGGCATCCCGCGCTTGATTAATCTTATCTGTGATAAATCTCTCAACATCAGTTATCACCAAGGTAATGTGGTGGTGGATAAGCAAACCGTTCAGCAGGCCTGTGAAGAGGTGATGCAGTTTCAGGCAGATATTTATCAGCAAGATAAAAAAGAGCGCCGTACTTTCCGCTGGCCTGCTTGGGGCTCTGTCACGGTGGGTCTTATTGCTGCATTAGGTACGGGGTGGGCGGTCGTGAATTATATGCCAGCTCAAGCAACGTCAGTGTTAGCGAAAGTGACCGCACCAAGAGAGGAGCCAACGCCAATAATCGTCAACCAACAATTGACAGATGATCAGCGTGACTTATTGTTAGCACAAAAACAGTCGAATCTCGCCGTGAATGATTTGTATCGTTTGTGGGGTTATCAAGCATCGGTTCGCGACAATCTTTGTTTATCAGAGCCCCAATCGACCATGCGTTGTGAGCGTAAAATGGCGACCTGGCCGCTGCTGATGCAACAAAATCGCCCTGTGATTTTGGAGTTGAATTATCAAGGTGATGTTGGGTATGTCATTTTGTACGCCGTCGGCAATGACAAAGTCGAAGTGCTCAATGGCAAGCAGCGTCTGCGTCTGCCTATTTCGTGGCTAAAGCCGATGTGGCAAGGCAATATCATTGAACTGTGGCAAGCGCCGTTGAAAGAGACATTACGTTTAGACATGGAAGGCCCTGCGATCGAAGTATTAGACCGACTATTAGCAGAAGCGGTAAGTGAGCCACTGCTTGAAACGTCTATTTTTGATGGTGCGATGAAAGAGCGAGTTGAGTTATTCCAACGTTGGCAAGGTATTGGGGTCGACGGCATTGCAGGTAAGCGGACGCTAGATCGTCTTCAACAAAACGTGCAGCCAGATGCGCCTCAATTGGCACGAATCGAGAAGGAGGACGCATAATGTCAGCCATGAAACATATAGGTCTGTTCTTGCTGCCAATCACCGTTGCTGCAATCGGAGTTGCTTGGTATTTAGATCTCCTTACGCCTCATGCTGAAGCTAGTACTTCCGCCCCTAAGGCTAAGATGGAAGCGGAACAACCGTTCAAAGCATTGGACTATCCTGAAACTACTCAGTTGGCGCAATTGCCAAGAGAGTGGCCAAGTGCAGAGCTGTCTCGTGATTTTGGTACGTTTGCAACATCTGATGAATACGTGAGTAATACAGCAAACAAAGACGAGATAGAAACATCTGTATCAACTCAAGGCACTTCAGTGGTTGAAGAGGACCTAGGTTTGTCTCTGGATGATCTTGACTTGTCCTCATTATCTCCTGATTTAGCGCGAAAGGTCGAAAATGCGTTATCCCGAGATGATGCGCCTTCACCACAAACGGTGCGCGTGAACGATTTAGAGCGCAACGCTCACCAATGGCAAGGGCGTTTACCTGCGCTCAATTTGCAAACTCACATGTACGCCAGTGATGAAAATCGCCGCTGGGTGAAAATTAACAATGTTGAATATCATCAAGGAGATGTTGTTGATGGGCAGGTCACATTAAGAGAAATACAACCGCAAGCGGTGATTGTCGAGTTCCAAGGTGAGCAAATTCGTATCCCAGCGTTGTATGAGTGGAAAGGGTAGCCGTTTTTTATAGTAAATCATCAAGCCAGCGAGGTCATGTCGCTGGCTTTTTTGTTTCTCATAAGGTCTTTTTTCATCTATTTGAGTGATGATTTTTAGGGACTCACACAAGCTAAATATAGCTTTTCTCAGTTGTTTAAATTACATCAATATCAGTCATGTATTAGTAGAATGACTCCAGTCAGCGTTGTGTAAAAAAACGCCATATCGACGAACTTCGTCATCACGACCAGGTCCACGTTAGACCCCATGAAATAATAGGAGTCTACACAGAGACACATGCGTATTCTGATTTTTTCTTTAAGTGTTGTTGCGTCGTTAAGTTACGCAGCAAAGCCGACCCCTTTCCCTATAACACCAGATAATAACGGACAAGATTTTATGGTCAGTGCGACCAACCCTTACGTGAGCAGCACTGGTTATTCAATATTGAAAGAGGGCGGGAACGCCGTTGATGCCATGGTCGCGATGCAGATGGTGATGTCTGTGGTTGAACCGGATATGACGGGAATTGGAGGCGGTACTTTCGTGCTGTTTTATCAACATGACAAGCAGAAGTTTTTAGCCCTTGATGGGCGAGATGAAGCGCCGTCTAGCGCTCACCCTGAGATGTTTATTGAAAATGGGAAAGCACTCAGCCGCGATGAAATTTTGGGGCCTCGCTCCGTTGCAGTGCCGGGCACCTTACGTCTGCTTTATTCCACTCATGAGCAATACGGCAAATTACCATGGTCTGAGTTGGTTCAACCTGCGATTAAGCTCGCGCGTGATGGGTACGCGATGAACAGCTATACCTATGATATCGTCGTGCGAGAGCAATCCCGTTTGGCTCGCGATCCAGAAATTAAAGCCTTGTATTGGCAAGATGATGAAGTGAAGCCAACAGGGACGTTAATGAAGAACCCTAAAATGGCTGAGACGCTGAGGAAGATCGCGCAACAAGGCGATAGTTACCTTTATGGTGGTGAGCTTGGTCAGCACATCGTAGAGACGGTCAATAGTCGTATTGGCGACCAACACGAGAAGTTGTCTTTAGAAGATTTTAAACATTACCAAGTGAAGCAGCGTGACATCATCGAGAGCGACTATCGTGGGAATAAAATCGTCTCTTTTGGTTACCCAGCTTCTGGCGGTGTGATGGTCGCTCAGAGTCTTGAACTGCTTGCACCCTATGACATTGCCCATATGGCGAAAACGGATGTAGAGCCTTGGCGTTTAATGACCGAGGCGATGCGCTTAGCAAAAGCCGATCGTATTGCGTATGCAGGAGATCCGGATTATGTGGAAGCACCAGTTGAACAATTGTTATCTAAAACCTATTTGGACCAGAGACGTGATTTAATCCCTGATAATGGCACCTCGAAAGAGAATCCAAAAGCCGGACAGATAACGCAAACTCAGTATGCGCAATATCAAGGCTTCGAGAGCAAAGATACAGGGCACATTTCTATCGTTGATAGGGAAGGTAATGCGATTGCTATGACCAGCACCGTTGGCACGGGAATGGGATCTGGTGTCATGGTTGATGGCGTTATCTTGAATGCACAAATGGCAAACTTTTCACCTCAACCAACGGTTAACGGTAAGCCTACTCAAAACTCAATTGAAGCGGGCAAGCGTCCCCGCTCAGCCATTACGCCATTAATGGTGATGGACAGTGATGATAACTTGCGTTTGGTTGTCGGTTCACCAGGAAGTTCGCAAATCCCGGGGTATGTACTCAAAACCGTGGTTGGCGTGCTGGATTGGAACTTATCAGCGCAAGAGGCTATTGACTTACCAAACATCCAGTACGGTACCAAGATAGACCGCACCAAGTCTTATGACCCGACTGGCTTGCTAGTGGAGAAGAAAACCTTCGCAGAAATGTTGGTGCCGGAGTTTATGGCGCTTGGTTACCCAGTACACGTTATTCCAGTGGTAAGTGGTTTGAATGCAATTGAGCTAAAAGATGGCAAGCTTTATGGCGCAACGGATCGTCGTCGAGCGTCTAGTTCAATGGGGGAGTAGTGCAGATTTCCGTAAAACTAAGCAAACAAAAAAGCCAGTCGAATATCGACTGGCTTTTGCATTCTTTTTTATAGATAAAAGGGCGAAGGACTTATGCCCAACCCGCAGGTGAACGTTTTCTACGAGGCATGACATGCGGAAGAATCAAACCAAATAGCAAACCTAAACCTGCAACACCGCCGCCATAAGTGAAGTACTTAAGCAGCATGTCGTCTTTTTGTGTATCCAGTTTAGCGCGCAGCTCGCGGTTTTCTGTTTCAACAGAAGTAAGCTGGTCGCTGATCTCAGAGTATTTATTCTCAAGATCGGAAATTTGTTGGTTACGCGTTTCTAGAGAGGTAACAAGGCCGGCTTTCTCTGCATCAGAAGTTTTACGAGCGTTAGCAAGCTGCTCTTTCACTTCTGCTAGCTCTTTCTCAATGCGAGGAAGGCGAATCGCCATGCTTTCTTGGTTTGTCACAAACTTGCTTTGTACCCAACCAGTACGACCGCGGTCATCACGAACTTGCGTATAGCCAGTATCTCGGTTGGTTTTAATCAGTTGTACTTTAGAACCGGCGTTAACACTACCAATAATACGGTAGGTGTTATTTGGACCTGAGTGCATAAAAGTGAAGAGGTCATCAGAAATATAACGGTCTGCTGCTAGGGCCGCTGGCGCTGCTAGCAAAGTAAACAAAACCGTGATGATTAGTTTTTTCACAGTAAATCCCTTAACGATTTTTCTTGGAGACAGCGTTGGCACCGAATGATTGGAGCCGGAAATAGACGAATAGTATGCAGTTTCAAACTTCGGTGCAACAAAGAAGGGAGGCAAAGCCTCCCTTTCTGTGCGTTTGAGTCAATAATGACAAAGCGCTTACATTCTATTGACGAGTGTCTTAAGCGAACATCGCTTGAAGTCCGTAGAAGAATACAACGGCCAATAGCGCACCTGCTGGTAGTGTAACGATCCATGATGCCACGATGTTACGAACCACGCCTAGGTTTAGTGCCGCGATACCACGAGCAAAGCCAACACCGAGAACCGCACCAACCAATGTTTGAGTGGTTGAGATTGGCAGACCAGTACCAGAAGCTAGAACAACAGTACAAGCGGTTGCTAGCTGAGCTGCAAAACCACGGCTAGGAGTTAGCTCAGTGATACCTGTACCAACGGTTGCCATTACTTTGTGACCCAGTGTAGCAAGACCGACCACGATACCAATACCACCAAGAGGTAGAATCCACCAAGCGATGGTGCTTTTCGTGCTGATTTCGCCCATGTGTTCAACAGTCGATACTACAGCAGACAGTGGACCAATGGCGTTTGCAACGTCGTTTGAACCGTGTGCAAATGCCATTGCACAAGCGGTGATAACCATCAGAACGCTGAAGATACCTTCCACGCCAGAAAAGCTGCGGTCTTCTTCGCGATTAGCGAATTTTTTCTGGATGTATACGTAGCCGCCAACCATCACGAGTGCTGAAACTGCTGCTGCCCACATCCAAGCTTCGCCATTGGTGAGGTGAAGACCAACGTGTTTTAGACCTTTTTTGATAGTTACAAGTGCAATCACCATTGTTGTGATGAACATGTAAACAGGAACAAAACGTTTGGCGTTGAATAACGGGTTCTCAGTATCAAAAATCAGACGTTGTGCGCTGACAAAGATAACGTAAGCAAAGAAACCTGAAATAACAGGTGTAATAATCCAGCTACCAACAATGCCTTGAACGCTGCCCCAGTCAACCGCTTCAGTACCTACTGATACGCATGCAAAACCAATGATTGCACCGATGATTGAGTGAGTCGTAGATACTGGCCAGCCCATGTAAGAGGCAAGAAGTAACCATGTACCCGCAGCCAAAAGAGCAGACATCATACCGTAGACAAGAACGTCAGGTTGACTAGCAAATAAAGAAGTTTCGATTACACCTTTACGGATAGTGTCGGTTACTTCACCGCCTGCAAGGTAAGCACCTGCAAATTCGAAGATCATCGCAATGATGATAGCTTGTTTTACGGTTAGCGCTTTTGAACCTACTGATGTACCCATCGCATTAGCAACGTCGTTCGCGCCAATACCAATCGCCATCATGAAACCAAAAATCGCTGCAACAATAATCAGGACAGTGCCGTAGTTCGCAAGGATATCCATCGTAATACCTAGTTGTTTTATAACAAGCGGAACAAAATTTTACGCGCGCCAAACCATAAGACGATGAAAATAGTCATCGTCCCTATGACACGTGTTCATTATGCTCTTCGTTATGTCGTTAACTTTATGTTTTAAGATCGAGATAGCATGACTTCCAAACGAGCACCTACGCGCTGCGCTTGGTCGGCAATACCACCTACCCATTCAAGAATCTTGTACAAGAACATGACATCGATAGGGTTCATGTCAGACTCAATCGCCATCAACTGTTGACGAAGTTCAATCTGCATAGCATCGGTATCATCTTCGATGACATCTAATTGATGAATCATTTCAGCGACGAGCGTCACTTCACGACCTTTGAAGCCGGTTTCTAGCAATTCATCAAGTTCATTGATTACCTTTTGCGCCTGATCGGCCGCATCAAGACAACGTTGAACGTAAGCGAGGAAGTTTGGTTGGAGAGCCTCAGGAATGACAAGTTGACGACCATATACACGGCCAGCAATGTCTTTTGCCAGGTTTGCAAGTTTGTCCTGCTGAGTCAGAAGCTCAAGCATGTCAGTACGGTCTACTGGCATGAACAAACCGCGAGGCAGTTTTAGACGGATTTCACGTTTCAGCACGTCCGCTTCTTTCTCTAGGTGAGAAATTTGTGCACGGATTTCAGATGCTTTTTCCCAGTCACCCTTTGAAGATACTTCAAAGAATTTCACCAAGTGTGAACAACATTCGTTGACACACACAACGTGGCGTTGCAAAGGCTTAATTGGGGACTTTGCAAATAACCCCATAATTGTATTTACTGGCATGGTCATTCAACCTAATAACTATAACCTTAAAAAAACATACACCATTTCTGAGTGCTTGGCGAAATGTTGAACGATGGCTATAAAGGCGCGCATGGTAACGCATTAAATCGCTCATTAAAACTGTTTTAGATCATCATTCCGGCGATATTTCTCTCTTGCCGTGCGAGAAATTACGCAATATCCTGTTTCTATCTGCTTTGAAAGGTATAGCTATGGAAACCGAAATAGAACTGAAGTTTTTTGTTTCTCCTGAATTTTCAGAAACTTTAAAAGAAAAAATTTCTGAGACAAAAGTACTTCAGCATAGTTGTCGTGACTTGGGTAACACCTACTTTGATACCGCCGATAAATGGCTGAGAAAGCACGACATTGGTTTAAGAATTCGCCGTTTTGATGATGTATTCGTCCAAACCGTAAAGACAGCAGGACGCGTCGTCGCAGGCTTACATCAAAGACCAGAATACAATGCTGAGCACACTAGCGACGAGCCTAATCTGTCGCTTCATCCTGTAGACATTTGGCCGCCAGGTAAAGACGCAGCAACGCTGCAATCTGAGCTTATGCCGTTATTCTCGACCAACTTCACACGTGAACAGTGGCTGATTGGCATGCCAGATGGTAGCCAAATAGAAGTGGCGTTTGACCAAGGTATGGTCGTAGCCAAAGGTGAAGATGGGGAAGAGAAACAAGAACCGATTTGCGAAGTTGAACTGGAACTTAAATCGGGCCAAACCGATGCCCTATTTACACTAGCACGTAGCTTTTGCGAGCAAGGTGGCATGCGTTTGGGTAACTTGAGTAAGGCGGCGAAAGGCTATCGACTTGCAAGTGGCTATGCAGGTGATGAAGTAAAATCGTTGGCGCTTGTGGACAGTAGCCCGACGGATACCGTTGAATACTGCTTGATCAACTCTTTAGAACACGCCCTATCTCACTGGCATTATCACGAGCAAATTTATGCTGAGCGTGACAATGTGGAAGCGCTACGTGAAATCAGCAATGCCATTCGTTTTATTCGTCAAACATTGACCATTTTTGGTGGTGTTGTCCCTCGTCGTGCTAGCGCTATCCTGCGCCAAGAGCTCAAATGGTTGGAAGAAGAGCTGAGTTGGTTGGATGAGCACGCGCATCTTGAAGAACTTTTGGATGACAAAGGCAACGTGCTACGTAAGTTGGATGCGCGTAAGTTCTTAGTATCTGAGTTGACTCAGCAGCTACAAGAGCTGCCAAGCCGTGAAGAAGTGCTAGGGCTGCTCAATTCCGCGCGTTACACCGGGTTATTGCTGGATCTTAGTCGCTGGATCTTAGCGCGTGGCTGGCAGCCGTTTCTTGATGAAAAAGCGCGCGAAAAAATGGCAAGTAATATCATGCCGTTTTCAGTCACTCAGCTCGATCGCACTTGGGCAGAACTAATGGAAGCTTTCCCTGCAGAGCGCGACCTGACGGCGCAAGAGTACGTTGATCAGCGCTATCGTTTGCTGCGTAATCTCTATACCGGTATTGGTTTCGCGAGTCTATATAACTCGGATGAGCGTAACAGCTTCCGTTTGCCATGGGCGGATCTGGTGCATGGTATTGATGATCTGCTAATGCTGAACCACTTACTTCCGTTGGTTGATATGTTGGAAGACGCAGAAAAAGAGCAGTTAGAACGCTGGTTGCACCGTCAAGAGCGTTCAATTTTGCATGCAATGGATCAAACCCGAGCGATCAGTGTAGAAGTGCAGCCTTATTGGCGTGAATGATCGTTCTGGTGATAAGGACAAAAAATAGGACCGCATGGTCCTATTTTTTTGTCTCTGTTTTACGTTGTTGTAGCTCTTTTTCCATGAAATCGAGTCGTTCTAGTATTTGCGCTTGTTGGCTTAGGAGCTGCTCGAGCATACGTTCTTTATTGATTGAGCTGTGCGTCTGTTGTTTTGTCGGGGCAGTAAGGATAGAGGTGATAAGACCCGAAATCATACCAAAGATCCCCACACCACAAACAATGATGATGACGGCTAAAAACTTTCCTATTGAGGTCACCGGATAATGATCGCCGTAACCAACGGTTGAGATCGTTACGAATACCCACCACAAAGCATCGGCGCCAGTGCGAATATTCGCTTCTGGGTTTTTCGCTTCGATAAACAGCATTGCACTAGAACCGAGCGTAATGAGGATCACCATCAACAGTAATATTGAGGCGACCGTGGTTTCGCGGCGGTTTTCTTTGAGCTGATGCAAAATGAACTTCGATGAGCGCAGTACTAATACCACTCGAAGAATATGAAAGATACGAGCAAAGCGCAGTGGCTCTATTAATGGGATGCTCGCCACGAAATCTATCCAATGACGTTTAAGAAATAACCACCGATCTGTGGACCGGATCAAATCAATGGTGAGCTGTAATAGAAAAATACTACAGATTATGAAATCCAGACCGATAAGAACTTGACGGGTTTCGTGATCGATCGGGAAAAACAACAAGCCAGAGATCACAAATAGTGCCATAAAAGACAATATTAGTGACAACAGGCCCATCGGTCGTGTGCTGTCTTTGATATCATTGTTTTTCATACGAAGCTCGAAATAAATCGCGTAACCACGCTAAACGCGAACATAACTATAAGTAATATAAAGATTATAGATAAAGACTATATAAGACTCGGTGGAGAACTGACAATGGAAAAGCTGGCATTTAAGCCATGGGAAAGGGTCATATCCGACATTCGACTGGTTCCTAAAATGGTCATGTTGATGGTCTTCAGTACTGTCCTGATAGTGGCAAAACAACTGTGGGACGCGAACACCTTTTACGATTCACTTTTAGCGGCGACACAAAACGCGCAAGTTGCCCAACAGCATTACGAAGCATATTTAACGCAAGTTGCTTGGCAAACTGCCTTATTGATTGTGGTTTTTGTCGTGCTCTTATTAGCGGCGGCTAGAGTGATGCTGCGTCAAACACAGTATCTGAGCGACGCGATCAAACTGATGGCGAGCAAGAACCTCTCCGTGCCATTTGGTATGGATTGTAAAGATGAATACGGAGACGTGGCACGTGAATTAGAAAAGACACGTCGCCAATTGCACGATGTGATTCAAATGCAAATTAATGCTTCTGATGAGTTATCCACACTCACGGAAGTGATGACGCTGAGCATGTCGGAAACGAAGGAATCGGCGCAAGAAGAGTTTAACGAAATTGACCAACTTGCGACGGCGATGAGTGAAATGTCGTCGACGGTACAAACCGTCGCAGAACATGCTCAGACGGCGTCTTCTCTTACAGAGCAAACTTCCGCACAAGCGATTTCTGGTCAACAGTTCTTGCAAAGTACGATGGCGAAAATGAGTGAACTCTCGTCGGACATCGCTTCATCGGCGCAGGCGGTTAACCAGGTCGAAGAACGTGTTGAATCCATTGGTAGTGTTGTGGGTACGATTCAAGGTATCTCTGAACAAACTAACCTGCTTGCACTGAATGCGGCTATTGAAGCTGCGCGAGCTGGCGAGGCGGGTCGTGGTTTTGCGGTGGTTGCAGATGAAGTTCGTAACCTTGCACAGCGTACACAACAAGCGACGGTAGAAATTCAAGAGATGATTGCTCAGTTGCAAACCAGTGCAGAATCTGCTGTAGAACTCATGGAGAAAAGCGTAGTGGAAGCGGCCGATGGAAACGAGCTGGTTTCTAATGCTGGATCTGAGCTCGATGGTATTGTTGGGCAAGTGACGCAAATTAATGACATGAACTTCCAGATCGCGACGGCGTCTGGTCAGCAAAGTAGTGTTGCAGAAGAGATGAGTCAAAACCTCACCAATGTACGTGAGCTGGTAGAAGCCTCGGTTGTGGTTGTGACAGAGCTGCTAGAAACTTCTGAAATGATGCAAAATAATGCTGGCGAGTTAGACAAGAAGATCAAATCTTTCCAAGTTTAATATTCCATCCAGAACTTTTGATAAAACGCCCACAAACCTTTTGTGGGCGTTTTTATTTGCTTTAAGTCTGGTATAAAGAATGAGTTACCGTGCTTTTCAAACAAGGAAGAAAAATGCAGCTGCCTTCGCCACTGATTTCTATCGCTGAATCTGCCGTACAAAATGCTCAAGAGGCAGGTTATTTTCCTCTTTGGCCAGATGAGATTGCGCAGCAATTTCGCTATGTGGCGGGCTTAAGCCAGTTTATCACCGAAGCCATTCATCGCGATGAAGTCCTAGCGCGTGAGTTGCCAAGCATGTTAGCGCAACCAAGTCGTCAGGAATCTTACCGTTCACGTCTTGCTGAACTATTGGGACAATGCCCGGATGAGATGTCTGGTCATCGCGTGTTGCGTCAGTTTCGCAACCGAGAAATGGTGTACATTGCGTGGAAGGATTTCACGCATGCATGGTCGCTAGAAACGTCTTTAAGCCACTTATCCGAGTTGGCTGAAGCGATGATTTTTGAAACCTATCAATGGCAATATCAAGCGTGTTGTCAGGAGTGGGGAACGCCGACGAGTGAGGAAGGTGAAGTTCAGCCGATGTTGATTATCGGCATGGGGAAACTGGGTGGTGGCGAGCTAAACTTTTCTTCCGATATCGATCTGATTTTCACGTATCCAGAGAATGGCGAAACCCAAGGCGCTCGCCGCAGCATTGCCAATGCCCAGTTCTTTACTCGTCTTGGTCAACGCATCATCAAAGCGCTCGACCAACAAACCTTCGATGGCTTCTGCTACCGCGTAGATATGCGTTTGCGTCCGTTTGGTGAGAGTGGTCCATTAGTCATGAGCTATGCGGCACTAGAGGATTACTATCAAGAACAGGGACGTGACTGGGAGCGTTACGCGATGATCAAAGCTCGAGTGATGGGGTGCGAAATGTACCCGCAATACCAAGAGCTACGCCAAATGCTGCGTCCTTTTGTTTTTCGTCGCTATATTGATTTCAGTGCGATTCAGTCTTTGCGTCGGATGAAATCGATGATCAGTAGTGAGGTTCGCCGCCGAGGCTTGAACAACAACATTAAGTTAGGCGCAGGTGGCATCCGAGAAATTGAATTTATCGCCCAAGTTTTTCAATTAATTCGAGGGGGGCGCGAGCCTTCTCTTCGTAATCGAGGGTTGTTGGAAACGCTTCAAGGCATTGAAGAGCTGGCGTTACTCACTTCGCAAGAAGTCAGCAGTCTAGAAGTCGCATACAAGTATTTGCGTCAATTAGAAAACTTGTTGCAAGCGATGGCGGACAAGCAAACCCAGACGCTGCCTGATTGCGAAACCGAACGCTTAAAGCTCGCTACCGCGATGCAAATGACCTCTTGGGACCAACTGATTGAGCAAACTCAGCAGCACATGGCGAATGTCCATCAAGTATTTGAGTCGTTAATTGGTGATGATGAAGAAGACGAGGGTACTACGGTTGCTCGTCATTTTCATGAGTTATGGGATATGGCGAACAAACAAGATGTGCTTGAACATATCTTGCAGCAGGATATTCAGGTTGAAGACTTTGCTTCATGCGCGAAAACCATCATCAACTTTAAAACCGATCTGGCTAAAAAAACGTTAGGACCGCGTGGACGCGAAGTGTTAAACCGTTTGATGCCGAAGGTGTTTGATGCGGTGTTTGCCCACCCTGATGCACAGTTTGGTTTACCGCGAGTGCTGCATTTACTGCACAATATCTGCACTCGTACGACTTATCTGGAGTTATTGGATGAGCATCCAGCGGCTCTAGTACAGCTCGTGCGTTTGT
Organism: Vibrio sp. CCB-PB317; assembly: GCF_022808245.1. Lineage (NCBI taxonomy): Bacteria > Pseudomonadati > Pseudomonadota > Gammaproteobacteria > Vibrionales > Vibrionaceae > Vibrio > Vibrio sp. CCB-PB317. Next base: position 575,038 of record NZ_JALGNU010000001.1, read on the forward strand.
GTACCGCAAGCCCAATGATTTCAGAGCAGCTATCTCGGTATCCGATCTTACTCGATGAGTTGATCGACCCTGCACAGTTGTACAATCCAATCCCATTAGACAGTTACCGTACAGAGCTGCGTGACTATCTGGCCCGTATTCCAGAAGATGATATGGAGCAGCAAATGGAAGCGTTGCGCCAGTTTAAGCAAATCTGCATTTTACGTATTGCGGCGGCGGATATTGCTGGTGCGTTGCCGGTGATGAAAGTGAGTGATCACTTAACCTATTTGGCGGAAGCTATCGTTGATGCGGTGGTCAGTCAGGCTTGGTTGCAAGTGTCCGAAAAATACGGCGAGCCAACGCATGTGAAAGATCGTGAAGGCAAGGGTTTTGCCGTCATTGGTTATGGCAAAGTCGGTGGCTGGGAACTCGGCTATAACTCCGACTTGGATATCGTCTTCATGCATGACTGCCCAGTCAATGTCTATACAGATGGAAAAAAGGAAATCGACGGTCGTCAGTTCTACCTTCGCCTAGCGCAGCGCATCATCCATATTTTCTCGACTCGCACCGCTTCCGGCATTTTGTACGAAGTCGATACCCGCTTGCGCCCATCTGGCGCGTCAGGTTTGTTGGTTAGCCCAACCGATGCGTTTGACGATTATCAGCATCAAGAAGCCTGGACATGGGAGCATCAAGCACTTGTGCGCGCGCGCTTGATTTACGGCGATGAACCCCTTGCCATTGCATTTCACAATACGCGACATGATGTGTTGTGCAAAGCGCGCGATCGGGCGGAACTGAAAAAAGCCGTTGTCGAAATGAGAGAGAAAATGCGCGGTCATCTTGGGGGGAAAAAGCCCGGCCGTTTTATGCTCAAGCAAGATGTGGGAGGGATTACCGATATCGAATTTCTCGCTCAGTACTTAGTGCTCAACTATAGTCACGATAAGCCGAAATTAACGCGTTGGTGTGATAATGTGCGCATCTTTGAAACGCTCATTGCACAAAATGTCATGGACGAAGACCAGGCAATGCAGTTGATACGTGCCTACACGACAATGCGAAACGAAATACACCGGAGAAATCTACTCAATTTAGATGCTGATGTGGTGGAAGATAAGTTTGTTGCCGAAAGGGAGTGGGTAAAACAGGCTTGGAATCAGTGGTTCAGTTAAGACCATATATTTAGCCTCGATAAGGGCTGTGATAAACTCACTTCGATTTAATTTTTGGAGACCAATAATGAAACCAATTCTACCTGATTACAACAGCGCTGGTGTGCTCATCATCGGTGATGTCATGCTAGATCGTTACTGGTATGGCCCAACCGGACGCATTTCTCCTGAAGCGCCGGTTCCTGTTGTAAAAGTAGAAAACAATGAAGAGCGTCCTGGTGGTGCTGCGAACGTTGCGATGAACATCGCATCACTAGGTGGCCATGCTCACATTGTTGGTCTAACAGGGGAAGATGAGCCTGCAAAAGTGCTGACGGAGACGCTGAGCTCACTCAATGTGAAATGCGATTTCGTTGCACTGCCGGATTACCCAACGATTACGAAGCTTCGCGTAATGAGCCGTGGACAACAGCTTATTCGTCTCGACTTCGAAGATAAGTTTGAAAACACGGATTCTGCACCTGTGCTATCGCGTATGGATGCCGCTCTGCCAAACGTTAAAGCCGTGATTATGTCTGACTACGCAAAAGGCTCGTTAGAGCATGTTCAGGCATACATCCAAAAAGCGCGCGCAGCAAACATTCCAGTTTTCATTGACCCTAAAGGTGCGGATTTTGAACGCTACCGCGGCGCGACACTCTTAACACCAAACATGAAAGAGTTTGAAGATGTCGTTGGCAAAGTAAAATCAGACCAAGAGCTGGTTGAAAAAGCACTTCAGCTTGTTGAAGAGTTTGATTTTGAAGCGCTACTGGTTACGCGTAGTGAAAACGGCATGACGTTGATCCGCCGTGGTCAGGAGCCATTCCACCTTCCGACTCAAGCGAAAGAAGTGTACGACGTGACAGGTGCTGGTGACACGGTGATTTCTGTACTTGCAGCTTCAGTTGCGGCGGGTAAATCCTTCGAAGAAGCGTGTGCACTAGCGAATGCGGCGGCAGGCGTTGTTGTTGGCAAGCTTGGTACCTCGACCTTGTCTGAAATTGAACTGGCAGAAGCGGTACATGGCAGCCAAGACACGGATTACGGTGTGATTTCAGAAAAAGCGCTGATTGAAGCAGTGAAAAAAGCACGTGCACGTGGCGAGAAAGTCGTTATGACAAACGGCTGCTTTGATATTCTTCACGCTGGGCATGTTTCTTACCTCAATCACGCTGCAGAACTTGGTGATCGCCTGATTGTTGCGGTGAATACCGATGAATCAGTGAAGCGTCTTAAAGGGCCTGGTCGTCCTGTGAACCCAACCGATCGCCGCATGGCGGTATTGGCAGGTTTGGGCGCTGTGGATTGGGTAGTACCATTTAGTGAAGATACGCCGCAACGTTTGATCTCGGAAGTTTTGCCAAGCTTGCTAGTAAAAGGTGGTGACTACAAACCAGAAGAGATTGCTGGTGGTAAAGAAGTCATTGCTGCAGGTGGCGAAGTTCGTGTATTGAACTTTGAGGATGGTTGCTCAACCAGTGAAATCATCAATGCAATCAAAGGCGGTAAGGGCTAAGCCTACGATTTGTTGGCATTGAAACGCTATTTGTTTGTAAAAGGTCGCCAAGTGCGGCCTTTTTGATACTTGATGTTCTGAGATACTCTTCGTCTCTTAACTGCAAGCAATAAAAAACGCCAGCTGATAAATCAACTGGCGTTTTTATTTATTGAGAACTGAAGCATTCAGTCAGCAATTATTTTGCTGCTTTCAAACCTGCATCAACGTCTAAGATGTCTTGTTCGCTTAGCGTACCAACGGCTTGGCGTAGCTGAAGAACACTTAAGATGTAGTCGTAACGAGCGTTCGATAGGTTTTTATTCGCATCGTATAGACGACGAGTTGCGTCGAGCACGTCAACGATAGTACGAGTACCCACATCAAAACCTGCTTCTGTTGCTTCTAGTGCAGAGCGCGCAGAAATAACGGCTTGCTCATAAGCACGTAGTGCGCCGATAGAGGCGTTAATGTTGTTGTTTTGTGCGCGAACATCTTTTACTACGCTACGGTATTGTGCTTCAAGATCTTCACTTGCAGCCACGTACGCGTATTCAGCCTGTTTGGTTTGAGAGGTGACGTTACCACCCGTGTATAGCGGCACCGCAAGGTTCACACCGATATTGAAGTTGTCTGTGGTGTTGTCACGAGAGCTATGAGACGTATCACCGTAGTTGTAACCACCGTCTAGAGACAGCGTTGGTAGATGACCAGAACTTGCTAGTGAAATATTGTCACGTGCGATATCTTGAAGAATACGTGAAGATAGCAAGGTCAGGTTTTTGGTTTTTGCTTCGTCAATTAGTGATTCAGCAGGCACGGCCGATGGGCTAGCAGTGAAGCGGCGAGTGTCCAAGATGTTGAGATCTTTGTGTTCTTGACCGGTGATTTCACGTAATGACTCGTAGCTGTTAGTCAGTGCGTTTTCTGCTAACACTTCATCCGCCAGTACTTGGTCGTACTGAGCTTGCGCGTCGTGTACGTCAGTGATCGCAGATAAACCTACTTCAAAACGCTGTTTTGTTTGTTCTAGTTGACGACCCACTGCGGCTTTTTCTGCACGGACGAAAACAAGGTTGTCTTGTGCGCGTAGAACTTCAAAATACGCTTGTGAAACACGAAGAATTAGTGCTTGTTGAGTCGCTGCGTAAGTTGCGTCTGCTTGGCGAGCACTTTTCTCAGCGGTATCTAGCGAGATCCAAGATGCGCGGTTGTAAAGTGCTTGTGAAAAGCTAACACCAGCGGTTAGAGCGTTGGCATCGTTTGATACGTCATTGACTAGATTTGAGTCGTATTCAGTATCACCACGAGTTAAGTTGTAACCTGCTGTTAGGTTAATTTGTGGTAATAGAGCACTACGGCTTGAGGTGATTGCTTCGAAAGCTTGGTCACGTTGTGCTGCTACACTGAGCAATTGTGGATCATTTTGTTTTGCTAAGTCGTAGATTTCAGCCAAAGAGTCTGCGAACGCAGACGTACTCATGCTACCTAGCGCTGCACTGATAAATAGTGGAAGCAATTTTTTCATTTTCTATTCCCGCGGTCAATAGATTGGTTAATTCTCAGTAGTTTAACTCAATTTGCACGATATTTACTCTAAAGTTTGCACTTTTTTACACGTAATTATCCAGTCGTGCAATAAATTTTCACCAAAGACTTAAATTAATTTGTAACTATTGTACAAAAAGTTGAGCCAAGTCCTTTGAGCAAGCGAATAACAATGAGTAAACTACAAGATTCACTCAGAGAGGTGTCGAATGCAACAGTGTGACAAACAACAAAAGGATTTTACTTCGCAAGATGTAAAAGTCATCTCGAAAGAAACCTTATTTGAAGGCTTTTTCAAAATGGTGAAATATCGCTTTCAGCATAAGCTATTTGCTGGAGGTTGGAGCGAGGTTGTCGAACGAGAAATGTTCGAGCGTGGTCATGCTGCAGCGATGCTTCCTTATGATCCAAATACGGATCAAGTGGTTATCATTGAACAGATTCGAGTAGGAGCCTTAGAGCATCAACACCCATGGCAGCTAGAGATTGTCGCGGGTATGATTGACCGTGATGAATCAGCCGAAGCCGTCATTCGCCGAGAAGCTGTCGAAGAGGCGGGGATACAAGTGGGGCGTGTTGCGCCAGTCACCTCTTATTATCCTTCTGCTGGCGGTTGCTCGGAAAAGTTGGACGTATTTGTTGGTGAAGTGGACGCATCTAAAGCGCACGGCATTCATGGTTTAGACTATGAGAATGAAGATATTCGCGTACATGTTTTGAGTCGTGAGCAAGCATATCAATGGGTGAAAGACGGAAAATTTGAAAATGGTGCGTCGATTATTGCGTTGCAATGGTTGCAATTAAACCATCAAGAGTTGAAGTCACAGTGGGGGCAACCCCAAATGGTGGAGAGTAAGTAATGGCACAAGTGGCTGAAAAACAGAGGTATCATGTTGATTTAGCGGGTCTAATGAGAACCTATGAGACCAACTACGCTAAATTGAACGCCTTATTGCCTGCTTCTGCTGAAGTTGGGGATGTACGCTGCTATCAAGCGGCGAACATGGTTTACCAACTGACCGTGAATGAAATCACAAAATACACCACAGTTGTTGAGATATGTCAGAGTGATGAAACGCCAGTGTTTCCTTTACCGACGATGTCTGTCAGGCTTTATCACGATGCGAGAGTAGCCGAAGTATGCTCAAGCGGAGAGTTCTCTCGCATAAAAGCTAAGTATGATTATCCCAACGACCAACTGATGCAGAAAGATGAAAAGCATCAACTAAACACATTCCTCGGTGAATGGCTGACGTTTTGTTTACGAAGTGGTATCAGTAGAACACCACTTGCCTTCAATTGATCGTCACGTCACTAAAGGAAAATAACAAATAACGATATAGTGGACGAATCAGGTTTTCATTTTGCAATCATCTAGTGACAGCATCAAACTTTTACAAATTACGGATACTCATCTGTTTGCTGCCGATGAGGGAAGTTTGCTGAGCGTAAAAACGGCCGATAGCTTTAACGCTGTTGTTGCTGATGTTTTACGCCGCAACGTGACGTTTGATTACATCTTGGCGACAGGGGATATTTCCCAAGACCATAGTGCAGAATCTTACCAGCGCTTTGCCGAAGGCATTGAACCGCTAGAGAAAGACTGCTTTTGGCTGCCTGGTAATCATGACTACAAGCCCAATATGGGCAGTGTATTACCTTCGCAACAAATCAAAGCGGCAGAGCATGTATTGCTTGGCGCGCATTGGCAGTTGGTTCTTTTAGACTCGCAAGTTGTTGGCGTTCCCCACGGACGCTTGAGTGACCAGCAGTTAGCGTTACTCGAAGAAAAGTTAGCAGAACACTCAGAAAGGCACACACTTGTGTTGCTGCATCACCATCCATTATTGGTGGGAAGCGCGTGGCTTGATCAACATACCTTAAAAGATGCCGAAGCGTTCTGGCAGGTTGTCGATCGTTTTGATAACGTGAAAGGCATTCTCTGTGGTCATGTTCATCAAGACATGAATGTGCTTCATAATGGCATTCGAGTGATGGCAACACCCTCGACGTGTGTTCAGTTTAAGCCTAACTCGGATGATTTTGCCCTCGATACGACTTCGCCTGGTTGGCGTGAACTGCAGCTGCACGCTTGTGGTGATATTACGACTCAAGTGGGCCGACTTCCTGATGGCCAGTTCCAACCAGACTTCTCTTCTAACGGATACTAACGCGCCCGAGCTCTATGTTCGGGCTCGCTTTTTTGTGCGAGATATCTATGAGTAAACCTTCACTTCTTCTGTATATCCATGGCTTTAACAGTTCTCCACTCTCAATGAAAGCCAATGTGATGAGAGCATACTGCGAGCAGCATCGTCCTGATATCAAAGTGATTGTTCCCCAATTACCTTGTTATCCTCAACAAGCGGCGAAATTGTTGTTGGATATCATCGAGCAATATAAAGACGACTATAACATTGGTCTGGTGGGCAGCTCATTAGGCGGCTTTATGTCAATGTGGCTAAATGACAAGTTTGGATTTAAAGCGGTTGTGGTCAACCCCGCGGTTAAGCCCTATGAGTTGTTAGTAGATTATTTGGGTGAGCAAACTAACCCTTATACGCACGAAACCTATACACTTGAAGCTTGTCATATTGACGAGTTAAAAGCTCTTGATGTACAAAGCATCGCGTCGCCACATTCTTTCTGGTTGTTACAGCAGACAGAAGATGAGGTTTTAGACTATCGACAAGCGGTAGATAAGTTTGCAGACGCTAAGCAAACAGTAGAACAAGGCGGTGATCACAGTTTTGTAGGCTTTGAGCGTTATCCTGCACAGATTATCGAATTTCTAGAACTGTAATTCGAAAGCGATTGGAAAAGGCTCATAGTTTTTATTGATATATCCAACCGTTTCTTGACATGGGCGGTATGCTTTCCGACTATGTTTTGCCAAAAGATCTTAAGGGTCGAGGACCCTGGCTACTTTGTTATGCATCATGTTTACAAGCACTTAGTGATGTGAACAGGGTGGCTTTTTCGTTTCCTGAGTATGGGTTCACCCATTGGTGATATTCAGGTAACAAGTAAACTTTGAGAATAATTCCGTATTATGACTGAACAATATAATGCTGGTGCCATTGAAGTACTGAATGGCTTAGAGCCAGTACGTCGCCGACCAGGGATGTATACGGATACAGCGCGCCCAAACCATTTGGGCCAAGAAGTTATCGACAATAGTGTCGATGAAGCGCTAGCCGGACATGCCTCAAAAGTACAAGTCATCCTACATGCCGACCAATCACTAGAAGTGATCGATGATGGTCGAGGCATGCCTGTTGATATCCACCCTGAAGAGAAAGTGTCAGGCGTAGAGTTAATCCTATGCAAGCTGCACGCAGGTGGTAAGTTCTCTAACAAAAACTACCAATTCTCTGGTGGTTTGCACGGGGTAGGTATTTCGGTAGTAAACGCGTTGTCAAAACGCGTTGAAGTAACCGTTCGTCGTGATGGCCAAGTGTATGAAATTGCATTTGAGCACGGTGATAAAGTCTCTGACCTGACCGTAACCGGCACATGTGGTCGTCGCAATCGCGGTACCAGCGTGCATTTCTGGCCTGATGCGAAGTACTTCGATTCGGCTAACTTCTCTGTTACGCGCCTAGTCAATAATCTGCGCGCAAAAGCGGTTTTGTGTCCGGGTTTAGAAATTACATTAACCGACAAAGTTAATGGTAAAGACTATAAGTGGTACTACGAAGACGGTCTTAAAGACTATCTTGCGGAAGGCGTAAAAGGCTACCCAGTTATTCCTGAAGAACCATTTACTGGTGAGTTCTTGGCGGATACCGAAGCGGCAAACTGGGCGGTAATTTGGCAGCCAGAAGGCGGTGAGATGATCACCGAAAGCTACGTTAACCTGATCCCAACCGCTCAAGGTGGTACGCACGTTAATGGTCTACGCCAAGGCTTGTTAGAAGCGATGCGCGAATTCTGTGAGTTCCGTAATCTATTACCTCGTGGCGTGAAGCTAACGGGTGATGACGTTTTCGACCGCTGTTCTTACGTGTTGTCGGTTAAAATTCAAGATCCGCAATTTGCAGGCCAGACCAAAGAACGTCTGTCCTCTCGTCAAACTGCGGCATTTGTCTCTGGCGTAGTAAAAGATGCGTTCAGTCTTTGGTTGAACGAAAAGCCTCAGCTAGCAGAGCAATTGGCAGAAGTCTGTATCGCTAATGCGCACCGTCGTATGCGTGCAGCGAAAAAAGTCGTACGTAAGAAAGTGGCGTCCGGCCCGGCACTGCCAGGTAAGTTGACCGACTGTTCAGCACAGGATTTAAGTCGCACTGAAATCTTCTTTGTGGAGGGTGACTCTGCGGGTGGCTCGGCAAAACAGGCACGTGACCGTGAGTTCCAAGCTGTGATGCCACTGCGTGGTAAGATCTTGAACACGTGGGAAGTCTCTGCTGACCAAGTATTAGCATCTCAAGAAGTACACGATATTTCAGTGGCTTTGGGGATTGATCCTGACAGCGATAACCTTGATGGTCTTCGTTACGGTAAGATCTGTATCCTTGCCGATGCGGACTCGGATGGTCTTCACATCGCAACGCTGCTTTGTGCACTGTTCACTCGTCACTTCCGTGCACTGGTTGAAGCGGGCCATATCTATGTGGCGATGCCGCCTCTGTATCGAATCGATTGCGGGAAAGAAGTGTTCTACGCCCTCGATGACGATGAAAAAGATGGCATTTTAGAGCGCTTGTCGAAGAAGAAAGCCAAAATCAACGTGCAACGATTCAAAGGTCTGGGTGAGATGAACCCACTTCAGTTGCGTGAAACCACCATGGATCCGAACACGCGTCGCTTAGTGCAGCTAACCATTGACGACTCTACGGCGACCATGGAAATGATGGACATGCTGCTGGGCAAAAAGCGTGCAGATGACCGTCGTTCTTGGCTACAAAACAACGGCGACTTGGCAGAGGTGTAACGGATGTCTACAGAAATTACCTACGATGGCGTCGAACAGTTGCCAATGCGCAAGTTCACTGAAGACGCTTATCTGAACTACTCGATGTACGTAATCATGGACCGCGCCTTGCCATACATTGGTGATGGCTTAAAGCCGGTTCAACGACGCATCATTTATGCGATGTCAGAGCTTGGTCTCTCTGCATCAGCAAAATACAAAAAATCTGCACGTACCGTTGGTGACGTGCTAGGTAAATACCATCCGCACGGTGATTCAGCGTGTTACGAAGCGATGGTATTGATGGCTCAGCCATTCTCTTACCGCTATCCATTAGTGGATGGTCAAGGTAACTGGGGTGCGCCAGATGACCCGAAATCATTCGCGGCAATGCGTTATACCGAAGCAAAACTGTCTAAGTTTGCTGAAGTGTTGCTGGGCGAACTTGGCCAGGGCACGGTTGAATGGCAACCTAACTTTGATGGCACAATGAAAGAGCCACAAATGTTGCCAGCACGTCTGCCTCATATCCTGCTTAACGGTGTAACCGGTATTGCGGTTGGTATGGCAACAGATATCCCACCGCATAACGTTCGTGAAATCGCAGATGCGGCTATTCATTTGATCGACAACCCGAAAGCAGAACTGCCGGACGTGATGCAATATGTTAAAGGTCCGGATTACCCAACAGAAGCAGAAATCATCTCGCCGCAAGCGGATATTGAGAAGATTTACCGCAACGGTCGCGGCAGCATCAAGATGCGCGCGGTATGGCACAAAGAAGGTTCTGATATCGTTATCACCTCTCTGCCACACCAAGTATCGGGTGCAAAACTGCTTGAGCAAATCGCCAACCAGATGCGTGCGAAGAAGCTACCAATGGTTGACGATCTTCGTGACGAGTCGGATCACGAGAACCCAACGCGTATCGTTGTGGTACCTAAGTCAAACCGCGTCGACTGTGATTTGTTGATGAACCACTTGTTCGCATCAACGGATCTTGAGCGCAGCTACCGCGTTAACTTGAACATGATTGGTTTGGATAATCGTCCTCAAGTTAAAGGTCTGGTGCAAATTCTGTCAGAGTGGATTGAGTTCCGTCGCACGACCGTACGTCGCCGTCTACAACACCGCCTAGACAAAGTCATGGCTCGCTTACACATTTTGGAAGGTTTGTTGGTTGCTTACCTAAACCTAGATGAAGTGATTGAGATCATCCGTACTGAAGATGATCCTAAAGCGGTATTGATGGCACGTTTTGGTATTACCGATATCCAAGCGGATGCGATTCTAGACACCAAACTTCGTCACCTAGCCAAACTAGAAGAGATGAAGATCCGTGGTGAGCAAGACGAGCTAGAGAAAGAGCGTGAGAAGCTAGAACTGCTACTCGGTTCTGAGCGTCGTCTAAACACACTACTGAAAAAAGAAATCAAAGCGGATGCTGAGAAATACGGTGATGACCGTCGATCTCCATTGGTTGAGCGTGCAGAAGCAAAAGCGCTTACTGAACGTGATCTTGTTCCAAGCGAACCAATCACGGTTGTGCTTTCTGAGAAAGGTTGGATTCGTCACGCGAAAGGCCATGACGTGGATGCAGAAGGGTTGAACTATAAGTCGGGTGATAAATACTTAGCGCATGCGCGAGGTAAGAGTAATCAGCCTGCAGTATTCCTAGGTAGTGACGGTCGAAGTTACTCTCTGGAATCGCACTCGCTGCCTTCTGCTCGTAGTCAAGGTGAGCCGATTACCGGTCGTTTGAATATTACGGCTGGTAGCAGTATTCGCCAAGTGATCATGAGTGAAGAAGATCAGCTGTGGCTGGTGGGCTCTGATGCAGGTTACGGCTTTGTATGTAAAGGCGCTGACTTGCTGTCTAAAAACCGCAGTGGTAAAGCGCTGGTCACTTTGCCGGCTAACTCTGAGGTCATGACGCCAAAAGCGATTGAAGATTTAGATTCTGATGAAATCTTAGCAATTACTAACCAAGGTCGCATGCTGCTGTTCCCAATCAAAGACCTGCCACAACTGGCGAAAGGTAAAGGGAATAAGATCATCAATATTCCTGCTGCTAAAGCAAAAGAGCGAGAAGAAGTACTATCTCACTTAATGTCTTTACCAAAAGGTGCATCGTTAACGTTGTACGCGGGTAAGCGAAAGTTGGGTCTTAAACCGTCTGACCTTGATAACTTCCGTGGCGAACGTGGTCGCCGAGGTGGGTTATTACCAAGAGGTTTGCAGCGAGTTACTCGTATAGAAGTTGAGCTGGATGATTCCGATACGACGGAAGCACCGAGCGATAGCGAGTAACGCACAAATAAAAAATCCCAGCCAATGGCTGGGATTTTTTATGCTTCTTGCTTGTCTTCGGCAATGGTGACTTTCAAGCTCATCTCTTTTCCTTTGCGAATGATGCCGACGTCTACGGTGGTGCCAGGACGTAAATCGGTGACGATATCCATGACGCTCTGACGCCCTTGCACTTTATTGCCATCAATACTGATAATGATGTCCTGCTTTTGGAAGCCTGCTGCATTGGCTGGACCATTTGGATCAATACCAAGCACGACAATACCACCTATGTGTTCATTTCCAAGTAGGCGAGCAGTGACCGCATTAATGTCTTGGCCGTCGATTCCAATATAACCACGAATCACGCGACCATCAGCGATGATTTTCTGCATGATCTTGCTGGCTAGTGGCGCAGGGATCGCAAAGGAAATACCGTAAGTTTCTAAATCAGTCGCTTGTTGGAAAGAGGCGGTATTGATGCCGACGAGCTCACCTTGTGTGTTCACTAGAGCACCGCCAGAGTTCCCCTCATTGATGGCGGCATCGGTTTGAATAAATGCTTGGCGACCGTCGCTAATAGATGAGCGTCCTGTTGCTGAAATAATGCCGAACGTTGTGGTTTGACCAAGGTTGTATGGGTTACCGATGGCTAGGACCACATCACCCACTTGTGGCTTGTAATTAGAGTTCAGAGGAATAACAGGTAAGTTCGAACCTTCGACACGAAGTACGGCAATATCTGTGCGTTTATCCGTGCCAACTAGCTGAGCTGCCGCGGCTCTACCGTCTTGTAGTGCGACAACAATTTGGTCTGCTTGAGCAACCACGTGGTAGTTGGTAATGATGTAGCCTTTCTCACTGACAATAACACCTGAACCCAGACCTTGAGTCGAGAGTTTACTACGATCATTTTCAACATATTTACGGCTGTAGATGTTTACTACGGCAGGTGCTGCTCTTCGCACCGCCTGATTAAATGTCAACTCAACGGACGCGATATTAACTGGTTGCGGATCTAGCGCGGCAGGAATTACGTTGTTGCGCAAAGATGGCACCGCCAGTAATACCACTGCGGCAGTAGCCAAGCCTAAAAAGACAGAACGTAATAAAAAGCTGAGCATATCCTCTCCATGCATGAGCGCCAAAATGGCATAGAAGATGAAGAATAGCATTACATTGAAAAATAACAAAAGGGCAGCACGGAATCGTGCTGCCCTTTTCATTAGCTATTGAGCGATAAGGAAAAGTATTTGAGGCTTATTATCGGTGCTATGCATCGAAAACCTTATTTCCTATCACTTTGAAAGTGACTAACGAATAACAAGATAAATAGTACGTTCGCCACGCTGAATATTCAGAGCCAATACGCCTTTGTGTTTATCCACTATTGCACGAAGCTCAGCAAGGTTTTTCACGCGCTGGCGGTTCACACCGATAATGATGTCACCTTGCTGTAATTGATATTGAGCAGCCGGAGAGTTATCTGCAACGCTCGATACTTTAACGCCTTGAATTGCATCACTTGGTGTCGTATTGCTTAATTCCGCACCCTTGAGCCCTTCGTGTAATGTTTCGGCTTTGGCTTTCATATTTGTAGATTCGCCAAGCGTTACATCAAAGGTTTTATTCTTACCATCTCGAACCACACCTAATGTGATTTCTTTTCCTGCGCCCAGCGTTGCTACTTTTGCGCGGAGCTCTGAGAAAGTATTAATCGCTTTGCCGTTTACCGATACAATTACATCACCGGCTTTCAATCCAGCTTTATCGGCTGCGCTGTCTGGTACGACTTGGCCAATAAAGGCTCCTTTACTCGACTCGTAACCCAAGGCATCAGCCAGCTCAGAGGTTACTTCACCGCCCTGTACACCCAACATGCCGCGTTTGACTTCACCAAACTCTAGAATTTGCTCGGTGAGGTTTTTCATCATGTTGGACGGAATCGCAAAGCCAATCCCCACGTTACCGCCGTTAGGGCCTAAAATCGCAGTATTAATACCGATCAGCTCACCATTAAGGTTGACCAATGCACCACCAGAGTTACCGCTGTTAATTGCGGCATCGGTTTGGATGAAGTTTTCGAAGTTTTCAACGTTTAAGCCACTACGGCCTAACGCTGAGACGATGCCCGACGTCACGGTTTGACCGAGTCCGAATGGGTTACCAATCGCAACCGTAAAGTCACCTACGCGAAGTTTGTCGGAATCTGCGACTTTAATTTGCGTTAAGTTTTTCGCTTTTTCTAATTTAAGCAACGCAACATCGGCCATCTCATCGCCGCCAACGAGCGTAGCGTCATACTCGCGACCATCATAGAGGCGAACTCGAATCTCATCCGCGCCCTTGATTACGTGGTAGTTAGTGACGATATGCCCTTTTTTCGCATCAATAATGACACCAGAACCTAAACCTCTGAACGGGCGCTCGCGCCTTTGCTCCATCGGAAAGTCCGGTCCAAAGAAGAATTGAAATTGTTCGGGAATACGGCTGGTTTGTACTTGTTTGCCTTCTACAGCAATACTCACAACAGCAGGGGTTACTTTCTCAAGCATGGGCGCCAAGCTAGGTAACTGTTGGCCATCCACATTTAAAGGTAATGCGGCGGTGGCTTGAACTGGCGCAATAATAGAGCCCAAACTCAGAGATAGAACGGTGAGCGCAAGCAGTGGTTTTTTCATCCAATAACTCCTCTTGAAACATGTCTGCCAAAAAGAAATATCCGAACGGTTAGTTCACTTTGTTAATAACTAATATAGGGCCTAGTTCGGATAATCAAAGGGGGAGGCAGTTCACATCCAAGTTAGAGCAAAGGTAAGAAGAAAAAGTTCAAAAAAGGGCCGATACAAATGTATCGGCCCTAGTAGGTAGAGGTAAGAGAAGGTTATGATGCTTTTGCGGTTACCGCTTCGGGAGCATTAATGATTTCTTTCTCTTGATCCTTTAAAAGACCCGTTGCGCCATTGGCGTAGTCTTTTGGCTGTTCGTTAAACTCTGGTTGATCTTCTGCAATAGCTTCAGAAGACATTGCCGTTTTCTTATCAAACGGGTTGTCTTGCTCTGGCAAGTTTGGCAAAAGCTCAGAAGAGGTCTTAGCCATATGTTGGTACAGCTTGGTGTAATCTTTACCTAGTGTATCCAACATTTCTGCGGTTTGTGCAAAATGATCGACGAGCTCTTGACGTTGTTGCTCTAGTTCAAACTTGGCCGCTTCAAGTTCTTTCTGCACAGACTTTTGTTTCTTGTATTCAGGGGTGGTTAGTCTACTAATGACTACGCCTACGATTGTACCGACCAGCAAACCCACAATGGCATAAATCCAAGGCATAACTGCTCCTTATAGTTGTTTTAACAAGTCTTTTACTACTTAGTTACACGCGGTGCTAGTCCATGTTACTATGGCTTGAACAGCCGATAAAGAAAAATAGCAGTATGTCTTCGGGGACTGATAACTACTTCTCTCTATTCTCAAAGTTGACCCCGAGGTAACCCTTTTCCCAGTACCTCTATACGACTTAATACGATGACACCACTACAACAATATAAAAAAGACATAGCAGAACACGGGTTTCAGCGTGATGAAGCTCAGTATCAAGCGGTCGTTGCATTAGATAAGCTTTACCATGCTATCGTTGAATTTCAGTCAGCTCCTGTGCCCCAGCTTTCCAAATGGCAAAAGCTCATGGGAAAAAAAATCGACATGCCTGAGCCCCCAAAAGGTCTTTACTTTTGGGGAGGAGTCGGACGCGGTAAAACGTACCTCATGGATGCGTTTTTTGATGCTTTACCAACCCAAAGAAAAATGCGCGTACACTTTCACCGCTTCATGTATCGAGTACATGATGAGTTGAAGCTGTTAGGTGATGTCGAAAATCCGCTAGCAAAAGTAGCGGATAAATTCAAAGAAGAAGCGGATGTGGTTTGCTTTGATGAATTTTTTGTCTCTGACATTACGGATGCGATGATCCTTGCAACGTTACTCCAAGAGATGTTCAAGCGGCAGATGATCCTAGTCGCGACTTCAAACATCGAGCCACAGAACTTATATCGTAATGGCTTACAAAGAGCGCGCTTTTTGCCTGCAATTGATATGATTTTGGCACGCTGTGACGTGTTGAATGTTGATAGTGGCGTTGATTATCGCTTAAGAACGCTTGAACAGGCCGAAATATACCATTATCCACTTGATGAACAGGCCAACATTAACCTCAACAAGTATTATCAGCAGCTGACGGGCGAACGTCAGATCGTCGCTCATCAAATCGAAGTTAATCACCGTCAGCTTGAGGTAATTGAAGCGAGTGATGGGGTTCTGCATGCGTCTTTTGCTCAGTTATGCCAAACCGCTCGCAGTCAAAATGACTACATTGAGCTGTCCCGAATTTATCACACGGTATTATTGGCGGACGTTCAACAGATGAACCGAAAAATAGATGACGCTGCGAGGCGTTTTATCGCACTGGTCGATGAGTTTTACGAGCGCAATGTGAAGTTGATTATTTCTGCTGAAGTGCCAATGGAAGACTTATATACTGAGGGGCAGCTCGAGTTTGAATTTAAGCGCTGTTTGTCTCGGCTCACTGAGATGCAAAGTCATGAGTACCTCGCGCGTGAGCATTTGGCCTAAATCTAGTGTGTTCTTAAAAAGTGAAGAAAAAATTAGTGATTTGGCGCAAAAAAAGGTGATTTTTTCTTCGCTCTTCTCTATAATCCTGCGACCCACCGTTACTGCAGACCGGATTATCGAAGTTATTTCGAAATTGAAGGTCGAGAGTACCAACGACTCGAAGGGGTGATGACTGGGCTCTTAGACAGTGTGGGAGCACCAGAACGGTGTTCCTTAAAGTTTAAATTTTAATTAACGGGTTATTATTAGCATGAAAACTTTCGTTGCTAAACCAGAAACTGTAAAACGCGACTGGTACGTTGTAGACGCTGAAGGTAAAACTCTTGGTCGTCTAGCAAGTGAAATTGCATCTCGCCTACGTGGCAAACATAAAGCTGAATACACTCCTCACGTTGACGCTGGTGACTACATCATCGTTATCAACGCTGAGAAAGTTGCTGTAACTGGTAACAAAGCTAAGAACAAAGTGTACTACCGTCACTCTGAGTTCCCAGGTGGTCTAAAATCTATCACTTTTGAAAAGTTGATCGATCGTAAACCTGAGATGGTTCTTGAGCTTGCAGTTAAAGGCATGCTTCCACGTGGTCCTCTAGGCCGTGCTATGTACCGTAAGCTTAAAGTTTACGCAGGCGCTGAGCACAACCATGTTGCTCAACAACCACAAGTACTAGACATCTAATTGGGGATTTCGAAAATGGCAGAGAATCAATACTACGGCACTGGCCGTCGCAAAAGCTCAGCTGCACGTGTTTTTATTAAACCAGGCAGCGGCAACATTGTAGTAAACAAGCGTAACCTTGACGAATACTTCGGTCGTCCAACAGCTCGCATGGTTGTACAACAACCTCTAGAACTTGTTGAACTAACTGAAAAGCTAGACCTTTACGTAACAGTTAAAGGCGGCGGTATTTCTGGTCAAGCTGGTGCTATCCGTCACGGTATCACTCGCGCGCTTATGGAATACGATGAGTCTCTACGTCCTGCTCTACGCGCAGCTGGCTACGTTACTCGTGACGCTCGTTGCGTTGAACGTAAGAAAGTTGGTCTACGTAAAGCACGTCGTCGTCCACAGTTCTCTAAGCGTTAATTTCCTCTTATTGGAAATTCTGCTTTTCAGAGTTACTCTGGAAACTGTGTACCAAAAGCTCGGCTCTATGCCGGGCTTTTTTGTTTTTAAAGAAATAATACCTGCCTATCAATATCCATTTGTATTCACTTATAACTAGGCTCAGAGTAAAGCTTCTTCCTTACCATACGTTATAAGCTTATTTATCTGCTGTGGATGCCTTTACGTCTTAATATCCCTGCAACATGTTTTAAAATGCCTACTCGTCTTTTTTGCGTATGCGGCGTGCTACAAAAGTGAAAATACAAACAACGTAAGTTGAATGCGCACTAAGAAATATTTTGCTGTGTAATTAACTGAAAACTACCAAGATAAAAGGTTTGAATAGCTTTCAGCAGAACTTCCATGTTGTGCTTTCTTGTTACAAATCACATCAATTTTTTATAATTCTGCCGCTTTTGTGACGACGCGAGCGATTTGCCTCACAAATGTTACAAAAAGGTAGCTTTATCTTGTCAAAAAGTAGGGTTTTCTTTATCATTTCCCTCCAATAAATAGAACTAAATTCATTATTTGTTAGCCATGCTCTTATAAGCGGAATAATAACGATCCAAAGGGAGCAAATGGGAGAATGTTTGGATGAGCAACGCGCCTTTAAATAACGGTCGCAGGCGTTTTCTAACCGCTACAACGGCAGTTGTTGGTGGGTTAGGGGCAGTCGCCGTCGCCGTGCCTTTTATCAAATCATGGAATCCGAGTGCTAAAGCCAAAGCGGCAGGTGCACCGGTGGAAGTGGATATAAGTAAAATTGAACCAGGTCAGCTGGTTCGTGTCGAGTGGCAGGGGAAACCTGTATGGATTGTTCGCCGCACTCAAAGCGTTCTAGATAACTTAAAAACGATCGGCGATAAGCTTCGTGATCCGCAATCTGAAATGGAACAGCAGCCTGAGTACGCTCAGAATGAGTTTCGTTCGATTAAGGAAGAGTTTTTTGTCGCTGTTGGTTTCTGTACTCACCTAGGTTGTTCACCAACCTATCTACCAGACTCTTTCTCAGAGCAGGTCCAGGGCGTAAGATCTGGCTTCTTCTGTCCTTGTCATGGTTCTAAGTTCGATATGGCTGGTCGAGTGTTCCAAGGGGTACCTGCTCCATTGAACCTTGTCGTTCCTAAGCACATGTATTTGAGCGACACCAAGCTCATTGTGGGTGTTGATGAGGGGGATGCATAATGCAAGCAATGTTAGACTGGGTTGAAAAGCGTATTCCTGCAATGAATGCTTATAAAAAGCATTTGTCTGAATACCCAATGCCTAAGAACTTCAACTTTTGGTACCTTTTCGGTTCTCTGGCGATGCTGGTTCTGGTTAACCAAATCCTAACGGGTATCTGGCTAACGATGAACTACGTTCCTTCTGGTGACGGTGCGTTTGCTTCTATCGAGTACATCATGCGTGATGTAGAGTACGGTTGGCTTCTACGTTACATGCACTCAACTGGCGCATCTGCGTTTTTCGTTGTTGTGTACTTGCACATGTTCCGTGGCCTGATCTACGGCTCATACCAAAAACCTCGTGAACTACTGTGGATCTTCGGTATGTTGATCTTCCTCGTTCTAATGGCTGAAGCATTCATGGGTTACCTACTGCCATGGGGTCAGATGTCATACTGGGGTGCGCAGGTAATCATTTCTTTGTTTGGTGCGATTCCTGTTATCGGTGATGACCTAACGCTTTGGATCCGTGGTGACTACATCATCTCTGGTGCAACGTTAAACCGTTTCTTCGCACTACACGTTATTGCACTGCCTATCGTTCTACTTCTTCTTGTGGTTCTGCACGTATTGGCGCTGCACGAAGTCGGCTCAAACAACCCTGATGGTATCGAAACTAAGCTACCAAAAGGTTCAATGGGCGATGATTACAAGACACAGTTCAAGTTCCACGATTACTACACGAAGAAATACGACATTATCGACTCTATTCCTTTCCACCCATACGGTACGGTTAAGGACTTAGTTGGTGTGGCTGGTTTCTTGTTCTTCTTCTGTTACGTGCTGTTCTTTAACCCAGAAATGGGAGGATACTTCCTTGAACCGCCTAACTTTGAAGCGGCCAACCCACTGAAGACACCAGAGCACATTGCTCCTGTATGGTACTTCACGCCGTTTTACGCAATTTTACGTGCGGTTCCAGACAAACTATTAGGTGTTATCCTAATGGGTGCGTCAATTGCAGTGCTGTTTGTTCTACCTTGGTTGGATCGTTGTAAAGTTCGTTCATACCGTTACCGTAGCAAACTTCATCTGTTGAATATTGTACAGTTCACTATCGCCTTTATCGCTCTGGGTATTTTAGGTGCGTTACCTGCAACACCAACGTACACACTACTATCTCAGATCTTTAGCTTGTGTTACTTCATGTTCTTTGTGTTGCTGTTCTTCTACAGCAAAAATGAAGCAACCAAACCATTACCAGAGAGGGTGACATTCAAATGAAGAAGTGGATTGTAATTCTATTTGCTATGTTGCCATCACTAGCGATGGCAGCGGGGGCTAACGTTCCGCTTGATAAAGCGAATGTTGACCTAACGGATAAAGCTTCGCTACAAAACGGTGCGAAGTTGTTCATGAACTACTGTTTTGCTTGTCACTCAACGCAGTATCAGCGTTATGAGCGTGTAGCAACAGACTTGGAAATTCCAACAGACTTAATGAAAGAAAACCTGATTTTCAATCCTGAAGCGAAAATCGGTGATCTAATGGTCAATGCAATGCCACCGAAGCAAGCGGCAAACTGGTTTGGTGCTCCACCACCAGATCTTACGTTGGTTGCACGAGTTCGTGGTGCTGATTGGTTATACACTTACTTACGCTCTTTCTATGTTGATCCATCTCGTCCATTCGGCGTGAACAACATTGTCTTCCCGAGTGTTGGTATGCCACATGTGCTCGAAGAGCTACAAGGTATCCCGACGCCGATTTACGATACGAAAATCGTAGATGGCGAAGAAGTACAAGTTGTTGTTGGTACTGAAACAGACGGTACGGGTGAGCTGAGCGAGGGCGAATACGACAAAGCGGTTGGTGACCTAGTGAACTTCTTGGTTTATTCAGGTGACCCAGTGCAGCTTGAGCGTCATGCTTTAGGTTGGTGGGTAATGGGCTTCTTAGTGCTTCTAACCATCGTTGTCGTGATGCTCAAGAAAGAGTATTGGCGCGATGTGCATTAATTGTGCTAAAATACCGTGCTAATTCCCAATTTTAATTGATGTACAATGGAGGCTTAGCCTCCATTGTTTTTATTTGTAAGTGTACTGGAGGGCTCCATGGCTGTAGCTGCCAATAAACGTTCTGTGATGACTCTTTTCTCAAGTGCATCAGATTTGTATAGCCATCAGGTTCGCATTGTACTAGCTGAAAAAGGCGTAAGTGTTGAAGTTGAGCTTGTTGACGAAGCAAACCTTCCTGCTGAGCTTGTTGAGCTAAACCCATATAAATCAGTGCCAACTCTTGTTGACCGTGAGCTAGCTCTTTACGATTCAAAAATCATCATGGAGTACTTGGACGAGCGTTTCCCTCATCCACCTCTAATGCCGGTTTACCCTGTTGCTCGTGGCAACAGCCGCTTGATGATGTACCGTATCGAACGCAACTGGTATTCACTCGCTGAAAAAGTGATGAAAGGTAATGCAGAAGAATCAGAAAAAGCACGCACAAAGCTGCGTAATGATCTTCTGACGTTAGCGCCAATTTTTGCTGAATATGAGTACTTCATGAGCGAAGAATTCAGCTTGATCGATTGTTACCTGGCTCCACTATTGTGGCGTTTGCCTCAACTTGGTATCGATCTGGTTGGCCCTGGTTCAAAAGAAATCAAGGTGTACATGAACCGCGTATTTGAACGTGATTCGTTCCTTGCTTCTTTAACTGAAGCTGAACGTGAAATGCGCCTAGTTCGCTAAGCGATTTAGAACACGTTATGGATATTGCAAAAATGACTGCTCGCCGTCCGTATATGCTTCGTGCATTTTACGATTGGCTAGTAGACAATGACTTGACTCCTCACTTGGTGGTGGATGCAACGATGCCGGGCGTACGTGTACCGGTTGAGTTTATTCAAGATGGTCAAATTATTTTGAATATTGCACCACGTGCGGTGGGTAATCTTGAGTTAGGTAATGATGCGATTACCTTCCATGCTCGCTTTAGCGGTCGTCCACACTCAGTAATTGTGCCTGTGTATGCTGTCCAAGCTATTTATGCGCGTGAGAATGGTGCTGGTACTATGTTTGAACCAGAAGAAGCGTACACTCACATCGAAGAAGAAGCGATGACCGAGGAAGAATCATCCCCATCGTTTACAACGGTTAGCGATGAGCCTTCTGAGTTAGCCTCTGATTCGGATGCCGAAGAGGACGATGCTCCTCGACCAAAAGGCAAACCAAGCTTAAGAGTGATTAAATAATAAAAAAGCAGCGTAACGCTGCTTTTTTTCTTTTTAGTGTCTTGACGTGTTTTCAAGTGATGTTTCGCAATTACTCAATCGTAAATGCTTCGACGTTGGCTTCATTTTCCGCGTTTGTCTCACTTTCTATTGTTTGTACACCGTCACTCGGTAAGTCCACTTCAACAGGTTCCATTTCGCCATATTGGAACCCTTTAATGACTTGTTTTACGCCAGAGATATTACGCGCGATTTCTATCGCTCGCTCGCCTTGCTCTGGTGTGACATAACCAAACAGAAAAACGTCGCCGTCTTCAGTGATCACTTTAACCTTAACGCCATTGAGCTCAGAGTCGGTAAGCAAGGCTGATTTTACTTTGGTTGTGATCCAGCTGTCGTTGCTAATTTGAGTGACAGTGAGTGGCTCTTTTTGTTTGATTTGATTGTGTATGACTTTCACACCACTAACTTCTCGAGCTCTTCGCTCTAAAGCATGGATAAGGTCTTGCGTTGGAGCCTGACCCATAAGAACAACCGTACCGTTATAGGAGCTGGCAACCACACGAACCTCACCTTTAAACGGCGCCTTATTCCCGATCGCCGCAACTTCGAATTCGATGTTGTTGTCCTGCCAAATTTGTTTTGTACTGCGTGTGTCCGTGACAATATTTGCTGTGGTTGCAGCGCCAGCGATAAACAAGCCAGCGCAACCACTTAAACTCAATGCTGTTAATAAGATAACGAGGCTACGTATCATAATTCTGACCCTCAGTCTTGGTTACTCTTCATGAGCAGGGAAAAGCACCTGGTCAATAAGATCACAAAGACAATGGAGTGTCACCATATGTACTTCGTGAATACGTGCAGTGCGGTGTGATGGAATGCGAATTTCGACGTCGTTCTCACCAAGCAGCCCTGCCATCTCACCGCCATCTTTTCCTGTTAGCGCGATAATCGTCATGTCTCGAGTTACGGCCGCTTCCATCGCTTTGATAATATTTTTGCTGTTACCGCTAGTCGACATGGCAAGCAGAATGTCGCCTGGCTGGCCAAACGCTCGTACCTGTTTTGAGAAAATTTCCTGGTAGTGGTAGTCGTTTGCAACAGCGGTCAGGGTTGTATTATCGGCTGTTAAGGCCATTGCAGGTAGGCTAGGGCGCTCAGTTTCAAAACGGTTTAAAAGACAAGAAACAAATTGTTGAGCGTTTGAAGCACTGCCGCCATTACCACAACATAAAATTTTGTTGCCATTGAGCAAGCTTGAGACCATCGCTTGGGCCGCGTGAGTAATGGCATCGGGCAGCGCCTCTGCTGCTGCGATTTGAATTTGAATACTTTCTGTAAAGCTGTCTTTAATGCTGTCTAGCATCGCTTATCCTTCAGAGATTGCGTTTTCTATCCAGTTGATATCTCGCCCATTGTCATGAATAGCGATGACATCAAACCGATAATCGATATTGTGTTTTAAGCGCTTTTGTTGGCTAAGCCAAACTTGTGCAGTTTTGATTAGCTTGCGCCTTTTTGCGTGCGTTACCATTTCTGCTGCTGAGCCAAAGTGATCGTTCTTACGATATTTGACTTCAACAAACACGATAGTTTCACCTTGTTGGAAGATTAAATCAATCTCACCGACCTTGGTCAGGAAATTTTGTTCAATAAAGCGCAAGCCCTGGCGTTGCAAATAGTGCTTCGCCAGAGCTTCATATTGATTTCCGATTTGGCGCTTACTAAAGAGCCCCACGCTCAGCCCAGCTCAATTCACGCTGTACAACACAGTTGTTGTCGATACTTAAAATACCGGTTTGGCCACCGACTGAGTAACCAGGAACGACCTTCATTTGTGGAAGTTCACCGATCAATTTATATGCATCCATACCGAGTGCTTTCAAACGTTTTTCCATGTTAGATTGCTCTGACCAAAGCTCGTTCATTTCAGCGGTCACGCTAGGATCTGGGTCAATCAGCAATGGAATGTCGCTGTAGATGATGCCTGTTAGATCTTCGTATGTCGCGCCGCCACTGTTGCTACGCGAACTAGAGAAGATTTGTGGTGCTTTCGCATCAGGGTTAATCGCTACTTCGATAAACGGCTTGATCAAAGTCAGCTCAGTGCTTCTAGCTACGATATAAACCGCATCAACATCACGACGGCTACGTGGCTGTGTTTCAAGCTTAATTCGCATTAATGATTGCATCTGGGCGATACGCTGCTTGCTCTCTTGCAGGCCAAATACTTCATTGATGTCTTTTTGAAGTTGGCGCTTGTCACCAAAGTAACTTGCTGCGACTTTGTTAGAGCTGTACTTTCGCCATTCTTTGTTGAAAGCCTCAGTTACACGCTCTCCAAAGCTGCCTTTTGGTGCAAGAATAAGAGGGAAGTTGTAGCCTTCGCTGAACAAGTGTTTTGCAGCTTGTGCGGCTTCTTGTTCCGGTGATAATGCCAAGTAGCAAATATTGCTATCTGGTTGCACATCCTCGGGGATATTTAGCGCAAGGGCTGGAATGGTAGGGCCATTTGCTGAGCCATCCATGGTTGTGTGCAACAACTCCACGTTCTCTTTTTCTAGAGGGCCAACAACAAAATCGATGTTTTCATTGATCAAGCGTTGTTTAATTTGGTCAGCGTTATACGCATTGGTGTCAATCACCGTAAGTGTTGCACTTGGATCGCGATTACGATCATTCATCATCGCAAACACAAAACCATCACGAATTAATTGTGCTTGTGGCGAGAACTTACCCGTCAGCGGTAGCAATAAAGCAGTATTGTTTGGCTTCACGATATCAAGAGAGAGAATGTTTTGAATCTCTTCTGGTGTGTAGATAGCAGCAGGGTGCGAAGGGTTTTCGCTTAACCAGCGCTCTAGCGTATTTTTAAGTTGGGACAGGTTGCCCGATAGCGTTTTTGCATAAACAGCCAGCTGCAGCCAGCCGTCTAGAACATCCTCATTCGGCTCTGTTTCTAATGAGGTGAGTTCATATTCTGAGTAGCTGCCAAAGTTCATCCAAATACGGCTAGAGATTTCCCTCTGCTCTGCTGACGAGGCGTATTGACCAAATGCAACCAGCTGGCGGTTTGCTTCAAACGCTTGGTTAAGGCCTTGATAAGCGTCGGCACGCATCAAGTAATAGTCTTTCCATTGCTCGTTTGGCAATTTCCACCAAGGTTTAAAGTTTAACAATTGCAGCAACTGCGAGTAATTACCTTGCTTTTGCTGTATGGTCGCACGCGCCAGTTGCCACTCCGCTTGCTGAACTTCGGTCAACTGTTGTCGAGCCAGACGTTTGATCAACAGTTCTGCTTGATCAAGCTGGTTCGCTTGAATAGCGGCTTTGGTTGCCATGATCAACCAGTCATTTTGTAAACTGCCTTCCGTGCTATCAGCTTGGATCATATAGTTCTGAACAGACTGAGTAGGCTCAAGTGTTACATCAACGCCATCAGGCTGTCTTGGACCTGAAGAACAGGCGGCGAGCGTAATTGCTAGTGCAACAGGAGTAAGTATGCGTGGTACACTGAGTCTCTTATGGTTAATCATTGCCGTGAGTTCTCTATAATTTTGTACAAAATTGTCTCTATATTAATCGTTGAAGTGATGGTAAACAAATGACAGATAAAAATAAGTTGCCGAATGAGGGGCCAACTCTCTATATCGTACCGACTCCAATCGGAAATTTAGCGGATATCACCCAACGTGCTATCGAAATTCTGTCGACGGTGGACATCATTGCTGCTGAGGATACTCGACATACGGGTAAATTACTGTCTCACTTCAATATTCAAACCAAAACTTTTGCTCTGCATGATCATAATGAGCAGCAAAAAGCACAGGTTTTGGTAGAAAAGCTGCTTTCCGGTCAGTCTATCGCGTTAGTTTCTGACGCTGGTACGCCACTTATCAGCGACCCAGGATACCATTTGGTGACAAAATGTCGTCAAGCGGGCGTTAGAGTTGTGCCGCTTCCTGGTGCTTGCGCGGTCATTACGGCGTTAAGTGCATCAGGCTTGCCATCCGATCGCTTTAGCTTCGAAGGCTTTTTACCACCGAAAAGCAAAGGCCGTAAGGATAAATTCCTAGAGATTGCTTCGGTAGAGCGTACGTGTATTTTTTACGAGTCACCGCACCGTATTTTGGACTCTTTACAAGACATGTTAGACGTTCTTGGCCCAGATAGAGAAGTCGTGTTGGCGAGAGAACTAACGAAAACTTTTGAAACCATTCAAGGTATGCCATTAGGTGAGTTAATTGAGTGGGTGAAAAGTGACGATAACCAACAGCGTGGCGAAATGGTATTATTGGTACATGGTCATCGCGAAACCGCGGACGATTCATTGCCAGATGATGCCTTGCGTACATTAGGGATTTTAACCAAAGAGCTGCCTTTGAAAAAAGCAGCGGCTTTGGTGGCAGAAATACATAACTTGAAGAAGAATGCGTTATATAAATGGGGCTTAGAAAACTTAGACTAAGTGCTGCTAGCGATATAAATGGTCAATGAGGGCTGATGTTTAGGCATCGGCCTTTTTATTATCTATTTTTGGCGCTTTGACTAAAAAGTCATCACTTAGTGCATTCATTTCATCATATCTGTGATCTCACTAGACTCTGAGTAGATAACTCTATACAATCCGCCCTCGGAGTTGACTGGGTAGTCGCTGCTTTACTGATGTCCTTCGGGAGACTGACGTTGAAGTCCTTTGGGAGACTGACGTTGACGTCCTTCGGGAGACTGGTAAAGGGGAGGAAAGTCCGGGCTCCATAGAGCAGGGTGCCAGGTAACGCCTGGGAGGCGCAAGCCTACGACAAGTGCAGCAGAGAGAAGACCGCCGATGGCCCTAGGGCACAGGTAAGGGTGAAAGGGTGCGGTAAGAGCGCACCGGACGACTAGCAATAGTTCGTTGCAGGGTAAACTCCACCCGGAGCAAGACCAAATAGGCCTCCACATTGCGTTGCTCGCGTAAGGAGGCGGGTAGGTTGCTTGAGCCAGTGAGCGATTGCTGGCCTAGACGAATGGCTACCGCCGCGCAAGCGGAACAGAACCCGGCTTATGTGTCGACTCCAACTATTCGAGACCCATCACTACTTTTTGTAGTGATGGGTTTTTTGCATTTTATTGACGCAAACCCTGTCATTACCAATAAACTTGGCGTTAAATCACGTCTGACTTTAGACTTGAGGTGGCGATGATGTGGGAAATCAGTACACTATGGTAGGTTGATCTTTTGCTATAAATATTCAGCATGAGAGAGCAACATATCTTAAAATCGCTTCAAGATCATTCAACGAGAAAGCTATGACCGAAACCTTCCAACATATTTCCGTGTTATTAAATGAATCCATTGATGGCTTAGCTATCAAACCAGACGGTATCTATATCGATGGAACATTTGGCCGTGGCGGTCACAGCCGGACTATTCTATCTAAACTCGGCGAAAACGGCCGACTGTACAGTATCGATCGTGACCCTCAAGCGATAGCTGAAGCAGGCAAAATCAATGATCCTCGCTTCACCATCATTCATGGTCCATTTTCTGGTATTGCTGAGTATGCTAAAGAGTATGACTTGGTTGGCAAAGTTGATGGCGTTCTACTGGATTTAGGTGTTTCTTCTCCGCAGTTAGACGACGCAGAGCGTGGCTTTAGCTTTATGAAAGACGGCCCGCTAGATATGCGTATGGACCCAACATCAGGTATTCCCGTATCTCAATGGCTAATGGAAGCTGACTTAGATGATATTACTTGGGTGATTCGTGAGTTTGGTGAAGACAAACACGCGCGCCGCATTGCCAAAGCGATTGTTGCCTACCGTGAAGACGAAGAAAATGAACCACTGGTACGTACTGGCCAGCTCGCGAAGCTGATCTCAGATGCTGCACCCAAAAGCTTTAAAGAGAAAAAACACCCTGCGACTCGTGCGTTCCAGGCATTTCGTATTTACATCAACAGTGAGTTAGAAGAAATTGATACGGCACTAAAAGGCGCGGCAAGCATTCTGGCTCCTGAAGGTCGTTTATCTGTCATCAGTTTCCACTCTCTGGAAGACCGTATGGTCAAACGTTTTATCCGTAAAGAGAGCAAAGGACCTGAAGTGCCACATGGCATTCCAATGACTGAAGAGCAAATTCGTGCTCTTGGTAGTGCGAATATGAAAGCGGTGAGCAAAGCGATTAAGCCAAGCAAACAAGAAATTGAAATGAACCCTCGTTCGCGCAGCTCTGTGCTAAGAATTGCAGAAAAGCTTTAATTATTATGACGAAACCCACTCCTAACCTTGCTAAGTTGATTGCAACGGATCTTATCACCGTTGGTCGCTGGCCATTACTGTTGTTGCTATTGATCGTGGCATCGGCAATGGGAGTGGTATTTGCTACCCACCATGCGCGTCAAGCGATCACCGAAAAAGATCACACTTTGGTTGAACGAGAGCGTTTAGATAGCGAATGGCGCAACCTGATGTTGGAAGAAACGGCCCTCGCGGAACACAGTCGTGTTCAAGACCTTGCCAAAAAAGAACTTGAAATGAAACGACCTGATGGCGATAAAGAAGTGGTTGTCACGCTCAAATGATTAGAAAGAAAACCAACACGAAACCAAGCAACAAGCGTAAACCTGTCGCGAAAGAAAAAAACGCTTCGGGGGATACGAAAACCGAGAAAAAAGCAGTGAAAGTGGCGGTTGAAGAATCCTTTCTGATTCGTTGGCGCTTCCATCTATTACTGTTTTTTGTCTTTTGTGCATTTGCACTTTTGGTGGCGCGCGTAGCCTATATTCAAATCATTGAACCGGATAACCTGATTAAACAAGGTGACCTACGCTCGGTTCGTGTGAAATCCATTCCTTCTGCACGCGGTATTATTTCGGACCGAAATGGTGAGCCGCTCGCTGTCAGTGTGCCTGTTGAGGCCGTTTGGGCGGATCCCGCGACGATATTTAAAGAAAATGCCTTAAGCCAGACCAAGAGTTGGTATGCATTAGCGGATGTTCTTGGTGTTGACCGACAAGGGTTGATAGACAAGATCAAGCACAATGAAAAGCGCCGCTTTATTTACTTGCAGCGCCAAGTGAGTCCAGCCATGGCGAACTATATTCGTGAGCTAAAGCTGCCTGGTGTGGGTCTTAAGTCAGAATCTCGTCGTTACTATCCTGCCGGTGAGGTTAGTGCTCACTTAGTTGGGGTGACGGGGATTGATGGGCATGGTCTAGAGGGTGTTGAGCGTAGCTACGATGAATGGCTTACTGGCGCCGCAGGTAAGAAAACCATTCGTAAAGACCGTTATGGTCGCGTCGTAGAAAACATTGCGTGGCAAGACAAGCAAGAAGGTAAGTCACTCCAGTTGACAATCGACCAGCGCCTACAGGCGATTGCTTATCGTGCGATTAAACAAGCCGTTGCGGACCATCGCGCTACGTCAGGCTCCGTTGTTATGTTGGACGTGAAAACCGGCGCCGTATTGGCCATGGTGAATGCGCCTTCCTACAACCCTAACAATCGTAGCGACTGGCAAAGCTATAAAATGCGTAACCGAGTGATCACGGACTCGATGGAGCCAGGCTCCACCATTAAGCCTTTCGTTATTTTAGCCGCCTTAGAAAATGGGGTAGCCGATAAAGATACCATCGTAGATACCGGTAATGGTGTACTTCGTTTAGGTGGTAGTCGAGTCAGAGATGTCTCTCGCGTAGGCAAAGCGAGCTTGACCACGATCCTTAAAAAGTCGAGTAATATCGGTGTGACGAAGCTAGCAATGCAAATGCCGGTAGAGGCGCTTCTTGGGCTGTACAGTTCAGTGGGTTTTGGTGAGCTTTCTGGCCTAAACCTAGTTGGGGAAGTGACGGGTATTTTTCCTACACGAACTCGTTGGTCGCCAATTGAACGCGCCACGATTGCGTTTGGTTACGGTCTATCAATTACACCAATCCAGCTAGCCCATGCTTATGCGACGCTTGGAAACCTTGGCAAATACGAGCCTATTCATATTATTGAAAGCAATGATCATGACATGTCACGTCAAGTGGTGAGTGCGAAGTATGCGCGTCAAGTATTAGACATGTTGGAAACCGTAACTCAAAAAGGGGGCTCGGCTCGCAGAGCGGCAGTTCCTGGTTATCGAGTGGGAGCGAAAACAGGTACATCACGTAAAGCTTCTGCTGGTGGGTACAGCGATGAGTACATCACCTACACGGCTGGGCTTGCTCCGGTTAGCGATCCGCGAATTGCTTTAGTAGTGATCGTAAATGAGCCTCAAGGCGATGACTATTATGGTGGTTCGGTAGCGTCTCCTGTCTTCTCTGAAATCATGAAAGGCGCGCTACAAATACTCAATGTTGCACCTGACGAAAACAAATTCCAACAGTAAGCCCTGTGGTTTACTGAGCAAACAAAATTAAGAAAACCTGAGCCAAAGCTCGGAGAACAAATATGACTAAAGCCATCAGTATGGACGTGCTGCTTTCCCCTTGGGTGGATTGCCCTAGCTTATCGTCCGTTCTTGTTTCTGAATTGGAGCTCGACAGCCGAAGAGTTCAACCTGGAACCACGTTTGTAGCAGTGATTGGCCATGTTGTGGATGGGCGTAAATTCATTGCCTCTGCAATTGAGCAAGGTGCAAATGCAGCCCTGGCGCAAGCCTGCGATGTCAAAACACATGGTACGGTGGAAATCATTGATGATGTTCCCGTCATTTACATTGATAGGTTGGACCAACGTTTATCCGCAATTGCTGGAAAGATCTATGCTTACCCTGATATGGATTTGATTGGTGTCACCGGCACCAACGGCAAAACCACCATTACCCAGTTAATAGCGCAATGGCTAGAACTGCTTGACCATAAAGCGGCGGTAATGGGAACAACAGGAAATGGCTTCCTCAATAACTTGCAACAAGCTGCGAATACAACGGGGAATGCCGTTGAAATTCAGAAAACGCTCTCCTCTCTCGCAAATCAACAAGCCACATACACCGCGCTAGAAGTATCTTCTCATGGCCTGACGCAAGGTCGTGTCAAAGCATTATCATTTGCGGCGGGCGTGTTTACTAACTTAAGTCGTGACCACTTAGATTATCATGGCACGATGGAAGAGTATGCCAATGCAAAGCTTGGGTTGTTCACGCAACACCAATGTGAACGTGCCATTATCAATGTTGATGATGAAGTAGGTCATCAATGGGCGTCGCAGTTAAGTAATGCGATCGCTGTTTCGCTCAAGGCGAACACTGAATTTGAAAGCGCAATTTGGGCGACGGAAGTCAGTTACGCGGAGTCAGGGATTACTATTAAGTTCGATGGTAAATTTGGCTCAGGTAAATTGCACGCGCCATTGATTGGTGAGTTTAATGCAACCAACTTAATGCTCGCTTTTGCGACCTTATTAAGCTTAGGTAAAGAGAAACAAGCGTTACTCGAAACCGCAGGTCAACTGCAACCTGTACTCGGCCGAATGGAGTTATTCCAAACTGAGGATCGTGCCAAAGTCGTGGTTGATTATGCCCATACTCCTGATGCTTTAGAAAAAGCGCTGCAAGCTTTACGAGTTCATTGTGAAGGCCAGCTGTGGGCTATTTTTGGCTGCGGTGGCGATCGCGATGCAGGTAAGCGCCCAATGATGGCGGAAATTGCAGAGCGTCTAGGCGACAGAGTGGTGTTGACTGACGATAACCCACGCAGCGAAGACCCGGTTCAGATTGTGAAAGACATGTTAGCTGGGCTGTCAAAACCTGCTGAAGCGATTGTTCAGCATGACCGCTTCAAAGCACTGTATTATGCCATTGAAAATGCTTCGCCAAACGACATTATCTTGTTAGCTGGGAAGGGTCATGAAGATTATCAGATTCGTAATGGCGAAACGATTCATTACTCCGACCGCGAGTCCGCAATGCAACTTTTAGGATTGACCTCATGATCAAAGTAACGTTATCTCAAATTGCAGACATCACTCGTGGCGAGCGATTCGGCGACGATCTACTTATCGACGCGGTTTCTACTGATACACGAGCGATTGAGCGTGGGGCTCTATTTGTGGCGTTAGTAGGGGAGCGCTTTGATGCGCACAACTTTTGCCAACAAGCGGTAGATGCAGGTGCCGGTGCTTTACTCGTAGAAAAACGCTTAGATGTGAATGTGCCGCAAATTGTGGTGTCGGATACCAAACTTGCATTGGGTGAGTTTGCTTCTTGGGTGCATCAAGCATGCAAAACACCTACCGTTGCCATCACCGGAAGTTGCGGTAAAACGACCGTAAAAGAAATGGTTGCGAGTATCCTGCAATTGAAAGGCAAAGTGTTATTCACGGCGGGTAACTTCAATAATGATATTGGTGTTCCGTTGACATTATTACGCTCACAGCAGGATGATGATTATGCCGTGATTGAGCTTGGTGCTAATCATATAGGTGAAATTGCTTACACGACTCAGTTAGTAAAACCAGATATCGCGTTAGTGAACAATGTAGCCGCCGCTCACCTTGAAGGCTTTGGTTCTATCGATGGCGTGAAACAAGCCAAAGGTGAAATCTACCAAGGCCTTTCAGCTGGTGGTATTGCGATTGTTAACCTAGACAGCAATGGTGAAGCCAAGTGGGATGAAGTGTTAGCAGATAAGAAAGTCATTACTTTTTCACAACGTAATACTGATGCAGACTTCTTCGCTTCTAACATCGTATTGAACGCCGCAGGTGAAGCAAGCTTTGACTTACATATCGCAGCAAGCTCACAAGAAATTGAACTGTCTCTGGGTATTATAGGTCAACACAACGTTGCGAATGCGATCGCTGCTTCTATTATTGCGTTACAAATGGGCGCCACATTAGAAGAGGTTCGCGCTGGCCTTAAACATTTGAACAAAGTGAAAGGTCGCGTCGAGGTTGAAGCGCTGAGCGAAAAGATAAAATTGATTGACGACAGCTACAACGCGAGCGTGCCAGCCATGAAAGCGGCAGTTGATTTATTGGCCGCTTTCCCAGGTCAACGCTGGCTGATTTTAGGTAATATGGCGGAATTGGGCGAGGAAAGTCTTGCACTTCATCGTCAAGTCGGGGAACATGCTGCCCCACAAAAATTTGAACATGTTCTCACATATGGTGCAGACGCCAAGGTGATCAGTGATCTTTGCCAAGGCATTCATTTTGAGACGCACCAAGAGATGATTGAATACATCAAGCAGCATCTAGACCAAGCCGTTCCTGAAAACCATACGATATTGGTGAAAGGAGCGAACGGTGCACGTATGTTTGAAGTCGCTGCTGCTTTGAAGGAGTATTATTAATGATTATTTGGCTTGCCGAGCTGCTACAGCCATACCTGTCTTTTTTCCGATTGTTTGAATACTTGTCTTTTCGAGCAATCCTAAGCGTATTAACCGCTCTAGGTCTGTCATTATGGATGGGACCAATCATGATCAAGCGTTTGCAAATGCTGCAAATTGGTCAGGTAGTGCGTAACGAAGGTCCTGAATCTCACTTTAGTAAGCGTGGTACCCCAACAATGGGCGGTATCATGATCTTAGCGGCCATCTCAATCACGATTTTGCTATGGACAGACTTATCCAACCCTTACGTATGGGCGGTACTGACAGTCTTACTTGGCTACGGTGCGGTCGGATTTGTTGATGATTATCGTAAAGTGGTACGCAAAAATACCGATGGCTTGATCGCGCGTTGGAAGTACTTCTGGCAGTCGTTGATCGCGTTTGTCGTCGCTTTCGCATTGTATGCTTACGGTAAAGACACAGCAGCAACTCAGCTAGTGGTGCCATTCTTTAAAGACATCATGCCGCAGCTTGGTTTGATGTATATCATTCTGACTTACTTTGTCATTGTAGGTACAAGTAACGCGGTCAACCTGACTGATGGTCTAGACGGTTTGGCAATCATGCCAACGGTTCTTGTTGCAGCAGGCTTCGCGGTTATTGCATGGGCGACCGGTAACGTTAACTTCTCTGAATACCTTCATATACCATACTTACCACATGCTTCTGAGTTAGTTGTCGTATGTACAGCAATCGTAGGTGCAGGCCTTGGTTTCTTGTGGTTTAACACGTACCCAGCACAAGTGTTCATGGGCGATGTGGGCTCACTAGCGCTTGGCGGTGCATTGGGCACCATTGCTGTTCTAGTTCGTCAAGAGTTGGTGTTGGTGATCATGGGTGGCGTATTTGTAATGGAAACGCTATCAGTCATCCTGCAGGTAGGTTCTTACAAATTACGTGGTCAGCGCATTTTCCGTATGGCACCAATTCACCACCACTACGAATTGAAAGGTTGGCCAGAACCTCGCGTAATCGTGCGCTTCTGGATTATTTCTATGGTTCTTGTTCTGATTGGTCTTGCGACATTGAAAGTGCGTTAATCGCGCTTTCCAAGAACAAGATTTACAGTGTGATCAAATATGGAACGTTGGCAAAACATACATAGTGTTGTCGTCGTAGGGCTCGGTATTACCGGGCTCTCTGTCGTTAAACACCTAAGAAAAAATCAGCCACAACTTGTGGTCAAAGTCATTGATACTCGTGTAAACCCTCCAGGTGCAGAGCGCTTGCCGGAAAGTGTTCAACTGCATAGTGGTGGTTGGAATACAGACTGGCTTTCTGACGCGGATCTTATCGTGACCAACCCTGGTATTGCGCTAGCGACACCAGAGATCCAAGCCGTATTAGCAAAAGGTACGGCAGTAGTAGGTGATATCGAGTTATTCGCTTGGGCGGTGCAGAAACCGGTGATTGCGATTACGGGCTCAAACGGTAAGAGCACAGTAACCGACCTCACAGGTGTGATGGCTAAGGCTGCAGGTTTGGATGTTGGTGTTGGTGGTAACATCGGTGTGCCTGCACTGGATTTGTTAGAACAAGACGCAGACCTATATGTACTCGAACTTTCGAGCTTCCAGTTAGAAACGACGTCAAGCTTAAAGCTCAAAGCCGCTGCGTTTCTGAATCTTTCTGAAGATCATATGGATCGTTATCAAGGCATGTCTGACTATCGACAAGCTAAGTTGCGTATTTTTAACCATGCTGCTCTTGCAGTCGTGAACCGTGATGATCAAGAAACCTTCCCAGACGCAGAGATGCCATTGGTGACATTTGGCAGCGACAATCAGGACTTTGGTCTCGAGGTGGATGGCAACCGTACTTGGCTGCTCGATCACGGTCAACGAGTTGTCGCAAGTGATGAGCTTAAGTTGGTTGGTAAGCACAACTTATCTAATGCTCTGGTTGCTTTAGCGCTATTAAAAGCTGCGGACGTAAACTATCACAACGCATTGAATGCACTTAAAAATTACACAGGACTGACACACCGATGCCAGGTGGTTGCGGATAATCAAGGCGTAAAATGGGTGAATGACTCTAAAGCAACTAATATTGCGAGCACTATGGCTGCGCTATCTGGTTTGGAGTCGACAGGTAAGCTCTACTTGCTCGTTGGTGGTGTTGGCAAAGGTGCTGACTTCTCGCCATTAAAACCGATCTTCGCGACGCTTAACTTGCAACTGTGCTGCTTTGGCGCTGATGGCGATGACTTTATGCCACTGCATGAATCTGCAATACGTTTCGACACCATGGAAGATGTGATTCAACAAGTATCTTCGCAGTTAAAACCAGGTGATATGGTGATGCTGTCTCCAGCATGTGCTAGCTTTGATCAATTCGACAACTTTATGGCAAGAGGCGATGCCTTCGCTGCTCTTGCTCAGAAATATGCATAATTAAAGGTTACACACTTCGTGGGTTTAGGTAACGTTAAACGCAGTATTGGCAATTGGCTCAAGCATCCAGCCCCGGAGGCGATGTTTGATCGTCAGCTAGTGTGGATTGCACTGGGTTTGATGTTGACGGGGTTGGTGATGGTAACCTCTGCATCATTTCCGATCAGCTCACGATTAACCGAACAGCCGTTTCACTTTATGTTTCGTCACGCGACGTTTCTTGTGCTGGCGCTAGGGACATCCGCTGTTATTTTGCAAGTGCCTTTGCAAGAGTGGTTTAAGAAAAGCCACTACTTACTTTGGGCTTCTTTCGCACTGTTGATCATCGTGCTCTTGGCGGGTAAGTCGGTTAATGGTGCGTCTCGTTGGATTCCCCTTGGGCTGTTTAACCTTCAGCCAGCAGAGGTCGCGAAGCTATCGCTGTTTATCTTCATGTCTGGTTACTTAGTTCGAAAGCAAGACGAAGTACGACAAACCTTCTTTGGTGGCTTTATGAAGCCAATCATGGTGTTTGCCTTCTTCGCAGTATTGCTACTTGGTCAGCCAGACTTGGGGACGGTCGTCGTAATGTTGGTCACGCTGTTTGGCATGCTTTTTATCGCAGGCGCAAAACTGACTCAGTTTCTCGCGTTGATGGTGGCAGGTATCGGCGCTGTGGTAGGTTTGATTTTAGTCGAGCCATATCGTATGCGACGAGTAACCTCCTTCCTTGACCCGTGGGAAGACCCATTTGGTAGTGGCTATCAGTTGACTCAATCTTTGATGGCGTTTGGTCGTGGTGAATGGTTCGGTCAAGGTCTCGGTAACTCAATTCAAAAACTGGAATATCTACCAGAAGCGCATACCGACTTTGTGTTTGCGGTACTTGCTGAAGAGCTTGGTTTCGTGGGCGTTGTGTTGGTCTTAATGTTGATTTTTAGCTTAGTGCTAAAAGCGGTTTACATAGGCAAGCGTGCGTTTGAAGAAGGCGAAATGTTCGGCGGTTATCTGGCTTTCGGTATCGGTATTTGGTTTGCGTTCCAGACCTTGGTTAACGTTGGTGCTGCAGCCGGTATCGTACCAACCAAAGGTTTAACACTCCCGCTAATCAGTTATGGTGGTTCCAGTCTGATTATTATGTCCGTCGCAGTGTCCATATTGCTGCGTATCGATTACGAATGCCGCTTGAAACGCGAGCAACAACAATCAGAACAACAAACTAATGAAACAAAATAAACGTTTGATGGTGATGGCTGGTGGTACTGGCGGTCACGTATTCCCAGGGTTAGCTGTAGCAAAACAGCTGCAAGAGCAAGGCTGGGAGATCCGTTGGTTAGGCACGGCGGATCGAATGGAAGCGGATTTGGTGCCAAAACATGGCATTGAAATCGATTTTATCAAAGTGAAAGGGTTACGAGGTCAAGGCGTAAAGCGTCTGCTTGCAGCTCCATTTCAAATTATTAATGCCATCATGCAAGCTCGGGCGCACATGAAGCATTGGAAGCCCGATGCCGTGTTAGGTATGGGTGGTTATGTGAGTGGTCCCGGTGGTATTGCGGCTTGGTTGAGCGGTATTCCTGTTGTTCTGCACGAACAAAACGCGGTTGCGGGTTTGACAAATCAATGGCTATCAAAAATTGCTAAGAAAGTCTTTCAGGCCTTTCCTGGCGCGTTCCCTAATGCTGAGGTAGTCGGTAACCCAGTTCGTGAAGACCTAACAAGATTAGAAGCGCCTGCAGAGCGAATGCAAGATCGCCAAGGCCCAATTCGTATTCTGGTGATGGGCGGTAGCCAAGGTGCACGCATTCTTAACCAAACTCTGCCAGAAGTGATGGCAAAGTTGGGCGGTGATTACTGTATTCGTCATCAAGCGGGCAAAGGTTCCGCCGAAGAAGTGAACGCAGCATACCAAGCTAATGGTGTGGTAAATGCAGAAGTCACAGAGTTCATTGACGACGTAGCAGAGGCTTATGCATGGGCTGACCTTTTAGCTTGTCGTTCAGGGGCGTTAACCGTTTCTGAAGTTTCTGCTGCTGGCGTTGGTGCGATCTTTATTCCTTTTATGCATAAAGATCGCCAACAAGCACTGAATGCCGATCATCTAGTAGAATGCGGCGCAGCGAAAATGATTGAACAACCAGATTTAACCGTTGAGTCTTTGACTCAGCAGATCCAACAATTGGATCGCCAAGCTTTACTTACGATGGCTGAGCAAGCGCGTGGCGCTGCTAAATTGAATGCCGACCGAGTTGTCGCACAAGCCATTGTCGCTTTGACCGAAAAGCGTTAACGAATTATTGAGAATAGAATTGATGACAATCCAACATACACAAGACTTAGCTCAGATTCGCGCCATGGTGCCAGAGATGCGCCGCGTGAAATCCATCCACTTCATCGGTATTGGTGGTGCGGGCATGAGCGGCATTGCAGAAGTGCTGTTGAATGAAGGCTATCAAATCACGGGTTCTGACCTATCAGAAAACCCTGTGACAGAGCGTTTAGTATCAAAAGGTGCGACGGTATTTATCGGGCACCAAGCTAGCAATGTTGAAAAAGCCAGTGTGGTTGTGGTTTCAACCGCTATCAACGAAGAAAACCCAGAAGTGATGGCGGCACGTGAGTTACGTATCCCTATTGTACGTCGTGCTGAGATGCTCGCTGAGTTGATGCGCTTCCGTCATGGTATTGCCGTTGCGGG
This sequence comes from Vibrio sp. CCB-PB317, assembly GCF_022808245.1. Lineage (NCBI taxonomy): Bacteria > Pseudomonadati > Pseudomonadota > Gammaproteobacteria > Vibrionales > Vibrionaceae > Vibrio > Vibrio sp. CCB-PB317. Next base: position 612,936 of record NZ_JALGNU010000001.1, read on the forward strand.
CACGCACGGTAAAACGACGACGACGGCACTCGTGACACAAATCTATTCTGAAGCAGGCCTTGATCCAACGTTTGTAAACGGCGGCTTGGTGAAAAGCGCAGGTACAAATGCTCGTTTAGGCTCGAGTCGTATTCTAATTGCTGAGGCGGATGAGAGCGACGCGTCATTCCTGCACCTGCAACCAATGGTAAGTATCGTCACTAATATTGAAGCCGATCATATGGATACTTATGGGGGTGACTTTGAAACGTTAAAGCAAACCTTCATTGATTTTCTACACAATCTACCGTTCTACGGCCAAGCTATTGTTTGTATTGATGATCCTGTGGTTCGAGAGTTAATCCCACGTATTAGTCGTCAAGTGATTACTTACGGCTTCTCCGCAGATGCTGACGTACGCATTGAAAACTATCGTCAAGAAGGTCAGCAAGGCAAATTTACGGTAGTACGTAAAGGGCGTGCCAACCTAGATATCACTCTGAACATTCCAGGTCGTCACAATGCACTTAATGCGTCGGCTGCGATTGCAGTGGCTACCGAAGATGACATTGAAGACGATGCAATTCTAAAAGCAATGGCCGGAACGCAAGGCACGGGACGACGTTTTGATCACCTTGGCGAGTTTGATACCGGTAATGGTCATGCCATGTTAGTGGATGATTACGGACACCACCCAACAGAAGTTGATGTGACCATTAATGCTGCGCGAAGCGGTTGGCAAGATAAACGTCTCGTTATGATTTTCCAACCACACCGTTATAGCCGTACTCGTGATCTATACGATGACTTTGCGAATGTTCTAGAGCAAGTTGATGTATTAATCATGTTGGATGTTTATGCCGCAGGTGAAAAGCCAATTTCAGGAGCTGATGGACGTTCATTGTGTCGCACAATTCGCAGCCGAGGTAAGGTAGATCCGATTTTTGTTCCAGAAATCGAGCAATTACCTTCAGTTTTAGCTAACGTTATACAAGACGGCGACCTAATCTTAACGCAAGGTGCGGGTGATGTTGGTAAAGTGGCGAAACAACTGGCTGGTCTTGAATTAAATATAAACAAGATGCTTGGTTAACACAGATTGTTGGCGCGAAGGACAGATAAAGACTCAGATCTCGATTTTGCGTCAATATCATTGTGATTTATTGCTATCAGTGTTTGATAGTTTACAAGAGCTCAGTATAATCCCAAGGTTAAAGTCAAGACTTTTACCTCTGCGTAATTATGTGGGTAAAAAGTACACGACAAAAGTCAGGAAACGAAGACGTTGTTGAATATTGCACTGAATGACGAGCGACCAAACACGGATAATAACCGTGGTCGCCAAGAGAAAATCTTGGGTGCGTTATTTTTCGTTGTGGTTGTGACCTTAATTAGTTCTGTTTTGTACTCGGCGATCAGTTGGATGTGGGATGACCAAAGGTTACCTCTCTCCAAAATAGTACTTCAGGGAAAACTGGAGTATGTCCAAGCTGACGATGTGCAGGCTGCATTTAGTCGAATAGATCACATCGGTACATTTATGTCTCAGGATATTGATGTATTACAGCAAAGTGTCGAAGCTCTGCCGTGGGTGGCGCATGCCGCAATCCGAAAGCAGTGGCCGGATACAGTAAAAGTTTTTTTGACAGAGCATCAACCTGAAGCCATTTGGAATGGCAACGAACTGTTAGATAAAAACGGGTTTGTTTTTGATGGCGATGTGGCTCTGTTACAAGAAGAAAAAGTGAAACTGTACGGACCCAAAGACAGCGGACCAGAAGTCTTACAGACTTACCGTGATTTGAGTCCTAAGTTTCAGCAATTGGGTTTAGCGATATCGTCTCTGGTATTAAACGAGCGACGAGCTTGGCAAATCATCCTTGATAACGGTATTCGATTAGAGCTCGGTAAAGAGTCTCTTCTTGAGCGTATAGAGCGATTTTTTAAGCTCTATAACAAGCTTGGCAGTGACACGCAAAGAATCAGTTATATCGATCTTAGGTACGATACAGGAGCCGCAGTTGGTTGGTTTCCTGAACAAGAGTTAGAAGAGAGTACAGATGACTAAGGCCGCTGATGACAACATTATTGTTGGTCTTGATATAGGCACTGCAACCGTATCGGCTCTAGTGGGTGAGGTTCTACCAGACGGTCAAATTAATATTATTGGCGCAGGTAGTAGCCCTTCACGTGGCATGGATAAAGGTGGCGTGAATGACTTGGAGTCGGTTGTAAAATCAGTACAACGTGCAATTGATCAAGCTGAATTGATGGCCGAGTGCCAGATCAGCCGAGTCTTCATTTCGTTGTCTGGTAAGCATATCGCAAGCCGAATTGAAAAAGGTATGGGCACGATTTCAGATGAAGAAGTGTCTCAAGAAGACATGGATCGCGCTATCCATACCGCAAAATCGATTAAAATCGGTGATGAACAGCGAATCCTTCATGTGATTCCGCAAGAGTTCACCATTGATTACCAAGAGGGAATCAAAAATCCGCTTGGTTTATCTGGGGTAAGAATGGAAGTAAGTGTCCACCTTATCTCATGCCATAATGACATGGCACGCAATATTATTAAGGCGGTAGAACGATGCGGCCTTAAAGTAGAGCAACTCGTATTTTCTGGGCTTGCTGCAAGTAATGCAGTAATCACCGAGGATGAAAGAGAGCTTGGAGTTTGTGTGGTGGATATTGGCGCCGGCACGATGGATGTGGCCATCTGGACTGGCGGTGCGTTACGTCACACAGAAGTATTTTCGTACGCAGGAAATGCTGTAACCAGCGATATTGCTTTTGCTTTTGGTACGCCAGTGAGCGATGCTGAAGAAATAAAAGTCAAATATGGCTGTGCTTTGAGTGAACTGGTCAGTAAGGATGACACGGTTAATGTACCAAGCGTAGGTGGGCGACCATCACGTAGTCTGCAACGTCAAACGTTGTCAGAAGTGATTGAGCCACGCTACTCTGAGCTTATGGGACTGGTTAACCAAACTATTGACTCTGTACAAGCGAAATTGCGCGAAGAGGGTATAAAGCACCATCTAGCTGCGGGAGTTGTACTCACCGGCGGTGCTGCGCAAATGGACGGAGTGATAGAATGTGCGGAACGCGTATTCCGCAATCAAGTAAGGGTCGGCAAACCGCTCGAAGTCAGCGGATTAACTGACTATGTAAAAGAGCCGTACCATTCTACGGCAGTTGGATTACTTCATTACGCAAGAGACATGCAGTCTAGCGACGATAGCGATTATAATGAACCTAAACGCTCATCTGTTACTGGCTTTTTCGATAAATTGCGTAACTGGATACAAAAAGAGTTTTAACCTGAGTTGCAGGATAAACGGAGACAACACATGTTTGAACCGATGATGGAAATGTCTGACGATGCAGTAATCAAGGTCGTTGGGGTTGGTGGCGGCGGTGGTAACGCCGTTGAACACATGGTGCGTGAATCCATCGAAGGTGTGGAATTCATCAGCGTCAACACTGATGCGCAAGCACTTCGTAAGACAAGCGTTGGCAATGTTATTCAGATCGGTGGCGATATCACCAAAGGTCTGGGTGCAGGTGCTAATCCACAGGTTGGCCGTGACGCAGCTCTCGAAGACAGAGATAGAATTAAAGATTCCCTAACTGGCGCCGATATGGTGTTTATCGCAGCTGGTATGGGTGGCGGTACAGGTACTGGTGCAGCACCGGTTATTGCTGAAGTAGCTAAAGAGCTTGGCATTCTAACTGTCGCGGTAGTGACAAAACCGTTCAGCTTTGAAGGCAAAAAGCGTTTGGCGTTCGCTGAGCAAGGTATCGATGAGCTGTCTAAGCACGTTGACTCTTTGATTACGATTCCAAACGAAAAGCTGCTTAAAGTACTTGGCCGTGGTGTCACGCTACTAGAAGCTTTTGCAAGTGCGAACGACGTTCTTAAGAACGCAGTTCAAGGCATTGCAGAGCTAATTACTCGCCCTGGCATGATCAACGTCGACTTTGCGGACGTAAGAACAGTAATGTCTGAAATGGGTCACGCGATGATGGGCAGCGGTATTGCTAAAGGCGAAGATCGTGCTGAAGAAGCGGCTGAAATGGCAATTTCTAGCCCACTTCTGGAAGACATCGATCTAGCGGGCGCTCGTGGTGTTCTTGTCAATATTACTGCAGGTCTGGATATGCGTCTTGACGAGTTTGAGACGGTTGGTAATACAGTGAAAGCATTTGCTTCTGACAATGCAACTGTTGTTATCGGTACTTCTCTAGACCCAGATATGACGGACGAAATCCGCGTAACAGTTGTAGCGACAGGTATTGGCAATGAGAAAAAACCAGATATCACGCTAGTTGCGGGTGGTAAAGCGAAAGTGGCTCCGACGCCGCAGGCTCAACCACAACAGCAAGCGGCGGCAACGCAAGCTGAAGAGAAACCGGCACAAACCTTGCAAAATAATCAAGTGCAAGAGAAGCCACAGGTAACTCCTCAGCCTACAAATACAGTTTCTTCTTCTCCAGCATCGTCGAGCCAAAGCTCTGCGGCTCCGAAGCAAGAGAAGGAAAGTGGTTATTTAGATATCCCGGCATTTTTGCGTCGTCAGGCTGATTAATCTTTAATCCATAAATTTGACATGGCTCAAAATTATGGTAGCATTCACGGTCGACGTTACAGACGGCCGTGTTTTGTAGCAAATTTTTGAGAGGCAAGCAGATGATCAGACAACGTACTCTGAAAGAAATAGTGAAAACAACTGGTGTGGGCCTCCACTCTGGTCGTAAAGTCACGCTTACTCTGCGCCCGGCTGCTGCAAATACAGGTATCATTTACCGTCGTACAGATGTAAACCCACCTGTAGATTTTCCAGCTGATCCAGCTTCTGTTCGTGACACCATGCTATGTACTGCTTTGGTAAACGACGAAGGTGTGCGTATTTCAACTGTAGAGCACTTGAATGCGGCACTTGCTGGTATGGGCATCGACAACATTGTTGTCGAAGTAGACGCACCTGAAATTCCAATTATGGATGGTAGTGCTAGCCCATTTGTATACTTGCTACAACAAGCAGGTATCGAAACGCAAAATGCGCCAAAACGTTTCATCCGTATTAAAAAGCCAGTTCGTTTTGAAGATGGCGATAAATGGGCAGAGTTTGTACCATTTAACGGCTTCCGCATGGACTTCGAAATTGAATTTAATCACCCTGCTATTGAGTCAGACGAACAGCGCTTGCTGTTTGATTTCTCTTCAAAAGGCTTCGTTCGTGAAATTTCTCGTGCACGTACGTTTGGCTTTATGCGTGATATCGAATATCTACAATCTCAAAACCTAGTATTGGGTGGTAGTTTCGACAATGCTATCGTATTGGATGATTACCGTATTCTTAACGAAGAAGGTCTACGCTTTGAAAATGAGTTTGTGACTCACAAAGTGTTGGATGCGATTGGTGATCTTTACATGTGTGGTCACCCAATCATCGGTGAATTTCGCGCCTTTAAATCGGGTCACGGTTTGAACAACCAACTTCTGCGAGCAGTTCTTGCTGATCAGGAAGCGTGGGAGTGGACTACATTCGAAGAAGAAGTCGGCTCACCAGTAGCATTCGCTGAACCAAATATGGTGCTTGCGTAAATACTCGGCATTAAAATTAATAAAAACCAGGCTTATGCCTGGTTTTTTGCTATTTGGCTTTAATCTTGGGCTTATTAATAGCATTCGAGCTTTTCAGCATATTGAAATAACGATCACTTACGGTCTTTCTTTTCTGCCATATCGGCCAATCGCTTTAAACGCTCTTGAATTTTAGGCGGTGCCATGTCGGCAATCGTCATCAATGACTTTGCTGCAGATTCTGTTAATGGTGGACGTTTAGGTCTGTCGTCTTGTTCGAAACGATTTCTGTATAATGATGGATTGATCCTCACTTCAACGCTCATCAGTTTGGCAAAGCCTTGAGTACGAAGTTTATTTAGGATCATGAGGCGATCGTAATCGATCTTCATTTTGATCGCGGCACTAGAAACATCGATCAATAGGTGGCCGTTACGAACATTCGCCACCCGGCAATGATCGGCCGTCCCAGTGGGTAAGATCTCTTGCAAAGCTTGGTTAAGCTGTAAGATTTCTCCAGCATGTTCTTGAATCTGCTTGAACTGTGATTCAGCAATAACATCTTCAGTCGAGGTTGGACGGTGATCACGCATAGGTAAAATCTAATTTTGTTGAGATATCAGCTATTCTAGAGCAGCTTTCTATCAAGGTATAGTTTACATTAACGTCTTTCGCTTCAGTTTTACAATGTAGCAAGGTAAAAAGCAAAGTCTGCTCTGAATAGATTACACATATTGTGGTATGCAATATCGTCTAATCAGTCACCACTTTAAGTAAAAACTTCAGAGTGCTTCAAACAAATACGTCTATTTATGGTTGTATCGATGAAAAATCCTTACACTAAGCCACATTGTTTCGAAACTTAGCCTTGAAATATGGATGTTTGAACTCAATATCTTTGATAAATGATTTATCTCAGTATTCTTAGTTCCAAACTGGCAGAGACTGAAGGCATTATGAGTAGATCGGGAACGGTCTGATTAAAGAGAGATTCACGAAAAATGATAACTAAGCTACTGACAAAAGTGATTGGCAGTCGCAACGACCGAACACTGCGCCGCCTTAGAAAAATTGTAAAAGAAATTAATAACTACGAGCCAACATTCGAAGCTCTAAGTGATGAAGAGTTAAAAGCAAAGACGGTTGAGTTCCGTGAGCGCCTAGAGAAAGGTGAAACTCTTGATAAACTACTTCCTGAAGCTTTTGCTACGGTTCGTGAAGCATCTAAGCGTGTCTACGGCATGCGTCACTTCGACGTTCAGCTTATCGGTGGTATGGTTCTAAATGCGGGTCAAATTGCGGAGATGCGTACAGGTGAAGGTAAAACGCTGACTGCAACGCTTCCAGCTTACTTAAATGCTCTTGCTGGTAAAGGCGTTCACATCGTAACAGTGAACGATTATCTAGCTAAACGTGATGCTGAGACGAACCGCCCTCTATTTGAATTTTTAGGTATGACCGTTGGCGTAAACGTGCCAAACATGCCTCCTCAAGAGAAAAAAGAAGCGTACCAAGCTGACATTCTATACGGAACCAACAATGAATTTGGTTTTGACTACCTTCGTGACAATATGGCTTTCCGTAGCGAAGACCGTGTACAGCGTGATCGCTTCTTTGCAGTTGTCGATGAGGTGGACTCAATCCTAATTGATGAAGCTCGTACTCCTTTGATCATTTCTGGTCCTGCTGAAGATAGCTCTGAGCTATACACTCGAATCAACCTTTTGATCCCGCATCTGAAAAAGCAAGATAAAGAAGACTCTGAAGAATATCGTGGTGATGGTCACTACACTGTTGATGAAAAATCAAAGCAAGTATACCTAACTGAAACGGGTCAAGAATACGTTGAAGAACTGTTGGTGAAAAACGGTCTGATGGAGGAAGGTGATACACTTTACTCTCCGGCTAACATCAGCATGTTGCATCACGTGAATGCTGCTTTGCGTGCTCATGTGTTATTCGAGCGTAACGTTGATTACATCGTTACTGATGAAGGCGAAGTGGTCATCGTTGATGAACACACTGGTCGTACAATGCCAGGTCGTCGTTGGTCTGAAGGTCTTCACCAAGCAGTAGAAGCGAAAGAAGGCGTTAAGATCCAAAACGAAAACCAAACTTTGGCTTCTATTACCTTCCAGAACTACTTCCGTTTATACGAAAAACTGTCAGGTATGACAGGTACAGCGGATACTGAAGCGTTCGAATTCCAGTCTATCTATGGTTTGGAAACGGTGGTTATCCCAACCAACAAGCCGATGATTCGTAACGATATGCCAGATGTGGTTTACCGTACTGAAGCAGAGAAGTTTGCGGCAATCATTGAAGATATTAAAGAGCGTGTTGCCAAAGGGCAGCCAACGCTTGTTGGTACTGTGTCGATTGAAAAGTCAGAACTTCTTTCTAACGCATTGAAGAAGGCTAAGATCAAACACAACGTATTGAACGCGAAATTCCATGAGAAAGAAGCGGAAATTGTTGCTGAAGCGGGTATGCCTGGTGCGGTAACTATCGCGACCAACATGGCCGGTCGTGGTACGGACATTGTGCTTGGCGGTAGCTGGCAATCAAAAGTTGAAGCTTTAGAGAACCCAACTCAAGAGCAAATCGATGCGATTAAAGCAGAGTGGAAAGTGGTGCATGACCAAGTGCTAGAAGCTGGTGGTCTACATATCATTGGTACTGAGCGACACGAATCTCGCCGTATTGATAACCAGCTACGTGGTCGTTCTGGTCGTCAAGGTGATGCGGGTTCATCGCGCTTCTACCTATCTATGGAAGACTCTTTGCTACGTATTTTCACTTCTGATCGTATGGCGAGCCTTATTCAAAGTGGTATGGAAGAAGGTGAAGCTATTGAATCGAAAATGCTTTCTCGCTCAATTGAAAAAGCACAGCGCAAAGTGGAAGGTCGTAACTTTGATATCCGTAAGCAGCTGCTTGAATACGATGATGTAGCGAACGATCAACGTAAGGTTGTCTACGAACTGCGTGACGAGTTAATGAACGTTGAAGACATCAGCGGCATGATCGAGCAAAACCGTGAAGATGTGCTAACAGCGGTTATTGATGAGTACATTCCACCACAGTCACTAGAAGATATGTGGGATGTTGAAGGTCTACAAGAGCGCTTGAAAGCGGACTTCGATCTTGATGCGCCAGTGAAACAATGGCTTGAAGAAGACGACAAGCTTTACGAAGAAGCATTACGTGAAAAGATCATCAACCTAGCCGTTGAAGTGTACAAAGAGAAAGAGGAAGTAGTGGGTGCACAAGTGCTTCGCAACTTCGAAAAATCGGTCATGCTTCAGACTCTGGATACGCTTTGGAAAGAGCATTTGGCTGCGATGGATCACTTGCGTCAAGGTATCCATTTACGCGGTTACGCACAGAAGAACCCAAAACAAGAATACAAGCGTGAGTCGTTTGAACTGTTTGAGGGCCTACTAGAAGCGCTGAAAACAGACGTTATTACTGTTCTATCTCGTGTTCGCGTTCAGCAACAAGAAGAAGTTGAACGTATGGAAGAACAGCGTCGTGCGCAAGCTGAAGAAGCCGCTCGTCGTGCACAAGCGCAACACGCTGCAGCACAAAATCCGCTTTCTGAAGGCGAAGAATCTGAAGAAGGTTCAAATCAACCAATGGTACGTGATGAACGTAAAGTAGGTCGTAATGAACCTTGCCCTTGTGGCAGTGGCAAGAAGTACAAACAGTGCCACGGCAAAATCGACTAATCTGTTAGTCAGATTATTTCTCAAAGAGTCGCTTAGGCGACTCTTTTTTTAAATAAATTCTTTGGCTATCAAATTCCATAAGTTTGATAGGTCAGCAAGTTTTTGAGGTGTAGAAGCTCGTTGTCACAATAGAAAAGTACAACGGTCTTGAGAGTTAGGAATCCCCATGAAAAGAATTCACATAGTCGCGGCAATTATTTTTAACCAAGACAAATCAAAGATCTTTATTACAAAGCGTCCTGATGATAAGCACAAAGGCGGGTTTTGGGAGTTTCCGGGTGGCAAAGTCGAGCCGGGAGAAAGCATTGAGCTTGCTATTACAAGAGAACTCGAAGAAGAAGTAGGAATTGAAGTTATTGAGCAAGCCCCTTTTGAACATTTGGAATACGACTATCCAGACAAATCACTCAAGTTTGATTTTATTACAGTATCTCAATTCAGTAATGAGCCTTACGGTCGAGAAGGTCAAGAAGGATGCTGGGTTGAAATCAGCGAATTGGGCGACTATACCTTTCCTGAAGCGAACGTACCTATCTTGGAGCGTGTTGTAAAAGAGTTTGCTTAAGCTCGATGAACTTGCTTGTGGTAACCATAGTATGTTGTTAGTTTAAACAGATTAAGCAAAACGAGAGAACGAGAGCAAACCTCGTTATCCAGAGAAGGAGAGAAAGCGCAATGGTTCGTATTGCAATCGCAGGAGCAGCTGGCCGAATGGGCCGTAATTTGGTTAAAGCTTCACACCTTAATCCTGAAGCGACAGTGAGCGCGGGATCAGAACGACCTGAGTCTTCACTTGTCGGTGTCGATATCGGTGAACTTTGTGGTGAAGGTAAATTCGATGTGCTCTTAACGGATGATCTTGCTAAAGACGTCGATAATTTTGATGTAATCATCGATTTCACCGCTCCAGTAAGCACATTAGCGAATCTCGAGTTGTGTAAGAAATACGGCAAGAGCATTGTGATTGGGACGACTGGCTTCAGCGATGCAGAGCGTGATCTTATTGATGAAGCAGCCAAGCAAGTGCCTGTTGTGATGGCGCCAAATTATTCTGTAGGCGTAAACCTTGTCTTTAAGCTTCTTGAGAAAGCGGCCAAAGTAATGGGGGATTACTGTGATATCGAGATTGTTGAAGCACACCATCGCCATAAAGTTGATGCCCCCTCTGGTACCGCTATCGGAATGGGAGAAGCTATTGCTGGTGCGATGGGTAATAAGCTGAATGATGTAGCTGTCTATGCTCGAGAAGGCATTACTGGTGAACGAACAAAAGATGAGATCGGCTTTGCTACGATTCGCGCTGGCGATATCGTCGGTGAGCATACGGCTATGTTTGCTGATATCGGGGAACGAGTTGAAATAACGCACAAAGCGACTGATCGCATGACGTTTGCTAATGGAGCCGTAAAGGCTGCAGTTTGGTTGAGTGCTAAACCTGCGGGCTTTTATACCATGACAGATGTTTTGGGATTGAATGAACTCTAAATACATAATTATTCGCCGGCGTTAGCCGGCTTTTTTATATCTATAGAATTATTTGTAAATAAAATGATTCTGATAGAGAAGATTTTAGCACTTACTTTTGTTGTGTTTTTATCTATTTTAGCTTTGTTTTTGGGTGTAACCGCTAAAAGTGTTCCTATTTTTGTCATGGTGAACGTTTGCGTTAAAAACTCATAATTTTTTGTGATCCCTAAAAAGTTCAAATTTGTAAAATTCATTAAACCTCTATCCCTCCCTATGTAATAGCATTCAAAAGTTGTCTTTTTGAGCCTTACTGATTCGAAATGACCTTACTCGCTAGAAATTGATAATTTATTTTTGATTGTAGGTTGACAGGTTTCCAGTCCAACTTTAGAATACCGCCAATTTGTCTGAAATACCTATTTATGTAGATTTTATAGGTAAAGGAAGGCATGTTTGCAGTTTGATTTATTTTTTTTGCATTTTTATTCTGGAGGTTGTCTTGGGTAAATTAGCACTGTTAGTCCTAGAAGATGGGACAGTGTTCCACGGAGTGTCCATAGGGGCAGATGGTATTTCCGTTGGTGAAGTCGTTTTTAATACCTCGATGACGGGGTATCAAGAAATCCTCACTGATCCTTCCTATTCTCAGCAAATCGTCACCCTTACTTATCCTCACATTGGCAATACCGGAACCACTTCCGAAGATGAAGAATCCTCTTCCATTCATGCACAAGGCCTTGTGATTCGCGATCTTCCTCTTATCGCTTCTAACTTCCGTAATGAACAATCCCTCTCTGATTACCTTAAGTCTCAAAATATCGTTGGCATCGCTGATATTGATACGCGAAAGCTCACTCGTATCTTGCGTGAAAAAGGTGCTCAAAACGGTTGTATTGTTGCGGGTAATAACCTAGATGAAGCTTTGGCTTTAGCGAAAGCAAAAGAATTCCCAGGCTTAAAAGGAATGGACCTTGCGAAAGAAGTTACAACGAAAGAAGCGTATCAATGGAAACAAGGTTCGTGGACGCTTGAAGGTGGACTTCCAGAGGCGAAAGATGACAGCGAGCTGCCATACCACGTCGTTGCTTACGACTTCGGCGCAAAACGCAACATCCTACGAATGTTGGTTGACCGCGGTTGCCGCTTAACGGTTGTTCCTGCTGAAACGTCAGCGGAAGAAGTGCTTGCGATGAACCCGGACGGTGTTTTCCTATCAAATGGCCCTGGTGATCCAGAACCATGTACTTACGCGATTGAAGCGACAAAAGTGTTCCTAGAAAAAGGCTTACCTATCTTCGGTATCTGTTTAGGTCACCAAATCCTTGCGTTAGCGTCAGGTGCACAAACCGTGAAAATGAAGTTTGGTCACCATGGTGCAAACCACCCAGTAAAAGATTTAGACCGTAACGTTGTTATGATCACTTCGCAAAACCACGGCTTTGCGGCAGATGAAGCAACGTTACCGGAAAACTTACGTGCTACTCACGTATCGTTATTTGATGGCTCTTTGCAAGGTATTCACCGCACAGACAAGCCAGCATTTAGCTTCCAAGGTCACCCAGAAGCGAGCCCAGGTCCACATGACGCGGCACCGCTATTTGACCACTTTATCGAACTAATCAAAAAACACAGCGCTTAATTCGGAGTAGTAGATAATGCCAAAACGTACTGACATTCAAAGTATTCTAATTCTTGGTGCTGGTCCGATTGTTATCGGTCAGGCATGTGAGTTTGACTACTCTGGCGCACAAGCCTGTAAAGCACTTCGTGAAGAAGGCTACCGAGTTATTCTGGTTAACTCGAACCCAGCAACGATCATGACTGACCCAGAGATGGCTGATGCGACTTACATCGAGCCAATCCAATGGGAAGTGGTACGCAAGATCATTGAAAAAGAGCGTCCAGATGCAGTTTTGCCAACCATGGGTGGCCAGACTGCACTTAACTGTGCGTTAGACTTAGAGAAACACGGCGTACTAGAAGAATTCGGCGTAGAGATGATTGGTGCAACGGCTGATGCAATCGACAAAGCGGAAGACCGTTCTCGTTTTGATAAAGCGATGAAGTCTATCGGCCTTGAGTGTCCTCGCGCAGATACAGCGAAGAGCATGGAAGAAGCTTACAAAGTTTTAGATATGGTTGGCTTCCCTTGTATCATCCGTCCATCGTTCACCATGGGCGGCACTGGTGGTGGTATCGCGTACAACAAAGAAGAGTTCGAAGAAATCTGTCGTCGCGGTCTGGACTTATCTCCGACCAACGAACTTCTTATCGATGAGTCACTAATCGGTTGGAAAGAGTACGAAATGGAAGTCGTTCGTGACAAAGCGGACAACTGTATCATCGTATGTTCAATCGAAAACTTTGATCCAATGGGTATCCACACGGGTGACTCCATCACAGTAGCACCAGCACAGACACTGACTGACAAAGAATACCAGCTAATGCGTAATGCATCGCTAGCCGTTCTACGTGAAATTGGTGTTGAAACAGGTGGTTCAAACGTACAGTTTGGTATCAACCCGAAAGATGGCCGTATGGTTATCATCGAGATGAACCCACGTGTATCTCGCTCTTCTGCGTTAGCGTCAAAAGCAACAGGTTTCCCAATCGCTAAGATTGCCGCGAAGCTTGCTGTTGGCTTTACTCTAGACGAACTACAAAACGACATCACGGGCGGTGCAACACCAGCATCATTCGAGCCAACTATCGACTACGTCGTAACTAAGATTCCTCGCTTTAACTTCGAGAAATTTGCTGGCGCAAACGACCGTCTGACTACTCAGATGAAATCGGTTGGTGAGGTAATGGCAATTGGTCGTAACCAACAAGAATCTCTTCACAAAGCACTTCGTGGCCTAGAAGTTGGCGCAACTGGTTTTGACGAGATGGTCGATTTAGAAGCACCAGATGCACTGACTAAGATTCGTCACGAACTTAAAGAAGCAGGTGCTGAGCGTATCTGGTACATCGCCGATGCATTCCGAGCTGGCATGTCAGTTGACGGCGTGTTCAACTTGACTCAAATCGACCGTTGGTTCCTGGTTCAAATCGAAGAAATCGTAAAACTCGAAGAGCAAGTCAAGGCGGGCGGCTACGCAGGTTTGACCAAAGAAGTTCTTCGCCAGATGAAACGTAAAGGCTTCTCTGATGCGCGCTTGTCTAAACTGCTAGGTGTCGCTGAAAGTGAAATTCGCCGTGCTCGTGAGCAGTTTGATATTCACCCGGTTTACAAACGTGTGGATACGTGTGCCGCAGAGTTTTCTTCTGACACGGCTTACATGTACTCATCTTACGATGAAGAGTGTGAAGCCAACCCAACAGACAAAGACAAGATCATGGTTCTTGGTGGTGGTCCAAATCGTATCGGCCAAGGCATTGAATTTGATTACTGTTGTGTACACGCATCACTTGCGCTGCGTGAAGACGGTTACGAAACCATTATGGTTAACTGTAACCCAGAAACGGTATCTACTGACTATGATACGTCTGATCGTCTGTACTTCGAACCAGTAACTCTGGAAGATGTACTGTCTATCGCTCGCGTTGAAAAACCAAAAGGTGTGATTGTTCAGTACGGTGGTCAAACGCCACTTAAACTGGCTCGTGCTCTAGAAGCGGCCGGTGTGCCAATCATTGGTACGAGCCCAGATGCTATCGACCGTGCGGAAGACCGTGAACGCTTCCAAGCCGCTGTTGACCGTTTAGGTCTACTTCAGCCAGAAAACGCGACAGTAACAACGATGGAGCAAGCGGTTGAGAAGTCGAAAGAAATTGGCTTCCCATTAGTTGTTCGTCCATCTTATGTACTCGGTGGTCGTGCGATGGAAATCGTATACGACGAGCAAGACCTGCGTCGCTACTTCAACGAAGCAGTAAGCGTATCGAACGAGTCTCCAGTTCTACTAGACCGTTTCCTAGATGACGCGACCGAAGTTGATATTGATGCTATCTGTGACGGTGAACGCGTTGTTATCGGCGGTATCATGGAACACATCGAACAAGCCGGTGTTCACTCTGGTGACTCTGCATGTTCACTGCCTGCATATACGCTAAGTCAGGAAATTCAAGACAAGATGCGTGAGCAAGTTGAGAAGCTGGCGTTCGAACTCGGTGTACGCGGTTTGATGAACACGCAGTTTGCTGTGAAAGACAACGATGTTTACCTAATCGAAGTGAACCCTCGTGCTGCTCGTACGGTTCCATTCGTATCGAAAGCGACAGGTGCACCTCTAGCGAAAATCGCTGCACGTGTAATGGCGGGTCAATCTCTAGAGTCACAAGGCTTTACTAAAGAGATTATCCCTCCTTACTACTCAGTGAAAGAAGTGGTTCTGCCGTTCAACAAGTTCCCTGGCGTTGACCCGCTATTGGGCCCAGAAATGCGCTCAACAGGTGAAGTAATGGGCGTTGGCGCAACATTCGCAGAAGCTTACGCGAAAGCAGAGTTAGGTTGTGGTGCGGTTTACCCTGAAGGTGGTCGTGCGCTACTGTCAGTACGTGAAGGTGATAAAGAGCGTGTTGTTGACCTGGCCTCTAAGTTAGTGAAACTGGGTTACCAACTGGATGCGACACATGGTACTGCTGTGATTCTGGGCGAAGCGGGTATCAACCCACGTTTGGTAAACAAAGTACACGAAGGTCGTCCACACATTCTTGACCGTATCAAGAACAACGAATACACCTACATCGTAAACACGGCTGCTGGTCGTCAAGCGATTGAAGATTCGAAAGTTCTACGCCGCGGTGCACTGGCAGAAAAAGTGAACTACACAACGACACTGAACGCAGCGTTCGCTACATGTATGTCTCATACTGCAGACGCAAAAGCGTCAGTAACTTCGGTTCAAGAGTTACACGCTAAAGTGAAAGCGAGTCTAGACGCGTAACAGATAAAAATCAGTAAGCTCGTTAATCAGGGCTTACATGACAACCTCATTGCCCGCTCATTTGAGCGGGCTTTTTTATATTGAGGTTTTTCAAAAATGAAGAGTATTAAAATGTGCTAGGAACGATTGGTATGCTTCGCTTTTGAAGATCATCAAGCTAATTATGGCAAGCAATGTTCCTAAAGATGAAGAAATAGTACTACCACTTGCTACAACAAAGTTGATACTGCAGGTAAGAATGATAAAAGAGATAGTGATTAAGTTTATTTTTGCAGCAATACTTAATCCTTTGCTTATTGTCAGGATGTTTGGAATGCATACAACAACAACCGTAATAGCTCCCAATGTAAGAAGGTACGTATCTAGATCAATGTGTTGAGTGAAAGAAAACCAGTCATTCCAAATGCTTAAGCTAATAGTCAGGCCAATAGTCAATGCCAAGTATAAACATACACTTATTGAGATGTTCGCTATGCTAATTGATTTAGTATTCAACTTTCAATTCCTCATAGATTCCAATTGTAAGATTTCTTAGCTCTCCCGAATAACCGCTCGTCTTGGGTTTAGAGCCAATAACGTTGAATAGCTGATTAATGTTCACTATTTGTTCGATTTTTGAGTGTAATTGTTGTTTTTCTGGATGGTCGAGTCAGTAAGTTATCCATTATTTTCGTTTTTATCAGATTAGACGTTCCCTATTAAGACAGCGCTTTCCTTTTCTATCAAAATATTAAGAGGCTCTTGAGGTGAGGCTCTATATTTGGTTGTGATTGATGTTTTTAATGTGTCATTTTCTAGATTTATTTAAATGATGAAAATTAGGAATAGATTGGTGTCTTGACTTTCCATTGGTGGTTTTGTGAATAAGTGCTACCGTTTTTCCTCTTTGATGCCTCTTTAAATAAAAAGGATGTGTAGTGGAAATCACGGTTGAGATTTTGTTGGCTCTATTTTTTGTTGCGACTGCCGCAGGCTTTATTGATGCGATGGCTGGTGGGGGAGGGCTCATTACGCTCCCTGCGCTTTTGGCAGCGGGGTTGAGTCCGACTCAAGCTCTAGCAACCAACAAGTTACAAAGTTCGTTTGGCAGTTTCTCTGCTAGCTGGTATTTCGTGCGTAACGGTATTGTCAGCCTAAAGGAAATGCGTTTCGCGATACTTTGCACTTTTATCGGTGCAGCGATCGGTGCCGAGGCTGTGCAGTTTATTGATGCTAGCGTACTCACCAGTTTGATTCCTGTTCTTTTGATTGCCATTTCCCTCTATTTTTTACTCGCGCCAAGTACACGTAAAATAGATGGAGAACCAAAGTTATCTGAAGCGATGTTTGCGCTATGCATTGGTGGTGGGATCGGTTTCTATGATGGCTTTTTTGGCCCTGGGACTGGATCTATTTTTACTGTTTGTTTTGTTGCACTGGGTCACTTTTCTTTGGTCGAAGCCACTGCTAGAACAAAAATCCTCAATTTCACGTCAAACATAGCGGCACTACTCTTTTTTATCTTAGCCGGGTTGCCAGTGTGGAAGCTTGGCTTAACCATGGCTGTTGGCGGTTTTCTTGGTGCTCAGTTAGGGGCGAAGGTCGTGGTAAGTAAAGGGCAAAAATGGATTCGTCCTCTAGTTATTGTGATGTCGATGCTCATGGCAACGAAACTTCTTTGGCAACAACATCAGCAATGGATTTTGTCAGTATTATAACTCGTTCTCTACGTTCAACTACGCCTACTCATGAATTATATGTAAAGAAATACTGATATATCTATGATTTCATTATAATGTGATATCGTACTTAAAATGAAAAAGTAATAAACAATTTTTATTTAATAAAGTTAGAATGCTAAGTTTAGAATATTTAATTGTTGGTTATATGTATCCTATTATATCTCGAGATAATACCCAGTCAAAAAGAGAATGCTATGCATTTTCTATCAATGAATTTGATAAATTGGTTAGTAAATTTATCCCTAAGCATGAACAACTTCGGTGGAATAGTTTAAAGGATAAGTTAGAATTTATTGCAAACTACTATGCAACTGTAGATGATTTGGCATATTTAGGTAGAGTTGCTGTAGCCTTGTCAGGTAGCGCAGCTCCTATTGCAGTTGAGAAGTATGGTGGTTTTAATCATATTGTAATTAAAGGAACACCTAGTTTACAAAGAAAAGTTATGGCTTTGTCTGGTAAGATTTCGCCACCGATGGCCGTAAGTTTTGCTATAGGAAAAGAAAAGGCATTACAGACGGTTAAGCAAGGTGCAATTATTACTGTTATCTTTGTCACATCTTATAGAATAGCTGAGTATTTCTTTAAAGAGTCAAATAAAAGAGTATTGGCTAAATTATTCGGAGTTATAGCAAGTGACATTATTAAAGTGGGTTTGGCTGCTTTAGTTGCTAGTATAACATTAAAAACGATGGTTTCTGTAGGTGTTGTCGCTGCTGGTGGTTCAGCAGCTCTGTTTGTGGTTGTTTTTGTCGGTGTTGTTGCCAGCTTTGCAGCTAGTAAAATAGATGAAGAATTTAACCTCACAAAGAGGTTCCAAAAGGAAATTATGCTATTTTGGTCTCAAAAGGAAGAGGTGGAAAAATGGGAGATGAAAGATAAAATAAACCAATACCGAGCGATGCAGAGCTTTAAAAATAGTGGTTTTTCATTATGAAAAATGAAGAAATAGATTATAGCACATTTATTATAGGTTCAATTCTATTTCCTATATGTACATATTTTATGATTTATCTTCCGGTATCTGATTTGTTGGACTTTTTTGGAGCAATTTCATCCGATCAGGAAAGTTTATCCTTAGGTGGTCAGAATATTCAGTTATTTTCATCCGGTTTTTTATTTGCTTTGCTTTCTTATGTTTCTATTTATACTGTTTCTACTAAGAGAAAGCCAAATAAAGAAAAACTTAAAAAGCTTTTTAAATTATGTTTTGTTTTATTAGTTTCTAGTTTTTTGTTTTCTTATATGTTTAATGAGTGGCTGCTGTCTTATGCTGAAAGTCATGGATACCATTATTCTGAGGAACTTAGTTCTCGATGGTTCTTAAGTGAGTACTATGTTTTTGTAAAATGACTATGAAATACACTTTTACATTATACTCTACTTCAATTGTCTAGTTGTTGTGATGTCGATGCTAATGGCAACGAAACTTCTTTGGCAACAACATCAGCAATGGCTTCTGTCAGTGCTTTAACTCGTTTGCTGCGATATGTGCTGTGGCGCAAGCAGATATGTATTGGTCGAATTAACTGTCCTAGTTCTTCAAAGTCATAGCAGAATTTGGGTGTGATATTAAGTGTCTTCAGGATAGATTTAGGAATTAAAGCAGGAGCCATTCCGCCCAAAGCCAGTTGTGCTGCCGCAGTGTATGAATCCATTTCCATCAAAGGCTCAATTCCGTATTTTGACAAAATAGCCTGTTGGTAAGTGTTGGCAGGATTGGTTAAGTCATTGGTCAAAATGGCTTTGGGTAGTTGCGAAAGTGGGTATCTACTGACGATTGAAAAAGGTTCATCAGCGAGGTGAAGGCTCATTAATCCATGATGAGGCGGTAAATAACCAGCACAGAATCCCAGTGTCGCTTTACCTGATTTGACGTTCTCAATAATGCGTGGTGTATGATTGGTCGATATTCGTATGTATTGGTCATGGGCAAAGCGTTCTGCCATGATCACACTAAGGTATCCAGCGACTAAGGTTTCAGAGCAGTCTATCTTGATCAAAGAAGTATCTTCTATTTCTTGCTGATCATAGATCTGACCTCTTAACTCATTGAACGTTGGCTCGATCGTGTCGATGAGCGCATGGCCATCGGAGGTCAGCTTTATGTGCCGACCACTTGGCTCAATCAATTTTTTTCCTAACTTCTTCTCTAGATTCGAAATGCGCTTACTCACCGCAGATTGACTAATATAGAGTTGGCTGCCCGTACGGCTCATGGTTTTTTCTTTACTGAGGACAAGTAACGTCTCAATACCTTCAAGCAACATAATAATTAATGAAAGTTAGGAATGGTTGAAATAATTTAGCGAATTGTACAAGAATTGGCGAATCAAATGAGTATAAATGAGAGGAGCCGACACTCAGTCGACTCCATGACCGAATCATGTAATTTGTGTTTAACGATTAATTGCGAAAGTTGGCAGGGATAGATGCCAACGAATAGCACCGAGACGTATAATGAGCGTTGAGATTACACCAGCGAGTAAAGCCGTTGAGTGGTCATAACCCATGTTTACCGCCATCGTATGGAAGATGCCGCCAATAATACATGCCGTAGCGTAGACTTCGCTTCTTAATACCATAGGAACTTCGCGAGCCAGCACATCTCGTATAATGCCACCACCACAACCAGTAATGACTCCCATGATCACTGCGACCATCCCAGACGCGTTGTAAGCGAGGGCTTTCTCTACACCTATTCCTACAAATACTGCAAGGCCGATCGCATCACAAACGGGTAAGACCCACCATGAGAGTCGCTTGGGTCTTCGAATAACAAGCATGGTTAGTAGACACGTAACAAATATCACCCATAAGTACGTCGTATCTGTTATCCAAAATACAGGAGTGGCACCTAGCGCCATGTCTCGGATTGTTCCGCCACCAATAGCAGTCACACTGCCGAGAACGATAACGCCGAATGGATCCATTTTTAAACGGCCCGCCAGTAACACGCCAGAGATAGCGAAAACAGCGGTACCGAACAAATCGATCATATAAAGCAGCATGGAGTCCATGTTACTTAGTACCTTTATATAGTGTGAGAAAAAATGGGCGGAAATTGTACGGTATTTGCCACGAAATCGTTAGCGTTTTTGACGAACGCTTTTAAAGTGCTCACACACTTCTGTGATCGCATTTAGTGTGCGTGGGGTTGGGCGGTTAATCCAATCTGAGTTTAGAGACCAGATGTGTTTATTTCTAAGCGCGGGAAGCTCATTGCTCCACTCTGCCCACATACCATCATTACTCATTGCGTGACGAGAAGTAAAAATAACCTCTGGTTGGCGAGTGATGACCTGCTCGATGCTGACCTGAGGATAAGGCGCGCTGGATGCTGCGAAAATGTTTTCACCACCGCAAAAACTAAAGACTTCACTTGGCCAGTTCTTCCCGGCGACGGTGATGATAGGCTTTTCACTCAACTGATAAAAGTAACGAACTTTCTCGTGCGTGTTGTACTTCTCTTTTAGTGTATTCAGTTGCGTTCTAAAATCTTCAGCGGCCTTTTGTCCTATTTGCGGGGTTTCGCTGTATTGGCTTAGCTGCTCGATATTATTGGCGATATCTTCCAGTGAACCTGTAGTGGAATAATAGATAGGAATGCCGAACTGTTTAATTTTCTCCAGCTCTTTTGCCGGGTTTCCTGCCGGCCAAGCGATGACTAAATCCGGTTGAAGAGCAATAATGCGCTCTAATTTAATTCCTTGGTAATTAGAGACTCTTTCCAGCTGCTTTGCCCGCTCTGGATAATCACTCATTTCGCTGACAGCAACAAGCTTGTCTCCTAGCCCTGCCGCAAAGGCAATTTCAGTGGCATGCGGAGCTAAACTTACAATGCGTTGCGCTGGTGTTTGAGCGAAGGTCGCTGTCGAAACAAACAGCGTTAATGCGAAGCATAGTTTATTCATCATAATCCTTGATAAATCATTCCTAAAAGCAGACTTTGGATAGCTATCCAAACGAAGACTCGCCAAACGAGCAGCGTATGTATTTGTGAAAGGTGAATAGCTGATGGGGCGATTCGTCCACCGATTTTTGCGCGTTCCGCACGTATACCTTGATAGATAGCAGGGCCGCATAAAGAGAGTTGTAGTTTGTGTCCGATGGTACACAACACCCAGGCAGGCCCGGGTAGTAGCCAAGAGTTAGCTTGTTGCTGTACACCAGAAAGCACATTGCTTACGTTCTTTCCTACAGCTAAAAGTATGGCAAAGAGACGAAGTGGAATAATATCCAGAGCGGCAACCAGCTGAACGGCAGGTTTACCAAAGGGCAAATATTGGCGTCGGCTAGGGGACCAAACTCGAGCTAACTCTGTGGTTAGTCGATACATTAACGCACCAATACCACCTGCTAGTGCGTACCAAAATAACACACCGATTACGTTGCGGCTGTATCCCATAATCACAGCTTCTGAGCTTGCTTTACCTATGCCGATGATCGAGAGGCTGTCAGTATCGCGATTAAGATATGGTCTCAGTAATTGTCGGCACTGGGCTTTGTCTTCTCTCGACATACTTGTGACGAGTTGTTTTGTTAAGGCTTCGCTGTTGCGCCAGTCCAAAGCAATGATCAATAGCACTAATTCGTATAAAGGCACTTGCCAAACAAATGGCTCCACTGCAATCAGCAAGATCAAGCAAGGCAATAGCATCAAGCCCAATGCAAGACTGCCGGAGGTCAGGCTCTGTGAGTAACTGTGATTATTGTTCACTTTGTTGGCGAGCTGCTCAGCTAACTTTCGCCATAAAGTGATGGGATGCGATGAACGGGAGATTGGTAAAAGAAGGTGAAAGAGCAGTGCGCCCCACATAATAAGGAGCGCACCGTTGGCATAAAATAACTGAAAAACTTCTTCCATGAATGAGTCGTTTACTTAATGAGTTCCAGCATTTTGAATACCATTTCAGAAGAGCTTTTTGCTGCTAGCGGTAGGAACTCATCAAAGCTCATTGGTGACTCTTTATCAGCGACATCAGAGATTGCACGCACAACAACAAACGGCGTGTTGAATTGGTGACAAGTTTGAGCGATAGCAGATGCTTCCATTTCTACCGCGATAACGGATGGGAAGTGCTTACGAATAAACTCTTGGCGTTCAGCGGTGCAAACAAATGCATCACCAGTACAGATCAGGCCGCGAACTGCATGAGTGTTTTCCATTTGCGCTAGTGCCTTTTCTGCTAAATCCATTAGCTTTTCATCCGCTTTGAATGCAGCAGGCTGGCCAGCCATTTGGCCAATTTCATAACCAAAAGCGGTCACGTCTGCATCGTGATGACGAACTTCTGTTGAGATAACAACATCACCTAGATTTAGGCTTGAATCGAAGCCACCAGCAGAGCCTGTGTTAATCACAACATCTGGCTGGTATTCATCAAGAAGAATGGTAGTGCCTACTGCAGCTGCAACTTTACCGATACCTGATTGTAGTACGACTACTTCTACATCATTAATTTGACCAGAGAAAAACGTACAACCTGCTTTATTTACGGTTTTGCAGTTTGTGATTGCTTCTTTCAGGATGGTCACTTCTTGTTCCATCGCACCGATGATACCAACTTTCATAACACTCTCTTTCGGTAAATATTTTAGTTGGCCGAGAGTATAGCACTCCCCGTGAGCAGTTTTCTATTTGATGAGCTTAGCTTGAGTGAGCTTTTCTCGTAATTGTTCGGCGCGCTTTCTGTTTACGCCAAAGTCAGAATAGCCCACACGTGACTCTGAGCGAACAATCAGTTTGTCTCCTGCTACTTTTAATTCGAGGTCATCCACGAAGCGCATGATTTTAGATGTGCATTCTATCCGAAGGTAATCGCCCTCTTTTACCGCGGTTTTTGCGCCAGGAAGTTGAAGCGCAGCTTGCTCAATGGCATCTAACGTTGCGGATTCAGTGAGCAAAAAAGGTGCTAATTGAAACTTGTCTCTTGAGTCCTGAGTTGAAACGCAATTTGGTTTGTCACCACAAGGTGATTGAGAACGATCTGGCATACTGGTGACTCCTTGGCAGCAGGCTGTAAGGCTGAGTAAAGTGATGGAAAGGAGAGCGGCTTTTTTCATTGTATTTACTCTTATAATTTTGTTTCTAATTATATGGATACAAAAGAAAAAGGATCCAATAATAGGATCCTTTTTGTGATGTTAGCTGTGATTAGACTTCTAGGTAATCAAGAATGCCTTCTGCCGCTTTTCGCCCTTCATCAATGGCGGTTACGACGAGGTCTGAGCCACGGACCGCATCACCGCCAGCGAAGATTTTCGCATTGCTGGTTTGGTACATGAACGCTTGCTCAACAGGTGCCTTGATACGTCCCCATTGATCTAAATCGACACCATACGGTTCTAACCAGTCCATTTTGTGTGGCTGGAAACCAAATGCCATGATCACGGCATCTGCAGGCAATACATGTTCACTGCCTTCCACTGGTTCTGGTCTGCGACGACCTGCATCATCGGGCTCACCTAAAGCGGTTTTTACCACTTTAACGCCCGATACGTTACCTGAAGCGTCGACCTCCACACCGAGTGGTTGCAGGTTAAACATAAACTTCACGCCTTCCTCTTTAGCGTTTTTTACTTCTCGACGTGAACCTGGCATGTTGGCTTCGTCACGACGATAAGCACAAATCACATTGGAGGCTCCTTGGCGAATAGAGGTTCGTACACAGTCCATTGCGGTATCGCCACCACCAAGCACGACCACTTTCTTTCCTGCCATGTCGATAAAAGGTTGGTTGTTCTCAAGCTCCATGACTTTGTAGGTATTCGAAATTAAAAATGGCAGCGCGTCATACACACCCGGCGCATCCTCATTTTCTAGTCCTGCACGCATGTATTTATAGGTGCCAACGCCTAAGAAAATGGCATCGTACTCATCGATTAGATCTTGCATTTGTACATCTTTACCGACTTCCACGTTCATGCGGAACTCGACGCCCATTTCAGTGAACACACGGCGACGATTTTCCATTACCCCTTTTTCAAGCTTGAACGAAGGGATACCGAAAGTCAGTAGTCCGCCGATTTCTGGGTAGCGGTCAAACACGACTGGCTTAACGCCATTGCGCACTAGGATATCAGCGGCTGCCAAGCCTGCTGGGCCAGCTCCAATGATTGCGACTTTTTTATCGGTCCACTCCACCTTGGACATATCTGGCTTCCAGCCCATTTCAAAGGCTTTGTCGGTAATGTACTTTTCTATATTACCGATGGTGACGGCACCAAAGTCATCATTAAGCGTGCATGAACCTTCACATAGACGGTCTTGAGGACAAACGCGTCCACATACTTCAGGTAAACTATTGGTTTGATGCGATAGCTCAACAGCTTCAAGAATACGTCCCTCATTTGCCAGTTTTAGCCATTGAGGGATGTAGTTGTGTACTGGGCACTTCCATTCACAATATG
The DNA here is from genome assembly GCF_022808245.1 of Vibrio sp. CCB-PB317. Classification (NCBI taxonomy): domain Bacteria; kingdom Pseudomonadati; phylum Pseudomonadota; class Gammaproteobacteria; order Vibrionales; family Vibrionaceae; genus Vibrio; species Vibrio sp. CCB-PB317. The sequence goes on from NZ_JALGNU010000001.1 coordinate 637,726, forward strand.
GGTTACCGCAATCTAAACAGCGGTCTGCTTGCGCAGTGGCTTGTTGCTTAGTAAACGGCTCGTAGATTTCAACGAACTCGATCTTACGAACTTTGATCGGCTTCTTCGCAGGATCTACGCGTTGAACATCGATAAATTGATAAACGTTCTGACTCATGATTCAAACATCCTCCATGATTACTGGGCTTGAACGCGCAGCTCAGCGGCACTGCGGCTCTGGTGACCAAGTAGCGTGCGAAGATCTGCCGCTTGTGGTTTCACCAAATAGAACTTTGGAATCCATTCATCAAAGTTCGCCAAAATATTTTCTGCGTGGCTCGACCCTGTTTCTTCAAGGTGTTCCGCAATCAGGCCGCGCAAATGCTCTTGGTGGATGTATAGATCGGACAATGAAATGGCTTCGACAGATTCAGTATTGACTCGACCTTCAAAGCTTTGGTTTTCATCCAGAACATAGGCAAAGCCTCCGGTCATACCTGCACCAAAGTTCACGCCTGTTGCACCTAGAATGGCAACAATACCGCCTGTCATGTACTCACAAGCGTTATCTCCCGCACCTTCAATGACGGCAATCGTACCTGAGTTACGTACCCCAAAACGCTCACCCGCTTTACCTGCCGCGAACAGTTTACCGCCCGTTGCGCCGTACAAACACGTGTTACCAATAATGGTGGCTTCATGACACTTGAACGCTGTACCTAAGTGAGGTTTAATGGCGATCTTGCCGCCTGCCATGCCTTTCCCTACGTAGTCATTCGCATCACCTGTGAGGTAAAGCTCTACGCCACCCGCATTCCAAACGCCAAACGACTGGCCGGCAGTGCCGTCAAGATAGATTTTGATAGGGGAAGCCGCCAATCCTTGGTTGCCATAGCGCTTCGCTATTTCGCCAGATAAGCGAGCACCCACAGAACGATCAGTGTTGATGACATTGTAGAAGAAACTTGCTGATTGGTTGTTTTCTACCGCATGCATGGCATCATCAATGATCTTTTGATTGAGCTCAGCTTTATCAAACGGTTTGTTTGGCTCTGTCCAAAACAGCGGATGACCTTCAGGCGAGACGGGAGCTTCTAGAATGTTGGATAGATCCAATTTGGTTTGCTTCGCGGTAAAGCCTTCTACTGCTTCAAGTAAATCGGTACGACCAATCAAGTCCGTCAGTTTTTCAACTCCTAGCTCAGAAAGCAGCTCGCGCACTTCTTCTGCCAGTCCGGTGAAGTAGTTCATCACCATTTCAGGTAAGCCTTTGAAGTACTCTTTACGCAGCGTTTCGTCTTGAGTCGCAACCCCTGTTGCACAGTTATTGAGGTGACAAATTCGCAGGAACTTACAACCCATAGCAACCATTGGCGCGGTACCAAATCCGAAGCTTTCCGCACCAAGAATCGCGGCCTTAACCACGTCTAGACCAGTCTTTAGACCACCGTCTACCTGTAGGCGGATCTTATGACGCAGACCATTAGCAACCAGTGCTTGTTGCGTCTCTGCTAGACCTAATTCCCATGGACTACCTGCGTATTTTACCGAAGTTAATGGGCTTGCTGCAGTACCACCGTCGTAACCCGAGATGGTAATAAGATCAGCGTAAGCCTTTGCTACGCCCGTTGCGATGGTGCCGACACCTGGCTCGGAGACGAGTTTTACCGAAACCAGCGCATTCGGGTTGACTTGTTTAAGGTCGAAGATCAGCTGGGCCAAATCTTCAATAGAATAAATATCGTGGTGTGGAGGAGGAGAGATTAACGTCACCCCTTGCACGGAGTAACGTAGCTTGGCGATTTCTGCGGTGACTTTGTGTCCCGGTAGCTGACCACCTTCACCCGGTTTAGCTCCTTGCGCTACCTTGATTTGTAGTACATCCGCATTAGTAAGGTAATGAGGCGTGACACCAAATCGGCCTGAAGCAATTTGCTTGATGCGCGAGTTACGTTCAGTGCCGAAACGGCGAGGATCTTCACCACCTTCACCGGAGTTTGAATAGCCACCAAGACGGTTCATCGCAGTCGCGAGTGCTTCATGCGCTTCAGGGCTAAGTGCGCCAATGGACATGGCCGCAGAGTCGAAGCGTTTGAACAGTTCAGTGCGTGGTTCTATTTGCTCTAGTGGCAGCGGTGAGTCTGATTTTTTCAGCGACATTAAGTCACGCAGCATGGCAACAGGGCGTTGGTTTACCTGCTTAGCAAAGCTCTGATAGTCGTTACTTTCGCCAGATTTAACGGCCTGTTGCAGCGTGCCGACAACATCCGGGTTGTAAGCATGATACTCACCTCCATGGACATACTTTAACAAGCCGCCATGATCAATCGATTTACGTTTCGCCCATGCTTTGCGAGATAAGTTTGTAAGATCTTGCTGGAAGTCGTCAAAATTTGCGCCTTCAATACGAGTTGTGACGCCTTTAAAACACTGGTCGACCACATCTTGGTTCAAGCCAACTGCTTCAAACAGTTGTGAGCAGCGGTAAGAGGCGATGGTTGAGATCCCCATCTTTGACATGATTTTATACAGGCCCTTGTTGATGCCGTATTGGTAGTTCTGCATCACATCGCGATAGTCTTTCTCTAGTGCCTTATCATCAATCAGTTTACCTAACGCTTCATAAGCAAGGTATGGGTAAACTGCAGTCGCACCAAAGCCAAGCAAGACAGCAAATTGGTGTGGGTCACGTGCAGTTGCGGTTTCGACTACAATGTTGGCATCGCAACGTAAGTTCGCATCAATCAAACGAGTTTGAACGGCGCCGACTGCCATTGCCGCTGGAATTGGTAACTTGCCTTTGACCAAAGCGCGATCTGAAAGTACCACTAAAACCGTGCCTTCACGTACGACTTGCTCTGCTTGCTCACAGAGATCATTAATGGCTTGTTTAAGATCTTTCTCTTGTGGGTCGTAGTTGATATCTAGAATGGTATTACGGTAGTGATCGTCACCAAGCTCGAGCAGTTGCTGCATGTCTGAATAAAGCAGTACAGGCGAATCAAATGTTACGCGATGCGCGTGGCCATCGGTTTCACAGAAGACATTCATTTCCTTACCGATACTGGTCGCCAGTGACATCACGTGTTTTTCACGCAGTGGATCGATCGGTGGATTGGTGACCTGAGCGAACTTCTGGCGGAAGTAGTCAGTTACCAAGCGCTCTTTTGAGGAGAGCACTGCCATTGGAGTATCGTCACCCATAGAACCAACGGCTTCTTGGCCCATTTCTCCGAGTACACGCAGAACTTGGTCGACTTCTTCGTTCGTCATCGCGAATTGCTTTTGATAAGTCTTAAGTAAGTCTTCATCAAAGCTGCGCTCGCCTACTTGATCCTCAGGTAGCTGAGAAAATGGTGTGAGTTTGCGAACGTTGTTTTCCATCCATTCGCGATAAGGGTGACGAGATTTCAGATCATTATCGATCTCGCTAGACTGCCAAAGCTTACCTTTACGAGTGTCGATGACGAGCAATTCACCCGGACCTACACGCCCTTTTTCGGCAACTTCATCTGGGGCGTAATTCCAAATCCCTACCTCAGATGCCAGAGTGATCAACTTGTCTTTGGTAATTACATAACGTGCAGGACGCAGACCATTTCGGTCTAGATTACAAGCAGCATAACGACCATCGGACAGTACGATACCTGCTGGGCCATCCCATGGTTCCATGTGCTTGGAGTTGAAATCGTAAAACGCCCGCAGATCCGGATCCATATCTGGATGGTTTTGCCATGCAGGCGGCACAAGCATACGCATGGCGCGGAAGATATCCATGCCACCAGCTAAGAAGAGATCCAGCATATTATCCAAGCTAGAGGAGTCTGAACCTGTCTCGTTCACAAATGGTGCTGCAGTTTGAAGATCGGGCAGCAGTGGTGACGAGAACTTGTAAGCGCGCGCGCGCGCCCATTGGCGGTTACCTTCAATGGTGTTGATCTCACCGTTATGAGCAAGATAGCGGAACGGCTGAGCCAATGGCCAACGCGGTTGAGTATTGGTAGAAAAACGCTGGTGGAACAGACAGATAGCGGATTCCATGCGTAGATCAGCAAGATCAAGGTAGAAGCGAGGCAAGTCCGCAGGCATGCACAGGCCTTTGTACACCAAAACTTGAGTCGACAAGCTACAGATGTAGAAATCAGGATCTTCGGTGATTTGTTTCTCGATGCGACGGCGTGCGATGTAGAGACGGCGTTCAATGTCACGCTCTCGCCAACCAGCCGGTGCAGAGATAAAGACTTGCTGAATATTTGGAAGCGAGTTAGCCGCAATTGGACCGAGCACTTCTGAATTGGTTGGAACTTCACGCCAACCGGCCACTGTTAGCGTCTCTTGCGCAAGTTCTCTGTTGACGATGTCTTTAGCGAGTTGAGCTTTGACCGGATCTTGGTTGAAGAAAATCATCCCTACGGCGTATTGCTTGCCAAGGTTGAAACCATTTTCTTCGGCAATAAGACGTAAATAGGAATCGGGCTTTTGTAATAGAAGACCACAACCATCACCGGTTTTACCATCGGCGGCAATACCACCACGGTGGGTCATTCGGTCAAGTGCAGAAATTGCTGTACGAACCAGCTTGTGGCTTTGTTCGCCTTCCATATGCGCGATCAAGCCAAATCCACAGTTGTCTTTCTCAAGACTTGGATCATAAAGAGCCATTGCAATTCTCCCTTTGCTTATCCGTCATCCCGACAGATATATCAACACTGCTTACGTTGATAGTGATGACTGAATATGCGTCATCTTTATGGTTTTATGTATATTTATTCAATAAAAGCTGTGAAATATTTAACATTTTTTGAGTGTTTTATTTTCATCAACTTCACAAGCTATAGCTTATTGTAAAAAAGGTCAAGTTATTAGTGGATAATCACGTGAATATGCGATTTACCATTTAATAAGCTAAAATAGTTTAATGATTTCAAATAGATAGAAAATTGATTGTTACAAAAAAGTAACATTTGATTCTGTGGGAAATAAAAAAGACCAGCATAAAATGCTGGTCAAAATAGAAAGATTGGAAGGAATTGTTTTCTTTCTTTGCTAATAGCCATCGATATCGCTGATGGCTATTTATGGCATTGAAAGAGGGAAGCGTGAATACTTCCGTTAAGCAGAAAGCATCAGTGAATCTGCTTTTGCTTCTAGGTTTGTGCCATCCATTAGGTAGTCATCGATAGCACGAGCACATTCGCGACCTTCGTTGATACAACGAACCACCAAAGATTGGCCTGTTCGCATATCACCAGCAGCAAATACGCCTTCTTGGTTAGTAGCAAAACCTTGAGTTGCTACGTTACCGCGATCATCTAGCGCGATATCCAGTTGAGCAAGCACGCCTGTAGGTTCTGGGTGTAAGAAGCCCATTGCTAGGAATGCCATATCACATGGGAGCACTCGCTCGCTGCCTTCTACTTCTTTGAAACTTGGGCGCTCGCCTGGTTTTGCATCTTGCCAAACGATATCAGCAAGACGAAGGCCAGTGACTTCACCTTTGTCATTTCCGATGAACTCTTTGGTCAGGATGTTCCAGTGACGATCGACACCTTCTTCATGAGAGGTCGAAGTACGTAGGATCATTGGGTATTGAGGCCAAGGCATATTGGCTGGGCGCTTCTCTGGTGGAATCGGCATGATTTCCACTTGAGTTACGCTTGCTGCGCCGTGACGGTTTGACGTACCTACACAGTCTGAACCAGTATCACCACCACCGATAACCACAACATGTTTACCCGCAGCGTGAATTTCTTCTGTTTTCAGGTCCATGTTATTGGCGCGACGGTTGTTTTGACCTAGGAATTCCATTGCGAAGTGAACGCCTTTTAGTTCACGACCCGGAACGGGCAAATCACGTGGAACCGTTGAGCCACCGGTTAGTAGAACCACATCGAACTCTTGACGCAATTGCTGAGCATTTACATCAACACCGACGTGTTGGTTTACTTTAAACTCAATGCCAGCTTCTGCCATTAGATTGATCTTACGATCAATGACTTCCATGCTCAGTTTAAAGTCTGGGATACCAAAACGTAGCAGACCGCCCACTTTCTCGTCTCGCTCGAATACCGTCACAGTATGGCCTGCGCTGTTTAGCTGCTCAGCAGCCGCAAGACCAGCAGGTCCAGATCCAATGATCGCAACGGTTTTGCCAGTGCGAGAACGTGGCGTTTTTGGCTTGGCATACCCTTCACGATACGCCGTTTCTACGATGGTTTTCTCGATGTTACAGATGGTGATAGGGTCTTGGTTGATGCCAAGTACACAAGCACTTTCACATGGAGCTGGGCAAACACGACCAGTAAACTCAGGGAAGTTATTGGTTGAGCTTAGAATGTTCCATGCTTCTTCCCAGCTATCACGATAAACAGCATCGTTAAACTCTGGGATGATGTTACCGATAGGGCAGCCGTTATGACAAAACGGCACACCACAATCCATACAACGAGACGCTTGAGTATTGATCTTGTCACCAAATTCCTCGTTCAGAACGAACTCTTTGTTGTTCTTGATGCGTTCAGCTGGGTCGATCTTCTGTGGTAGTTCACGACCATGCTCTAAAAATCCAGTAGGCTTACCCATTATACGGCCTCCACTTGAGTTTCGTTTCCTTGAGACTGTGCTTCAGCTTTACGCTTTTGAAGCACCGCTTTGTAGTCACGCGGCATTACCTTAACCATAGAGGCTAGGCTTGCTTCAAAGTTGTCTAGGAAAGACTGAGCGACTTCACTTCCTGTGAATTGAACATGCTTAGTTAGCATGTCGAGTAATAGATCTCTGTCTTCTTGCTCGATTGGATCTAGGTCTACTAACTCTGGGTTCAGTTTTGACTCAAAGTCACCTGATTTATCCCATACGTAAGCCACGCCGCCACTCATACCTGCGGCAAAGTTACGACCTGTTGAACCAAGGATAATTGCTGCACCGCCCGTCATGTATTCACAACCGTGGTCACCGACGCCTTCTACTACTACTTTCGCACCTGAGTTACGAACACAGAAACGTTCACCAGCCATACCGCGAATGAAAGACTCACCCGAAGTAGCACCGTAGAAACACACGTTACCAACCACGATGTTGTCTTCCGCGACAATGCTTGATTTTGCGTCTGGGTAAAGTACTAACGTACCGCCAGATAAGCCTTTACCCCAGTAGTCGTTCGCGTCGCCTTCTACTTCGAACTTCACGCCCTTAGCTAGGAATGCGCCGAATGACTGACCCGCTGAACCTTTGAACTTCACGTTCATTGGTTGAGGTAGACCTTGGTCTTTGTACACTTTCGAGATTTCGTTCGACAACATGGTACCTGCAGAGCGGTCCGTGTTGACGATAGGGAACTCGGCATTCACCGCTTCGCCTTTCTCGAGTGCAGGAATCGCTGCTTGAATCAGCTTACGGTCTAGTACCGATTCAAGATTGTGGTTCTGTTGCGTTTGGTTATGGATACCGTCTGACTCACGTGGCTGTTCAACGTGTAGAACAGGAGACAGATCTAGGTTCTTGTATTTCCAGTGAGAAACGTCTTGGCGAACACGCAGTTTCTGGCCTTGACCGACCATCTCATCGATAGTGCGGAAGCCAAGTTCAGCCATGATTTCACGTAGACCTTGTGCCATGTATTGGAAGAAGGTTACGACGTCTTCTACGCGACCATCAAAGCGCTCGCGAAGCGTCTTGTTCTGAGTTGCGATACCAACAGGGCAGGTGTTCTTATGACACTTACGCATCATGATACAACCTTCAACCACCAAGGCTGCGGTTGCCACGCCCCATTCTTCTGCACCTAGTAGTGTTGCCACAGCAAGGTCACGAGGTGTCTTCATCTGACCGTCCGCTTGAACCACGATACGGTTACGTAGACCGTTCTTCAGTAGCGTTTGGTGCGTTTCTGCCAAGCCAAGTTCCCAAGGAAGACCAGTATGACGGATTGAAGACATTGGGGATGCACCAGTACCACCGTCGAAACCTGCGATTAGTACAACGTCCGCTTTCGCTTTCGCTACACCGGAAGCGATCGTACCTACGCCAGCTTCCGATACCAGCTTCACGTTTACACGGCCCGCGCGGTTCGCGTTCTTCAAATCGTAGATAAGCTGAGCCAAATCTTCGATTGAGTAGATATCGTGGTGTGGTGGCGGCGAGATAAGACCGACGCCCGGAGTTGAGTGACGTGTAGCACCGATCCAGTTATCTACTTTATCGCCTGGTAGCTGACCACCTTCACCTGGTTTCGCACCTTGAGCCATCTTGATTTGTAGCTCATCAGCGTTGGTTAGGTAGTAAGAGGTTACGCCGAAACGACCCGAAGCTACCTGCTTGATTGCAGAGCGTTCCCAATCGCCGTTCTCTTTGCGCTCGAAACGCATTGGGTCTTCACCACCTTCACCAGAGTTCGATTTTGCGCCAAGGCGGTTCATCGCAACAGCCAATGTGGAGTGTGCTTCGTAAGAAATAGAACCGAAAGACATAGCACCGGTCGCGAAGCGTTTCACGATGCTTTCAATTGGTTCGACTTCGTCGATAGAGATAGAACCAGCTGGGTTCTTAATGAATTCTAGCTGGCTACGTAGCGTTACCGCGTTGTCACCTTGTTTATCGACTGCTGTCGCGTACTGCTTGAACTGATCGTAGTTCTTGTTGCGTGTAGACTCTTGCAGTAGAGAAATGGTTTCTGGGTTGAATAGGTGCTTCTCGCCACGCTGTTTCCATTGGTACACACCACCCACATCCAGCATTTGAATTGGGATTTCGCGTTGTGGGTAACCGATGCGGTGACGAACGAGCACTTCTTTAGCAATATCGTCAAGGGTGAGACCTTGGATACGAGAAACTGTACCTGTGAAGTACTTGTCTACCACTGACTTATGAATACCTAAGGCTTCGAAGATTTGCGCACCGTGGTACGACTGCAGGGTTGAGATACCCATCTTCGAGAAGATCTTCAGAAGACCGCCATTGATCGCTTTACGGTAGTTGTTGAACAGATCACGAGGGTTCGCTTCTGGATCCAGCTTCTTCGTGCGTTGTAGTTCAATGATAGTTTCGATAACTAGGTAAGGGTTAACCGCATTTGCACCATAGCCAATAAGGGTTGCAAAGTGGTGCGTTTCACGCGCGTCACCGGTTTCAACCACAATGTCACACTTCGCACGTAGACCTTTGCGGATCAAGTGGTGATGCACTGCACCAACTGCCAGCATTGCTGGGATCGCCGCGTGGTTTGAGTTCACTGCGCGGTCAGTTAGCAGGATGATTGAGTAACCATCAATAACCGCGTCTTCTGCGTATTGGCAGATACGTTTTAGTGCGCGCTCAAGCTTGCCTTGGTCTTCACTGGCTTGGAATACGATATCCAGTGTCTTCGCCTGAAGATGCTCGTTGTCAATAGCACGCAGTTTCTCAAGCTCAGAGTTCGCAAGAACAGGCGATTCCAATTCGACTTTCTGACAGTGAAGTGGTGTTTCAGTCAGAAGGTTTTGGTCTTTACCCAAGTAAGTGTTCAGCGACATCACCATACGCTCACGGATCGGATCGATCGGTGGGTTAGTTACCTGTGCAAACAGCTGCTTGAAGTAGTTTGAAAGATGTTGCGACTGATGAGATAGCACTGCAAGAGGCCAGTCGGCACCCATTGCTGATAATGGCTCTTTACCTTCATTTGCCATTGGAACGATGATTTCGTTCACTTCTTCAGTACTTACGCCAAACGCTTGTTGGCGGTGTAGAAGATGTTCTGGCTTAGGTTGGCTGAATTGGTTGCTCGCATCTGGCAGCTTCTTCAAGCTTAGTAGGTTTTCTTCTACCCACTTTTCGTAAGGCTGTGCCGTTGCGATGGTGTCTTTCACTTCTTCATCAGAGATGATGCGACCTTGCTCTAAGTCTGCAACGAAGATGCGACCTGGTTGTAGACGACCGCGGAACTCAACGTTCTCTGGCTCAATATCCACAACACCAGATTCTGATGCCATTACTAGGAAGTTATCTTTGGTCACTGTGTAGCGAGAAGGGCGCAGACCGTTACGGTCGAGTGTCGCACCAACTTGAACACCATCAGTAAAACATACTGAAGCCGGACCATCCCATGGTTCCATGATGTTCGCGTGGTACTGATAGAACGCGCGACGCTTAGGATCCATGTTTTTGTTTTCTTGCCATGCTTCCGGGATCATCATCATCAATGCGTGCGGCAGGCTACGACCAGAAAGAACTAGGAGCTCAAGTGCCATGTCAAAGTTAGATGAATCCGAACTGCCTTCCTGACAAATAGGAAGCAACATGTCGATTTCAGCTTGGGTAAATAGATCGGATTCAATGATCGCCTCACGGGCTTTCATCCAGTTCAAGTTACCGCGAACGGTGTTGATTTCGCCGTTGTGGGCAATGTAACGGAAAGGCTGTGCAAGACGCCATTTCGGGAAGGTGTTGGTAGAGAAGCGAGAGTGTACCAGTGCCAGTGCGGTCACCATGGTCGGGTTTTGCAGATCAAGGAAGTACTGAGGTACTTGCTCGGTCGTTAACTGACCTTTGTACACCAATGTCTTGTAAGACATAGAGTTAATATAGAAGTCATCACCAATGTTCGAAACGCTTTCTAGGCAAACACGTACAGTGTAGTTACGAAGTACGTACAGTTTGCGCTCTAGCTCTTCAGGTGTAATACCTGGACCACCAGAGATAAACACATGCTCAAACTGAGGCTCTGTGCTTAGCGGGTCGGCACCGATCATTGAGTTATCGGTTGGCAATACGCGGTAGCCAATAACTTCAAGGTCTAGACGCTGAGCGTTGCGTTCTAGAATGTCACGGCATTGCTCGCGTTTGTATTCGTCTTTCGGGAAAAGTACGACACCCACACCATACTTTTCAAATGAAGGTAGTTTAATGCCGAGCTTAACGGCCTCTTCTAATAGGAATTCATGAGGTTTTTGTAGCAAGATACCCGCACCATCACCGCTGCATGGATCACAACCTTGACCACCACGGTGCTCCATGCGAGCTAGCATATCCAATGCTTGAGTCACTACTTCATGAGATTTACGGTTTTTAAGGTGAGCAACAAAACCGATACCACACGCGTCATGCTCCAATTCAGGAGTATATAGACCCTGTGGATTTTGCTCTCTATCTACCATAGATACATCCTTCCAGTTCAATGTCGACGCAAAAGCACCAGGCAGGCAAATGCCACCTAGACCATTGATTACGTCTTGTCCTTTATATTTATTATCGCCACCGATCTAGGTTGACCGATCTTGATTCCTTTCCGTATCTCGCAGGAAAAGTTTTGCGAGAAAAACAATCCTTGGTGGTATCCCTTTATTTATTGCCACTATTTAGTGATTTATATAGGTAGGAGTGGGATAACACCGACAAATCCCGCAGTGTACTTTGTAATAAAAGTCACAAAAATAACGGGGTTGTGTAAGTATCCTACAATTTTGTCACTTCAGAATGCAATGAAAAAGTCGACGTTGTGACCCAATTTTTCGTTTAATTATGCATTTTTAGTTTAACATTTACGCAACATGAACGTTTTTTATCTGTATTTATGCAGGTTTATTGATTTTGAGCCGTATGATGTTTGTTTGAATTGACTAGTATTGTGTGTTTTTTCTTGCAGGGATGTAATTTATTTACACAGATCGTAGTGAGATTGATTACGGTTCATTGTTGGTGAGAATTTATGCAGTTACATGAGTTGGTCAATACAATCGGCCAAGATCTTCAGCGTCGATACGGTGAAAAAGTCCATAAACTAACGTTGCACGGTGGATTTAGTTGCCCTAACCGAGATGGCACTATTGGTCGGGGAGGATGTACTTTTTGTAATGTGGCTTCGTTTGCGGATGAAGAAGTACAGATAAAGAGTATTCACGATCAGTTGAAAGATCGTGCGGGCGAAATTCATCGAGCGAAGAAGTATCTCGCTTATTTTCAGGCTTACACCAGTACTTATGCGGAAGTGCAAGTGCTGAAAAATATGTATGAAGAAGCACTAAAAGCGGCTGATATTGTGGGATTGTGTGTCGGGACTCGTCCAGATTGCGTGCCTGATGCCGTATTAGATTTGCTGTCTGACTATGTACAGCAAGGTTATGAAATTTGGCTAGAGTTAGGACTTCAAACCGCTAATAACGACACCCTTAAGCGCATCAATCGCGGTCATGATTTCGAATGTTATGCCGAAATCACTAAGCGCGCGCGAACACTCGGAATCAAGGTTTGTACTCATTTAATTGTTGGATTACCGAAAGAAAGCCGCGACGATAATATTGAGACGCTGCAAAAAGTGTTAGCCGTGGGCACGGATGGCATTAAGTTACATGGCTTGCATATTGTGGAAGGCAGCACCATGGCGAAAGCGTGGCGTGCAGGACGGTTAGAGGCGCCAGAGCTAGAAGAATATGTCGCAATTGCCAGTGAGATGATTCGTATGACGCCACCGGACGTGATTTACCATCGCGTTTCATCAGCAGCTCGTAGACCTACCTTATTATCGCCACTGTGGTGTGAAAATCGCTGGCTGGCGATGACTGAAATTGGTCGAGCCCTCAGTGAACATGGTGCTCAAGGAAGCCTAACGGGAAACGCTTTTATCTATACTAAACCGGAATTAATAGCAGATCGCTCAATAAATAACTGATATATTTTAACCAGTTTTCTTTAAAGGTTTAAACGATGGATCAGTTACTCAATTGGCTTTGGGATGGTCAAGGCGGTTATGGCTATGTCGTCTTGTTATTAATTGCTAGCGTGTGCGCGTTAGCACTGATCTATTTGCACTTTCAAACATCACTTAAGCAACTCGTAACGGATTCACCCTATCCAGTCATAGTGCTGGATAGTGGCCATGCTCAGATCTTGTTATCTAACCAAGCTGCGATGCAGTTATTAGGTATTCGCTCTTTAGGTACGGGATATTTGTATCCCGCTTTATTCGATATTCGTGAGCTTGAGTCGTTTCTCGACAGTGTCTCTAGTCGTCATTTTAGCCAGCAGGTATTTGATTGGCGCTTATCTGAAAGCGAATCTATCAAGGTGGAGTTGTCAGGAAGAAAGAGTTTGCTGCGCAATCACCGTGTTTGGATCATCTACGCGCAGCCATATCAAGCCACTCATCAAGAGCAGCAACAAGAGCTTGCGCAATTAACGATTGCTCGTTCGGCACTAGACTCACTCTCTGAGTTAATTTGTACCCAAGATCGCCAAGGGAATTTATTAACGACGAACCGAGCATTTGATCAATTTTGGGAAGGGCGAAGGGAAGAAGCCTGCGCATCAAAGGTTTCCATGGGTGAGGCTAGCAGAAAGAGTGAGCGCAAGTGGACGACGGATCCACAAGGTCGCAGTTGCTTATTGGAAGTGAATCAAAATTCCCTTGTGTCACCGAGTGGTGAGCTGATCGGTACATTATCCATTAGTCATGATGTGACCGAGTGGCACAAAATGCAGCAGAACCTGAGAGATGAAATGGAGCGCCGTAAAGATACAGAAGTTGCGTTGGCGCAAAGGGATACCATCTTACAGACTATTCTTGACGCTAGCCCTGACTCTATCGGTATCTTCAATGAGAATATGGTCTATCAAGCGTGTAATAAACCGTTCGTTAATGCATTAGGTATTTCAGACGTGTCTGATTTGATTGGTAAGCGCCTTCAAGATGTCATTCCTGAAGAGATGTACGCTCGCTTAGCTGCTAGTGATTTAGATGCATTGCGTCAGTCAGAACCTGTCCGATACATAGATAAAGTCGTTAGCAGTGATGGCAAAAGTACGTGGTTTGATGTGGTGAAATCGCCCTTTAAAGATAAAGCTTCAGGAACGAATGGTGTGTTGATCATGGCGCGTGATATTTCTGAACGTTACCTTGCCGAACAAAAGTTGGAGAGAGCCAATTTAGAGTTAGAAAAGTTGAGCTTTATGGATAGCTTAACTCAGGTATCGAACCGACGCCGCTTCGATGAACAACTGCAGGTACTATGGTACCACCATGCCCGCGAAAAGCTGCCGCTCACTATCATGTTGTGTGACATCGACTTTTTCAAAGATTACAACGACTGTTACGGCCATCAGCAAGGTGATGAAGCATTGGTCAGTGTTGCTACCGTATTCACAAAAGTCATCAATCGCTCTTCGGATTGTGTTGCGCGTTATGGTGGTGAGGAGTTTGGTTTTATCCTGCCGAATACCACAACGGAAGGTGCGAGCAATGTAGCGCAGCGTATTCATGAAAAAATTCGACAACTCGATATGGAGCACGACAGCTCAGAAGCATCGGAACGTCTCACGGTCAGTATCGGTCTTGTCTCTTATATTCCTCAACATGGTGATGAACCGGAAATGGGTATTGCCATGGCTGACAGTGCGCTATACCAAGCCAAAGCGGATGGACGTAATCGCACCTGTATTCACCCAAGTTCTTGCTAACGCTTTGTGACCGCTTGCTCTAAGTTGATAGCTGATTGTTTAAATCGCCGTATCAAACACGTTAAACTTACCTAAGCCTGTGCGTTCGTTGGTTAACTTATCTTTTTATCTTGTTTAGCAAGCACAGTTCGCACTACGTATTTTTCACTAATCACACAGACCTAAATTGCGTTAGGCCGAATATGTCTGCTCGTTTTTTATCATTGAAGGGCAACATCTAGCCAGCACCATGGAGTAGTTAATGAAACCCATGAAAAATCTCGCCCAGTATTATGTCGACTTGCTAGTCAAACTGGGGATTGTTCGTTTCTCGATTTTGCTGGCCCTTGCGCTGGTGGCATTAGCCGTTGTGGTACAGGTGGGGATTACTTTAGCTCTCAAGGGGCGAGTCGACGATATCGACATTGTCCGTTCAGTGTTTTTTGGTCTCTTGATTACACCTTGGGCGGTTTATTTTCTTTCTGTTGTTGTTGATCAGCTAGAAGAGTCTCGCCAGCGTTTAACCAAGTTGGTGTCCAAACTGAAAGACATGCGCTCGCGAGACCAAGAACTGAATTATCAATTGCAACAAAACATCGAAAAGCTCAACCAAGAAATTGAAGAGCGCATTAAAGCAGAAGAAGCTCGTGAAGAGGCGATGCAAGATCTCGAAAACGAGGTGTTCCAACGAGAGCGTACTCAGTTAGAGCTTGCGGAACGCACTGCACTACTGCGTTCATTTATTGATGCCTCGCCAGACTTAATTTACTACCGCAATGCCGATGGTGTGTTCTCCGGTTGTAACCGGGCAATGGAAGAGCTAACGGGCAAAAAAGAGCACCAGTTAGTCGGATTAAGCCCTTGGGATGTTTATAGCAAAGAAATCGCTGAGCACATCGTTGATACTGACCAAAAGGTCTTCGCCGATAATCAAGCCATCACTTACGAGCAGTGGCTAGAGTATCCTGATGGACGCAAGCACTACTTTGAACTGCGTAAAGTGCCGTTTTACAGCAAAGATGGTCGTCACCTTGGATTGGTAGGTTTTGGCCGTGATATCACTGAACGTAAACGTCATGAAGAGTCATTAGAGAAAGCAAGCCGTGATAAAACTACTTTCATCTCAACCATCAGTCATGAACTGCGAACGCCACTAAATGGCATTGTGGGCTTAAGTCGCATGCTTCTCGATAGTCCGTTGACAGAAGAGCAGCGCAAACACATGCAGACCATCAATGTGAGTGCGATTACGCTAGGTAACATCTTCAACGATATTATCGATATGGATAAGTTTGATCGCCGCAAGCTAGAACTATTACCTGCGCCACTTAACTTCGAAGACTTCGTCGCTGAGATTGAAAGCATCTCTGCTTTGATGGCGGAGCAAAAAGGGCTGCGTTTTGACTTAGAACGTTTGAGTGATTTACCAAAAGCAATTGAAGTGGATGCGACCCGTTTGCGTCAGGTAATTTGGAACTTGGTCAGCAACGCAATGAAGTTTACCAAAGAAGGTGGCGTTGTGATGACGGTGAGCGCGGATGTCGAAGACGATTTTGCGACCATTATTATGGAGGTGGAAGACACGGGTATTGGCATACCAGAAGACGAGCTCGATAAAATCTTTGCCATGTATTACCAAGTGAAATCAGGTAAAGACAACCTACATGCTGTCGGGACTGGTATAGGCCTGGCGGTGTCAAAACAGCTGATCAATATGATGGATGGTGACATTACTGTCGCTAGTGAAGAGGGTTTTGGTAGTACTTTTACCGTATCGATTCACGTTCCTATTGTGGAACTCGAAGAACCTGTCATTGATGCAAAACGCGATAATGTGCATCTCAACATCTTTATGGTCGAAGACATTGAGCTTAACGTCACCGTGGCCAAATCGTTGCTTGAGAGCTTAGGGCACTCCGTTACCGTGGCAATGACGGGACAAGAAGCGCTCGTGAACTTTGTGCCGGAAAAATATGACTTGGCGTTGTTGGATATTCAGTTGCCTGATATGACGGGGTTTGATGTCGCAAATTATTATCGCGAGCATTATAACAATCTGCCTCCATTGGTCGCCCTAACAGCTAATGTGATGAAAGATCGTCGTGAATATTTAGATAACGGCATGGATGATGCCATCAGCAAACCGCTTGCTGTGAATGCCATTCAGTCTGTAATTGATAAGTTCTTCGCGCATCAGGTAGAGCCGCAAGAGCAACCTGAGAGCATTCCAGAAACAGTGGAAGAGCCGACTCCTTCTCCTGTGATTGAGACACACTTGCTCGATATGGATATGTTAGAGTCTTACGTCGACATTGTTGGTGCCAAGCCGGTCTACGACAGCATAAAAATGTTTGAAGACATGATGCCAGACTATATTGATGTCTTAGACTCAAACATGACGGCAAAAGATCAAGATGGGATTGTTTCTGAAGCGCATAAAATTAAAGGCGCTGCAGGTTCGATTGGCCTCAAACGTATCCAAAGTGTGGCGCAGAAAGCGCAATCTCCCGATATGCCAGCATGGTGGGAAAACATTTCAGACTGGGTTGAAGAGATCAAAAATGAATACCAAAACGATATTCAAGTCCTCAAAAGTTGGTTGGAACAAAGGAAATAACATGAAAAAAATCGCACCGTTGGCGTTGGTTATAGCATTGATGGCAGGCTGCAGTTCCGTTCCAAGTGTGAACTGGCAACAAAACAGTCAGATTACGATTAACCAGGTGAATGTCGAGCTAAAAAGTAACTTATGGGTGAACCTGATGCCGACTGTTGGGGAAGTACAAGAGCAAAGCATTCAAGGATCACTTTACCTTGAAGGAGACCAGTTACTCCCAGCCAACCTGACTGCCGAAGCGCTTATCATCAAGCAAGGAGAAAAAGAGTGGTGGGTGGATGAAGACTCTTTAGAAACTCGAACTCATAGTGAGAGCCAATGGGAAGTAGCCTTCACGTCTCAGGTAGACGCGGACACAGAAAAGTCGGTTGATATCGCGGTACTTTTAGACGACGCAGGTAAACAGCGCTGGTTAGTGGAAAAGTACGTGAAGATTAACAAGGTTTATTAGATTCAGTGATTATCCGCTAATTGCTAAACCCAAAATAAAAGGGCTTGCTCAATGAGCAAGCCCTTTGCGTATTAGCGATTCAATTAGTCTTCTAGATCGCCACAGAAGCGGTAACCTTCGCCGTGGATAGTCGCGATGATTTCAGGAGTACCTGAAACAGACTCAAAGTGTTTACGAATACGACGAATCGTTACGTCTACAGTACGGTCATGCGGCTTAAGTTCACGGCCAGTCATCTTCTTAAGAAGATCGGCACGAGTTTGAATCTTACCTGGGTTCTCACAGAAGTGCAGTAGAGCTCGGAACTCAGAGCGAGGGAGCTTGTAGCTATCACCAGCAGGGCTTACTAGAGAGCGGCTGTTGATGTCCAGTACCCAACCATTGAATTCATACTTTTCTACTGAGCGTTTCTCTTCTTGCACCGCGTTAGAGCTCATTGAGCGGCTAAGTAGGTTGCGAGCACGAATAGTCAGTTCACGTGGGTTGAATGGTTTAGTGATGTAGTCATCTGCACCAATCTCAAGACCTAGGATCTTGTCCACTTCATTGTCACGGCCTGTCAGGAACATTAAAGCAATGTTCGCTTGTTCGCGTAGTTCACGCGCTAACAGAAGGCCATTCTTGCCTGGAAGATTAATGTCCATAATAACCAAGTTGACTGAGTTGTCAGACAACACTTGGTGCATCTCTTCACCGTCACTGGCTTCAAAAACAGCGTATCCCTCTGCTTCAAAAATACTCTTAAGAGTGTTACGAGTTACTTGCTCATCTTCAACGATAAGAATCTGCGGGGTTTGCATTGGCGGTACCTAAATTTGTGACAAAATTGTGCTAATAGAATAAATTCTAGGCAAAAATATAACATACAGGTAATGTGATTTTGATAATAAATCAAGTTGATCAAAAAAACACTTCTTTCAGTTATCCGCCCTCCATGGAATTTTGCCAACTCACCAGTATCCAATGGCGACGTTTATTCTAAAGGGCTTGTTTACCTTTCATTTCCTGCTTTCTGTGGGGCCTGAAACGTAAACACCCTAAGATATGGAGCGGATTTTATATTGTTAACAGCATGCTAACAATGCTCAAATGTTAATTCCATTCAGTTTGTTGATTTATATCAATTGATGAAATGTAACTGTTATTAATCGTTTAAGACTTATGATAGAAAAAAGTAATACGAACATAGACGCATCGTTATGGAATGCTTATTCAGAATCTTTTTTCAGATTCGAGGCCGAGTGGTGCGTTTCAAACTACGCTGTGATAACCGCTTGGAACCCATACAGTAATTTGCGGTCCAAAGAAGAGAACTGCATAAGCAATCAAGCATTAGAAACACTGCTACAGCACGTTAATTACGCGCCTATCACAGTAGGTGACAGCTCTTTTACATGGTATGAGGAAAGCTTTGCCGTCGAGTTATCACCAGAGGCGGCGGTCGCATTGGCGAATGACTTTCAACAAAACGCGATTTACTACGTCATTGATGATCAACTTTACCTTATTGCGTGCTCACAGCCGAAAGTGTTGCATAAGTTAGGCTCCCTTAAGCCTCGACTCGTATAGGAAAGGATACTACTCACCGAAGCACTGCTTGGGTGAGAAAATTCACGGAGGAAATATGAGAGACATTACACCCGATATTTGTGACCAATTTGAAGACCAAGTTACCCTGCTTACTTTGCCACTGCAGAACTTTGGTCAACGCACCGCTTTTTACGGAGAAATTATCACAGTGCGTTGCTATCACGACAACTCAAAAGTACGTGAAGTACTGGGCGAAGATGGAACGGGGAAAGTATTGATTGTTGACGGACATGGTTCGTGTCAGAAAGCATTGCTTGGCGATCAATTAGCAATACTCGGAATAGAAAATGGGTGGGAAGGCATTATTGTCTATGGTGCAATACGCGACGTAGCACAAATATCTCAGATGGACATTGGCGTGCAAGCACTTGGTACCAATCCGTTTAAGACAGAGAAGCGAGGTATGGGAGAGGTCAATGTGACTTTAACGATGCAAAACCAAATCGTGCAGCCGAAGCATTATGTGTACGCTGATTGGAATGGTGTGTTGATTTCAAAGCAAAAATTAGACTTCTAAAAACGAAAGCCTAAACCTACCTCAATACCTTGTTGCCAATCTTGGTAATCAAGAGTCGCGTGAAGATCCAGTTTATCGGTGATTTTTACGCGACTTGAAACTTCAGCTGCGAGGCTGCTGTCTTCTTGGCGAATACCTTCCGCAGTCTCATTCTTGTAAGAGCGAACCGTACTTTTTAGTGTGACACGATCATTGAAGTGATAGCTGATCCCACTCAAAAAACCGCTTTGGTTTTGGGTTGGAGAGTTGTTGACTCGTGCACCGACGTAAACGTCTACTGAGTCAAAGAGTTCGTACGCATAACCCGTGTCGATATTCCAAACATCGAAACTGTCAGATTGATAGCTGTCGCTGGAAATAAATAGTTTATGAGGAGAAGGGGATGCTTTGCCTGGAAGAGGCGGAAGCTCGTTTGCTAGACAAACGCCAGACACAAAAAACAGCAACAGAAAAAGCCCTCTTTTCATGCTCACCACTCCTTGTGTCAACTTTTTTATTAGTATGTGCCCAAAGCTTCTCACTATTAAAGCATAGAATATGAAAGCTAGCTCACCTATTTTCTAAATAATTCGATCCTGTGAACATAGGTCACAATTAAGTTGTTGTTAAGTGTCAACAACTCCCTTTCATAATTTGATCTTACGCTTTATGACGAAGATCAGACTAGTTATGGAGTAAAAAGTGAGACTGATGACGATGGGATGAGCCCCCTACAAAAATAAGCGACAGATTTCCTAACGAGCAATAACATCCATTTAGCTTTAAATATCAATAAGATTGCTTAGCAGAAATCGCTGTAAGACTGAAAAACAAACAATTTTTTGTTGACTATGAATCGGAAACTCGGTAAACGTAGAGTTAAGCAAACACAATTAACGTTGAATATTTATTTATGCCATCTAACAGCCTAGTAGTAATGACCACGACCATTATTATTACCGACACGACACATGTTGGGGCAGGCTGCTGAGCGAAAGAAATTCACAAAAAAGGCCTGTATCCAACAAGATACAGGCCTTTTTTTATGCTTTTTTATCCAGAATTTAGACAAGTTTGAGAAGATATACCGGAGGAAGGGATGCGAGTATTGAAGTTTGGCGGTTCATCACTAGCTGATGCAGATCGCTTTTTAAGAGCGGCAGACATCATTGCCAATAACGCTCAACAAGAAGAAGTGGCGGTTGTTCTTTCAGCCCCAGGTAAAACAACAAATAAGTTGGTTGCGGTCATTGAAGGCGCGTTGCGCAATGGTGAAGCAGAGCTGCAAATCAAAGAGTTGGATGAATCGTTTAAAACGCTATTCACTCAAATCCAAGCAGTACTACCCAATATTGATGGTTCAGCTTTCGATAACCAAGTGAAAACCTCGCTATCTCAATTACGTCAATTTGTTCACGGCATCAATCTATTAGGTATGTGCCCAAACAACGTAAATGCACGCATTATCAGTAAAGGTGAGCGTGTTTCCATTCAGTTGATGAAAGCCGTCTTGGAGGCGAAGGGACAACAAGCGAGCTTGATCGATCCTGTCGAGTATCTGTATGCCCAAGGTGATCATCTTGAAGCTATGGTTGATGTGGATATTTCAACGCAAAACTTCCGTCAAAACCCCCTTCCTCAGGGCCACGTGAACATTATGCCGGGCTTTACAGCTGGCAACGAAAAAGGAGAGCTTGTCACGCTGGGTCGTAATGGCTCTGACTACTCGGCAGCGGTTCTTGCAGCTTGTTTACGCGCAGACTGCTGTGAAATCTGGACCGACGTTGATGGTGTATACAACTGTGACCCACGTTTAGTCGAAGATGCTCGCCTACTTAAATCACTAAGCTACCAAGAAGCGATGGAGCTTTCTTATTTTGGTGCTTCCGTTCTGCACCCGAAAACCATCGCCCCTATTGCTCAATTCCACATTCCATGTCTGATCAAAAACAGCTTTAACCCTCAAGGTGCAGGTACTCTTATCGGCCAAGATACTGGTGAAGATAATCTTGCGATCAAAGGTATAACAACACTTAACGACCTAACCATGGTTAACGTATCAGGCCCTGGTATGAAAGGGATGGTAGGTATGGCGAGCCGTGTATTTGGTGCGATGTCTTCTGCTGGTGTATCTATTGTTCTGATCACTCAGTCTTCTTCTGAATACAGCATCAGCTTCTGTATTGAGGCTGAAGATAAAGCGAAAGCGCAGCAAGTGCTGGCAGATGCGTTCGAGCTAGAACTGAAAGATGGCTTACTAGAACCGGTCGAGTTTATTGATAATGTTTCAATCATTACGCTTGTTGGTGACGGTATGCGCACATCGCGTGGTGTGGCTTCTCGCTTCTTCTCTTCTCTTGCTGAAGTGAACGTGAATATCGTGGCGATAGCACAAGGCTCATCAGAACGTGCGATTTCTGCCGTTATTCCAGAAGACAAAATTTCTGAGGCGATCAAAGCGTGTCACGAAAACCTATTCAACTCGAAACACTTCCTCGATGTGTTCGTTGTTGGTGTTGGTGGTGTGGGTGGCGAGCTGGTGGATCAGATCGAACGCCAACAAGTCAAACTTGCTGAGAAAGGCATTGTGATTCGAGTTTGTGGTTTAGCAAATAGCAAAGGTCTTTTGCTTGATAGCGAAGGCTTGCCGCTCGAGCACTGGCGTGATCGTATGTCAGCAGCAACAGAAGAGTTCAGCCTAGCGCGTCTGATTTCTTTGGTACAACGCAATCATATTATCAACCCAGTATTGGTTGATTGTACTTCCAGTGAAGACATTGCTAAACAATACGCCGACTTCCTAGCGGCAGGTTTTCATGTTGTAACACCAAACAAAAAAGCAAACACAGCAAGCATGGCGTACTACCATCAGCTTCGCGATGTGGCTCGTAGCTCCCGTCGTAAATTGATGTATGAAACAACCGTAGGTGCAGGCCTACCGGTTATTGAAAACCTGCAAAACCTAATTTCTGCAGGCGATGAACTGGAGCGTTTCAGCGGTATTCTTTCGGGTTCTCTTTCTTATATTTTCGGTAAGTTAGATGAAGGAATGAGCTTAAGTGAAGCGACGAATATCGCAAAAGAAAATGGCTTTACTGAACCAGATCCTCGTGATGATCTGTCTGGTATGGATGTCGCGCGTAAGCTGTTGATCCTGGCTCGTGAAGCGGGCATGTCACTAGAGCTTGAAGACGTTGTTGTTGACCAAGCGCTACCGCCAGGCTTTGATGATTCAGGCAGTGTTGATGAGTTTATGGCGCGTCTCCCAGAAGCGGACGCTTACTTCAAAGAGTTATCGGCTAAAGCAGCAGAAGAAGGCAAAGTACTGCGTTACGTTGGTGAAATTAACGAAGGCAAGTGCACAGTAAGCATCGCTGCGGTGGATGAAAACGATCCGATGTATAAAATCAAAGACGGTGAAAACGCACTGGCATTTTACAGCCGTTACTACCAGCCAATCCCACTTGTGTTGCGTGGCTATGGCGCAGGTACTGAGGTAACGGCTGCGGGTGTATTCTCTGACGTGATGCGTACTTTAGGTTGGAAACTAGGGGTATAACAAGAATGAGTTCAAGTGATATGGATGTAGTGGTTTATGCCCCAGCATCAATTGGTAATGTAAGTGTTGGTTTTGATGTATTGGGGGCGGCGGTGTCCCCAGTGGATGGAACCTTGCTAGGTGACAGAGTGCAAGTTAAGGCAGGGACTGAGCCGTTCAGTCTGAAAACTGCGGGTAATTTTGTCTCTAAGTTGCCTACAGAGCCAAAAGAAAACATCGTTTACGATTGTTGGGTGGTGTTTGCTCGCGAACTAGACAAAAAAGGTGTTGAGCTAAAACCACTTGAAATGACGCTAGAAAAGAACATGCCAATAGGCTCAGGTCTAGGCTCAAGTGCATGTTCTATCGTGGCGGCGCTGGATGCCTTAAACCGATTCCATGCTCAACCGCTGAATGAGACTGAGCTGCTAGCACTGATGGGGGAAATGGAAGGCAAAATCTCGGGTGGTATTCACTACGATAACGTCGCGCCGTGTTACCTTGGCGGTGTGCAATTGATGCTTGAAGAGCTTGATATCATCAGTCAAGAAGTGCCTTGTTTTGATGATTGGTACTGGGTGATGGCGTATCCGGGTATCAAAGTATCAACAGCAGAAGCGCGTGAGATCCTACCATCTCAATACCGCCGACAAGATATCATCGCTCATGGTCGTCACCTTGCGGGCTTTATTCATGCGTGTCATTCTGGTCAGCCAGAGCTAGCTGCAAAAATGATCAAAGACGTGATCGCAGAACCGTATCGTGAGAAACTGCTTCCGGGCTTTGCGAATGCACGTCAATACGCTGCATCAGCAGGTGCGTTAGCAACCGGTATTTCTGGCAGTGGTCCAACACTGTTCAGTATTTGCAAAGAGAAAGATGTCGCTGAGCGAGTTGCTCGCTGGTTAGAACAGAACTACGTACAAAACGAAGAAGGATTCGTCCACGTTTGTCGTCTAGATAAGCAGGGTTCGAAAGTAACAGGAAGTGAGCTATGAAGCTTTACAATATAAAAGAAAATGATGAACAAGTTTCCTTTGGCCAAGCCGTTCGCCAAGGGTTAGGCCGTAACCAAGGTCTATTTTTCCCATCGGAATTACCAAAGTTTGAAGACGTTGATGCGCTACTGGCAGAAGACTTTGTTTCTCGTAGCACTAAGATTTTATCAGCGTTTATCGGTGATGAGCTGGCGGAAGAGCAAGTCAACGCGCTTGTGGACGCAGCGTTCCAATTCCCGGCGCCAATCAATCAAGTCAAAGACGGTGTTTACGCGTTAGAGCTCTTCCATGGTCCAACGCTGGCATTTAAAGATTTTGGCGGTCGCTTTATGGCGCAATCTCTTGCGGCGGTATCGGACGGTGGCAAGATCACCATTCTGACTGCGACTTCTGGCGATACTGGCGCAGCCGTTGCGCACGCTTTCTATGGTATGGAAGACATCAACGTTGTGATTCTTTACCCGAAAGGCAAGATTAGCCCACTGCAAGAGAAGCTATTCTGTACGCTAGGCAAGAACATTCACACTGTCGCGATCGATGGCGACTTCGATGCGTGCCAGGCACTGGTTAAGCAAGCTTTCGATGATTCCGCACTGCGTGAAGAGATCGGCCTGAACTCTGCAAACTCAATCAACATCAGCCGTTTGATGGCGCAAATCTGTTACTACTTTGAAGCAGCCGCGCAAATGAGTAAGGAAGAGCGTGAAAACCTAGTAGTGTCTGTACCAAGTGGTAACTTCGGTAACCTGACGGCAGGTCTACTGGCAAAAGCGCTGGGTCTGCCGATCAAACGCTTTATCGCTGCAACTAACGCTAATGACACGGTTCCGCGCTATCTAGAAACAGGTAAGTGGGAGCCAAAACCAACGGTTGCAACGACATCGAACGCAATGGATGTAAGTCAACCGAACAACTGGCCGCGTATTGAAGAGCTCTGCCGAGTGAAAGAGTGGGGCCTAGAGACACTAGGTAAAGGCGCGGTTTCAGATGAGCAAAGCGCACAATCTGTGAAAGACTTGTACTCATTGGGCTACCTATGTGAACCGCACGGTGCGATTGCTTACCGCGTTCTTGAAGAGCAACTGCAAGAAGGTGAAACCGGTCTGTTCCTATGTACTGCTCACCCTGCGAAGTTCAAAGAAGTGGTGGATGATATTCTAGAATCAGACATCGAGCTTCCTGCACCGCTAGCGAAGCACGCAGCGATGGAACTGCTATCGGAAGAGCTAGACGCAGACTTTGATGCATTGAAACAAGTGCTGCGCCGCGTACAGTAATTATTAAAATGATGAACGACGAAAGGTGAATGAGCAATCATTCGCCTTTTTTATTGTCGGTAAGTCTCGATTCTCTTTATGATTGAGAAACGAACTTAAAGATGGAAATAGAAGCATGCATTTTTTGATTTTTCTAGGCTCAGTAAGGGACAGCACACCGCC
Source organism: Vibrio sp. CCB-PB317 (assembly GCF_022808245.1). Taxonomy (NCBI): domain Bacteria; kingdom Pseudomonadati; phylum Pseudomonadota; class Gammaproteobacteria; order Vibrionales; family Vibrionaceae; genus Vibrio; species Vibrio sp. CCB-PB317. The sequence continues at coordinate 663,240 of NZ_JALGNU010000001.1, forward strand.
ACGACCAGCCCGCTCGGGCATGCGAGTGAGTAGAGCTTGTGAAACGTTGTTTAAGAATCAGTATTCGCAACATACCGTCGAAATCATTGACCCATTGAACTACGACTTTGACGACGTGTTTAAGCCTGAGTTTGCTTACCATCGCGCTAAAGTACCAGCCCACTTGAGAGAACTGGCAGACAAAATTAAAAGTGCCGATGGGTACGTGATGGTCAGTCCGGAATATAACCATTCGATGAGTCCTGCCTTGGCTAATATGCTTAACCATTTTGGTAGTTCGCTGTTTTCTTATAAGCCAAGTGCTATCGTGACCTATTCTGCTGGACAATGGGGTGGTGTTCGAGCTGCAGTGTCGATGCGTACCTTCTTATCTGAACTTGGATGTTTACCTGTCTCGGCGATGATTCACATTCCGAAAGCGCAAGAAGTGTTTGACGAACAGGGTGTCGTTGCGGATGAATTGCAGCAGACGCAGTGGGACAGCTATATGAATCGCACCATACATCAATTGATTTGGTGGGCAGAAGGAGCGTCGTTGCAAAGAGAAAGGCTTGACCCAACCTCATTGGCTGAAGTGTTTAAGAAGGAACCGTCACAGAGAAATGCTCCGTAAAGGAACAGAACGGTTAGATGCATGGAAAAACAAAAAAAGCTTGGCCATTGAGACCAAGCTTTTTAAATGTGAGTAAGTCGATTTTATTGAGATTATAGCGTCTCAGTAAAAGTACGAGCGATGACATCACGTTGTTGCTCTGGAGTTAGCGAGTTGAAACGTACTGCGTAACCAGAAACACGGATTGTTAGCTGTGGGTATTTCTCTGGGTGTGCAACTGCATCTTCTAGTGTTTCGCGTTTAAGCACGTTCACGTTTAGGTGTTGACCGCCTTCGATGCGAGGAGTTGTTTCGATTGCTACTTCACGGCTTTCGTATTCACCTAGATCTCTGATTGCGATAACTTGGTCTGCTTCGTAGCCAGCAGTTGCAGCAACACAACGAGCTTCATTTTTTTCGCTATCTAATAGCCAGATAGAGTTTAGTAGGTCGTCGTTTGCCGCTTTTGTAATTTGGATACCTTGGATCATCACTATCTCCTAGACCACTTACGTGGTGATTATTGGTGTTAATTTTCGAATTTTCGTTGAGCTGAGTATTATATAGCTAATATCCACTATTTTAATATTGATTTAAGTCAAAAAACAACCAAAAACATTATTTTTATTAAGGTGATTTTGTTGAGTTAAATCAATAAATCCTTTGAAAACAAACTAATTACAATTTATTTGATAATATAAAAAAATATTTAATAACTCATTTTGTTGTAAATTTACTACAAATTGAGCTTAAAGTTTAAACTAATTAACGCAACTATCTGTATTTAGGTAGCAATACTGAAAGTCTAAAGTGATTAAATGACAAACATGAAAAACAAGCTTGGGAATAAACTCATTGGTGCACATGTCTCTGCTGCTGGTGGGGTCGATCAAGCGCCGTTGAGAGCTCGCGAAATTGGCGCGAATGCGTTCGCACTATTTACAAAAAACCAACGCCAGTGGGTGGCGAAGCCTTTAGAAGCAAAAACCATCAGTGCGTTTAAAGCGAACTGTAAAATGCTGGGTTTCGGCGCAGAACATATTCTTCCCCATGACTCTTATCTAATTAACTTAGGTGCACCAGAAGCGGATAAGTTGGATAAGTCACGCGCTGCATTCATCGATGAGATGGAGCGTTGTAATCAATTGGGTTTAACGTTGCTGAACTTTCACCCTGGGAGCCACTTAAAGAAAGTCTCGGAACAGGAGTGCTTAGCGACGATCGCTGAGTCGATCAATCTTGCGCACAAAGCGGTGCCGAATGTGATCGCGGTAATCGAGAATACGGCAGGTCAGGGTACAAACCTAGGTTGGAAGTTTGAGCATCTTGCTGAAATCATCGATCAAGTGGAAGACAAAGAACGTGTTGGTGTATGTCTCGATACTTGCCACACGTTTACCGCCGGTTACGATCTGCGTACTAAAGAGGATTGTGAGCATACCTTTGCTGAATTCGACCGTATTGTTGGGATGCACTATTTAAGAGCAATGCATCTAAATGATTCAAAAGTTGAGTTTGCCAGCAAAGTGGATCGCCACCACTCATTAGGCAAAGGAGAGATCGGGTGGGATTGCTTTGAGTACATCGCGAAAGACCCTCGATTTGATGGCATCCCTCTGATTTTAGAAACAATTGATCCGGACATCTGGCAGCAAGAAATCAACGCACTGCGTCAGTTTCATCTAGCGGCGATAGATAACCAATGATGTGATCACAGAGTTGGCACCTTTCTTTCTTAGTCACTTAAGTCAATTTGAATTAAGAAAGAAGGATGCCACTATGTCTCGACCACTCTCTTTTGCTTCTTACGCATATAGCCGCCGCGTGCTTCGTTTGCCGATGCCTAATCGTCACATTACCGGACAGGGGCATTTTCGAACGCCACAGAAGCATTAGTCTTTTATTACTGTTCTCAAGTTCGTGGTAAGTTTTTGTTTGTTTGGGTTTCGCTCGTTAGAATAGAAGCAAAATTTAGGACAGGAACTTTCCATGAATCAGTCACCCACTTGGCACGATGTGATCGGCGAAGAGAAAAAACAGAGCTACTTTGTAGACACTTTGAATTTTGTAGAAGCAGAACGCGCCGCAGGCAAAGCGATTTTCCCGCCAGCGAAAGATGTCTTTAATGCGTTTCGTTTTACCGAGTTTAACGATGTTAAAGTAGTGATTCTGGGACAAGACCCATACCATGGTCCAAATCAGGCGCATGGTTTGTGCTTTTCCGTTCTTCCTGGAATCAAAACGCCACCGTCACTCGTTAATATGTATAAAGAGCTGGCTCAAGATATTGAAGGATTCCAGATCCCTCAGCATGGATTCTTACAAAGCTGGGCAGAGCAAGGTGTATTGTTGCTCAATACAGTATTGACGGTTGAGCAAGGTAAAGCGCATTCACATTCAAAAACGGGGTGGGAAACGTTCACTGACAGAGTGATTGAAGCGATAAACCAGCATCAGGAAGGCGTGGTGTTTTTATTGTGGGGCTCTCACGCTCAGAAGAAAGGGCGCTTTATTGATCGCAATAAACATCATGTGTTAGCCGCACCACATCCATCACCACTCTCAGCACACCGAGGCTTTTTTGGTTGTAAGCATTTCTCTCAAGCAAACCAGTTACTTGCCTCGCAAGGAAAAGCACCAATCAACTGGCATTTGCCATTAACTGTATAAAAGAAGAGACAGCGATAATGCTGCCATTATCGCTGTTTTTTTGAGCACGCTCGAGGCTGATGGCAAATTTCTCATGTACACTTATTAAAAGTAGGTGTTAAGGAGAGACGCTATGATGATCGAAAGAATTCGACGCGAACACGGTTATATGGTTCGTCTGTTGGCGATACTGCGACATAAACTTAATGAGATAAAAGAAGAACGTGCGATCAACTACGCATTAGTAAGCGAGATAGTTGATTACCTCTCTAATCATTCAGAAAAAGTTCACCATCCGAAAGAAGATATTCTCTATCACCACTTTCTTGAGCACTATGGTAAGCAACAGACCATGGAAAACTTAGAGAAAGAACACCAAGAGTTAGCAAGTAAAACCAAAGAGTTTGCTTCCTTGATAGAGATGATCCTGCAGGATGCTGTTGTGCCTCAAGACATGTTTGTGGCCCACCTAGAGGACTTCATTGAATCACAAAGACGCCACTTGGAGTTAGAGGAGCGAAAAATCCTGCCTCTCATTGAGGAGCTGTTCACTACCGAAGATTGGCAGCATGTTGAAAGCTTATGGAGCGTCAGCGAAGATGACCCAGTTTTTGGTGACACTATTGCCGATCGTTATAAACAGTTAGCTGAACGTGTGCGTCAAAGTGATGCTGAGTATGTTTAAGTGTGTGCGATAAAACCTGAGTGAGCGAAAGTATCACTCGGGTTTGTTAGCTGCATTTCTTATTTATTGAGAATTGGACGCAAATTTATCTTTTGCGCTTCTCAACCAAAAGACAGGAAAATTCCTATTGAGTAATAACGGTACTCATACTCAAATCCTGGCGCTTAAACTCAAGTCGTTTACCGTTACTGTAAACAAAAACAAAAGGCACCCTTAAGGTGCCTTTTGTTTGAATTAGAGTTTAATGTCTTCCAAGTTGTAGTCGGTACAGGCATCAAGTTCGCGTAGCTCTTTAAGCAAATTGCGCCTGTCGTTCATCTCTTCTATTTCACGCCACTTTCGCTTTACTGGTTTGGCACGAGATTTGGTTGTTGAGGTAGTATCCAGATTAAAAATGTCATCTAGTTGAAAGCCTTCCATAAGCCACCTTTACCTTTCTTAAGCTAAACTGTTGTAACCAGTCCTTGTGGAGTTTTTTAAGTACCACAATAGCCGTGAGAATAACCATGATATATTTCGCATTTGTGTCGGTAGCATGACATTTTCGTGCAAAAATATTCTCAAAATCACACTTTTCATTGCAATGTGATGGCTAAAAAATGCACAAACGATCTCAAGAAAACGATTAAATAGAGAGATTTTCAATGTTAATTCGATTTGACGAGTGGGGGGACAGTGCAAAGGTCAAAGTTGCATAAAACCAGTTTGATGAAATAGTGTTCAATTAGATGGTAAGGCACTAGAGCAAATTTATGTAACACCTTGTGAATACTAGCTTGGTCTTAATTATATGGGTCTCCGTTCTGTTTGGTGGGCGATAATTATTTATGTTGGCATTTGGTAATTGAAATGTTGCGGTTTATGGGTGTTAAGTCTTCCATTTATGTTATTTTTTGGTGACTTTATAGTGAAAAATAACAATGTTATTATCATGATTGCATATTGATTTTTGCGCTCCTAGGTTGCATTATCCGCCCGTCAAAAAATACGCTGGTACGTAAAATGGATGCATGAAGCGACGTTTACGATTCTAGATTGCCCATAAACATTACTTAAAAAGCTAAGCACACTTTGACACTTAGCAGGCAATTTGGTGGATGGCTTGGACGCATAGACCGGCGCAACTCACTTTGAGGTACACATGACAGACTTAATCAATTTGATGAACGATCTCCTTTGGGGTTCGATTCTGGTTTATCTTCTTGTTGGTGTTGGTATTTACTTCACCGTTCGATTAGGGTTCATTCAGTTCCGCCATTTCGGCCACATGTTCTCTGTTCTTAAGAACAGTCGTAAAGCAGACAAAGCTGGTATTTCTTCTTTCCAAGCGCTTTGTACTAGTCTTGCTGCACGTGTTGGTACAGGTAACATGGCGGGCGTTGCAGTTGCATTGACTGCAGGTGGTCCTGGCGCGATCTTCTGGATGTGGCTGATCGCAATGCTTGGTATGGCAACGTCGTTTGCAGAGAGTACTCTGGCGCAGCTATACAAAACCAAAGATGATGATGGCAACTACCGTGGTGGTCCTGCCTACTACATGGAAAAAGGCCTGGGCATGCGTTGGATGGGCGTATTGTTCTCAGTTTTCCTAATCATCGCTTTTGGTTTGGTATTCAACGCCGTACAAGCTAACTCAATTGCAAATGCAATGAGCACCGCATTTGGTTGGAGTGACCTGTACGTTGGTATCGCGGTTGTAGTACTGTCTGCGATTGTAATTTTCGGTGGTATCAAGCGTATCGCAAAAGTCGCAGAGATGATCGTTCCGATCATGGCGCTGCTTTACTTGGCTCTAGCACTGTTCATCATGTTCTCTAATCTAGAGAAGCTACCTGATGTATTAATGCTTATCTTTAAGAGTGCATTTGGTCTGCAAGAAGCGGCGGCTGGTGGTCTTGGCTACGCGATTGCACAGGCAATGATTAACGGTATTAAACGCGGTCTATTCTCGAACGAAGCGGGTATGGGTTCTGCGCCAAACGCGGCGGCTTCAGCAACGCCTTACCCACCACACCCTGCATCTCAAGGTTATGTTCAGATGCTAGGTGTATTTATGGATACGATCGTTATCTGTTCAGCGACAGTGGCTATCATCCTGATGTCAGGTGAGTATGTCGGTCAAGCAACAGAAGTGACGGGTATCGAGCTAACTCAGCGTGCATTGAGCTCGCAAGTTGGTGATTGGGGTGGCATCTTTGTTGCCGTGGCAATCTTCTTCTTTGCATTTACATCAATCATCGCGAACTACTCGTACGCTGAAACGAACCTAATCTTCCTAGAGCACAACCATAAGGCGGGCCTAAGCATTTTCCGCGTTGTTGTTCTTGGTATGGTGATGTTTGGTGCACTTGCTTCGCTCCCAGTCGTATGGTCACTTGCTGATGTTTCGATGGGGCTGATGGCGATAGTCAACTTGGTGGCAATCATCTTGCTATCTGGCATCGTGATTAAGCTAGCAAAAGATTACAACCGCCAACTTGGTGAAGGTAAAGTACCAACGTTTGATGCGAATGACTTCCCTGAGCTGAAATCTCAGCTTGAAGAAGGCATTTGGTACAACGATAAAAAAGACTAAGTGAGCTATCACTCATAGTTGAAAGCTATTAGTACGATGTAAAAAGCCATGCAGACAATGCATGGCTTTTTTTGTACCCTATTAAAAAACAGAATTAGAGAAGGGAAAGTCATGCTTATCGTAGTTTCTCCAGCGAAGACTCTTGATTACGAGTCTCCGTTAGCGACAGAAAAATTTACTCAACCTGAGTTGGTCGAATACTCAAAAGAGCTTATCGATGTTTGCCGCAAACTGACTCCTGCTGATGTTGCCTCTTTAATGAAAGTGAGCGACAAGATTGCCGATTTGAATGTTGGGCGATTTCAAGAGTGGAGTGAAACGTTTACCACAGAAAACTCACGACAAGCGATCCTAGCGTTTAAAGGTGATGTTTACACAGGACTAGACGCCGAAACCTTATCTGAGGCGGACTTCGAGTATGCCCAAGATCATTTGCGCATGTTGTCTGGTCTCTATGGTTTACTAAAACCACTCGATTTGATGCAGCCATACCGTCTTGAAATGGGTACCAAGCTTGCAAACGACAAGGGCACAAACTTGTACCAGTTTTGGGGCAATGTGATTACGGATAAGCTTAACGAAGCGATTTCTGCTCAAGGTGATAATGTGCTTATCAACCTGGCATCAAATGAATACTTTAAAGCGGTGAAGCCAAAGAACTTAGATGCGCAAGTGATCACGCCAGTATTCAAAGATTGTAAGAATGGCCAATACAAGGTCATCAGCTTCTACGCGAAGAAAGCGCGCGGCATGATGGCGCGTTACATCATCGAAAACCGTATTGAGAGCGTGGCAGACCTGACTAAGTTTGATACGGCGGGTTACTACTTTGTTGAAGATGAATCGACACCAACAGAGTTAGTATTTAAACGCGAAGAGCAAAACTAAAACTGATTGAGACGTAGTCTACGTTAATCTCAATAAACACAAACGAAAAAGGGTTGGCAGTGCCAACCCTTTGTTATGTTTTAGCTTAGGCTATTTCGCCCAAACAAGATTACTTCTTCTTAGCGGTTTTCTTTTTCGCTGGCTTCTTCTTGTCTTCTTTTTTCTTTTTCTTCTTAAACACAGGTTTTTTGTGTTTTGGACGCATCTCTTTCACGAAACGCTCTTTGATGTCTTCTTTCACGTAACGTGCAACGCGATCCATCATTGGTTGGTCGTGTGCTTCTACGATAGAGATAGCATTACCTTTCTTACCCGCACGAGCCGTACGGCCAATACGGTGAAGGTAAACATCAGCCGTGCGTGGCATGTCGTAGTTAATAACGTGTGACACATCCGGAAGATCGATACCGCGTGCGGCGACGTCCGTTGCGAGCAGCACGTTCACAGTACCATCGCGGAAGCGAGAAATCGCATTGTTACGACGATCTTGAGGCATTTCACCTTGAATCCAAGAACATGGAATCTGTGCGCTCTCAAGCTGCGCTCGTAGCTCTGCCAAACGCTCACGTGTCTTCAAGAAGACGATGGTGCGTTCTGCTTGCTGAGTAATAATGTGTTTTAGTAATTCAAGCTTGTGTTCTGCATCATCAGCACGGTGGTACCACTGAGCAATCTTCTTACGCTCACGCAGTGGCGATTTTGCATCGATCTCTGCTGGATCATTCAACAGATCAGCGGTAAAGCCTTCTACGCCTTTCCCTTCTAACGTTGCTGAGAACAGAAGGGTTTGCTTACGCCAGCGACATTCGTTAGATAGGCGATCGACAGTAGGAGCAAAACCCATATCTAGCATACGGTCTGCTTCATCCAGAATTAACCATTCGATTGCACGACAATCAAAACGTTCTGCATCAATGTATTCTTTTAAACGGCCAGGCGTTGCAACCACAATGTCTTGTGTTGTCGCAAGGATATCGGCGTGCTCTTGGTATTGAACACCACCTGTGATGGTGAAAATGTTCAGTTTAGTGTTTTTTGCCAAAGCTCGTGCTTGATCAGCGATTTGCATCGCCAATTCGCGCGTCGGCGTTAGGATCAAAATACGCGCAGGTCCAGGCTTGCGACGAGGGAAGTCTTGCAAGTATTGCAATGCTGGCAGAACGAAGGCTGCCGTTTTACCAGTACCTGTTGGCGCTGACGCTAGAATGTCACGACCATCCAACGCTTGTGGAATCGCTTCTGCCTGAATTTTTGTTGGGCGTTCGTAACCCATCTCTTCAATGGCTTCAAGTAGGTTTTGGTCTAGATCAAGTTCAGCAAAGGTTCTGATCACAATGAGTTCTCCACAAGCAAAGCTTGGTTAATGGTTCGCCACAACAGCATAGAATACAAAAAGGTCGCACATTATAAAGTGATTGGTGATAAGGATCACATGTTATTTCACATCTTAAGATAAAACTCGCGGGTTAATTGGACGAAATCGTCACTGTAACCGTCATGCGAATGAATTATTAAATGTGATTCTTGAGTATCGCAAGGCTGCTTCGCCAGTTCAAATAACAGTCGATGTAGCAGTTTCTTTTCTGATGGCTGTACACGACAGACTCGCGATAGATGCCAACCTTGGTGTAATGCTAGTTCAATAAACCGTTCGCCTTCGGTGATTGGTAACACAAAATTAGCTTTCCCTTGTTCATCAAGCAACTGATAGCAACGTTGTAGCAATGCGTTGTGGCGTAGCGTATCAGTGTGCCTCGCGGTTGCACGTTGACTGTGTTTCGATTGCTCGCCGCTGTTGAAGTAGGGCGGATTACAAATGATGCGTTGGAATGGATGCGTCGGCGTAAAGTCTAGTATGTCGGAATGATGCACACTCACACGATCTGACCAAGGCGACTGAACCACATTTTTTTGCGCAGCTTCAATGGCTGTTAATTCAATATCGACCGCGGTTATTTGAGCTTCTGTAAAGCGTTGGGCACACATCAGGGCAAGCAACCCGGTGCCAGTGCCAATATCGAGAATTTGAGCGTTGTTCGGGCTTTGAATCCAAGCACCAAGCATGACCCCATCAGTGCTGACGGGCATACCACTCTCGCCGCCCTCAATACAAAATTGCTTAAAATTGAAGCCTTTAGTTTTCAGTTTTTTGCTCTTCATGATTGTTTTATGTTTGCTCAATAATTAAGTGAATTTCTCTATTGTTTCTTAATTGTATAGATTGTTGTTTTGTTGGTTATTAAATTGTATTGTTAATTGATCGAGATAAAGAACTGGTCTGTTATTTAGATCTGGTTATATCCACTGCTTTTAAGTTTGAAAACTAAATTAATATGGTGTTTTTTTCTTAAAGGTTGCCAAATGATGAGTCTTTCGTCATTATGCGGCGAAAATTTTATAGATTGAACCACGTATACTTATTGACTTTAGGTATACAAAAAGTGGTCTAAGCATACACAACATTCATTAATTAAAAGACAAGGGTTATCTGTGAAGCAGACGTTAAAACTAACAGATATTATCGCAGTAGGCTTTATGCTATTTGCGTTCTTTTTAGGTGCGGGCAATATCATCTTTCCACCTCTAGCGGGTCAGCTAGCCGGTGAAAACTTAATGCCAGCGATGTTTGGTTTCTTGCTAACAGCGGTAGGTCTACCTCTTATTACTATCGTTGCTATTGCTGTTGCTGGTGGTTCTTGGGATCACTTAACGCAAGACCTTCCGAAAAAAGCAGCGGTTATTATGGCTGCGTTGATCTTCATCATCATCGGTCCTGCGTTTGCTGCGCCTCGTACTGGCCTAGTGGCTTACGAGATGGCGGTGAAACCTTTCTTCCTCGAAGCGTCACAAACGCATCTCACTGCATTTTCAGTGATCTTCTTTATTGCGGCGATGATGTTCTCATGGTTCCAAGGCCGTTTGATTGATCTTATCGGTAAAGTACTGACGCCGGCATTGTTCGTGGGTTTGATCATTCTTGCTGTCGCGGTATTTATTGATCCTCAAGGTGACATGCTGGGCGCGCACGGTGAGTACTTAACGCAACCATTGACCAAAGGCTTCTTAGAAGGCTACAACACAATGGATACGTTCGCGTCATTGATGTTTGGCATGCTGATGGTTGATGCACTGCGCGGTAAAGGCATTACTGAGCGTTCTGCAACCACTAAGTATCTGATCTATGCAGGTTGTATTGCCGCTGCCGGTCTTGCGTTTGTTTACATCTCACTATTCTACTTGGGCGCGACGAGTGCAACTGTTGCTGCTGGTGCAGATAACGGTGGTCTGGTACTTAGCCAATACGTTCAAGCGCTGTTTGGTCCATACGGTCAAATCGTTCTGTCTGTCATTGTATTACTAGCGTGTTTGACAACGGCTATTGGCTTGATTTCTGCGTGTTCAGACTTCTTCAGCTCGAAAACGCCACTGTCATACAAGCAATGGGTACTGATTAACGGTTCTGTTTGTGCGTTGGTTGCGAATGTCGGCCTTGCACAACTGATTTCTCTGTCAGTGCCAGTATTGTTTGCGCTGTACCCTGTGGCGATTGCGTTGGTTGCACTAACATTTGTACGCAGCAAACTGCCAAATCCACGTTTTGCTTACCGCGCGGTACTGCTTGTATCTTTGCTGTTTGCGTTGGTTGATGCGGCAAAAGTATCGGGTGTTGATGTTTCTGCGTTTAACATGTTGCCACTATTCGAAGTGGGCATGGGTTGGGTGCTTCCAACATTTGCGGCTATTGTGTGCATGTTCTTCATCGCGAAACCTCGTCCAGAGCTAGCACAAGAAACAGCGTAATAACTTCGCACTATCAAGATATTAAAAAGCCCGATGAATGACTTCATCGGGCTTTTTATTTTTTATCTTTGAAGCGTTCACACTATTAAAGTGTGTCGTGGAACTCCACAAGAACTTGTTCACACCATTTTTCGATGCGCTCATCACTCAGTTCGTACTGCGAGTCTTCATCTAACGCTAGTCCAACAAACTTGCTGCCATCTTCAATCAGTGCTTTCGATGCTTCAAATTCGTAGCCTTCATTTGGCCAGTAACCGATAAAGGTTGCGCCGGTTGCTTGTAATTCATCGTGAAGTAAGCCCATCGCGTCCAAATACCACTCACCGTAGCCTTCTTGGTCACCCAGACCAAACAGCGCGACAACTTTACCTTTTAATGGTGTTGTGGCGATGTCTTGCCAAATCGCGTTCCAATCTTCTTGAATTTCACCAAAGTCCCAAGTTGAGATGCCAAGGAGTAATAAGTCGTAGTCCGCCATTAGTGATAACGGTGTCTCTTTCACATTGTGAATGTCGACAAGGTCTTCACCAATAATGGTACGAATTTTCTCTGCTGCCATTTCGGTGTAGCAGGTCGTTGAGCCGTAAAAGAGTCCGATTTTCATTATATTCATCGTTATTTGTGTTGCTGTTGTGGAAGATTCTAACCATAAATTGAGGAAGATTGCAGCGAATATCCTAAGCGGGATGATTTTTTTATGGTATTGGATCGGTAGGTGCCTTAATCTAAATACTGTAAATATAAACAGATAAGGAAGCGTTCATGACGGCACAACAGCCTGTCAATCAACAAGACTTTTCGCTTGTTGAGCAATTCTTAGATGCGATGTGGATGGAGCGTGGGCTATCAGAGAACACGTTGGCTTCCTATCGAAATGATTTGATGAAACTGCTCACGTGGATGGAGAAACATCGCTACCGTCTTGATTTCATTAGTTTGTCTGGCTTGCAAGAATACCAAAGCTACCTTGTAGACTTGGATTACAAGCAGACGTCCCGTGCGCGTATGTTGTCGGCAATTCGCCGTTTATTCCAATATCTGCATCGTGAGAAAGTACGTGCTGATGATCCGAGTGCGCTCTTGGTCAGTCCTAAACTGCCACAACGCTTGCCCAAAGATATTAGTGAAGAGCAAGTGGACGCCTTGCTCGAAGCGCCAGACCCGAATGATCCTGTGGAATTGCGGGATAAAGCGATGCTGGAACTGCTGTATGCGACTGGTTTGCGTGTGACGGAATTGGTCAGTTTAACTATGGAAAACATAAGTTTGCGTCAAGGTGTTGTGCGTGTCACAGGTAAAGGCGGTAAAGAGCGCTTAGTGCCAATGGGGGAGAACGCGGTAGATTGGATCGAGACGTTTATTCAACAAGGGCGCCCTGCGTTACTTGGTGATACATCATCTGATATTGTTTTTCCTAGCAAACGCGCAAGGCAAATGACTCGTCAGACGTTTTGGCACCGTATTAAGTACTATGCTTTGATAGCAGGGATTGACACTGAACAGTTGTCGCCGCACGTACTGCGTCATGCCTTTGCCACGCATTTATTGAACTATGGCGCAGATCTCAGGGTCGTACAGATGCTATTAGGACATAGTGACTTATCGACCACGCAAATTTATACTCACGTGGCGACTGAACGATTGAAGCAGATCCACAGTCAACACCACCCAAGAGCATAACAATGGTTAGATTCATCCATGTCTTCTTGGAAAAACGATTTTATATTAAGGTGAATTTCATGAGCGTATTACGCCGACTAACTCTGCTGACTTTACCATTTTTTGTTACCGCGTGTGGTGCAGAAGAAAGTCAGGCTAAAACGGACACTCCTGCACAGCAAGTGGCACCAGCTGCGCAAAGCAGTTTTGATGAAGCAGCATTAAAAACTAAGTTCTCAAAGCTTGGTTTATCTATCGTTGATATTCAGCCATCAGAAGTTGCTGGTTTATTGGAAATCCAAACTAATGGCGGGATCTTGTTTGCTTCAAATGATGGTAGCCATTTTATCGCCGGTACGCTTTATGCCATCAACGACGATGGTAGTTACAAAGATGTCATTGCAGAGCGCCAAGCGCCGCTTAATGCGGAGAAAATCGCGCAGTTCTCCGATAGCATGATTGAATACAAAGCCGACGATGAAAAATATGCAGTGACGGTATTTACTGATATCACTTGTGGTTACTGTGTGCGTCTGCACAGCCAAATGCAAGGCTATAACGATCTAGGCATTACAGTGCGTTACATGGCTTACCCTCGCCAAGGTGCTACTGGCCCAGTGGCAGAGCAAATGGCGACGATTTGGTGTGCTGAAGATCCAAAGTCGGCAATGCACAACGCGAAAGTGAATCGTACGTTTGATAACCCTGCGAAAGACTTAAAACAGTGTAAAGAAACCATCCAATCACATTACAATCTAGGTCGCCAATTGGGAATTTCTGGTACGCCAGCGATCTTCTTACCGAATGGCGAAATGGTTGGCGGTTACCTACCACCTGCAGAGCTATTGAAACGTTTAAAGCAACAATAATCCTTTAGGAGCAGAGCCGGCAAAGTCGCCGGCTCTTTTCAAGCATGATAGAAATTCAACGACATCCTGAACCTGATCTTTCCCTTCTTCCTGATTCCATTCCTCCGATTCTCAAACGTATCTACATCAACCGTGGGATTACGGATCCTGCGCAACTAGAAACGTCAGCTCGTGGTTTGCATTCTTACCAAAAACTCGGGGGGATTGAGCAAGCTGTCGAGCTTTTGTTTCAGGCAATAAAAGAACAAAAACGCATCATCGTTGTCGGTGATTTTGACGCTGATGGTGCGACGAGCTCTGCATTGTCGGTGCTCGCGCTGCGTATGCTTGGTAGTCACAATGTGGACTACCTAGTACCGAATCGTTTTGAAGACGGTTATGGGTTAAGCCCAGAAGTCGTTGACCAAGCATTAGAGCTTGGCGCTGAGATGATCATGACGGTAGATAACGGTGTGTCATCAATCGAAGGCGTGCGTTACGCAAAAGAAAACGGTATTACCGTGCTCGTTACCGACCACCATTTACCGGGACAAGTGTTGCCTGATGTAGATGCAATGGTGAACCCAAACCTTGAGAGCTGTCATTTTCCGTCTAAAGCGCTCGCTGGTGTCGGGGTCGCATTTTATCTCATGATGGCACTATGCGTTCATATGCGAAAACACAATTGGTTTGCTGAGCAGGGCATGCAAGAGCCTAAGTTGATGGAACTGATTGACCTTGTTGCACTGGGTACCGTCGCCGACGTTGTCCCACTGGATGAAAACAACCGCATTCTTGTGCACCAAGGCCTTCAGCGTATTCGTGCGGGCAAAGCGCGCCCTGGCATTCAAGCATTGATTGAGGTCGCGAAGCGCGATGCGCGTCGTTTGGTGGCGTCCGATTTTGGTTTTGCTTTAGGTCCTCGTATCAATGCTGCAGGTCGCCTTGATGATATGTCATTTGGTGTTGAACTGTTGATGTGTAACAACATTCACGCCGCTCGTCGTATGGCAAGTGAACTGGATGGTTTGAACCAAACTCGTAAAGAGATTGAAGAAGGCATGAAGCAAGAAGCGATGGCTTTCTGCGAGCGTCTCCAGTTTGGTGAAGGCAGTGAGCTTCCTTACGGATTAGCCTTGTTCCAACGTGATTGGCACCAAGGTGTGATTGGTATTTTGGCCTCGCGCATCAAAGAGAAGTTTCACCGTCCAGTCATCGCATTTGCTGATGGCGGAGAAGGGACAATTAAGGGCTCGTGTCGTTCTATTCCGGGGTTACACATGCGTGATGCGTTGGATTTCATCGACACGCAAAACCCAAGTTTGATCATCAAATTTGGTGGTCACGCGATGGCGGCAGGCTTAACAATTAAAGAGCAGGATTTCGAACGTTTCAGCCGTTTATTTGATGAAGTGGTAAAAAAGGAACTCGATGAAGCGGCGCTAAAAGGCGTGATCATGTCAGATGGTGAACTTAAGCCTGAAGAATTCTCTATGCATGTCGCTGAACAGCTGCGGTCTGGTGGCCCTTTTGGACAAGCCTTCCCTGAACCAATCTTTGATGGTGAGTTTAAAGTGTTGCATCAAAAGCTGGTGGGTGAGAAGCATCTTAAATTGATGTTAGAGCCGCTTTACAAAGGTCACCCTACCAATGTGATGATCGACGGCATTGCATTTAATATCGATTTGCGTCGCTGGCCGGATGCATCAGTTAAAACGGTACGTTTAGCTTACAAATTGGATGTGAATGAATTTCGTGGTAATCAATCACTGCAATTGATGATCGATCATATCGAAGCTAAGTAATATCTAGATTAACCTTTCTTATAGAGTACGGTTGCCCCTAAGAGGGTGTAAAATTTTATGACCGTGCTCTCTCTAACCGCAATCTGATTTCTCATCCGAAATTTTCCTGTATCTCGGTCACATTTTTCAGTAGAATTTCTCGGTTAAATTCTATTCTAAAATGTTGAGTAAACATGTTTGAAATCAATCCAATTAAAAACCGTCTGCAGGACGTGTCTCAGCGCACAAATGTCCTGAGGGGGTATCTTTGACTATGACGCGAAGAAAGAGCGTCTAGAAGAAGTCAACGCAGAGCTTGAACAACCTGATGTATGGAACGAACCTGAACGTGCACAAGCACTGGGTAAAGAGCGTGCATCGCTAGAAGCGGTTGTTGAAACTATTGATCAACTAGAGCAAGGTGTAGAAGACGTAGAAGGTCTTCTTGAGCTGGCTGTAGAAGAAGAAGATCAAGAAACATTTGACGAAATTGAACCAGAACTTGCTGAGTTGGAAGAGAAGCTAGAAAAGCTTGAATTCCGTCGTATGTTCTCGGGTGACCATGATAGTTCAGATTGCTACATCGATTTGCAAGCTGGCTCTGGTGGTACGGAAGCACAAGACTGGACCAACATGCTGCTGCGTATGTACCTACGCTGGGCAGAGGCGAAGGGCTTCAAAGCTGAAGTGATTGAAGTCTCTGAAGGTGAAGTCGCGGGTCTTAAGTCGGCAACAGTTCGCATCTCTGGTGAGTATGCGTACGGTTGGTTGCGCACTGAAACGGGCGTTCATCGTCTTGTTCGTAAATCTCCGTTCGATTCAGGCGGCCGTCGCCATACGTCATTTGCGTCTGCGTTCATCTATCCAGAGATTGATGAAAACATCGACATCGACATTAATCCTTCTGACCTACGCATCGACGTTTACCGTGCGTCAGGCGCAGGTGGTCAGCACGTCAACACCACAGAATCTGCGGTACGTATTACGCACGTACCAACGAACACTGTGGTTCAGTGTCAGAATGACCGTTCTCAACATAAGAACAAAGATCAGGCAATGAAACAGCTTCGAGCGAAGCTATTTGAGCTTGAATTGCAAAAGCAAAACGCGGAAAAACAAGCTAATGAAGACGCTAAGTCTGACATTGGCTGGGGTAGCCAGATCCGTTCTTACGTATTGGATGACTCACGTATTAAGGACCTCCGTACGGGCATTGAAAACCGTAATACTCAAGCGGTTCTTGATGGCGATCTGGACAAATTTATTGAAGCTAGCCTGAAATCAGGCCTATAAAGCTTTTCACCGACAAAAACAGGATACATCGAAAATGACTGATGCTGTTCAAAACGAAACTGTACTAGAAGAAAATAAGCTGATTGCTGAACGCCGCGCTAAACTGGATGAAATCCGAAAGAGCTGCAAAGCAAACGGCCACCCAAACGACTTCCGTCGTGACGCACTAGCGGGCGACCTTCAAAAAGAGTTCGGTGAAAAGACGAAGGAAGAGCTAGAAGAGCTTAACCACGTGGTTGCAATTGCTGGCCGTATTATGGCTAAGCGTGGTCCATTCCTAGTAATTCAAGAAACATCTGGCCGTATCCAAGCTTACGCTGCTAAAGACGTACAAAAAGAGCTAAAAGAGAAATACCAAGGTCTTGATATCGGTGACATCATCGGTGTTAAAGGTGCGCTGCACAAATCTGGTAAGGGTGACCTATACGTGAACATGGAAGAATACGAGTTGCTAACTAAAGCACTTCGTCCACTTCCTGAGAAGTTCCACGGTCTTACTGACCAAGAAATGCGTTACCGTCAGCGTTACGTTGATCTGATTGTGAACGAAGATTCACGTAAAGCATTTATTGTACGTTCTAAAGTAATGTCTGCAATTCGTAACTTCATGATCTCAAAACAGTTCATGGAAGTAGAAACGCCGATGATGCACGTGATCCCTGGTGGTGCAAGTGCACGCCCATTCATCACGCATCACAACGCGCTAGACATGCCAATGTACCTACGTATTGCACCTGAGTTGTACCTGAAGCGTCTAGTGGTTGGTGGCTTCGATCGCGTATTCGAAATTAACCGTAACTTCCGTAACGAAGGTCTTTCTCCACGTCATAACCCAGAATTCACTATGATGGAATTCTACATGGCGTACGCGGATTACAAAGATCTGATGGACTTTACTGAAGAACTACTAAGCTCGGTAGCGCAAGAAGTTCTAGGTTCAACATCAATGCCTTACGGTGATGAAACGGTTGAATTTGGTGGCACTTACACTCGTATGAGCATGTTTGAAGCAATCAAGCAGTACAACCCAGATCACGCGCAAATCCAAGCGCTAACCGAAGAAGATCTACAAAACCGTGAGCTGATGGTTTCTATCGCGAAATCAGTACATGTTGAAGTAGAAGACTTCTGGACATGTGGTCAGCTTCTAGAAGAAATCTTCGGTGAAACAGCAGAACCTAAGCTAATGCAGCCAACGTTCATCACTGGCTACCCAGCGGACATCTCTCCATTGGCTCGCCGTAGCGATGACAACCCGTTCTTTACAGACCGCTTTGAATTTTTCATCGGCGGTCGTGAAGTGGCGAATGGCTTCTCAGAGCTTAACGATGCAGAAGATCAAGACGCGCGCTTTAAAGCACAGGTTGAAGCTAAAGAGTCTGGTGATGACGAAGCTATGTTCTACGATGCAGATTACATCACTGCACTAGAGCACGGCCTACCACCAACGGCAGGCCAAGGTATCGGTATCGACCGTCTGGTTATGCTACTGACTAACACGCACACTATCCGTGACGTGATCCTATTCCCAGCAATGCGCCCACAAGCGTAATTTGGCAGGATGATCAAAAAAACCACCTTCGGGTGGTTTTTTTATGCCTTTTAGTTAAATAAGTTCAAGTTGTTGCATTTGCTTTTTAATAGGATATGCAAATAAACATTCGCCAAATCTCAATCTATTGCATAGTCTTAATACTGAGACAGACGTGGGGGCGCGGAGTCTCGATAATGTTACCCGCTCGCAAAGATAGGTTTGTGGCGCAAAATTTCTATTAACAATGAAAAAGGGTTAGAGAATGGCTGGGCAGTTTAAGATGGATTCCATCCCGGGATCGCTTGTGGTAGTTGGCGGTACTTATGAGCCTTGGTTATCAGTACTTGAGCAAGTGGGCTGGAAGTGTCACCAAGTGGGTGACTTACGCAAAGCTAATACGTTGTTAGAGGATATTGGTCCATGTATCGGTATTGTCGATCTCAGCCATGACGAATTCAGCTTGAACGGTTTGGCGAACTTAGTCAGTTCTCACAAACACGTGCGTTGGTTAGCGTTTATTCGTGAATCTCAGCTTGGCACTGACACTATATGCCAGTTCATTGTTAACTTTTGTATCGACTTTTTCACTGCGCCAATCCCGGATGCCCAGCTTTTAAGCACGATTGGTCACCAGCTTGGTATGCTCAAGTTGGAGAAAAAAGTTTGGCCTAGTTTTGGTAGCAGCTTAGACATGGGGCTGATCGGTGAATCTATCCCGATGAAGCGTTTACGCGATCAAGTAAAGAGAATCGGTCCGACGGACGTCAGTATTCTGATTTCTGGGGAAAGTGGTACAGGTAAAGAAGCGGTTGCTCGCGCTATCCACAAAGTCTCTTCACGTTCTCATAAACCGTTTATGGCAATTAACTGTCGCGCACTCAATGAGCAACGTTTCCAGGCGGAAGTGTTTGGTATCAATGCCGATGAAGATATGGAAGCATGCATGCTCGAACAAGCGGATGGCGGTACGGTGCTGTTTAATGACATTCTTACTATCTCAAAAGAGCAGCAAATGAATCTGCTGAGATTCTTGCAAGAAGGCACCATTGATACCAAAGATGGTGTAAAAGCGGTCAATGTGCGCATCCTTGCTGCTAACTCGTCAGATGTAGAAAAAGCCTTGATTGACGGAGATTTTAATGAAGAGCTTTATCACTACATTAACGTATTACGCATTAATGTCCCGAGCTTAAAAGAGCGCGCGAGCGATATTCCTTTGTTAGCGCGCTATTACTTACAAGAGTTTTCTAAAGAGTATAACTCGCAAGCAAAAAGCTTTTCTGAGGATGCACTCAAGGCACTGACACGTTATTTCTGGCCAGGTAACGTACGTGAATTGATGAACCAAGTGAAACGAGCGGTTCTGATGTCTGACAGCGTAATGATTGAAGAGCATCACCTAGATTTGCCTCAGCGTAATGACTCAAAGCGTAGTTTGAAATCGATTCGTGAGAAGAGTGAGCGTGACGCGTTACTGGTTGTTTTGGAATCTCATTCTGGTCAAGTTTCGAATGCGGCGAAGGAGCTTGGTGTTTCACGCGCGACGATGTATCGACTACTGAACAAACATAATTTGATTTCTGATCAAGCCATGTAATTTGTTCTTTCTGAAGTTAAATTGGTGAATGAATATCAGTGAAGGAGCGGCTACAAAGACGCTCTTTTTGTTTTGTATTTAGTTTGATTTATAAAATCCGTAATTTCATATATTCTCTAGGTGAATATGTTATATAGAAAAGTATATGAAACTGAATTGCGGTGTATTGGTTTGTTTTTAATCAAAAAGACAAAAAGTGTTTGATATATATTCATCAAAGCTTACAATTTAACCGTAACTCAATGAGTTATACCTTTCATAAACGGATTAATTTTTAGCTAGGAGGCGCAAGATGAAACATTACGTTGTTAACACCACTGCTTGCGCTGATCGTATGCCTATCGCTCCGATGACTCTTAAGTCGGATGATACCAATACCACTGGCTCACAAGATAAAAATTAATCCGTAACCTATCTTATTTATTACTAGGCTGCGGAAAAGTAGCGGCTTAGTATCAACAGAACACCTCTGTTCATTTTACGCACTATTTTTCCCAGTCGAATACATCGATAATCGGAGAAAATATTATGCGTCACTCTATTTACCTACAACTGGCAACTTTGCTATTGAAAGCAGACCTTAAACGCGAAGAAAAGGAATGGCAGCGAACCATACGCCGCACTGCTCATGATGTTCCATGGACGAATGTTCATTTATTGAGAGATATTGGTTTAGATAGCGATGGTCGTTCCACACGCGCCAATGTTCCGGATGCAGTAAAAGTTGAACGTCGAGTTCGTCACCTTCGTCGAGTTTTAACGTCGCGAATAATGACGTAATCGTTAGCGTGTTGGACTGACTGAGTTGCTATCGAGTCATTCAACACGCTTAACGTGCGATATGAAGTCATACTTCATTTGATAAACAGCTGACCTTGAAGGTCAGCTGTTTTCGTTTGAGGGGAGCTTTACTGTTAAGGGCATGGATTCGAGTAGGTTGTACCAATTGCTTGAATCTCAGTCAGGAGCTCATCGCTTAGTTTTAGATCGATACTGTCGATGTTGGCTTTTAATTGGTCAAGGTTGGTCGCGCCGATAATATTAGATGCTACAAATGGGCGCTGATTGACAAATGCAAGTGCCATTTGTGCAGGATCCAAACCATGCTCTTGGGCTAAATTGACGTAAGCTTCGGTCGCTTTAACACCTTGTGGAGTGAAGTAGCGCGCAAAACGCTCCCACTTAGTGCATCGAGCGCCTTCAGGTTTTGCCCCGTTTAGGTATTTACCACTCAGGCAGCCAAATGCCAAAGGAGAGTAAGCAAGTAACTGAACGCCTTCGTAATGGCTGATTTCAGACAAGCCAACTTCGAAGCTGCGGTTCAATAAGTTATATGGGTTTTGAATGGAGACAATTCTTGGCAAATCGTGTTTCTCTGCCAAACGCAGTAGCGACATCACACCCCACGGCGTCTCGTTTGATACGCCGATATAGCGTACTTTGCCTGCATTCACTAATTCTGTAAGCGCTTCCAATGTTTCAATTAACGTGACTTCTTCTTGTTTGTCAGGGTATGGGTAGTTGAGTTGACCAAAGCAGTTAGTTTGACGTTGAGGCCAATGTAATTGGTATAAATCGACATAATCCGTTTGCAGGCGGTTAAGGCTGTCATCAATTGCTGTATGGATGTGGCGACGATTAAGGCTCATGTTGTCTCGGATGTGAGGGACACCACGAGGGCCAGCCACTTTTGTTGCCAGCACAACTTTTTCACGTTTGCCGCTCTTTGCTAACCAATTACCGATGTATTGCTCGGTGAGTCCTTGCGTTTCCGCTTTGGGAGGTACAGGGTACATCTCTGCGGTATCAATGAAATTCACCCCATGATCAAGGGCAAAGTCGAGCTGTTCAAAGGCGTCCTTTTCTGTATTTTGCTCGCCAAACGTCATGGTTCCGAGGCAGATTTTACTGATCTCAAGTGATGAGTGCGGTAGTTTTGTGTATTGCATATCACGTCCTTGAAGAGTTACCGACTAAATAAGTGATTCCAATATAGGGGATTTTTAACCGCTATCGCAAATGATTTACGTATAAAGGAAGACCAAACTCGAAAGCTATACATAGCCTAACTACACTTAAATGATCGTGTGAAGGAGGTACGTTATGCAGAAGCATCAATTGGACATGTGGTTACACGGTCCCCATAAAGATACTTATAAAACTCCCAAAGTATTTGTGATTGGGTGTTCTGATGTCTCTGACTATTTGCTAGCAGTGGAGTACAAGCATCAACTTGAGCCAATTAAAGACGGTGAAGATCCGATACATTTCGGTTCGCTAGATTTGGTGAAAGAAGAGCTGCTGAGGTTAGGGGTAGATAAAGCGTACTTAAGGCTGCACAATGCGTATGACGAATGTGGCACTGAAGAGGCAGCCTCGTACTGTGATATCGAGTTATCGCTCGTGACGCACTAAATGGCGGAAACAACATTACTCAGATTGCGTGTTGATGTAGTGCTTGAGTAAGATCTGTTCAGTAAACTGTGTTCTGAGGTAAAAACCTCGGGGCAGAGTTTTTATCGGCTTGCCATTTGAGCTGTATGCTTCGGTGAGTGCTTTTGCATTCGCGGCTTTAGGGCGAAGATGCAGCGCTTCTCCGTGTCTGGCGGAAATTTGATCAAATTTCCCCAAGACGATCATCTCCATTAGCTCTTCCCAGTCGTTTCGTAAAATACGCTCTTCTTCGTCGTCTGGTGACCAAATCAGTGGGCTACCAACACGTCTTTCTGCAAGTGGAATTTCTCGTTCCCCTTCCACTGGTACCCAAAGCACACGAGATAGCTTGTTTCGAACATGACTTGTTTCCCATGTAAGACCATGAACACCAGTGAGGGGAGCCACAGAAACAAAGGTTGTTTCTAAAGGTTTGCCAGAGTAACTGATCGGAATACTTTTCAACTCGATCCCTAGTTTTGCGAAATCTTGTTGAGGTTTACTGCCAGCCGGAGCGCCCAAGTGCCATTCGAGTAATTGACCCACCCAACCTTTATCACGTTTTAAGTTTTCAGGAACAATCATATTCGCCTCGGCGGCCAACTCAGCAAAACTGAGTCCTGCCATATCATGCGCTCGTTCCAATAGCTCTGCTTCTGTTTGTGGTTCTGGTTTCATAGTCACAAGGTGGTATTACAAAAAATATAGTTTATCAAACTCCGGCCAAATCTACTGTTTAAGATTTCACCGAGGCGGTGTAAGAACGATCAATTCATAACTTATCCACAGGTAGAGGAGGTGTTGATAAGATCCTGACGAGGTCTGTATGAATAAACAGGGGCTAAAATGCATTTTTAGGGTTGATTTTGTTGTAATCATCTAAACGAAGAGCAGGTGAGTGTGGATAAATAGCCGGTTGGTGGATCTTTGACCGATCTGGGTTTGGTGAAAAGATCATCAAGAAACTGAAGATCGATTTATCGCTATTTTTTAAAATAAAGACTTTTTTATCAATGTTTTATGTTTGTTTTTCTGTTTCTTTATTTGTTTTGCTTGTGATGGGGTTGAACAGAATTATTCATTTTAATTGAATTCTTCACAAAGTTATTCACAGAAAAGGTGAATAAATGTGGGCAATGTCTCACTCTTGTGTTGATAAGGTATGATTTGATTAAAAGATATCCAAATATGGTGAAAAGGTAATAAATCTTGCTCATATCACATCAGTAAGTTTGCTAGTAATGGGGATATGTGGAAAAATCACGGTAATAAAAAATTTATTCATAGAGGTTAGCCAGTGATAGATGGCGATGGTTACCGACTTAATGTTGGTATTGTGATATGTAATAACCATGGTCAGGTCTTCTGGGCTAAACGATACGGGCAACACTCATGGCAATTTCCACAAGGTGGGATTGACGAAGGTGAAACCCCTGAACAAGCCATGTTTAGGGAGTTATACGAAGAAGTCGGTTTAACGAAAAAAGACGTTAAGATCATTGCAACAAGTCGTCATTGGTTAAGATATAAGCTACCAAAGCGATTGGTGCGTTGGGACTCCAAGCCTGTTTGTATCGGCCAAAAACAGAAATGGTTTCTGCTGAGATTAGAATGCGATGAATCTCGTATTAATATGCAACGCGGAAAATCCCCTGAATTTGATGGTTGGCGCTGGGTGAGTTACTGGTATCCAGTTAGGCAAGTTGTTTCTTTCAAGCGAGATGTTTATCGACGAGCGATGAAAGAGTTTGCATCCTTAGCCATGCCTTTTCGAGAGAGAAAAGCGAAAGGGAAAAGAAAAAAGCAACGTAGAGGATAATCATGCTCAGTCAGCTAAGGGAAATAGTTGAGAAAGTCTCCAGGGTCGATGATGTGCATCTGGCACTCGATATATTGGTGAAAGAGACTTGTGCTGCCCTTCGCACTGAGTGCTGTACTATCTATCTTGCTAATGAAGAAATGCAGCGCCTTGAGTTAATGGCAACTCAAGGCCTTATTTTTGAAGGTGATAGTATTCATATCAACTTCAATGAAGGCTTGGTTGGGTTGGTTAAACGAAGCGCAGAGCCACTCAACCTTGCCGAAGCCTCAAAACATCCCGAGTTTAAATTCTTCCCTCAACTCGGCGAACAGATTTACCACTCCTTTTTAGCCACTCCAATCATTCATCGAAAACAAGTTTTAGGTGTGTTGGTGATCCAGCAAAAAACACCGCGCTTGTTCAGTGAAATGGAAGAGTCGTTTCTTGTCACGTTGTCCGCTCAGCTAGCAGTGCTTATTGCGCATGCGCAGAATCTTGGGCATTGGCAGTTGGCATCTAAACCCACGGTATTAAAAGGTTTGCCTGCATCTACTGGTGTCGCGATTGGAGAGTTTTGGTTCGACAATACCCAACCGAGTTTATCGGATGTTTTCCCATCGTCCACGTTAGATAAGGAACGTGAGCACGAGACATTGCTGGTGGCCATAGAGCGAGCGTTAAATGATTTTCGCCGTATGCGGAAAAAGCTGGACAGTGAAATCAACAAAGATGCGCTGGCGATCTTCGATCTGTTTACGCACTTACTCAATGACCCGATGCTTCGCGGTGATTTGAAGAAGCAGATTGAAAAAGGAGATAGGGCAGACTGGGCGTTACGCCAAGTGGTAGAATCATACTCGAATCGATTTGCCAGAATGTCGGATGTCTACATGCGCGAGAGAGCGCAAGACATCCGAGAGTTAGGGCAAAGGCTGCTCTATTTTCTACATAACAGTGAGCAAGAAAATTCTGCAATTGATCGTCCCATTATTTTGGTGGCGAATGAACTCACAGCCACCTTGCTCGCGTCTGTACCTAAAGAGTTTTTGTTAGCCGTCGTGTCACTAGAAGGTGGCGCGAACTCTCATGCGGCTATTTTGTCTCGCGCACTTGGAGTTCCCGCTGTCATGGGCGCCAACATTAACCCGGATGTGGTCAATGGCAAACTAGGGATAGTCGACGGCTATACGGGTGAGATCTTCTTAGAGCCAAACCGCCAGTTGTTGCGAGAGTATCGCAGCTTAGTAAGCGAAGAGTCTGAATTGTTTGCCATGGTAAACAAGGACCTCGCACTCCCTGCGGTTACGCAAGATAATCACCATATCGAAATTATGCTGAACGCGGGACTCAGTGCAGACAGTAATATTGCCATCAATACAGGTGTTGATGGTGTTGGGTTGTACCGAACTGAGATTGCATTTTTACTTCAGCATCACTTTCCGTCGGAAGATGAGCAGTATCATCAATACCAAGCAATACTTAAAAGCTATCCGAATCAACGAGTGGTGATGCGTACTTTGGATATTGGTGGTGATAAACCTTTGCCGTATTTGCCCATCGAAGAAGATAATCCGTTTCTAGGCTGGCGTGGCATTCGTTTTACATTGGATCATCCAGACATTTTCTTGATCCAGCTGCGTGCAATGTTAAGAGCGAGTGCAGAAAGCGGAAACTTAAGTATCTTATTGCCAATGGTGTCAGGGGTAAAAGAGCTAGACGATGCCATTAGCTTGATTAATCAAGCTCACAGCGAAGCCGTGTTGCTTGATGATAGAATTCAGTTCCCACAAGTTGGGGTCATGATCGAAGTGCCATCAATGGTGTATTTATTGCCAACGATTGCTCACCGTGTTGATTTTGTTTCTGTCGGGACAAACGATTTAACTCAGTATTTATTAGCGGTAGATAGGAACAATTCGCGCGTAGCGGATGTCTATGAATCTATGCATCCTGCGGTACTGTTAGCGCTTAAGCAAATCCATGAGGTGTGTGATAAATATCAGGTGCCCGTGTGTATTTGTGGTGAGCTAGCGGGTGATCCATTTGGCGCTCTTCTCTTACTTGGGTTAGGGTATACCAGTTTGAGTATGAACACCTCCAACGTGGCTAAGGTGAAATATTTGATTCGTCATAGTCAACAAGAAGAATTAGAAAAATTAGCGGAGCAAGCAATGACAAAATCCTACGGGGAGGACATCCATCAAATGATGCATGACTTCTTCATTCAACAGGGCTTTGCGGGCTTTATCCGTGCAGGTAAAAAGTAGGAAATCGTGACCGTCTCTTTATTTTTGTTATTGTTGGCGCTAGGCGCTTTTGTGGGTGTGATGGCGGGGTTACTCGGTATCGGTGGTGGTTTGATTGTTGTTCCTGCCTTGTTGTATTTGCTTCCTCTTGCTGGAATCTCTCCAGAAATGAGTATGCACATGGCCCTAGCCACTTCGTTAGCGAGTATTATTGTCACGTCAGGCTCATCGGCGATGAATCACCTTAAGCTCGGCAATGTCGATATGTTCGTCGTAAAATGGTTGATGCCAGGTGTGGTTATAGGTGGTTTTGTCGGTGCCAATATTGCTGAGTGGATCCCTACGCACTACTTGCCGAAAGTATTTGGTGTCATTGTTCTTTGCCTGTCAGTACAAATGTTCCGTTCCATTAAAGTTACGAGCAGTAAACCTATGCCGAGCAGCCCGGTGACCGTTGCGTATGGCACGGGGATTGGCGTCGTATCAAGCCTTGCTGGTATTGGTGGTGGTTCACTGTCGGTCCCATTTTTAAATAAACACGGGATAGAAATGCGTAAAGCGGTAGGTTCATCTTCCGTTTGTGGTTGCGTGATTGCTATTTCTGGTATGATCGGTTTCATCTTACATGGCTATAAAGTGGAAGGCTTACCTTCATACAGTATTGGCTATGTTTATCTTCCCGCTTTATTAGCGATTGCCATGGCCTCGATGCTCACAACAAAAGTGGGCGCAAAGCTGGCAACTAACCTTCCAACTGCGGTATTAAAAAAGATATTCGCGGTGTTCTTAATGTTTGTAGCAGCGACCATGCTGCTCTAAGTTTGTACCCAAGTCATTCTCGCTGAACCAAGCATCTAGAGGTTACTTGGGTATATTTATTTTGTTGTGATAAGAAGAGAATGATTTATGTCTCAGGGATATATTGAATTTCCCAATATTGATCCGGTTTTAATCTCTATTGGTCCTGTTTCGGTTCGTTGGTACGGTTTGATGTACCTTGTGGGCTTTATGTTCGCCCTATGGTTGGCGAACCGACGTGCGGATAAGCCGGGAAGTGGTTGGACACGAGAACAGGTTTCTGATTTGTTGTTCGCAGGCTTCCTTGGCGTGGTGATTGGTGGCCGTGTAGGCTACGTGCTTTTCTACAATTTTGAGCTCTTCCTGGCTGACCCTTTGTATCTGTTTAAAGTGTGGACCGGTGGTATGTCTTTCCACGGGGGCTTACTGGGTGTGATTACCGCGATGTTCTGGTATGCACACAAAAACGGGCGAACTTTCTTCGGTGTTGCCGACTTTATCGCGCCGCTTGTGCCATTTGGTTTAGGTATGGGGCGTTTGGGTAACTTCATGAACAGCGAACTATGGGGCCGAGTAACGGATGTGCCTTGGGCGATCGTTTTTCCAAATGGCGGCCCACTGCCGCGTCATCCATCGCAGCTTTATGAAATGGCGCTTGAAGGTATCGTACTTTTCTTCATCTTGAATTGGTTCATCAAGAAACCTCGTCCTCTAGGTTCTGTTTCAGGGCTATTTTTAGCTGGATATGGTACATTCCGCTTCCTAGTTGAGTACGTGCGCGAACCAGACGCTCATTTGGGTTTATTCGGTGGCTTTATTTCCATGGGACAGATTCTATCCCTGCCAATGGTGGTTATCGGTGTCCTAATGATGGTTTGGGCATACAAACGTGGTCATTACAAAGACGAGTTACCACAAAAGACGAAGTAAGGTATTGGTGTGAAACAGTATTTAGATTTGTGTCAACGCATCGTTGACCAAGGTGTTTGGGTTGAAAATGAGCGTACAGGCAAGCGCTGCCTGACCGTAATCAACGCGGATTTAACCTACGATGTTGCGAACAATCAATTTCCGTTGGTAACCACACGTAAAAGTTTTTGGAAAGCGGCCGTTGCAGAGCTACTAGGGTACATTCGTGGTTACGATAATGCGGAAGATTTTCGTAATCTGGGCACGAAAACCTGGGATGCCAATGCCAACCTAAATGATGCTTGGTTAAATAATCCATACCGTAAAGGTGAAGACGACATGGGCCGTGTCTACGGCGTCCAAGGGCGCGCATGGGCGAAGCCTGATGGCGGGCATGTTGACCAATTACGCAAGATAGTGGATGACTTAACGCGTGGTGTTGATGATCGCGGTGAAATCTTGAACTTCTACAACCCGGGTGAATTCCACATGGGGTGCTTGCGTCCTTGCATGTATAGCCACCATTTTTCATTGCTGGATGATACGCTTTACCTGAACAGTACTCAGCGTTCGTGTGATGTACCGCTTGGCTTAAACTTCAATATGGTTCAAGTTTACGTGTTCTTGGCGATCATGGCGCAAATCACGGGCAAGAAACCTGGTCAGGCATTTCATAAGATTGTGAATGCGCACATTTATGAAGATCAGCTTGAACTGATGCGTGATGTTCAGTTGAAGCGTGAACCATTAAAAGCGCCGACGTTCCACATCAATCCAGAGATTAAATCTCTAGAAGATCTGGAAACATGGGTCACACTGGATGACTTTTGGGTTGAAGGATACGAGCATCACGACCCTATTCGTTACCCATTCTCAGTGTAACCAGTGTTGTTCTTCAAGATATGAAAAAAGCTCCGAATGGAGCTTTTTTGCTTTTTCGTACTTTGAAGATATTACTTGAGTGCACTGACAATATAGCGGTGAATAGGGTTGGTCTGCTTCGGTGCAGACAGTGCCGGGCTAATAAACTTGGGTTGGGTGAATATTTGTTTGCTCACTAATGAGTCAATAAGCTCAAAATACTTCAGTTCTGTTTTCCCACATAGCAACAATGAAAAGTCATTGCCCAGTTTATCGTAGGCATTGAGCACCTCTCGGAACCCTCTGAGGTACAAGTAATCCTTCGTCAAACCGCCTCCTCGATACACACGAGCAGTCGTTGTAAATGCTTGAAGGTCAGACGTTTTATACTGTTCTTTTAATAGCATGAACGTATGGCGGAAATCTCGTTCCTTGATCATCGACTCTACCGCCAGGACTCGTAAGGCTAAGGTTCTTAGGCGTTTGATACTGAAATGTCCTGACAGATATTCACACAATATAGCCAGCCCTTCTTGGGTGTTGGTATTGGCTGGGCACCCTAAGCTCAGGACCTTTAGCGGTTGTTGACGACCATTAAGCGTAGTAAGAAGGTGTACACCCATTTCATGATGTGCGAGAGCCTCTAACTCATCGGTCGTGATGTATGCTGCGTGGTTAATTTTGACTCGAGACCCCGAAACGAGTGCGTTTGCTAACATCCCATCCAACACCTGTATTTCACACTCATATCCATTACGTTGAGCAAAGTTTTGCATGAAGTGTGCTATCGCACGGCTATCATGCTGCGGTTTGC
Source organism: Vibrio sp. CCB-PB317 (assembly GCF_022808245.1). Classification (NCBI taxonomy): domain Bacteria; kingdom Pseudomonadati; phylum Pseudomonadota; class Gammaproteobacteria; order Vibrionales; family Vibrionaceae; genus Vibrio; species Vibrio sp. CCB-PB317. Next base: position 693,007 of record NZ_JALGNU010000001.1, read on the forward strand.
TCTCTTCTTCCGTGGGAAGGTGTAAAATGAAATGGGCGTTGGCAATATCTTTGGCGCTCGGCTCTCCGTAATAGCGCAAGGAGTTATAAAGAAACTCTTGTGTACCGATAGTATTCACTTGATCCAATTTATCTGCGTAAGACTGAATCACATCCGCGTACAGCTTTTGTAATTGGGTGTCTTGAATATTTTCTAAAGGCAGTTCATACAAACGTCGCTTTGCGCTGTGAGTATCTAGATTGGTAGTTGAGTATTGGAAGTTAGGCTCTTGAGAGTATTTGTTCTTAATAAAGCGCTCTCTTTCCTGAGCATAATTGAGAGGATTCACGCTACTGAGGATATCAATATCAGCAACCAGTTGAGTTAGGTTTTCGTCTATTGCGAGTAGCTGATCAGAAATAGTGCCATTAAGCTGCGTCATGTTGTCGACTCCAAATGAGGTAGCTCAGCATAAGTATGCTGGTATGGCTCAAATTATCACCAGACAACGAATTTGAACAGCGTCATTAACGCAAAAAAGGCCCCACAATGTGGAGCCTAAACAATAAGCGATGGTATGTAAGTTATTGTTATGTCGTTAGGGCTAAGATCGCGCCTGGTAAAATAACGAATACAGACATTAGGTAGCCACCGACAACAGCTTTGTTCTTGATAGCCATTTCAGAAATCATCTCAGCGCCTTTCACTGGAATTTCACGTAGGAACGGAATACCAAAGATAAACAGCGTTGCCATGATATTAAATACTAGGTGTACCAGAGCGATTTGAAGCGCGAATACCGCAAACTCACCCGATACGGCTGTTGCTGCTAGTAGCGCCGTAATACAAGTACCAATGTTTGCACCTAGCGTGAATGGGTAAATATCACGAACTTTAAGAACGCCTGTACCCACAAGTGGAACCATCAAGCTAGTTGTTGTTGATGAAGATTGTACCAACACAGTCACGATTGAACCCGATACAATACCGTGAATAGGGCCACGACCAATCGCGTTTTTCAAAATTTCACGTGCGCGGCCAACCATTAGGCTCTTCATTAGCTTACCCATTACCGTAATTGCAACGAAGATTGTCGCAATACCCAAAACGATAAGCATGATGCCACCAACAGTATCACCGAATGTTGAAAGTGGCTCTTTGATTGCACCCACAACTGGTTTTGTTATTGGCTTAATGAAGTTGAAGCCTTTAATGCTCATATCGCCAGTAGCAAGTAGTGGAGAAACAAGCCAATGAGAAACTTTCTCTAAAATGCCGAACATCATTTCCAACGGAAGGAAAATAGCAACAGCAAGTAAGTTGAAGAAGTCGTGAATAGTTGCGCTTGCAAATGCACGTTTGAACTCTTCTTTACAACGTACGTGACCAAGAGAAACAAGCGTATTGGTCACTGTGGTACCAATATTGGCACCCATCACCATTGGAATCGCGGTTTCTACTGGTAAGCCACCTGCAACCAAACCTACAATAATAGACGTTACAGTACTTGAGGACTGAATTAAGGCTGTTGCCACCAAGCCGATCATTAGACCTGCAACAGGGTGAGCGGCAAACTCAAATAGCACCTTAGCTTGATCGCCAGTTGCCCATTTGAAGCCACTACCAACCATAGATACTGCTAGAAGAAGCAGATACAACATGAATGCCAAGTTAGCCCAGCGTAACCAACGAGCAGTGCTCGAAATTGGCGCCACTGTTGAAGTAGCTTGGTTCATCATAATTTTCTCCGTTGACCTTTCAGTTCATTTTTCGGTCTGTAGTTGAAACTGCGGGCGATGTTAGAGAACAAATATTTCAGTAATATTACAGATTTCTTGCTGTGAGTAATTTTTATTGTTCTTTTTGATAGTGGTGTGAGTAGGGAAAAATGAAGGTTTTTAACTGTTTGAATTTAATGAATAAATTTGGCTTTCGTTTTGTGTGGTTATTGCGTTTTCTTTAGAAAGAAAATGCGCCTCAGTTCAACTTTTATGACAGTATTAATTTTATATATTCGGTAAAACTTATGTTTTTGTAATGTATTGTATGGTTTTGTCGAGTTTATTGTTTGTCTCTGTCACATTTGGTATAAAAAGCATCACTTTCTTTTCGGGACTTGATCATGTCACATCTAAACTACAACCATCTATATTATTTCTGGATGGTGTGCAAACAGGGCTCTGTAACTAAAGCGGCCGATGCGCTTTTCCTAACACCGCAAACCGTGACAGGGCAGATTAAAGCGCTTGAAGAACGCATGAAAGGAAAGTTAACCAAACGAAATGGTCGTACAGTTGAGCCAACTGAGTTAGGGCAACTTGTTTTTAAGTACGCCGACCGAATGTTTGGTTTGAGTTATGAGATGTTAGATATCGTCAATTACAGTCAGCACTCGAACATTCTGTTTGAAGTTGGCGTAGCCGATGCGTTATCTAAGCGCTTGGTCAGTAAAGTACTAATGACGACTGTCCCGGAAGATAACAGTATTCATTTACGCTGTTATGAGTCAACCCACGAATTGCTACTTGAACGACTGTCTCAGCACAAGCTGGATATGATCCTCTCGGATTGTCCCGTTGACTCAACTCAAAGCCCTGGCCTTTATAGCAAAAAGCTAGGTGAGAGCAGCATGAGCTTTTTCGCCTCTTCTGAAATTGAAAATGTGCGTTTCCCTGAGATTCTGGAACAGAAAAAGCTTTTGATTCCTGCAAGCCGAACAGCAATGGGGCGTAAGGTTATTCAGTGGTTTGATCGTCAAGGTCTTCAGCCTAATGTGTTGGGAGAATTTGATGATGTTGCGTTGATGAAGGCTTTCGCACGGTATCACGATGATGTGATTTTCTTAGCGCCGACCGTATACATGTCGGAGATTGAGGACGACCGAAATCTACAGCTAATTGGTCATGTCGATGGGTTAAAAGAAGAGTACTACGTGATTTTTGCGGAACGAATGATCCAACACCCAGCGGTAAAAAATGTTTGTGATGCTGATTTCAGTCAAATGTTTGAGTAAACCCGTATCGTTGCGCAAATAAATAGATTACTATCAATAAAAATATAATTCTAAATAATACCTAAGTAACTCAAGATACTTGTTTTAGTGAGCAAAACTATTAATTATTGATGGCGCATCAATTCTCCACTTTGGTGGATAATATTGGTGTATCACTAACAACTAAATTAGAGGTTCTAATAATGAAGACTCTGGAAGTGTATCTTGATTTTCTTAGATATATAAATCAGTGCAACACAACAAGCTGGCCAGGGTTGGAATAAGTAAGTTGTAGCTAGAGGTCCAACACATGAATCTACAAGAAATGGAGCAGAACTCCGCAAAAGCCGTCGTGTTGCTCAAAGCGATGGCAAACGAGAGACGCCTACAAATCCTTTGTATGCTGCATAACCAAGAGCTGTCCGTGGGAGAGCTGTGTGCAAAGTTAGAGCTAAGCCAGTCGGCATTATCTCAGCATCTTGCTTGGCTTCGCCGTGATGAGCTAGTCACGACAAGGAAAGAAGCACAAACCGTGTACTACACATTAAAGAGTGATGAAGTGAAAGCGTTAATAAAAACACTGCATAGTCTTTATTGTGCTGAAAGCGCTTAGCGTTAATTACATATACCTAATATATCGTTCATTTTAGGCTGTGAGTCTAACTCGTTGGAATATTTGAGAGTGGCGTTAAACTTTTGATGGTAGAGTTGCTGCGCATCGACCAATTTGCTTTGTTCTCAAGTGTTTTATTGGTGCTTTCCAGTTTGAGCTTTATAAGGTAAATAAGCTGATGCCTTTGAATAGGCGTGCAGAAAAAGAAAAGCTGGCATTGCCAGCTTTTTTATTAAGAAAATTTTGTAGATATAAAAAAACCGACACAAGGTCGGTTTTTTCTTCACTGTAAAATCAGGGCTCTATTAAAGAGCTTTGATTTGTGCAGCGAAACGAGACTTATGGCGAGCTGCTTTATTCTTGTGAATAAGGCCTTTAGTTGCCATGCGGTCTAGGATAGGTGTAACTACAGCGAATGCAGCAGTTGCAGCTTCTTTGTCGCCTGCTTCGATAGCAGCAACAGTTTTCTTCATGTAAGTACGCATCATTGAGCGACGGCTAGCATTGTGCTGACGACGTTTCTCAGCTTGGATAGCGCGCTTCTTAGCAGATTTACTATTTGCCAAGGGTCTAACTCCCAAAAACTTAGTTCTGTGACAATTTAAGGGCGAGGAATATCCCTCATTTGCGCTTAAATGTCAAATGATTTGTGCAAAAACCGATCTAAGCCAAAACAAATTTTGGTAAGAGAGGTTATCGCGGTTAAGATGGCGGGGATTCTAACAGCATTTTTATACCAATGCTAATAATTATCCGCGAAAGGCACACTTATTCCTTACAACCCGCGGATAGATTTTTGACGTCTATTTACAGCACCTGTCAGAGAAACAGTATAGGGTTAGCTGTCTTATGGTGATATTCCGAGGTTACAGTGAGTAAACGACTACTCAAGTCTGGCATGATCGTCAGTGCTATGACATTTATTTCCCGCGTTCTTGGCCTAGTTCGTGATGTTGTAGTGGCAAATTTAATGGGGGCAGGAGCAAGCGCAGACGTCTTTTTCTTCGCCAATAAAATCCCTAACTTTTTACGACGTTTGTTTGCTGAAGGAGCTTTTTCCCAAGCGTTTGTACCTGTTTTAACGGAAAGTCATGCTCAAGGTGACATGGACAAAACTCGGGAACTGATTGCTAGAGCTGCGGGTACGTTAGGGGTGATAGTCTCGATTGTTACCATTTTAGGTGTCCTAGGCTCCGGCGTGGTCACTGCAGTGTTTGGTTTTGGTTGGTTCCTTGACTGGATGCATGGTGGCCCGGCTGCAGCAAAGTTTGAGCTTGCTAGCGTGATGCTCAAAATCACCTTTCCCTATTTATGGTTCATTACCTTTGTCGCTCTATCGGGCGCTATCCTCAATACATTAGGTAAATTTGCGGTCTCCTCCTTTACCCCTGTTTTCCTCAATGTGATGATTATTTTGGCGGCGTGGTTTATCTCGCCGCAAATGGAAATGCCAGAAATAGGGCTTTCTATTGGTGTTTTCTTAGGTGGTTTGGTCCAGTTCTTATTCCAAATTCCCTTCCTTATTAAAGCAGGCGTCATGGTTAAGCCAAAATGGGGCTGGCGCGATCCGGGTGTAGTGAAAATCCGTACTTTGATGATCCCCGCTTTATTTGGCGTATCGGTCAGTCAGATTAACCTGTTGTTTGATACGTTCATCGCCAGTTTTTTGCAAACCGGTTCGATCAGCTGGCTGTATTACTCAGACCGTTTATTGGAATTTCCTTTAGGCTTGTTTGGTATTGCGATTGCGACTGTGATTTTACCCGCGCTTTCACGTAAGCACGTTGACGCACAAAGTGAAGGCTTCGCGCAAACCATGGATTGGGGGGTGCGCATGGTGATCTTGCTTGGCCTTCCTGCAATGCTTGGTCTGATGGTACTGGCAAAACCTATGCTCATGGTTCTGTTTATGCGAGGTGAATTTTCTCCTCAAGACGTACATCAAGCATCATTGTCGCTTTTTGCCTACGCTTCAGGTTTGTTGAACTTCATGCTGATTAAGGTGCTCGCGCCAGGTTATTACTCGCGTCAAGATACTAAAACGCCAGTAAAGTACGGCATCATTGCGATGGTGACCAACATGGTATTTAACGCAATTTTTGCGTACTTTTATGGTTACGTTGGTTTGGCTATCGCGACGGCACTTTCGGCGTTTGTGAATATGGCATTGCTGTATCGTGGTCTACATATCGCAGGGGTATACCAAATCACCAAACGAACCGTCTTCTTTATTATACGTTTGGTTATTGCAGGTGCGGCGATGGTGGCTGCGATCTTATGGCAATTGGAAGACATGTCAGTGTGGCTCGATTGGAGCTTTGCTCACCGCAGCGGTGTACTAGGAATGTTGATCGCTCTAGGAGCCGTGGTTTACCTAGTGGTTCTATTTTTAACTGGTGCACGCTTAAAAGACCTAAAAGCTGGGACAGACTAAGGGTGATTAGTATATAATCCGTCAGTTTCACACAGTGTAAAGTAAAAACAGAGGCAGAAAGCAGTATCCAATGGAACTGATTAGAGGCATTCACAATATCACCCCGCGACATCATGGTTGCGTGCTGACTATTGGCAATTTCGATGGTGTCCATAAAGGCCATCAACAAGTATTGCAGCAAGTGTCTGAGCAAGCGGACAGGCTATCATTGCCTTCTGTTGTGATGACCTTTGAACCTCAGCCGATGGAGCTGTTTGCCAAAGACAAGGCACCTGCACGGTTGACGCGATTACGCGATAAGTTCGTGCAATTGAGTAAGCTCGATATTGATCGCTTGCTCTGCGTCAATTTCAATCGTCATTTTGCAAGTTTAACCGCGGAAGAATTTATCCGTGACTTGTTGGTCGAGCGTTTGGGTGTTAAGTTTCTTGTCGTTGGTGATGATTTCTGCTTTGGCAAAGGCCGAACTGGCAACTTTGCCATGTTGAAGGAAGCAGGGGAAAAGTACGGTTTTGATGTCGTGAGTACCCAGAGCTTTTGTTTACAACAATTACGTGTCAGCAGTACGGCTATCCGTCAAGCGCTGGCGCGTGACGATTTGCATTCCGCTCAACAGATGCTGGGAAGAAACTACAGCATCAGCGGTCGTGTTTCTCACGGAAGAAAGCTGGGAAGAACGATAGGTTTTCCTACTGCGAATATTCCTTTGAAACGCTGTGTTTCTCCGGTCTCTGGAGTCTATGTTGTTCAAGCGCTTGGCTTAGGAAATAAGCCAATTGGTGGTGTCGCTAATATTGGTCAAAGACCGACTGTCAATGGCGTTCGCCAGCAGTTAGAAGTACACTTATTCGACTTTCATGCCAATTTATATGGCAAGCAACTAGAAGTGGAACTTTTGCATAAACTTCGAGATGAGCAAAAGTTTGAGTCGTTTGAAGCACTTAAACAACAAATCGAATTGGATGCTGAAGCAGCAAGGGTGTGGCTGCGTCAGCTTAAGCGTTGAGCGGTTTATTCCACCGTTCAACATAATGTCTAATTTTCGCCCAATATAACGGAATTAAGAATCGATGAGTGAGTATAAAGATACCCTGAACTTACCTGAAACAGGGTTTCCAATGCGCGGCAATCTGGCCAATCGTGAGCCAGAAATGCTTAAGCGTTGGTACAAAGAAGATCTTTACGGTGAAATCCGTAAAGCTAAGAAAGGCAAAAAGTCATTCGTATTGCACGATGGCCCTCCTTACGCAAATGGTGACATTCATATTGGTCACGCACTAAACAAGATTCTTAAAGACATTATTATTAAATCCAAAACACTTTCAGGTTTTGACGCACCTTACATTCCTGGCTGGGACTGCCACGGTCTACCTATTGAATTAATGGTAGAGAAAAAAGTAGGCAAGCCAGGCCAAAAAGTGACGGCAGCAGAATTCCGCGAGAAATGTCGCGAATACGCTGCAGGTCAGGTTGAAGGTCAGAAAGAGAGCTTCAAACGTCTTGGTATCATGGGTGAGTGGGACAAACCATACCGCACCATGGATTTTGCAACTGAAGCAAACATTATTCGTGCTCTTGGTAAGATCGCAAGCAATGGTCACCTGCTAAAAGGTTTCAAACCTGTTCACTGGTGTACAGACTGTGGTTCTGCTCTTGCTGAAGCGGAAGTCGAATACAAAGATAAAGTATCGCCATCTATCGACGTTCGTTTTAAAGCGGCTGACGAAGCGGCACTGTTGTCTAAGTTTGAGCTGACTGAAGGTCATGAAGGCCAAGGTGACGTGTCTATCGTTATCTGGACAACAACACCTTGGACACTGCCAGCAAACCGCGCAGTATGTCTACGTGATGATCTAGAGTACGTACTTATCCAAACAGAAGGCGACAACGCTGAGCGTATCATCGTTGCTGCTGAGCTGGCGAAAGACGTAATGGACCGTGCTGGTATCGAGCACTTCCACAATCTTGGCTTTGCTAAAGGTGCGGATCTAGAGCTTTCTCAATTCCAACACCCATTCTACGATTTCACTGTACCTGCGATCCTTGGTGATCACGTTACGACTGATTCAGGTACTGGTGTTGTTCACACTGCACCGGGTCACGGTCAAGAAGACTTCGCGGTTGGTAACAAGTACAACCTAGAAGTAGCAAACCCAGTTGGCTCAAACGGTGTTTACCTACCAGATACAGAGCTATTTGCTGGTCAGCACGTATTTAAAGCGAACGATGCAGTAGTTGAAGTACTGAAAGAAAAAGGTGCACTACTACACCACCACGCTTACGAGCACAGCTACCCACACTGTTGGCGTCATAAGACTCCAATCATCTTCCGTGCTACACCTCAATGGTTCGTTTCTATGGACCAAGCTGGCCTACGTGCTAAAGCATTAGAGTCAATCAAGAACGTAGAGTGGATGCCTGAGTGGGGTCAAAGCCGCATCGAAGGCATGATCGAAGGTCGCCCTGAGTGGTGTATCTCTCGTCAACGTACTTGGGGTGTGCCAATTGCTCTGTTTGTTCATAAAGAAACAGCAGAACTTCATCCAAACACGCTAGAGTTGATCGAGAAAGTCGCTAAGCTGGTTGAAGAGAAAGGCATCCAAGCATGGTGGGATGTAGATGCCGCTGAACTACTCGGTGCTGACGCTGACCAATACGAAAAAGTACTAGATACGCTAGACGTATGGTTCGATTCAGGTGTCACTCACTTCTCCGTTGTTGATGCTCGTGAAGAGTACAACGGCAACAGTGCAGACCTATACCTAGAAGGTTCTGACCAACACCGTGGTTGGTTCCAGTCTTCTCTAATTTCTTCTATCGCGATGAAAGACGAAGCGCCTTACAAACAAGTACTGACACACGGTTTCGTGGTTGATGGTCAGGGTCGTAAGATGTCTAAATCTATCGGTAACGTGGTTGCGCCAAAAGACGTAACTAACAAGCTAGGTGCTGATATTCTTCGTCTATGGGTTGCTTCAACAGACTACACTGGTGAAGTTGCGGTTTCTGATGAAATCCTAAAACGTAGCGCAGATGCTTACCGTCGTATCCGTAACACAGCGCGTTTCTTCCTTGCTAACCTAAGCGGCTTCAACCCTGAAACAGACATCGTTCCTGTTGAAGAGATGGTTGCGCTAGATCGCTGGGCAGTTGGTCGTGCGCTAGCAGCACAAGAAGAGATTGTTAAAGCATACGAAGAGTACAACACACACGGTGTGACTCAGCGTCTAATGCAATTCTGTTCGATCGAAATGGGCTCTTTCTACCTAGACGTAATTAAAGACCGTCAGTACACAGCAAAACGTGGCGGCAACGCTCAACGTAGCTGTCAGACTGCGCTTTACTACATTGTTGAAGCGCTTGTTCGTTGGATGGCGCCTATCATGTCGTTCACTGCAGATGAAATTTGGAACGAAATGCCAGGCGAGCGCGACAAGTTCGTATTCACTGGTGAGTGGTTCGACGGTCTATTCGGCCTTGCTGAAGGTGAAGAGCTGAACAATGAATTCTGGGCTGAGATCCAAGCGGTTCGTGGTGCAGTAAACAAACTTCTAGAAGATGCGCGTAAAGAGAAAACCATCGGTGGTGCACTACAAGCTGAAGTGACTCTATTTGCTGATGACGCTTTAGCGGCGAAGATCAACAAACTTGAAGATGAACTGCGCTTTGTTCTACTAACCTCTGCGGCGACAGTTAAGCCTCTAGGTGAGAAGACTGATGCAGCACAAGCCACGGATATCGAAGGCTTGTTTGTTGAAGTAGCAGCAGCTGAAGGCGAGAAGTGTGATCGTTGTTGGCACCACACGCCAGACGTAGGCACAATTGAAGGTCACGAGAAAATCTGTGGTCGTTGTGTGTCTAACGTAGAAGGCGAAGGTGAAGTACGTAAATTCGCGTAATTGTCTAGAACGACTGAACTTTTTTTAAAATTAACAGCCCCAGTATTTACTGGGGCTGTTTGTAGGTAAAGTAATGAGTGAAAAAGCACTGTCTTTAAAGCAATCTGGTATTCGCTGGTTATGGTTAGCGGTGGTTATCTTTTTAGCTGATATTGGCATTAAGTATGTTGTAATGAACAACATGGGATATGGCTGGGCAAACCGCATAGAAATTTTGCCATTCTTTAATCTTTTGTACGTGCATAACTATGGTGCTGCTTTTAGCTTTTTGAGTGATCAAGCGGGCTGGCAACGTTGGTTATTTACAGGTATTGCTTTTATCGTTACAGGTCTTTTGACTTACTGGATGAGTAAACTACCAGCGAAAGAGAAATGGAATAATATTGCTTATGCCATGATTATTGGTGGCGCAGTAGGTAACGTATTCGACCGAGTAATACATGGGTTTGTCGTGGATTATTTGGACTTTTTCTGGGGTAATTATCACTGGCCAGCGTTCAACCTTGCAGACATGGCGATCTGTATTGGTGCCGCGATGATTATTCTTGACGGCTTTCGAAAGAAAGACGAGACGAAAGCCTAAGTAGTGGCAGTGTATATTGTGAAAAGTTGAATAACCCTAAGCGTCGCCCGTTGATTCGAGCGACGCTTTTTATTATGTTGGAGCGCCAATCAGCATATCAATGTATAAAAAGACCAAGCTGACAGCGTAATAACCCAAGAACAAGGAAGCAGTAACGTGACAACAATAACCAATGAATCTGTAGTAACCCTTCACTTTACGATTAAAATGAAAGATGGATCGGTTGCGGATAGTACTCATAACATGGGTAAACCAGCGAAATTTGTTATGGGTGATGGCAGCTTGAGTGAAAACTTTGAGCAGTGCTTAATAGGCTTAGAAACAGGCGCCCAAAAAGCGATTGAGCTAAAAGCAGAAGACGCGTTTGGCATGCCAAACCCAGACCATGTACACCATATGGATCGCACTAAGTTTGTAGGTGATGCAGAAGTAGAAGTGGGTACAATCATGGCGTTCAGTGGTCCTGATGGTATGGAAATCCCGGGCATTATTACAGAGATTGCTGGCGATTCAGTCACTGTGGACTTCAACCATCCTCTAGCGGGACAAGACGTGACTTTCGAAGTTGAAATTTTGTCAGTAGAATAGCGAACCCAATAAAGATAATTTCCATGAGCAATGAAATGAAAATCCTATTAGCTAACCCACGCGGCTTTTGTGCTGGTGTAGACCGTGCGATTAGCATCGTAGAGCGTGCGCTAGAGATGTATCAGCCACCGATTTATGTTCGTCATGAGGTGGTGCATAACCGTTTTGTGGTTGAAGGGCTAAAACAACGTGGCGCTGTCTTCGTTGAAGAGCTGCATGAAGTGCCAGACAACAACATTGTGATTTTTTCTGCTCATGGTGTATCGCAGGCGGTTCGTCAGGAAGCCAAGCAGCGAGACTTGACGGTATTTGACGCGACTTGCCCGTTGGTAACCAAAGTGCATATGGAAGTAGCGCGAGCAAGCCGCCGCAATATGGAAGTGGTTCTGATTGGTCACGCAGGTCACCCTGAAGTCGAAGGCACAATGGGGCAGTACGCGAGTGAAACCGGTGGTATGTACTTGGTTGAAACCCCGGCCGATGTTGAGAAACTGAAGTCGATCGTGAAAGATCCATCTGATCTTCATTACGTAAGCCAAACGACACTTTCTGTAGATGAAACTGCCGATGTTATCGAAGAGCTACGCCGCGTCTTCCCAGATATCCAAGGACCACGTAAAGACGATATCTGTTACGCGACACAAAATCGCCAAGATGCCGTACGTGAATTAGCGGGTGACGTAGATGTGATGGTTGTTGTGGGTTCAAAAAACTCATCAAACTCTACACGCCTTAAAGAGCTAGCTGAAAAGCTAGGGACACCAGGCTACTTAACTGACTGTCCGGAAGATATCAAACCTGAGTGGTTCGAAGGCAAAACAAAGGTCGGCGTGACTGCGGGGGCATCTGCTCCGGAAGAGCTCGTTAATCAGATTCTAGAGCGAATCAAAGAACTCGTCGGTGCCGAAGCGGTCGATGAAGTACTTGGTCGTGAAGAGAATATGTTCTTTGAAGTACCCAAAGAACTGCAAATCAAGCAAGTGGATTAATCTCCTTTTATCGAATATTCAAAAGGCGACCAGTGGGTCGCCTTTTTTACATCTCTCTCAGTTCATTTAGGTAATCACGAATTTGGTCTTTCCCTAAGCCATCGATAATCATATCGGACATCTTCGTGATTCTTCGCTCAAGCGACTGAGCAACCCTTTCGCAATGTGCGTACACCTCTTCATCAGAACCTTCAGTTGGAAAGGCATCGACTTGCCAGTTTACTCGAACGCCACCCGCAAGCCACTGAGGAGCTGCCTCTTGATGTAAAGAGTCACAGAGAATAATCACGATGTCAGGAAGAAACTGAGTTCGCTCTTCCCATGAGTGGGTGTGGATATGTGGAATGGGAAGTTGGTGGTCATCTAAATATTTTTGCACTACCGGGTGAACTGTGCCTGTGGGATGAGACCCACCGCTGGCGACACTAAAATCTGCTGGCAGGATATGGGTTGCGATCGACTCAGCGAGCACACTTCGTCCAGCATTGTGCTTACATATGAATAAAACTTTATACATCATCGCCTCGTCTTTTCGGAGCGTCTTATTTATACGCTAGCGGAAACTCAGCGGTGATGTGTGAACTTTTTGTGTTAGTGGCTAATGCCCAGCATCTCTTTGAGCACTTTAAGGTAGCGGCGGCTTACTGGTATCTCAAAGCCAGTTTTGGTGATGATTTCTGCTAATCCGTTTTCGAGTAATTTGATTTCGCTGATGGCCTTAATACTGACTAAGTATTGGCGATGACAGCGTACCAGTGGGGTTTTCTCTTCTAGCGTTTTTAATGTTAGTTGAGTGCTCGCGGCTTGGCTGGTGGAGCGTACATGCACGCCGCTGATGTCACTGTATGCACATTCTACCGTGTCGGTGGCCATGATGACGATACGGTTGTGCCCGATGCACGGAATCTGATCTAAAGTGTCGGGCGTAATAGCAGACAGTTGTTGAGTTAGGGCGGATTGACTAATGACTTTATTTAGCCGTTTGACCGTTTTGGTTAAACGGCATGGGTCGACAGGTTTGAGCAAGTAATCAAAGGCGTTGTCTTCAAACGCTTGAATTGCATACTGGTCGTAAGCCGTGACAAAAACCACATAAGGCATGGTTTCTGGATCAAGCATTCCAAGTAGTTCAATCCCAGTAACTTGAGGCATTTGGATATCGAGAAACACCACATCAGGTTTGAGCTCATTGATTTTTTTTAGACCAAGGATCGCGTTTGAGGCATTGCCCACCACTTCAACTTGGCCTGTTTCATCCAATAACTCTGTCAGCTCTTCACGAGCAAACTGTTCATCATCAATGACGAGTGCGGTTAACATCCAACATTACCTTTATTGCTTCAGAGTGCTTTTATGATTTTGGGGGAATGATAAAGCTCATTTTAGTAAATTGATGTGGCTCGCACGTAATTTTTAGCGATGCATCACGCCCAAATTGATTAGTGAGACGTTTGTCGACAATTTCTAAACCTAGCCCGGAGTGGTTTTCTTTTGGCGGTTCAAAACTGCCTGCATTGTCTTCGACAGTAATCAAATGACCTTGTGGGTGGGCTTCGCTGTATATATGAACTTTACCACCTTCAAGCATGTTTGAAATGCCGTGCTTAATGGCATTCTCAACCAAAGGCTGGAGTGTAAAGCTTGGCAATTTGATGTCCAGCAATTCAGGCTGAATATCGATTTCAACCTCTAAGCGGTCCGTAAAACGAGCTTTCTCGATGCTCAAGTACGAGTTCACATGCGCTAGCTCTTCTTTTAGCGTCACGGTATTAATGTTTTGCTTTAAATTGCTACGGAAAAAGTGCGATAAATTTTGGATCAACTCACGTGCTTTATCAGGATCACGACGAGTAATCGCACTAATGGTATTGAGTGCATTAAACAAAAAGTGTGGATTCACCTGAGCGTGAAGCAGTTTGATTTCTGCTTGAGCGAGTAAGGCTTGTTGTTGTTGGTAGTCGCCATACAAGATTTGGCTAGAGAGAAGCTGCGCTATCCCTTCCGCCATTGACATGTTGGCCGTAGAGAACAATTTACGCTTCGGTTCATAGAGCTTAATGGTACCAATGACCTCTTTTCCCGCACGCAGTGGGATGATCAGCGCGGAGCCAAGTTTGCAGTCTTTTGCGATGGAACATTGGTATGGACGTTCTGCGCCATCAAGATAAATGATGTCGTTTTTCTCCATGGAGTCTAATGTGCTTTGCGATGAAATCGGCGTGTTCGGTTTATGGTGATCATCGCCAATGCCCACAAACGCCAAGATTTTTTCTTGGTCGGTAATCGCGACAGCGCCCACTTTGGTTTCTTCATAAATAATACGCGCGATTTTCTCAGCGTTTTCGGTGTTGAAGCCGTTGCTTAGAATTCCCACTGAGCGATCAGCAATGGTGAGTGCTCGACGCGAAAACGTCGCAGAAAACTTTTCAAAGATCGCTTTTCTGTCTTGCAGGATACTCATGAACAATGCCGCACCAAATGAGTTCGCGATGATCATCGGTGCTGCAATGGCAGACACCAGTTCATAGGCTTGATCAAAAGGTTTAGCGACGGCGAGCAGCAAAATCATTTGCACCACTTCTGCAACAAACGTGACGCTGAATACGACGCTTGGATTAAACAGCAATGCGCCTTTATTTCGCTTGATAAGGTAAACGTGGAGCAAGCCACCAATTACACCCTCGGCGGTGGTTGAAATTGCGCAGGCGAGGTCAGTAAAGCCACCAAGAGAGTATCGATGGATGCCACCAGTAAATCCGACGGCGAAACCCACCACTGGGCCACCAAACAGCCCGCCCATGACCGCGCCGATCGCACGAGTATTGGCAATAGCGTCGTTGATATGCAGACCGAAATAGGTGCCGAGAATACAAAAGCCAGAGAAAAGTACGTAACAAATTAGGCGGTGGCTTAAGCGCGAAGAAATACTCAGCAAAGGTAAGATGATTGGCGTTTTACTTAGCATGTAAGCCAAAACTAAGTACACACACATCTGTTGTAAAAGGGAGATGACCAGTTCCATAGTGAACCTAACCTAGAATCAATGTTGTTATTGTATACCTAAGTAACCTTAAGATGCTTGGCTCAGAGAGATAAGAACAGCTAAGTAAATGATGCTGCGCTGTGCTTTCTGAATCTTAAAGTGACTTGGGTATAAAACAAAAAGAGCCTGCAATTGGCAGGCTCTTATCTTAGTCACTCGGATGTGACGAGTATTACGCTGTTTCTGATACGGCTTGTGGTTTCTCTTCGTCAGCCAGTTCAGTTTCACCTTTACCCTTAGAGGTTTTGATAACGTAACCAGTCACAGCTAGGGCAAACACAATACCGACGATAGTTGATAGTTGCATTGGCAGGCCAAAACCTAGCGAGCTGTTGTTTAAGATGAACGTGACACATACCGTGGTCATGAAGATAGCAGGGATAGTGGTAATCCAGTGCAGCTTGTTGTGACGTAGTAGGTAAGCGGACGCAGTCCAAAGCATCATTACTGCTGTTGTTTGGTTAGCAAAACCGAAGTAGCGCCAGATAATGCCGAAGTCTACTTGAGTTAAGATACCGCCGATAACGAACAGTGGAAGTGCCATCAGTAGGCGGTTACGTAGCGTCTTTTGTTCCATGTTGAAGTATTCAGCAAGGATCAGACGGCTTGAACGGAATGCTGTATCGCCAGACGTAATTGGTAGGATAACCACACCTAGGAACGCAAGGATACCACCGAACACACCAAGCAGACCAAATGATGCGCTGTATACCACGTTACCAGGACCACCGTTTTTCACAGCTTCTGATAGTGCGTCTAGAGAGCCGAAGAAAGACAGAGCGATAGCACACCAGATTAGCGCGATAACACCTTCACCAATCATTGCTCCGTAGAAAACGAAACGACCGTTTTTCTCGTTTTCCATACAACGCGCCATCAGTGGAGACTGAGTCGCGTGGAAGCCAGAGATCGCGCCACATGCGATAGTGATGAACAGTGCTGGCCATAGTGGCATATCATTTGGGTTAAGGTTCGAGAACATGTCTGAAACTTGGAAGTCACCCATTACTGTATGTTCGCTAGAAAACGCAACGGCTGTCATTAGACCAACAGACATAAAGATAAGTAGAGCGCCAAACAGTGGGTAGAAGCGGCCAATGATTTTATCGACAGGAACAATCGTCGCAATGATGTAGTAAGCGAAGATAGCGATAACCATTGTAGTCATGCTTACGCTCAAGCTTGTTTGATCATTGATGAGGTTAGTAATCATGCCTGCAGGAGCAGAAACGAACACTACGCCAACAAGAAGCAGTAGGACAATGGCAAAAATATTCATAAAGTGTTTTGCGCCATTACCTAGGTAGCGACCTGTGATAGTAGGTACAGATGCGCCGCCGTTACGCACTGAAAGCATGCCAGAGAAGTAATCGTGTACTGCGCCAGCAAAAATACAACCGACAACAATCCAAAGCATTGCCGCTGGACCGTATAGTGCACCCATGATTGGGCCGAAAATTGGACCAACACCAGCGATGTTAAGTAGCTGAACTAGATAAACTTTCTTTGTTGACATTGGAACGAAGTCAACACCGTCCGATTTGGTGTGAGCAGGCGTTTGGCGTTTTTCATTGATGCCGAAAATCTTCTCGACGAAAGCGCCGTAGATGAAGTATCCGCCGATTAGGGCTGCGACACAGGTTAGAAACCACATCATAGCAATTGTCCTTGGTCTTAGTTGGGTAGGGTAATTTTTTAATCTCAGGATGCATGTTATGCGTCACTTGTGTTAAATGCATTCGGTTAGTAGATGAGTGGTCGAATAGAGCACTGAGTGGTCGATATACTGCTTGAGCGGTTTTTAAAATTGGCGAACGGTTGATTGCAGTAGTGAGCGGTTGATTCGAGGCGTCAGTGGCTTAATCTGCAAGCTAAGCGGCAAACGCCAATAATTAGTGGTAAGCTTATTTTTGAAAACAATTACTTAAGGAAGAACCATGAAAAAGGCAACGTTAGGTTTGGCGCTGGCTTTACTTGCAGGATGCGCTGCAACGACTGAAGATCTTGCCGAGTCAGGAGATTGGCATCAGATCGGATATCAAGATGGTGTAGCCGGACATACATCACGCACGATGAGCGAGCTGCGTGAGTTGGGTAGCGTTAAGCAAAGTGATTACGACCAAGGTTATTTAGAGGGGCTACGTGAATACTGCAACCCTGCTTTTGCGTATCAAATGGGGCTATCTGGTCAGTATTATGAAGGGGTTTGTGAGGGTACTGAGCAAGCACAAAAATTCCGTATGGAATGGCAGCGTGGCTGGAATGAGTACTCAAATTAATAGTCAATAAAGCCGTTGTGATACCGTCCGCAAAACATAATTGTGGCAAAATTCCCATTATTAAACTATGTTCATATTGCTTAATAGTGAGTACAGAAAAAAGGAATCACATTATGTCAACGCAAATGGCTGGTGGCTGGAGTCCATTTAATGAACTCAAAGCAGAGGATAAAGAAGTATTTGCTAAAGGTATCGAGGGGGTTGTCGGCGTCAAATATTCCCCTTTGGTTGTGGCTACTCAAGTCGTAGCCGGACAAAACTATGCGTTTTTCTGTAATGCAGAAGTTGTCTACCCTGGAGCACAACCATACCCAGCAATGGTTCATATGTTCAGCGACCTTGAAGGTAAAGTCGGTATTACTCACATTGAACGATTGAACTACTAAATTAAGCCATAAAAGGCGCCTGACTTTTAAATAAGTGAGGCGCTTTATTGATTAAGATTGATTCGCTTGATCGATCACGACTTTTCTTAAATATCCTTGTTTGGCTTTCAGTTGCTCAGTCGCGCTTTCTTTATCCAGCCCGGTTAAAATCATCAAAATAGCTAACTTGGCGTCGTAGTCTGTTTCTTTGAGCGCAGTTTTAGCCTCTTGGTTAGTACAATCTGTTGCTTGCATAACAATACGAGCCGCTCTTGCAACTAGCTTTGCATTTGTCGCTTTCACATCTACCATCAAGTTCTGATAACTTTTGCCTAGGCGAATCATGCTTGCAGTAGTGAGCATGTTCAGGACGAGCTTTTGCGCCGTCCCTGATTTTAAGCGAGTGGATCCCGTTAACGCTTCAGGTCCAACAACGGGGCTGATCGCAATATCGGCAATATCTGCAATCGGAGAGTCAGGGTTACAAGATAGTGCTACAGTGGTGGCACCAAGTTCGTTCGCATACTCTAAGCCACCAATCACGTACGGTGTCCGTCCACTTGCCGCAATACCAACGACGACATCGCGTTGTGTTAGCGCATTCTCTTTAAGATCTTGCTCGCCTAGTGCAGGGTCGTCCTCTGCCCCCTCTTTCGCGCGGAACATTGCCTCTTTTCCACCCGCAATAATACCAACGACCATCTCTGGATCCGTGCCAAAAGTTGGTGGGCATTCTGAAGCGTCCAAGACGCCGAGCCGACCACTGGTGCCCGCACCGATGTAAAACAACCGACCTCCGATCTTAAATGCTTCCGTGATCTTATCAACGGCTTGAGCGATCTCTGGTAGCACTTTCTCGACCGCAATTGGGACAAGTTTATCTTGTTGGTTTAAACGCTGCACAATATCGAATGAAGGAAGAAGATCGATATCCATTGTTTCAGGATTTCGACCTTCAGAGACAAGGTGAGAAAGAGCCGCAATAAGCGCGTCATTTGTCATAGTAATTTAAGCCTTCGTGATTAATTTTTTGAATAGAGTACACCCAGTGAAGCGAGACGACTTGCCCCTGTGACTTCCGGTAAATTGCTAGGGAGGCTATGAATATAGCGCTGCGCAAGCCAAGCAAATGCCATGGCTTCCATGTAGTCACCATCAACGCCTTTTTCTGCCGTTGTCGCAACGTGCCATTGTGGCAATAACTTAGTCAATCGCTGCATTAAAAGTGGGTTTCTTGCTCCACCGCCACAGACCAATAGTTGAGGCGTGATGCCATGAGAAAACTTGTCGACTTCGTTGGCAATGGTAATCGCAGAATATTCGCAGAGTGTACGCTGTACGTCTTCGGTTGGTAAATTGTAATGAGCCAGTTGCTGATGCAGCCAGTCAATATTGAACAGTTCTCGCCCGGTACTTTTAGGTGCTGGCATGGCGAGGTAAGCTTCTTTAAGTAATTGAGTCAACAAAGTAGCGTTTACCGTTCCTTTCAGTGCAAATTGTGCATCTTTGTCGAAGCTTTGCCCAGTGTGCAGCGCACACCACGCGTCCATCAACATGTTGCCCGGACCAGTGTCATAGCCAATGACTGGTTGCTCGGGATGCAGTACAGAGATGTTGGCTATGCCACCGATGTTCAGCACCACGGTAGTGGAATCTTGCATGGCAAAGATACTTTTATGAAAAGCGGGAACCAGTGGTGCACCTTGACCACCTAGCGCCATATCTTTACGTCGAAAATCTGCAACCGTATCAATCCCTGTTTTCACTGCGATGATGTTGGCATCACCCAACTGAGTGGTAAAGGGTAACTCTCCAGTAGGTTGGTGGAATACCGTTTGACCGTGATTACCAATCGCACGAATTTGTTCCTCGACGTAACCAGACTTATTGAGCAGTTGTAAAACGGCGTCAGCGAAGAGGTGGCCAAGTTGGTGATCCAATTCACCTATGGCTTTTAAATTTGTGGCTTGACCGGTACAAACAGATAACAGCATTTCTTTCAGTGCAGTTGGCATTGGGTAATCGTCGTGCGCAACCAGACGAACGTGCTCATCACTTATTTCAACCAGAGCGGTATCAACGCCGTCCATACTCGTTCCAGACATCACACCAATGTACAGTTCGTTAAATTTCATAGCCGATCTCGTCAATTCTTCCTTCACTTATTGTAAAGCAAATCTGAAGCGAATAACCTCATCGAATACGAGATATTCAACCGATTTTGAGGAGAAAACATGGGACCGTTATGGGTTGACGTCGCGGGTTATGAACTGACCGCTGAAGACAAAGAAATTCTGGAACATCCTACGGTTGGTGGCTTAATTCTATTTGCTCGCAACTATCATGATAGTGAACAGCTTCAAGCACTTACTCAATCAATCCGCAAGGCTGCCAAGCGCCCGATTTTGATCGGTGTGGATCAAGAAGGGGGGCGAGTACAACGCTTCCGTGAAGGTTTCTCGTTGATCCCTGCAGCCGAAGAATACGCCAAACATCAAAATGGCGAAGAGCTAGCACGTATGGGCGGTTGGCTAATGGCAGCGGAGTTGATAGCACACGACATTGATTTAAGCTTTGCACCCGTGCTCGATAAAGGTCATCAATGTAAAGCGATCGGTAACCGAGCATTTGGCGAAGATGCCGATACCATTCTTCGATTTAGCACCGCTTACATGCAGGGCATGAAGAGTGTTGGAATGGCAACAACAGGCAAACACTTCCCGGGTCACGGTGGTGTGATTGCTGACTCACACTTAGAAACGCCATACGACAAGCGCAGCGACATTTTTGAACAAGACATGGCTATCTTTAAAGCGCAAATTGATGCCGGTATTTTAGATGCCATGATGCCTGCTCACGTGATTTTTCCGAACTACGACTCTCAGCCTGCGAGTGGTTCAGAATACTGGTTGAAACAAGTTTTGCGACAGCAACTCGGTTTTAAAGGCTTGGTTTTCTCCGATGATCTGACGATGGAAGGCGCTGCAATCATGGGTAGTCCTGCCGAGCGTGGGGTTCAAGCCTTGAAAGCCGGTTGCGATATGCTATTGATGTGTAATAAGCGTGAAGCACACATTGAGGTGTTGGATAACTTGCCAGTATCAACAGTGCCACTGGCGGATGCGTTACTGAAAAAACAGTCGTTTTCTCTAAGCGATCTCAAGTTATCTCAAGAGTGGAAAGCGGCGAGTGAAGCGATGAAACGCTTGACCAGCTAAACCTCTTGTAAACGATTCAAAACACCGATTAGAAGCCAAAGTTAATTATACTTTGGCTTTTTATTTGACTGTAAATAATAATTTACATCAAATGTTTTTTATTGTGTACGCTTGTTTTTCTTTTTTAGCCTGTTATCTTGTCGTTAAAGCTTAGTTGTCTCACCAAGGATTTGGTTGGGTGTAAAAATAAATATACAGGTTAGAGTTATGCAGAAAAGTGAGTTGAGCAATATTAATATTAGCGAAGAGCAGGTTCTTATTACCCCAGAGGAGCTAAAAACCAAGCTTCCTTTGAGTGAAAAAGCGCGCCGCTTTATTCAAGAGTCTCGCCAAACTATCGCTAATATTATTCATAAAAAGGATCATCGCCTGCTGGTTGTATGTGGTCCATGTTCTATCCACGACGTGGAAGCGGCGAAGGATTACGCAAAACGTCTTAAAGCGCTCTCTGAACAACTAAGTGACCAACTGTATATTGTTATGCGTGTTTACTTTGAAAAACCACGCACCACGGTCGGCTGGAAAGGGCTGATTAACGATCCGCACCTCGATGGCAGCTTCGATATTGAACATGGTCTGCATGTTGGACGCGAACTGCTAGTGGAATTGGCAGAGATGGAAATCCCGCTCGCGACTGAAGCTCTGGACCCAATTAGCCCACAATACTTGGCGGATACTTTTAGTTGGGCTGCGATCGGCGCACGTACTACAGAGTCACAAACTCACCGTGAAATGGCAAGTGGCCTGTCTATGCCAATCGGTTTTAAAAATGGCACGGATGGCAGTTTGGCAACCGCAATCAATGCGATGCAAGCTGCGTCTTCTAGCCACCGTTTTATGGGAATTAACCGTGAGGGACAAGTAGCGCTATTGACCACTCAGGGTAATGCTAATGGGCATGTGATCTTACGTGGCGGCAAGCAAACTAACTACGACTCAGTGTCAGTTACTGAGTGTGAGCAAGAAATGGCGAAATCTGGCCTTGATGCATCATTAATGGTGGATTGTAGTCACGCTAACTCACGTAAAGATTACCGTCGCCAGCCATTAGTCGCAGAAGATGTTATTCACCAAATCCGTGAAGGTAATAAGTCCATTATCGGCCTTATGATTGAAAGCCATATCAATGAAGGAAATCAATCTTCTGACTTAGCTCTTGAAGAGATGAAATACGGTGTATCTATCACTGACGCATGTATCAATTGGGATTCAACTGAGGCACTATTACGTCATGCACATGAAGAGCTAGTGCCTTTCTTAGAAAATCGTCTAAAGGCTAATTAATACAGGATTTAAGGAACATCAATGGCAGTTGAACTTAACGCATTACGCGATCAGATTGATGCAGTCGACAAGCAAATGTTGGAGCTATTAGCTCAGCGTTTGGCGCTCGTAGAGAAAGTTGGGGAAGTAAAAAGCGAACATGGTTTGCCTATTTATGCCCCTGATCGTGAAGCGGCGATGCTGGCTTCTCGCCGAGCAGAAGCTGAGAAAATGGGAATTCCTCCACAGCTTATTGAAGATATTCTGCGTCGTACCATGCGTGAGTCTTATGCCAGTGAAAAAGACTCCGGTTTTAAGTGTTTGAACCCTGAATTACGCTCAGTGGTCATTATTGGTGGTAATGGCCAGTTAGGCGGCCTGTTTGGACGTATGTTCAAGCTATCTGGTTATCAAGTCAAAGTGCTTGGTAGCAAAGACTGGGATCGTGCGGATGACATCCTAAAAGATGCGGGCCTGGTGGTGGTTACTGTGCCAATTCACCTAACAGAAGGTGTGATTGAAAAGCTAGGTAATCTGCCACAAGACTGCATTCTGTGTGACCTGACTTCTATCAAATCTAAGCCACTGCAAGCAATGTTGAATGTGCACCAAGGACCGGTGGTTGGTTTGCACCCAATGTTTGGCCCAGATGTTCCGAGCCTTGCCAAGCAGGTTATTGTGTACTGTGATGGCCGTGGAAATGATCAATACCAATGGTTGCTGCAACAGTTTGGTATTTGGGGCGCGAGCTTGTGTCAGATTGATGCGCAAGAGCACGATCATGGCATGACGTTAATCCAAGCGCTGCGTCACTTTACCTCATTTGCTTACGGCATGCATCTAAGCAAAGAGAACCCGAACATTGAGCAACTGTTAAAGTTGAGCTCACCAATCTACCGCCTAGAGTTGGCGATGGTAGGGCGTCTGTTTGGTCAGGATCCAAACCTCTACGGTGACATTATTCTCTCATCGCAAGAAAACATCGACATGATTAAGCGATTCCACCAACGCTTCGGTGAAGCACTTGCGATTTTGGATAGCAACGATAAAGCCAAATTTGTCGAAAGCTTTGAGCAGGTGAGTGAGTGGTTTGGTGATTATTCACAACAATTTATGAATGAGAGCCAAAACTTACTCAAACAGGCGAATGATAATATTCATCGCGGTTAATCGCGGGTTATCTATCAGTGTGGAGCCCGAAACGAAAAGAGCAGCTTACGCTGCTCTTTTTTTGTCGAGAGATAAATCAGTTAGTCGCAGTATTGCTGGTATCTTCACTTGATACTGTATTGATACTGGTGTCGCGATAGGGGGAGTTGGTTAAATTGACTTGCAGACGCACGACATTATCAATCAATTGAACTAAAGGGCCCCATTTCACTTTTTTCTCTTTTTCAAATACATAATTGAAGTTTTCTGGCGTCCACTCCATCAAGTATTGAGGGTTGAGTGCTCGCCCGAGAAAGCGTACCTCGTAATGCAGGTGCGGGCCAGTGGAATTACCTGAACTACCACATTGAGCAATCACATCGCCTTTACTGACAAATTGGCCGCTTTTCACTTTAAAGCGTTGTAAGTGAGCAAAGGAGCTCATAAAACCAAATGAGTGACGAATAGTGACATAGTTGCCATAGCCACGATTACTCGGGCGAACGGTTTCCACCACTCCGTCTGCAGGTGCGAGGATTTCTTCTCCTCGTTTACAGGTAAGATCGATACCAGTATGAACGTGTCGTTTACCTGAAATAGGATTAATGCGACTGCCGTAGGAAGAAGAAATACGTTGGTATGTCACTGGGCTATCATTTGGAATCAAACGAAACATGGTTGCTCGAACTGCGGAATCGATAGCTGCTGCATCAATTCGCTCTTCTAACGCCATGTTGTTTTCATCGATCATCAGCTCTTCGTCAGCGAGACCTAGAACCGATTCGACGTCGAATACCCGTTTTCCTAATAGCTGAATTTGATTGTTCTTATCGGTCAATGACTGAGAAAGCGAGTGGTTGGTATCAAGCTGCTCTTCATAAAGCGCGGTGATTTCGGCCTTTTCACTTTCTAGTTTGGCGATGGTTTGTGTTAGTTCGTCTTTATTGTGTATCTGCTGTTGATTGAGATACCACGCGCCACCAACGACGGCGGGTAATGCCAATACCGAAGCAAATACTGCTAGGACCGAACTGCGGCCCAAATAGAACTGCTGATCGCCGTCTTTCGTCGGGATCTGCATGATGATTTTTTTAGACATAGTTATTGTTACTTAAATAGGCGTTCATTTATTTTTCTCCTAAATCAGAGAGATGTTCTAACTCTCGGTTCAGAAGGTCGTTATTGCCTACATTCAATTCTATAAATCGTTTTAGTTGGCTAATGCTCTCGATGTCTATCTTGATGATCTTTAACCTAATCTCACACTTAGAAACATCCACAATTTGCGCTTTTAACGTAATCACTTGTTCGGATTGATCAAATGAAAAAGTAACATGGGTTGGAAGGGCTGGATCCAAAGCCTCAGTCTCTTCCACTTTCATGAGTAAACCATGTAAGGAAAGATCTTGAATCCTAGCTTCAATTGCCAAGTCACGTTGTTCTACCTTCGCTGGCGCTTGATGGAGAATGCGTGAAAAGCGTCGTCTCTCTGCCATGTGCATTTTCTCGTCATGTCTTCAAACAGAATTGAATAGTATATCAATGCGAACAAAAAATGTTCGATTGCTGTTTGAAAAGTGTCGAGGTCGCTACAGAGTGACGTAAGTGCAATGTCATGTTCTTAACGAACGAGACGGGCTAATGAGCTCTTTTTTATAACAAAGAAAACAAAGGCCACTATGATAGCGGCCTTTGTACAAATTACAAACAAACTTTGCGGGTTGCGATTACTTCGCAATACGCTTGTATTTGATGCGGTGTGGTTCTGCGGCTTCAGGGCCCAACGTTTTCTTCAACCAGTCCATGTACTCGGTGTAGTTACCTTCGTAGAAGTTAACTTGGCCTTCGTCACGGTAGTCAATGATGTGGGTCGCGATACGGTCAAGGAACCAACGGTCGTGCGAGATAACCAATGCACAACCAGGGAACTCTAGTAGTGCTTCTTCTAGAGCACGCAGTGTTTCCACGTCAAGGTCGTTGGTCGGTTCGTCGAGTAGTAACACGTTACCGCCCGCTTTAAGCAGTTTCGCAAGGTGGACACGGTTACGCTCACCACCTGATAGCTCACCAATGATTTTTTGTTGGTCGCTGCCTTTAAAGTTAAAGCGTGAACAGTATGCGCGAGCTGGGATTTCGAAGTTGTTGATCTTAATGATATCAGCGCCTTCAGAAATCTCTTGGAATACGGTTTTAGAATCGTCCATGCTGTCACGGAACTGATCGACCGATGCTAGTTTTACTGTATCACCCATTTCAATTGTGCCTGAATCTGGTTGTTCAGTACCACTTAACATCTTGAATAGGGTCGATTTACCTGCGCCGTTCGCACCGATGATACCAACAATCGCACCTTTAGGGATGCTGAATGATAGGTCATCAATGAGAACACGGCCGTCAAATGACTTCGTTAGGTTCTTCACTTCAATAACTTTATCACCTAGACGCTCACCTGGTGGGATAAACAGTTCATTGGTTTCGTTACGTTTTTGATGATCAGAGCTTTGCAGTTCTTCAAAGCGTGCCATACGTGCTTTTGATTTCGCTTGACGACCTTTAGGGTTTTTACGTACCCACTCAAGTTCTTTCTCGATGGTTTTTTGACGAGCACTTTCTTGAGATGCTTCTTGTTGTAGACGAGCGTCTTTTTGCTCCAACCATGAGGTGTAGTTACCTTCCCATGGGATACCTTCACCACGGTCAAGCTCTAAGATCCAACCCGCGGCGTTATCTAGGAAGTAACGGTCGTGGGTGATAGCGACTACAGTACCTGTGTAATCCACTAAGAAGCGCTCTAGCCAAGCGACAGATTCTGCATCTAGGTGGTTGGTAGGCTCATCAAGCAGCAGCATGTCTGGCTTAGAAAGTAGCAGGCGACAAATAGCGACACGGCGGCGTTCACCACCTGATAGGTGCGCAATTTTTTGGTCCCATTCAGGTAAACGAAGTGCGTTTGCAGCTCGCTCAAGTGCGTTTTCTAGGTTGTGACCATCTTTCGCTTGGATCAGAGCTTCAAGTTCGCCTTGCTCTTTTGCAAGTGCGTCGAAGTCTGCATCTGGTTCTGCGTAAGCCGCATAGACCGCATCCAAACGTTTCAGTGCGTCAGCAACGTCAGCAACCGCTTCTTCAACAACTTCACGAACGGTTTTTGATTCGTCTAATACTGGCTCCTGGGGTAGGTAGCCTACGTTTAGACCAGGTTGTGGACGCGCTTCACCGTCGATATCCGTGTCGATACCTGCCATGATACGTAGCAGTGTGGATTTACCTGCACCGTTCAGACCTAAAACACCGATTTTCGCACCAGGGAAGAAGCTCAGAGAGATGTCTTTAAGAATTTGACGCTTAGGTGGCACAATCTTGCTCACCCGCGACATGGTATATACGTATTCAGCCATTGCCGATCGTTCCTAAATTAACTGTCATTCAAACCCATCATTTTATACCAAGTGCTTTGTTTTTGTTACCGCATTGCAAGAATTTCCCTTTCGAATGGATTTCTTATTTTGAGCTGACCGGAAACTTACACGGTTAGGGTATACACTTTTGTTATTCGTTATAAATGACGAAGTGCTTTCTGCACAAGTTAGGAACTCCTTGTCTCCATCGTCTTAAAAGTTTCACGAGTACAATTTTTAATACACTAAGTTGCTTTACATGGACATCTGCATTCTGTGTAAATAGATGCATGTGTGAAAATTGCCTTAACATCACATGAACGCTAACAAAACGAGGCTTTGGGGCAGTATATGTCTGGGGAAAATGACACAAATGAGATTCAACGTATCTGAATTGGCTAAAAACGTATGCTGCGCCGCCGCGCTGTGTGCGATGAGTTTGAGTGCTAATGCCGCGCTGAGCTTGGAAAAGCAGCGTGAAGTTTATGAGCAAGCTCAAGATTTATTAGATAAAAATGACATCGACGGATACCTTTCGATCCGTCCTAAAATTTCTGACTATCCACTGACGCCTTATGTGGACTACCGAACGTTTATTAGACAGTTACCGGAAAAATCGCCACAGCAGGTGAACGAATTTATTTCGGAGCACGAGTCGTTTCCTTTTTCTCGTCGTGTGCGCGCTCCATACCTCAACCATCTTTATAAGCAAAAAGATTGGAAAACCATTACTGAGTTTCAAAAAGTCATTCCAAGTGGCGAGCGTTACCAATGTATTTTCTACGTGGCTCAGTTAGAGCAAGGTAAGACAGTCGCTGCGTTTAAAGGGGCTGAGCATATGTGGTTGCGTGGCAGAAGTATTGCCGATGAGTGCGATCCATTATTCGCAGCATGGGACAAGGTAGGTGAACGTACTGATGAATTAATTCTCCAGCGTATGCTACTGGCGTTTGATGCTCGTAATGGCAGTTTGATGAGTTATTTACTTAAACTGCCTAAATCCTCGCAGGCAAGGCAACAAGCGAAAGAAATGAAGGCGTTGTTTGATAACCCTTCAAGTGTTGCGGAGTTCGCGAAGAAAAAACCGGCTAATGATTTTAATCGAGCGCAAAGCGAATATGCGTTGGAAAAGCTAGCTCGCATGAATACCAGTCAAGCGCAGAGTGCGTATGATGCCGTCATTAAAGGGCAGAAGTTTTCTCCAGAAAAGGCGCAAGCCCTGGCTGACTATATCGCATTTCGATTGACCCGTACGGAGTCTGAGTCACTAGCGAAGTGGCGCGATGATAAAACGAAAACCAGCCAGTACTTACCGCTCATTGAAACTCGCATTCGCTTAGCGATTCAGAACGCGGATTGGAAGGGCGTACAAGAGTGGATTGCCGTTCTCAATAAAGAAGAGCAAGCGTCGCTTCGCTGGCAATACTGGCTTGGACGAAGTGAAATTGCGTTAGGTGATGACATCGCAGGGAAACAGCGTTTAGCGACTTTGGTCGGGCAGCGAAACTTCTATAGTGTGGCAGCCGCCAATGCGATTGGACAATCAATCAAATACCCTACGCATACGGTTAAGTTTGATAAGCGAGTGGTTCAACCCTATCAAGATTCGTTAGCTCGTATTGAAGAGTTAATCGCGACGGATAAAATCGCAGCAGCGAAAAGTGAATGGGCACATTTATTGCGCCGCGTAGGGAAAGATGAAAAGGCGATGTTGGCGGCTTATGCGTCTTCTAAGCGTTGGCATAACCTAACGGTGACCGCGAGTATTCAAGCGCAGATGTGGGATAATATCGAACTGAGGTTCCCGATTGCACATCGCTGGTGGTTTAACTTTTATGCAAAAAAACACAACATAGATCCCGTTACGATGATGTCCCTGGCTCGACAGGAAAGTGCGTTGGATGTCGAAGCCCGTTCTCCAGTTGGTGCTCGTGGTCTTATGCAGATCATGCCCGCTACAGCAAAGTACACAGCACGTAAATATAAGTTGAGTTATCAAGGTACGCAGGACCTCTACAATGTGGGCAAAAATATCGAAATTGGTAGCCATTATTTGCAAGGCTTATTAGAGGATTACGATAATAATCGTATTTTTGCTCTTGCTGCTTATAATGCAGGTCCTAACAGAGTAAAAACGTGGCGAGAGCGTACCCAAGGAAAAGTGGATGCTTATGCCTTTATTGAGGCAATTCCATTTAGAGAGACACGCGGTTATGTACAAAACATCCTGATGTTTGAAACATATTACCGTGATCTTTTGGGTATCGATGGCGCGTTCTTGAATCAACATGAGATCAATACCAAGTATTGAGTGAGGTAACTTGATGTCGCACGAACCCGAGTACAAAGACTGGCAACAGATTATTGAGCTAATTCGAACTAGCATGGACAGTGAGCAAGATGACATGCTGTTAACCATGCTGATGTCACGTGATGAGAGAGAATCATTAATATCACGCGTTAATATTATTAACGAGCTTCTTAAAGGAGAATTATCTCAACGTCAGATCAGCCAGATGCTTGGCGTGGGTATTGCCACTATTACTCGTGGTTCTAACGAGTTAAAGTCTAAATCTGATGAAGAGAAAGACAAACTCAAGGTTTTGTTAGAGCAAGTTGCGGTATCTAAGTAGTCAGTGATTCCAATTCGCCTTTAGGTATTGGTATCACAAGCGGTTAAGATAACGTGTTAAAAAGGGCGGAAATATCCGCCCTTTTTAGTACCTAGCAAATAGGGTGAGCGTTATAAATTTGAAGGGAAGTGCTCAGGGTTTATGAATGGAATCAGAGCCAGAATCAAGGCTTGATGGTAAACCGAACTTCGAGTCAGCTGGTTTTGGGTGAGCAGGCTGATGGCACCACCTTTCTGTTTGATGTTCTCGGTACCAAACACCTCATCCATGACATCTCCCAGCTCATTCGCATGCTCGAGTTTTTCCAATACTTTAGGCGGCAGCATTAAGCTCGCAGAGCGAGATTCACCACGGTGAGTATTCGATTCAATCACCATCCACGCAAACGTCACGTTTGTTTCAATTCCCGCTTCAAGTCCGACATAGTAATCCGCGTTTGGCATCTCTACTTTAGCGTTTTTAACGCGGTTTAGTGCACCGCGATGAGTTTCTTCATCAGTCATAGGTTGATCTGCGACTTCACTAGGTACACTGACGCCAACGAAGTTGAACTCTTGGTGCGGAAATGCACTGTTAAATGCACTTTGAACGGCATTAATTTTAGCTGGGTTTAGCGATGCGATTACGACTTTTTGGGTTGCCATGATCTTTTTACTCACTGGTGTCTATTAACTCAATTTTACTTGGGTAGGCTTTACGTTCTCACTAGGGTAACAGCCTAATACTTTCAAGTGTTTAGTGATTTTTGTTAGCTCTTCTAGTGCCTGTTGCATTTCTGTCGAAGCAAGATGAGATTCCAAGTCTACGTAGAACATCTCTTCCCATGGGTTCCCCATAATTGGACGTGATTCTAGCTTGGTCATATTGATGCTGTAACGTTGCAGCACTAATAGTGTTTCAACCAATGAGCCAGCCTCTTGGGAGGTCGACATGATCAAGGTAGTTTTTGCTGGAATCTGAGTTGAAACCTCAACTGGTTTGCGAGCAACCACGATAAAACGAGTATGGTTCTCAGTTTGGTTTGCGATGTTGCCTTGAATTGCTTGCAAGCCGTATAGCTTACCGCTTGATGCATTACCAATTGCAGCAACATCATCACGATCCATCTCTTGAACTTTCTGCATTGCATCTGCTGTGCTGGCGCAAGACTCCAGTTTTACACCTTTCATACGGCTTAAAAACTCACTGCACTGTTGGTGTGGCTGAGGATGTGAATACAGCGTTTTAATGTTTTCCAGACGAATGTCTTTTTTCGCAACCAAGCAGTGCTCGATTGGTTGAGTTAGCTCTCCAACGATGTACAGCGTCGTGTGTTGTAGTAGGTCGTACACTTCATTAATAGAGCCTGAACTGGTGTTTTCGATAGGCAGAACACCATAATCAGCATGGCCCGATTCTACTGTTTGAGTCACTTCTTTGAAGTGTTCGCAGTTGAGCTCGATAAGTTCTGTATTTTTACGGCTGAAGTATTCGCGGCTTGCCAAGTGCGAGTAAGAGCCTTTGGCTCCTAAGAAAGCGACGCGAGCAAGTGGCTTACGACTTTGTTGCGGGTTAACGAGGTTTTGCAGGTAACTTTGCTGAAGAAGCACTGAGTCTTCAATGATGGTATGGAATAGTTTAGTGATGTACTGCGCGTCGAGTTCGTATTTATCTCGGCCATTAGAAATCAGCTTAACTAATAGTTGTTGTTCTCGAACGGCATCACGAACGGGTTTTGAGGTTTGTACTTTGCTTTTGGCTACTTCAATGCTGAGTTTACGGCGCTCAGACAATAAGCTGAGAAGTTGGTCATCCAGCTCATTCAAGCGCAAACGAATTTCTTCGAGGGAAATAGGTTGGTCAGTCATCAATTCTTTCCTTATAAAAAAGCCTCCCGATTTGGGAGGCTTTCTGTTTGTTTTTGACTTTTCTTTCACAAACGAGTTCGCCCCTCCGACTATGGGAGGAAAAAGAAGTCAAAAATAAACAGTGAGGTTAAATGCATAAATAGTGCTTAATTTATGAGTGTTTAAACACAATAAGCAAGGCAGGGGAGAGCGTCAAGCAAAAAAATAGCGCCTTTCGGCGCTATTTCCTCAATCTGGTCAGTTTACTCTTCTTCTTCCACTAGCTCAGGCTTATTTGCACGTCGAGCTTCAGGTTTGTGGGTCAGCTTGTTCAATTGTCGTTCTAGTTTTTGCTCCACTTCGTTGATAGCTGCGTAAAGATCTTCGTGAGTTGCTGAGGCAATGAGCTGGCCTTTAGGAACTTTAATAACCGCTTCGAATTTCTTCTGTTTGTTTGGTTCCTCACTGAAAGTTGCTTGGCAACCAATTAGGTCTACTTGCCATTTCTCCAGTTTTTTAAACTTGCTCTCAATATGAGCTCGGATTGCAGAGGTGATTTCGATGTTTTTGCCAGTGATATTCATTGTCATAAGTGTTTTTCCTCTGTTGCATCCCTCATGGGTTGAGTTCAGATTACCGCTTTAAGTATAAAAAAATGTGACTCAGATCATTATTTTGTTCGGGTTTTTTATGATGAAAAATGAATGTGATCTCACTCAAGATCTGCTGAGATTTATCGTGAAATTGCTTGTTATCGGTTAGTAAATCCGTAGATTGGATAGAGTACTCAGCTGAAAACGTCTTCGTTTTTAGGGAAGTTTTACGGCCTAATATTAGAGGTGGTTAAAATTTAACTATACGTAAAGTGTGATGACAGTCACTGAGTCTCTCAGACGAATTTATTTACAAAGCCGCTTATTGTACAAGCGGCTTTTTTGTGTCTGGCGTTTGACTGACTTTTCGTAGCGGTATCATGAAGAAGGGATCCTTTGGAGCCAGTGATACCCGCTCTAGACTTTTGACTTGGTCCAAACTTTCTAGCTGTTTGTATATAACGTAATAGCGATTAATGCTTGTGACGTACCCAACCGTTGAGCTTAAACTTTTCCGCATAACGACTTCCACGTTATTGAACCAAATATTAGGATCGTAGCCTTGCTGGGCTGCACGTTTACGAATTCGTTCTACATTCCCGGGGCCAGCATTGTAAGCCGCTAAGGTAAAGTAGAGTTTATTTTCCGCCGTAATAGCAGGATCACTGAAGTACTGTTTACGCAAAAATGCTAAATACTTCACGCCAGCATGAATATTGTTTTCTAGCTGCCGAACGTTTTTGATATTGATATTAGGGTCTCGAGCCGTGCTGGGTAGAACTTGCATTATGCCGACTGCACCTCGACTTCCAACGAGGTCGTTATTAAAGCCGGACTCTTTATAAGCGACGGCTGCGATCAGTAGATAGTCGATATCGTACTTCTCACCATAGCGTGAAAACAACGTAGCAAGCTTTTCTAGTTGAGCAATTTTGTTGGGGTTAAGGGCTTTGTTTAGCCAACCTGTGTTATCGATGTATTTTCCGTAAATGACGTTACCGAGCAGTGTCCCAGAACGAGATTTCTGAATAAACTTGTTCACGACGGCTTTCAAACTTGGGCTGTTTTCCCGCATTGCCCAAGCGATTTTACCATTTTCACGAATAGGGATTTCTGGGTGAGCTCGAATATCATCCATCACTTTAAGCCAAAGTTTGGCTTTATGACTATCGAGAACAATGGCTTTGACGTAGCCGTTATTGAGCATCCCAACCAGTTCGTAGTCTTGCAGTGTTTCTTCAATAAAATGTACGACAACGGGTGGTAAGCCTTTTTTATTTAGCTTCTTATTTAGTGCTTGAATACTCTCAAAGTAGCTAGAACTGGCACGTACCCAAACCTCTTTGCCGCTCAGTTGCTCAATGTTAGTCATGGCTGGTGTGTTTTTGTTCGTGACTATCCACTCGTCAATACCAGTAAGAATGGGTGAACTAAAATCGACTTTCTGTTTACGTGTGTTGGTAATGGTCAGATTGGCGACGACTAGATCACCGGAGCCATTTTCTAAGGCTGGCAGAAGTTGGTCACGGGCTAGAGGAATAATTTGTACGTTAAGTTTCGGTTTGAGCTTACGAAGGTCTTTTTCGAAATGCGCCAGGAGTTCTGCACCTATTCCTTTTGGTGTACCGCCCTCAATGTAATAGAAGCCTAGATCAGCAGAAACGAGGACACGTAAAACATTCTTCTCTTTAATAACATCGAGATCCCCAGTGTAAGGAGGTTGCTTGAGTGGTGATATTTGCAGTGCGCAAACGGAAGCAGACAATAAGAGCAGCATAACTGCGCATAGCTTAGGTATCGTCACGTTCACATCCTTTTATAAAGGGGAGGGGAACTTTAAGCATATGTAGAGCCCCGTAGATCATCAAGCAAGGGCAGAACACGCTATTGCGGGTAATAAAAAACCGCCACGGTAAAAACGGTGGCGGTTTAGTTTGAAGCGGCTCAGTTACTTCACAGGGTTGAGCTCGATAAGCTTTTCAGTTCTTGCTACGGCGTCTTCCAAACCGAGTTGCTTGTAGGCCTCTAGCTGGATAGTCAGTGACTTACGTGCCGCTTCGGTGTCTGGGAATGCTTTTTGTAGCTCTTGACTGCGATTAATTGCAGCTACCCAGGCTTCACGGCGGAGATAGAAGTCAGCCGTCGCTAAATCATAGTTCGCTAGGCGGTTTTTCAGCGCAACCATGCGTTTTTGTGAATCTTCTGCGTATGGACTGTTCGGGTAGCGTTGAAGCAGCTTTTTGAAGTCATCAAACGCTTTTTTTACTGGCTCAGGATCGCGATCGCTTCGATCTACGCTGAACAGATCATGCATAAAGTTACGATCTTGCGCCATATGGCTTAGGCCGCGCATGTACAGTACCCAGTCCATTTTTTCATGGGTTGGGTTTAAACGCATAAAGCGAGAAATGGTTGCCAAGCCCAAAGCAAGGTCGTCGTTTTTGTAGTACGCATAGATTAGGTCAAGCTGCACCTGTTCTGAGTAGGCACCGAATGGGTAACGTGAGTCTAATGCTTCCAGTTTCTCAATTGCAGAAAGCCAATTACCACTTTGAAGAGAAATCTGTGCGTCTGCATACAGTTCCGAAGGCGGCACATCAGGAACGATTTCTTCTTTGCTTGCACATCCAAACAGAAGGGATACCGCTAAAAGGCCTGTTAAAGTCTGACGTTTCATATCAGGAGTCTGTTCCTTGAATCTAAATATTTCTTAAGCTGCCGTTACTTTCTTTCCAGTAACAGATACAATGACGTAATAGTCTATTTTTTCACAGTCGTGAGCATTAGTCTCACAGTTTTTAAAAAAGTTCGATATGGCTCAGCAGATTGTATTAACAAATACCGTAAAAGATAGCCAGTTAGGTCAACGTTTAGACCAAGCTATCGCCGAATTATTCGCGGACTTCTCTCGCTCGCGCCTGAAAGAGTGGCTGCTTGATGGGAAAGTTCAAGTTAATGGTGAAGTTGTCACCAAACCTCGCACCAAAGTAATGGGTGGCGAGGAAATTACATTGCAAGCCGAGTTAGAAGATGAAGAACGCTGGGAAGCGCAAGATATTCCGTTAGATATCGTTTTTGAAGATGACGATATTATCGTTATCAATAAGCCTCGTGACTTTGTGGTTCACCCAGGTGCCGGTACGCCAGATGGTACGGTACTTAATGCGTTGTTGCATCATTACCCTGATATCGCAGAAGTACCTCGTGCAGGTATTGTGCACCGTCTGGATAAAGACACAACGGGTCTGATGGTGGTGGCGAAAACCGTTCCTGCACAAACTCGTCTGGTTCGCGCACTGCAAAAACGTAATATTACTCGAGAGTACGAAGCGATCGCTATTGGTCGTATGACAGCGGGCGGTAAAGTGGACCAACCTATTGGTCGTCATTCTACCAAGCGCACGCTTATGGCGGTAGCACCAATGGGTAAACCAGCGGTAACGCACTACCGTGTCGCTGAACGTTTCCGCGAACACACACGTATCCGTCTGCGTCTTGAAACGGGTCGTACGCACCAGATCCGTGTGCACATGTCTTACCTCCAGCATCCGCTGCTCGGTGATATTGCATATGGTGGACGTGCTCGCATCCCGACAGGTGCTTCTGAAGAGCTAACGGCAATGATCCGTGGCTTCGATCGCCAAGCATTGCACGCCGTAATGCTACGCTTTGAACATCCAATTACGGGAGAAGTACTTGAGTTCCATGCCCCTGTGCCTGATGACATGGTGGCGATGACTGAAGCGCTTCGTCAAGATACGGAAGAGCACGGTTTACCGGAAGAGTTCTAAGATGAAGACAATCATTCCGAATTGGCGTGCGCCTAAAAATGTCAAAGCTTTTGCTTCAACACGCATAGGCGGTTTTTCGACAGGCCCTTACCAAGGGCTAAATTTAGGTACTCACGTTGGGGATGATTTGTCTTTAGTAGAGAAGAACCGAGCTTGGTTGGCGCAGCAGGCGAACATGCCCAATGCGCCAATCTGGTTAAACCAAACACATTCGACTGTTGTGGCTCAAGCAAATGAACCAACAACACAAGTGCTTGATGCGGACGGTGTATTTACTTCTTCAAGTCATGTTGTTTGTTCAGCGATGACCGCCGATTGTCTATCTGTATTATTGACTAATACACAAGGCACTCAGGTAGCCGCCGTTCATGCAGGTTGGCGCGGCTTAGCAAATGGTATTGTCGAAAATGCATTAGCGTTATTTTCAGGTGAAGCGATAGCGTGGCTTGGCCCTGCCATTGGATCTCAAGCCTTTGAAGTGGGTGAAGATGTTCTGCAAGCTTTTGTTGATTTTGACTCACAGGCGCATCAAGCATTCACCCCACGCGATATCGACGGCAAATGGTTTGCTGACATGTCGGTGCTGGCAACGCAACGTCTAAATCGAGCTGGAGTGACACAAGTGTTTGACTCTGGACTTTGTACTCACCAAGATAAAGCCTCTTTTTATTCGTATCGCCGTGATGGTAAAACTGGTCGACAAGCAACCTTTATTTGGATTGAAGATTAGTTATAAGCACTAAAGTGCCAAGATGCATAGTGCTATTTTTGCAAAGCTATCTTTATTCATTCACTCCCTTGAAATTCCTCCTCAGAGTATCCATCTTTCTAACTGTCAAAAGAATTTCCTTTAGTTGAGGTTAGGAAGGTAGATATGCGTCTTGATCGATTCACAAGTAAGTTTCAAATCGCTATCTCTGATGCTCAATCACTAGCGTTAGGGCGCGATCATCAATATATCGAGCCAGTTCACCTCATGGTGGCTTTGCTTGACCAAAATGGCAGTCCAATCCGTCCATTGCTTACTATGCTGGATGTGGACGTAACGCATTTACGCTCTAAATTGAGTGAAATGCTAGATCGATTACCAAAAGTCAGTGGCATCGGTGGGGATGTTCAGCTCTCTAGTTCGATGGGCACGTTGTTTAACCTGTGTGACAAAGTGGCGCAAAAGCGTCAAGACTCCTATATCTCGTCTGAAATCTTCCTGCTTGCTGCTTTAGAAGATCGCGGACCATTGGGGCAATTACTCAAAGAGATCGGTTTAACAGAGCAAAAAGTTAGCCAAGCAATCGAAAAGATCAGAGGTGGTCAAAAGGTTAATGATCCGAATGCAGAAGAGCTTCGCCAAGCATTGGAAAAGTTCACCATTGACCTTACCGAGCGAGCAGAACAGGGCAAACTGGATCCGGTTATCGGCCGTGATGATGAAATTCGCCGTACCATCCAAGTATTGCAGCGCCGTACTAAAAACAACCCTGTGATCATCGGTGAACCTGGCGTAGGTAAGACCGCAATTGTTGAAGGCTTAGCTCAGCGCATTGTCAACAATGAAGTGCCAGAAGGTTTGCGTGGTCGCCGCGTGCTGTCATTAGATATGGGCGCACTGGTTGCTGGTGCTAAGTACCGTGGTGAATTTGAAGAGCGCTTGAAGTCGGTATTGAATGAACTCGCTAAAGAAGAAGGTAATGTCATTCTGTTTATCGACGAGCTCCACACTATGGTTGGTGCGGGTAAAGGTGAAGGCTCAATGGATGCGGGGAACATGCTCAAACCTGCTTTAGCCCGTGGTGAACTGCACTGTGTTGGCGCAACAACACTGGATGAATATCGTCAGTACATCGAAAAAGATGCGGCGTTAGAACGTCGTTTCCAAAAAGTGCTGGTGGATGAGCCGACCGTTGAGGATACCGTGGCGATTTTACGTGGCTTGAAGGAGCGTTATGAGCTTCATCATCACGTTGAAATTACTGACCCAGCGATTGTTGCAGCGGCGAGTTTGTCACATCGTTATGTTTCTGACCGTCAACTGCCAGATAAAGCGATCGACTTAATCGACGAAGCGGCTTCAAGCATTCGTTTACAAATTGACTCTAAGCCAGAGTCATTAGATAAGCTTGAACGTAAAATCATCCAACTTAAGATTGAGCAACAGGCGCTTAGTAACGAGCACGACGAAGCGAGTGAAAAGCGTTTGAAAGCGCTTAATGAAGAACTCAATGAAAAAGAACGTGAGTACGCTGAACTAGAAGAGGTTTGGAATACAGAAAAAGCCGCACTTTCTGGCACTCAACATATTAAGTCTGAGCTTGAACAAGCTCGTATGGATATGGAGTTTGCTCGCCGAGCTGGTGATCTAAACCGCATGTCGGAACTTCAATATGGTCGTATTCCTGAACTTGAGAAGCAGTTAGATCTTGCAACCCAAGCGGAAATGCAGGAAATGACACTATTGCGTAATAAAGTAACCGACAACGAGATTGCAGAAGTACTTTCTAAGCAAACTGGCATCCCAGTATCCAAGATGCTAGAAGCGGAAAAAGAGAAACTACTTCGTATGGAAGACGTACTGCATAATCGTGTGGTAGGGCAAAGCGAAGCGGTCTCTGTTGTATCGAATGCCATTCGTCGTAGTCGAGCTGGGCTTTCTGATCCAAACCGACCAATTGGCTCCTTCTTATTCTTAGGTCCAACAGGTGTAGGTAAAACAGAGCTTTGTAAGACACTTGCGAGCTTTATGTTCGACAGCGAAGATGCGATGGTCCGTATCGACATGTCTGAGTTCATGGAGAAACACTCAGTGGCAAGATTGGTGGGTGCGCCTCCAGGCTATGTCGGATATGAAGAGGGCGGTTACTTAACGGAAGCGGTTCGTCGCAAGCCGTATTCGGTAATTTTGTTAGATGAAGTAGAGAAAGCGCATCCGGATGTATTTAACATTCTGCTGCAAGTTCTCGATGATGGGCGTTTAACGGATGGTCAAGGTCGTACTGTTGACTTCCGTAATACGGTTGTGATCATGACATCGAACTTGGGTTCATCTCGTATCCAAGAGAATTTCGCAACATTAGACTATCAAGGTATCAAGAGTGAAGTAATGGATGTGGTTAGCAAACACTTCCGTCCTGAGTTCTTGAACCGTGTTGACGAAATCGTGGTGTTCCATCCACTTGGTCAAGAACACATCAAGTCCATCGCTTCAATTCAATTAGAACGTTTGGCGAAACGACTAGAAGAAAAAGGATATCAACTAGAGGTTTCTGACAAAGCACTCGATTTGATCGCTCAAGTTGGTTTCGACCCTGTATATGGTGCGCGTCCTTTAAAACGCGCAATTCAACAGAATGTTGAGAACCCATTAGCCAAATCGATTCTTTCTGGTGAAATTGTTCCAGACAAGAAAGTGCAGCTAATCGTTACTAATGACCAAATTCGTGCCCATCAGTAATTGCACGGATACAATAAGAAATGAGATAAAAATCACATTCAAGGGGCCATTTGGCCCCTTTTCTATAATGTTTTAGAGCCTCTTGCCTGTTTTCTGTACGAATGAACTAAAAAGGTGAGTTTTTTTAAAAAATGCACTTGTGTTCCTTAATGAACGCCCTATAATGCGCCTCCGTTGTCAAGGGAAAGCAAGTTAAGCGACGTCTAGACAACAAGGCCAGTGAGTTAAGAATTAACTCGCAGATAAATAACTTAAAAAAGTGTTTGACACGATAAGTTATCTAGCTAAAATGGCCGTCCACTTTGAAGAGAAGTTCAAAGTGTGCTCTTTAAAAATATAAACCTATCAATCTGTGTGGGCACTCGTTGATGATAATCCAATTAGAAATTTCTCTAAATAAAGAGGGGTTTCAAATTAGGTTTCAATGAAACGAAGTGACCATTGAATCTTCGGATTCAGCACAGTCAATTCAAACATTACTTATGTAATGTTCAGTATTCATTGAGCCGAACAAAATCTTAAATTGAAGAGTTTGATCATGGCTCAGATTGAACGCTGGCGGCAGGCCTAACACATGCAAGTCGAGCGGAAACGAGTTATCTGAACCTTCGGGGAACGATAACGGCGTCGAGCGGCGGACGGGTGAGTAATGCCTAGGAAATTGCCCTGATGTGGGGGATAACCATTGGAAACGATGGCTAATACCGCATGATGCCTACGGGCCAAAGAGGGGGACCTTCGGGCCTCTCGCGTCAGGATATGCCTAGGTGGGATTAGCTAGTTGGTGAGGTAAGGGCTCACCAAGGCGACGATCCCTAGCTGGTCTGAGAGGATGATCAGCCACACTGGAACTGAGACACGGTCCAGACTCCTACGGGAGGCAGCAGTGGGGAATATTGCACAATGGGCGCAAGCCTGATGCAGCCATGCCGCGTGTGTGAAGAAGGCCTTCGGGTTGTAAAGCACTTTCAGTCGTGAGGAAGGTAGTGTAGTTAATAGCTGCATTATTTGACGTTAGCGACAGAAGAAGCACCGGCTAACTCCGTGCCAGCAGCCGCGGTAATACGGAGGGTGCGAGCGTTAATCGGAATTACTGGGCGTAAAGCGCATGCAGGTGGTTTGTTAAGTCAGATGTGAAAGCCCGGGGCTCAACCTCGGAATAGCATTTGAAACTGGCAGACTAGAGTACTGTAGAGGGGGGTAGAATTTCAGGTGTAGCGGTGAAATGCGTAGAGATCTGAAGGAATACCGGTGGCGAAGGCGGCCCCCTGGACAGATACTGACACTCAGATGCGAAAGCGTGGGGAGCAAACAGGATTAGATACCCTGGTAGTCCACGCCGTAAACGATGTCTACTTGGAGGTTGTGGCCTTGAGCCGTGGCTTTCGGAGCTAACGCGTTAAGTAGACCGCCTGGGGAGTACGGTCGCAAGATTAAAACTCAAATGAATTGACGGGGGCCCGCACAAGCGGTGGAGCATGTGGTTTAATTCGATGCAACGCGAAGAACCTTACCTACTCTTGACATCCAGAGAACTTTCCAGAGATGGATTGGTGCCTTCGGGAACTCTGAGACAGGTGCTGCAT
Source organism: Vibrio sp. CCB-PB317 (assembly GCF_022808245.1). Classification (NCBI taxonomy): domain Bacteria; kingdom Pseudomonadati; phylum Pseudomonadota; class Gammaproteobacteria; order Vibrionales; family Vibrionaceae; genus Vibrio; species Vibrio sp. CCB-PB317. The sequence continues at coordinate 733,673 of NZ_JALGNU010000001.1, forward strand.
GGCTGTCGTCAGCTCGTGTTGTGAAATGTTGGGTTAAGTCCCGCAACGAGCGCAACCCTTATCCTTGTTTGCCAGCGAGTAATGTCGGGAACTCCAGGGAGACTGCCGGTGATAAACCGGAGGAAGGTGGGGACGACGTCAAGTCATCATGGCCCTTACGAGTAGGGCTACACACGTGCTACAATGGCGCATACAGAGGGCGGCCAACTTGCGAAAGTGAGCGAATCCCAAAAAGTGCGTCGTAGTCCGGATTGGAGTCTGCAACTCGACTCCATGAAGTCGGAATCGCTAGTAATCGTGGATCAGAATGCCACGGTGAATACGTTCCCGGGCCTTGTACACACCGCCCGTCACACCATGGGAGTGGGCTGCAAAAGAAGTAGGTAGTTTAACCTTCGGGGGGACGCTTACCACTTTGTGGTTCATGACTGGGGTGAAGTCGTAACAAGGTAGCGCTAGGGGAACCTGGCGCTGGATCACCTCCTTAAACGATGATTATTGCGATGAGTGTTCACACAGATTGATACGGTTTATAAAGTAAAGAGACGATACTGGGTCTGTAGCTCAGGTGGTTAGAGCGTTCGCCTGATAAGCGAGAGGTCGGTGGTTCGAGTCCACTCAGACCCACCAATTTCCTTCCCAAGGAATTGGAATACAGTATCGACACACCTTGATGGGGCTATAGCTCAGCTGGGAGAGCGCCTGCCTTGCACGCAGGAGGTCTGCGGTTCGATCCCGCATAGCTCCACCATCTTTAAGTGTTCTTGAAAAAGAATCTTTAAAAATGGTTTTCATCAGAAAATCTAGCTCTTTAACAATTTGGAAAGCTGACAAAACAACAATTTATTGTTGTTTGTAAAGTTCTCAAAGTATTCATTTATGAATACAACTAAAAACACATTCAAGTGTTCTTGGAATTTGAGTCCGGCAAAATCGATATGTCTCTCGCTCATTCAAATAATGAGAGACAACTTTGGTGATTTGAACATCAACTCGAAACTCCTTCGGGTTGTATGGTTAAGTGACTAAGCGTACACGGTGGATGCCTTGGCAGTCAGAGGCGATGAAGGACGTATTAACTTGCGATAAGCCCAGATTAGGTAGTAAAAACCACTTGAGTCTGGGATTTCCGAATGGGGAAACCCACTTACATAAGTAAGTATCGTTATGTGAATACATAGCATAACGAGGCGAACCGGGGGAACTGAAACATCTAAGTACCCCGAGGAAAAGAAATCAACCGAGATTCCGAAAGTAGCGGCGAGCGAAATTGGACTAGCCCTTAAGCTTTATAGGCGTTAGGTGAACAAGCTGGAAAGCTTGGCGATACAGGGTGATAGCCCCGTAACTGACGACGCATATTCAGTGAAATCGAGTAGGGCGGGACACGTGATATCCTGTCTGAATATGGGGGGACCATCCTCCAAGGCTAAATACTACTGACTGACCGATAGTGAACCAGTACCGTGAGGGAAAGGCGAAAAGAACCCCTGTGAGGGGAGTGAAATAGAACCTGAAACCGTGTACGTACAAGCAGTAGGAGCAGGCTTGTCCTGTGACTGCGTACCTTTTGTATAATGGGTCAGCGACTTATATTCAGTGGCAAGGTTAACCATCTAGGGGAGCCGTAGGGAAACCGAGTCTTAACTGGGCGTTCAGTCTCTGGATATAGACCCGAAACCAGGTGATCTAGCCATGGGCAGGTTGAAGGTTGAGTAACATCAACTGGAGGACCGAACCGACTAATGTTGAAAAATTAGCGGATGACTTGTGGCTAGGGGTGAAAGGCCAATCAAACCTGGAGATAGCTGGTTCTCCCCGAAAGCTATTTAGGTAGCGCCTCGGACGAATACTACTGGGGGTAGAGCACTGTTAAGGCTAGGGGGTCATCCCGACTTACCAACCCTTTGCAAACTCCGAATACCAGTAAGTACTATCCGGGAGACACACGGCGGGTGCTAACGTCCGTCGTGGAGAGGGAAACAACCCAGACCGCCAGCTAAGGTCCCAAATTACTACTAAGTGGGAAACGATGTGGGAAGGCTCAGACAGCCAGGATGTTGGCTTAGAAGCAGCCATCATTTAAAGAAAGCGTAATAGCTCACTGGTCGAGTCGGCCTGCGCGGAAGATGTAACGGGGCTAAGTAGTAAACCGAAGCTGCGGCAATGCACTTTAGTGCATTGGGTAGGGGAGCGTTCTGTAAGCGGTTGAAGGTGTGTGGTAACGCATGCTGGACGTATCAGAAGTGCGAATGCTGACATGAGTAACGATAAAGGGGGTGAAAAACCTCCTCGCCGGAAGACCAAGGGTTCCTGTCCAACGTTAATCGGGGCAGGGTAAGTCGACCCCTAAGGCGAGGCCGAAAGGCGTAGTCGATGGGAAACGGGTTAATATTCCCGTACTTCTTACAATTGCGATGGGGGGACGGAGAAGGCTAGGTGGGCCTGGCGACGGTTGTCCAGGTTCAAGTGCGTAGGCTGAAGAGTTAGGTAAATCCGGCTCTTCTTAAGGCTGAGACACGACGTCGAGCATCTACGGATGTGAAGTCATTGATGCCATGCTTCCAGGAAAAGCCTCTAAGCTTCAGATTGTAAGGAATCGTACCCCAAACCGACACAGGTGGTCGGGTAGAGAATACCAAGGCGCTTGAGAGAACTCGGGTGAAGGAACTAGGCAAAATGGTACCGTAACTTCGGGAGAAGGTACGCTCTCGACGGTGAAGTCCCTCGCGGATGGAGCTATTGAGAGTCGCAGATACCAGGTGGCTGCAACTGTTTATTAAAAACACAGCACTGTGCAAAATCGCAAGATGACGTATACGGTGTGACGCCTGCCCGGTGCCGGAAGGTTAATTGATGGGGTTAGACTTCGGTCGAAGCTCTTGATCGAAGCCCCGGTAAACGGCGGCCGTAACTATAACGGTCCTAAGGTAGCGAAATTCCTTGTCGGGTAAGTTCCGACCTGCACGAATGGCGTAATGATGGCCACGCTGTCTCCACCCGAGACTCAGTGAAATTGAAATCGCTGTGAAGATGCAGTGTACCCGCGGCTAGACGGAAAGACCCCGTGAACCTTTACTACAGCTTGGCACTGAACATTGACCCTACATGTGTAGGATAGGTGGGAGGCTTTGAAGCGCAGTCGCTAGATTGCGTGGAGCCGTCCTTGAAATACCACCCTTGTAGTGTTGATGTTCTAACGTCGACCCCTTATCGGGGTTGCGGACAGTGCCTGGTGGGTAGTTTGACTGGGGCGGTCTCCTCCCAAAGCGTAACGGAGGAGCACGAAGGTGGGCTAATCACGGTTGGACATCGTGAGGTTAGTGCAATGGCATAAGCCCGCTTGACTGCGAGAATGACAATTCGAGCAGGTGCGAAAGCAGGTCATAGTGATCCGGTGGTTCTGAATGGAAGGGCCATCGCTCAACGGATAAAAGGTACTCCGGGGATAACAGGCTGATACCGCCCAAGAGTTCATATCGACGGCGGTGTTTGGCACCTCGATGTCGGCTCATCACATCCTGGGGCTGAAGTCGGTCCCAAGGGTATGGCTGTTCGCCATTTAAAGTGGTACGCGAGCTGGGTTTAGAACGTCGTGAGACAGTTCGGTCCCTATCTGCCGTGGGCGTTGGAGAATTGAAAGGGGCTGCTCCTAGTACGAGAGGACCGGAGTGGACGAACCTCTGGTGTTCGGGTTGTGTCGCCAGACGCATTGCCCGGTAGCTAAGTTCGGGATCGATAACCGCTGAAAGCATCTAAGCGGGAAGCGAGCCTTGAGATGAGTTCTCCCTGATACTTTAAGTATCCTAAAGGGTTGTCGTAGACTACGACGTTGATAGGCAGGGTGTGTAAGCGTTGTGAGGCGTTGAGCTAACCTGTACTAATTGCCCGTGAGGCTTAACCATACAACACCCAAGGGGTTTTGATGGACTCAATGAAAGAACGTTGAATGTGTAAGAACGAGAATTAAGAAACAGCTTTCCGAATTAAAGAATTTGCTTGGCGACCATAGCGTTTTGGACCCACCTGATTTCCATGCCGAACTCAGAAGTGAAACGAAATAGCGCCGATGGTAGTGTGGGGCTTCCCCATGTGAGAGTAGGACATCGCCAGGCTTTAAATTTTGGACACTTGCTGATTACAAGCGAGTGATACCACTGCGGAGTGGTAGTTCAGTTGGTTAGAATACCGGCCTGTCACGCCGGGGGTCGCGGGTTCGAGTCCCGTCCACTCCGCCACTTATTTGAGAGTCGTCTCATTAAACACGAACTGCAGGGGTGTAGCTCCAATTGGCAGAGCAGCGGATTCCAAATCCGCGTGTTGGGAGTTCGAATCTCTCCACCCCTGCCATATATCAAGGCTCTGACTTAGGTCAGAGCCTTTTTCGTTTCTAACGAGTAGTTGTCGACATCTGAGACACATCGATCTTAAGAACATATTACATCGGTGACTTAAGCCATTCTATTTTCCCTTGCAATAGATTGCGTCACTAAGCTTCGGTGTATCGTTTTACCCTTTCTTACTTCTCTTCATACTCCTATTACTCTTCGTTAGTGAGCTAGTTGATTTACTACTTGATCTATATGACGTGTATAGAAAAGGTTAGTGGTTACATTGGCTTGGATGATTAGTGACTTGGTTCCTGTTATTATCATGAGTTAATGCTAATAATTAGGAAGTAAGTTTATGCCACATTTTCGATTCCGTGCTGTAGAGCCGCAAGCTGTTCAGGCACTATCAAAGCCTCTGACGGATGAACTTCAGCCTCTGATGGACTGTCCGCGTGAGGATTTTACTTTTGAGTATATCTACACTACGTTTTTCAATGAGGGCGAGGTGAGTGCTGCATATCCTTTTGTCGAAGTGCTTTGGTTTGATCGTGGTCAGGAAGTACAAGATAAAGTTGCTAAGCTTATTACACAGCAAGTTCGTGGTATTGCTGGTGCGGATATTGATGTTGCAGTTATCTTTTCAGCTTTATCCCCTAAAGCTTATTACGATAATGGCGAACACTACTAAAGGCTAAAAGCTATGAAGCTGAGTTTCATTGTATCTTTGGGTTTATGTTTCTCAGCTTCTGTATACTCTACTCCTTGGGAGTCTGTTGCTAACCCTACCCGAAACTCTTCTTCCTCTATTGGTAGTTATGCCAACGGTTGTTTGGATGGCGCATTACCTTTGCCTCTTGATGGCGTTGGTTATCAAGTTTTACGCAGTAAAACGAAACGCTACTATGGGCACCCTAAAACGATAGAGTTTATTGAAAACCTAGCGCTTCAAGCTCATCAAAATCTCAATACAACGCTGCTTATAGGTGACCTGTCTTTACCACGAGGAGGAAGGTTTTCTTCTGGCCATTCTAGTCACCAAACTGGGTTAGATATTGATATCTGGTTAAGACTCGCTGACCAACCGCTTTCTTATAACGAATTACAACTCCCTAAGCCAATGAGTGTGGTGGACTTAAAAGGGTATTCCATACTTAACCATCGCTGGGAAGATAGGCACTTTAGGCTGATTCGATATGCTGCACAGAGTGAGGATGTTGCACGAATTTTTGTACATCCTGTCATTAAGGAGCAGCTTTGCTCGCAAGAAGAAGGCAAAGAACGTTCTTGGTTACGTAAAGTTCGCCCTTGGTGGGGGCATCATTACCACTTCCACGTCAGGTTATCTTGTCCTGAGTCGAGTGGCTATTGTGTTGAACAAGCTCTGCCTCCCGCTGGTGATGGTTGTGGGGTAGAGCTTGCTAGTTGGGGACCGAAAGTTAAGCCTATCGATAAGCCTCCGTCTGCGAAAGTTATTGCTAAGCCCAAGCGAAAAAAAGCGATTCCACCGCAATGCCAATCACTTATCTCTACTAACTAGAGTGACTCTACAGGTTTATATTCCCTTACGTATCTCTTTTATGAAACTGGAGAAACATCATACTTTTGTCTACAGTGAATAATACCAATACAAAAACTAACCTAATTAGTTTTGGTGACATAATATAGAAATCTAAATTAAACAAAGAGTTGTAGTATAGATAAGTCGTAACTTCTCTGTTTAGAAAGATCTTTCGTCACGATACTTTGGTTTCTTAGCAATATGTCTGTCAGTTGGCTAGCGAAGCAATAACAAGGCAGACAAGTGTGTGAGGCGGGAATGGATACTTCTCCTGCTAGAAGAGTAAATCAAGGATAAAACCATGACTATGATTTGTGCAAAAGAATTTGCAGAGTGGTTAAGACACAGATTTAGCAGTGAAACGAAAGGGGTCTTATTGACTCGGGTTGATGTAAACCACCTGACAGGACGTCAGCGTCTTGATCCCGGATTTGTTAATGATGTGCATTACGAGCTGATGCAATATGGAATGGCTTTCGTTACGGACACGAGCCGAGAAAACTTTTATCTTGTGCCGGTTTCCCAAGCTGAAAATTGGCGAGATCGGTTAGAGTCTCATTTTGAAAAAGAGTTGTTTTGTAATATCTATCCTATTGAAAAGTCGGGTTAAAAAAAGGTTCAACTTTGTCTCCAAAGTTGAACCCACTTGTTCTTATGCTAACCCTTGAATAATCACAAACTTCTCCAGTAACTGCTCTTCTGTTTCTACATGATCCGGGTCTGTGATGATGCATTTTGTAATCGGACACACTGACTGACAGGTCGGCTTTTCGTAATGTCCCTTACACTCTGTACATAGAGCTGGGTCAATCTCGAAAATGCTTTCTCCCATGCTGATTGCCCCATTGGGGCATTCGGGATCGCACATGTCGCAGTTGATGCATTTGTCAGTAATGAGCAAGGCCATGATTACTTACCAGTCGGGTTACGGGTGTCCTGCCCTGAGTTTAAGTTACGCATCAATAGACCGTATTCTAAATCTAGATCTGCTGGTACTGGAATGAAGACGAAGTGACCATTCCCTTTGGCATCCTCGATAGACTCTGACTTACGGTTTTCCATTGCTTCTAGCGTGAAAACAACATTACCTTTTGGCGTCATTAGCTCAAGACTATCACCGACAAGGAACTTATTTTTCACTTCTACTTCAGCCATATCGCCACGACGTTTACCAGTGAACTCACCGACAAACTGTTGAGCATCAGAGACTGAGTAGCCGTAATCGTAATTCTGGTAGGTGTCGTGAGTATGACGACGTAGGAAGCCTTCGGTATAGCCACGGTGAGCTAGGCTCTCTAGTGTGCCCATTAGGCTTTCATCAAATGGTCGGCCTGCTACAGCATCATCAATCGCTTTACGGTAAACCTGTGCAGTACGAGCACAGTAATAGAATGATTTAGTACGACCTTCGATTTTCAGCGAGTGCACACCCATCTTAGTTAAGCGCTCAACATGCTGTACCGCACGTAGGTCTTTAGAGTTCATGATGTAAGTACCATGTTCATCTTCGTACGCTGCCATTTTTTCTTCTGGACGGTGCGCTTCAGAAAGTAGAACGACTTCATCCGTTGGTTTACCACGACCAATTGTGGTTTCAGGGCGTTCGTCTTGTACTTCGACAGGCTGTGCTTCAGATGGGTCAAACTTCTCTACAATATCACCAGCGTCGTTTTCTTTGCCTTCTTCCACTTTGTATTCCCAACGGCACGCGTTGGTGCAAGTGCCTTGGTTAGGATCACGTTTGTTTATGTAACCAGAAAGTAGGCAACGACCAGAATAAGCCATGCATAATGCACCGTGAACGAATACTTCAAGTTCAGTTTCAGGACAATGCTCACGAATTTCTTCGATTTCTTCTAGAGATAGCTCGCGAGAAACGATCACTCGTTCCACGCCATTCGCTGCCCAGAACTTAACAGTCGCCCAGTTTACAGCATTTGCTTGTACAGAAAGGTGAATTGGCATTTCTGGGAAAGCTTCACGAACCATCATGATTAGGCCTGGATCTGACATGATCAATGCGTCAGGACCCATTTCTACGATTGGTTTAAGATCACGGATGAAGGTTTTTAGCTTCGAGTTGTGTGGTTGAATGTTACATACCACATAAAGCTTTTTGCCTAGAGCATGTGCTTCATCGATACCGATTTTTAGGTTTTCGTGGTTAAACTCATTGTTACGTACGCGGAGGCTGTAGCGAGGTTGGCCAGCGTAAACTGCATCTGCGCCGTAGGCGAATGCGTAACGCATGTTTTTCAGGCTTCCCGCAGGAGACAGTAGCTCAGGTACGAATGCTTTCTCAGTTGTCATTGCTCAATTCTCTTTTATCTGATCACAAGTCAGGCCAATTCCACCTAATGGAAATGGGGCGCAAATTTTACGTCAAAATGTGAACTGTGACTAGGGTAATTGTGCTTCAGATAGAAAAACGCCCTCAAAAAAAGTGAGGGCGTTATGGTTAACCTTTATACAATATTAAGCGTTGGGATTTGGTAAGCCGCCTAGCGCATCGTATAGGTTGGGTAGGAAAGCACTGAACTCCCCACACATCAGAGAGAAGTCTGCATCAAATCGAGCTGCTTGATCTTCACGTGGAATATCGTCATTTTGATCTTTCAATTCATCAGAGAATTTTAGACGCTTAATACCCGCATCTTCTGTCATGATGAATTCAATACGATCTTGCCAATTAAGTGCAAGCTTCGTTACGACTTTATCTGCTGCGATGTGGTTGCGGATTTCATCTGTGGTCAGCTCTTGCTTCTTACAACGAATCACGCCACCTTCTTCAAGCACGGATTTTAGCTCAGCTTCGTCCATCATGGTGATACCTTGAGGTGTGTCGCCCGTTTTCACCCACTCGGTTAGCGTTGTTTCAATCGCTACTTCTGGAATGGCAGGAACAACAGGTAAACTACCCATGGTTTTACGAAGTAGTGCTAATACGTCTTCCGCTTTTTTGTAGCTGCTTGCGTCAACAAGGATGAACCCTTCTTTTGGCATGATGAGCACGTGAGTGTGGCTGCTGCGGCTAAATGCGCGAGGCAGTAAATCCATTACGATGTCATCTTTCAGGTTGTCTTTCTCTTTCTTCTTCAGAGGACGACCTTCTTGCGCTTCCATTGCTTCTACTTTTGCATTCAATGACTCTTTGATCACTGAGGCAGGTAGCATTTTCTCTTCTTTCTTGGCGCAAATCAGAATGCGGTTTTCTGACACGTGAGTCATCATGTCGCCATGTCTACCCATTGCACTGACCCAGCCAAATTTCTGTTTATCTTGACTGCCACATGGGGTGAATCGGAATTCAGACAGTTGAGTTTCTAGTTGTTCGGCGTTGAAAGTAACCTCGCGGTTAACGCGGTATACCAGACAGTTTTTAAACCACATAAATCTTCTCTAGGCTTGATGACAAGGGACTAATCATAGGGAATTTTTGTGCTGATGTCTTAATAGAAATGAAAAATATCCGAATGAACCTCAAAAGAAAGTTATATGAAAATTTGTTTTCAAAGGTCACAAAAGTGTCATAATTGGTAGTGATAATGCTTATGCATAGAGGGGCGCTTTGTCTCTTAAATTCATTAGCTCAACGAACATAAGGTTACTCAATTATGTCTAGAAGGATTCTGGTTGTTGAAGACGAAGCTCCTATTCGCGAAATGCTGTGCTTCGTACTTGAGCAGAAAGGTTACCAAGCGGTAGAAGCGGAAGATTACGATACTGCAGTAACCAAACTGGCTGAACCCTTCCCTGATTTAGTTTTACTGGATTGGATGTTACCAGGCGGCAGCGGCATTAACTTCATCAAGCATATGAAGCGAGAGGAATTAACGCGCAACATTCCAGTTGTGATGCTTACCGCTCGTGGTGAAGAAGAAGATAAAGTGCGCGGTTTAGAAGTCGGTGCGGATGACTACATTACTAAGCCATTTTCTCCTAAAGAGTTGGTTGCCCGTTTAAAAGCGGTGATTCGTCGTGTAACCCCGACCGCACTGGAAGACGTAATTGATGTGCAGGGATTGAAGCTTGATCCTGTATCACACCGTGTCACGGCTAATGATGCACCATTAGATATGGGCCCAACAGAATTTAAAATGCTGCATTTTTTCATGACGCATCAAGAGCGTGTGTACAGCCGTGAGCAGCTATTAAACAATGTTTGGGGTACTAACGTGTATGTCGAAGATCGTACGGTCGATGTTCATATTCGCCGCCTGCGTAAAGCATTGGAAGCCGCAGGTCATGATAAGCTGATCCAAACTGTTCGTGGTGCTGGATACCGCTTCTCGACAAAGGCATAAATTAACACGCAGCTTATCGGTACCATTTCTGGAGTTATGAGTGGTTGAAAGATTAACGTGGAAAAAGCTGGCCTGGGAGCTGGCTTTTTTTTACACCCCATGGGTGATAGTAGGTTGGATATTCGGTTATATGCCGTGGTTGCTTTTGGCAGCTACGGCATTGCAGCTTGTGTGGCATTTGCATAACCAAGTACGTTTATCTTCTTGGTTATGGGATGAAAAGCGCCTTACGCCACCGTCTGGTAGCGGTAACTGGGAATCTTTGTTCAATGGCTTGTATCGCTTACAGCAGCGCCAACGCCGTAAACGCAAAGAGCTTACTAATCTCATTCGCCGATTCAGAAATGGTGCGGAATCGTTACCCGATGCCGTCGTGGTGTTCCGTGCTGAAGGCAATATCGTTTGGTGTAACAAACTGGCTCAACACTTATTGGGTTTCCATTGGCCGGAAGACTCTGGTCAACCTATCTCCAACCTCATTCGTACGCCTGATTTTATCAAGTACCTCAACAAGAAAGACTTCTCTGAGCCATTGGAAATGCGCTCACCACTCAATGTCGAACGCATGCTAGAACTACGTATCGTACCGTATACCGAAGGTGAACATTTGATGGTGGTGCGTGATGTTAGCCAGTTAAAACAACTTGAGGGAATGCGCCGCAACTTCTTTGCTAACGTTTCTCATGAACTTCGTACACCAATGACGGTGCTGCAAGGTTATTTGGAGATGACAGAAGATCCTGACATGGTTGTGGGCCCAATGTGGAGCAAAGCGCATGGTGTTATGACGGAGCAGCTCAACCGCATGAACAGTTTGGTGAACCAACTACTGACGCTATCTAAAATTGAAGCGGCACCTATGCATGAGCTTGAAGATGTCGTGAATGTACCTGCGATGCTAGAAGTACTAGAAAAAGAGGCGGTCAGCCTAAGTGGGGACAACCAACATAAATTGAAATTTGATGTTGATGCTAGCCTACGTGTACTGGGCGATGATGACCAGTTACGTAGTGCTATCTCTAACCTCGTTTATAATGCTGTCAAATACACACCGCCTGGCGCGAACATTAATGTTCGTTGGTTCCAGACATCTCAAGGCGCATGCTTAGAGGTGGAGGATAGTGGTGATGGTATAGAGCCTCAGCACCTCCATCGACTTACTGAGCGTTTTTATCGCGTCGATAAAGCAAGATCACGCGATACCGGAGGGAGTGGGTTAGGGTTGGCTATTGTGAAACATGCGCTGAGCCACCATGATTCTCATTTGGAAATTCACAGTGAAGTGGGCGTGGGCAGTAAGTTTTCTTTTGTATTGCCTGAACGTTTGGTGGTGAAATAATGGCATTAAGAGTCGCAAAAGTGTTCAGTCTACTGGTTCTTGCTTGCTCCGGTATGGCTGTTGCTCAAGATAAACCATTGCCGAATTATCATAAAACGACTGGGATTGTCGGGAATTTGCTCTCTGTCGGCTCCGATACGCTTGCGGGCATGACAACACTTTGGGTTGAAGAGTTTAAATCCATTTACCCGAATATTAATGCGCAAGTCCAAGCGTCTGGCTCTTCCACGGCGCCCCCAGCATTGACCGAACAAACAGCTCAGTTTGGTCCCATGAGTCGCCCGATGCGTTTAAGAGAGGTTGAAGCGTTTGAACGTGAACATGGTTACAAGCCAACGGCGCTTAGGGTTGCGATCGATGCTATCGGTATTTTTGTCCATCAAGACAATCCAATTCAAGGGCTCAACTTTAGTCAGTTAGATGCTTTGTTTTCTGCAACTCTGCGCTGTGGTGAAAGTCAATTTGTCACAAACTGGCAGCAACTCGGTCTTGAATCACAGTGGGCAAAGCGAAACGTACAGTTGTTTGGTCGTAACTCCGTTTCTGGAACTTATGGTTACTTCAAAAGCAATGCCTTATGTGGCGGCGACTTTAAAACCCGAGTTAACGAGCAGCCAGGCTCCGCGTCAGTTGTGCAAGCTGTTGCGTCAACCATCAGTGGAATTGGTTATTCCGGTGTTGGTTATCGAGTAGCAGGCGTACGCTTAGTTCCGGTGGCAAAAACGGGGAATGACTATGTGACGCCAACGCGAGAACATATTGTTAGTGGTAAGTACCCACTATCACGTTACTTATATGTATATGTGAATAAGCACCCGGATTACCCATTAACACCAATAGAAGCCGAGTTTATTCGCTTTATTTTCTCCGCTCAGGGACAAGCGTTGGTTGAGAAAGATGGCTATGTACCCATTACAGCAGATTTTGCAGAAGAAGAATTAAAAAAAGTCGGCCTATAAGCCGACTTTTTGTTTAGGCGTGAACAGTGTGAGATCAGAAAGTGAGTGTCCACTTCGCGCTGCTCCATCGTTCTTGTTCTTCCTGTAAATCAGCATGAAGCAATTTGTTGTTTTCTAGCCATGCTTTATCTGTGCACGTAAGAATCCATTCATCATTTTTGATGGATAAAGTGATGTCAGGCAATGGATCTTCGTTACGCTGTCCATTTAATACGATAGAAAGTCGTAATATTTTGATGAGGCTTATCACGTCACTTTGTTTGTAGAGGTTGAAAACTGGCAGTTCTTGCAGTTTAAGTGCTTTGCGTTGGAAGCGGGCTAATGTTGCGAGCACTAATTGCTGTTCACGGTTGAAGCCTTGTAGAGTGGAATGCAACAGAATATAGAAAGAGTGACGATGGAAGCTACGTAAGTTGATACTTAATCCGACTTCATGAAGCAATGCTGCCCATTCTAGTAAGTCAAATAACTCACTCTTTTTCTTAATGCCTAGTTCAGAGCGCACCTGACATAACATCTCACGTGCATGGCCTTTAACACGAGCAGCATGCTCTAAGTCAACCCGGTGTTTGTTGGCTAAATTTTCAGTTGTGCGCATACGTATATCGGAGCGCGCAAAACGCTCTTCCATTTCGTACAACAGACCTTCGCGCAGAGCACCATCGGAGAAAAACATCTGCTCAATACGAAGTGCTTTGAAAATTGCGGACAAAATCGCCACGCCTGCCGCGAATACGGGCTTACGTTCTTCTGTTAAACCTGTCAGTTCAATCTCTTCAATTGAATCAAAATTACACAGAGTTTCAATAAGCGTGTCCAGTCTCTTCGCGGTGATCAGGCCATCTTCAAAACCTAATCCTACTAGCACTTCTTGAATCGCTTTGATGGTTCCTGATGAGCCGAGAGCGATATCCCAGCCTTTTTTACGGTATGCTGAAGCGATGGACTCGAGTTTTTGCTCGGCGGCTAACATCGCTTTATTAAAGTTTTTCCCAGACAGTTTGCCGTTTTTAAAATATTGCTCTGTAAAGCTGACGCATCCCATCTGTTTACTGTTGAGAAGCTCAGGTTCAAACTCTTGTCCAATGATCATTTCGGTACTGCCGCCGCCAATATCAACGACCAACTTGGAGTTTGACTCTACTTGAGTATGAGCGACACCTAAGTAAATCAAGCGGGCTTCTTCTTCCCCTGGGATGATTTCTATTGGGAAGGGCATCACTTCTTTCGCACGCTCAATGAATAGATGAGCATTTTTAGCGCGTCTTAGTGTGTGTGTCGCGGCGATACGCACATTCGACTCATCAAGCCCTTGCAGTCTCTCAGCGAACATGGCTAAGCACTCTAACGCACGTTCCATCGCGGAATGACTTAAGTTCAATTCACTGTCGAGTCCTGATGCTAAGCGAACACGCTGTTTATGACGGCTAACCAGTTGTAAGTCACTGCCTACAACCTTGGCCACCACCATGTGGAAACTGTTTGAGCCGAGGTCTATCGCGGCAATGTAGCGAGTATCTTGTTCAAGTATTTGAGGCATCTGAATTTTGTTTTCTAGTTTGCTTTTCTATATTTTTAAGATAGTCATAGATAGCGATTTGAGAACGAACTTTTTTGCGATTACCTCGTGGTACGTAAGCGTTACTCATTTCCTTATCTATAAAACGAGCCTTTACTGTATCGGTAAAATGGATATTCGTTATATCAATAATTCTCTGTTTCAAACGTGGATCACGGACTGGCGCCGCCACCTCAATGCGGTGATCGATATTTCTTGTCATCCAGTCAGCAGAGGAGATATAGACTTGCGGATCGCCATCGTTATGGGTAATCACCACGCGTGGGTGTTCCAAAAAGCGGTCAACAATACTGATGATCCGAATGTTGTCGCTGATTCCCTCAATGCCTGGTACTAAGGAGCACATGCCGCGAATGATCATATTTATCTTCACTCCCGCCGTACTTGCTCCATATAGCTTATTGACGATGCCTTTATCGACTAGGTTATTGACCTTGATCGTAAGGGCGGCTTTCTTGCCGAGCTTGGCATTCGCAATTTCATTATCGATCAGGCGGTAGATTTGGGTACGAGAATTACGTGGAGATACCATGAGGTGGTTGAACTTCACTGGGCGATATGGATTCTCAATGTAACCGAAGACATTACGAACTTCGTTAGTGATTTCTTGATCTGCGGTAAGGAGAGAGAAGTCGGTATAAATTCGTGCCGTCTTCTCATGGAAGTTGCCTGTGCCGATGTGCGCGTAGCGAATAATTTCTCCACCTTCACGGCGACTGATCATCAGTAGCTTTGAGTGAATCTTAAGGCCAGGCGCTCCGAAGATGACGTGCACACCAGCTTCGGTCAACACTTTTGACCATTCGATATTGGCTTCTTCATCAAAGCGAGCCTGCAGCTCCACGACCACTGTGACATTTTTGCCGTTGTGCACCGCATCAATTAATGAGTTCATCAAGCGAGAATCTTTCGCGACACGGTAAATGTTAATCTTGATACTAAGTACTTTCGGATCGAAGGAGGCTTGGCGCACCAACTCACTAATGTGGTCAAAAGTGTGGTAGGGGTAATAGAGTAGAATATCTTTCGCTTTAATCGCATCAAAGCTGTTAGCGTAACCTTCGAAATCGGCGCATTTCATTGGCGGAAGCGGTTTATTTTCAAGGTACTCTCGCCCAACATTTGGAAAAGCAATGAAGTCTTTAAAATTGTGATAGCGGCCGCCGGGGATAAGGTTATCGTAATTAGAGATATTGAGCTTGTTACAAAGAAACTCTAGCATTTGGGGCGGCATATCACGTTCGTAGACGAAGCGAACGGGCTTTGCTGTCAGTCGCTGATTGACACCTTCCGACATTTGTTCGAGCAAGCTGTATTCGATTTCGTTGCGTAAATCGTATTCGGCGTCACGCGTCATTTTCATCGCATAGCCGCTAAGCTCATCATAATCAAAAAAGCCTTTGAACAGCTCATCCAAACAGTGGCGGATAATATTATCAAGTAAGATGATGGTTTTTCGACGCTTTCCTTTCTGTTCTGGTACCATCACAAAGCGGGGAAGGTGATCGGTCGGAATTTCGATCAGAGCGTACTGATAATGTTCTTCTTTACGCAGTTCTACGGCGATGTAAGCGTACTCGTCTTTGAGAAATTGCAGAACATCGATCTCGTCTTTCATTAGGAGGGGAGTGATATGCGGCATGACCTCTCTACGGAAGTATTTCGCGATCCACTTTTGTTGCGATTCATCCAGTTGTTGTTCGTTGACCAAGAAAATGCGACGTCGCGCCATTTCTCGAATCAATTCGCTGTAAAGCTCATCAAATTGTTCGTTAAGCTTTAGTGCTTTCGACTGCATTTTGGTTAACAGTCGTTTAGGGCTATCACTACCACCGCGCTCTTGGCTGATTAGGATTCTGCGCTTCACGTCCGCAAAGCGTACTTTGTAAAATTCATCTAAATTGTTGGAAAAGATCCCAAGAAAGCGAATACGTTCGATCAAAGGGACGGTTTTATCGGCAGCTTCTTGTAATACTCGTTCGTTGAAAGACAACCAACTCAGTTCTTTTTCTATATATAGTTTTTCTGCGCTCATAACCTTACCTAGCCAAAAGTGAAGTAATACGTACTCATCTTGGAAAAATGGATGAGTGAGAACATTATGAGATTTTCATTACAGATTTATTTCATACCACGCATTGCATAAGAGTTGTATTCTTTTCAGGTGTTTAATGTGATCTGTAATATAATTGTCATCTTAACGACATATTCTAGTACTAAGTCAAAAAAGGTAGAGATTTAAATGGCACAAGCCGAGTTTTCATTGCAGGAAAAAGATAAGAAACGACTGATAAAAGATCGTTTAGTTCGACTTGCAGTGACATCCGGTGGCGTCGGCGTACTCGCGGCGCTTATTTTGATCTTTGTCTACCTCGCCATGGTGATCATTCCGCTTTTTTCTGATGCGGAGATCAAAACCAACCAAGCCATTCGAGCTACTCATATTGAAACACCACTGGCGATTTCGGTGGATGATTACGCTCAGCTCGCGTTCGTTCTAACCCAAAGTGGTGAGATTCAATATTTGTCGATGGACGATCCTACGAAACCTGCGGTGTATAAACAGCAAATCGTCCAGGAACCCGTCGCTTTCTCTCAATCTGCTCCTGGACTAGGTTGGTATGGGTATGTTGATGGGCAGGGTAAAGCGCACCTTTTCAAGCCTGAATTTAATGCCACGTTGAGAGAAAATACACGTCCTCCGGAAGTGATTGAGCTAGACACCAGCATGGATCTGACGCTGAGTACGCCTCAAGATCCTGTGACTCAGTTTGTGTTTGCAGCTTCAACGCCCTTACCAACAATTGTTTGGCAGACACAAAGCGGTGAAGTGAAGGCTCGTTGGCAAGTGGCTTCGTCTTTGGGTACACCTCCGACAACGATCGATTTTACGTTCTCTTCAGGCTTTGATGCACCTCAGCAAATGTTATTGACACCTGATGGTGAAACGCTTTATTTGCGCGATGGCTCTGAGCTGATCGTGTTGAAGAAAACCGCACGTAAATTTGCTGTGCGAGAGGTGGTCGACCTCACTCAAGGTGATAAGAAGCACTCCGTTCGTACAATGGACCTACTGGCTGGTGCTTACTCGCTTTTGGTGACACACAACGATGGTCGGGTGTCGCAATGGTTTGATACGCTGCAAGAAGAGAGACGCACGTTAACGCATATTCGTGATTTTAAATTGGCATCAGAGCTTAAGTATTTGTTGCCGGATTCTCATCGAAAAGGATTTTATAGCTTTTACACCAACGGCACGTTGCAAAGCCATTATACAACCAGTGAAAAACTGGTGTTGTTTAAGCGTGCTTACAATCAAGCGCCCGCAATCGCAGCAATGTCCAACAATGAACGCTACTTAATCACTTGGCAAAGTAATGAGTTAAATGTTGCGGAAGTGGACAATGCCTATCCGGAAATTTCCTTGTCCTCATTATGGCAAGAAGTGTGGTACGAAGGGTATCCTGAGCCTGAATTTGTGTGGCAATCGACCTCGGCGAGCGATAACTTTGAGGCTAAGTTCAGCCTAGTACCTATTGCGTTCGGGACGATAAAAGCGGCAATGTTTGCGATGCTGTTCTCAGTACCGCTCGCAGTGCTAGGTGCTATTTATACGGCGTACTTTATGTCGCCACGCATGCGTCGTGTCGTAAAACCGTCGATTGAGCTAATGGAAGCACTGCCGACGGTGATCATTGGTTTCCTAGCGGGGCTGTGGTTCGCGCCTATTGTCGAAGATCACCTGATTACGATCGTCGTCATGCTGTTTGTTTTGCCCTTGAGCACCATGATTATGGGCGGGCTATGGGCATTAATACCGCAACCTTTGCGTAATCGTCTGCCTAATGGTTGGCATGCTTTAGTGCTCATGCCTGTCATATTGGTACTGATTGGGCTTGGCGTGTGGATTTCGCCTACGATTGAGCAGACGTTCTTTGGTGGCGATATGCGCTTATTCTTAACCGAGCATGGTATTGGTTACGATCAACGCAATGCATTGGTGGTGGGGTTAGCGATGGGGTTTGCTGTTATCCCGACGATTTTTACCATCGCCGAAGATGCCATTTTCTCTGTACCGAAACATTTATCGGATGGTTCTTTGGCATTAGGGGCCACGCCTTGGCAAACTTTAATCTATGTTGTCTTGCTTACCGCAAGCCCAGGTATTTTTTCTGCCATTATGATGGGCCTGGGACGCGCTGTTGGTGAAACCATGATTGTGTTAATGGCAACGGGCAATACGCCATTAATGGATTGGAATCTTTTGGAAGGATTGCGCAGCCTGTCGGCGACCATCGCCGTTGAGTTGCCAGAGTCGGAAGTTGGAAGTTCGCATTATCGCCTGCTGTTCCTAGCTGCATTGATTTTGTTTGTGTTTACGTTTGCAGTAAACGCGCTTGCGGAGTGGGTTCGTCAGAGACTGAGAGACAAGTACCGTGCGTTGTAATAATGGTTTGAATAAAGAGCGAGTAATGACGTGTTAAATTGGATTCGTTCTGGCGCACCGTGGATATGGCTAACAGGCGGTGCAGTCAGCATCAGTTTGTTGTCGGTATTAGGGTTGTTACTCCTTATCGGCTGGAAAGGCCTGACTTACTTTTGGCCAGCACCCTTGTATCAGTGGAATGTTGCAGCGCTGACTCCTGTGCAAGGCGAAGTGCTACATGAAAATACTATTCTGATTGGTCAAGTGTATGAACGCAGTTTTGTACCGAAGAGTTATCTGCCTGAAAGCGCGGCGCAGCAATTAGAAGACGATGAAGACTTTGCTACGCGACTCAGTATCAAAATCGCCAACCGAGAGTTGTATCCTGCTGATTTTATCTCCGTATTGCAAATGCAGTTGGATGACCCAACGACGCCAAAAGAGTGGGCGGTGATAGAGCGCAGTAGCGGTGGTTATTTCTTTGGTAAGCTGGTGGCGTTTCAAGATGGCGATAATATATACACCAACGATATTCAATCAATCTTGAACAAAAAACTTGATGATGCAGAAACTCTGCGCCATGAGATTGACTCTTTGGTTGTCGATCAGCTTAAAGAGCTTGGTTGGAAGCTAGAGCAGTTGCGATTAGAAAAGCGCAAGCATGAGTTGAATGACACGCTGACAGAAAGCTTCTTAAAGGAAAACCAGACGAAAAAAGAGCGGATAGAGAAAGCTCTGGCGACGTTAGATTTACAGCTTGATGGCTTACGATTACAGCTTTCTGGCTATGCCCTGATTGTCGAGGATATGACGGGCTCACAAGTATCGATTCCGCTCGAAGACATTTTGGACTACTGGTACCCAAACCAAATGTCACTGCCTGATAAAGTCATGCACTGGGGGAAGCAGGTTTGGAAGTTTTTATCTGAAGATCCAAGAGAGTCTAACTCCGAGGGAGGCGTGTTCCCTGCGATATTTGGTACGGTTTTCTTAGTACTTATCATGTCGATCATTGTGATGCCACTTGGGGTGATCGCCGCTATCTATCTGCATGAATACGCTAAGAATAACGCTCTAACCAGGGTTATTCGTATTGCAGTTATAAACCTAGCGGGTGTTCCATCGATTGTTTATGGCGTGTTTGGTTTAGGCTTCTTCGTTTATACGATAGGTGCCTCTATCGACAACGTATTCTATGCGGAGAAGCTACCGGCACCAACCTTTGGTACGCCGGGTTTGTTATGGTCTGCACTAACTCTTGCCGTGCTGACGCTTCCAGTTGTGATTGTGACGACAGAAGAAGGTTTAACTCGTATTCCGAGCTCAGTACGACATGGTTCTCTGGCGCTTGGTGCAACTCAGTTCGAAACACTATGGCGTGTGGTTTTGCCTATGGCGACGCCAGCTATTATCACAGGGCTCATCCTTGCGATTGCGCGTGCAGCTGGCGAAGTAGCGCCACTGATGCTGGTGGGGGTCGTGAAATTGGCATCCAGTTTACCGGTTGACGGGCAATTCCCTTATGTGCATTTGGATAGAAAGTTCATGCATTTAGGTTTTCACATTTACGATGTTGGCTTTCAAACCTCCAACATCGAAGCTGCGCGACCATTAGTTTATGCCACCTCTTTCTTACTCGTGACAGTGATTGTCGGGCTAAACTTAACAGCAATCAGTATTCGCAATAATTTACGAGAAAAATACAGAACGTTAGGACAAGATTAAGTATGTTTAATTTTGATAGTACATTAGGTTATGAGCCACCATTGGACGTTCATAATTTAACGGATGAACAAACAGCCATCTCAATCGAGAACCTTAATCTGTTCTATGGTCAAACTCAGGCGCTGCATGATATTTCGATGCGAATTCCCAAAGGGCGAGTCACCGCTTTTATCGGTCCTTCAGGGTGTGGAAAGTCGACGTTATTACGTTGCATCAATCGCATGAACGACTTAGTGGAAGGGTGTCGAGTCACAGGCAAAGTGCGTCTACATGGCAAGAATGTTTATCATCCCAATGTCGATGTTGCGACACTTCGACGCCGAGTGGGGATGGTGTTTCAAAGACCCAATCCATTTCCTAAGTCTATTTATGAAAACGTAGTTTATGGCTTACGCTTACAAGGTGTAAAAAACAGCCGCAGTTTAGATGACGCAGTGGAGCGATCCTTGCGCTCGGCGGCGTTGTGGGATGAGGTCAAAGACCGCTTGCATGAGAACGCATTTGGTTTATCTGGTGGTCAGCAACAGCGCTTGGTCATTGCGCGCGCGGTGGCGATTGAGCCGGAAGTCCTGTTATTGGATGAGCCGACATCAGCGTTGGATCCAATCTCAACTTTAACTATTGAAGAGCTTATCAATGAGCTTAAGACTCAATATACTGTCGTTATCGTTACCCATAACATGCAGCAAGCGGCGCGAGTGAGTGATCACACCGCATTCATTCATATGGGTAAGTTAATTGAATACTCTGACGCGGACTCGATCTTCACCTCGCCAATGAAGAAACAGACCGAAGATTACATTACGGGTCGATACGGTTAAGTCGCGACTCTATACGGAATAAGGAACATCATGCACTTTGGACGTCATATTTCAGGGCAGTTTAACGTAGAGCTAGAATCGATTCGTACTCATGTATTGACCATGGGTGGCTTGGTAGAACAGCAGCTTTCGTATGCTATTCAAGCCTTGCATAAAGAAGACATCGAACTGGCGCGTAAGGTTGTGCGTGACGATCATAAAGTGAATGCGATGGAAGTCTCGATCGATGACGCCTGCACACGCATTATTGCTAAGCGTCAGCCAACGGCAAAAGACTTGCGCTTAATCATGGCTATCATCAAAACGATCACTGATTTAGAACGTATCGGTGACGTGGCGACACGCATTGCTTACGTTGCCATTGAAAGCCCATCATCAAAAGAACGACAGTTCCAAGTGTCGTTAGAGCCTCTCTGCCGTCAGGCTATTAATATGCTGCATCAGGTTTTAGATGCGTTCGCCCGCATGGATGTGGAAGCGGCAGCAGAGGTGCACAAACAAGATGACAAGCTAGATGCCGAATATGAAGCGGTAATTCGTCAGTTGATGACCTACATGATGGAAGACCCAAAAAATATTCCCAACATTCTGCAAGTGATGTGGTCTGCACGCGCGATTGAACGCGTGGGGGACCGTTGCCAGAACATCTGTGAATACATTATTTACTTCGTGAAAGGGAAAGATGTACGCCATCTAGGTGATCAAAGCATTGATGACGTACTGAAGTAACTGATTTCAATAAATAGACCAGCTTTTAGGCTGGTCTATTTATTAGGGAGAGGGAAAGCACGTCAATATTTATCAGGAACGAAGGTCTGATCATCAATGGGCGCTCTGACGTAACCTTCTTTATTGAGTTCAGGTAATTCGATGGGTGAGTACTCAAGTGCTTTGTAATCAATCTGGCTAAGTAAATGACTGATGCAGTTCAAGCGCGCTTTCTTTTTCGAGTCAGAGGGCACGACCCACCAAGGACAGCTCTTCGTATCTGTGTAAGCGAACATTTTATCTTTTGCCTCAGAATACTCGACCCAGCGATGACGTGACTCCAAATCCATTGGGCTGAATTTCCAACGTTTAATCGGCGTATTAATTCGACCTAGAAAACGTTTTTCCTGCTCTTCGTCTGAAACCGAAAACCAATACTTAATCAGAATAATCCCAGAGCGTTGCAACATTCTCTCGAATTCAGGGCAAGAGCGTAAAAACTCCTCGTATTCGTCTGGAGTACAGAACCCCATGACTTTTTCGACACCCGCTCGGTTATACCAACTTCGGTCAAATAAAACGATTTCACCAGCAGATGGCAAATGAGCGACGTAACGTTGGAAGTACCATTGCGTTTTTTCTTTTTCTGTCGGTGCAGGCAGAGCCACTACGCGACAAACACGCGGGTTTAGCTTTTCTGTAATTCGCTTTATCACCCCGCCTTTGCCCGCAGCATCACGGCCTTCAAACAGAACCACCACTTTTAACCCTTTGTGTTTGACCCACTCTTGAAGTTTTACGAGCTCAACTTGAAGGTTTTTGAGCTCCTTTTCGTATTCCTTTTTCTTCAATTTAGACATACATCTTTCCTCACTCCTTGATAAACAATATGTTAGCACTCAAAAGCTATGCGTGTGAGGTTGCGGTGGTCTATTTGAGAGTTGCTACGACATCGGTAATGGCTTGTGTACTTGTGATGGGGATTAAGAAATCATCGACATCAGTTGCGCCCATTTTGCTTTGTTCAGCAATAAAGGTCATTTTACTCGGTCGAGTCGTTTTCCCTGACAAATGGATTTCAGGAACCTGAGTGTCTTCTACTAATGCACGTACGTTACTCGCATTAACGCCAGCACCCGCCATGATTGCAATGCGTCCTTGGGCTTGTTCAACAAGAGATTTAAGTACTTTCTGGCCTGCTGGCGCAGAAGGTGCGAGCCCTGAAGTGAGAATGCGTTCGCAGCCCAAACTGATGACCTCTTCCAATGCTGATTGAGCGTTTCTACATTGATCAAAAGCACGATGGAACGTTATGCCCAGCCCTAATTCCTGTGCGAATTCGCACAGTGCTGTTGCAAAGGGCATGTGAATATCCCCCTCTTGAGTGAGTACACCTAAAACCACACCATCCAAGCCCGATTGGTGAGCCGCTTCAATATCCCACCGCATCATTTCGATCTCTTCTTCATTGTAGAAGAAGTCACCTTGGCGTGGGCGGATCATGGCATAAACTGGAACACTAGAAAGCTTAGCCGCTTGCTGCATAAAGCCATAACTGGGTGTTAGTCCGCCTAAAGCCAAAGAGGAGCAAAGCTCAATCCGAGTGGCGCCGCCAGCAATGGCGTAGTGCAGAGATTCAATATTATCGATACAGACTTCTAGGTGAGTAACCACGTTCATTTATCCTGCTAACGTTACAAATAAGTGTTGTGGCTAAGATATTAACAGGGCCAGTAAGCAGAATCTGTATGGAGGGCATGAGAAATAGAGGTAAAGTTTACGCTGCAGCGTTACCTCATTTTGGCGGTTTATCTGAAGGTAAAAGAAAGCCCAGAGCATTTGCTCTGGGCTTTGATAGGACTTTACTTAGACTGATTGGCGTTTGCGGTTTTCCGCATTAGCTTTTTGCTTTATATACATCCAACCATCACACCCGTTGAGCTAGGGTGAAGGTCTATTATTTTTTGCCTAGGTCAGCTGCGTGCTCAGATAGGAACGCTGCAACACCTTTTGGAGATGCGTCCATACCTGCTTTACCTTCTTCCCATTGTGCAGGACATACTTCGCCGTGCTTCTGGTGGAAGTTAAGAGCGTCAACCATGCGTAGCATTTCGTCGATGTTACGGCCTAGTGGTAGGTCGTTAACTACTTGGTGACGTACAACGCCTTCTTCGTCGATTAGGAAAGAACCACGGAAAGCAACGCCTGCTTCTGGGTGCTCAACGTCGTAAGCTTTACAGATTTCGTGCTTAACGTCAGCAACTAGTGGGTACTTAACTTGACCGATACCGCCATCTTCGATAGCAGTGTTACGCCATGCGTTGTGAGAGAACTGAGAATCGATAGAAACACCGATTACTTCAACACCTTTAGCTTGGAAATCAGCTAGACGGTTGTCGAATGCGATTAGCTCAGATGGGCAAACGAAAGTGAAATCTAGTGGGTAGAAGAATACTACTGCTTTCTTACCTTTAGTGAACTCTGCAAAGTTGAAGTTTTCAACGATTTCACCGTTACCTAGAACAGCTGCTGCAGTAAAATCAGGGGCTTGACGACCTACTAGTACCATTTTTTTGCTCCTAAAAAGTATGGTTAGTTCCAAACCGAATTCAGTTGTGTCGGTTTGGTCCGTGTTTGTACGAGACAAACTATAGTACAGATTGTAGTATTGAAAAAAGCGAAATAAATAGATTGAGTTAATCGAAAAAAACGATAATAGCAAAACTCTTAACTCGATCACTGGAACGGCGGTAGATACAAATACAATTATGAATAAATGGCCCAGTTTGAAGCAGTTGCACTACTTAGTCACACTGCATGAAACAAGACATTTTAGTGACGCTGCAGAGCGTTGTTTTGTCAGTCAGTCGACTTTAAGTAAAGGTATTCAAAACTTAGAGGAATTGATTGGTTGTCCATTATATGAAAAGAAAGACAAGAAAAGTCCACTGGTTTTTACCCAAACAGGAGAAATGGTAGTAAAGCAGGGGCGAGAGCTGTTAGCAAAAGGGCAAGATTTGGTCGAGCTTGGACGTATGTGCCAAGGCGACGATATGCAAGGCCAGCTAAAAGTGGGATGCATACCAACAATTGCTCCGTTTTTACTGTGTGATTTGGTGCAAGAGGTTAACTACCGTTTCCCACAACTGAATCTTTTATTAAGAGAAGACACGACAACAAACTTACTTCAAGCGCTTAGACACGGTGAGCTGGATGTACTCATTTTAGCGTTGCCAGTCGAAATTGACGGTATGGAAAGCCGAGTGGTGGGTAAGGATCCGTTTCGAATGGTTATTAGTGCGAATCAAGCCCAATCGGTGCCTGTGCCGATTCGTTACGCAGATTTACCTGACGAATCCGTCTTTTTATTAGAGAAAGAGCATTGCTTAACGGAACACGCGGTATCTGCGTGTAAATTAACAGATAAAGAAAAAATTAATCCGTTTACAGCAACCAGCCTTCATACTTTGGTGCAAATGGTTGCGAATGGTTTGGGAACAACGTTCATTCCTCAAATGGCTATCGACCACGGCCTACTGCATAACCAGAATTTAGTCGTGATCGATCCCCCAGGAAAGCAAGCCTATCGCGAAATTGGCTTAGTTTGGCGTCCGAGTTCATCAAGAACGAAAACATTTAATCAGCTTGCAGAAGTCGTTTCCGAACTGCTTTAGCTATTAGTATTAGCCTCTACATCTCCATTATTTATCTAAAAGCGCACTGAAAACAGTGCGCTTTCTAGTATTTTATTCTGTTGGTGAACTTTGACTTGTAAAATTTTACAGCTCTTCTTTGATGAAGCTTTCATAAAATAGTGAAATTTCACAATGTTAATTTTACACAAAACCTTGTATGTCTTGTTTGACCCTTGTTTGAATCCACCTTGCCAGCCCTTGTGAATACAAGGTGTTTGTTTGCCAGTCTATATTCATACACTCGTTTGAAATGATAAATCGACCTTAAAATTAATGTAATTTAATTACGTAATAACTTACAAAAATAGGTGTTCGATAGGCGGTTTTTACCCTGCCGAATAAAACTTCGAATTTTCTTTTTTGTTTATCTTGGGGGTTTCGTTAAACCCTTTGTTGAGATAGCTTATTTAAAGGCCGATAAGACTTATGTCTAGATTGAAAATACACATAACATTACGCAATCTATCGACATGGCTAGACGAGTTGAACACAAAGTTAAAGGATGTAATTTGTTGTTCATAACTTACAAATGTAGCTTTACGCTGACTGCCCAAGATGGATAAAGCACGTTAAGGATGAATGATTATGCTTGCTCAGACAGAACAAAAAACACAACAACTAAAGCAAACCCAAGGCATGCTTGAGGTGAATGGAGTCGTTGCTCCAGAGCATCAAGCAATTTTCCCTGTTGAAGCCCAAACCTTTTTATCTCTACTGTGTGAAAAATTTGCCGGACGTGTTGAGCAGTTGCTGGAAGCACGAGAAGAGAAGCAAGCGCGTATCGATGCAGGTGAGCTGCCAGACTTTTTACCAGAGACACAAGACATCCGTGAAGGAAGCTGGAAGATCCTGGGAATCCCACAAGATCTGCAAGATCGCCGTGTGGAGATTACCGGACCAACTGATCGCAAGATGGTGATTAACGCACTGAATGCGAATGTGAAAGTGTTTATGGCAGACTTCGAAGATTCAATGTCTCCAGCATGGAGTAAAGTGCTGGATGGGCAAGTGAATTTACGCGATGCCGTGAATGGCACCATCAGTTACACCAACCCTGGCAATGGCAAGCATTATCAGCTGGAAGATGACCCAGCGGTGTTGATCTGCCGTGTTCGCGGCCTTCATTTAAAAGAAAAACACGTTACGTGGCACGGTCAGATCATTCCAGGTGCGCTATTTGATTTCGCTCTGTACTTCTATAACAACTACAAAGCGTTACTTCAAAAAGGCAGCGGCCCTTATTTCTACATTCCAAAACTGCAATCGCATCACGAAGCGAAGTGGTGGAGCGAAGTGTTCCATTTCACGGAAGACTATTTCGGTCTTGATACAGGCACCATCAAAGCGACTGTGCTGATTGAAACTTTACCAGCCGTATTCGAAATGGATGAGATTCTGTTCTCACTTAAAGAACACATCGTTGGTTTGAACTGTGGTCGCTGGGATTACATCTTTAGCTACATCAAAACCTTGAAGAAGCACCCTGAACGCGTACTGCCAGATCGCCAAGTGGTCACTATGGACAAGCCATTCTTGAACGCTTACTCGCGATTATTGGTGCGTACTTGTCATAAACGAGGTGCTTTCGCGATGGGAGGAATGGCCGCCTTTATCCCAGCGAAAGACCCGCAAGAGAATCAAAAAGTATTAGACAAGATCCAGACTGACAAATCGCTAGAAGCAAACAATGGTCACGACGGTACTTGGGTAGCTCATCCAGGTTTGGCTGACACCGCGATGGAAGTTTTTAGTGCTGTACTGGGCGAGCGCACCAACCAATTGGATGTGAGTCGTTCAGAGGATGCACCTATTACAGCGGCTGAACTACTCGAGCCTTGTGAAGGCGAGCGTACAGAAGCCGGAATGCGCCACAATATTCGTGTTGCGCTGCAATACATCGAAGCTTGGATTTCTGGTAATGGTTGTGTACCGATTTATGGCTTGATGGAAGATGCGGCGACAGCTGAAATCTCTCGCGCTTCTATCTGGCAATGGATTCAACACGGCAAGTCGCTAGATAACGGATTGAAGGTCACTAAGGATCTGTTCGAGCTCTATCTAAAAGAAGAGATTGAAGTCGTGAAACAAGAAATTGGCGAGCAGCGCTACCAAGCGGGTCGATTTGAAGAAGCGGCAGACTTGATGGCAAGGCTCACTACGAGCGATGAGCTGACCAACTTTTTAACAGTTCCTGGTTATGACTACCTGGATTAATAAAGAATAACTGTAACACCAATAACGTGAAGGATTTTCAAGGCAGATAGGGAAGTACTGCCTGAGAACGGAAACTCAACGCACACGCATAAAGTGCAAATTATAAAGAGGGATAGACCAATGACTAACTTAACTCGCCGCCAACAAATTGAAGCTCTGGAAAAAGACTGGGCAACTAACCCGCGCTGGAAAAATGTAAAGCGTACATATACTGCCGAGGAAGTGGTGGAACTGCGTGGTTCTATGGTACCAGCCAACACAATTGCACAACGTGGTGCAGACAAACTTTGGTCACTGGTCAACGGTAGCGCGAAAAAAGGTTACGTAAACTGTCTTGGTGCGTTAACTGGTGGCCAAGCTGTTCAACAAGCTAAGGCTGGTATTGAAGCGATTTACCTATCTGGTTGGCAGGTAGCGGCGGACAACAACACCGCTTCAACGATGTACCCTGACCAGTCTCTATATCCAGTCGATTCTGTACCGTCAGTAGTAAAACGCATCAATAACTCGTTCCGTCGTGCAGACCAAATCCAATGGTCTGCAGGTAAATCGCCTGAAGATGAAGGCGGTATTGACTACTTCCTACCAATCGTAGCGGATGCTGAAGCGGGCTTTGGTGGTGTGCTTAACGCTTACGAGCTCATGAAGTCGATGATCGAAGCAGGCGCAGCGGGCGTTCACTTTGAAGACCAGCTAGCATCGGTGAAAAAGTGTGGCCACATGGGCGGCAAGGTATTAGTTCCAACGCAAGAAGCGGTACAAAAACTGGTTGCTGCTCGTTTAGCTGCTGATGTAGCGGGTACAACAACCTTGGTTATTGCTCGTACTGATGCGAATGCGGCAGATCTCATTACTTCAGATTGCGACCCATACGATAAAGACTTTATTGAAGGTGAGCGTACTCAAGAAGGTTTCTACCGCGTTCGCGCAGGTATCGACCAAGCCATCTCTCGCGGCCTAGCTTACGCACCGTATGCAGATTTGATCTGGTGTGAAACAGCGACGCCATGTTTGGAAGAAGCACGTAAGTTTGCAGAAGCGATTCACGCTGAATACCCAGATCAATTGTTGGCATACAACTGTTCGCCGTCCTTCAACTGGGAGAAGAACCTAGATGCCGAAACTATTGCTAAGTTCCAACAAGAGCTGGCAGACATGGGCTACAAGTACCAATTCATCACGCTAGCAGGTATTCACAACATGTGGTTCAACATGTTCGAACTGGCACACGCTTATGCTCAAGGTGAAGGTATGCGTCATTATGTTGAGAAAGTTCAGCGTCCTGAATTCCAGGCGGCAGAAAAAGGCTATACATTTGTTGCACACCAACAAGAAGTAGGTACAGGTTACTTCGATAGAATGACCAATACTATCCAAGGTGGTAACTCTTCAGTGACCGCATTGACAGGTTCGACCGAAGAAGACCAATTCTAATTGGCAGAGAAACACTTCCTTAATCAGCGTCAGTAATGGCATTTTGAGCGGCAACCCTGCCGCTCTTTTTTCGTTTAAAACGTTTAAGAAACGAAATTTACACCCAAGATAAAGCGTTTGCGTATTATTCTTCTGGCTCGATTTCTTCGGGTTCCACTTCTTCTTGCAGTTCCAATAAGTTAATCGCAATGGTCACAAAGTCACTGTCAGTAATGATGCCTACCAATCGACCCTTGGTGACAACAGGTAAACAGCCAACTTTGTGCTTTTGCATATAGATAGCGCTCTCTTTAAGCCCCGCGATGGGTTCGGCCGTCATGATGTTGGTGTGCATCATTTCGTAGAGCGGTGTATCTAGAGTAAAAGATTGTTCAGCCTCATCTGGGTGCAAGCTCGATTCTTGAGCAGCAAGAATGTCGCGTTGAGTCACCAAGCCTTGTAAGTGGTTATTGGCATCAACAACCGGAATATGTCGAATATCAAGCGCATCCATCATGCTTTTTGCATCACGCAAGGTGTGCGTGCGCAGTAAGGTATGAGGATTACGAGTCATCATGTCTTCAACCTTGATCATAGAGACCTCCAGCGGCATTGTCCTTCTCTTAAATATAGAGAATATTTTTCTGTATATCTGGGAGCTAACTCGTTTTTCATCAATTAAATAGCACAATACACTTGCGCTTCTTTTTGTCTGCGTAATCTGTGTCTTATCGACGTTTTTATTAATTTGAATAAGTCGGTTTGTGTGCGAGTCAGTTGGCATTTTTAATTGATATTGAATGGATCGCCAAGGTAATCCAATGAATTGAATCGCACATTTTTATTCGCTGGATTTTCCAAGATTCGTCTCTCGAAGAAGATACGTTCAGGCTTACCAAATTGAAGACAGCAACCTAAATGAAAAGAACAACGTGTAACAAACTCATTGCGCTGGCAGTGGCAGCATTCAGTGTGCAATCAGCACAGGCGATTGTGTTAGGAGATGAACTAACCGACTCTGTTGATCGTGCTACTTTACGAGCAAGTAATATGGCAGAGTTCCCACTGTGTGGCGGCACCATGCTGACGGAGCAGTGGGTGTTGACTGCGGCACACTGCGTGGTAATGGGGCAGGGAACGAACGAAGCAAGCTACTATGTGACCCCGCCGGGCGAGTTGTCGGTGAATGCGAATGTGCATGAACTTAATTCAGCAGGGCTTGATAACTTCTATCCGGTGTCTCACGTTGTGGTTCACCCTGATTACACGCGGATTTCAAAAGCTGAGACTGACAGTAGTGGTAACGTGAAACCTATCCAAACCGGTTTAGACTCAGACATCGCGTTGCTCTATCTCACGCGCCCAGTGGCAAACGCGAGCTTTGCTGATTTAGCAAACAAAGCCGACATGGAGAGTATCGAAGCGCGTTTGGCAGTGGATTGGAACGATAATTACCTGACCAATCAACGTGTCGAAAATGTGCAAGTGTTTGGGTGGGGGACCACTCAGCCGGATGCTTCTGAACCTTCCAATACGCTCAAAACCACCATTAGTACATTTTTACCCATCGACAAATGTTATGAGCGTTTAGAAATTGGCAGCAGTTTTCCGGGGATCATCGACTCAAGAGAAAACCAAACCAAAATTTGTACGCTACCAACGAAAAACCGAGTATTAGAGCCGGATAGCCACACCCAATATGGCAACTCTGCATGTAAAGGTGACAGTGGGGGGCCGCTGGTCGATGTGGCGACGGGAAAACAGATTGGTATTGTTAGTGGTGGACCTCTCATTCTTCCGACTTGTGGCTCTTTGACGATTCCAAGTTTCTACACCAAGGTGAGCCAATATTACGACTGGGTACAGTCTTACATTACTGCCGATGCGCCACCAAGTAGCTACATCATTGCACCGAACTTTATTAAAGAGGCTAATAACGAAGTCGGCGGAGATAAAGAGTGTCACGACGGTATCGCAACTAATAACTGTGATTTCAAAGGGTCAGATGATGATGGTGGCAGTTTGGGTCTGTGGCTATTGGGTCTATTCGTACCCTTGGCGTGGTGGCGAAGGCGTGAGGTTTGATAGGGCTATTTGAATACCAAACGAGTAAGCAGCGTTATGCGCTGCTTTGCTTTTTAATGTTCCATTTCTTTCGACTTAAACTGAAAAATAATGCCAAGTGATCGCGGTTTTTCACGTTTTATTACACTCTTCATCATGGCTTTTACAGTGATATTCTGGGGATTTGCTTGCTATTGCAGCATGTAAACATATACTAGTCTGCTGCGAAAAACTCGTCGCAATTTTATCGTCGTCCTAGACGTGATTTGACCAATATATAAGACAAGTAACATGCAAGTATCAGATTTCCATTTCGACCTTCCAGATGAACTTATCGCTCGTTACCCTCAGCCAGAGCGTACCGCTAGCCGACTATTACAAATGGACGGCAATACCGGAGAGCTAATTGATGGCACATTTACTGATGTATTGGGCCAAGTTCAACCCGGTGATCTCGTGGTGTTTAATAATACTCGTGTTATACCTGCTCGTCTTTTTGGTCGTAAAGAGTCGGGTGGTAAGCTAGAGGTGCTGGTGGAGCGCATGCTTGACGAGAAAAGCATCCTCGCGCACGTTCGCTGCTCTAAATCTCCAAAACCAGGTACGACCATCATTGTTGGCGAGAATGATGAATACTCAGCAGAAATGGTGGCGCGTCATGACGCTCTATTTGAACTGAAATTTAACGCTGATAAGACGGTATTAGAAATTTTGGAAGAAATCGGCCACATGCCGCTTCCTCCTTACATTGACCGCCCAGATGAAGATGCAGATAAAGAGCGTTACCAAACCGTATATAACCAGAAGCCAGGCGCAGTAGCGGCGCCGACAGCGGGTCTTCATTTTGATGATGTTCTACTAGAGAAAATTAAAGCGAAAGGCGCAGAGTTTGCTTACGTCACTTTGCACGTTGGTGCTGGTACATTCCAGCCAGTAAAAGTAGAAAACATCAACGATCACCATATGCACGCTGAGTACGTAGAAGTACCGCAAGAAGTCGTCGAAGCAATTAAAGCGACGAAAGCGCGCGGTGGACGAATTATTGCTGTTGGTACTACATCGGTACGCTCACTTGAAAGCGCAGCGCAAGACGCATTGAAAAAA
The DNA here is from genome assembly GCF_022808245.1 of Vibrio sp. CCB-PB317. Classification (NCBI taxonomy): domain Bacteria; kingdom Pseudomonadati; phylum Pseudomonadota; class Gammaproteobacteria; order Vibrionales; family Vibrionaceae; genus Vibrio; species Vibrio sp. CCB-PB317. The sequence continues at coordinate 765,913 of NZ_JALGNU010000001.1, forward strand.
GGGACTGAGTTGGTCCCATTCTTTGGTGATACAGAAATCTTTATTTTCCCTGGCTACGAATATCAGCTTGTGGATTGCTTGATTACCAATTTCCACTTGCCAGAATCCACACTGATCATGTTGGTGAGTGCATTTGCAGGTTATGAGAACACCATGAATGCTTACAAGCATGCGGTAGAAAACAAATATCGCTTTTTCTCATATGGTGATTCAATGTTCATCAAGAAGAAAACGATTTAGTAAAAAATAAGATTTACGAGTGCTAGCAGTAAGCTAGGAAATAGAGCAGAACCTCTGCTTTATCTCTCGCAAGGAAAAGCGACCGCTCCTTAAAGTAGGGTAGAGCCCTAAACACTCAGTCAGACTGTTTCTCTGACACCCGGAGGCATCGTGAAATTAAAATTCGATCTTAAGAAGAAAAACGGCAATGCGCGTCGTGGTCAACTGACTTTCGAACGTGGCACTGTTCAAACCCCAGCGTTTATGCCAGTTGGTACTTACGGTACGGTTAAAGGCATGACGCCAGAAGAAGTGAAAGGTACGGGCGCAGAAATCCTACTAGGTAACACGTTCCACCTTTGGCTGCGTCCAGGTCAAGAAGTCATGAAAATGCACGGCGACTTGCATGATTTTATGAACTGGCACGGTCCTATTCTTACTGATTCAGGCGGCTTCCAAGTATTCAGCCTTGGCAAGATGCGTACTATTACCGAAGAGGGTGTGCACTTCCGTAACCCAGTTAATGGTGACAAGATTTTCATGGACGCAGAAAAGTCGATGGAAATTCAAAAAGACCTAGGTTCTGATATCGTCATGATTTTTGACGAGTGTACGCCATACCCAGCGACACACGATGAAGCGAAGAAATCGATGGAAATGTCGCTACGTTGGGCACAGCGCTCACGTGATCACTTCGAGAAGCTAGAAAACCCGAACAACCTGTTTGGTATTGTTCAAGGTGGTGTTTACGAAGATCTACGTGATGTGTCGGTAAAAGGTCTAACGGAAATCGGTTTTGACGGTTACGCGGTTGGTGGCTTGGCAGTAGGCGAGCCTAAAGAAGATATGCACCGTATTCTTGAGCACACTTGTCCGCAGCTTCCAGAAGACAAGCCTCGCTACCTAATGGGCGTGGGTAAACCAGAAGACTTGGTTGAAGGTGTTCGCCGTGGTATCGACATGTTTGACTGTGTAATGCCAACGCGTAACGCGCGTAATGGTCACCTGTTTGTGACTGGTGGTGTGATCAAGATCCGTAATGCGAAACATAAAACGGATACAACCCCGTTGGATCCGCACTGTGACTGTTACACTTGTCAAAACTACAGTAAATCGTACCTTCATCACTTAGAGCGTTGTAATGAAATTCTGGGTGCTCGTCTGAATACGATCCACAACCTACGCTACTACCAGCGTCTGATGGAAAGTATTCGTAAAGCGATTGATGAAGATCGTTTTGATGAGTTTGTTACCGAGTTCTATGAGCGTCGTGGCCGTGAAGTGCCACCACTAGCAAAAGAACAGTCATTGACGGACTAAAAAGAATTAAAGCCTTTGGCATGTCGCCAGAGGCTTTTGCTAATAAAGTAGGCTAACGCACGTTATTTTTGAGAGAGTGATCGCTATTAGTTACTCTCAGACTTGAATCTAAAATGCGAAAGCCCAACTTGTTGGATTATCAATAAAATATAATGAGGATGTTTTAATGTTTATTTCTCAGGCTCACGCAGCAGCAGAAGGCGCGCCAGCAGGCGGTGGTTTTGAAATGCTAATCATGCTTGGCATGTTCGCAGTGATCTTTTACTTCATGATTTACCGCCCACAAGCGAAACGTGTAAAAGAGCACAAGAACCTAATGGCTTCTATGGGCAAAGGCGACGAAGTTCTAACTAGCGGTGGCCTAGTGGGTAAAATCACTAAGATTGCTGAAGACAATGACTACATTTCAATCGAGCTTAACGCGAACAATGAAGTGGTAATCAAGAAAGACTTCATCACTGCAGTGTTGCCAAAAGGTACGCTTAAGTCTCTATAAAACAGCTAAAGGATCCTCGCTGTGCTAAACCGTTATCCATTATGGAAGTACTTGATGGTATTTTTTGCCATCATCACCGCTGCGTTATACGCACTTCCAAATATCTACGGTGAAGATCCGGCTATTCAAGTTACAGGGGCGCGTGGCGCCTCTGTAGATATGTCAACGCTGGATGCTGTCACTACTGCTCTTGATAAAGAGCAACTCTCTCATAAATCCATTGCTTTAGAGAATGGATCAATTCTTGTTCGTTTTAACGACACTGACACGCAAATCAGTGCTCGTGATGTCATCAGCGAAGCGCTTGGCAAAGACACAATTGTTGCACTTAACCTTGCTCCTTCTACACCCGATTGGCTAGAAGCGATTGGCGCGTCACCATTAAAGCTGGGTCTTGACCTTCGTGGTGGTGTCCACTTCTTAATGGAAGTAGACATGGACGCTGCGATGGAAAAGCTCGTTGGTCAGCAAGAAGAAGCTTTCCGTAGCGAACTTCGTGAGGCAAAAATTCGTTATCGTGCTATCCGCCCTTCTGGCAAAGAAGCGGTAGAAGTTCTGCTACGTAACGAAGAGCAATTAGCAGAAGCGAAAGCAATGCTAGAAAAGAATCACCCGGACATGCTCTTTGTCGAATCTGATTCAAATGGCCGTTACGCTCTTACTGCGACCTTTACCGAGCAACGTTTACAAGAGATCCGTAACTACGCTGTTGAGCAAAACATTACGATTTTACGTAACCGTGTAAACGAGCTAGGTGTTGCAGAGCCTCTCGTTCAACGTCAAGGTGCAAGTCGAATTGTTGTTGAGCTTCCTGGTGTTCAAGATACTGCTCGTGCAAAAGAGATTCTAGGTGCGACTGCAACGCTAGAATTCCGTGAAGTTGACGATAAAGCTGACCTATCAGCGGCGGCAAATGGTCGTGCGCCAGCAGGCAGTGAAATCAAAATGGACCGAGACGGTCGTCCGGTTGTGCTTAAGAAGCGTGTTATTCTTGGTGGTCAAAGCATTACGGATGCAAGCTCAAGTGTCGATGAATACGGTCGTCCACAAGTTAACATCTCGCTAGACAGCGAAGGTGGTAACAAGATGTCAGCGTTCTCTAAGAAGAACATCGGTAAGCTAATGGCTACCGTGTTTGCTGAGTACAAAGACAGTGGTCGTCGTACGCCAGAAGGCAAAGTCATCCTAGATAAGCATGAAGAAGTCATCAACCAAGCGACGATTCAATCGGCTCTTGGACGTAACTTCCGTATCACGGGTATAGACTCCGCAGCTGAAGCGCACAACCTTGCACTTCTATTACGTGCTGGTGCACTGATCGCACCTATCTCTATCGTTGAAGAGCGTACTATTGGTCCATCAATGGGCCAGCAAAACATCGATATGGGTATCCAAGCGTGTATCTGGGGTATGGTTGCCGTAATGCTGTTTACGCTGCTTTACTACCGTGGCTTTGGCTTGATTGCCAACATCGCTCTAATGGCTAACTTAGTGTTGATCATTGGTGTTATGTCGATGATTCCAGGCGCTACCATGACGCTTCCGGGGATTGCCGGTATCGTGTTAACGGTCGGTATGGCGGTTGATGCGAACGTACTGATCTTCGAGCGTATCCGTGAAGAGCTTCGTGATGGGCGTAGTCCACAACAAGCGATTCACCAAGGTTACGCGAATGCATTCAGTACGATTGCCGATGCGAACATCACGACACTGATTACTGCAATTATCCTATTTGCAGTCGGTACTGGTGCAGTGAAAGGTTTCGCGGTTACTCTATCTATCGGTATCTTAACTTCAATGTTCACCGCCATTATTGGTACACGTTGTATCGTGAACCTGATTTACGGTGGCAAACGCGTTGATAAATTGTCGATCTAAGGCTGGGAATTAATATGTTTCAAATTCTAAAAGCAGAGAAGACGATCGGCTTTATGCGTTGGTCGAAAGTAGCATTCGTTTTTTCAATCTTTATGATTGCTGCTTCTATCTTCACTTTGTCAACTAAGTGGCTAAATTGGGGCCTAGACTTCACTGGCGGTACGCTAATTGAAGTTGGCTTTGAAAAACCTGCGAACCTTGAAAAAATCCGAACCGCTTTAGATGCGAAAGGTTTTGGTGATGCGACAGTACAAAACTTCGGTAGTGCTCGTGAAGTAATGGTTCGTCTTCGTCCACGTGACGACGTTTCTGGTGAAACGCTGGGCAACCAAATCATTGGTGCTATCAAAGATGGTACTGGCGAAAGCGTAGAAATGCGTCGTATTGAATTCGTAGGTCCTAACGTTGGTGATGAGCTAACAGAAGCTGGCGGTCTAGCGATCCTCGTGTCGCTGATCTGTATCCTGCTTTATGTCTCGATGCGATTTGAATGGCGTCTAGCGGCTGGTGCGGTTATGGCATTGGCTCACGATATCATTATCACGTTAGGTGTTTTCTCATTCCTACAAATAGAAGTTGACCTAACCATCGTCGCGGCATTATTAACGGTAGTCGGTTACTCGCTCAACGATACCATCGTTGTGTTTGACCGTATCCGTGAAAACTTCCGTAAGATGCGTAAAGGTGAGCCAGCCGATATCATGGACGCTTCAATCACCCAAACGTTGAGCCGTACGTTGATTACCTCGGGTACAACATTGTTCGTGGTAATTGCACTGTTCATGCAGGGTGGTGCGATGATTCACGGCTTCGCAACCGCACTTCTACTTGGTATCACTGTAGGTACTTACTCTTCTATCTACGTAGCATCAGCACTAGCGCTAAAACTGGGCATCCAGAAAGAGCACTTGATGCCACCTCAAGTAGAAAAAGAAGGCGCAGAGTTCGACGAAATGCCATAAGGCAGGTTGAGAATCGAAAACAAAAACCGCTGAGCAATCAGCGGTTTTTTTGTATCTGAATCGAGCCGTATGCTTGCAGAACCTCACTGTATGGAGAGCCTTACATTACAGCTAAGTAGATACGGTTCAGTAGATACAAAAAAGCCCCGCTCATTGAGTGGGGCTTTCTAAAGTCATCAGCGTGACGGGCTAAATATGACTTTCAAATCTTACTTAAGGATCGCGCTGTTACCGTTTTCGCGGATGTGCTTAAGGATAGATTTTACGCCACGAGCGCTTGAAGCAACAATGTTACCAGACTTCATGTACTCAGTGCCGCCAGCAAAGTCAGTTAGGATTGCGCCAGCTTCACGAGCAATAAGCTCACCTGCTGCCATATCCCAAGGTTTTAGACCTAGCTCGAAGTAACCATCAACACGGCCAGCAGCCACGTAACATAGGTCAAGAGCAGCAGAGCCGCTACGACGGAAATCAGCACATTCAGTGAATAGCGCACCAACGATCTTGATGTAAGACTCAGCGTGTTGTTTCTGCTTGAATGGGAAGCCTGTTGCTAGAACAGTACCTTGAAGGTCTTTTAGTTGAGCAACACGAATACGCGCACTGTTTAGTTGAGCGCCAGCACCACGTTGTGCAGTGAATAGCTCGTTTTGCATTGGATCGTAAACACAAGCAACTTCAGTTTTGCCTTTGATACGAACAGCGATAGAAACCGCGAAGTGTGGGTAACCTTTTACAAAGTTAGTGGTGCCATCCAGTGGGTCGATGATCCATTGTACGTCTTTATCTTTACCTTCGATAAGACCTTGTTCTTCAGCAACGATACAGTGCTCAGGGTAAGACTGCTTGATAGTATCGATGATGATGTATTCTGCTTCTTTATCTACATTAGTGACAAAGTCATTAGTGCCTTTAAGAGTAGATTCTACTTTATCAGTGTTTTCTAATGATTTAGCAATATGATTGCCTGCCTTTCGCGCAGCGCGAATAGCAATGTTTAGCATTGGATGCATACGAATTTCCCAACGGATGTTAAAGAACAAATGAAAGCGGCGGCGAGTATACCAGAGATCAGTAAAAAGGGAAGTGGTTATTTTTTGTTCTAAAGTCAGTGGTTTTATTGTATTTAGCTTGAGGCGAACGAGAACAATGACCAAGAATGAGAAGAGAGGCCTGCTTCGCCCTAGGGAGTGTTAAAAAACTATGGTAACATTCTGCGGTTTTAATTTAGGTAGCAAACACAGATGTTGGATCAAGTAAAAATTGTACTCGTAGGTACCTCTCATTCAGGCAATATTGGCTCAGCAGCTCGAGCTATGAAAGTGATGGGTTTAAGCCAACTAGTATTAGTCGATCCACAATGTGAAGTGGACGAACAAACTCTTGCTTTGGCTGCGGGTGCTGGTGATATTGCTCAAAATGCAAAGATTGTCGGCACATTAGAAGAAGCGGTTGAAGATTGCAGTCTCGTGGTGGGCTCCAGTGCTCGCTCTCGTACATTAGAATGGCCAATGCTTGAGCCACGTGAATGTGGTGAGAAATTTGCGGTTGAGGGTAGAAAACACCCTGTCGCGCTCGTGTTTGGTCGTGAAAGAACTGGTCTAACAAATGAAGAGCTGCAAAGGTGTCACTACCATGTTTGCATTCCTGCTAACCCTGAATATAGCTCGCTTAACCTAGCGATGGCCGTACAAACTCTGAGTTACGAAGTACGAGTTGCGCATTTGAACTTAGAGCAAAGCCAGTTTGCCCCAAATGAGCCGGAAGAGTACCCACGTCATAGAGAGCTCGAAATGTTCTTCGAGCATCTTGAAAAGGTGATGGTTGAGACCCAGTTTATCAATAAAGAGCAACCAGGACAGGTGATGAATAAATTGCGTCGCTTGTTCTCTCGTGCTCGGCCAGAAACCCAGGAGCTCAATATTCTACGCGGCATTTTAACCTCGATAGAAAAGAAGTTCTGAATAAAGAATAACCACTTTAGGTGTAAGGATGAATACCTGAGTAAAATGGTCAAATAAATACTTGACCAAATTACTCAGGTATGGAAAAATCTTAACCATTACAAACCATGTGGATACGGTGTGGTATGAAACTTACATCTAAAGGAAGATATGCGGTGACAGCCATGCTGGATGTGGCACTGCATTCGCAACAAAACCCTGTACCTCTTGCTGACATCTCAGAGCGTCAGGGGATCTCGCTCTCTTACTTAGAGCAGCTATTTTCAAAATTGCGTAAAGCAGGTCTCGTTGCCAGCGTTCGTGGTCCTGGTGGTGGTTACCGACTTGGTGCCGACGCACACAGTATCGCTATTGGTACCGTGATTGCAGCCGTTGATGAGTCAGTCGATGCAACCAAATGCCAGGGCAAAGGAGATTGCCAAGGCGGAACACGTTGCCTTACTCACACGCTATGGCGCGACTTAAGCTCTCGCATTAGTGACTTCTTGAATAACATCACTCTTGGTGAGTTGATGACAGACAATGAAGTCCTCGAAATTTCTGATCGTCAGGACATTGATCTGGCGGTAACCCATGGGCTATCAAACAAAAATACAACCGCCGCGCCCATCGGTGTAAACGTCCGCTCTTAGCGGTCAGCTTTTTACATTGGAGTAGAGAATGAAACTGCCGATTTATCTTGATTATTCCGCTACATGTCCAGTTGATCCACGTGTTGCTGAAAAAATGGTTCAGTACATGACAATGGATGGCACATTTGGCAACCCAGCGTCGCGTTCGCACCGTTACGGCTGGCAGGCAGAAGAAGCGGTCGATACTGCTCGTGAGCAAATTGCTGACCTTCTAAATGCAGATCCTCGCGAAATCGTATTTACATCTGGTGCGACAGAATCAGACAACCTTGCTATTAAAGGTGCAGCGCACTTTTACTCGAAGAAAGGCAAGCACGTAATCACTTGTAAAACAGAGCACAAAGCCGTTCTTGACCCATGTCGTCAACTTGAGCGTGAAGGCTTTGAAGTGACTTACCTTGAGCCAGAATCAAATGGCTTGATCGATCTAGAGAAGCTTAAAGCGGCAATGCGTGATGACACAGTGCTTGTGTCTATTATGCACGTAAACAACGAGATTGGTGTGGTTCAAGACATTACAGCGATCGGCGAATTGTGTCGTGAGCGTAAAATTGTTTTCCACGTGGATGCAGCGCAATCTGCAGGTAAATTACCAATCGACGTTCAAGAGATGAAAGTTGACCTAATTTCGCTTTCTGCTCACAAAGTTTATGGCCCTAAAGGTATCGGTGCACTTTACGTTCGTCGTAAGCCTCGTATTCGTCTTGAAGCGCAAATGCACGGTGGCGGCCATGAGCGTGGTTTCCGCTCTGGTACACTTCCTACTCACCAAATCGTTGGTATGGGTGAAGCATTCCGCATTGCAAAAGAAGACATGCAAAAAGATTACGATCACGCTTTAGCGCTTCGTAACCGTCTTTTTGATGGCGTGAAAGACTTAGAAGCAGTGACGGTAAACGGTGACCTTGAGCAACGTGTACCACACAACCTAAACATCAGCTTCGCATTCGTAGAAGGTGAATCACTACTAATGTCGCTTAAAGATCTAGCGGTATCTTCTGGTAGTGCTTGTACGTCTGCAAGCCTTGAGCCTTCTTACGTTCTTCGTGCCCTAGGCATGGATGATGAATTGGCTCACAGCTCGGTTCGTTTCTCGTTTGGTCGTTTCACGACTGAAGAAGAAATTGATTACGCAATTGAACAAATCCGCGTTGCAGTGACTAAGCTACGCGACATGTCTCCTCTATGGGATATGTACAAAGAAGGGATTGATTTGAGCACTGTTGAATGGGCTCACCATTAATCTCAGGGATTGAAATAGAGGATTCGAGGTAATTTATCATGGCATACAGCGAAAAAGTAATTGATCACTACGAGAACCCACGTAACGTTGGTTCATTCGATAAAGAAGACCCATCAGTAGGTAGCGGCATGGTTGGCGCTCCAGCTTGTGGTGACGTAATGAAGCTTCAAATCAAAGTGACACCTGAAGGTATCATCGAAGATGCGAAGTTCAAAACATACGGTTGTGGTAGTGCAATCGCATCAAGCTCACTAGTAACTGAGTGGGTAAAAGGCAAGTCAGTTGATGAAGCAGCAGCAATTAAAAACTCTGAAATTGCTGAAGAGCTAGAGCTTCCACCAGTGAAAGTTCACTGTTCAATTCTTGCTGAAGATGCAATCAAAGCAGCGGTTGCAGACTACAAGAAAAAACACCAAGAATAATTATTCCGTAATATAATGGGAGCTTTGACGCTCCCATTCCAATCGAAATTTAGACAGACTAAGGTGCAGTATGGCCATCACAATGACAGAATCAGCGGCAAGTCGCGTAAGAGCATTCCTAGATAACCGAGGCAAAGGTATCGGTTTACGTCTTGGAGTGAAGACGACTGGTTGTTCAGGCATGGCATATGTACTTGAGTTTGTTGATGAGCTTAACGAAGAAGATGAAGTTTTTGAACTCTCTGGAGTGAAAATCATCATCGACAAAAAAAGCTTAGTGTACCTAGACGGTACCGAATTGGATTACGTGAAAGAAGGGTTGAATGAAGGTTTTGAATTCAACAACCCTAACGCGAAAAGTGAATGTGGTTGTGGTGAAAGCTTCAACGTCTAATTGATTGTCCTTCTGGGCAAGCGAGTCCGGAAGGCTTTACTAGGACCCGAACTTAATGAATCACTTTGAATTATTTGGGCTACCAAGTCAGTTTAAGCTGGATGGTAGCCTTCTTTCTTCTCAGTTCCGAGAACTACAAAAACGCTTCCACCCGGATAACTTTGCAACGGGATCTGAACGTGACCGTTTGATGGCGGTGCAAAAGGCAGCGCAAATCAACGATGCCTATCAAGTTCTGAAAAATCCTATCTCCCGTGCCGAGTACATCCTCGCAGAGCAGGGAGTTGAGATCCGAGGTGAACAGCAGACAATGCAAGATCCAATGTTCTTAATGGAGCAAATGGAGCTGCGCGAAGAACTGGAAGAAATTGCTGACAGCACCGATCCTGAATCGGCGCTTTTTGACTTCGATTCTAAGGTCAGCAAAATGTACAAACAGCATCTGGCAAGCGTCGAGCAAGAGCTTGATGATGGTCTTTGGGCTGAAGCCGCAGACCGAGTTCGTAAGCTAAAATTCATTGCCAAACTAAAGAACGAAATTGAACTAGTCGAAGACAAACTCCTCGGCTAGTTAGCGTGACAAGGACCTATCATGGCACTACTTCAAATCGCAGAACCGGGCCAAAGCTCGGCACCTCATGAGCATAAGTTAGCAGCGGGTATCGACTTAGGTACTACCAACTCTTTGGTTGCTTCTGTACGTAGCGGCGATGCAACTCCACTTGCGGACGAGCAGGGCCGTACTATTTTACCTTCAGTCGTTAATTACACTGAGGAAACGTTAACGGTTGGCCACGAAGCCAAAGCCAAAGCAGAGCTTGAACCAGAGAACACTATTATCTCTGTAAAACGTTTGATCGGTCGTTCATTAAAGGACATTCAGTCCCGTTACTCTTCACTTCCTTATCGTTTTAGAGAGAGTGAAAATGGTCTTCCGATCCTGCAAACGCCTCAAGGTGACAAAAACCCGATTGAAGTATCTGCGGACATTCTAAAAGCGCTAGGTAAGCGAGCAGAAGAAACGTTAGGTGGGGAGTTAGCGGGTGTTGTGATCACTGTTCCTGCTTACTTTGATGATGCTCAGCGTGCAGGTACGAAAGACGCCGCGAAATTAGCTGGTCTTCATGTTCTCCGTCTGCTTAACGAACCAACCGCCGCGGCAATTGCTTATGGCCTAGACTCAGGCCAAGAAGGTGTGATTGCGGTTTACGATCTAGGTGGCGGTACTTTTGATATCTCTATCCTACGTTTATCGAAAGGCGTATTTGAAGTATTAGCAACAGGTGGCGATTCTGCCTTAGGCGGTGATGACTTTGACCATCTGTTAGCGGATTACCTAATGGAGCAAGCGGGTCTCGAAGCCCCACTTTCTGCTGAAAAAAACCGTACGCTACTGAACATTGCTACTGCGACTAAGATTGCTTTCTCTGAGCAAGACAGCGTTGATGTTGACGTGTTTGGCTGGAAGGGCACCGTTACTCGTGAGCAGTTCGAAGATCTGATTCGCCCATTAGTGAAGAAAACACTAATGTCTTGTCGTCGTGCATTAAAAGATGCTGATGTTAACGCAGACGAAGTACTCGAAGTTGTCATGGTTGGTGGTTCAACACGCACATTGCTGGTTCGTGAAATGGTAGGCGAGTTTTTTGGCCGCACACCGCTAACAAGCATTAATCCTGATGAAGTTGTCGCAATCGGCGCGGGTATCCAAGCCGACATTCTAGCGGGTAACAAGCCTGATTCAGAAATGTTACTTCTTGACGTGATCCCACTGTCGCTTGGTATTGAAACCATGGGTGGTTTGGTTGAGAAGATCATCCCTCGCAATACCACGATTCCTGTTGCGCGTGCGCAAGAATTTACCACATTCAAAGATGGCCAAACGGCCATGAGTGTTCATGTGGTACAAGGTGAGCGTGAAATGGTTGATGATTGTCGTTCACTGGCTCGTTTCTCATTGAAAGGCATTCCACCGATGGCGGCGGGTGCGGCACATATTCGTGTGACTTACCAAGTTGACGCTGACGGCCTTCTTTCTGTTACGGCAATGGAAAAGAGCACCGGTGTTCAGTCAGAGATTCAAGTAAAACCTTCTTACGGGTTAAGCGATAATGAAGTGGCGGATATGCTGCGTGATTCAATGACTCACGCTAAAGAAGACATGCAAGCTCGTGCGCTAGCTGAGCAGCGTGTTGAGGCCGACCGTGTGATAGAAGGTTTGATTGCAGCGATGCAAGCTGATGGTGACGAACTACTATCAGAACAAGAGAAACAAGGCCTGATAAAAGCCATCGAAGCCTTGATTGAGCTGCGTAATGGTGATGATGCCGATGCGATTGAGCAAGGCATTAAAGATACCGATAAAGCGAGCCAAGATTTCGCATCGCGCCGTATGGATAAATCGATTCGAGCTGCGCTGTCAGGTCAATCAGTAGACGATATATAAGAGATAAGTAGTTATGCCTAAGATTATTGTATTACCACACGACGATTTGTGCCCAGAAGGCGCAGTGTTGGAAGCAAACACTGGTGAAACCGTTCTGGACGTAGCGCTAAAAAATGGTATCGGTATTGAACATGCGTGTGAAAAATCATGTGCTTGTACCACCTGCCACGTGATCATCCGTGAAGGTTTTGATTCGCTAGAAGAAAGTGAAGAGCTGGAAGACGACATGCTGGATAAAGCGTGGGGTCTAGAGCCTGAATCACGTCTAGGGTGTCAGGCGAAAATTGCTGATGAAGACTTAGTGGTAGAAATTCCTAAGTACACGCTAAACCACGCTTCAGAAGATCACTAAACTATCTTCCCAATATAGGGAAGAAGCAAAAGGAAGATGAGCAATGAAATGGACAGATTCTCGCGATATCGCGATTGAACTTTGTGACAAGTTTCCAGATGTTGATCCGCAAACGGTGCGTTTTACCGATCTTCATCAATGGATCATGGAGTTAGATGAGTTTGAAGATGACCCAAACCATTGTAACGAAAAGATTCTGGAAGCCGTTATCATGTGCTGGATGGACGAAGCAGACTAAGTCTGTAAAACACAGCCTAGTTAACAATTCTTACTAAAAAAAGCGGACCTTTAGGTCCGTTTTTTTATCCAATTGACATTTTTGCCCTACATAATGCTAACATCCGTGAGTTATTAAAAAGAAGCAGCGTAGGCAACGCTGCTATAAGACAAGGAGAAACCATGTCTACACAGATGTCTGTATTTTTAAGTCAAGAGTCGGCAGCACCACATTGGGGTGAAAAAGCACTGCTTTCATTCGCTGAAAACGGCGCAACCATTCATTTAGGTGAAGGTCACGATCTTGGTGCAATTCAACGTGCAGCTCGTCAGCTAGATGGCCAAGGAATTCGTTCTATTTTTCTTTCCGGTGATAACTGGGATTTAGAGAGCGTTTGGGCTTTCCACCAAGGTTACCGTAACCCAAAAAAACATGGCTCAGTTGAGTGGTCTGCATTGTCTGAAGAAGATCAAGCAGAGCTTCAAGCGCGTATTACTGCGACTGATTTTACCCGCGATATCATCAATAAAACCGCAGAAGAAGTTGCCCCTCGTCAGCTAGCGACAATGGCCGCTGAATTCATCAAATCTGTTGCGCCTAAAGGCACAGTGACAGCTCGTATCGTCAAAGACAAAGACTTGTTGGCAGAAGGTTGGGAAGGCATTTACGCAGTAGGCCGTGGTTCGGAGCGTACTTCTGCGATGCTCCAGCTAGACTACAACCCGACAGGTGACGAGAACGCACCAATATTCGCGTGTCTTGTCGGTAAAGGTATCACCTTTGATTCGGGTGGTTACAGCTTGAAGCCTTCTAACTTCATGAGCGCAATGAAAGCAGACATGGGTGGCTCAGGCACCATCACCGGTGGTCTTGCACTGGCGATTCTTCGTGGTTTGAACAAGCGTGTAAAACTGATCCTTTGTTGTGCAGAGAACATGGTTTCTGGTCGCGCACTCAAGCTTGGCGACATCATCACCTACAAAAACGGTAAAACCGTTGAAATCATGAACACCGATGCAGAAGGTCGTTTAGTGCTTGCTGATGGCCTTATCTACGCCAGTGAACAAAAACCTGAGTTAATCATTGATTGTGCAACACTAACAGGTGCGGCGAAGAATGCGTTGGGTAATGATTACCACGCACTAATGAGTTTCGATGACGAGTTATCGCATCAAGCGCTCACTGCGGCAAACCAAGAAAAAGAAGGTTTATGGCCGCTACCACTTGCTGACTTCCACCGTGGAATGCTGCCGTCAAACTTTGCTGACCTATCGAATATCAGTTCTGGCGACTACTCTCCGGGTGCAAGCACAGCAGCAGCATTCTTGTCTTACTTCGTAGAAGACTACAAAAAAGGCTGGTTGCACTTCGACTGTGCGGGTACATACCGTAAAGCCGCGTCTGATAAATGGGCTGCGGGAGCTACGGGTATGGGCGTTCGTACACTTGCTCGTTTCCTCAATGAGCAAGCTGGTAAATAAGATTGATTGCGGCACTCCTTGTTTGAGTGCCGCTCTTACCCAGTAAGTCACTTTAAAAACACAACTATTATTACAAGTACAGAAAGGAAATTTTATGGCTCTAGAAAGAACATTTTCAATCATTAAGCCGGATGCGGTAGAGCGAAACCTGATTGGTGAAATCTATAACCGTATTGAAAAGGCTGGCCTACGTATTGTCGCTGCTAAAATGGTCCACCTGACTGAAGATCAGGCAAGCGGTTTTTATGCAGAGCATGAAGGCAAAGAGTTTTTCCCTCCACTAAAAGAGTTCATGACATCTGGTCCTATTATGGTTCAGGTACTGGAAGGTGAAAATGCGATTGCACGTTACCGTGAGCTGATGGGTAAAACTAACCCAGAGGAAGCGGCATGCGGCACTTTGCGTGCTGATTACGCACTTAGCATGCGTCACAATTCAGTTCATGGTTCCGATAGCCCTGAATCTGCAGCGCGTGAAATTGAGTTTTTCTTCCCTGAGTCAGAGGTTTTCTCTCGCTAATTAGGGGTGATACTTCACTTGTTAGTGATGGTCTGATACAGAAAAGCCTCGGAACTTTCCGAGGCTTTTTCATTTCATATACCTAAGTTGAGTGGCAATGTTGACTGCATAAGTGATCTCTTAGACGCTAACTAGTCTGACTATATAATGGACTTTAAAGCCCAGTAACGTGAGTTATTTTTAGTCTTTTCCCTTTACGATTTCTACGCTTTTACTTTTGATAGTGTAATAGCCACTTAATAGCGTAAGGGGTGCTTAAAATTTAATCATTTTGAATTTAATGCCTTAGCAAACTCAGGGTTTTACACCCCTTGTTGTGGCTGCATAAAGGCTGTACAATTCGCGCCCTTATTCTTGTTTCAGTCATTGAGAGGCAACATGACCACTGAAAAAATCAATCTACTCGACTTTGATCGCAAAGGCATGCGTCAGTTTTTCGCAGAAGAACTCGGCGAGAAAGCGTTTCGTGCCGATCAGGTTATGAAGTGGATCTACCATTTCGGTGTAGATGACTTCGAAAAAATGACAAACATTAACAAGAAGCTGCGCGAAAAGCTTTTACACAAGTGCGAAATCAAGGCACCAACAGTCGCAGAAGCTCAGCACTCTTCTGATGGTACAATCAAGTGGGCGATGAACGTTGGTGATCAGGATGTGGAGACGGTTTACATTCCAGAAGATGATCGTGCAACGCTTTGTGTGTCTTCTCAAGTAGGTTGTGCGTTGGAATGTAAGTTCTGCTCAACCGCACAGCAAGGCTTTAACCGTAACTTGAAAGTTTCAGAGATCATCGGTCAGGTGTGGCGCGCTGCACGTGAAATTGGTCTTGAGAAAGAAACAGGTCGCCGCCCAATTACTAACGTCGTGATGATGGGGATGGGTGAACCGCTTCTAAACATGAAGAACTTGATCCCGGCATTAGAGCTAATGCTGGACGACCTTGGCTTTGGTTTGTCAAAACGTCGTGTGACTGTATCTACATCAGGTGTGGTTTCTGGTCTTGATCAGATGACAGGCAAAATCGATGTCGCGTTGGCAATTTCCCTTCATGCGCCAAACGATAAGTTGCGTAGTGAAATCATGCCAATTAACGATCGTTGGGATATTCAAGATTTCCTAGCATCAGTTCGTCGTTACATCGCTTCATCGAATGCAAACCGCGGTAAGGTAACGGTTGAGTACGTACTTCTTGATCATGTGAATGATGACATGGACCATGCTCGTGAACTGGCTGAGCTGATGAAAGACACACCATGTAAGATTAACTTGATTCCGTTTAACCCGTATCCAGGTTCACCTTACAAGAAACCAAGTAACTCACGTATTGATCGCTTCCAAAAAACATTGATGCAATATGAGCATACAGTAACGGTTCGTAAGACTCGTGGCGATGACATTGATGCAGCGTGTGGTCAGTTAGTCGGTGATGTGATTGACCGAACTAAACGTACTGCAATGTTAAAAGCGTCGCGCGGTGCTGATACCATTGAAGTAAAAGCGGTATAAACGACCGGAATTCAAAAATAGCCAGAGCCATTTGCTCTGGCTATTTTGTTTATCGATAAGAGCATTTCTGCCAAGATTTATGACGACAACTCTCCAACTCGAGGTTATTTGGGTATAATTTCGAATTCCTTTGTCAAAGTTTGGACAAAAGCTTGAGCTATCTGTTAGTTTGAGTGTAAAGAGTTTTTGTCTTCGTTACACATTCGCTTATCATGATATGTGACATTAACGATGACACCGATAATTCTCAGCATTTTCTCACATACGCTTTGCTGATTTTTGCAAAACGGGTATTCACACTCAAATCGCTGAGAGTTTCTTAAAATTATTATTTTGGTTAACGCGTTTAGGCTAGCTATCTTTTAAAGAGGCTTAAGAACAATAACGAAAATACATAACCACGTTAGCCACTAAAACAGATTAAATACCACCATTATGACAGAACACGAAAATACGAATGAAGTGCCACTTTCTATTGAAGCTGGCACATTACTGAAAAACAAACGCGAATCTCTTGGGATGAGTCAAAAGCAAGTTGCTGATCGCCTGAGGCTTCGCGTTTCTGTTATTGAAGATATTGAAAATAACCGATTTGAGTCTCAACAAGTTGCGACATTTACGCGTGGTTACTTGCGTTCTTACGCGAAGTTCGTGGGCCTTGATGAGAAGATGGTTTTGACTGCGTTAGAGCAGACAGCAGATGTACAGCCGCAAGAGCAAGAAATTGAAATGCAGAGCTTCTCTCGCAAAACAAAAGATGAGAAGCACAATAGCCGTATCATGCTCCTGACTTGGGTTATCGGGTTGGTCATTATTGGTATTTCTGCAGCTTGGTGGTGGCAAAACCAGCAAGAGAATAGCCTAACGAAGGAAGTTACGGATTCAAGTGTTGAAGCGCCGAAGCCCACAGCGCAAGAGTTAGCTGATATCGATTTAATGACGGCTGAGGAGTTAATCGCAAGTACTCCTGAAGAAGTTGTTTCAACAAGTAATGATGTTGTTGAAACGAGTGAAGTACCAGTCGAGCAGGGTAGCGATCCTCTGCTTGCTGAAACTGAAAATACAACAAGCGTAGATTCTGAAGAACCTGTTGCCGTGATTGAAACTGCGGAAGAGGAACAGCCTGCGCCAGTCGTACCTGAAGGCATGACACTTCTTACTATGAAGTTTAAAGCGGACTGTTGGATTCAAGTAAAAGACACCAATGGTAAAACGCTGGTAAGTGGTACTCATAAACTAGGACAAGATGTAGAACTTACCGGAAAAGCGCCGTTTAAAGTGATATTAGGCGCACCGGAAGGGGTTACAATGACATTTGCAAGTGAACCTGTCGACCTTTCTGGGTATACTTCAGGCAAAGTAGCTAGATTCACTCTACCGTTATAAAAAATTATGCAACACGAATCTCCAATTATTCGTCGTAAATCGACGCGTATTTATGTGGGTGATGTGCCAATTGGTGATGGTGCGCCAATTGCCGTACAGTCAATGACTAACACTCGCACGACTGACGTAGAAGCGACAGTCGCTCAAATCCGAGCACTAGAAAAAGTCGGTGCAGATATCGTTCGAGTTTCTGTACCTACTATGGACGCAGCAGAAGCTTTCAAACTGATTAAACAGCAAGTTTCTGTACCATTAGTGGCTGATATTCATTTCGACTATCGTATCGCGCTGAAAGTGGCGGAGTACGGTGTTGACTGTTTACGTATCAACCCAGGTAACATCGGCAATGAAGAGCGCATTCGCGCTGTTGTTGACTGTGCTCGCGATAAAAACATCCCAATCCGTATTGGTGTCAACGGTGGATCTTTGGAAAAAGATTTACAGATGAAATACGGTGAACCAACGCCGGAAGCTTTGGTTGAATCGGCGATGCGTCACGTAGATCATCTCGATCGTCTTAACTTTGACCAATTTAAAGTTAGCGTGAAAGCTTCAGACGTTTTTCTTGCGGTGGATTCATACCGTCTACTAGCAAAGAAAATCGATCAGCCGCTTCACTTGGGTATTACAGAAGCGGGCGGTGCTCGCGCTGGCGCTGTTAAGTCATCTGTTGGCTTAGGTATGCTGTTATCTGAAGGGATCGGTGATACGCTGCGTATCTCTTTGGCTGCCGATCCAGTTGAAGAAATCAAAGTCGGTTTCGACATTCTTAAATCTCTGCGTATTCGCTCTCGAGGCATCAACTTTATTGCTTGCCCAAGTTGCTCGCGCCAAGAATTTGATGTGATTGGCACAGTGAACGCACTTGAGCAGCGTTTAGAAGACATCATCACGCCAATGGATGTGTCTATCATCGGTTGTGTGGTAAACGGCCCTGGTGAAGCAGAAGTTTCTCACTTAGGTCTAGCAGGTAGTAACAAGAAGAGCGCATTCTACGAAGATGGTAAACGCCAGAAAGAACGCTTTGATAACGATGACCTTGTGAATCAGCTAGAAGCTAAGATCCGTGCGAAAGCAGCCATGATGAATGGCGAAAACCGCATCGAAGTTAAAGTACAAGATTAATCTCAACGAGAATTACGGTAAGTATTGTGGCAAAAACAATTCAAGCAATTCGAGGCATGAACGATTGCCTCCCAACTCAGTCTCCACTGTGGCAGAAACTAGAAAACACAGTGAAAAATGTAATTAGCGCATACGGTTATAACGAAGTGCGCATGCCAATCGTTGAAGAAACAAACCTATTCAGCCGCGCTGTTGGTGAAGAGACAGACGTCGTTTCAAAAGAAATGTACACCTTTGATGATCGTAACGGAGACAGCCTAACACTTCGCCCTGAAGGTACGGCGGGTTGTGTACGTTCATGTATTCAAAACAGCCTGATCAACCGTGACGAACAGCGTCTGTGGTACATGGGGCCTATGTTCCGCCATGAACGTCCGCAGAAAGGTCGTTACCGTCAATTCCACCAGTGTGGTGTTGAGGTGTTTGGTCTAAATGGTCCAGATGTTGATGCAGAGCTTATCATGATGACGGCGCGTCTATGGCGTGAGCTAGGTATCAATGAACATGTTCGTCTTGAGCTGAACTCTATCGGTTCTCAAGAAGACCGCGCAGACTACCGTACTGCACTGGTTGCGTTCCTTGAGCAACATATTGATGTGCTAGACGAAGATTGTAAGCGTCGCATGCACACGAACCCACTGCGTGTTCTGGATACGAAGAACCCTGACGTTCAAGCTATTTTAGGTGATGCACCTCGCCTTTCAGATTACTTAGGTGAAGAATCTAAAGCACACTTCGCAGGTCTATGTGAACTTTTAGACGCCGCAGGTATCGAATACACAGTTAACGAACGTCTAGTTCGTGGTCTGGATTACTACAACCGCACGGTATTTGAATGGATCACTGAAAGCCTAGGTGCTCAAGGCACCGTTTGTGGCGGTGGACGTTACGATGGTCTTGTAGAGCAATTAGGTGGTAAACCAACACCAGCAGTTGGCTTTGCAATGGGCCTAGAGCGTCTTGTTCTGATGCTAGAAACACTAGAACTAACAGACGTTCGTCGCAGTGTGGATGTTTACGTAGTAACAGCAGGCGAAGGCACCATGATGGCAGGAATGAAGCTAGCAGAGCAGCTTCGTGAGTCTATCCCTGGCGTTCGTGTGATGAATCACTTCGGTGGCGGTAACTTCAAGAAACAGTTTAAACGCGCAGACAAAGTTGGTGCTGTTGTAGCATTAGTTCTGGGTGAAAACGAAGTTGCGGATAATACCGTAGTACTGAAAGATTTGGCCGGTGGTGAGCAAGAGACTTACAACCAAGCAGAAGTTGCAGAAAAGATCGCAGCACTGATTTAAGTCTTTTAGTAATCTAACAAAATTACATCCTAGTTCGTAAGCTAAGGCTCCCAAATGTGGAGCCTTTAAACGAAATAGGAACAATGGCAGCTAAGCTGCCATTTACATGTTTTAAGAGGACAGGAAGTGGAACTTTACGATACTGAAGAACAACAAGTTGAAGCCATTAAAGACTGGTGGAAGGAAAACGGCAAAGCCGTCATCATCGGTGCGGTTGTTGGCTTAGGTGGTTTATTTGGCTGGCGTTACTACCAGGATTCTGTGATTCAGGCGAGTGAAGCAGCTTCTCAAAGCTACACGACAGCAATGAATGCTTTGCAAGATAAAGGTACTGATGCTCAAGCTGACGTGAAAGCTTTCATTGAGTCAAATGAAGTAAAAGAATATTCAGTATTGGCTGCGCTACAACTTGCTAAAGCACAAGTTGAAGCTCAAGATCTTTCTGCTGCATTAGAGCAATTGAAGTGGGCGCAAAGCAACACTCAAGATGCTGCGCTGTTACCATTGATTAGTTACCGCATTGCGCGTATTGAGACGGAAATGGGTAACTTCGAAGCTGCAACGGCAGAGCTAAGTAACGTCACTGATACAGCATGGACAGGTCGTATTGCTGAACTTCGTGGCGATATTGCGATTCGCCAAGGTGACAAAGATGCCGCATACGCTGCGTATACTGAAGCTCAGCAAGCGGCAGACGCAAGCCCGACACTACAAATGAAATTGGACGATCTGGCGAAATAAGGACCGCATTGGATGAAAAGAGTCTTTAACAAAGCCTTGTTAGGGGCGTTAACAATGGGAATTCTTGCCGGTTGTGCTGGTGAGAAAGATACCATTGTAATGGCGCCACTACCTCAGGTAGACAGTGAGTTTACAACCAGTAGTGAGTGGAGTACATCGGTTGGCGATGGTGTTGGTCATTACTTTTCAAAGCTATCCCCTGTATTTGCGAATGATACATTGTTCGTGGCAAGTCGCGATGGCTTAGTAAAAGCGCTGGATCCTGAAAACGGTAAACAACGTTGGCAAACGGACCTAGAAGAAGATGTCATTGCTCGTCTCTCTGGTGGTATCACAGCAGCATACGGAAACCTTTACATTGGCTCTGAGAATGGTGAAGTCATCTCTCTTGACCAAGAAACAGGTGAAATTGTTTGGCGTGTAAAAGTTGGTGGTGAGGTACTGGCGAAGCCAGTTGCAGATTCAGGCCTTATTATCATCAATACTAGCCGAGGCATGTTGATTGCCCTTAATGAGAGTACAGGTGAGCAACGCTGGGCATTGAGTACAGAAGTGCCGAACCTAACTTTACGTGGCGATAGTACTCCGACTGCAATTGGCGGCGGTGTATTTTGGGGAACGGCAAATGGCCGACTCGCAGCTGCTATCGTTGAGCGTGGTCAGCTGATTTGGCAACAGCCTGTTGGTACGCCAAAAGGCGCGACAGAAATTGATCGTTTGGTTGATGTTGATTCATCGCCAATTGTGCTAGGCGGTACTCTTTTCACCATTGGATACAATGGTCAACTTATCGCCATTGATTTGCGTTCAGCGAACCCGATTTGGAAGCGCAATTACTCATCTGCAACAGACATTTCTACAGATGGTAGCCGCATCTTTGTGATAACGGAAAAAGATCATGTTGTTGCCGTTGATTCACGAAGTGGGACTGAGTTGTGGGAAAACAGCTTGCTTGAGCACCGACAACTTACAGCGCCAGTTATTGTCGGCAATTATCTCGTTGTCGGTGACACGCTTGGTTACCTTCACTGGATGGATCGTTCAACGGGCGAATTTGTTGCGCAGCAGTTTATCGATGATAGCGGCTTGGCCGTTGGCCCGACGTTATTGTCGGATGGTTATGTGATTACAACTCGCAACGGCGATGTAAAGAAACTAACCATTAACGAATAATATCGTGATATAATTCACATTCGGCTCCTGGCTGGTGACAGCTAGGAGCCGTTTTGTTGTTTGAATTTATTAACCCTGACGTGGTTATAGGTAAAAAGCTGGTTTGATTTGGCATCGAGCAAGTCGTTACCTATAACTACAGAAGAAAGATTATTGTAGAGGTTGTTATGGTACCTGTTGTAGCTCTAGTAGGGCGTCCGAACGTAGGTAAATCTACACTATTTAACCGATTGACACGCACTCGTGACGCGTTGGTTGCGGACTTTCCAGGCCTAACGCGAGACCGTAAGTATGGCCAGGCGAGACTTGGTGAAGAGCACGAATTCATTGTGATTGATACCGGCGGTATTGATGGCACAGAAGAAGGCGTGGAAACAAAGATGGCAGAACAGTCATTAGCCGCGATTGATGAGGCTGATGTTGTATTGTTCCTTGTTGACGGTCGTGCTGGTCTGACACCTTCAGATGCAGCAATTGCTGCGCATCTGCGTAAAATTGAAAAGCCAGCGATGCTGGTGGTAAACAAAATAGATGGTATTGATGCCGATGCGGCGTGTGCTGATTTTTGGCAGCTCGGCGTGGATGATATGTACCAGATTGCGGCCGCTCATGGCCGTGGTGTGACCGCTTTGCTTGAGCGTGCTTTATCTCCATTCTTTGATGATCTATTAACAAGTGAATCTGAAGAAGGTGAGATTGAAGACCTGACTGGATTCGAAGACGAAGAGCCTCTTGTTGAAGATTACACTGAAGAAGACGCAGAAGCTGAATTCAAGCGCCTTCAAGAGCAGCCGATTAAGTTGGCGATCATCGGTCGTCCTAACGTAGGTAAATCGACACTGACTAACCGTATTCTGGGTGAAGAACGTGTGGTTGTATACGATATGCCTGGTACGACGCGTGATTCTATCTACATCCCGATGGAGCGTGATGGACGCGAATACGTACTAATTGATACCGCAGGTGTTCGTCGTCGTGGTCGTATCAATGAAACGGTTGAAAAGTTCTCTGTTGTTAAGACGCTGAAAGCGGTAGAAGATGCAAACGTCGTTCTACTGGTGATTGATGCACGTGAAAATATTTCAGATCAAGACCTAAGCTTGCTTGGCTTTGCACTGAATGCTGGACGTTCAATTGTTATCGCCGTTAACAAGTGGGATGGCCTAGACAGTGACGTGAAAGAAAGCGTGAAGAAAGAACTGGACCGCCGTTTAGGATTCGTCGACTTCGCGCGTATCCACTTTATCTCTGCGCTGCACGGTACTGGCGTTGGTCACTTGTTTGAATCTATCCAAGAAGCATATAACTCGGCGACAACGCGTGTGGGTACGTCAGTACTGACGCGTATCATGAAGATGGCAGTGGATGATCACCAGCCGCCAATGGTTCGTGGTCGTCGTATCAAACTCAAATACGCACACGCAGGTGGTTACAACCCACCGATCGTTGTTATCCACGGTAACATGGTTCGTGAATTGCCAGATTCGTATAAACGTTATCTGATGAACTACTTCCGTAAGTCTCTGGAAATTATGGGAACACCGATTCGCATTAACTTCCACAACAGTGATAACCCATACGAGAACCGTACGAATAAGCTTACGCTATCACAAGAGCGTAAACGCAAACGTATGATGTCGATGGTGAAAAACCGCAATAAATAATGAAATTCGAATACCCAAGTTTCTACTTGGGTATTTTTTTATCAAAAGTAATCGTAAAAATGACTATCACAGCAACAAAGACTCGTTTTTGTCATCAAACATGGCAATTAGAAGCACAAATACAGCTCGTTCAATCTACGGAAGAAGTGACTTACGTTATTACAGATGTCACGCCGTTCCATCCCGTTAGTCACATATGGCCGGATCACCCTGCAGACAAAGGAACGTTGAAGGTGAATGGGGCTGAGCATGACGTAGTAGATTGCCAAGTTGGAGCAGTGGAGCAGGAGAGTGGTGCTTTGTATGTGGGTAGTGACATCCCTGTAAAGCGTGATGCTGAAGGTTGGGTGTTTGTCGTCGTGCATGTTTTATCACGTACGGAATCACTTGCAATTAATGACTTGGTAATATTAGCGGTAGATAAAGACTATCAAAATGCTTTGAGCCGAGGCCACACTGCAGGACACTTAGCGTATTTGGCGTTGAATAAAGTACTAGCGGAAGACTATTGGCGAAAAGACGCAGACCGCAAAGACCCGCATGGTTATTATGACTTTAATAGCTATGCGCAAGTTACGAGTTATGTCACTCCAGACAAGTGCCTCGATACGTACCGTTTAGGCAAAACACTCCGTAAAAGAGGATTAAACAGTGCAGATATGCTGAATGACCTCCAGGCGATTGCAGAAAAAGTGAATGGCCAACTGGTTGAATGGCTTCAAAGAGATGCGATGATCACCATGGAATGCCACGGCGATAGATTAACTGACTCTCGCTATTGGAAATGCGATTTAGGGGAAGGTCAATTAGCGGTAATCCCTTGTGGTGGAACGCATGCGAGCCATTTAAATGAGTTTGCTTTTATCCAAGTTAAACTCGTTGAGCTCGACGCTCAAACTATCGAAATGCACACCAATGTAAACGCGGCTTTCTGAATAAGATCTTTTTATTAAATTCTAATTTTTTGTTTAATTAAATTAACTTAAGGATTTTTGTTCTGTATTAAATTGGAATGCAGAATATGTAACTTATGCTTTCGGTGTGTGGTTATATAAATATTCTTTTAAGGGGTGATCGCTGATCAAGGAGTAAATATCAGACGATCAGTATAAGATCCTACGTATCAAGTATGATTATCGCCTCGTGAAACTTGTTAGGGCGGTGATGAAGATCAACATACTTGTTCGTTATTTTGAGTAGCATGCGTTACTCGAAATTGCTTAGTTTAGAGAGAGGGACGGGATATGCAGCAGAACATTTGCCCGACTTGCAATGTCGAACTGGAATGGACAGGACAATACCATTGTGCACAGTGTGAATCGGATTTTAAAAAAGTAGGTTTTTGCCCTGATTGTGAGGCGGAGCTGGAGAAGCTGCAAGCATGCGGTGCTGCGAGTTACTTTTGCAATGTGTGTAATGAACTCAAATCAAAATCACGTGTCCGATTTGAGTTCCAGAAAGTCACTTAACCAGAGTTTGTATTCAGTTAACGGTAGAACGAACGTCGCCTTCGGCTAATCGAGTAATCAATACATCTCCCGACTTAACATCTGAAGATTGCGTAATTACTTTACCTTGCTCAGTTTGAGTAATTGAGTAACCTCGTTTCAATGTCGCTAGTGGGCTGACGGTGTCTAACTTCTCTGCAGCAATCGCGAGTTGATGGCGCATAGTCAGTAATTTGCGATCCATTGCATCCATGAGCTTTTGCTCAACACGTTCTAGCTTCGACTTCTGCTCGCCAAGGCGTGTTACAGGAGAATTCAATTGCAGCCGATAATGTTGACGCTCGATTCGCTGTTGGCGCAAGGCAATAAAACGACTCATCGCTCGCTGTAAGCGCATGTCCAACTCATCTAACTGTTGCGTCTGACGTTGCAAGCGATAGCTTGGGTGCTGTCTCTCTAGACGGTGCATTAATTGCGCAGATTGCTGCTTTTGTTGTGCTAGGTAGTAACGCATCGCGCTCGCTAACTTATGCTGGCGGGTAACTAAAGCTTGATCTTTGTGGCTGTTATCACGGCTTACTAGCTCAGCGGCTGCTGATGGAGTAGGCGCGCGTACGTCGGCGACAAAATCAGCTATTGTCACGTCGACTTCATGTCCAACGGCGCTAATAATAGGAATTTGGCTTGCTGCAATCGTGCGAGCTAATATCTCGTTGTTAAAGCACCATAAGTCTTCTAATGAACCACCACCTCGGCCCACAATTAGCACATCACATTCATCACGGCTGTTAGCGCGACCAATGGCTTGTGCAATTTGAATGGCTGCGTCCTCACCTTGTACTACTGTCGGATAAATCACAACGGGTAGGGAAGGATCACGACGTTTCAATACGTCTAAGATATCGTAAAGCGCGGCACCAGTTTTCGATGTGATGACGCCAACACGTTTTGGGTGTTCAGGCAAAAGTTGCTTATTGGTTTGAGCGAACAACCCTTCTGCGGCAAGCTTCATTTTCAGCTCTTCAAACTCTTGCTGAAGACGGCCGTCACCTTCCGGTTGCATGCTTTCGATGATCAATTGGTAGTCACCGCGAGGCTCATAAAGAGAAAGACGAGCTTTTACTAGGACTTGATTACCGTTAGCGGGCTTGAAAGTAACGCGGCGATTGTTACCACGAAACATGGCACATTTAACTTGAGCGCGAGAGTCTTTAAGAGTGAGGTACCAGTGACCAGAGACTGGAGCTGAAAAGTTGGATATCTCTCCGACGAGCCAAACGATCCCCATTTCGTTTTCAAGGAGTAAACGAACTTCTGCGTTGAGACGAGAAACAGTAAAGATGTTTTGATTGGTCTTGGAGAGCACAGCTAATCTCTTAGACGTGAGTATGGAAATTAGCGGCAATATAATACATAGCAAGGGGGTAATTGCAAGAAAAAAATTAAAAAATTTGTGGTCAAGCGACTGCGTTAACCGTATAATCCCTCCGCAATATCTAATCCAAATGTAGCTTGTTGCTAACACAGGTTACCCTCATTATGCGAAACGATGAGATTGGATTGTTCTTTTTACTCCTCTAATTGTGAGATATTGCAAATGCTAAGAATTGCCAAAGAAGCGCTGACATTCGATGACGTACTACTTGTGCCAGCACACTCCACCGTTCTCCCAAACACAGCTGATCTTCGCACTCAGCTAACTAAGAACATCACCCTAAACATCCCAATGATTTCAGCGTCTATGGACACTGTTACTGAAGCTCGTCTAGCGATTGCGCTAGCGCAAGAGGGTGGCATTGGCTTTATCCACAAGAACATGTCTATTGAGCAGCAGGCAGCCGAAGTTCGTAAAGTTAAGAAGTTCGAAGCTGGTATGGTAACTGACGCGGTTACTGTAAACCCTGACGCGACCATCGCTGATGTTGTTGCACTCACTGAAAAGCATGGTTTTGCAGGTTTCCCTGTTGTCACTGAGAGCAATGAGCTTGTTGGTATTATCACTGGTCGTGACGTTCGTTTTGTGACGGACCTTTCTAAGAAAGTATCTTCAGTAATGACGCCAAAAGAGAAGTTGGCAGCAGTTAAAGAAGGTGCAACACGAGAAGAAGTGCAAGAGAAAATGCACGAAGCTCGCGTAGAGAAAGTATTGGTTGTGAATGATGAGTTCCAACTAACCGGTATGATTACTGCGAAAGACTTCCACAAAGCAGAACGTAAACCAAACGCATGTAAAGATGAGCGTGGTCGCCTACGTGTTGGCGCAGCAGTTGGTGCTGGTGCTGGTAACGAAGAGCGAGTTGCTGCACTAGTTGAAGCTGGCGTTGACGTTCTACTTATCGACTCTTCACACGGTCATTCTGAAGGTGTTCTAAGCCGCATTCGTGAAACACGTGCAGCTTACCCAGATCTAGACATCATCGGTGGTAACGTAGCAACAGGTGCTGGTGCTAAAGCACTAATCGAAGCTGGCGTAAGCGCAGTGAAAGTTGGTATCGGCCCTGGTTCTATCTGTACAACTCGTATTGTAACGGGTGTGGGGGTTCCACAAATCACTGCAATCGCAGATGCGGCAGAAGTGGCTAATGATTATGGTATTCCAGTTATCGCTGACGGTGGTATCCGTTTCTCAGGTGATATCTGTAAAGCAATCGTAGCGGGCGCATCATGTGTGATGGTTGGTTCTATGTTTGCAGGTACTGAAGAAGCGCCGGGTGAAGTGATTCTATACAACGGCCGTTCTTACAAGTCTTACCGTGGCATGGGCTCTCTTGGTGCAATGTCTCAAGGTTCTTCTGACCGTTACTTCCAGTCTGACAACGCAGCGGACAAGCTAGTACCAGAAGGTATCGAAGGTCGTATCGCATACAAAGGCCGTCTAAAAGAGATCGTACACCAACAAATGGGTGGTCTACGTTCAAGCATGGGTCTAACTGGTTCTGCAACTATCGAAGATATGCGTACGAAAGCTGAATTTGTACGTATCTCTGGTGCTGGTATGCAAGAGTCTCATGTACACGATGTTCAAATTACTAAGGAAGCACCGAACTACCGTCTAGGGAACTAATTACCTAACGGAAACGTTTGCTTTTTCCTTGAAGCATTAAGAAGAGGCGAGTACACTCGCCTCGGTTTTAATCACTTAGCCTTAAAAAGACTGCTCAAAATGACTAAAAATATCCATGACCAACGTATTCTGATCTTGGACTTCGGTTCTCAGTACACTCAATTAGTAGCACGCCGCGTACGTGAAATCGGCGTTTACTGTGAACTATGGAGCTGGGATGTAGAAGAAGCGGATATTCGCGAATTCAACCCAGATGGCATTATCCTATCTGGCGGTCCAGAAAGCGTAACGGAAGAGAACTCTCCACGCGCGCCTCAATATGTGTTTGATTCTGGTGTTCCTTTACTTGGCGTATGTTACGGCATGCAAACTATGGCGGAACAACTAGGTGGCAAAGTAGCAGGCTCTAACGAACGTGAGTTTGGCTACGCTCAGGTTAAAGTTTCTGGTGAATGTGCCTTATTTAAAGATCTTGAAGCAACTCAAGACGTTTGGATGAGCCACGGCGACAAAGTAGTAGAGATCCCAGCCGATTTCGTAAAAGTTGGTGAGACAGACACTTGTCCTTACGCTGCGATGGCGAACGAAGAGAAGAAATACTACGGCGTTCAGTTCCACCCAGAAGTGACACACACAAAAGGTGGCCTACAAATGCTTGAGAACTTTGTTCTTGGCGTATGTGGCTGTGAGCGTCTATGGACATCGGAATCTATCATCGAAGACGCGGTTGCTCGCATTAAAGAGCAAGTGGGTGACGACGAAGTTATCCTAGGCTTATCTGGTGGTGTGGATTCATCTGTTGTTGCGATGCTGGTGCACCGCGCAATTGGCGACAAGCTAACGTGTGTATTTGTCGATAACGGTCTACTTCGTTTAAACGAAGGCCAACAAGTGATGGATATGTTTGGCGATAAGTTCGGCCTAAACATTATTAAAGTTGATGCAGAAGATCGTTTCCTTGAAGCACTGAAAGGCAAGTCTGACCCAGAAGAGAAGCGTAAGACAATCGGCCACGTATTCGTAGATGTATTCGATGAAGAGTCGAAAAAGCTAAAAAATGCAAAATGGCTAGCGCAAGGTACCATCTACCCAGACGTAATCGAGTCTGCGGCATCTAAGACTGGTAAAGCGCACGTGATCAAATCACACCACAATGTGGGCGGTCTACCAGATGAAATGGAAATGGGTCTTGTTGAGCCACTACGTGAGCTGTTCAAAGATGAAGTACGTAAGATTGGTCTAGAGCTAGGCCTGCCTTATAACATGCTTTACCGCCACCCATTCCCAGGTCCAGGTCTAGGTGTTCGTGTTCTTGGTGAAATCAAGAAAGAATACTGTGACTTGCTACGTCGTGCTGATGCTATCTTCATTGAAGAGCTTCACGCTGCAGACCTATATGACAAAGTATCTCAAGCGTTCACGGTATTCCTACCAGTTCGCTCTGTAGGTGTAATGGGCGATGGCCGTAAATACGACTGGGTTGTATCACTGCGTGCAGTAGAAACCATCGACTTTATGACGGCACACTGGGCGCATCTACCATACGACTTCCTAGGTAAGGTATCTAACCGTATTATCAACGAGGTTGATGGCATCTCACGTGTTGTTTACGATATTTCAGGTAAGCCACCAGCGACAATCGAGTGGGAATAATTTTCCTCTAGACTGTTGAGTTTATAAGAACCAGCCTCCGGGCTGGTTTTTTTGTGCTTCAAATTTGTGAATAGGGGACTCAACTTTTTTACAGGAGATATATACATGCGGTAAAATTAAATATATATTCATTTTAATTGTTTGAATATTATAAATGGTATTGCTATGGAACAGGCTGACGTTACCTCTCTCATTCCCATCCTTATTACTCTTTTCCTCGCTCTGACGACGAGAAATGTCGTCGTTGGTTTATTCGCAGGTGTGGTCAGTGGCGTCGCTATGCTTGAAGGGACATTTGTCGAACAAGGGCCACTAGACTCGTTTAGTGCGTTGATGAAAAGCTATCTACTGCCGCAATTAACTGACAGCTACAATGCGGGCGTCATTTTGCTCTTGGTCTTTATTGGTGGCTTTGTTGCCTTGATGGAGAAAT
The DNA here is from genome assembly GCF_022808245.1 of Vibrio sp. CCB-PB317. Lineage (NCBI taxonomy): Bacteria > Pseudomonadati > Pseudomonadota > Gammaproteobacteria > Vibrionales > Vibrionaceae > Vibrio > Vibrio sp. CCB-PB317. Next base: position 795,947 of record NZ_JALGNU010000001.1, read on the forward strand.
CTGGCGGTGGTGTAGCGTTTGCTAAAAAGGTCACTCAATGGGTGGCGAGTAAGTGCCAAGCTCAACTGTCCGCATGGTTCGGTGGCGTTGTTATTTTCTTCTCAGACCTTGGTACACCGTTGATTGTTGGTCCTGTTTTTCGCCCTTTATTTGATAAGTTAAAAGTATCACGCCAAAAATTAGCTTTTATTATCGATTCGACTTCCTCTCCGGTCGCAATCTTGATTCCTTTTATCGGATGGGGTGTTTACATCATGGGGTTGATTCAAAAAGAGTTTACTGCCCTGAATGTCACTATGAGTGATTGGGATGCTTTCATTGGTGCGATCCCGTATCAGTTTTACGCCATTCTTGCGATCGCGATTGTGCCGATTGTCTCTTTCTTCAAATTAGATTTCGGACCGATGGCGAAGGCTGAACAACTAGCAGAGCAGGGTTCCGACTTTGGGAAAGTGCAGGAGTCCATGAATGTGTTTACGCATAAAAATGCAAAATCTAGTTTTGTATGGGCACCTTTGCTCGTTATGCTGGTGGTTTTATGTACGATCCTCGTACCACACGGTTTTCCATTTCAAAAAGTAGCAGGCTCAACGTTCAGGGCTGCACTTTCTTCGGCATATTTCTTCGCAGCCTTTACTTTGATTGCGCTGATGGCGTTTTATGGCGTAAGAAAACTCTCTGATGGCATTCAGGTTTACCTAAAAGGGATGTCGAACATGATGTCAGTGGCGGTGATTTTGGTATTGGCTTGGGCGCTTAGCTCGGTTGGAAAAGAATTAGGTGCAGCTGCATACATTGCTGAACAAGCTCAAGCCGGTTTCCCGTATTGGCTATTGCCAGCAGTCGCCTTTTTGCTTGCTGGTATTATTTCGTTCGCTACGGGATCATCTTGGGGGACATTTGCCATCATGATGCCATTGGTGATCCCAACGGCCGTCGCGATTGATGCCCCTTTGTTAGTTTGTATTGGTGCAGTGTTATCTGGTGGCCTGTTTGGCGATCACTGCTCGCCAATCTCTGAAACTACGATTTTGTCGTCAACAGGAGCTGGGTGTGAGCAGTATGAGCACTTCCGAACTCAGTTACCTTACGCATTACTCAATGGAATGATTGCATTAGGATGTTTCCTTTTAGCTGGAATCAACGCCTCGCCAGTGATTGTGCTTGCCGCCATTGTTGCCCAGTGTGTGGTTTATTTTGTGTTGTCTAAACAAAAATCAACCGCGCAGCTAGACGTGGTTTCGGCAGAACAATAAAGATAGAAATATCATAAAGCGGAGGCTCATTGGGTCTCCGCTTTTCTTTTGAGTCAAGGTAACATTTTTCTTGTGACAAAATGTGTGCGAGGACTTATTTATTCATTTTGTCTCGCAGAATCAACGCACTTAGCTCGGCGTTTTGTATATATGATCCACTATATGTCTAGTTATTCCTTGTATATTGTATTGTTAAAATCCGGAGACTAGACATGTTTGCACTCAAACATCTTCCTCTTGCATTGAGTTGTGTCCTAGCTGCACAAGCGAATGCGAGTATGAATATCCAGCCCGATCCGCAGAATCCAAACGGTTATGTCATTGCTCGTGGTGACGTTCAAGCCGTAGAGCAAAGCAAAACCTCTGACCCTATGTATGCCATTTGGTCACAAGCATTAGAGACGCGCCCGAACTCAGTGGTGGAGGCGATTGTTCCAAGAGCGGCAACCAATCCAGAAAACGTGAAGCGTGTAGAGCGTGTGTTCCCTGAAAGTGAGTGGGACTTCCTGACTCAAATGGCGGCACCTGAATACACTTACACGCGTTTCCTACGTGCAATTGGTAAGTTCCCTGCATTCTGTGGTGAGTACACGGATGGTCGAGATTCGGATGCGATTTGTAAAAAATCGATCGTGACAGCCTTTGCTCACTTTGCGCAGGAAACTGGTGGTCATATTTCGATTGATAACGTATCGGATAACCCTCTTGGATTGGAAGAGTGGCAGCAAGCTTTGGTTCATGTGCGTGAAATGGGCTGGTCAGAAGGTCAAGAAGGTTACACGACAGGTTGTGGTCAGAATGACTGGCAAAACAAGCGTTGGCCATGTGAACCAGGACAAGGTTACTTTGGACGTGGTGCTAAACAGCTTTCTTACCATTTTAACTATGGCGCGTTCTCTGAAGTGATGTTTGATGGTGATGCATCTGTATTGCTAAAAAATCCAGGCTTGGTTGCGGATTCATGGCTGAACTTGGCATCGGCTATCTGGTTCTTCCTAACGCCACAAGCACCGAAACCTGCAATGCTGCATGTGATTGACCGTACTTGGGTGCCTTCACAGCGTGAGCTTGATGCTGGCATTGGTTACGGCTTTGGTACCACCATCAACGTTATCAATGGTGGTATTGAGTGTGGTGAGCAAAACAAGGATAAAGGTCAACCTGTTAACCGTATTCGTTATTGGGAAGGTCTTGCCGCCCATTATCAAATTCCAATTGAAGCTGATGAAACAAACACTTGTTGGCAGCAGACGCCTTACGGCAGTCTGAACCTAAATGGTGCGACAGACGTGCTTTACACCAACTGGGATGGTAACTGGAAATACTACTCAGATCGCCCTGGAGGCCATTCGTTTGAATGTGAGTTGGTTGGTTTCCAAACGGCTTACTCTGCGCTAGTTGCGGGTGATTACGAGAAGTGCGTAACTAACTTCTACCAATCTCATGCGGGTTGGCCTGAAGTTCGTGTGGTTGACAAGTTAGATCCTGTAGATCCGGTCGATCCGCCTGTAGGTGGCGTGGCAGCTTGGGATGCAAGCAAAGTGTACAACACTGGTGATCAAGTCTCTTACCAAGGTGCTGTTTACGAAGCGAAATGGTGGTCACAAGGTAATGAGCCAACGAAAGGCGACCCGTGGAAGCTGGTCTCAGGCACTCCGACAGAGCCGCCTACAACGGAACCTGAACCACCAGTGACTGAGCCAGAGCCGCCCGTCACAGAACCGGAGCCACCAGTAACCGAGCCAGAACCACCAGTGACAGGTAATTTTATTCAGTGGGAGCCGGGCGTAACGCAAGTCGCTAACGGCGATAAAGTGACGTACCAAAACAAATGCTTTGTCGCAAAAAACGGCCCTGGAGTGTGGGAAAGCCCAACGCAAAGTAACTGGTTCTGGGACGAGATCTCTTGCCTGTAGTTGATTGAAAAGTAGTCTAACCATCTATAAAGACTCTGCTTTTTAGCGGGGTCTTTTTTTATTTGAGCGGTTGCTTATTTATGGAATCTAAGTTTTCAATAACAGTTTTTCTCTTTTGTTCTGGGGCCCATTAAAATTCGCGCGCATTTTTTATCAACATTTTTGAAAAAAGGTATTTGTACATGTCGACAAAACTGGCTAACCCAGCACCGCTAGGTCTAATGGGTTTCGGTATGACCACTATTCTGCTCAATATTCATAACGCAGGATTTTTCCCAATTGACTCTATGATTCTAGCGATGGGCATCTTTTACGGTGGCCTTAGCCAAGTAATCGTTGGCATCATGTGCTTTAAACGCGGCGACGCGTTCGGCACAACTGCGTTTACTTCTTACGGTCTATTTTGGCTAACACTAGTAGGCTTGATCGTAATGCCTCACATGGGTCTTCCTGCAAGCCCAGCAAGCTTTATGGGTTGGTACCTAGCGCTTTGGGGCATCTTCACTGGTTTCATGTTCATTGGTTCTCTATGCTACCCAACAGCGAAGCAAGTGGTATTTGGTTCTCTAACTATCCTGTTCTTCTTGCTTGCTGCTCGTGACTTTACTGGTAGCGAAGTGATCGGTGCTATCGCTGGCTTCGAAGGTATCTTCTGTGGCGCAAGTGCAATTTACTTCGCAATGGCGCAAGTACTAAACAACGAATTTGGTCGTGAAGTTCTACCTGTAGGTAAAGCAAAAATCGCTCGTAAAGTTGAAGCTGTCGCTGCTTAATCTTTTACACATAATGCAGAAAAGGGGATTAACCAATGGTTAATCCCCTTTTTTATGCCCTTAAACGGACCACTGCTTTTTCTTGTTTATGCGTTAAGGCTATGTTGATGGTTGTTCAACAGTTTCTGTAGTACTGTTGTCTGCCGTTGGTGCCTTACCCGTTTTACGCTTGTACTTATCTTCCCAGTAATCTGCGCCTTTAATGCCTAGCGCTACAGGGTTGAATGTAAAGTCGGTCACACCACGTTTTTGTTGTTCTTCGTAATCGTTCAATGCTTTGAGAGCTGGTTTCGACATAAAGAAGATGATCAAAATACCGACGATGTTAAGCCATGCCATTAGACCTACACCTACATCACCCATCGCCCAGGCTAAGTTGGCGGTTTTCACGGTTCCGTAGAACACGGATGAAATAATGATGACTTTCAGAATAAACATCAGCCCATTTACTTTGAATGTACGACGAATGTAAGCAATGTTCGTTTCTGCAATGTAGTAGTAAGCCAGAATGGTCGTAAACGCAAAGAAGAAGAGTGCGATTGCGATGAATGGCTTACCCACGCCAGGTAGTGCACTTTCGATCGCCATTTGCGTAAATACAGGACCATTCGCACCAATATCAGCTGGTAGGTTTTGAATTAGGAACGTACCTTCAACTGCACCATTTACGTTGTACGCGCCAGTGATAAGAATCATAAACGCGGTTGCTGAACACACAAGTAGTGTATCGATGTAAATAGAGAAAGATTGAACAAGACCTTGCTGAGCTGGGTGATCAACACTCGCTGCAGCTGCAGCGTGAGGACCTGTACCTTGACCTGCTTCGTTGGAGTAAACGCCACGTTTTACACCCCAACCGATTGCCGCACCAACACCTGCCATTGGTGTGAACGCGTCACCAATGATCATGCCGAAAATACGTGGAACCTCACCAATGTTTAGAAGGATGATGACAAATGCAGTGATGATGTAAGCCAGCGCCATAAATGGCACAACGATTTGAGTAAAGTTCGCAATACGTTTTACGCCACCGAAGATGATGAAGGCCAGAATGACACAGACAACCGTACCAGTGAAAATTTTAGCAAAACTGAAGGTACCAATAGCGGTTTCAATCATGTCACCTGAGCCAAATGCTGCTTCTACTGCGTTACCGATGCTGTTCGATTGAACGCCAGGAAGTAGAACACCACATGCAAAGATGGTCGCGATAGCGAAGATCCAAGCGTACCACTTTTGTCCCATTGCTTTTTCAATGTAGTAAGCAGGACCACCACGGAATTCACCTTCGTCTTCTTCTTTATAGATTTGCGCAAGTGTCGACTCTGCGTATGCGGTTGCCGCGCCAAAAAAGGCAACGACCCACATCCAGAATACGGCGCCTGGGCCACCGAAACCGATAGCGGCAGCAACACCAGCAATGTTACCTGTACCTACACGGCCAGATAGTGAAACGGCAAGTGCCTGAAATGACGATATCCCTTTTGTTGAACTCTTCCCTGAAAGTAATAAGCGCCACATCTCAAAGAAGTGACGAATTTGTACAAAACGCGTCATGATTGAATAGAACAAACCTGCGCCAAGGCACAGATAGATCAGTACCGGGCTCCAAATAATTCCATTCAGAAAATCAACTAATGACTGCATGAGTATTTTCCCTGTTAGTTGTGTTTGTGGTTGTTTTTCACACAATACATTACCCTTTATGTAATGCAATTGTTAACTTTTTTGGCTATAAATCCTTTGTAGCGTGATGGTGAACACAGAATAGAGAGTGATTGTTAAAATTTAGTTCTTGTTGCTTATTTGCTCCTTTGGGGTAGAAGATTTGTCTGGTGATTAAATATGCAGCACATTGTCATTAAAATGTGCTGCATATTTGATGAGTTGAAAATGCCAAATATTATGCATTTTGTGGAGTAAAGGCCTGTTTGTTTTTTATGCAGATATGCCCTTATGCATAACGGCAAAGGTTAAGCTCTGTGTCATCCATCACTTTCGCTTTTTCACCAACCATAATGCTCGCTAGCAAGTGGCCAGAACCACAAGCCATAGTCCAACCCAGAGTGCCGTGTCCGGTGTTAGTAAAAAGGTTATCGTATTTGGTCGCGCCGATAATCGGTGTGCCATCAGGCGTCATTGGTCTAAAGCCACTCCAAAACTCGGCTTGGCTAAAGTCGCCGCAGCGAGGGAAAAGATCACGGATGACCATTTCGATGGTATTTTTTCGTTTTTGCGGAAGGGAGGCATCAAACCCTGCTAATTCTGCGGTGCCCGCTACGCGAATTCTGTCATCAAACCGAGTCATGGCGACTTTATAGGTTTCATCCATCACAGTAGAGCGAGGAGAGAAGTGCTCATCTTCCATTGGGATGGTGAGCGAATAGCCTTTTACTGGATAGACAGGAATCTCAATGTCGAGTTGCTTGAGTAGCGCTGTAGAATAGCTGCCAGAGGCAACCACATATTGGTCCGCTTTAAACTGTCCTCGATTCGTTTGGACACCTATGATCTTTTTGCCTACTGTAACCCAATTGCTTACTTCGGTGTCGAACTCGAACCTCACGCCATGGGCCTTAGCGAGCTCTGTTAGTTGTTGGCAAAACTGATAGCAATCGCCTGTTTCGTCATCTGGCAGATGCAAGCCACCAACCAGTTTATCTTTCACAAGATCCAGTCCAGGTTCTTGTTCAATGCAGCGTTCTACGTCCATCAACTCAAACCGAGTCCCGCTTTGCTCTAGAAGCTGCATATCCTTTTCAATGGCTTGCAGCTGTTGAGGCGTTCGAAATACTTGCAAGGTGCCGAACTGGCGACCTTGATATTCAATGGCATGTTCTTGACGTAATTGTTCCAGACACATACGACTGTGGTTAGCTATCGAAAGCATGCGAGCTTTGTTGACTTGGTAGCGAGACAGGGTGCAGTTGGCCACCATCTTACTTGCCCAACTGATCATATCGGCATTGAGGGTTGGTTTGATTTTGAGTGGAGCATGCTCTTCCATTAACCACTTTATGGCTTTAACAGGAACACCAGGCGCAGCCCAAGGCGAAGAATAGCCGTACGAGATCTGCCCAGCATTGGCGAAACTTGTTTCCATTGCACTGCTTGGTTGACGGTCAATAACCGTAACTTGATAGCCTGCTTGAGATAAATACCAAGCAGAGGTTAAGCCGATGACGCCGCTGCCTAATACGATGACTTCCATTGATGTACTCCACACATTTATCTGAGTGGTTAGTTTCTTTTCTTTACCTTTTGTTAACAATCGATATAAATTACATACAGCGTTTAGAAAAACTATAGGCTCAAGGATGAGAAGTAATTTAATAAGTGGCTTGTGTCTGTTTAGCCAAGTCGCGGAACACAGCAGCTTTACTGGCGCGGCTAAGTTTTTGCACCTCACTACGGGAGCCGTGAGCCAACAAATTATTCATTTGGAAGCGTTATTAGGTTTTACTTTATTTGAACGCCATTCCCGCGGTATTCGTTTAACCGCTAAAGGCACTCAGTTACACCAAGCGACGCAGTTTCACTTTTCCGAGCTGAGCAAACTGCTTGATGAGCTCAAAGTAGAAAAGCACACCAATGAGATTCGCTTAAAATTAACGCCTTCTTTTGCTTTTAAATGGTTAGTCCCAAAGCTGGAAAGTTTTCATCACGAGAACCCGGATATCCAAGTGCAAATCTTCGCGGAAGGGGCGTTAGTGAATAGTGAGATAAAAGACTATGACGTCGCGATAGACTATGGTCTTCACCCTTACCGAAATGCTAACGCGGAGTTGATTTTGGATGAGCAACTGCTGCCCGTAATGAGTCCGAAGTACCTTGAGGATCATGGTTGGCTAAAAGTGCCTTTTGATGAACAAGAATCCTTAATGTCAGTGAAGAAATGGCAGGAGGCGACGCTACTACACGATGCGATGCCATGGGAAAAAGCGACGCGTGACTATGAGTGGCTATATTGGGCGTCAGCAATGGGATTAGACTTTAAAACCGATGTTGGACACTTTTTTAATCGAACGGATATGGCGATGTCTGCGGCGGAAGCAGGAGTTGGGATTGCGATGGCACGAATGGCACTGATTGAGGATGAATTGACGACAGAGCGTTTAGTTTCTCCCTTTCCGCCGGTTCCTGCCAATGCAGGATACTACTTGATCATGAACACACGAAGCCAGTCCACAAACAAGTTTCGTACTTGGTTATTACAGCAAGTGGCGAGCAAATAGATAAAGTGCTTGGTGAGTCAGATAGAAAACACCGCCTCGATAACGGCGGTGTTTTATTTTGGATTACTGTCGTTGATAAACCGATTCGCCTCGGCTGATAGTTTCTTCCACGTTGAGATCTTTTAGCGCCTTAGGTTCAATCTTCATCGGGTTGTTATCGAGGATGATTAAATCCGCATTCTTACCCACCTCGATAGAACCTTTATACGACTCCTCAAAGTGTTGGTAAGCAGGCCAAATGGTCATGGCTTGCAGCGCGGTGTACGTGTCAACGCGCTGATCTGGCCCCAGTACTTTATCGGTTCTGGTGGTGCGATTGACGGTCGCATCCAATACTCGGAATGAACTTGGCAGCGCCACAGGTGCGTCATGGTGTGTACTGAATTTTAACCCCGCCTTTCTCACCGCTTGAGTTGGTGAAATGAAATCGGCACGAGGATGGCCGAGTACCGAGTCCACATGCCAGTCACCCCAATAGAAAGTATGCATTGGGAATAGAGAAGGGAAGATGCCTTGCGCAGCTAAGCGATCTACTTGGTCTTGGCGCATGGTTTGGCCGTGAATGAGTACAGGTCGGCGGTCTTGCTTTCCTAGCTTTTCATTTGCTTTGGTTACCGCATTGATAAATTGCTCGATCGCAGCGTCACCATTGGCATGCGTCAGCACTTGCCATTCATTTTTAAAGGCCGTTTCTACGTAATCGTAAGCTTGTTGATCTTCAAAGGTTGGGTAGCCAGCGTAGTCTTTATCTTGTCCATGTGGCGGGTGGAAGTAAGGCTGACTTAGCCATGCCGTTTTACCTTGTGGAGAGCCATCAAAGTTCAGCTTTACGCCACCGATGCGGAAATGGTTTTTGTACTCTGGCGTGTTGTATTCCGAGTCCATAAAATCACTGCTCGATACCATATCGGCGTAAGCAACCAAGTCGATCATTAGCTTGTCGTTTTTCGACGCGCGTTTCATCGCTTCATAACCTTCTGATGTTGCTCGTCCTTCTTGAGCCGTGGTATAGCCATATTTCGCGTACATACCTTGCGAGGCTTCTAACATGCGATCTTGAAGTTCAGAATCAATCAACTTATTGAGGTTGAACAGCATTGCAAAGTGCGCGTTTTCTTCTAGGACACCATTTGGTTCTTGGCTATTTTCCATTCGGCGGATAATGCCACCTTTTGGATCTTCCGATTCTGATGTGATGCCTGCTAGCTTTAACGCTTTACTGTTCGCGACACTCAAATGCCCCGAAGTGTGGATGATTAATACAGGCTTATCTGTGCTGACTTTATCGAGATCCGCTTTGGTAGGGTAGTAATCCAGTTGGGCGTCGTCGTAACCAAAACCTAAAATCCATCCGGTTTTCTCAATGAATAGGCGTTGCGTATTATTGTTCTCGGCATTTTTCAGAGTTTCTATGATTTTCGCAACGGTATCGGCTTCGCCATCAGGAGATGGCAGCACGTTTGCGACCATGGCTTGCAGACCAACACCATACACATGACTGTGCGGATCAACAAAGCCAGGCAACATAGTTTTGCCTTTTAAGTCGACCAACTGTGTTTTACCGAACTTGTGTTCCATCGCTCCATCTTTGCTGCCGACATAAATGATTTTCTCGCCTAATGTCGCGACGGCTTCGGCGTACTCTGGCTTATCGCTAGCCATGGTTAGGATTTCGCCACCATAATAAATTTTGTCTGCGGCGGTTACTTTGAGTGGCTCGGCGACGGCTTCTACTTCTTTCGCTTCTTCAGAAAAACACCCCGTTAAAGCAAGCCCAGATAGGGCAATGGGGATCCAGTTTTTGTTCATCGGTCATCTCCATACAGAGTAAGTTTTTTGCCTATTGCTCCCATCTCAATGAGTTTGAGAACTCAATAGGTCAAATTCACTTTAGTTCATATTGAAGGAGGATTATCAACAAGATTAAAGACTTTCAATCAAGCGCAAGTTATACCTATCGATGAATATCAAAAATGTTACCTTTTCCCATTTCATAAACGTTTCTGGACTTGGGCAATGTGACCCATAACGAGGTTCTGTGGTTAAAAAGTCGGCATGATAAGTCCACGATTTATCTCGATGACGCTCAAGGAAGAACATGAAAGACGAAACGCTATCCATCCATTTTGGTTACGAAACTGACCCTACCACTAAATCTGTCGCGACACCGATTTATCAAACGGTCGCGTACGAGTTTGATAACGCGCAGCACGGCGCTGATCTGTTTAACTTGGAAGTGCCGGGTAATATCTACACTCGCATCATGAATCCGACTAACGATGTTCTGGAAAAACGCATGGCGGCGTTAGAAGGCGGCATTGCCGGGTTGGTCGTGAGTGCGGGGAGTGCAGCGATTAACTATGCGATTCTGACCTTAGCGCAAGCGGGCGATAACATCGTTTCTACGCCGCAACTTTATGGTGGTACTTACACCTTGTTTGCGCACATGCTGCCAAATCAAGGTATTCAGGTGAAGTTTGCTAAAGATGACAAGCCAGAAAGCTTGGCCGAGTTAATTGATGAAAATACCAAAGCGGTGTACTGCGAGAGCATTGGTAACCCAGCCGGTAATATCATTGATTTAGAACGCGTAGCGGAGCTTGCTCACGCACAAGGCGTACCTGTGATTGTGGATAACACCGTCGCGACGCCAGTGCTGTGCAAACCCATCGAGTTCGGTGCGGATATCGTCGTTCACTCTCTCACTAAATACGTTGGTGGGCATGGCACCACATTGGGTGGCGTGATTGTGGATTCCGGTAAATTCCCTTGGGCGCAGCACAAAGACCGCTTTCCCGTTTTCAACCAACCAGAACCTTCTTACCACGGCGTGGTGTATACCGAAGCGTTTGGTGAGGCGGCATTTATCGGGCGTGCGCGTACCGTACCATTGCGTAATACCGGATCGGCATTATCACCGATGAATGCATTTATGCTTATGCAAGGGCTAGAAACGTTACCGCTGCGTATGGAGCGCCATACCGAGAACACTCTCAAAGTGGCTGAGTTCTTGGAACAGAATGACAAAGTCAGTTGGGTGAGTTATGCCGGATTGCCAAGTTCTGATCACTTCCATCTCGCCGAAAAATACATGAAAGGTAAGCCTTCTGCGATTTTGTCGTTTGGTTTAAAAGACGGCTATGACGCAGGTGTGCGCTTTTATGACGCTCTGAAAATCTTTAAGCGTTTGGTGAACATTGGCGATGCAAAATCATTGGCTTGCCATCCAGCATCGACGACTCATCGTCAGTTGAGCGAAGCAGAACAAAAACAAGCTGGTGTGTCACCAGAGATGATTCGTTTATCTGTAGGTATTGAGCATATTGACGATATTCTAGCCGATTTAGAACAGGCACTAAACGCGTAAACGATTCTGTTTTTAGCTTTTGGTTACCCATAGGCCAGCCTTTAAAAAAGCTGGCCTGTTTTTGTTTTATTGTTTAAATATCAAAGGCTTTAGTGTTTTTGGGTTGTGGTATTCCAAAAGCTCATGGTGGGTGAAATTTATTCCCTTGTCGCGTTTGGGTTTGTTCCTGATGATGTGTGCAAATCTTACACATTGGAAGGGACTCAAATGTCTTACGTATTTTACCGTCATTGCCATGCCACGCTGCCAATCATCGATAAAGGTGAAGGTGTTTATCTATTCGATAAGCATGGAAAGCAGTATCTCGATGCTTGTGGTGGCGCTGCGGTATCAAACCTTGGCCATAGTCATCAAGCCGTTAAAAAAGCCATGTTGGAACAGCTCGAGAGAGTGCCGTTTGCTCATACTGGATTTTTTACTAGTGACAGCAGTGAGCGACTAGCGGAATTGATTTGTCAGCAAATGCCTGAGCAGTTCAACCATGTGTATTTAGTCAGTGGCGGATCAGAAGCGGTGGAGTCGGCACTAAAAATGGCGCGGCAGTATTTTGTGGAATCAGGTAAGCCAGAGAAAAAGCAATTCATCGCGCGTCAGCAAAGTTATCACGGCAATACGTTGGGAGCTCTGGCGGTCGGTGGTAATGAATGGCGACGTGAACCGTTCAAACCCATCTTGCATCCGAGTCATCACATTGCCCCTTGCTATGCTTATCGTTATCAGCAGAGTCATGAGTCGGAATTGGATTACTCATTGCGAGCGGCGAATGAACTAGAGGCAAAAATTCTTGAGCTGGGGGCTGAGAATGTAATGGCTTTTGTCGCCGAGCCTATTGTGGGAGCCACCGCTGGCGCTGTGCCTGCGACTCAAGGTTACTTCAAACGTATTCGCGAAATATGCGACCAATACGATGTGTTATTGATCTTGGATGAAGTCATGTGTGGCGTTGGACGCAGTGGCAGTTTTTTTGCGTTTGAGCAGGAAGAGGCAGAACCCGATCTGGTGTGTATGGCTAAAGGGCTTGGTGCGGGTTATCAACCTATTGGTGCGGTGGTGGCGAATGATCGAGTCTACCAAGCTATTGCTGATGGAAGCGGTTTTTTCCAACATGGTCATACTTTTATGGCGCACCCTGTGGCGTGCGCTGCCGCCGTGGCAACCATTGAAACCATCTTCCAAGATGACTTATTAACGGCGGTGAATCGGCAAAGTGTTTTGCTGCGTAATGAGCTTACTTCTGCATTGGCCCATTTACCGTACATTGGCGACATTCGTGGTAAAGGCTTGTTTTTTGGCATTGAGCTGGTGGCGGATAAAGAAAGCAAGTCGCCTCTGAGTAAAGCCACATTGGCAGACAAACGCATCAAACAGCGAGCAATGGAAAATGGCTTAATGTGCTACCCAATGGGTGGGACGATTGATGGCGTTAATGGGCACCATATTTTGCTCGCACCACCATTCATTATTCAGTCTCATCATATTGATGAACTAATCGGTAAACTCTCACTGACGTTAAAAGAGGTGGCGGAGACATGGAAGTAGCAAACCAATATTTGCGAGAACCTATCGCCATTATCGTGGCCCCAAACGGTGCTAGAAAAACTAAACACGATCACGCCAACTTACCCATGACAAAAGACGAACTGGTTGCAGAGGCTATCGCTTGTCAAACAGCAGGGGCTGCCATGATCCATTTGCATGCTAGGGACGCTAACGGACGTCATTCACTAGACATCGACGACAACATGGCAATTTACCATGTCGTGAAAGAAGCGGTGGGAGAAAACATGATGGTTCAGCTCACCACAGAGGCGGTGGGTTTATATTCTCCGGCACAACAGAGGGCGTTAGTTAAAGCTGTGAAACCAGAAGCGGCTTCTTTCGCATTGAGGGAGTTAATCCCCGATCGCGCAAGTGAGAAAGAAGGGCATGCCTTTTTCCATTGGGTGGCTAAAAACAACATCGTGAGCCAAATTATTCTCTACGATGCAACCGACATTGAACGTTATTTTCAACTGCGTGATGCAGGTGTGTTACCTAAAGTGCATCAGCATGCATTAGTGGTGTTAGGGCGTTATCACCAAGCTCAACAGTCTTCGCCATGGGATTTACGAGGCTTGAATTTGGCGCGTTTTGTCGAGGAAGAAATTCGATGTGCCATTTGTGCTTTTGGCGCGCGAGAGCAAGATTGTTTAGCGAGTGCGATGTTACTTGGATTCGATGTGAGAGTTGGGTTTGAAAATAACCACTTCGATGTGGCAGGCGAATTTGCAATCAGTAACGCGGCTCAGGTGGAAGCTCTACGCGATGTGGCGCATTGCTTCGCGATTCCTTTACGCAGTGCGCAAAGTTTGCGTTCAGTTTTAAAGTGAATTTGTTCGCGGTAAGGAAAATAAAGAAGAAAGTAAAAAGGCTCCATCGGAGCCTTTTCGGTATTTTCGGTATTTGTCGTTAGTTTTCGGTTTGCACTGCGGGTTGGCGTGCTGGGTGTTTGATAAACACCGCAACAACAGCAGCTATCGCTAATGCAAAGCAGTAGTAAGAATTAGCAACCACTTCAATTGGCGATAGGTTGAATACGGAACCTAGCAGCAACACTTGAGCGCCGTAAGGCAACACGCCTTGCACCACGCATGAGAAAATGTCTAACAAGCTTGCTGAGCGGCGAGGAGAGACATTATTCTCTTCCGCCAGTTGGCGAGCAACGCTGCCCGATACAATGATGGCTACGGTGTTGTTTGCCGTACAGCCATTGACCATCGACACCAAGCCTGCGATACCTAGCTCACTCGCGCGGCTGTTGGCATGCTTAGAGTGGCTAGAGCCAAACGCGTGGATAAGGCTGCTAACGAAATTGGTTAGGAAAGCAAGGCCGCCTTGACGACGCATCAGTTCACTCAAACCACCAATTAGCATGGACAACAAGAAGATCTCTTGCATGTTACCAAAGCCTTTATAAACGTCTTGGGCTAGATTAGTCAGTCCGTAATTGTCAATCGATGCCAAGCTCACGCCGCCAGCCAAAAGGATACCAATCGACAGAACCACAAACACATTCACACCAGATACCGCTAGGATCAAAATAGTGATGTACGGCAAGACTTTTAGCCACTCAATATCGCCAGTTGCAGGCACTTGAGTCGCTGTACTGTTGAAAGCGAACACTGCAATCGCGATCAACGCCGCAGGCAAAGCAATACGAATGTTCTCTTTAAACTTGTCTTTCATCTCACAACCTTGAGAGCGTGTCGCCGTGATCGTGGTGTCAGAGATGATAGAAAGGTTGTCACCAAACATAGCGCCGCTCAGCACAACGCCTGCGGTTAACGGTAAGCTCATCCCGGCTGATTCAGCAATGCCTAACGCTACGGGTGCAACGGCTGCGATGGTACCCATCGAAGTGCCCATTGCTGTTGCGATAAAAGCAGAAATCAGAAAAATGCCCGGTAAAATCATACTGGTTGGAATTGCGGATAAACCAAGGTTCACCGTTGCATCAACACCGCCAGAGGCTTTTGCTACAGCAGCAAAGGCACCAGCAAGCAGATAGATCATACACATTGCGATGATGTCTGGGTGGCCAACACCACGCATGAAGTGTTCGATTGAGCGGTTAAGTTTCTCTTTACTTAAAAGAAACGCAATGATGATGGCTGGTAATACCGCGATGGGTGCAGGCAGCTGGTAGAAGGCAAATTCAACGCCTTGCAAAGATAAGTAAGTGCCTACGCCAATAAACAGCGCAAGGAATACAATCAATGGGATCAGTGCGACCGCAGAAGGTGCAACTGTTTTAGTTGTTTGTTGGGAACCGGACATGTAAACGACAATGTTAATAATAAGAGAGAAGAGCAGACTAATATCACATTTACGCATTGTCAACGTCTAGACGTCTAAATGGCTGTTTAAATTTTGCACGTAAAGAAAAAGATAAAAGCTCGTATTACGCATCTCACTGATACCACGAGCTTTAGTTATGCGCTAATGAAGAGACTGTCGTTATTGCATTGATTTGGCTTTTTTGCGTTTAACAATACCTAAAACCATCCACGTAAATAAGACAGCAGCAAATGCCCATACCAGATATTTGTATTCGGTGTACAGGTTGCTCAACACGCTTAAATGTTCAAATGCAAAGTGAGTTAACAAGCTGAATACCAATACCCAAACCGTTGCCGCGAGGGCGTTACCGAGCAAAAACTCTCTACGTGGCATTTTCGCGATACCGCATGCAAGAGGCATAAATTGCTTCATTCCTTCAATAAAGCGACTGACGACCAAGCACGTAGGGCCGTATTTCTGGATAGTCAGTTGAAGTGTTTGCATCTTCGGGCCAGAGATATAGCCTTTTTTATCCAACCAGCCTTCAAAGTAATAACCGATTAGGTAACCACAGGTATTCCCAAAAAAGCAGCTTAGCCACGATACCATCATAACCATACTTAGGTTCATGACTTGTTCTGAAGAGAGCAAAGATGCCGCGATCATCAGCGATTGACCAGGCATCGGTACACCTATCCCTTCTAGAAATATACTGACAATCAGCGCCAAGTAGCCGTATTGCTCGAGCAAAGGCTTCATTGACATGAGAAGTTCGTTAATGTGTTCCAAAAGCTTTCCCCTAATAAAAGCGGAACGAAGTTGGAGTGATACTCCGAATGTCCTACTGGGTCAATTCTTGTTTCTCACCGCTGAGAAAAACTGACATGCCTCTGATTATTGTGCGGAATAAATCTGCTGCTTGTTTTATTCGCCGCCACGCTCCCGTGTGGCGGCGAATAAGGCACACCATTATGACTCTTTAGCTTTAGTAAATGCGCCATACAAATCAAGACGTCGGTGACGTAAGTTGGTTACTGAACCCTCGGTATTAAGTTGCTTCAACTTAGTCAAATCAACATCGGCGAAGATCATCATTTCGGTGTTGGCGCTTGCTTCTGTCAAGGTTGCATCGTGAGGGAAGTAGATATCCGACGGTGAGAATACGGCAGATTGCGCGTACTGGATGTCCACGTTATCAACACGAGGTAAGTTACCAACACTGCCACCAATTGCAACATAGCATTCGTTTTCAATGGCACGAGATTGGGAACAAATTCGTACTCGTTGATAGCCATTTTTTGTGTCCGTCCAGAAAGGAACGAATACAATTTGTGCGCCTTGTTCTGCTAACATTCTTCCCAATTCAGGGAATTCGCTGTCATAACAAATCAGTATGCCGACTTTGCCCGCATCGGTTTCGAACACTTGAACATTGTCACCACCGTCGATCACCCAGTCTCTTTGTTCATGAGGCGTGATGTGGATTTTATATTGAGCGTTAATTTCACCATCTCGTTGCAGCAAGTAGGCCACATTATACAGTTTGCCATCTTCGATAACGGGCATACTGCCTGCAATAATGTTGATGTTGTAGGTGACCGCCATCTGCGAGAAACGGTTTTTGATCTCTTCTGTAAAGCTAGCCAAAAAGCGGATTGCTTCAACGGAATTTTTGTCGTTTTGCAAGCCCATCAGCGGTGCGTTAAAGAACTCAGGGAATAGGGCGAAATCGGCTTTATAGTTCGCAAGAGAAGAGATGAAGAACTCAGCCTGATCGAGCAAATCCTCTAGGTCATTCATCGCGCGCATT
Organism: Vibrio sp. CCB-PB317; assembly: GCF_022808245.1. Taxonomy (NCBI): domain Bacteria; kingdom Pseudomonadati; phylum Pseudomonadota; class Gammaproteobacteria; order Vibrionales; family Vibrionaceae; genus Vibrio; species Vibrio sp. CCB-PB317. The sequence continues at coordinate 813,123 of NZ_JALGNU010000001.1, forward strand.
TGCCACTGGACGACACCAATCCGAATCAGTGTTTTTTCTACATCGTGTACGGATTGAATATCCTCTTCGTAGAAAAAGTTATCCCACTCCAGCAGTGTCGCGTAACCTTTAGAAGCGCTATCCTCTGGTAAGTAGCCGCGCATGATTCGTTTTACATCGAAGTCGTTAGCAAGCTGAAAAGACAAAATAGGGTCATGAAGCTCACGGCGTTTTACTTTGTCGATGTACTCTGCAACGCTCAGTTCATCTGCGTATTGGTGGTAATTAGGAATGCGACCACCGGCTAAAATGGCTTTGAAGTTCTTACTGCGGCAAAGCTCTTTACGCGCATCATATAAACGGCGACCTAAACGTAGCCCTCGATAGTCTGGGTGGACAAATACATCGAGACCATACATTGCATCACCGGTTACTTGATTCTGTATGACGTTGTTTTCGGTAATGATGTCGGTATACAGGTGAGGAAGAGAAAAGCGGTTGTAGTCCACTTTAATGGTTAATGCTGCACCGACTATTTTGCCGTTATCCTCAATACAGATTTGGCCATCAGGAAACTGATGAATGAGATCCATAATAGTTAGCCGTGGCCATGAGCCGCCAACATCAGGAAACACTAAGTCCATTAGTTCTGCAAGCTCAGGGTAATCCGTTGGCTCAATGGTACGTAATGAGAGTTTGGGCGAATTGCTGTCCATATCTTTCAATCCATTTATCCTTTTGAAACAGTGTTAATGAGAATGCCACAATTTGGAGCAGACAGATACTGAAGTCTTTGAGTTGTTTTGGGTTACCAAAAGCATTTCAAGAAAACAATATTAGCTTAGTTTGCTCTTCAACCATTCGTAAAACGCCGCCACTTTCTTAGCCGATAGGCGATAATTTGGGAGCATCACGTAATAACCATAACCACTCTGTAAAGATAGGTTGAGAATACGTTGGATATCCCCTCTTAAAATAGAATTCTGCGCCATAAAATCAGGAAGTAAGGCGAGTCCTTTTCCCATTTTGACGGCTTCGTAAGCTAGGTAAAAATGTTCAAAGCCTACAGAGTGATAGCTAACGGTTGATTCTACTGCATGTGCAGCCTTAAATTGCTCCCACAACTGAGGACGAGTGATTTGAGGTATCAACGGATAGTCGCTAACAGCGTGCACATTCTTGAGTGCAGGAGCGTTAGTACAACCGACCAATAGTAGTATTTCTTCGCATAGTAAGTGGCTGTATTCATAATGCGTGGACAATGGAAGGCAACGAATATGCAGGTCGCTTTCACCGCTTGAACCTTTGACGTTCCCATCTCCGGTACAGATTCTTACACGGATATTGGGATGTCGCTGGTGGAAGTCATCAATATGAGGTACCAACCAAAGGCTAGCGAAAGAAGGAGTAACATCCACGGTGAGCAATTCTTGCTTTGAATCTGATTGGATTAAGTTGGCGGTTGCATTCTGAATAAGTTCTAGTGCTTCTGTGACTTGCGGTAGGTAGCGTTGTCCTTCCTCTGTTAACTCAATACCATTCGAGCCTCTTTGTATTAAAGGTAAACCCACTAGTTGTTCAAGCGCGGCAATTTGTTTGCTTACTGCGCTTTGTGTAATGCATAGGGCATCCGCCGCTTTAGAGAAGCTGAGGTAATTTGCAACCGCGACAAACGTCCTTAATGCTCGGATAGAAGGGTACTCACTGCCTTTTAACATACTTCAGTCCCATGGAGATAGCCTCTTCACAGAGTAGGAGATTTACCTATTGAAGCAAAGAGAGAAAAAGCCGATGTGTGATTACCTTCCTTACTCGTTCATAAAGAATCCAGACCAAAAATTAAGAATCCTAAATATAATGGGTATGTAAATAATTGATGATTGGGGTTTGTTTATTGATTTCTCCTATCTTTTGAAAAAACTACAAATAAAATAGAATGTTTTACATCATTAGTATTTACAGAAATCTAATATTGTTTTCTCAAGGTAAATAAAACGGTATAACTTTTAGTTTTGTTGTTCTAATTTCAAAATAATGTCAATTTTTTATAAAGTAGAAAGTCTTTTTCATTAAATTAAAATTGGCATTGCATTTGCCTTGTATAATTCGAACTTTCAATGACACTTATATTAGGAGAACGAAATGAAAAGCAATGTTGTTACTTTGATTGGCCTTTTTTCTTTAGCAACGTTTAGTACTTTATCTCACGCAGCGGACTCCAAAGATCATGGTGTTTATGTCGGCGCCAATTATGGTTACTTAAAAGTTGATGGACAAGATGACTTTGATGATGACAGTGATGCTATTCAAGGTTTGGTTGGTTACCGTTTTAACCCTTACTTAGCGTTAGAGGGCGGTTACATTGATTTTGGTAGCTATGGTAATAACTTAGCAAATGCCGAAACAGACGGTTACACCGCAGCACTAAAAGTTACAGCCCCTATTGCTGATCGTGTCGATCTTTACGCAAAAGGCGGTCAAATGTGGTACTCGACGGATTACAACGTTGCGGGCTTCCAAGGCAACAAAGATGACGAAGGTGTATTCGCTGGTGCCGGTGTTGGTTTTAAAGTTACTGATAACTTCTTAGTTAACGCAGAATATATGTGGTATGACGTAGAACTGAATGCTGAGAACGTAGCGAATGGTGCAAACACAAAAACTGATTTTAACCAAGCATCGCTAGGTGTGGAATATAGATTTTAATATTGTTAACAACTCTAAGCCCTAATAAAAAGCGAAGCCTAAATAGCTTCGCTTTTTTTGAGCTCAATCTAGTTGAGGCTAATAGAGCTGTTTTTAGAATAATTGTTAGTGTCTTTTACTGTCACTCTACTATATTTAGAGCATTTCTAACATGACTGTCTAACCTTCTTACTAGTCTCGAAAAACAAAGTTTTATCACTCTATAAGTAATACTCGATAGGTCGATCGCTGCGCTACCTGACATTACATTCATGTGACCTAAAATACCGCGGACGTGTTCTGTATACTCGTTTTTTAGTTTTGAAATGTATGCCATAGCTTTAGCTAGTTGATCCCAAGCAGTAAGGCCTACGGTTGCTATTTGTTGTATTATATGACCCAGACCTGAAATTCTTAGTAAGGTCAAAATTGAAGAGACTATTTTACTTACCCAACCATCAGTCATTCGAGCATTATATCTATTGTTGAAGTCAAGAAATACGTTGCGTTCTAGGTAAGTTTGAGATTTGGGTTGTAGTGCCGACCACTCATTACTTGTAGCGGTATTGACATAACCCGGAACAGATTTTTTTCCTAGTCCATGAGCGCAGAAGTAGATGCCAGAACTTCCATCTAGCCGATACTCAATACCACCGTGAGTAAATGGCCAAAGAGGAGACATCGGAACTGGATCTGCACCATGAGTGCAGCGATATGAAGAATCTAACTCCCTTCTTGAGTATGGTTTAAAGCCAACTTTTGGTGCGCCAAAAGTATATAGGTGTACGCTATAGCCGTACTGACTCTTCACCCAATCTGCCGCTAATGAAGCAAGAGCACCACCTAAACTATGACCTACACAGTGTACTGCCTTCGGTGCTTTCATGTTCTTTTTCGAATAACCAGCGATGTATGCTGCAAGTTGTGGCTTTATCGTATTGAAGAGATTTACAAAACCTGCATGTACCCTGTAACCGGATGAGGTACCTGATATCCCAATGTTTCCATCGGTCATAATGTCGCCGATGTTTGCTTGAGTGCCTCGGAAGGAAAATACTAAAGTATCGGCAAACTCGCCCTTACCTCGACCTATCGCTACAAAATCTGATGTCATTCCACCAAATCCCATAAAGCCACTTGTCGTTCCTTTTTTGACATCATTCCTTAGATCAAATGTAAAAAACTTTGCTATATAACCACTAACGTTACGAACATTAGTTGCGAATACAGAATAAGGGATTTCTGCGATTCTAGATGATAGCTTTGGTGAGAGTGATTGCATTCTTTAATTTCCATATAAGTCAGAGTCAATATATCCAAATAAATCACATTGACTATTTACGTAGTAGTCATCGTTTTCGTCATCATCAATTGAAAAGGCAAAGTACTTAAGAGGGTTTGCTGCATCACAGACTAGATTAGCCATATTGTTTTTTACGTAATCCTCTATTTCATAGCCATCGAACGAACCTTCCCAAATAATAACGCTTTCATCAATATCTAGTTCTGTGGTTAAAACAATAGTTACATAATGTTCAATAAGCGGGATCTTAACGCTCTCTTTGTTCTCATACACAGGAGAAAATTCAAACCGACCACTGCTGTCAGTAAATGTTGATAAGTCTATTGATTTTCCTGAAGCGCTTAAACCAATACTAAGACTAACCTTTTGGTTATTAATCGGCTTCCCTTTTTTTGTTAGCACACCATTGATTTGTGGTGTGTATTGGTTAACTTTATCGCTATTCAATATACTCTCTCCAAAACTCATATTAATGCTCAACAATATGATTGTAATAAATCCAACTAAGTAATTTTTCACATCGATTTTTTTCATTTTAAAAATCTATAAATGTATATGTATTGTGTGTTTTTACAATATTTAATGTTAACTATGTGATTCGTACTGCATTGTCCTTGTAACTTGTGAATTTGAAAATTACATTTTTAGATTTATGTTTATCTACTTGACCGATTTTTATTAGCATTAATAAAGTTTAAATCTGGAACACTCAGTCTTCGCTAATCTTAGGTAGTTATATTATATTGGATTTTTGAGGCTTTCATCAGGTAATGTGGAAGCAAAATAAACGAGAGCTATCGAATGGTAAAGATATCTATAAATACTAGGTTTCAGACAATGAAATCATATTGAAAATAGTTAATTAGTCGCTTGGTCAAGAGGTGTTTTTATTAATTTACATCGTAATGCTAGATTGACTTGATAATTTATGTTTCCGCCAATTGTGATAACCAAGAACAAAAGAAAAGGCTTATTAAGTATCTTTTGATGGTTAGTGATAAACCCAAATTGTTCAACTTTAACTCATCATAATTCTATAACTTAGATTTAGCACTCGTAGTTGTTGATACCCCAAAAACTTAGAACACTTTAAATCGAAGAGCATATAGTACACACTTTTTGGCCTTGAATGAGTTCTTCTGAACTTCCATGTGCTTTTGGTTGTGTATTTATGAGCGTATCGTCTGTTACCTAATACTCAACGAGTTTTTAAATCGGCGTACGTTCAGAGTTATGCAGCAATGCTCGTGAAAAGTTATCAGGTAGCATGAGTGCGTGAGACAAGAAGACAATGTGGAAAGTGGATTGTTGATACAAAAAAGGCCACCCGAAGGTGGCCTTTTCCAAACGTTTGGTGGAGCTGGCGGGAGTTGAAATGGTTTCTCATTTTTCATTAATTCAGTAACTTATAACGACGTTGCCAATATGGTGTTGCATCAAATGTTACATCAATTTCCTGCTTCAAAAGGAACTGAACCCGCATCCATGTATTCCTAAATTATTTAAAAATTCTAGCTTGTTATAGCAATTTGATCTAAAGCAATAGCGCTGATACTGAGTATTTTACCCAGCCTCACCATCTATTAGTAGCGATTTTAACACATCGGGAGAAGACGGTAGCATTCCGACTTTTAAGCCAAATGGTTTGAATACCTTGTTGAGAATCTCTGTATTGTAGCTGCCCCGATCATTCTCTATATCTGAGAGTGTTTTTCTTGAGACATCGACAAGTCTTGCGAACACATCCTGTTTGAGTCCCAGTATATTAATGCGTAAACTTTTCAACGCTTGGCCTTGTGTTAGCTCTCCAAGCAATAAGTGTTTGATGATTTTGTTTGCCTCGGTTTTGCGTTCTGCTGCACTTACTGCTTTGGCGTTTTTTGAGGTTTTCGATCTAGTCGGAGTATTAAGTTGCGATCGTTCTTTGGTTGAATGAGTTGTGTTCGTCCCAGTCTTGGGCTGATGTTGATTTCGGTTTGCTCTTAGACGAGCAACTGTATCTTGTACGGACTCTTTATTGCTTGGCTTATTCATAGTAGCCCCCATTTAGTGAGCTTTTCTGATATATGATTAAGTCCAACGGCTGGCATCTCTAAGATTTGTTCTGGTACTCCTCGTAATGCTAGTCTCTGCTTTAAATCAATGCATTTACTTGCAGTAACCTCTAGCTCTTGTAATAACACTTCTTTTGGCACGAGATCAGATAAGGTGTCCGCTATTCCTACGAAGTCGTAAGTTCCGCCAACCTCTAGTGGGGCTTTCCATTTTGTTGTTCTTGGAATGCCTTCAGGATCAGCTTTCATTGGTGCGAAGTCGTAAACGGGAGCAAGCTTTATGACTCCATCACCTTTTAAGAATGAAGTGTTTCTGCCATGGTTATCACTATTACCAAACAAGATGTTGAGTAGATCTCTCTTCACCCATTCAATGACGAAAGCTTGGGTATCAAACCTATACCCTTGGTGTTTAACCATATTGCTTTCAGTAATTTTTTCTATGAGAGTTCGGATTGTTGTTTCGTGATCAAGAGTGACCCCAGCGCCTTTGTTCAAAATGGAATACACAGATTCCATGCCAAATCTCTCTATTTGTTGCTCAATAATTTGAACATCAAATCGAGGAAGCCACAAGGAAGGGTAGTTTAATCCTTCCTCCAAGCGCATACCGTCGGTGGAGATCGTTTCAACTCCCATTTCAGTTAGCTCGTGGTAGAAGTAGAACTCAGCTCTTAGAATATTACAGTCGATGGTGCTTCTTGAGCCTCTAGGGTACTTTACTAAGTAATGTAAGTCGTGGTTGCTATTGTCATCTTGGTATGGGTCAATCCATATTTTTTCGCTGCCAGATCCATGATCGAAACCACATCGGAGGATCAGTTTTGGCGCTTCACCTCCAGCCCCTGTTGCACCACCTGCGGCTGCCCCTCTTTGCTGTGCATAGTCGAGGAAATCACCTGCTCGATTTTTAACATCATCAACAGAGAAGTAGAGGTTGTCTGCTACTTCGTAGCGCTCAGGAAGAGAGTCTTTTATTCTTAAGTTACCAATAGGCGACATTGTGCCAAACTTGAGCAAAACATAGTCTTGTTCATCAGAACTAAGGTCTTCAATATCTAGGTGTTTGACCCAGTATCGTCTACTAGCGCCACTAGGCATAATATCGTCTAGAAACTTTAACCATCCAGGTTTACCCATGTCATCAAAAAAGAATGAGACAGGGTGGTTTAGTGAAACAGCGTGAAAGTCATCTTTATCGTGATGTTCTAGCGCATAGTCGCTGAGGTAGTTGAGTTCAGTCACTCGGAAATTATGTTGGCTACTTTTAGGGAATGAGATGATACCAATATCTATCCATTCACCTCTGATAAAAGCTTGTACGGTTAGTTCTTCCATCGACAACACCTCTACTTATCAATGAGTAAAACTTTACTCTTAAAGTCATTTTTTTTCAAGTTATGAGTAAAAATTTACTCATTAATGTGTGGCGAGGCTCTTTATGAGTAAATGATTACGCATGGCTTGTAAGTCAAAATTGTTGATGAGCAGAATGGATTATTTTAGCTATGAAAGCTGCTATAGGGAGTGGGGCGTTAATTGTTTGTTCAGTTATGCAGGTTGTCCATAATAAATGAACAGTTGCCTTAAATGAACAAAGTGAATGAGGAGATTAAGAATGGCTGCTACATACAAAAATACAGTTAATACACTTTAATGCGCGTAAAAGTGTTGTTTGCTGTGCAGATAGATGATGAACCTGTACATAATTCCTAGGGTCTTATTCACAAGGTGAGCAATGAGCGAAGTGAGAAAGCCCTAGGGGACTTTCAGATGCCGAAGTGTTGGCTAGCTCTTATAGGTAATAAGCTTTATTAGTAAGTAATCCACTGGTTAAGCGGACAGGACCCTTGGGGTTAGAAATGAATGTGGTACTACCGTCAGCGATCACTTTCTCTACAGCATCATGTTGATGCCCTGCAACCCAATACCTAGCTCTTGAGATCAACTCATTACTCAACCCTGCATGATAATACGGAGCATAATCGCTGCTGGCATTTTGCTCGAAAGCAAAAGCTTCTTTAGAGGGAAGGTGGTGAGATATTGCTAGATCAACTTTCTCTGGAAAGTTGTTAATGAATGCTTTGTGCTGCTCTTCAATCATAGAGCTGCCAATAAACTTAGTGTCGTTCATCAACTCAGAATATGCATTTACAAGCTCGACCGAATAGGTGTGAATGGGAAACCAAAGGGTTCCACCGAAGATAGTGTATCCGTCCAACTCAATCGACTCATTATTCAAAAAGAACAGGTTTTCAGTGGTATCGCTATGAGCCTTAAGCTTTGCTAATACTGAACTCTTAGAAACGTTGAGAGAACCTGAGTTAGTACTAGATTCGCACTCACTTGTATATCGGTAGGATTTACTCGTATTGCTATACCATTCATGGTTTCCTGCAATCATGATGACCGCCTTAAAGTGGCGGCAAAGTACATTCTTTACGTATGCTATGCCTGATAGACCGTTTGCCGTGTCACCAGCAACGACCAACGTGGCTTCTTTATCGAAGTCATGCCAAAAATCGCGGCGTATTCCGTGAATATCTAGGTGTAGGTCAGAAACAACGTAAAACTTCAAACTATCATGGCCTTAAGATTGATTGACTACTCCATGGTACATTGGTTAGTTGGATTAGAGAAGTGAGCATATACGCTAAGTATTTTAACACCAGTAGCTTCAAGTGGAGCTTCTATGCAGGGTAATGACTGGACGCTTTGTTTGATTTATCGGCACTAAGATTTAGACACTAACTTTTAGTGTCTAAATCTTAGTGGTTTATAACCATTTGAAATTAATTATTTTTATTGAAAATTATTGAAGTTCTTTGCTGAGGCAACTTCTCAGAGGCTGGCGAGAGTGTAATTGTGCTACAGCCGTGTGTACGGCAGGCATTTTTATGAGCGAGGCTGATATGAAGAACGAGGCTAAGGCTACAAGAAGTGATAACGAGCAAGCCGAATCAAAGGATAGTGAGGTTACGCTAAATGGACTTCTTGGTTTGCTTGATCACGCTATCTCTACCAATACTGATAAGCTGGTTGAAGTAACTGAAGCCCTCAAAATAGAACTGGAAGAGAGCGTCGGTGACTACCAAGTTGGCCTAGACGGAAAGTATTAAAAACAATCACCATTCGAGTCTGCACAGCATAAAGCTGTGTTACCCAAGCGGCATGCGCCGCAGTAACGAGTGGTGGGTATCATGCAAGATAGCTTTCTTGCAGTGTAATCTCCAATTCTTTGCCCAGAAGGACCTCAAAGTCAGTAAATAGAGTGATAGGTCGGCAAGCATTCCCTTTCTCCTCGAACTGGATAAATCCTTTTGATGATAAGGCGTCGATTTTTCGTGACAGTTCGTGGATATGATGACCGCTAATCTCCGCAAGATCAGCTAGAGTTTCAGGTTTTTCTCTACTGATCAGCAGCATTAGTTCGATATTCTCATTACATAGTAGCTTTGAAGCTTCATTTAGTGACGTGAACCAAAATGTAGGTAGATGCTTATAATGGCTAATGTTGCCTGCGGCCACACTAATCATGTGCCTACGAATGAGATCTTCCGATGCAACCCCAATGCGAGCTTTCATGAGTATCCTTCTCAGAACGAAGTAATAGAACCCTAGTGTATACGACGCTGTTCTGAAAGAAAAAGTGGATAGATATCCTTTCATTGTTTTAGTGACCGTGTGCATATCTTCTTAGAGCATATTAAGTGTAAGATTAAAGATTTCAGAACATAAAAGGAATAGTTATGGCTTTTAAAAAGCGTGGGGCGCGTCATGTAGCCTCGTTAAGCCCTGACCAGTTATTTAGGGAGCTACCTCGACGCAAATATCCAGATGTTCTTCCTCATCAGCAGTCGATGATGCAAAGATATGCAGAAGAAGCTGAAAATCACCGTGATGTCGCTTTACAGTTACCAACAGGCAGCGGAAAAACATTAGTAGGTTTATTAATCGCTGAATGGCGTCGTCGAAAGAATAACGAGAAAATTGTCTATCTCTGCCCAACTAAACAATTAGTAAATCAAGTTGTCGAACAAGCAGAAACCAAGTATGGGTTGTCCGTTTTAGGCTTTACTGGCAAAAAAGCAAATTATGATCCTAGTTCTGTCGCAAAATACAAGCAGGGAATGGCAGTTGCTGTTACAACATACAGTAGCGTTTTCAACACTAATCCATTTTTTGAAGACCCTGATATCATAATTGTTGATGATGCACATGCGGCAGAAAACTATGTTTCAAAGCTATGGTCATTAGAGGTTGAAAGGTTTAATGATGACCACAAAGTTGTTCACGAAGCTTTATGTTCGCTAGTTCGGCCTTATTTAGATGGTACAAGCTATTCAAGGTTAGCGGGTAGTTGGGAAAGCCCTTATGATCAGGGCTGGGTTGATAAGTTACCAACGCCTATCCTACATAAAATCAAGGATGATTTGGTAGATGTTCTGGATGAGCACACGGACGGTACGAAGCTAAAATACTCCTGGTCAATGCTTAGATCAAATGTTCATGCGTGCCATCTATATATGTCGTCTAAGGGGTTCTTGCTTCGCCCTTTGATTGCGCCGACCTGGGTTCACCCTTCATTTGATAATGCTAAACAACGTATATTTATGTCAGCGACATTGGGTGAAGGAGGTGACCTAGAGAGGCTCTTAGGACGAAAAAATATTTATCGACTAGCTACTCCTGAAGGGTGGGATACTCAGGGTGTTGGTCGTCGGTTTTTTATTTTTCCATCACTTTCTTTAGCTGAAGATGATTGTTTGAAGTTTGATCTGGAATTACTCAAACAAACTGAACGCAGTTTGGTTTTAGTACCAAGTGAAGCACAAGCAAAGGTGATAAAAGACACCGTTAATGACCAAACCACTCTAAAAGTCTTTGAAGCGAGTGATATAGAAGACTCAAAGAGTATTTTTATTAGCAGTAAAAGTGCGACAGCGGTCGTTGCTAATCGATATGATGGTATTGATTTTCCAGGAGATGAATGTCGCTTATTAGTTATTGAAGGGCTGCCGAAAACTGTAAACTTGCAAGAGCAGTTCTTGATGTCCAGGATTGGTGCTAACGTTCTCTTCAATGAAAGAATACAAACTAGAGTGATTCAGGCTATTGGTCGATGCACCCGATCATTGGAAGATTACTCAGCAGTTGTTGTAAATGGGTCTGAACTTGTAGACTTTTTGGCTGATCCTGCGCGCCGAAATTACTTTCATCCAGAACTTCAAGCTGAGTTAGAGTTCGGTGTCGAGCAATCGATAGATAGCACTTTTGAAGACCTACTCGAAAACTTTTCAATATTTATTGAGAATGGTGAGGATTGGGAAGAAGTAAACGGTGAAATCGTTGAACTCAGAGCTTCTAAATCGAAAACCAACTTCCCTGGAATTGTTGAGTTGGCAAGTAGCGTCCCTTCGGAAATCGAATATGTTAAAGCTCTTTGGTCATATGATTACGAAGAAGCATTGAACCAAGCGGAAAAAATACTAGGTACTCTAGCTTCGGGAAATTTGCGAGGTTATAGAGCTTTATGGGAATACTTGGCTGGTTCAGCTGCATACCTTGCTAATGAGCATGGGTATTCTGACGCGCAAATTAAAGCGCGAGAACACTTTATACGAGCGAAAAAAGCGGCAAAAGACATCCCTTGGCTAGTTGGTTTAAGTCGATATACAAATACTATCGAAGGGGCAGCCGATGAAGCTAAGAACTTGTTAACTATGAAGCAAGTCGAGAATATAGAGTCATTATTACATTCTTTTGGGTGTATGCATGATAGAAAGTTGTCTCAAAGGGAAAAACAAATTAGGGAAGGTTTGAACTCTGACAGAGAGTTTGAAGAAGCACACAGGTTGCTAGGTGAGCACATTGGGTTTGATGCTCATAAAGTCGAGGCCGATGCGTCCCCTGACCCATGGTGGCAGTTAGCTGATTTGTGTTTTGTGTTTGAAGACCACGCCAATGCTGAAAGTGATACATTAAATGCGACTAAGGCAAGACAAGTAGCAACTCACCCCAACTGGATAAGGTCGAACGTTGATTCATGTAGTTCAGATAAGGTAGAAATCATTCCAATATTACTGTCTCCAGTAACAAAAGTGAAAAGTGGTGGGCATCCTCATTTGGCAGAAGTCATGTATTGGAGCTTAAGTGATTTTAAAGATTGGTCTAGAAAGGTCTTAGATGTAATCAGAAGGCTAAGGATTTCCTTTCAGGAGCCAGGTGACTTGGTGTGGAGATCTGAAGCTGTTGATATCTTGATAACTGAACAACTTGATGTAGAAAGCATCAAAAAAATGCTTATGAGTCAAAATGCTTCGAAGATACTTGAAGTAGTTGTTTAGTCAATGTTTGTTCATATTTTGCCTGTAGTTGTTAGCACTAATATTAATAGAATGAGCTAGATTTTGTACTCTAGCTCGTTTCTATCCAGAGACGTGCCAGAGCGGTCACTGCTCGCACACTGATGCCCCAAAATTTGTTAAGTGTGACTATCAACTTAAATTAGGCAGCGTTCACATGCCAATACAATTACAATCGATTGGGTATCTAATCAATAGCTTGCTCATTAAGCTCAAACATTCTAGGTTAAGGATATTTCAAAATTAAGCCCTAATTCATGCTACAGGCTTAATTAGAGTTCAAGTGATTGTGCTGGTATTGAGTTGAGTATCCAGCATTCTTGGTGAACGTTATATGTGCTAGATTGTTGAATATACTGTTGTTCACAACCTCTGCATTTCAATTGAGCCATCATAAGAGCTTGAGAAGTTCCCTTTGCAACTGTCAAATGGGTGAGTACATCTCTACCTGTAGGAGCCAGCTGAACCCTTTCAAGGCACTTTTCATGAGCCTTTTGAGCCGATTCTAACTCTTTGATTGCTTCGGCTAGAGCAACCGATGATCTCGATAAATGATGAAAGGAAGATAATTTACTATCTTTTCTGCTCATGTTGCTATGAACCCCCGCATATTTATAAGAGTCTATAATGGTCAATTTGCTATCATTATCAACATCTTTAGGAGCTGAAATCCATTTAAAAATATGAAGTAAAAAGACGTTTGCAAGCCAAGGAAATCCGTCTGTGCTTCCCAGAAATACTTCCTTTGTTGGGATGCTAAGGCTTTCATGCAAGCCAGTCGCGCCAATAAATATCACACTATTGGGAGACTCTTCCGAAGGTGCAACATTCATGTAGTTAAATATGCCAGCATAACACTGACCAAGATAAACAATGGAGTGCTGTAGGTCAGGGGAACGTTTTAAAGCATCAGTGAGCTTATGAGGGCTGATATTCGGAGATGCTGCAATGCCATCAAGGCTGCCGTGCCCACTTACAAACATTACAAGGTTGTCATGCGAGTAAGTTTCTAGATCTTGAAAAAAATCGTTAGTATCTTTAATTGGATAAGAGTGGGTTGTGCCCATTTTAAAGATTGAAGATATTGAAGATTTATTGTCACCGTCTATATAAATGAAGATGTCGTCAGGATTAATACCAGCCTGTTCTAGGCACATAACACCAAAAACAAGATCATGAATATGTCGAGTTTCTGGCATAGCCTCATGCGTAGCCAAAAATAGCACCCACTTAGTGCTACTGTTAATTAAGCTCATAATTATTGTTATGCTATTAGTTGATTGCTTAGTGAGGAAGGGCTTTCTATATCATCAAAGTAGAAAAGTTCTTCCATGACAATCTCTGTTTCAATCTTTAATATTCCAATCGGTTTACCAGAGCTATCAAGGGAGTAAATCTCTTGGTCTACTTTTAAACAATATGCTGCAGCTCTAGTTTGGCACATAGTCGGTGATTTAAATAAAAACCACTGACCAGAGTTGATACACCGCTTTGCCGTTTCATCAATGCTAGGTAGATCTGTAGAGCGTAAATGACTGAATTTCATTACATCTCTCTCACTATTGTTTGTGTTATGGTTACATATTGACAACATAGTTCTCTAAGTAAAGAGTTTAGGATTAAATTTGCACAGATTCTAGCAAAACTTTTCTTATAAATCAGGGTTAATATCATCATCACATCACATTCATATCAAAGACTTGCCTTTGAATTTGATAATTTTAACCTCTAATCGCTGTAGGTATTGTTTTTTATAGAAAAATATTCATGACCACGCGACTTAAACACAAAAACTCCGTTCGTAAAAGTGAGGTGTGCAACCATTTAAGGCCTTTAGCTTTCTTATGACATAAGCAATTTCATTGTTGTTAACTCATCTTTGTTCAGTGATATACTGGCGGGAAAAAGTGACGCAGTTTGGGACAGGTTGACTCATTTATGTCCAGAAGTGAGTTGTGCAGTTTTTTGGGAGTCTCCAAATCTGCCTTAATCATGATTCATCACTAACAAGTGCGTGTTTCTGCCAACCCTCTTCAAATCTCGAATCGCAGCTTCTTTTTTCGCAATCCGCAGGGGGCGATCTGAAGTTATGGTATTGTTGATAATGTCAATATCATCACGTTTTGTATGTGTGAACTCGATAACTCCGTAGTGGGTTCTAAACTCCCCTTTACGCCCTGTTGTCATGATAGTGATTCGATCAAGCATCACTTGGGAAATGACGCTGTATTCTGAGAGTGCTGATTCTAGAGAGATGTAATTGTACTCTCCCCGTCGCAAGCATTTAGCAATGTATTCAATAGTATAACCACCCCTATGACGGCTGTATGAGAATATATAAACACCATTACACGCCCGCTCTAGTACTCCTGCTTTTACTAAACGTAGCAAGCTTTGCTGGAATGCTGTAAGTGAATCATCAAAAAATAATCTCCTGAGATCACTCTTTCGATAAACATGTATGCCTTGTCTATCAAACTTATGCAGTCGTTCTAATGCAGTCTCGATTTTCACTTCAATACTCATAAATAGTCACAAAAAGTAAGTATGACATATATTTTTGTCCACTTGTGATTGAAGTTAAAGCATCGGTAGTCGCTGATACCCTAGTGATTCCTGACTTATTTGTCCGAATTAGGATCCTAACTCGAAATCTATGATGATTATGGTTCTTTGAGGAGGGAGAATAGCGCCACTAATAGTCAGAATCTGTTCTCTATTCTCGGTTAGGATCCTAACCGAGAATTTATGGGATGAATATGGTTACTTTTAGGCTAGGAAAATAGCAGTACTAAGCGCACAGCCAGACTTCGATGTTCATTCTTGGTTAGGAGCCTAACTTGGAATTTGTAGTGATGGACGTGGTTGCTATGAGGCTAGGGGAAATAGCAGTACTAATCGTAGCTAGAATCCGATGTTCTTTCTCGGTTAGGATCCTAACCGAGAATTCATGGTGATGAATATGTGGTTCTTTGAGGAGAGAAATCGCATCACTAATAGCCCAGAATCTGATCTTTTTCATTTTTAGGTAGAAGTTTAACTAATTATTATTTTTCTAATTTAATAATTAAAAAACCAAACGGTTTTTATTTAATAATTAAATGTTAATGTGATTTTTAAAATAGTGGTTAAAGGTCCTTTACAAAGATAATATTACTTGATAAATATAATAGGCATTGAATTTATTTATATATATCAAAAGGGTTTTCGATATGTCTCAAGTTTTGGTTTATTCTAAACGTAATCGTGAAATGAGTTATCTATCTACAAAAGAAGAACGTGAAACTAAGTCGAATAGATTTCAAGTCGTTTATAACGACATTTCCGATGAAGAAGCATTGCGTAGAGCAAATTCTATTAATTTGGATGAAAAGAACAATGTTCCCCAAGTTCGTTTAAAAAGACAACCTATTAAGGAAGAGAAAGAATGCCGAGTGCCTGGTTTATATGGTTGTAACCGTTATAAGTCAAGAAGAAATGAGACATTCAACGTGTTCTAACTTTGTTCTTTTTTTGCACAGCGTTAAAGCCTGTGAGCTTGTATAAGGCAAGTGATAAAAGCCTTAAAAATTCCGTCATTAAAGCAGGTGGCAAGAGAATTTGCCAATCTTGGCAATCAATGCGCCATTGCTGGCGTTGAAAGTGCCAGTAGTGGCAGAAGAATTTCCCCCAAATTTTGATGAATTTATCCGATGAATTTTGTTTTTTAAAGTTCAAGCGTTATAGTAAGTCATAACTTTATAATAGTTATAACAGTTATAATAGTTATAACATGAAAAATTAATAAAATAAAATTTATTTTTTATGTGTCAACGTTATTGCCAAGGGCAATTAATAGTAACTTTGTTTTTATTATAGATGATTTAAATTTAGAGTAATGTTTGTTACTTACGGATATTTATTTATTTTCTAGGTTTTCTTAAGGCAAATGTACTTTGTCAAAATTATTGACTTAAGTAGTCAACTTTAGCGAGATGTAAACATCCCAGGGTAGTATCAACAAACATCCGTTTTCTGATACCAGACGGGAATGAAGTGTTTGCGGTCTCATAAAGTAGGGGGCTAGTTTTTATGATGCCTAACTGGTTGATGATACTAGTTGTGATACCAAAAAGGAGAGTATTGTGGAGAGTATGGGACGGACATTCGCTTATTGTCGTGTATCGACTAGTGAGCAAACTGTGTCAAATCAGCTCTTAGCTATCAGAAATGCTGGCTACGATATTCAAGAACACCGAATTGTACATGAAACAGTTTCTGGTAGTGTGCCTGCAACAGAACGACGTGAGTTCAAAATGTTGATTGAGCATAAACTAGAGCCTGGGGACAAACTGGTGGTACTAAAGCTTGATCGGCTCGGAAGAGATAACATCGATGTTCAGCATACGATCAGTATGCTGTTAGAAAAAGGTGTAACGCCAATATCTCTAGATCTGCCGACCGCTGATCTAAGCTCAGCAGAGGGACGGTTGATGCTGCAAATGTTCTCAGCATTTGCTGAGTTTGAGCGAAATCGAATTCGGGAGCGGACGCTAGAAGGGCAGGCTAGGGCTAAGTCTGAAGGTAAGCGGATTGGTAGACCAGAAGCACTAACCACAACTCAAAAAGTCAAAGAATGTAGGGCAAGAGGGCTGAGTCAATCTAAGACAGCAAATGCTCTTGGCATCTCGATCCCAACGGTTAAGCGCCATTGGAATAAGAAACTAACGGAAAGTACTCAATGAGAACAATGTTCCATGATACTGAGAGGCGGAGAGCTACCAGAGGTAGTTATTAGCTAAGAGGTTTAAACGATATTGTAAGAACCTTGTTCTCGCTTAGCTTATCGAATAATACCAAGTTCTCTCGCCGACATTCAGTCGAAGTCTTACCTTTCGCTAGCTTTGAATAAGCAGCTAATTGATGCGTGATAATCATATCGAGAGTGAACTGACTCTTTACTCAGAACAATGTTCTTATGCTAACTTTAAAATAGTAAAGATTTGGTATTTGATTAATCAATAAAAAACTGTGTGGAAGAACAATGTTCCGAATGATAAGTAGGAGGATCTTCCTTTTAATAAGCTAAGCTTGCAGAATTAATTTAAAGTTCTGAGAACAGTATTACAATTAATAATAAAAAGGCCGAGATAAACTCGACCTTTTTATCCGACGCTTAACCGCCAGTTGGCGCGGAAGTGTAACCATCTATTAGTGGATAAAATAGTGATACATTTACTTGTATTAAAACTAATTTTTCTTTAAGCCACCAGTGAGGTGGAAGAAATTACTTTTACTTTTAAAGGTTAAGTAATATTATTTTAAATATTTCTTTAAGCCACTTTATAGATGGAAGCTCTTCTTCTTTCTATGGGATTTAATATATTAGATTGTTTTTTCTTAATCAAGAGTTTTTTCAACTTGACTAAAAAGTTTTTATGTATAATAAAAACTTGTTTAATTGGGTAATTAGTAATTAATATGTTTATACCATGAGTCTATTTAGGCTAAATCCGTATTAGGACAAGATTTTGTTCCTCTCACGTTTTTATAAGTTCTACAATAGGGTTATTCTCAAATCAGAACAGTTTTCTCTTAGTTGAAAGTCACTATGAAATGGGCTAGTGCACTGACTGTTGATACTGCGAGAACACTGTTCTCGCTCAAGTCATCAAAAACTAAAGATTGAGCATTCGATTAACACATAAAAATGCAAGGAATATAACGGTATTCTGCTTAGGTATACTTATGATTTTGCTCACCTCTCTCCACGGTCGTCATGAAATAGAAACTCCTTTAACCTATGTTAAGCAAGTGTTTACAATGTATAACACCTGCCTAACGATGATACTCCGAGAACGTTGTTCTGTTTTTTGATAGGAACCTTTATCTACTTGGTGTGTTGCTGGCTGTGGATAGATCAACAAACTCAATCTAATACTAGTGACTTAGTTTTATCGATAAACTCTTCAAGTGATAAAATTTCATTCCGTATATCTTTATGAAAACTCGAATGGATGGGACGTGGGACAACAAGTTTTACGTTTGAATCTTTCATTTCTTTAAATTGGTTCTTAGAAACGCCCTCTTGTAGAGTAAATAGATAGACATCATTGATTCTATCGGCTTCATTTAGAACTTGTCTCCATCTATCTTTACATGTGGTTTTTACGGCCAGCATGCGAAGTTTATCTGATGGATATGATAAATCATGGTAAGCGTTTGCTGAAGGAAATAGGAAGTCAGGCTTTTTATTGTTTTCGGTTTTTGCTTGTGTTTCGAACTCTGTCAATCCATTTTCTAAAAAAATGTGCTCTAAATGTAATTCTAGCGACTTCCCTGATCTAGACTTTCTACGATTACTAATTGAGTTTGCTAAAGCTATAAAGTCATCGACACTAGTGAATCCCGACTTGATCAATTCAAGCACATGGACTTCTTCAATTTTTTTAAATAGTGAGTATTCTGCTTCCCTTCTAAGGAGTAGTTTTTTATCAGAGGTATCAGCTTTAATATCAAACACCTGAGTTAAGTAATTTATTATTTCTGTTCCGCTAGGGAACTTAATGTTCCATTCTTCTGGTATTGGATAGTCTTTCGATTTCCAGTCATAGCTCACAGTACTCCCTGATATTACTTTATTAGCATCGGTGAATATAGAAAGCCCAGGGAGTAATTCTCCTGTTAATGTTTCTATAAAATTCTCTTCTTCTAAACTTCTACATACCCATACATCGATCAACTTGGAATCACAATCTTCATTTTTACAGAACGCAAGCACTACAATAGCACCTGTGTTTTCATGGTCTTGTAGAGGTGATTTAGAGCCTCCCCATGAAGTGATTCTCATCTCATTACGTGTCCCATCAAAAAACTTATTATTGTAATAGATAGCTCTTACTTGCTTTTCTAAGAAGTCATGTGAGCTAGTTTTTGCTGTCAGATAAAGAGATGGATTTTTTGTATCAATTCTATTAATGGATGGGAACAGAAACGTCATGTAACCTTTGGGTATGTAGACACCTACTTGATGTGCTCCTGATGCACCTGTGTCATTTGCTGAAAGCCTCTTAATGTAAAAATACCAGTCATCAGAGCTTTTTGACCGAAGCCAAGTTTTTATATCATTCATAGTCATAACTTACTTTTTGTTTAATTTTATTTTAAATCAAATGGTTACATTTGGCCTTTAAAGTTTTTTATTTTAGTACACTTACAACTGTATAAAAACACAACCTCCTGGTACAATGGGTCAAACATGTACCAGAAGTGAGCACAAACCTCCCATGCTTGATAACGTTATCAGACTTGGCGATGAGCTTTATGAGAAGCTACATCGAGAAGACAAGTATGTTAGTTCAAGATTAATCAAACTCTTAATAGAGATCTACGATCAAAAGAACTTAGCTCGTAAATTGAACGAACTTGGATTTAAAACAGATAGGAAAGCGCTTAGTAACTGGAAGAAAGATCCTGATAAGCATCCACTATTGTTATCTGAAAAAGAGAGAGCATATATCTCTAAGAAACTGCTACCGCCTAAACCAAAGCATTGGGACAATCCCAAGTTTACCTTTGTTGATCTTTTTGCTGGAATCGGTGGATTGAGAAAAGGGTTTGAACAGGTTGGTGGGAAGTGTGTATTTACCTCTGAGTGGGATGATAAAGCAAGAAAGACGTATCTAGCCAATCACTATGTAGGTGAGAGTGAACTCCCATACTTTATTGATAGTGAAGACGAGAACCCTGATAAAAATCAGAAATATATGGACATAACCAACATAACACTAAGTGCTGACAAAATGGCTACGGAAGAAGAGAAAATTTCTCATATTCGCAAGCACATTCCTGCACATGATGTGTTACTTGCAGGTTTTCCTTGTCAACCTTTTTCAATAGCTGGAGTTTCAAAAAAGAATTCTATGGGACGTTCCCATGGATTCGATTGTGATACTCAAGGAACACTGTTCTTTGATGTAGAAAAAATACTAGAAGCTAGAAAGCCAAAGTTCTTCGTTTTAGAGAATGTAAAGAACTTAAAAAGTCATGATAAAGGTAATACTTTTGCAGTAATTGTCAGAGCTTTGGATAAGCTTGGATATTGGATTGCTGACATCACTAATGAAGGAGATGATATAGAGGCTGCCATAGAGAGGGTTCGTAAAAGGAAAAAAGAACCTGTAGTTATAGATGGCGCTGACTTTCTCCCTCAGCATAGAGAAAGGGTTGTTCTGGTTGGGTTTAGAAAAGATTTAGATTTAACTTATGATCAATTTTCTCTGGTTAACTTACCTAAACCGCAAAAGCGTTTAACTCTGCGGGATGTTTTATGCGAGTTATCACCTGAAGAGTTAGATCGTTATAAACTTACTCCAAATTTATGGAATTATTTGTATAACTATGCTCTTAAACATCAAACTCAAGGCAATGGTTTTGGTTTTGGTTTAGTTGATCCTAATGATGAAAGCGCAGTAACGCGTACTTTATCTGCGCGTTACCATAAAGATGGCTCTGAGATACTTATAAACCATAATGGTTTGGAAACCAGTTATTTAGAAAGCAGAAAAGCAGAGTGTATCCAAAAAATACAAGAAAGACATGCATATGTCGATAAGAAGGTAACTGAGTATTTACAGAGTGAACCTAAAGCAACAAATGCAAAGTTGTCTGAACTGAGAAAAGAAGCTGAGTCAGAGTATAACGAAAGATTTGGGCGTTATGTTAGCTATGATTCGTTTAACCCAGAATATCGCACACCTAGACGCCTTTCTCCTAAAGAGTGTGCAAGGTTAATGGGGTTTGAGAAGCCAGAAGAGCTGCGCTGTGAAGGCGATGTGGATTTCAATATTGTATGTGCAGATACTAGTGCTTATAAGCAGTTTGGCAACTCGGTAGTTGTTCCTGTCTTTACAGCTGTTGCTGAACTATTAGTTCCATTCATTATGCAAGAAAAGGAATCTAATCCAGAAGAGTGTACTGAAAGTAAGCTTGCCATATAACTTCTATTGTTAGTCCAATTGGCAGCATATATATGCTGCCAATTCTCAATTCTTTAGCTTTCACTGTCTCTAAAGCCGTCTAGTTTTGCGTAGTTAGATGTTCTTTGGGAAAGAGATAGCTTCGCTTTATTTGTTGTTCCGCTAAATCTACCGATTTCAAAACCCAGAGACTTCATGAGTTGTCCAAAATACAGCATCTTTTTATTTGTCGTGCTGTTTTTGTTGAGTGATAGGGGGATGTGAGTATCTTTGTGCAGTGTCCAATTGACTAAGTCCCGACTCTCGATCATCAGATTAATAAACCCTAAAACCTGCTCCCTATGGACCATGATAGAAGGAGATTGAGAATTAAACTGATGTCCGTTGAACAGACTCTCACTGATTAAATTCGCCAAGCGGCGATATTTTGAGTGTGTGCTGTTATCTTCGTTCGGCGCTGGAACAGAAAATAGCTTGTCGAAGAGCTTTCTGTTCTTAGAAAACAGGAAATGAAACTCGACATCTTCTTTCGTGACTTCAGTCAGCTGATAGTAGCTTTTGATTGTATGCTTCGAGATGGCTGCGTTGTCACTAGCTGTGCGCTTATCTGCCTTCATAAGCCGTTTGATATCATGCTGGTTTAAATCGACAGCTTGCATAATGGCGTTGACTAACGCCTCTCTGTAAGCTTTTAAATATTGCTTGTTCGTTTTAGACCCACAGCTCTGTGAGTACACAGAGGATGGCAGCGAATCTACATGAAAGCCGAGTTCCTTCAATGTGATCCATAGATGTAGTCCCAGAGGTGCGGTGAACTGTGATTTCACGTTACCGAATGCAATCTCTAGGTTGTCTGTGGGCGCTGAGTGAATATTCGCATTGTAGACTCTTTCTCTTGTCGGTCGGCAGAAGAAGTCTTGATGGGCATCTACAGTAAACCAAATCTCCTTTGCTTTGCGGAATCGACGTGCGAAGTTAACTAGTTCAAATGGATTTAGTGTTTTGTCACAGAATACGATAACTCTATTAGCGAAATCTTTGACGATTGAGAAGCCTGACCCTAGACAGGGAGAAGCGATAATCGCTTTGTATTTGGAGATTTCTTCATTCGGGTTAGCCAGAAAAGCACGTTGTGCGTCCATTCCTTTATTCTCCCCGTGAATGACTAGCACACCATCGTTTAGAGCCGCAGTCTCACTATCTAAACCTTGCTTGTCCTCATAACCAAGTTGTTTAACAACGCCTCGAAGCGTCACTAGTGAGTCAAAAAGAAACACCTTGTCCTCCAATAGTTTGGACTTGAGATCACCCTGACTATAAAGGTACTGATTTTTATCTGTGATAACTGCTTCAATTCCCATGTATGGGTTTTTGTCGCAGTGGATTAAAGTCACGTCACCTCGTAAATCCTTCAAGAAGCCTAAACTAATATCGGAAAGATCAGCATCCCCCACAATGACTTGTGGAATGGAGCGAATAATATCAGACAAGCAATGAAAGACGCGTTGTTTGGGCATTTGTAGTGAATGCTCCGAGCACACAACTGTTGAAATTACTTTCTCAAACTCATCGATAATCAAGGTATCAGCATTGTGGCAATATGCTTGGATATGCGCTTTCCACACACTATTGACGACTAATCCCATCGCTTTCGACTGTTCAAGCTGAGTTAAGTTTTGAGTGGTATAGCTGACCGCATGATTTTGAATGCAGTATTGTTCTACTAAAGCCATCAGGTGAGAAAGATATACCACTGATTTATTGTTTTGCTCAGCTAGCTGAGTAATAGGGCCAAAGACGTGTTTCGTTTTACCAGTCCCTGTTGCAGATTTAATCGCAAGGGTTCGCTCATTGGCTAGCGCTTCGCACACTTCTGGACAGTCGAGAGTTGAAGTACGGATTGTTTTCGTCGGCGTTCTAAGCTTCATAAAATCTTGAACTGACGAATGGTAGTGGTGTAGCTGTAGTTCAAGGCAATCTAAAACTTTGCTTAGGAAATTACTGTCTTTGTGAAGATAGAGGCGGTAAGTCCTCAAGCATGATTGAGCATCGGAACAGATCAGAGGAATTGTACGGACTAATTTTTTAGCTAGCCAGTCAATGATTTCGTCACCCAGCATGCCGCAATTCGTCAACTGATAGCAAAGAGATAGATACTGGATTGTATCGTTGTAGTCTTTCAGACTGTAGAGTCGCTTTGATGCTAAATCATAAAGATCACACCTAGCGTCGCGATAATTAATCATCATGAAATCCACAGCTTGAGCAGGGAGCTTTTTTGAATCAATGATTAACTTGATGTTATTGAAGCCAGCATCACGGTAATAGCGGATAACTTCAGCCAGGTTGTTTTTGTCGTTGCGAACAGCAACGACCCTGTACTTGTCATGATCGAAGCTTAGAGACTCGCCGTTAAGAATGGCGACTGAGCAGGACTCTGTTGAACGAACCAGTGTATGTTCTGAGGCTTGAGATTGCGCGATAACGTTCATTTATTCTTATTCCTAGTAGAACGTAAAAGTGCAAAGTTTCTAAGTAATATATATAACTAAAGAACTCTGCACTTTTACCAGCATGCTAAAGCATGCAGTAAACAATTGATTTATTTGTGCTTAGTGAGAGTTTTTAGTTATGCGGCTAATGCATAGAGACTGTTGTCGAAAAGAGACTGTCTTTGCTCAACAAGATGAGAAACAGTTTGCTGTAGATCTTTGCCTAGTGCCATGGCTGCGATAATTGCATCGACCTCATGAGACAAGAAACCAACAGAGTTTGCACCAAGGGGAATTGAAGGTGGGAATGTTCCATCGTTAATTTTGCGGTGGAGAGTCGCTCTTGAGAAGGGTACGCGTTGTAGAACGTCAGATTTACGTACGATTTTTAGAAGAGGAGTTGTATTTACAGACATAACGATAACCTATGTTAATTCATGTCTAGCACCGCCTTCATATTCTAATACTTACACTGACCCACTGAAATTTAACTTCAGCAAAGCAATAATAACCTAGGACTGAAACCTTTATGTTGGTAACAGCCTCACCCTTCGCAACAGGAGGGATGGTGTTGTGTATGTAATAAAATAAAGAAGTCTTAAAAAAGACTCAGAAAATTAAGTTAGTGCTAAAACAATAAAAAATAGTTAAACCGAAGTTTAACGAGCATAAGGCTGTTGCCGCGGAGCGGACTTTAAATGTCTGTTTCCTAAGTGAAAATTAAATATTTAGACGCGATTTAAAATAATGTGGATGATTCTCATCGTCAATACAAAATCACCCACACATCATTAAAAATGTGATGTTAGTCACTTAAGTTTCGGATTTTGCTATAGTGTTGGCGTTTTTAGAAGCATCAAGTATGAAATTGCTCCACCAATCCATGATCTTTCGTCGCTCTTCCAGATATTCAGCATTGTTGTAGATGTCACGAATCGTGTTCTTGTCTACGTGTGCTAGACACAGCTCAATAGCATCTTTGTTGAAGCCCTGTTCGTTGAGCGCTGTACTGCCGATGGAACGCATACCGTGACTTACCAGCTTTCCTTTCATTCCTGCACGTTTTAGAGCTGCGTTGACGCTCTGACTGTTCATGTGCTGGTCAACTGACTTTGAACTGGGGAAGACATAGCGTTGTCCGTAGGAGATGGGCTTCATAAAGTTTAAAAGCTGAATAGAAGCATCTGAAAGAGGGATTCTGTGGTCGCGCTTCATTTTCATTTTCTCTTTGCCAATGACCCAAAGTTTGTTTTCGAAATCAATTTCACTCCATTCAGCAGCGGCACACTCAACAGGACGGGTGAGGGTGTGGAGTTGGAATTCAAAAGCGCAGCGGGTAGCAAGCTTAATATTGGCTAACGACATCGCTTGCATAAGAGTATGAAGTTCGTCTGGGCTGATAGTACTCATGTGATCAGCTTTCGACTTTTTAAATGCATGCTTTATCCCGAATAATGGGTTGGACTGAATCTTTCCGCAATTCACTGCGTAGTTCATCACTTCATTTATTCGCTGACATACTCGTTTAACTGTCTCTAATGCGCCCTTTGCTTCTACTGGTCGTAAAACTTGAATCACAATTGGGGCAGTTAGCTCACTTATCGGCATGTTACCGAGGTTGGGAAAGATATGTAGCTCCAGAGATCGCCAGATATCGTTGGCATAGTCTTCCGAAACGTCATGCTTTTTTACTTCAAACCATTCTTCGGCAACTGATTTAAGAGTTGATGACTGAGCTATCTGTGCGGTAATGAGTTGGTTATCCCTGTGAGTTTTTGGATCAATACCTTCAGCGACCTGTTGGCGCATCTCTCTTGTTTTTTCTCTCGCGGACGCGAGAGTTATGTCGGGAAATGCACCAAGGCTGATGTTCTTACGTTTTTTAGTTGTTGGGTGGATGTAGTTGAAAATCCAAAGTTTTGCGCCATTGGGCTTTATACGTAAGTACAGACCGTTGCCATCGGCAAGCGAATATTCTTTCTCTAAGGGCTTAGCTTTGGTTACTTGAGTTGGTGATAAAGGCTTGATTTGCTTAGCCATTTTAATGGTTCCTTTCTGATGTAACACCAATTTGTGTTGTTATTGGTTAGTGTTACGCAGAATGTTACTAAATGACTGAGATTAAGTGAATCTTGATGAGACGCCCTGAACCACTTAAAGCTAGATGGGACAAGGGTTTAGAAAATAAAACGGGACGTCCTGAGACGTCCCGTTACTAGTGATTGGTGGAGCTGGCGGGAGTTGAACCCGCGTCCGAAAACCGTTCATCATTGGTACTACATGCTTAGTCGATCTTTAATTTCGCCACCCACCTGCGAACCGACACGCTAATGAATGACTAGCCTGAATTAAAATTCGCCGTTCATCTCTCAGGCGGGAGAATCCGGGCTAGCGCGTTTGGGTTTGATCCCTCGTTATTCCCCGTCTTACGTGCGGAAGCTAGGGCGAGAGAGCTCTGAGCAGGTTATTAAGCTGCTAGTGCGTAGTTTTCGTCGTTTGCGACTATTTTTTTGCGGTTTGTTAACGAGGCCTACCGCACCTCGGCATGCACCTCAGACTTCTGAATTCCCGTCGAATCCTAAATCAGCCCCAGGTAATATTCGCATAGTAACAGAAAAGCATTGACTGTCCAGTACTATGCGTTTAATTGGTCAAGATTAACGCAGTGTACTCTTCATTACACGTGCTTTCTCTCTTGCCCAGTCTTTTTCTTTTAAATCCGTACGTTTATCGTGCAGCTTTTTACCTTTTGCTACGCCAATTTTTAGTTTCACCCAAGAGCGAGACCAGTACAGAGAGAGCGCCGTTAATGTCATACCTTCACGGTTCACACGTCCGAATAGGTTGTCTAGTTCACGACGACTCATTAGTAGTTTACGCACACGTGTGGGGTTCGCCACAACGTGTGTCGATGCCTGATTTAAAGGAGTGATTGTCATGCCACTCACAAAGGCTTCACCGTCACGCATAAATACGTAACTTTCAGAAATATTGGCTTTACCTTGGCGAAGGGCTTTCACTTCCCAACCTTGGAGCTCCAAGCCAGCTTCGATTTCATCATCGATGAAATACTCGTGGCGAGCTTTTTTATTCAGCGCGATAGTATTGCTACCCGCTTTTTGTTTCGTTTTTTTCTTTGCCATAATAGCGACATTATACGGGTTGGATATCGGATAGGAAATCCTTTTATTTGCGCAATCGTGGAATAAAAGTAAAATTGGCAGGAGCTTTAAATCTGTACATGTATCGATAGGAGTATGTATGAAGCAAGTCAGCCGTTCTGCGCTTGTGTCTTTTAGTGCTGAACAGATGTTCAATCTGGTTAACGATGTTGCTAAATACCCTGAGTTTCTGCCTGGTTGCTCGGGCTCTAGAATCATTGAGTCTTCGGGTAATGGTATGGTGGCTTCTGTCGATGTGGCGAAGGCTGGTATCAGCAAAACGTTTACTACTTCAAATGAGCTGATCCCAGGCCAAGCAATTATGATGAATTTGGTGGATGGTCCGTTTAAGACATTGCGTGGTGGTTGGATTTTTACCGCGCTAGATGAGCAAGCTTGCAAGGTTGAGCTAAAGCTTGAGTTTGAATTCTCAAGTAAAATGATTGAGATGGCCTTCGGTAAGGTTTTTAACGAGCTTACCAGTAACATGGTAAATGCATTCACTAAACGCGCAAAACAGGTCTACGAGTGTTATGAGTATTGAGTCAGATATGATTCACGTAGAGGTTGTCTATGCTCTTCCTCATGAACAGCGTGTATTTAATTTAGTGGTGAATAATCACGCAACGGTAGAAGAGATCATTCGACAATCTGGCGTGTTAGAGTTATACCCTGAAATTGATTTATCTAAGAATAAAGTGGGTGTGTTTAGTCGTAATGTGAAGTTAGATGCGACCGTTCGAGATCGAGATCGAATAGAGATATATCGTCCGTTACTCGCAGACCCGAAAGAGATTCGTCGTAAGCGGGCGGAGCAGGCTAAAGCCGAGGGGAATGCAGACCCAGTCACCGGTGGTAAGCCTAGCTCTGTACGTAAGAATAAGTAGACTTGATATCAATCCCAATGGATGGCGTCATTGATTCAAAGTGTGATTGCGCGATATCTAGATAATAAAAAACCTCTCATGTGAGAGGTTTTTTGCAAAAGTCGTTTACTGAATCTGCTCGTAAAATGCGTCACTTTTTGGGAAGTCACCACTGATATCTGCGAGCGTGCCTTGGTCGTTAAAGTTAACGATCAGGTCTTTTTGCACTGGATCACCGTGACCAGGAGTATGGTGATAAATGTAGTACCAAGTGTTTGGGTAGCCGTTTTCAATAAGCATTGGCGACCCTAGTACGAAGCGAACCTGTGCTTTAGTCATCCCAAACTTTAATTTATCTACCGCACTTTGTTCTACATAGTTGCCTTGGTTGATATCAATGCGATAAACCAGTTTTTCCAATACCGAACATCCTGTCAGCAATGTCATTGCTAATGGTACGGCAACTAACCACTTCTTTAATTGCATAATAATTTCTTAGTAACCTTTAAAATACTGCGCTGATAATAAACAAGCTCGACGCAGATGTAAAAAGCTATGCGTCGTATGATAGGAAATCTGACAACGAATTTTGAGTTGAGTTGCATTTATTGATTCTCTCACATGTATGTTTATGTCGATGAGCGGTTTTCTATCCAGTTTAAGCGGTAACTAATGACAAATAGCCAAGTTATTGAGCTACGGGGTGGCACTGACCATTATTTCGAAAGGGAATCAGCACCCAAGCACTTTGATATGGTGATGGGGGAGGTAGAGTCACGGAGCAGTGTTCGTGACTCTATCTTTGGAAGAGCATGGCTAAGCGGCGATGAGGAGCTCTTTGGCGTTTGCAAGGGTAGAATCTGTAATTTGGCTACCTCCAAGTAGGCGAGCTAATTCTGCCACACGTTGTTGTTCATCTAATGCGTGCATTTGTGTTTCGGTTTGGCCAGCTTTTGTTTGTTTAGCCACGAACATTTGTTGATGGCCACAACCCGCAACTTGAGGGAGGTGAGTGACACACAATACCTGAGTAGACTCGCCAAGCTTGCGTAGCATTTTGCCGACTACAGCTGCTGTTGGACCACTAATACCGACATCCACCTCATCGAAGATCAAGCTTGGTGTATCCACTTTCTGAGCGGTAATCACTTGGATAGCTAATGAGATGCGTGATAGCTCACCGCCTGACGCAACTTTTGCTATAGGTTGCAATGGCTGTCCTGGGTTGGTCGATACTAAGAAGCACACACTGTCCATGCCAAGTGGTGATGGGTGTGTGTTTTCATTGCTGACTTCGATATTGAATACCGCTTTTTCCATGCTCAATTCGTGCATGCTTTGCGTGATCAGCTTATTCAGCTCTTTAGCGTAACGGCTGCGTGATTTGTGTAGTTTTTCTGCTTGGTTTAGGAAGCTTTGGTACTTTTGTTCCACTTCTTGCGCGAGTTCATCTAAACGTTCATCAGAGCAATCTAACGCTTCTACTTGGGCCAGAAGATCTTGGTGATGTTGGTATAGTTCTTCTGGCATCACGTGGTGTTTGCGAGCAACAGACATCACTTTAGAAAAACGTTCTTCTACATAAGCCATACGAGCAGGATCCACATCGATGCCATCTAGATAACTGCGTAATTCATTCTTCGTTTCTTCCAGTTGAATCATCGCTTCTGACAACATGTTGGGTAGCTCAGATAGCTTTTCATCTAACTCAGCTAGTTGAATTAGGGAGTGATTGGCCGATTGCAAAATACCAAGCGCATTGACTTCTTCACCTTCGTAAATAAGTTCGATGGCTTGCTGACAGGTAGTGGCGAGTTCACCACTATTGGATAGTCGTTTGTGCTCTTGCTCGAGCTCTGCAAATTCTTCTTCACCTAGCGATAACTCATTTAGTTCTTTGATTTGGTATTCAAGCAACTGTTTTTGCGCCTGGTTTTGCTGGCTATTTTCTTTTAGTTGCTTGAGGTTATTGTCTGCCTGACGCCAATGTTGGTAAGCACTTCGTGTGCTTTTTAGTAGGTTCAGATGACCTGCATATTGGTCGAGCATAGCCATTTGGTGTTCGCTTTTCATCAATTGATGATGAGCGTGTTGCCCATGGATATTGATCAGCAGTTGCCCTAGAGATTTGAGTTGTGATAGTGGGACAGGACTGCCATTAATGAAGGCTCTTGAGCGACCTTCTTTTGTGATGATGCGACGCAAAATACATTCACTGCCATCAAGCAGATCGTTATCTTCTAGCCAACGCGTTGCATGTAGGTTGTTGTCCAGTAAAAAAGCGGCACTAACTTCGGTTTTTTCTTCACCTTGTCGAACCATGCCAGCTTCGGCTCGTCCGCCTAAGCAGAGCCCAAGTGCATCGATAGCAATGGATTTACCCGCGCCTGTTTCACCTGTGATGGTGGTCATGCCCTTAGACAGCTCGAGTTGTAAAGACTTAACAATCGCAAAATTATTAACACTTAGATGAGCCAGCATTTTTATTTACCTGTATAACTGAACAACACTGTATAAGAGAACAGTATATACTGTTTCTTTATACAGTAAAGACAGGTGAGAAAAAATTTCTGTGTGGGGTGCTTTTTTGTGATGAAGTGGGAAAAATGAGCCGAAGTGATTACAACGACTCATTAAAATTGAACAGGTTACGGACGAGTTGGGTTAATCGTGAGCGGCTCTAATGTGACTACTGCATTCACACCAGCACCTGGATGATCCACGTATGATGTGTCTTGCATTAGTGTGTAGTAAACGTCGACGAAGTCATCATCATTCGTTAGGACGCCGTCAGGGATAGTGTCGATGATCTTATTCGTGATTTGCGGAATAATCGCGTAAGCCTGAACTTCTGGATCTGGAATCGCTTTCAATACTTCTTCGGCAACTTGAACAAGGAGTTTTGCCAACTGTTTATAGTCTGTACCATCATCTTGTTCCATGAGCACGATATCCGCAGCGCCCCAGCGGTAACGAGACCAGTGAATAATGATCTGATTTGGGTAGTAATCTTGGTTATCGTAGTCTAAGTATGGAAGCTCTACTAAATCGAGAGTCGGTTCATCACGACTTGGATTAACGCCCGTTACGATAGCGTAGATTTCTGCCTTGCCAGAGATCCAAGGTTCTTTGTCATCGGCTAGACGGATCTTTTTCAACTGCGTTGTTTGAATTGGAGCCGCTTCGCCCACTGTGCTACTTGACAATAGCGGTGCATTTTGGCGTTGTTCATCAGCAATATATGGTTGAACTAAAGCTGGCTGACCGAGTTTTTTCATCTCAGCTTGCATAGCTTGCAAGCCTGCTTTTAGCTCTGCAGAGCTGTTGTTATCAACAACGAGTACAGGTATCTCAGGGAGTTGGTAAACATCGAGTTGATGGATGTTGCCATACACATCAAATGCTTCGATATATTGCCAATTCTCATCATCACCACTTGGTTCAAATGCAAATAATGGCTCGACCTCGCCACTTTGCCATGCTGTTATCATGCTCTCATTCGCTAAACGAACTTCCAGCAACTGATCTGAGTATTCAGAAATACCTTTCCAGCTACGAATTTGAGTGTCAGCTTGTACAAGCTGACGGCTAAACTCGGAGTTGGGGTTTTGTTGAACAAATGCTGATACAGAGACGCTAGTCTGTTGTGGAGTAATATCTCTTCTCAACATGGGTTCAATGGCAGCATAGTTCTCACTCAATTGTTGAGCGAGGGCACGCTTCGTCTTAGTGATATCTTCCGCTTTTGCGTTGGATACACTGTTGACTTGCGTTTCCTCTGATTGGCAGCCAATAAGTGCTAATGTACTGAGAACAGACAGAATGATGGTTTTCTTCATAATATGTCCTTTATTGATTTTATGAAATAGAGTTAATACTCTATTCATGGTGAGAATATCACCGGACATAGATCATTGAATTTGCTTTTCTATCTTTTGTGTAAACTTTGCCCACAGGATCAAAATTTATAAACTTCTCTTTAATGACAGCAAATATCGTGTCGCCTCACTACTTTGTGTCTATTTCTTGTCTAAGAAAGCCAAAAGCCAGTGGCAATTAAGCTGCTGGCTTTTTTATTGAAGTCATTTCCCTGAGTAACAAGTGTTAGAATAATTTACTAGACCAACCAAGCTTGTTACGTAAAACGTGATAGTAGCTGTAGTCTTTGGGATGGATGAGTTTGAGCACATTTGGACTTTGATAGATGTGGATTTCGTCTCCTGGAGAAACAGGGAGAGACACTTGTCCATCACAGCTAACTTCTTGTGTTCCTCGGTTTTCTGGTGACACCACCAATTTAATTCGACGCTTTCCATCAACCACCAAAGGTCGACTCGACAAGGTATGAGGGAACATTGGCACGAGTGAAATGGCATTCAAGCTCGGCGAAAGAATTGGACCGCCGCCAGAAAGCGAATATGCGGTCGAGCCCGTTGGTGTAGAGACAATCAAACCATCTGCTCGTAAAGAGAAGGCGAAGCTTTCATCAATGTACACTTCAAATTCAATCATATGGGCAATTTGCCCTGGGTGAAGTACAGCTTCATTTAGCGCAGCGTTGTGGCTTTTAATTTGCCCGTGACGGTGTACTTCCGCTTCTAAGAGAAAGCGCTCTTCTTCAATATACTCACCGTCGAGTACCGCTTGCAGAGACGCTTGGAACTCGTCTGGGTTTAAGTCAGTTAAGAAGCCTAGGTTTCCACGGTTCACCCCTATGACTGGAACATCAAATCGGGATAAAATTCTTGCCGCGCCTAGCATGTTGCCATCCCCACCAACCACAATGGCTAGATCGGCATTTTTTCCTAGTTCAACTAAACTGGCAAATTGACTCTGCGGGATATCATCCAGTATTGCGGCAAGGCGATCGTCAATAAATACTTTATAGCCTTCAGAGGTCAGCCATTGGTACAACTCTTTATGAGTTTGAATTGCTTGTTGATCTCTTGGTTTTCCGATAATCGCGATCACGTTACATGGATTTTTCATAGCATTTCCGCATTAAAGAGGCTTGAATCAGGAATCTTCATCCCCATAATAATGGCAAGTCACCTAAATATGCGAATTTTTATGTGGTTAAAGCCCGCAAAAACGCGCATGGCTTTAAGGGCATTATGTTGAATTCTGGAGATATCATGAGCAACGAAGAAAACAAAGTTACAGAAGAAGAGCTTGATCAAATCATCGAAGAGGCTGAAAAAGTAGAAGCTGAAGCACAAGAAGTAGAAGCTGAGCTTGAAGAAATTGGTGATGAGACAGACGCTAAGATTGCTCAACTAGAAGCGGCACTATTGTCTAGCGAGGCAAAAGTAAAAGAGCAGCAAGATGCGGTGTTGCGTTCTAAAGCTGAAGTAGAAAACATGCGTCGTCGTACCGAGCAAGAAATCGATAAAGCACGTAAGTTTGCGTTGAACAAGTTTGCCGAAGAGTTGCTTCCTGTTATTGATAACCTAGAGCGTGCAATTCAAGCGGCAGATACAGAGAATGAAACGGTTAAGCCGTTCCTAGAAGGTGTTGAGTTAACACATAAAACGTTTGTAGACGTTGTAGCGAAATTTGGCTTGAAAGCAATCAACCCTGAAGGTGAAGCATTTAACCCAGAGTTCCATCAAGCGATGTCGATTCAGGAGAGCCCTGATCATGAATCAAACACAGTTATGTTTGTTATGCAAAAAGGCTACGAACTAAACGGCCGTGTGATTCGTCCGGCAATGGTAATGGTTGCTAAATAACCTTAACTGCCTGTTTTCAAATATAAAGCGCCCATCATTTTTTGATGGGCGCTTTTTTGTTTTAAACGTAAGTTGTTGTAATGAGCTTCATTGTATATCGATAAAATGGAAGTTTGATCCCCTTCATATTTTTTCTTATTGGTTAATTATTTTCCTATAGGAGATTTCTTCTCATCTCACTGCGTGTTTATGAACGAAGAGGGCTATAAGTAATTGTAATCATTCGTTGTGTGAATGTTTTTCCTGCATAGGAATGTAAAGATAGTCATTTTTTCTACAACAATTCCGTTAACAAAAATGTAAATTGTCACTTTATTTTGTAACCTTCGTGTGTATGATTTGCGACTAATGCTTTAAAAGTAAGCATATATAACTACAAAGATGTAAATAGCAAACACAACATATCGGAGATTTATAATGGATAAATCGCTTTCTAGTAAGATTTTTATAGGCTTGTTTGCCGGCCTTGTGCTGGGAACAGCAATTCAGTACTTATTTAGCGGTATTGCGATTTTTGATACATACCTACTTGGAGCAGCAGAAGGCGTTGGCGGCATGTTTGTCTCGCTGATCAAATTGCTTGTTGTTCCTTTAGTTTACGTTTCAATCGTATGCGGCATTGTTGACTTGAAAGACATCAGTGCATTTGGTCGTCTTGGTGGAAAAACTTTTACCCTCTACATTCTTAACACCATCATTGCGATTACGGCGGCTTTGACTGTTGGTTTGATTTTCCAGCCAGGAGCGGGTGCTAATCTGGCAGGAACGGTATCTGAGGCCGTACAGCTGACGACGACAGAAACGCCGGACATTTTCTCTCTAGTTGTTAACATTGTTCCTAGCAACCCAGTACAAGCGTTTGCTAACGGCGACATGCTGCAAATCATCTTCATGGCAATTCTGACAGGTCTTGCAATTCAAGCTTTGGATTCTCGTGGTGGTCCTGCCATCCGCACGTTCAAAATGGCAAATGAAATCATGATGAAACTGGTTGGGTTAGTGATGAGTCTTGCGCCATATGGTGTGTTCGCACTAATGATTCAATTGGGTGCAACGCTAAACGCCAATACATTGATGTCCGTGGCTGGTTATGTGGCCTTGGTGGTTGCGATGTTGGTGTTCTGGATCTTCTTCTTCTATCCAATGGCAGTAAGTCTTGCGACAGGGACCTCTCCAAAGACTTTCCTACGTGCAACTCGTGAGCAGATTCTGTTCTCTCTATCTACCGCGAGCTCAAACGCGACTATCCCGGTAACGATGCGTACACTGACAGAAAAGCTTCAGGTCTCTAAATCGGTTGCTGGCTTCGGTGTACCACTGGGCGCAACGATGAACATGTCTGGTGTGTCTATCTATATTGCTCTAGCAACGATGTTTGTTGCGAACGCTTTTGGCCAGCCAATTAACACCGCAGACATCTTCACGCTTGGTTTAACTATTCTTCTATTATCTATTGGTGCTGGTGGCGTTCCTGGAGGCGGCGTGGTAATGGTAGGCGTTTTGCTTCACCAACTAGGCTTACCACCTGAAGGCTTGGCAATTATTGCTGCGGTTGACCGTATTAATGACATGTTCTGTACGTCTTCAAACGTTGTGGGCGACACGGCAGTGAACACCATTGTGGCAAAAACAGAAGGTGAGATTGGTAAAGAAGAAGGCGTTGACGCTGAGCCTGCTCAAGCGAACGCTTAATGCCTTGAATCATTTATTTTAACCCTAATATTGAAACGAGCTCTTATGAGCTCGTTTTTTTGTTTAGGAAGAGTCGGGCATAAATACATTTACCTGAGAAATGGTGTTTTGTTGCGCTACAGCAGTGTGACGAGTTCCCAACTAATCAGAAAGAAACACATAAATTTCGAAAAAAGACGCTTTTTTTTAATTCTGCCCTTGAAAAGCATTTTGCCGCCCTTATCTATGTGGCATAGAGAAGCAAACATTGATTATTTTTGTTTGTGAGCAAGGGTTGAAACCCGATTCTCCTCCCCCCACATTGGGGTTATAACCAAACGAAAATAGAATTTATTCGGAGATAGCCAGATGGGTAAAATCATTGGTATTGACTTAGGTACTACTAACTCATGTGTTGCTGTATTAGACGGCGACAAACCACGTGTAATTGAAAACGCAGAGGGCGAACGTACTACTGCATCGGTTATTGCTTACACTGACGGTGAGACGCTAGTAGGTCAACCTGCGAAACGTCAAGCAGTAACTAACCCAGAAAACACGCTATTTGCAATTAAGCGTCTAATCGGTCGTCGTTTTGAAGACGAAGAAGTTCAGCGTGACATCCAAATCATGCCTTACAAAATTGTTAAGGCTGACAACGGTGACGCTTGGGTAGAAGCAAAAGGCCAAAAAATGGCGGCTCCTCAGGTTTCTGCTGAAGTTCTTAAGAAAATGAAGAAAACTGCTGAAGATTTCCTTGGTGAGGAAGTAACTGGCGCAGTTATCACAGTACCTGCTTACTTTAACGATGCTCAGCGTCAAGCTACAAAAGATGCTGGCCGTATCGCAGGTCTAGAAGTTAAACGTATCATCAACGAACCAACAGCAGCAGCGCTAGCTTACGGTCTTGATAAGAAAGGCGGCGATCGCACTATCGCGGTATACGACCTTGGTGGTGGTACATTCGATATCTCTATCATCGAAATCGATGAAGTTGAAGGCGAGAAAACATTCGAAGTTCTAGCGACTAACGGTGATACCCACCTTGGTGGTGAAGACTTTGATAACCGCCTAATCAACTACTTAGTAGACGAGTTTAAGAAAGAGCAAGGTATCGATCTTAAGAACGATCCACTAGCAATGCAGCGTGTTAAAGAAGCAGCAGAAAAAGCGAAAATCGAGCTTTCTTCTACTTCTCAAACTGACGTAAACCTACCTTACGTTACTGCAGATGCAACTGGTCCTAAGCACATGAACATTAAAGTGACTCGTGCAAAACTAGAATCTCTAGTTGAAGACCTAGTACAACGCTCTCTTGAGCCACTAAAAGTAGCTCTAGCTGACGCTGATCTATCAGTAAACGACATCACTGACGTAATCCTAGTTGGTGGTCAGACTCGTATGCCAATGGTTCAAGCGAAAGTTGCTGAGTTCTTTGGTAAAGAAGCGCGCCGTGACGTAAACCCTGACGAAGCAGTAGCAATGGGTGCTGCAGTTCAAGGTGGTGTACTTGCTGGTGACGTTAAAGACGTACTACTACTAGACGTAACTCCACTGTCTCTAGGTATCGAGACAATGGGTGGCGTAATGACTAAGTTAGTTGAGAAGAACACAACTATCCCAACTAAAGCGAACCAAGTTTTCTCTACAGCGGAAGACAACCAGAGCGCGGTTACTATCCACGTTCTACAAGGTGAGCGTAAGCAAGCGATGTACAACAAGTCTCTAGGTCAATTCAACCTAGAAGGCATCCAGCCTGCACCACGTGGTATGCCACAAATCGAGGTTACTT
Organism: Vibrio sp. CCB-PB317; assembly: GCF_022808245.1. Taxonomy (NCBI): domain Bacteria; kingdom Pseudomonadati; phylum Pseudomonadota; class Gammaproteobacteria; order Vibrionales; family Vibrionaceae; genus Vibrio; species Vibrio sp. CCB-PB317. The sequence goes on from NZ_JALGNU010000001.1 coordinate 850,180, forward strand.
TTGACCTTGATGCGGACGGTATCCTACACGTGTCAGCGAAAGACAAGCAGACTGGTAAAGAGCAGAAGATCACTATCCAAGCTTCTGGCGGTCTAAGCGATGAAGACATCGAGAAAATGGTTCAAGAAGCAGAAGCTAACAAAGAAGCGGACAAAAAGTTCGAAGAGCTAGCGACTGCACGTAACCAAGCTGACCAAATGATTCACGGTACTCGTAAGCAAGTAGAAGAAGCTGGTGAAGCACTACCTGCAGAAGAGAAAGAGAAGATTGAGGCAGCAATTTCTGAGCTAGAAACAGCGCGCAAAGGCGAAGACAAAGAAGCTATCGATGCTAAAGTTCAAGCACTAATGACAGCTTCTCAAAAACTGATGGAAATCGCTCAACAACAAGCTCAAGCGCAGCAAGCACAAGGTGCTGACGCAGGTGCACAGTCTAAAGAAGACGACGTTGTAGATGCTGAGTTCGAAGAAGTTAAAGACGACAAGAAATAATATTTCTTAACCAGATGGCTGCAAAGCCATCTGGGGTCGATAAGACTTCGTGTGCGGGCGTTTGGGGCAACTCTTACGCCCGTCTGTTTGTAAACGCTGTCTTTCTAGTTAAGTATGTTGCGGATAAGTGCACTTACCTAGAACGATACAAACACCAAGCGGTGAATCGATGCCGTTTGTAGTAATTAACTGGTGACGAAGAACATGTCAAAACGTGATTTTTACGAAGTATTAGGCGTAAGCCGTGATGCCTCAGAGCGCGATATCAAAAAGGCGTATAAGCGTCTAGCGATGAAATTCCACCCAGACCGAAACCAGGGTGATGAGTCTGCGGCGGACAAGTTTAAAGAAGTAAAAGAAGCGTACGAAGTTCTGACCGACCCTCAGAAGAAAGCGGCGTACGACCAGTACGGTCATGCTGCTTTTGAACAAGGCGGCGGTGGTTTCGGTGGCGGTGGCTTTGGCGGCGGCGGCGCTGATTTCGGCGACATCTTTGGCGATGTATTCGGCGACATTTTTGGTGGTGGTCGTCGTGGCGGTGGTGGTCACCGTGCTCAACGTGGTGCGGACTTACGTTACAACATGGAACTGACGCTAGAAGAGGCGGTTCGTGGTGTAACGAAAGAGATCGAAGTACCAACACTCGTACACTGTGATACCTGCGATGGTAGTGGCGCGAAGAAAGGCTCATCTGCTGAAACATGTGGTACCTGTCATGGTCATGGTCAAGTACAAATGCGCCAAGGCTTCTTCGCAGTGCAACAAACCTGTCCAACCTGTCACGGTAAAGGCAAGATCATTAAAGACCCTTGTAATGAGTGTCATGGTCAAGGTCGTAAACAGAAAACCAAAACACTTAACGTTAAGATCCCTGCAGGTGTTGATACAGGCGACCGTATTCGTCTATCTGGCGAAGGTGAAGCGGGAGAGATGGGAGCTCCAGCGGGTGACTTGTATGTACAAGTGCACGTGAAAGAGCACCATATCTTCGAACGTGATGGTAACAACCTATACTGTGAAGTGCCTGTAAGCTTTGCGATGGCGGCTCTAGGTGGTGAAGTTGAAGTGCCAACTCTAGATGGTCGCGTAAGCCTAAAAGTGCCTTCAGAAACGCAAACAGGTCGTATGTTCCGCATGCGTGGTAAAGGTGTGAAAGGCGTTCGCGGTGGCGGTATCGGTGACTTGATTGTTAAGTTGGTTGTTGAAACACCAGTAAACCTAAGCTCACGCCAAAAAGAACTGCTCAAAGAGTTTGAAGAGTCTTGTGGTGGTGAAGCGGCGACAAAGCACAAGCCTAAATCAGAAGGCTTTTTCAACGGTGTGAAAAAGTTCTTTGATGATTTAACCAGCTAAGACGTTAGTGAAAAGCACAAATACAAAGGCCTGCTAAAATGCAGGCCTTTTTGCATCTCGGTGTTCTTTCTAATTCCAGCAATCACTTGGTTCTTCGACATTTTTTGACGTTAAAGTAATCGTTTTAGCGCCAGTCAAGCACTCGTCGTCGTCTTGTCCCAGAGCCGATTTTGCTGTTGCTGTAATGGTATAAGCCGTACTTGCAGAGCTCGCAATATTGAAAGAAAATCTATCTGTGTCTGAATCGCATAGAGTGCATGTGCCTCCAGAGATAATATGACTCCAGTCGTACCCACCATCATAAGATGTCTCTAGCTCTAGCTGAATTCGACTAAGATCGCTCAAGGCAACCGTCCTATGAGACTTGAGCACATGATTGGTGTAAGAAGGGTAGGCGACAGCCGCAATGATCCCGACAATCACTACGGCTATCAGTAATTCGATCAATGTCATCCCTCCCAATCTTTTTTTGTAGCTGTTACAGCGAGAAATTCGAATCATCACGAGTAGTTTCCTTTTCACTTTTCCGCCTATTTTTGGCAGGTGATAGCATCTGTGCAAGATGAATTACGGCCCTTTTGCCGTTTACATAGGAATTTGGGAAATGCCTCGCGGGTTTACGTTGTTGGAGCTTCTTATTACTGTTGCTGTACTGAGTATTATATTGGCGTTTGCAGCTCCAAGCTTTAGCCGTGTTTCACAAACTGTGCAAATGCAGCGATTGGCAACTGAATTAGCTGGTTTTCTAAGCCAAAGTAAGTCAGAGGCGGTAATGAGAAATCAAAAGTTATATATACATTTCTCAATGGCTAAAAACGTTGTTGTCAGTCAAGGTGCATGGTCTCTACAGTTAACTGACTCATCTAGCGGCTCAGGGGGAGTAATCTTAAACCTTTCCGGCTCCGCATACTCTGAATTATCTTTGAAGCACAGTTACGATAATCAAAAAATAAGCTTCGATGAGGTCCGTGGACGGCCCCAAGGAGGAAATATAGAGTTTTTCCCAACCAATGCTCAAAACATAAAACTACAAGCAAAGCTCTCAAACCCTCCTGGGAGGATTAAGATTTGTAGTAATTCTGGAGCGAAGTTATATGATTACCATCAGTGCTAACAAACGCTATCAAATAGGTAGCTCTTTAATTGAATTAATGATTAGTTCTTTAATTGGGTTAATTGTTCTTAGTGTAGTGGGCTCTATATTCTTGACTTTACAAAAAACAGCAAAAGAAAAAAGCTTAGAGCTAAATTTATTGCAAGGTCTTAATATCACTTTATCTGTTATGAAAGAAGATATTCAAAGAGCAGGTTATGATGGTGGGAACGGTAGTTCACTCAAATTATCCGGAGCTACAGGAACCATAATGCTGAGCGGCGCCTCTTCTGTTGGTTTTGTGTATTTTAAAGAAGACTCAGCTGCCAATGAAGACTATCGAAATATTAAGTATGAGAAGAGAGATACTCGGTTTTTTATATGTGAAAAAGGCGTTGTGTCTCAAACACAAATATTATCTTTTGATGGTATAGATTTTTGTCGTTCTCTATTTGATGATGATATTTTCCAAGTTACCCAATTCACCGTTAGTTCAGAAACAGTGACTAATGGAGGAAATGTAAGTTCGGTCACGAACGTTAAGTTAGGTTTGCAAACGATTGATGGAGTCTTTAGTGAAGTCGCGGAGTTTTCTATCAAACAAAGGAATTGGCAATGACATCTAAATATAACTATTCCGGTTATACCACTTTGCTTGTGACTTCTATACTTTTATTACTTGCTTTAATTGCATCATTAGCATCATCCAAAGGTGTATTTTTTCAAATAAAAGTTGCGCAAAACGAAATAAAATCTCGACAAGCACATTGGTTAGCTGAAGGAGGTGTTGAATGTGCATGGGCGCAATTTAGAGTTAGTAACATTGTACCTGCAGTAATAACAGATTGTGGCTCAGGGCTTTGGACGGTTCCTAATTTTACGAGTACTTCCAATGGGTATTTGGTTACTTCTAATGTTGGATTTACAAGCATTAGTAAGGAGATTATTTTGGGAGGTAACTTGAGCTATGGTGCAATGCAGTCTAGTGCCGACATTTATTTTCATTCTAGTGCAACGTTTTCTACTCCAGATCCAGGGGAATTGAGCAGCGATGGGTGGGAGTGTATTGCGTTAAGGTATAAAAAGCGCTTTTACTCCTCTTCAGTTGATAATAAAGGCGTAATTCATGGAGAGTCTCCCTATGCCGATTTTAACAACCCTACAAATAAAGATTGTGCAAACACGACGGCAAACCGTCATCTCTCATCTAGTGTTGGCGGGGTTGGTGCTGGTGATGATTTTACTCAAGATACAGATTTAAAGCCATTTGAATCCTTCTTTGGAGTAAAGGCTGAAGAGCATAACGATGTCCGAGATAATGGTGTATTTCATGTTATGACGGGCTCAGTGGCTGGTGGCATACCTAATTGTGGTGCTGCTTTAACAGCAGAAATTCAGTCAGGGAAGCATCATTTATGGGTTGAAGGGAGCTGTGAAATCAAGCAATCGGAATACAATGATTTGGTGAATGCTACGTCATCGACCAATGGCGTAACAGTGCTCATTCATGATGGTCTTTTCTCCGTGATGGGATCACCGAGCTCCGGCGCTACATCAAATAAGTTTAAAGGGGTCTTGTTTCATTTCAATCATGACTATGCTCCGGCAACAGCGGATTGGGTTGGGTTCGAAGCCAATGCTCACCTAAATCATGTGCCAAGTGTTGTAGAAGACTCATACAGGACAATAGCTTCTTATTATCAGCATGGTTCTTTTACGGTATCTGGTGGTCAATATTTTGATAGTGAAGATCAGGCAGCGGTTTTCTTCGATTCTTTGGACTTTAGATACAATAAAGATGTGATAGACAATTCAAGGAATGCGCATGCAATTCCTAGATGGAAGAAGGGCTCTTGGAATGATCTCTAAACAAAAAGGTTTTAACCTTCTTGAAGTTCTAATTTCTTTTCTGCTTATCGGTGTTGGGGCTCTAGGTTTAACAAAGCTAAACGTGTATCTCGAACGCGAATCCGAATATGCCATAAAAAGTATTGAAGCACTGCGTCTAGCAGAAAACCAGCTCGAATGGTTCCGGACGCGTGGTGCTTCTGCGGCGATGTCTACCATCACACCTGCAAATTTTGCTTCTATTGCAACAGGCTCTTCTGTTACTGGATCTTATGTCGTCGAGTGGGAAGTTCCAGCTGCCACGGTTTCAGGAACACTGAAAACTATCACTATTACCTCTAGCTGGAAGGATAGAATCGGCGAGACGCGATCAGTTCAGCTTAAAACGATGATCTCACAATACAGTGAATTCGAAAACTAAGTTCAATTGCATACATGGGCTGAGACAAATGCGGGTGTAATTCCTGTTTGATACCGGATTTGTCACGGTTAATAAATGGTTTTTGAACTGTTAATTGAGTTGATGTGCTACTGTTTTTATTATGTTTAATTGAAGTGGTGTTTTTGCAAAATATGTCTCCAATTATGAAAAAAAATATAGAACCTTGTGCTTTCTCCATTAGTGTTTACTAGAATACTCGTTGGATAGTAGGCCGTTATAATTATTCAAATAGGCCTTGGCACCAACATCATTCACTATGGAGTTACCATGAGTAACCAAGCTGTAAATAAGGCACCATCATCGAAGCCGAGCGGGATGGAGCGCTTTTTAAACTTTATCGAGAGGACAGGTAACAAAATCCCTGATCCTGCGATTTTGTTCTTCTGGGCATTGATCATTACTTGGGCGGCGTCAGCACTTTTATCGAATGTATCATTCGATCTTCCAAACCCTCGAACGGGCGAAGCTCTTACTGTCACCAACTTACTTACGGGCGAAGCGCTAGCAAGTTTCCTTGCTAACATGGTGACGACGTTTACTGGCTTTGCGCCACTGGGTATCGTACTTGTCGCAATGCTAGGTGTGGGTGTTGCAGATTCTTCGGGCTTTATTACGACTGGTCTTAAGAAGATGCTGAACTTCACGCCAGCTAAGCTTCTTACTCCAATGCTGATTTTGGTTGCTATTGTGTCGCATACTGCGGCAGATGCAGGCTATGTTCTGGTTATTCCTCTAGGCGGTATTATCTTCCATGCGGCAGGTCGTCACCCTCTAGCGGGTATTGCGGCAGCATTTGCAGGTGTATCTGGTGGCTTCTCTGCAAACTTTATTCCTTCAGGTATCGATCCACTACTAGCTGGCTTTACACAAACCGCGGCGCAGGTTCTTGATCCTGAATACGTGGTTAACCCATTAGCGAACATCTTCTTTACTGGCCTATCTTCCATCATTATTGTAGCGATTGGTTGGTACGTGACAGAGAAAATCATCGAGCCTCGTTTGTCAAAAATGCCAATTGATGACGATGCGGAAACCGCGCCAAACCTAGGTTCATTTACTGAACTGGAATCAAAAGCATTCCGTTATGCAGGTTGGGCAATGATGGCGGGTATTGCTTTACTTGTTGCAGCGTTAATTCCAGAAACATCAGCACTTCGCTCGCCTGAAGGTGAAATTACGGCCTTCTCAGCACCGATAATGAAGTCTATCGTGCCGTTGATCTTTATTCTGTTTATCATTCCTGGTTACGTTTACGGTAAAGTGTCAGGTACGTTCAAGACCAGCAACGACATTATCAAAGCAATGGCTGACACCATGTCAACCATGGGCGCTTACATTGTGATGTCATTCTTCTGTGCCCAGTTCTTGTCTGCGTTTGCTCAATCGAACATTGGTACGATGCTGGCGCTATATGGCGCAGAAGGTCTGAAAGCGATGAACTTACCAGGTGAAGTGACCATCATCGGTATGATCCTTCTAACCGCGTCTGTAAACCTACTTATTGGTTCGGCATCGGCAAAATGGGCTTTAATTGGTCCAATCTTAGTGCCAATGCTAATGGCGGTTGGTATCTCGCCTGAGCTGTCTCAAGCGGCTTACCGTGTGGGTGACTCTGTATCGAACATCATTTCTCCTCTAATGGTATTTTTCCCTCTTGTAGTGGTTTACTGTCAGCGTTATGTGAAGTCGGCTGGTATCGGTACGCTTGCGTCACTAATGATGCCATTCTCGATTGCAATGTTGATCGGTTGGTCTATCTTCCTAGTTGCTTATTGGATGGTAGGTATCCCGCTAGGCATTCAAGCTCCTTACACTTACACAATGTAAAAACGTGTAGGTAATTGGCAGCCGAAAAGCGCAGGTCTTCGATCTGCGCTTTTTTGTTCTCGCAAAACGAACATCGATAGGTCTTGTAACTAGGTTTTTTGGAGTTGCAAACTTTGTCTCGTGATGTGTTGCTGTAGTGAAACCGAAGTTGGTGATAAAATTCCTGACTTCAATCGTTTTTTGTTTCTTTGGAGCCTCCTTTGTCTAACCATCCGTTTACCCCTCAAGATGAATTGTTTATGCGCAGAGCGATGGTGCTTGCTGAGCAAGCAGAAGCTGAGGGGGAAGTACCTGTCGGCGCAGTGCTTGTCAAAGATGGTGAAATTATCGCTGAGGGGTGGAATCGCTCTATTGGTACTAATGACGCTACCGCACATGCTGAGATTCAAACACTGCGTAAAGCAGGCCAAAAGATAGAAAATTACCGCCTTCTGGATACGACTTTGTATGTAACACTTGAGCCATGTCCAATGTGTGCCGGAGCCTTACTGCATAGCCGCGTTAAGCGGGTCGTTTTTGGAGCGCCAGACTTAAAAGCGGGAGCAGCAGGAACAGTGCTTAATTTGTTTGAAAGCCAAGCCGCTTACCATTACGCCTTAGTTGAAAAGGGGCTGCTAGAAGATGAGTGCCGCACTCAGCTACAAGCGTTTTTTAAGCGTCGCCGAAAGGAAATTAAAGCGAAGAAACAAGCACAAAAAGCATTAGAAAATGGAGAGAGTGGACAAAACTATGGAAATAGTCAGAGTTAGCAAACATCTACTACGGGGTAGATGTTTGCCTGAACGTACTAGTGATTGACTAAGTGTACAAAAACACGATTACGTGAACTTACTTTCTTTTTCATACATGTCAGTTTACGTTTACGTCGGATAGCAGCTACTGTGTTATTTAAACGCTTTGACTGCACTCTACGTCTTCTCATATTCAAAACCTCCTGCAGACAAGACTTATACCAGTAAATAGCGGTTCATCGATGCTTTACAATAGACTCGATAATCGCACTAAACGCTGTATGGTTTAAACGTTCTTCATTTGACTTCTGCATTGCACAGAGCCAGCAAACAATTTCAATACGGTGCTTAATAATATGAGTGACGTTATTTCGGCAGAGCGTAGCCGATAGCGCCGCTTCATCAACTGAGCTAAACCATGTGGTTGCGAAGCAATCTGTTACAAAGCAATCAGTTTAACTAACGGTGAAAAAAGGCGACCAACCAAAGGAATGGTTGAGTGTGGTTGGTGTCACTCAGAGTCTTGGATTCTAGATAAGTTTTCGCTAGGACTCAACAAAAATGACGAGCTCATGAGCTCGTCATTTTCTAGTTTACAGCGGGTCTATTCTTCAAGGCTTTCTTGTTCGGTGTCTTCTTCAACCGTGACGTCAGAAGCGCCAGATATTTGCTCTACAACGGTCTCTACTGCTCCTGATATCAAAATGTCAGGGTTGAGCGGCGGAATCACTTGTAAGTCATCGCTATTCTCATCAATCGCTGGTCTTTGGCTGACATGACCAATGATGGATTGATAATAACGTCGAATATTTTCTACGTAATTACGCGCTTCATCACCTCTGGCGTACCCATAGCGAGTTTGACTGTAGTAACGCTTCTGACGCAGTAAAGGCAATCTGTCTTTTACATCTGCCCAAGCGTTTGGATCGCCACCTTGCGCTTTAGTAAGTCGCCGTGCGTCCATCATGTGGCCGTAGCCAATGTTGTATGAAGCCAGGGCAAACCATATTTTTTCATGCTCGTTGATGCTATCAGGCACGCGACCTACAATGCGACGTAAGTACTCGACACCACCACGAACAGATTGCTCAGGGTCTAAACGGTTTGTTACCCCGACGCTTTTCGCTGTTGGCAGAGTAAGCATCATCATCCCTCTAACACCTGTTGGCGATTTTGCCGCTGGCTTCCAGTGTGATTCTTGATACGCCAATGCTGCAATTAATCGCCAGTCGAACTCTTCGCTGTATTTTTGGAATAAAGGTGCCCACTTAGGCAATTTGTCATCCAGAGCTCGAATGAATGCGCGAGTATCAACGTAGTCAAATGCTTCAATATGACCAATGTACTTCTCTTCGAGAGTGGACAGTTCTCCTGATTGTTTAATGTTACCGAAAAACTCTATCAGCATCGCATACAAACTTTCGTCTTCAGAGCGTCGAGTAAACCACGATACTGGTTGATCTTCTGTAAGTTCAAACGCGAGCGCAAGATCGGGGTAAAGGCGCTGAGCTAGGGAAAGCTCCACAGAGTCAGTCACAGTAAAACGCAACTCACCAGTGGATACATATTTAAGTAAGTCTCTCGTGTCAGCATCGCCAACAATTTCAAACTGCAGCTCTGGGTATTGCTTCTTTAATGCGGTTAGGGTCGGAACATATTGCGATTGTTCGACGATCTTTAATGTTTGCGCGCCAGCATTTGTATCTTCGTCTGATTCGCTGTCTTTCGATGCTTGGTATTCAATCAGCTGTTCGATATCACGTGGTCGAAGTTGCCCCTTTTTATACACAACTTGTTGGCTTACATAATAATAAGCAGGGCCCGGTCTAAAGCGTTTTACCGCTTGTGACGTTTGATTTAAGCCCGTAGCGATGAGATCAATATCTCCTTTCTTAAGAGCAGGAAAAAGCTCGGCTTGGCGAAAGGCAGGTTTAATCTCGAGCTTGACGCCGAGCTGCTCCGCAAACTGACGCGCCAATTCGTAATCCAACCCAGCGGGACCATCGGGACCAATATAATAGGAAAGCTGATTGTTTAGCGTGCCAACACGAAGCACGCCACGTTCCTGAATTTTTTCGAATTCACTTTTGGGTTCCGACTCAATCTGGCAGGCAGAGAGTAGTAGCACAGAAACAAAAATTAGGGCGCTGCGCTTGAGTCGGTTGAGCTGGCTTATTTGCATTAATAGGTACATCTTAGGAAATTTCTATTTGCCTTTATATCAAAGCGAGCTCATGGGGCAAAGTGAATCACACACTTATAGCGTGACATTGTGTGTTTTATCGACATTTTAGTCGTAATTCAAATTTGACAAAAAAAATGACGCAAACGGTTGCTTTTGATGTTACATCACAAAAACAATTGCTATATAATGCGCTCGCAATGACGAGGTGGAATCGGCATAGGTTCGACAGGGCTTATTTTAAGTGTCTGAATTTATTCCAATATCACCTTAATCAATTGCATAAGAGACCTAAGCACATGAGAATTTTGCGTGGCTCCCCAGCTCTTTCTGAGTTTCGTGTTAATAAACTACTGGAACTTTGTCGTGAACAAGATCTGCCTGTAACTGGCATTTATGCCGAGTTTATGCACTTTGCCGATCTAAAGTCTGACCTTGATGACCAAGAGTTAGAAAAACTTGAAAAGTTACTAACTTACGGCCCAACCATCGAAGAGCATGAGCCAGAAGGTCTTCTACTTCTTGTTACGCCTCGTCCAGGCACTATCTCGCCTTGGTCTTCTAAATCTACCGATATCGCTGTTAACTGTGGCTTGGATAAAGTGAAACGTCTAGAGCGCGGTACGGCTTATTATGTCGAATCTTCAGTTGTTCTATCAGAAGCTCAAGTTGGCGCTGTCAAAGCGTTAATTCATGACCGCATGATGGAAACGGTCTTTACAGAATTTGAAGCTGCGTCAGCGCTGTTTACAGTCGCAGAGCCTAAGCCAGTGGCGCATGTTGATATCTTAGCGGGCGGTCGTCTTGCGCTTGAAGAAGCAAACGTTTCCCTTGGCTTGGCACTCGCAGAAGATGAAATTGATTACTTAGTAGAGAACTTTACTAAGCTTGGGCGTAACCCAAACGACATTGAATTGATGATGTTTGCTCAGGCGAACTCAGAGCACTGTCGCCACAAAATTTTTAACGCAGATTGGACTATCGACGGGGTAGATCAACCTAAGTCTCTGTTCAAAATGATCAAAAACACGTTCGAAACGACACCTGACTATGTGCTGTCTGCATACAAAGACAACGCGGCCGTTATGACGGGCTCTAAAGCGGGTCGTTTCTTCCCAGACCCTAAATCTCGTCAATACACTTACCACCATGAAGATGCACACATCTTGATGAAGGTAGAGACGCACAACCACCCAACGGCAATCTCTCCATGGCCGGGCGCATCGACTGGTTCAGGCGGTGAGATCCGTGACGAAGGTGCGACGGGTATCGGCGGTAAGCCAAAAGCGGGTCTGGTTGGTTTTACAACCTCTAACTTACGTATTCCTGGTTTTGAACAGCCGTGGGAAACTGACTTTGGCAAGCCAGGTCGTATTGTTAACGCGCTAGAAATCATGCTTGAAGGTCCTCTAGGCGGCGCGGCATTCAACAACGAATTTGGTCGTCCAAATCTATTGGGTTACTTCCGTACTTACGAAGAAAAAGTGACCTCTCACGCGGGTGAAGAAATCCGTGGTTACCACAAACCAATCATGATTGCTGGTGGTATGGGTAACATTCGTGACGAACACGTGCAGAAGAAAGAAATTCCAGTGGGTGCGAGTTTAATCGTACTTGGTGGTCCGGCAATGAACATCGGTCTTGGTGGTGGCGCGGCGTCCTCAATGGCGTCTGGTCAGTCAGCAGAAGATCTGGACTTTGCTTCAGTACAGCGTGAAAACCCAGAGATGGAGCGTCGCTGTCAGGAAGTGATCGACCGTTGTTGGCAGCTAGGCGACGACAACCCAATCGCATTTATCCACGATGTGGGTGCGGGCGGTATCTCTAACGCATTGCCTGAACTTGTCGACGACGGTGAGCGTGGCGGTCAGTTCCAATTACGCGATGTACCAAACGATGAGCCGGGCATGAGTCCGCTAGAAATTTGGTGTAATGAATCACAGGAACGTTACGTTCTTGCGGTAGCGCCAGAAAACATGGAAGCATTCGATGCAATCTGTAAGCGTGAACGCGCACCATATGCAGTGGTGGGTGTGGCAACTGAAGAGCGTCATCTAACGCTAGAAGATTCTCACTTCGACAATACGCCAATCGATATGCCAATGGATATCCTGCTTGGTAAGCCACCGAAGATGCACCGCGACGCAACCACACTAAAGGTGGAAAGCCCTGCCATTGTTCGTGATGGTATTGAGCTTAATGAAGCGGTGGATCGCGTACTTCGTCTTCCAGCGGTTGCAGAAAAAACATTCCTAATTACTATCGGTGACCGAACAGTAACGGGTCTGGTTGCTCGTGATCAAATGGTTGGCCCTTGGCAGGTACCAGTAGCAAACTGTGCAGTAACAGCGGCAAGCTATGACACTTACCACGGCGAAGCAATGTCGATGGGTGAGCGCACGCCAGTGGCATTACTAGACTTTGGTGCATCGGCTCGCCTAGCGGTTGGTGAGTCACTAACGAACATTGCGGCAACAGACATCGGTGATATTAAACACATTAAACTGTCTGCGAACTGGATGTCGCCAGCGGGTCACCCAGGTGAAGATGCAGGTCTTTATGAAGCAGTCAAAGCGGTGGGTGAAGAGCTCTGTCCTGCATTAGGTTTGACTATCCCAGTTGGTAAAGACTCCATGTCGATGAAAACCAAGTGGGAAGAGAACGGCGAGAGTAAAGAAGTCACTTCTCCACTGTCGCTAGTTATCACGGCATTTGGTCGTGTGGAAGACGTACGTAAGACCGTGACTCCACAACTACGCTCTGACAAAGGCGATACTTCTCTAGTTCTTGTTGACTTGGGTAACGGCAAAAACCGCTTAGGTGCGACAGCATTGGCACAAGTATACAAACAGCTGGGTGACAAACCTGCTGACGTAGATAACGCTGAGCAGCTAAAAGGCTTCTTTGATGCAATGCAAGCGTTAGTACGTGATGACAAGCTAGTGGCTTACCACGATAAGGGCGACGGCGGTCTATTTGTTACACTGGCTGAGATGGCGTTCGCGGGTCACTGTGGCGTAAAAGCGAACATCGCAGAGCTGGGTGATGATGCGCTAGCCGTTCTATTTAACGAAGAGCTAGGTGCGGTTGTTCAAGTTAAGAATGATGATCTGGATTCAGTTCTATCTACTCTGGCGGCAAACGGCTTAGAGGCATGTTCACATGTGATTGGTTCAGTTAACGCTTCAGACGACTTTATTATCTCTTCTGGTGATGCAGTTGTGCTTGAACGCTCACGTACCGAACTACGCGTTATCTGGGCTGAAACAACGCATAAGATGCAAGGTCTACGTGATAACCCAGCGTGTGCTGACCAAGAGCACGAAGCTAAGAAAGACAACTCTGACCCGGGTCTAAACGTTAAGCTCAGCTTCGACGTAAATGAAGACGTTGCAGCACCGTACATTGCGAAAGGTGCTAAACCTAAGATGGCGATTCTACGTGAGCAGGGTGTTAACTCCCACGTTGAAATGGCAGCAGCGTTTGACCGCGCAGGTTTTGAAGCAACCGACATTCATATGAGTGATATCCTAACGGGTCAAGCCGTTCTGGATGAATACCATGGCCTAGTAGCTTGTGGTGGCTTCTCTTACGGCGACGTACTAGGTGCGGGTGAAGGCTGGGCTAAGTCTATCCTGTTTAACGCACAAGCTCGTGAACAGTTCCAAGCCTTCTTCAACCGTGAAGAGACGTTCTCTTTAGGTGTATGTAACGGTTGTCAGATGCTATCAAACCTGAAAGAACTTATCCCGGGTGCAGACTTGTGGCCACGTTTTGTGCGCAACGAATCTGAGCGTTTTGAAGCGCGATTTAGCCTAGTTGAAGTGCAGAAATCTGATTCTGTATTCTTTGACGGTATGGCAGGTTCGCGCATGCCAATCGCGGTTTCCCACGGAGAAGGGCGTGTAGAAGTACGTGATGCAGAGCACCTAGCAGCGATCGAGGCATCAGGTACGGTTGCGGTTCGTTACGTGGATAACCTCGGCAACCCAACACAACAATACCCGAACAACCCGAACGGTTCGCCAAACGCGATTACCGGTTTAACAACAGCAGACGGTCGCGTAACTATCATGATGCCTCACCCAGAGCGCGTATTCCGCACAGTTGCAAACTCTTGGGCTCCGGAAGGTTGGGGTGAAAATGGCGCTTGGATGCGTATGTTCCAAAATGCCCGTAAGAATATCGGTTAATTAACCAAAGGTTAATCTAGCTTAAGTAAAGCGTTGGTTGAGAGACCAGCGCTTTCTTTTTTCTTATCACTCTTTTTTCTTCGTCGCTCTTTCTCGTGACTAGGCGAAACGTTGCTTTGTTCTGTCTCTTCTTTGTCATCTATTATCTCGCATAAAAAACTTGCAGCGTTTAGATTACTTTTATGCTCTAATACCGCGCTTACCAAGGGATGGTGTTAAACAGCTCAGCTTAGATGGAGTTATCAAGTTGACCGAATCCCTGATTGATCCCTAAATCCCTTAGGAAATGAAAGAAATGTCTAAGAATCCAAAATTTGCTATCCGCGTCACTGAAAAACGTAACGGCTGGAGCGCAGAAATCACTCGCCAAGTGACATCTCGTAAGACTGTAGTATCAAAGCGTGAAACTGGCTTTGACAGCGAAGAGAAAGCACAAGCTTGGGCTGAACAAGAACTGGCTGGTTTTATCCAAAACCAAGTGGTTCGTAACGAGCGTAAAGCAGCGCAACGTCAAGAGCGTGAAGCAGAACAACTAGCGGCAAAAGTTCGTAAAGAAGAAGCCCGCAAAGCACGTGACGCTGAAGTAGACGCTGACGAAGAATAGATTCAAGTCGGTGAGATGGTTACGTCACCCATCAAACAAAAAGTGAAAATGCCCTGAGCTTTGTCTCAGGGCATTTTTTATTGTATCGACTTAAAAACAATCCGACGATACGGACAGGCTAAACGTACCGTCTTCAGGGGCTGCAAATTGTTTATTGCCAGGAAGAAGGTGAGGGTTATTAGCATAAGTGCGATGTGTTGATTTGACCTTTGCAGAATGTCTCTCTGGTAAATCAAAGTGTTGTAAGCCGTCAGATAGATCGTTTGCTTCACCGTAGTCGAAATGTGTTGCGACGTCTTTGGGCTGCTTGGCGTAACGGCAGTGATCCAGCTTACCATCTTCGTGCCAAGTTAAAGAGTTAGTTTTTGCATCTAGATTCAAGTTATTTGCTGTTGGCTGTGCGTAAAAATCTTCTGAAACTTGGTGCCTGCTTTGTTCTTGTAAGTAGTCTGCAATGTTCTCAGAAGCTTGCGCTAGGCTACCTACAGGGAAGAGGCAAATCAGAAGAAGCCGTGTTTTTAGATTGTTCATAATGTGTATGCAAGCAAAAGGAAATGATAATACTGATAAATAAAACGGCGTGCAATTATGGCCATTGGATACGATATAACAGGGCAGTTAATGTCTGCCCTGCATCTTTTAGGTATGGTTAGTATTGATAAGTGAGGTGCAGTTTGACTTCGCGACCAGGCGAAGGCACGCCATTAGACAGGTATGCTTCGTAGTAACGATCAGTTAAGTTTTTCACAACCGCGCCAACGCTCAAGCCTTCGACTTGTTGTATTTCCCAAACCACGTAAGCGTTTTGTAGCGTGTATTGCTCACTTGGCGATTTCACTTTTAAATTGTTACCGCTTGCCTTGGTTTTGGTTTGCGCATCATACCAACGGACTTCCCAGCCAGTACGTAAACCAGGAATCCATTCGTAACCTAAACCCAGATTAATGTTTAATGGCGGTACATCAGGGTGATCATCATCTGAACCTGTGGAGTCAGATAGACTGCCTTTGTTTTTGCCGCGAATGTAACTTGCTGAGAAATTACTGTAGAAATCTTCAATCCGGTATTGTGAAATTAGCTCAAAGCCGTAGTTTTTAAAGCCATCTAGGTTTGTATTCCAGCTTTGTAACTCAGTAGTATTTTTGTCGAGGTTTTCGCCCGTTCGTATATCAACTGTGTCGCTAACATCGTTATAGAACAAAGTTAACTCTGTTGCGAGGTTATCGCGAGAGTTCACCAGCCCTTCCGTTAAGTTGATAACGCTTGCTTGATAAGCATGGATACGAGACACGTCCAGATTCAAAGCAGTAGCCGTAGCGGTAGCTCGCGCATATTGCACTGAGTAGATGTTATCAACGGTTGGTGCTTTTAAAGCGTAGGCGTAGGATGCGTTTAAACGCGTATTATTGGTCGCATCAAAGTCGATATCCAAACGTGGGCTAAAGCCTTTATGCGTCGTTTCACCGTAGTCATGTCCGGCGGCTGGATCATTATAATCCGGCGCGGCGTTCCCTTTTCCTTCACTCTTGATGTATTCGTAACGCAGAGAAGGTGTGATGGTTAAACGGTCTGTTGCTTGATAGTGATCAGCAATGTAAGCCGCATAAATTGACTGAGTGCCAGATGGTTCGTAGTAAGGGGTATACCAACCGTAGTTTTTGGCTTCATTACTGTCGTATGATGCGTTGAATACTAATGAGTCTCTATCGGTTTTTTGATATTGAAGCCCTGTCACTAGAGTGTGGTCTCCGAACTGCGCTTGGTTAAACACATCAACATAGTCACGCTCGTAACTCAACCAAGACTCGTGACCGTAACTGCCAACAGAAACGAACATTTTCTCGAATGCCACGTCAGGGCGAACCCAGTGACGATCGTTTTCAGAACGTGCCATTTTGATATTGAAATCAATATACGGGTTAGTCGGCATGTAGTGGTAAGAGATGGTCGTGGTGTTATCCGTGTATTTATTATCGACGGTGTATGCGTATTTGGCTTTTTCTAATGATCCGTATTTCTTGATGTTGTACTCAGTGATGTTAGGCATTTTTCCGCGGCGGTTAGCCCAAGGTTTACGACCTTCATCTTTGTAGCGAGTGTGGCTAATTTCAAACTCGTGATCGTTGTTTTCATAACCGACTTTTACGAGCATGTTTTCTTGCTCGTAACCTGAGTAATCCAGCGTTTCACCACCACCGACTTTAATGTCATCAGAATCTTTTACAGAGCCATTCGCTAGAAAATAAAAACCAGCATCGTTTTTACCATAGAGTGTTAGCGTGTAAGCATTCTCATCGCCGTTGGTGTTATATGCACTTGAGATGCGAGCACCAAAGTTTCTATTGCCGTACAGTAGGTCATCGACACTCTTGGTTTTAATACGAATTGAGCCACCAAACTTTCCGTTGAGTGCTCGATAGTCGTGCGCGCCCTTGATAATTTCTGCTTCACCAATCAAGAACGGATCAAAAAAGAAAGTTCCGTAGCGGTATTGTTGAAAGCCAATAGGAGCGCCATCGACAAATACGGCGATATCGCTTGGATCATCAAAACCACGAATGTTAATACGTTCGCCACCAGAACGACCGCCACCATCTAATGATGCGCCCGGAACGGCATCGATCATTGAGGCAAAATTAGAGTACTGTTGCTCTTCAATCTCTGACCAATCAATGGTGGTTTGCGCAGGCTCAGCAATGGTAATAGGTTTGGCATAACGCACACCGATGACTTCAAGTTCTTCATTTGGCGTTGTCTCGGCATATGAATAAAGAGGGAAGAGCAAAGTTAGTGAAATGAGATTTACTTTGAATGGATGACTTTTTAATCGTTTCATATTGATGATTTATAGTGTTTTTATGAAGCTCGGATTATAAGAACATTATTACGATTAATAAATGATAATGAGATTAATTATCAAATGTGTTTTTGCGATGGCTTGTAAAGTTTTTTATCCATTCGTGGAAACTACGATGAGTATCGTTAGCTTACAGAAAACAAAAAGCCCAGCATCATGGACGCTGAGCTCATTGGCTTTTAAACAAGATGGTGCGAGCACTGTTGCTCCTTTCGAGCTAATCAAGTGCGTACTTGGTAGGAATTACTGAGTTTCTAACGGGATCTGTCCGGTAGTCAGTGGCTCGACATCGAACTCGGTCAGTCCTTCAATGTAACTTTCAACGGCTTGTTCTACCGAATCATCACCTTGGTTGAAGTAAGCGAGGTGGAAGATCGCATCGCCTTCATTAACCAGTGGCAAAGTTTGTTGACCGATCACCAAGCCACGCTTTGGCGCTTTGAGCTCTACCTCATCATGTCCAAGAGGAGAGCTGATATAGGCGAGAGTTTCACCCTGTTCCACTTTGTCTCCCAGATTAACGACAGTACGCAAAATACCGTTACCTGACGCACGAACCCAGCTGGTGGACTTCGCTATGATAGGCTCAGGCAGCTTTTTTCGGCTAGCGCGCAGCATGCCAATGGCTTGCATTACACGCCGAACCCCGAGTACACCAGCGCTGATTGACAGTGGATCAAAACGCAATGCTTCGCCAGCCTCGTAGGTTAGCACGGGGATATCACATTTTTCTGCTTCACTGCGTAAAGAGCCATCACGCAATGCTGAATCAACAATCACTGGCGTCGCAAACGCCTGAGCAATACGCAGAGTTTCTGGGTTGCTTAAGTTTGCGCGAATCTGTGGCAAGTTCGTGCGGTGAATGGCCCCAGTGTGCAGATCCAAAATGTAGTCACAACGTTTGGCTATGTTGTTAAAGAAGCCGTGTGCCATTCGAGATGCAAGCGCGCCTTTTTCACTGCCAGGAAAACAACGGTTGAGATCTCGTCGATCGGGCAAGTACCGTGATTTATGGATGAAACCAAAAACGTTAACGATAGGTACTGCAATGACAGTGCCTTTCAGTTTTTGTGGATCCAGTTGGTTAATGATCTGACGAACGATTTCTACGCCATTAAGCTCATCACCATGGATAGCAGCATTCACCATTAACACAGGCCCTTCTTGTTTCCCATGGATGATTTCCACGGGAATAGATAAAGGCGAATGTGTGTATAGCTTCGCTGCTTCAAATTCGATCTCTAATCGTTGTCCTGGTTGTATTTGATGCCCTAAGAGCTCAAACACTTTGCTTTTTTTACTTCTGGCCATAAACCATCTCTGTCAAATGCGTTATCAGCAATGTAACAATTGCTGCAAAATCGCACTAATCATTCTCATTAAGGACACGACAAATTACTTTAATCGTCATGCGCGAAACCTCAGCATGTGTGAAGTTTTTGTTTTCAATATGATCTTTTCTATCAGTTTAATACATAACGAGAGGTACAGAAGGAAGAGCAATCATAGGCTTAAAAAATGTGACTGTATTAAAAATAATACTGATAATGAGGGACAAAAAAACGGACTTTTAACCCTACTTTTTATCCGATAATATCCGCGCCGAATTTGAGGTCTAACATTTCTAACTAGAGGTTTTGATGAAAAAGGCAATTGCTAAAATTGGTGCATTGACTGCTGTAGCAGTTTCACTTTCAGGTTGCGTTGGCAGTAATGCCGTGACAGGTTATGTCATGGGGTTTAACTTGAAAGCTGTAGATAACCGTTACGCTCGAGGTGGTCTAAACATGCTTTTAGCACCTGTTTATGGTGTCGCAATCGCAGCGGACTACATCGTGTTTAACTCTCTAGAGTTTTGGACGGGTAAGAACCCTTTAAATGGTAAGCCACATATCTTCGATACAAAGATGGATACTTACATTGATGTAAACCACCAGTTAGATAAATCGTTAACGACGGCGCCAATTGCACCGTTAGCGAATAACCGTGTTATTGAGCAGGGCCATATGCAGCAAATCGATGAGAATACTGTTCAAATGGATATTACTTACAATAACGGCGAGAAGGCGACACTCATGGGTGTGCGCGATGGTGAGTTTGTCACTTACTACATTGATGGCGAGGTCGTTGCACAAACCTCAATGGATGAGCTAGCTGCTTATACGCAAAATCGCGTGTAAATTGGTCCAGCCAAACAAAAAAGGGTGCCGTAAAGCACCCTTTGTTGTATTTCGTGATTGAATTACGCTTTCTCTGGAATTGCCTCTAGAAGCGCTACCATCTGATCCCAGTACAACTGAACAGTATCAATCTTCACTTTCTCATCTGGTGAGTGAGGGAATTTTATTGTTGGACCGAAAGAAACCATATCCATGTGTGGGTATGGTTCTTTAAATAGGCCACACTCAAGACCAGCATGGATGACCATGATGTTCGGCTTATGACCGTAAATGCCTTCATACATATCACGGAAAATTGCCATGATCTCGGAATCTGCATCTGGCTTCCAGCCAGGGTAAGCACCTGAGAACTGAATTTGTGCGCCTGCTAATTCAGCAATTGAACGTAGCATACTCTCAACTTGGCTGCGGCCAGAGTCAATCAAAGAGCGAATCAGACACAAAACTGTCACTTTATTTTCTTCAGTAGTGATCACGCCAACGTTCAGTGACGTTTCGACCACACCTTCAATTTCGTCGCTCATGCGCATGACACCATTTGGACAAGCGTTAAGTGCGGCAATGAAGCGTTGCTGATCGGCGATTGAAAATACTTGTGCGTCACTAGCAAGCAATTCATTAAAGGTTACGATACCTGTTTCGATTTTACCCAGCTCAGTTTTAAGCAGATCAGTGTAGTGATCGAACAACTCTGAAAGTTTGTCTTGGTTTTCAGCAGGAAGAGCGACAGTGACAAACGCTTCGCGAGGGATTGCATTACGTAAGCTACCACCACGGAATTCTACCAAACGTAAATCAAGCTCTTGCGCATGACCGGCGAGGAAACGACCAAGTAATTTGTTGGCATTACCGCGACCTGTGTGAATGTCACAACCTGAGTGACCACCTTTTAGGCCTTTCAGCGTCAGTTGGCGTGTTACGAAACCTGCAGGTGTTGCTTCTCGAGAAATATCGAAAGTCATGGTGCCATCAACACCACCGGCGCAACCCATGTAGACTTCGCCTTCTTGTTCAGAGTCTGTGTTTAGAAGGATCTCACCTTCTAACCAACCAGCCTCAAGACCAAATGCGCCAGTCATGCCTGCTTCTTCATCAATCGTCAGCAGAACTTCGATTGGGCCGTGCTTAATGTCTTTAGATGCCAATACAGCAAGGCAAGAAGCCATACCAATCCCGTTATCTGCACCAAGCGTCGTGCCTTTCGCCGTTACCCATTCGCCATCGATGTAAGGTTGGATTGGATCTTTGGTGAAGTCGTGTTCGGTGTCTTCGTTTTTCTGCGGCACCATGTCGATGTGTGCTTGAAGTACAACAGCTTTCTTATTTTCCATTCCAGGTGTCGCGGGCTTTTTGATGAACACGTTACCGGTTGGATCACGGCGAACGTCAAAGCCTTGCTCTGTTGCCCAGTTGATAATGTACTGTGCTAATGCTTCTTCATGTTTAGATGGGTGAGGGATAGAACAAATCTTATCGAAAAACTGCCAAAGTGGAGCAGGTGATAAGGTACTGATCTCAGAATGGAACTCAGACACGGAGGACTCCTTTTGATGTGCTTTGCCAAATATATACCGTAAAAATATTGTCGAGATAGCATTAAATGCTAGACGATTTGGCCTTCAAATTGCCGTTTAGCATACCACCAGATAAGGAGTACGAGTAGTCGCGTGCACAAGGATTTCTCTCAGAACTGTCACAGTTTGTGAACACAATAACAGGCACTATGTGTTCTTTATCATACATTCTGAAAGTGGCTTTATTTTTTAATTCACAAAGCTGTAATTTAATTACATTTAAACTTTGATGAAGGTCAATTTATATATTTTTTGTGATTCTAGTCACTAAAATGCTTGTAATTAAATTTCTTGGTGGTATATTTGTAACCAGCTTCTGAGAGAAGAATGAAATGCTCAAAGGATGAGTCCGTTTTATCGCCTCCAAGGAACCGAGAAATCAACGAATGTTTAATTGATTTAAAAGGTGATAGTTATGAAAGGTTTACCAAGTACAATGTTCTGGAATAGCAAGTCTGTTTACACCGGCAACTTTGTATACCCAACAAGCTTTGGCTACTAAGTGAAGTCAACGCATGTGACTCGAACAGTTTGTTCACCCCTATAAATTGGAATTTTTTTTCAGTGATAGTGCTGACATGATTCGCCGCCACCCAAATTGGGTGGCGTTTTTTTATCTCCACTTTTTCTTTCTGACACATTTTCTGCCATCAAGGCTGGGTTCTATTCTCTGTTCTTCAGTTTTATCGACTTCCCCGTCAAATCCACCTAGATATGACGCTTAAAACGCCCAGTTTCTATTTGAAAGTTTAGTACATTGTTCAGTTTTTATTCTGTTGTTGGGTTCTGAGCAATAATTATTAGTTGTTGTTTTATAAGAATATATTTTCTGTTTTGCTTTTAAGAATTAGCGAATGGGTTTCATATCCAAAGAAAAAAATCGCATTAGAGTGAAGATTCTATCTAGAATTTGCTATTTGATAACTTTATAATTCCCGCCAATCGATTACGCAACCGTTTACTTTTTACCTTTACAGGATTCGATCATGCTCGAGAGGCTTTTTAAGCTCAGTGACAATGGCACAAATGTGCGCACTGAGATCATTGCAGGTGTTACCACCTTCCTAACCATGGCTTACATTATTTTTGTAAACCCAGCGATCCTGTCGGATACCGGTATGGACCGTGGTGCCATTTTTGTTGCAACTTGTCTTGCGGCCGCTATCGGCTGTTTCATCATGGGATTTGTTGCCAACTACCCAATTGCACAAGCACCAGGAATGGGGCTGAACGCATTTTTCACTTACTCTGTTGTGTTGGGAATGGGCTATACGTGGCAAGTTGCGTTAGCGGCGGTGTTTGTTTCAGGCCTGCTGTTTATTCTTTTGAGTATATTTAAGATCCGTGAGTGGATTATTAACTCGATCCCGCATTCTCTTCGAACTGGTATTTCAGCCGGTATCGGTCTTTTCTTAGCATTTATCGCATTAAAAAATGCAGGCATCGTCGTTGATAACCCCGCGACATTAGTTTCTATGGGAGACATCACATCATTGCCATCTGTATTGGCTGCGATTGGTTTCTTCCTTACTATCGCGCTTGTTCACCGTGGTGTGAAAGGTGCGGTGATGATCGCCATTCTTGGTGTTACAGCGCTTGGCCTTCTATTTGGTGATGTGCAGTGGAGCGGCATTATGTCAACGCCACCAAGCATTGCACCCACTTTCATGCAACTGGATTTCTCTGGTTTGTTTGAAGTTGGCATGATTTCCGTTGTGTTTGCTTTCCTATTTGTCGATTTGTTTGATACCGCAGGTACGCTAGTTGGCGTTTCTCAAAAAGCAGGCCTCACGGATGAGAATGGCAACATCCCGCGTTTAAACAAAGCGTTACTTGCAGACTCAACGGCAACGTCAGTAGGTGCACTACTTGGTACCTCAAACACCACATCTTACATTGAGAGTGTTTCTGGTGTGGCGGCTGGTGGTCGTACTGGTCTAACAGCAGTGGTTGTTGGTGTGCTCTTCCTACTTGCTCTATTGTTTTCACCACTAGCAGGAATGATCCCTGCTTATGCAACATCCGGCGCTCTGTTCTATGTCGCGATTTTGATGTTGTCTGGGCTGGTAAGCATTGATTGGCGTGACCTAACGGAAGCATCACCAGTTGTTGTGACTTGTTTGGTGATGCCGTTAACGTTCTCGATTGCAGAGGGTATTACGTTAGGCTTTATCGCGTACTCGGCGATCAAATTATTCAGCGGCAAGGGCCGTGAAGTGTCGATGAGTGTGTGGGTGATGTCTGCCATCTTCATCGTCAAATACCTCGTCGGTTAATTTCTCGAGCAAAAAGCCAGTGTGGATTTATTCACGCTGGCTTTTTCTTTTTTCACGTTGTTCACTTAAGACGGTTTTTCTGCGGAATAGGCAGAGAATTTTGATATCACCGTTGGTATTAGCGGTGTGTTTCGGTAGAATAATCGTTTGCGCAGCTTGAAATCCTCATCTCCATACGTTTTTGGAGAGGTCAGTGAGCATTCCGCTTTTGAGTGAGTTCACTAGATTTTGAGGATGCATATTTTCAAATTATTAGGTTATTACAATGAGTAAAAAATTCATTATCACTTGGGATGCAATGCAGACTTACTGCCGTGAACTGGCTGAAAAACAAATGCCAGCTGAGCAATGGAAAGGGATTTGGGCGGTAAGCCGCGGTGGTTTGGTTCCTGGCGCTATCTTGGCTCGTGAACTGGGTATTCGTTACGTTGATACAATCTGTATTTCAAGCTACGACCATGATCATCAGCGCGATATGACGGTACTAAAAGCACCTGAAGGCGATGGTGAAGGTTACCTAATCGTTGAAGACCTAGTAGACAGTGGTGATACG
Source organism: Vibrio sp. CCB-PB317 (assembly GCF_022808245.1). NCBI lineage: Bacteria > Pseudomonadati > Pseudomonadota > Gammaproteobacteria > Vibrionales > Vibrionaceae > Vibrio > Vibrio sp. CCB-PB317. The sequence continues at coordinate 874,384 of NZ_JALGNU010000001.1, forward strand.
GCGCGCAAACTACGTGAGATGTATCCAAAAGCGAAGATGATCGCTGTGTGTGCAAAACCTTCAGGCAAAGCGTTGCTAGATGATTATGTGGTAGATATCGCGCAAGACACTTGGATTGAACAACCTTGGGATATGTCAATCCAGTACGCTGAGCCTGTAAACCGCAAGCAAAAATAAACGCTATTAAAGAATATTGAGAAATGCCCCTGTATAGGGGCATTTTTTTTATTATCATAACAACTCATGCTAATAGCCTAAGGTTCTTCCTATGTCTGAAGACGTCAGTAAAAATCTTTCCGAAACTTTGTTCGTGAAACATAAGCAAGCAAAAGAAACCTCTGCGCTTACCCAGTACATGCCGACCAGTCAAAAAATACTTGATGAGCGAGAGGCGCAGGGTGATCGTGCTTGGTATCGTCATTTGCGCCGCTTGCAATGGGCTTGGCAAGGGTTGTCTCCGATAGAGATGGAAGGTGTGCTTTCTAAAATCGCTTCTTCTTCCCACTCTCGAACCAATGATGATTGGTTAGACACCGTAATGGGATACCACAACGGCAACTGGACATTTGAGTGGATTAAGCTCGGCATGGAGCATCAGAAGCGTTCAAATGAAATGCAAGGTGAGGAGGCCGCCGATGAACTCTTCACTGCTTCTTTGTGTTTTAGTATCGCAGGCTACCCACATCTGAAGAATGATAATTTGGCCTTGCAGGCTCAAGTGCTGGCAAACAAAGCGTACTCTGACGGCGCAGAGAAGACCAAGTACACCATCAAGCAAATTGAAGTGCCTTACCAAAATCGCAAAATCATCGCGAACCTTCATTTGCCAAGAACCGACAAGCAACTGCCTGTGGTGATGGTGAGCGCTGGTCTCGATACGTTACAAACCGACATGTGGCGTTTGTTCCGCAATCATCTTGCACCGCGAGATATTGCAATGTTGACGGTCGACATGCCTTCGGTGGGGCACAGTTCTCACTGGCCTTTGACTGAGAACTCAAGCTGTCTGCACCAAGCGGTACTAAATGAGCTGTATTCATTGCCTTGGGTGGATCATCACAAAGTGGGGTTAGTTGGATTTCGTTTTGGTGGTAATGCCATGATCCGACTCTCTTTTGTTGAGCAAGAGAAGATCAAAGCTTGTGTAGCCCTCGGCGCACCCGTACATGATATTTTTACTTCCCCTGAGAAGCTGCAAAAAATGCCGAAGATGTATCTGGATCTGTTGGCTTCTCGCTTAGGGAAAAGCGCGGTTGATATTAATAGCATGGCGGGCCAGATGATGGCCTGGTCATTGAAGGTTCAGGGCTTCTTGAGCAGTAGAAAAACTAAAGTACCTATTTTAGCTTTGAGCCTTGAAGGCGATCCGGTGTCTCCACACAGTGATAACCAACTCGTCGCGCTGTTTAGCCAGTATGGCAGAGCGAAAAAAATCAGTTCCAAAACGATTACAAAAGGATATGAGCAATCCCTCGATTTAGCCATAAAGTGGCTAGAAGATGAATTATTAGGGTGACAATTCTCCTAAATTAGTTAAAAGTGATATATCTGAGCAAAAAATAAGCTCATGATAATTAAAAATAATAATCATTCTTGGGTGTTTACTTTTAACTATGAAAACGGAGATTCATATGTCAGAGACGACTCAGGGCCCGACTCACTTTCGCTTGATGTCAAAGTTGAAGGCGATAGGGCCTTACCTGCGCGAACCACAATCGCAAGAAGGGCGCTATTATTTTGATTGTCTATCTGTTTGTGTAGACGACAAAAAATCGCCTGAGAAGCGTGAATTTTGGGGCTGGTGGATGGATTTAGAATCCATCGAAGGAGGCTTTACTGCCAAATATCATATCGGCAAGTACAACAAAGAAGGGCAATGGGTATCTGAAGCCCTGCCTAAAAAAGCGGTAGAGGAAGTGTATCTGACGCAGAGCACATTCCATCAAAAGCTGGTTGATACTTTAGAAGAACACTTCAAATTAGAAGTCGAATATCACACGGAGTCTTTCGATTTCGCTTAATTTGGTTGTTTTCATTTAATACCAAACAAAAAGGTGCGAAAACGCACCTTTTCTCTTGTTAATTCCCTCTTTGATTGTTAAAACATCCTCTCTTTATTTGTTTTTCACTTCAGAAGACATCATGACAACGAATCAACAAAATGCAGTTGTTTCACAACCACAAACTGTCGTTGTGAAACTGGGTACAAGTGTGCTGACAGGCGGCACTCTGGCACTCGACCGTGCTCACATGGTTGAGTTAGCGCGCCAGTGTGCTGAGCTTAAAAAACAAGGCCATTCAGTGGTAATGGTTTCGTCTGGTGCTATTGCAGCAGGCCGTGAGCATCTTGGTTACCCCGCATTGCCCAACGAGATGGCGAGTAAACAATTACTTGCGGCGGTGGGGCAAAGTCGCTTGATTCAAACATGGGAGTCTTTGTTTGGTATTTACGGTATCAAGATCGGCCAAATGCTACTAACTCGTGCTGATTTAGAAGATCGCGAGCGATTCCTAAACGCACGTGACACCATCAATGCGCTCGTTGCGAACGATATTATTCCTATCGTAAACGAAAATGATGCCGTTGCGACCAGTGAGATTAAAGTGGGCGATAACGACAACCTTTCCGCTTTGGTGGGCATTTTGTGTGGCGCAGATAAGCTCTTGCTTTTAACTGACCAAAAAGGTCTGTTTACTGCTGACCCTCGTAAAGACCCGAACGCAGAGCTGATCAAGGAAGTAAAAACCATCGACGATACGCTGCGTAAAATCGCAGGAGGAAGTGGTACAACATTGGGTACAGGCGGTATGGCAACGAAGCTGCAAGCCGCAGACATCGCTCGCCGCGCTGGTATCGAGGTTATTATTGCTGCCGGTAGTGCACCGAATGTTATCTTTGACTCTTTGAGTGCAGAGCCACAAGGCACACGCTTCCTACCTTGCGCTGAAGCTTTAGAAAACCGTAAACGCTGGATTCTGGCGGGACCTGCGGCATCGGGCGACATCATTATTGATGACGGTGCGGTAAATGCTGTGGTCGGTAAGGGCAGTAGCCTACTTGCTAAAGGGGTAATCAAAGTAAGTGGTGACTTTGCTCGAGGTGAAGTGGCGCGTGTAACAAATTCTCACGGTAAGTTGGTGGCTCGTGGCATCAGCGCCTACTCAAGTGATGACCTAACTAAAATTACTGGTAAGCACAGTAAAGATATCATCTCTATTTTGGGGCATGATTATGGCTCTGAGGTGATTCATCGCGATGATTTGGTCGTCATTCAGGAATAGAATTAGAGGGAAGCAAAGTGGATTTAACGAATATGGGTAAAGCTGCTAAAGATGCAGCTTTCGAATTAGCGACAGCGTCAACTGCGCAAAAGAACCAAGCTTTAGCGATCATCGCTGATGAGCTAGAAGCAAACTCCGCTGCTATTTTGGCGGCAAACGCTAAAGACATCGAACTTGGCCGTGAAGCGGGTTTAACCGATGCGCTGCTCGATCGCCTTTTGCTGAATGAAGAACGATTGACTGCAATTGCGAATGATGTTCGCAACGTCATTAGCTTGAACGATCCTGTGGGCAGCGAAATCGACAGTAAGGTACTGGAAAATGGGATGTCATTGTCTCGCCGCCGCGTACCACTGGGTGTTGTGGGCGTAATTTATGAAGCGCGTCCTAACGTAACTATTGATATTGCGGCGCTGTGCTTGAAAACCGGCAACGCAAGCATTTTGCGTGGCGGCAAAGAGACATTTTTCTCGAATATGGAATTGGTAAAGGTTATTCAGTCTGCGCTAGCAAAGGCGAACCTTCCTGCCGCTTCGGTTCAGTACATTGAAAAGCCAGATCGTGAGCTAGTCTCTCAACTGCTTAAACTGGACGATTACGTCGACATGATCATTCCACGCGGTGGTGCTGGCCTACACAAAATGTGTAAAGAAAACAGCACGATTCCGGTGATTATTGGCGGCTTTGGTATTAGCCATATCTTTGTCGACGAATCCGCTGATCTAGAGAAATCCCTGAATGTGGTTGAAAACTCGAAAGTTCAACGCCCATCAGCATGTAACTCACTAGATACGCTGCTCGTGCATGAAAAAATTGCAGCACAGTTTCTACCAATGATCGTTGAGCGTATGGACGAAAAAGTGACGTTCGTGGCAGAGCCAAAAGCAAAAGAACTCATGGAGCAAGCGAAACAAGTACGCGATGCTGTTGAAGGTGACTTTGATACGGAATGGTTGAGCTACACCCTTGGTGTAAAAGTCGTGTCTGATGTGAAAGATGCCATTGATCATATGCGTGTTCATAACGCGAGCCACTCAGATGCGATCATGACCAATAGTTTGGAAAACTCAGAACTGTTCATCAATTCTGTCGGTTCGGCGGCGGTTTATGTGAATGCTTCAACGCGCTTTACAGACGGTGCGCAATTTGGCCTTGGCGCAGAAGTCGCAGTATCCACGCAAAAGCTACATGCCCGTGGTCCAATGGGCTTAGAAGAGCTAACTAGCTACAAGTGGGTTGGTAAAGCGAATTACTTAGCACGCAGTTAACACATTCAACGAGATCTTGAGTGAAAAAGGGGCCTTTGGGCCCCTTTTTGTTTTGTCTAACATACCAATTCCGCTACACTACATGAGCTTTTATTTCGGTTTGAAAGCGTTATACCCAAATAGCTTTAATAGAGTTCGTATAACCACGAACGCGTGGTTATCCGTGATTGCTCATGAGGTTATTTTGGTATAGATATGGAGGTGATATGCATTGTCCTTTTTGTTCCGAGAACGATACCAAAGTTATTGATTCCCGCTTAGTGGCTGATGGCCATCAAGTTCGACGTCGCCGTCAGTGCTTGGCGTGTAGCGAGCGTTTTACTACGTTTGAAAGCGCAGAGTTAGTGATGCCTAAAGTGATCAAATCGAATGGCAACCGTGAACCATTTGATGAAGATAAAATGGTTGGCGGTATTCAACGCGCTTTAGAGAAACGCCCAGTGAGTGCTGATTCTATAGAGTTAGCGATCAGTATGATCAAATCACAACTGCGTGCGACGGGTGAGCGAGAGGTTCCGAGTGAAATGATTGGTAATTTAGTCATGGACCAACTCAAAGAGCTCGACAAGGTCGCTTATATCCGTTTCGCCTCAGTTTACCGCAGCTTTGAAGACATTCGCGAGTTTGGCGAAGAGATTGCCCGCCTAGAAGACTGAGTAGCTCATGACTCAACATACTCCTGAAAGAGCGTTTTCTGATTTAGATTTCGCCATGATGTCACGAGCTATTAAGTTAGCGAGACGTGGCATTTATACCACCGCCCCAAATCCAAATGTGGGGTGCGTCATCGTTCGTGATGAAGAAATTGTTGGTGAGGGCTATCACCACCGCGCTGGTGAGCCGCATGCCGAAGTGCACGCGATGCGCATGGCGGGTGAAAAAGCAGTTGGTGCAACCGCTTATGTGACGCTAGAACCTTGCTCTCATTACGGCCGTACACCTCCATGTGCCGAAGGGCTGATTAAAGCCAAAGTGGCACGTGTGGTTTGCGCAATGGTAGACCCAAACCCTAAAGTTGCGGGGCGGGGCATCCAGATGTTGCGTGATGCCGGAGTTGAAGTACAAATCGGCTTGTTAGAGCAAGATGCCCTTGCCCTTAACCCTGGTTTTATAAAGTATATGCGTACAGGCATGCCGTTTGTTCAATTAAAAATGGCGGCCAGTTTGGATGGGCAAAGTGCACTTAGCAATGGGCAGAGCCAATGGATCACCTCCCCTGCGGCCCGCCAAGATGTGCAGCGTTATAGAGCGATGAGTGGTGGCATTCTCTCTACCAGCAAAACGGTGATTGATGATAATGCGTCACTCAATGTGCGTTGGGATGACTTACCTACCAGTGTTCAAGCGCAGTATTTACGAGAAGAACTTCGTCAACCAGTACGTGTAATCTTAGACCGTCAGAACCATTTAACGGATGCGCTCAAGCTGTTCCACACCGATGGAGAGCGAGTTATTGTTAGCCCAGATGGAGAATGTATCCCTCTATTGGACAGCGCTGACCAAATTGACTTATCAACAACATTAAAGCGTATCTCGGATGAGCACCACATCAATCACTTATGGGTTGAAGCTGGAGCTACGCTAGCGAGTGCGATGATAAAGGCTAATCTTGTAGATGAGCTCATTGTTTACCTTGCGCCAAAACTCATGGGCAGCGATGGTTGGGGGCTTATCGGTGCTTTAGGATTAAGCGCTATGGCTGACGTCATAGATTTAAACATTACAGACGTTCGTATGGTTGGGGTAGACATTCGCATCACCGCCACCATAAAACGTAATGAACTTAGATAAGAAATAGTATGTTTACAGGAATAGTAGAAGCAGTTGGCAAGTTAGCTGCGATTACGCCGAAGGGCGAAGACATCACCGTCACGGTTGAAACGGGGACGCTTGATATGTCAGACGTTAAGTTAGGCGATAGCATTGCGACCAATGGTGTTTGCTTAACGGTAGTTGACTTCGGAAGCCACTATTACAGTGCTGATCTGTCATTAGAAACCTTGAAGAAAACTGGGTTTGCCGAATACCAAGTGGGCGATAAGGTGAATCTAGAAAAAGCCATGTTACCAACAACGCGATTGGGTGGACATATCGTTTCTGGCCATGTCGATGGGGTTGGTGAAATTGTCGAACGCAATTTAGTTGGCCGTGCGATAGAGTTTTGGGTTGCAATGCCAGCGGAAATTAGCAAGTACGTTGCAGAGAAAGGCTCGATTACTGTTGATGGTATTAGCCTAACCGTCAACGACTTACGTAAAAATGCTTTTAAGCTGACGATCGTTCCTCATACGAGTGAAGAAACTACGATTGACCAGTTTCAAGTGGGACGTAAAGTAAACTTAGAAGTTGATGTACTTGCTCGTTATATGGAGCGTTTACTGCAAGGACAGCAAGAAGATAAGGCCGAGTCTCGTATCACGATGGACTTTTTACAGCAAAACGGTTTTGCATAAGTCTTGGGAGTGGCTGCGTGAGGCATGCGATAAAGAGCAGACTCACAGAACACCGCGAGATTCATTGACTTGCTTGGTGCAAAGCTCAAACTATTGACCTAACTAGCATTCACTGCAACATGATTTTTCATTGCTGTCGCAATAACAAATTTAGAATAACGGGATAACAGACTATGCCAATCAGTACGCCACAAGAAATTATTGATGATATTCGCGCAGGCAAAATGGTCATCCTAATGGATGATGAAGACCGCGAGAATGAAGGTGACTTGATCATGGCTGCCGAGCATATTACGCCGGAAGCCATCAACTTTATGGCAACCTATGGCCGTGGCCTGATTTGTTTAACCATGACCAAAGATCGTTGCGAAAGCCTAGGTCTGCCACCAATGGTGCAAGACAATAATGCGCAATACACAACCAACTTTACCGTTTCTATTGAGGCGGCAGAAGGGGTAACGACGGGTATTTCAGCCGCGGATCGCGCACGTACGGTTCAAGCGGCAGTCGCGCCAAACGCCAAAGCTGCGGATTTGGTGCAGCCTGGTCACATCTTCCCTCTCGCAGCTCAAGACGGCGGTGTACTGACTCGCGCAGGTCACACTGAAGCTGGCTGTGATTTGGCTCGCCTTGCTGGTTTAGAGCCAGCATCGGTTATTGTTGAGATCTTAAATGACGACGGCACTATGGCTCGTCGCCCTGATCTAGAGATCTTCGCAGAGAAGCACGGTATTAAATTGGGCACTATTGCCGACCTAATTGAGTACCGCAATAACACTGAGACAACGATTGAACGTGTGGCAGAGTGCAAGTTACCGACAGAGTTTGGCGAGTTCACGTTAGTCACGTACAAAGACACCATTGATAACCAAGTGCATTACGCAATGTGCAAGGGCGATTTGAAAGAAAAAGCGCCATTGGTTCGCGTTCACCTCCAAGATGTCTTTACTGATTTATTACGTAGCGATCGCAACGCAGAGCGCAGTTGGACACTAGATAAGGCAATGAAACGCATTGGTGAAGAAGGTGGTGTGCTGGTTGTTCTTGGCCATGAAGATTCGACCGATCTACTTATTCATCGTGTGAAGATGTTTGAAGCGCAAGACAAAGGTGAAGCACCAACGCTTGCTAAGAAACAGGGCACGTCTCGCCGTGTTGGTGTGGGCTCACAGATTCTTGCGGATCTCGGTGTACATGATATGCGCCTTCTGTCATCGACCAACAAAAAGTACCACGCATTAGGTGGTTTTGGTCTGAACGTGGTTGAGTACGTCTGCGAGTAACAACCGAACAATAAGTTCCTAGTCTTTTACGCACTCAACTCGTCAATGGCTAGGAACCGGTGATTTGCCTCCAATTTCCATTAGATATTGCTCACAAATTTGTGCTAGAATCCGGCGATTCTCACTTGATGAACATATTTCACTTATAAATAGAGTTAAAGGAAAGCTTATGAAAGTGATCGAGGGTGGCTTCCCAGCGCCAAATGCAAAAATTGCTATCGTTATTTCTCGTTTCAACAGTTTTATTAACGAAAGCCTACTTTCTGGTGCGATCGATACACTAAAGCGTCACGGACAAGTAAGCGAAGACAACATCACGGTTGTGCGTTGTCCAGGTGCCGTAGAACTACCTCTAGTAGCTCAGCGTGTTGCTAAAACTGGCAAATTCGACGCTATTGTTTCTCTAGGGTCTGTTATTCGCGGTGGAACGCCTCACTTTGACTATGTTTGTAGTGAAATGAACAAAGGTCTAGCACAAGTGTCTATGGAATTCAGCATTCCAGTAGCATTTGGTGTTTTGACTGTTGATACGATCGATCAAGCGATTGAACGCGCAGGAACCAAGGCTGGTAATAAAGGTGCAGAGGCTGCACTAAGCGCACTTGAAATGATTAATGTACTATCTGAAATTGATTCCTAATGGGGGCCAGTGTGAAACCAGCCGCACGTCGTAACGCACGTCAATTCGCTCTACAGGCGATCTACTCATGGCAAATTACTAAAGAGAATGTTGCCAAGATTGAAGAACAGTTTTTGTCTGGCGACAAATACGATGAAGAAGAACTTCATGCATCTGAGCCAGCGCTTGCTGCTCCAGAAACAGACGTAGCTTACTTCCGTGAACTACTAAGCGGTGTTGTACTTAGCCACGCTGAGCTAGATAGCAAAATTCGTCCATACATCTCTCGTCCTATGCAGGATTTAGATATGATGGAACTTGCTCTTCTTCGCCTTGCTATGTACGAGATGACTCGTCGCGAAGATGTTCCTTACAAAGTTGTTATCAATGAAGCGATTGAACTTGCAAAAGTCTTCGCAGCAGAAGATAGCCACAAGTTTGTGAACGGTGTACTTGATAAAGCAGCACCTCACATTCGTAAGAAATAACGATTTCTTCAATGAAAAGGTCAGCACATGCTGACCTTTTTTGTATCAAAAGCTTTTACATCAAAAAGTAAGTGAATTATGTCTGGTGAATTTAATCTGATAGACAAATACTTCGTCGGTCGTCAGAGCCAACGTAAAGATGTCCATCTAGCCGCTGGTGATGATTGCGCTTTGGTCAAAGCGCCAGCTAATGTTCAGATTGCGATTAGCATGGATACATTGGTAGCTGGAACGCATTTCTTAGCCGACGCGAACCCAGCATGGGTCGCACACAAAGCATTGGCTTCTAACATCAGTGATTTGGCTGCGATGGGCGCAACGCCTGCGTGGGTGAGCTTTGCATTAACGATGCCCGAGCCAGATGAAGAATGGCTTGCACCTTTCTGTGATGCATTTTTCGAACTGGCTGATTACTATGGTATTCAGTTAATAGGCGGTGATACCACAAAAGGGCCATTGTGTCTGACTCTGACGGTGCAAGGTTTTGTTCCTGAAGGTAAAGCACTCACACGTTCCGGAGCAAAGCCAGGGGACTGGGTGTATGTAACGGGGAACCTTGGCGATGCAAAAGCTGGCTTAGATGTGATTCTAGATGGCTCTCTACGCAGCAGAGCTGGCGCGGAAGCACTAGAGCGAGCTCATTACCTTAGTTCGCCTCGTGTGCTCGCTGGTCAGGCTCTGGTTGGCTTAGCCTCGTCGGCGATTGATATCTCAGATGGTTTAATCTCTGATATTAAGCACATTTTACAGCGATCTCAGGTTGGGGTGAGTATTGATGTCTCTCAGTTACCGATCTCTTCAGAATTAGTCCAGTTTTTAGATGATAAGATCAGCGCGCAGCAGTATGCTTTAGCAAGTGGCGAAGAATACGAGTTGTGTTTTACCGTGCCGGAGCAAAATCGAGGCTCGTTACAAAGCGCTTTATCTCATACTGGCTGTAAGGTCACATGTATTGGTCAAATCCGACCAAATGGAACTTTCGAGCTGCATGATAACAATCAACCACTTGATTGGGACTTAAGTGGCTTCGACCACTTTAAATGATCTGAGCTAAGCTCTAGCCAAGAGCCTGTCACTATTGAGCAACTCGCAGGCGTGACGATTGAAACCAAACTAGCAGTATAGGTTTAAGGATATGACCAACCCTCTTTCTCTGATTTCATTAAAGAACCCGTGGCATCTATTGGCGACGGGTTTTGGCAGCGGATTATCCCCGTTTATCCCAGGAACAATGGGCACACTGGCGGCCGTGCCTCTCTTTTTGTTGTTGGCACAATTGCCATTTACGGCGTATGTCATTGTTGTTCTGATTTCGTGTGTGATCGGTATTCAAATCTGCCAAGTGACGTCTGCAGACATGAAAGTACATGATCATGGTTCAATTGTATGGGATGAATTTGCGGGTTTTTGGATTACGATGAGCATCGTCCCTGCGCTAAATATTCCGTTAACCGAGTGGAAGTGGTTGCTCACTGGCTTCATCTTGTTCCGTTTTTTCGATATGGTAAAACCGTGGCCAATTGGGTGGCTAGATAAGCGAGTTCACGGTGGGCTGGGTATTATGGTTGATGATATCGTGGCGGGAATTATGGCTGGTGTGGCCCTGTTTCTAGTCGCAAAATACGCCGGCTGGATGAATTAAACGTTGGACGTAAAAAAGGGATGCAATGAGCATCCCTTTTTACATGCTATTTTGCTAAATAATCCAAGATGGATTTTTCAATCCCTTTTGCATCGAGACCAAGCTCTTCATGCAGTTCATCTTGTGTTCCTTGATGAATAAACTCATCGGGTAAGCCTAGGTTTAAGACTGGCTTAATGATTTTATCTTTCATCATGAACTCAACGACACCTGCACCTGCACCACCTGCGATAACATTTTCTTCTAACGTCACGAGCACGTCATGATCTGCGGCTAATTGACGAATTAATGCTTCATCGAGCGGCTTCACAAAGCGCATATCAGCAACAGTGGCGTTAAGGTATTCTGCCGCTTCTAGCGCGTTACCCAAGAAAGTACCAAAGTTCAGAATAGCAACTTTTTCACCTTGGCGAACCATGCGTCCTTTACCGATTTCTAACGCCGTAAACTCAGTTTCGATTTCTACGCCCATCCCGCTACCGCGAGGGTATCGAACCGCACTAGGGCCAGTATGTTTATGGCCAGTGTAAAGCATTTGTCGACATTCGTTTTCGTCACTTGGCGCCATGATCACCATGTTCGGAATACAGCGCATAAAGCTTAGATCGAATGCGCCTTGGTGAGTTTGGCCGTCTGCGCCAACGAGACCTGCACGGTCGATAGCGAACATTACTGGTAAATCCATGATCGCGATATCGTGGATCAGTTGGTCATAACCACGTTGCAAGAAAGTCGAATAGATAGCTACGATTGGATGATCGCCAGCAATTGCCATACCTGTTGCAAGTGTCACAGCGTGTTGCTCAGCAATCGCCACGTCAAAGTATTGGTCTGGGTACTCTTTCGAGAAACGCACCATACCCGAGCCTTCGCGCATCGCTGGCGTAATTGCCATTAGCTTAGGATCTTGGGCCGCCATGTCACATAAAAAATCACCAAAGATCTTTGAATAAGTCGGCTTACCGCCACTGCTTTTCGGTAGACAGTTATGCGTTGGATCGAATTTAGGAACACCATGGTAGCCGATAGGATCTTTCTCGGCAGGCTCATAACCTTTGCCTTTCTTGGTCATGATGTGCAGGAACTGAGGACCTTTGAGCTCACGCATGTTTTTTAGCGTTTTGACGAGTTCATTGACGTCGTGCCCATCAATCGGGCCAATGTAATTAAAGCCGAACTCTTCGAACAGAGTACCAGGCACTACCATGCCTTTGAGGTGCTCTTCCGTACGGCGAACCAACTCTTTAATAGGTGGAACACCAGACAGCACTTTCTTACCGCCTTCACGGATAGAAGTGTACAAGCTGCCAGAAAGTACCTTAGCAAGGTGGTTATTCAGCGCGCCGACGTTTTCTGAAATCGACATTTCGTTGTCGTTCAAAATCACCAACATATCAGGATGAACGTCGCCAGCGTGGTTCATGGCTTCGAATGCCATGCCTGCTGTAATTGCGCCATCGCCAATCACACTGACAATTTTACGACCTTTGCCTTCTTTTTGTGCGCTGATGGCCATGCCAAGACCTGCACTAATCGATGTCGAAGAGTGACCGACAGATAAGGTGTCATATTCACTTTCTTCACGCCAAGGGAAAGGGTGTAGACCATCCTTTTGGCGAATTGTTGGCATTTTATCGCGACGTCCGGTGAGGATTTTATGCGGGTAAGCCTGATGACCAACATCCCAGATCAATTTGTCGATAGGGGTGTTGTAAACATAATGCAGAGCGACAGTTAGCTCCACGGTGCCTAAGCCAGACGCTAAGTGTCCGCTAGATTGGCTCACTGAATTTAGCAGATACGTTCGCAGTTCATCACACAGATTTGGTAATGTTTCTTTCGGAAGGAGACGTAATTCTTCCGGTGTATTTGCTAACGCCAGTGTTGGGTACTTTGAAATATCAAGAGTCATATAAATGCGCGCTTATAGTGTTAATTTTTGCGCTCGATGACATATCGGGCGAACTCTTCGAGTAACTGAGTATTGTATGGGATAGCTTCCAATGCTTGAAGTGCTTCCTGTAACAGAGTGTGAGCTTTCTCTATGGCTCCCTCTAAACCCAGCAGGGAAGGATAAGTGCTCTTATTCAGACCTTGGTCGGAACCTTGAGGCTTACCCAGTGTTTCTGTGTCACTGATGATATCAAGAATATCGTCTTGAACCTGAAACGCCAAACCAATTGCTTTTGAGTAGCGCTCCAAGTGAGGTAGAACCTCGATACCTTTCTCACCAGCAGCTAATGCACCTAATTTTACCGCACAATCAATCAGAGCTCCGGTTTTTTTACGGTGTATCTCTTCCATTTCTTCAAGAGAAACTTGGCGATTTTCTGCGCCTAAATCTAAAGCTTGTCCAACACACATGCCGTTGGCGCCAGAAGAATGCGCCAACGCTTTGATCATGTTGATGCGTTGAGTTTCTGCCGCCGGGTTTAATTGACCATCGGCAATAATGGTGAAGGCGAGAGTTTGTAGTGCATCACCTGTCAGTATTGCGGTTGCTTCATCAAACTTAATGTGACAAGTTGGTTGACCTCGACGCAGTTCATCATCGTCCATGGCTGGCAGATCATCATGAATGAGTGAGTAGGCATGTATACATTCGATAGCAGCGGCAGGAGTGTCTAAGTCTTCTGGTTTACAGCCGAGCATTTGACCTGTGATGTAAACAAGAAAAGGGCGAACGCGTTTTCCACCTAGCAAAAGGCCGTATTTCATTGCTTGAATCAATGGCTGCTCTTGATATGGAAGCTGATCGAGCCACAAGTTCAATTGCTGATTGTTTCTTTGTTGAAAAGACGTCAATGTCTGTTGCATCACATTGCTCACTACTGATGGTTATTCTGAATCTGGTTTGAAGTCACTCAGTGGTGCTTCATCATCTTCGCTAAGAAGAATACTTACGCGCTGTTCGGCGTCGCTAAGTTTAGTTTGGCCGGCACGAGCTAAGGCAATGCCTCGTTCAAACTTACGTAGAGCATCATCTAGGGCAAGATCGCCATTTTCTAATTGATCAACCAAGCTATCAAGCTCTTCAATGGTTGCTTCGAAGGTCATGTTTTCTGGTTTCTTGACCGCCATCTTTTTTCTGCCTTAATCAAGCCTTGGAGAAGATGCACGAAAGTTACCTTAGCCTAGTAACTTGGTCAAATTTAACCTTATATAATTGTCACAAAATTAGCGTTAAACGAGCCTAAGCGCTGAAACCCCATATTTTGGTTAAGGTTGTTAAGTCTAATTTGTGATCCATTAGCTAAGATTTTTCTAAAAATTCTGCGCGAGTTGTCGATACAGGTAATAATCCGCCCAATGGCAGTATTTGAGTATAGCGTGAGGAGTGCTTTGTGGATTTAGCAACCCTATTAGGTTTGATTGGTGGTTTTGCATTCGTCATTATGGCGATGGTGCTTGGTGGCAGCATCGGCATGTTTGTCGATGTCACGTCGATCCTTATTGTCGTTGGTGGCTCAATATTTGTAGTACTGATGAAGTTCACAATGGGACAGTTCTTTGGTGCAACAAAGATCGCAGGCAAAGCCTTCATGTTTAAAGCGGATGAACCGGAAGACTTGATCGCAAAAATTGTGGAAATGGCCGATGCGGCACGTAAAGGTGGTTTTCTTGCTCTTGAAGAGATGGAAATTAATAACACTTTTATGCAAAAAGGCATTGATTTGCTTGTTGATGGCCATGATGCCGACGTGGTAAGAGCAGCCTTAAAAAAAGACATCGCGCTTACGGATGAACGACATACTCAAGGCACTGGCGTATTTCGCGCCTTTGGTGACGTTGCTCCTGCGATGGGAATGATTGGTACCTTGGTTGGTCTTGTTGCGATGCTTTCAAACATGGATGATCCAAAAGCGATTGGACCAGCAATGGCGGTTGCACTCTTAACAACATTGTATGGCGCGATCCTGTCCAATATGGTGTTTTTCCCTATTGCGGATAAGCTTTCTCTGCGCCGTGACCAAGAAACGCTAAACCGCCGTTTGATCATGGATGGTGTATTAGCGATTCAAGATGGTCAAAACCCGCGAGTGATTGATAGTTACTTGAAGAACTACCTCAACGAAGGTAAACGTGCCCTTGAGATTGACGAGTAACTTGGAGAGTAGTGATGGATGATGAAGATAACAAATGCGATTGTCCGCCACCCGGTCTCCCGTTATGGATGGGGACATTCGCGGATTTAATGTCTCTACTGATGTGTTTCTTTGTTCTTCTGCTCTCGTTTTCTGAAATGGACGTACTGAAGTTCAAACAGATTGCGGGATCAATGAAATTTGCCTTTGGTGTACAAAATCAACTTGAAGTGAAAGACATTCCCAAAGGTACTAGCATCATTGCTCAAGAGTTTCGACCGGGCCGACCAGAACCAACGCCGATTGATGTCATCATGCAGCAAACCATGGACATCACTCAGCAGACGCTCGAGTTTCATGAAGGGGAGTCTGACCGAGCTGGTGGCACAAAGCGTGATGAAGGCAAGTTAACCGGTGGTCAATCGCCAGAAACGTCAACGCAAAACAATCAATCTGCAGAAGCGGACATGCAACAGCAGCAATCTGAAGAGATGTCGCAAGAGATGGAAACCTTGATGGAAAGCATCAAGAAAGCTTTAGAGCGAGAGATTGAACAAGGTGCGATTGAAGTTGAAAATCTTGGCCAACAGATTGTTATACGCATGCGTGAAAAAGGTGCATTCCCTGAAGGTTCGGCCTTCTTGCAGCCTAAATTCCGCCCTTTAGTTCGACAAATTGCAGAGTTAGTAAAAGACGTGCCAGGCATTGTGCGAGTATCTGGTCATACGGACAACCGACCGTTGGACTCTGAGCTTTATCGTTCTAACTGGGATCTTTCCTCTCAGCGCGCCGTATCGGTCGCACAAGAGATGGAGAAGGTGAGAGGTTTCTCTCATCAACGTTTGAGAGTGCGAGGCATGGCAGATACTGAACCATTGTTGCCGAATGATTCTGATGAAAATCGCGCGCTTAACCGGCGGGTTGAAATCAGCATCATGCAAGGCGAGCCACTATACAGTGAAGAAGTGCCTGTAATTCAATAACTAGACTTTGGTTTTAAGTCAGTAGAGAGATAAGAAAGCGAGCAGATTGCTCGCTTTTTTTGTTTTTCCAATCCGCTTGGGTGTATAATCTTGCGCCTTAAAAGTGAGCTCAGACTACTTTTTGTGACTGAAACGCGGTTTTACTGCGTATGAAGTATTGAAGTTGAGTGTCACTCTTTGTTGATTGCGAAACTAACCTGCGAATTAGACTATGAAATTTATTGTAAAGCCCCATCCAGAAATTTTTGTAAAAAGTGAATCTGTGCGTAAGCGCTTCACAAAGATTTTAGAGTGCAACATTCGTAACATCATTAAGAGCCGCACGGAATCTGTCGCGGTATTCAACCGTCGTGATCACATTGAAGTGACCTCTGAGAGTAACGAATTCCACGCTGAAGTTCTTGAGGTTTTGACTCATACACCAGGCATTCACCACGTACTGGAAGTGAAGCAGACCGAATTTAAAGATTTGCACGATATCTTCGAACAAGTACTGGAGCTAAATCGCTCTGCACTCGAAAATAAAACCTTTGTTGTACGTGCGAAGCGTCGCGGTAAGCACGACTTTACCTCTATCGAACTAGAGCGTTATGTCGGCGGTGGTTTAAACCAAGCGATTGAGAGCGCAAGAGTTAAGCTGCAAAACCCAGACGTGACGATCAAGGTGGAAGTCTCGAACGATAAGCTAAACCAAGTGCTGGCTCGTCATAAAGGTCTAGGCGGCTTCCCACTGGGTACGCAAGAAGACGTGTTGAGCTTGATCTCTGGTGGTTTTGACTCTGGTGTTTCTAGCTATCTACACATCAAACGTGGCTCAAAAGTACACTACTGTTTCTTTAACCTAGGTGGTCCAGCGCATGAAATCGGCGTTAAGCAGGTTTCTCACTACCTATGGAACAAATACGGCTCTTCAGCAAAAGTACGTTTCATCTCAGTTGATTTCGAACCTGTGGTTGCGGAAATCCTAGAGAAAGTCGATGACGGCCAAATGGGGGTTATCTTGAAGCGTATGTTCATGCGTGCAGCAGGCATGATCGCTCAGAAGATGAAGATCGAAGCATTGGTAACAGGCGAAGCGCTCGGTCAGGTATCGAGCCAAACGCTAACTAACCTCCGCCATATCGATAACGTAACGGACACGTTGATTCTGCGCCCACTTATCAACTGGGATAAAGAAGACATCATTAACCTAGCACGCGAAATCGGCACGGAAGACTTTGCGAAGACTATGCCAGAGTATTGTGGTGTTATTTCTAAGAAGCCGACAGTAAAAGCGATTAAAGCGAAGCTAGAAGCGGAAGAAGAGAAGTTTGACTTTAGCATTCTTGAGCAAGTAGTTCGTGATGCACGCATGATGGACATTCGTGATATCGCGAAAGAGTCTGAGCAAGCAGCACCAGAAGTCGAGCAGGTTGAAGCGGTAGAAGAGCACGCGGTTGTGCTAGATATTCGTAGTCCTGAAGAGGAAGACGATAACCCGCTCGAAATCGAAGGTGTGGATGTGAAACATATCCCATTCTACAAGTTGGGTACACAGTTTGGTGATTTAGACCAATCTAAGACATATCTATTGTACTGTGACCGTGGTGTGATGAGCCGTCTGCAAGCACTTTACTTGCAAGAGCAAGGCTTCAATAACGTAAAAGTTTACCGCCCATAGTTGACTGATAAAAAGACGTTAAAAGGCGCAAATTGAGACATCAATTTGCGCCTTTTTTGTTTTTGATCGCGTTACAGCTAATCATTACTTAGCATAATGTTGAGGCTTATCGCAAAGCCATACACTTTGTGTTGATATAACGATAATTAATCCGAAAGAAGAGTAATAAAGTGATGTTGCTGCCAGATATACGGATGAGATTTTCGATAGATAAAAAAACACCGCCTAATTTAGGCGGTGTAACAAATTTGACAGACAGGTCAAAAATAAATACAGGAAGTATATGTTTTGTCACAGGGAGTGTGGACAAAACATTATGGTAGAAATCTACCTAACTCGAAATACGAGTTTGCAAACACAACATCGCAACAACGAAGCCAATTGATTTCCAAAGAAATCAAGCCGTTCAGGCTCGTGTTGCGGGGTGAAATATAGAATTTATCTGGCTGTTCGACAACGGACATTTTATAATGTTTCAGATTAAAAAAACTAATCCTATTTGAGGTCCCATATGTCTCGCAGATTGCCTCCATTAAATTCGCTTCGAGTCTTCGAAGCGGCTGCTCGCCATCTCAGTTTTACGCGAGCGGCAGAAGAGTTGTTTGTTACTCAAGCCGCGGTCAGTCACCAGATTAAAGCACTCGAAGAGTTCTTATCGTTGAAGCTCTTTCGTCGCCGTAATCGTTCGCTATTGTTGACAGAAGAAGGACAAAGTTACTTTCTCGACATCAAAGATATTTTCACCTCGATTGCCGAGGCGACAGATAAGGTATTGGAACGTAGTGAAAAAGGGGCATTGACGATCAGTCTACCGCCGAGTTTTGCTATCCAATGGTTGGTGCCTCGTTTGGCCGATTTTAATGCTCAAGAGCCAGATATCGATGTACGTATTAAAGCTGTGGATATGGATGAAGGTTCACTGACTGATGATGTAGATGTGGCTATCTACTATGGCCGTGGGAATTGGCCGGGTTTGCGAGCGGATAAATTGTACCAAGAGTTTCTGATCCCACTTTGTTCACCTTCGTTACTTTTAGGCAACAAACCATTAGAATCTCTAAGTGACCTCAAATTACACACTTTGTTACATGATACTTCGCGTAAAGACTGGAAGCAGTTTGCGCGTCATTACAACATCGAAGGTATCAATGTAAACCACGGTCCTATCTTCAGCCACTCGACGATGGTGCTACAGGCTGCTGCGCATGGTCAGGGGGTCGCGCTTGGTAACAATGTACTCGCCAAGCCAGAAATGGAAGCTGGACGACTCATCGCGCCATTCGACGAGGTGTTGATCTCCAAGAATGCATTCTACGTGGTGTGTCATGAACAGCAGGCAGATATGGGCCGAATCGCAACGTTTAGAGACTGGATGTTAGCGACCGCGAGAAAAGAGCAAGAGGAAGTATTAGATGAGCCAATGGATAGTTGAGGGACCTGAAAGCGGTCCTCTATTTATCTTTGCCCATGGCGCTGGAGCGGGGATGGAACATGATTTCATGGCCGCCGTTGCCAAAGGATTAGTTGAGCAAGGAATTCGCGTGGTGCGATTTAACTTCCCGTATATGATTAAGCGAGCGGAAGATGGGAAAAAGCGTCCACCAGATCGTGCGCCAAAACTGCTGGAAGCCTATGAAGAAGTGATTGCTCACTTTACCTCTCAACCTATTGTCATTGGTGGTAAGTCAATGGGTGGCCGCATGTCGAGTTTACTGGCTGAAAATGAGCTGGTGGCGGGCATTGCCTGTTTAGGGTTTCCATTTCACCCACCGGGAAAGCCAGAAAAGTTCAAAGGCGATCACTTAGCGAATATCGAGAAACCTACGCTGATTCTACAAGGGGAGCGAGACACCTTTGGTAAGCGTGAGGAATTCGATGACTTTGTCCTTTCATCGCAAGTTAAGGTGAGTTTTTTACCCGATGGTGACCACAGCTTTAAACCGCGCAAGAGCTCAGGCCATACCGAGGCGGGTAACATCGAGCTCGCGGTAGAGCAGTTAGTGGCGTTTATCAAAGAGGTGTACCGTGAAAAGTAAGTGGTTACTCTCATTTTCTGGTCTGTCTGGGCTGGTTTCTGTCGCTCTAGGTGCCTTTGCTGCACATGGGCTAAAAGCTCAGCTGGCTCCGTATTTACTTGGCGTATTTGAGACTGGAGTGTTGTACCAATTTATTCACACGCTGGCGATTGTGTTTTGTGCGGTTTTATTGCTATTGAATTTGGGACAAAAAGCACAAAAATATTTTTTCATTGCAGCGATTTGCTTTATCATCGGCATCTTTTGTTTTAGCGGCAGTCTTTACGCGCTGGCGCTGACAGGCATTAAGTGGTTTGGGCCGATTACTCCAATGGGAGGATTGCTGTTCATGATTGGTTGGTGTCTGTTCTTTTTTGCTGCGTTCAATATCAAAGAGGTCTCCAAGTGAAACAACTAATGCTCTATTGCCGTGCTGGCTTTGAGAAAGAGTGTGCTGGTGAAATTCAGGACAAAGCGACACAGTTGGAAGTGTATGGCTTCCCTCGTGTGAAGAGAAACTCAGGTTATGTTGTCTTCGAGTGTTACCAAGATGGAGATGCGGACAAACTTGCGAGAGGTTTGGACTTCAAGTCGTTAATCTTCGCTCGCCAAATGTTTGCGGTAGCGGCTGAGTTTCAATCGCTGCCAAGTGATGACCGCATTAGCCCAATTTTGAACGAGCTAGCAGACATTGAAGCGTTTCCTCGCTGTGGGGATTTGAGAATTGAAACTCCGGATACGAATGAAGCGAAAGAACTACTGAAATTCTGCCGTAAATTTACTGTCCCAATGCGTCAAGCGTTGCGCGGTAAAGGTTTAATGTTGAACAAAGACAACGCGAAGAAGCCAGTACTGCACATTTGTTTTGTGGAGCCTGGTCACTGTTATGTCGGTTATTCTTACACAGACAATAACTCTCAGTTCTTCATGGGTATTCCTCGCCTTAAGTTCCCAGCAGACGCCCCAAGTCGTTCAACGCTTAAACTGGAAGAAGCATTTCACGTCTTTATTCCACGTGAAGAGTGGGATGAGCGTTTGGCTCCAGGAATGTGGGGGGTCGATTTAGGGGCATGTCCAGGCGGTTGGACGTACCAATTGGTGAAGCGCTCGATGTTCGTTCACTGTGTCGATAACGGCATGATGGCAGACAGCTTGATGGAAACCGGCCAGATCAAGCATCATATGGTGGATGGTTTTAAATTCGAACCAGACCGTAAGAACGTAACATGGATTGTTTGTGACATGGTAGAAAAGCCAGCTCGTGTTGCTCACCTTATGGGCCAGTGGCTGTTAAAAGGTTGGGCGAAAGAGGCAATCTTTAACCTTAAGCTGCCAATGAAAGGCCGCTATGACGAGGTGCTGCAAGACCTTGAAAACCTGAAGCAGTTCCTGATTGATAATAAGGTAAAGTTCAGACTACAAGCTAAGCATTTGTATCATGATCGTGAAGAAATCACGATTCATATCCAGTGTCTATCGAACATTTCGCCGTACTAATTCTATCTCCGAGTCATTTGGGGATAGTCCCGAGAATAGAAAAAAGCGCCTTCAAATGGCGCTTTTTTATTGTCTGAGAGCTTTATGGTTTGAAACCATCATCAGACACTATTCCGCTTTATTTGGTCCTGTAAAGCGAATGTCCTGTAAGTTAAAGCCGAGTTCAATGTCGCACTTTAAAGCCGCGACGCGTTTACATAAGCGTGCAGACTCAATGTGCTCGTCTAATTTTTTACGGTATTTCGGTGCGAGGTCTTCACTGGCGTAGGCTGCTTCAATATTCTCAAACTGAGTAAGAATCTCTTTCGCCGCTTTTGGTCCAATGCCCGGAACCCCCGGCACTTGGCTAGAGCTGATCCCCGTTAACCCCCAATAATCGGCCAGTTGGCTCGGTTTTACGCCGAACTCTTTTTCGATAAACGGTTCATCTAACCAACGATGTTGGAAGTAATCACGGATCTGTAGGGTAGGAGAAAGCAGCTGACAGTAGCCTTTATCCGTAGAAACGATGGTGACTTTTTCACCATGACTGGCCACTTTCGTCGCGAGAGTAGCAACCAAGTCGTCCGCTTCATCGCCTTCAGAAAGCAATGAATCAATACCTTGTTCCCACCATGCTTGCTGAATCGCATCTAGACCTTGCATCAGCGGTTCCGGCATTGGTTTTCGATTTTGCTTATAGTCTGGGAGAATCTCAGCTCGCCATCCTCTGTCTTGTTCATGGTGATCGAAAACCGCGATGATGTGTGTCGGGTTGGCTTCTGACAGAATGCGAGTGAGGGTTCTTTGTGTCGTGGTGATGGTTCTTGCTATGTCGGTTGGATCCGGTTGTGCAGAGTGAACACGGCGGATCAGGTTTAGGGCATCAATAATAACAAGATGAATAGACATAATGACTTAGCAATAAAAAAGGGGCGTAATGCCCCTAGTGTAACGAATGCTAGCCTGACTATCGACCACCAATTTCTGGGTGAGCGATGCGATAACACGGTTCGTAGTCTGAACCGCCAGGTAATTTCATTCGGTGTTGTTCGACAAAGTCTTGTAGTAACTTATCGAGCTTTTTCATTAGCACAGGATCACCGTGAATGGTGAAAGGGCCTCGACGTTCGATTTCTCGAATTCCTTCGGCTTTCACGTTACCAGCCACGATACCGGAGAAGGCTTGGCGCAGGTTGGCCGCTAAGACTTGAGGTTCTTGATCTAAGCTTAAATCCAATTGCTCCATCGACTCATGAGTTGGATCGAATGGTAACTGGAAGTTAGGCTCGATTTTTAATGACCAGTTAAAGCTATAAGCATCGCCTTTTTCTTTTCGGTGAAGGCGTACAGAGTCCATTGAGCGCTTCATGATACGTGCCACTTCTGCCGGATCGTCAATGACGATCTCGTAATGCTTTTGACCTTCTTCGCCAAGTGTATCGCGAACAAACTCGTCGATAGAGCGGAAGTACTCTTCACTCTCTTTTGGTCCAGTTAACACGATAGGCATTGGCTGATCGGCGTTGTCTGGGTGCATCATAATGCCAAGAATATACAGCAACTCTTCTGCAGTGCCCGGACCACCAGGGAAAATCACAATGCCATGCGCCATACGTACAAAGGCTTCCAAACGCTTTTCGATGTCCGGCATGATAACCAGCTCATTCACGATTGGGTTTGGTGGCTCGGCTGCAATAATCGAAGGCTCGGTTAAACCAAGATAACGTTGCTGAGTATAACGCTGCTTCGCATGTCCGATAGCGGCACCTTTCATTGGTCCTTCCATCGCACCAGGGCCACAACCCGTGCAGATATTAAGTTCACGCAAGCCAAGCTCGTTACCGACTTCACGTGTGTATTGATATTCCACGCCATTGATAGAGTGACCACCCCAACACACGACGAGGTTTGGCTCGATACCTGGTGTGAGTGCTCTGGCATTACGCAGAATACCGAACACGAGGTTAGTGATGTGAATTGGGTTCGTCAGGTTGAGTCGTTGTGCGTCTGCTAAATGCATATTGACATAAACGATATCGCGTAACACGGAGAACAGATGCTCTTGGATACCTTTAATTATCTCGCCATCGACAAAGGCGTGCTCAGGTGGGTTAGTCAGCTCAAGCTTAATACCACGCTCGCGGCGCACTACGTTGACATCAAACGACTGGTGTTTATCGAGCAGCTCTTTCGAGTTATCGGTATGACTGCCGGAGTTCAACACCGCTAACGTGCAGTTGCGGTACAGTTGATAAAGTTCACTCGAGGCCGTGTTTTTTAAGCGCTCTACTTCTAATTGAGATAGCAAGTCCATGCTACCAGCGGGGCTTATATGGGTAATCATAACGCCTCCTTGTGTTGCATTATTTTGAGGGAAAGTACCAACTCACCTTTTTGGGTTATACGTATGGTTTGATGAAAGGCAGTTGGCCGATTTGGTTTTATGGTTATTGACTCCCAAGCAACCTCAAGATGGTACATTCGCGTTCTGTAAATGCATCATCTTGAAGTGACTTGGGTTTTTACAGCTTAGCAGACTGAAAGGGAAGAAATGTGATAACTCGTTGAAAATGGGTGGTTATAAAGCGTAAATTGCGCCAATTCTGGTTTGTTTGTTCGCTTTTTGTACGAAATCTAGCTCCAGTTAAGCTGATTTGTTCCACGTTTTTTAGCGTCCGCAAGCATCTTGCCGAGTCGATCGAGTACATACTCTGGCGTATCGGACTCTTTAAAAGAGGTCGACACAGCCGCTAGAGTGATCATGATATTTTGCTCACGGAACTTAAATGGCAATTGGCTAATATCACGCTGGATATGTTTAATGAGATCCAGTGTGTATTCTTCAGATTGTTCTGGAACGAGTAAAATAAACTCTTCGCCACCAAAGCGAGCTACCGTTTCAGTTTCTGATACGCGTTTATTAATGGTGCGAGCGATGATCTTCAACGCTTTATCACCTGCCGTATAGCCATAGCTGTCATTCACCGCTTTGAAGTTATCAACGTCAAACAACACTACACGCAGGTTCTGTTGAGAGCGAATCCAACGGCGATACTCTAGCTCCAGTCGATCATTAAATGCGGTGCGGTTATAGACTTTAGTCAGAGGGTCGAGCAACATGCGCTGAGCTTGGTCATCTAAGCGTCGACGATGGTCTTGGGTGGTTTCAAACACGGCTTCGAGCTGGTTCTTACTGTAATTCAAACGCTCTTGCAGCGCTTGTTCTCGTTCTTCCGTCATTTTAAGTCGCTCTGTCAGCGACGCCATTTTCGCAAGTAACGGGGCGACTTCTTTTTTTACATCCGCTAGATCTTGAGCTTGGTCGAGCGATAGTTGACTCAATTCAACCAGACTGTTCATTTCTGTGTTGAGCTCTTGACGGTGCTCAAAGTAGGTATGATGTTGGTCGACGTTCTGATGAACGGTTTTTAGGTTACTTGCGAGAGAAGTGTTCAGCTGATCAAGGAATTGGCTAGACGCTTCGCGCTC
The DNA here is from genome assembly GCF_022808245.1 of Vibrio sp. CCB-PB317. NCBI lineage: Bacteria > Pseudomonadati > Pseudomonadota > Gammaproteobacteria > Vibrionales > Vibrionaceae > Vibrio > Vibrio sp. CCB-PB317. The sequence continues at coordinate 899,130 of NZ_JALGNU010000001.1, forward strand.
GAACTTTGTTGCTTCGACAACCAATTTCAGAGTTGAGAGCGTAAGCTCAATGAGAGACTCTGCACTCACGCCAAGAAGCAGCTTAGCCCGAATATCAAGCAACCTATCTCCCGTTTCTCCCTCAAAATCCAGCTCGGTGATGGTATGTTGTAGATCGCTGGCTAAGCACTCAAGTTGAGACTTATCAGGATTATTCTCAAACTCACTGAGATGCAAACGCGAGTTGGAAGTGATGATTTTCAGAGCGCGTTCGTAAATACTCAGTAGCTTAGTGGCTTGATCAGCTTTATTGCTGGTGTGCACTTCAGAGAAACTCATCAGGTTCCGTAGTTCACGTTTTAACTGCGCAGGTAAACCTGTGACACGTTGGAGTGTTTCACCACTGTGTTTGATTTGTTCGTCTAGGTAGCCGTTCTGTTTGTCCATCGTCTTCGACTGCTGTTTGAGCATTCTCTCTAATACCGCTAAACGTGGGATAAGAGTACTGATATCTTTTTGATGTTGCAGCTCTTGTTGGATTTCAAACAGGTAATTGGATACCTGGGTATTCGAACCCTGGCAAGCTGAAGACAATGATGCCACAACGCGTTTAAGAACTTGTTGTTCACGTTTGAATTTGAGTGAAGTATCACGATGTGTCAGTCTGAGTTGGTCAAGTTGACAACTCAGCTGATGAAGCTGCGACTGAATATCGGATTCCAAGATTCCCATGAAGTGACTACGGTTAAGTCCATGTACTACTGACAATTATCCGATAATAACAAAAAACGTTATAGCGTCATTAGTTATTATGTCTAACAGGCGTTTAATTATCCATTTTTTAATATTTTCTTGATGTCGTCCTCATTCTTGTAGGACGAATGGATCTTAATCAGGCCTTGGCTAATGGCATGCTGACAGGCGGTTCTTATGTTACCCGTTGCAAAGCTCGCGGCGGGTGCGTTATCGATGGCTTTCAAGAAAACCCAGTGGCTTTGCTTATCCTTCAAGCTGACTTCTCGCGCAATGTGAGTCGCAAGCAGCAACAGATCGAGTAATTCCTCGTCGTTAATTGCAGTGTAGGCTCGTGGTAAGAACGGATAATCGCTGATACCCATGCGAATAATGCGGTTGACGTTGTGCTGCTGAGCGAACTCATCCACCCAAGTCTGGAATTTCTCGAACATGACTTCGGCAGAAGCATCACGGTCAGCGTTCGGCTCGATATAGAGTAGGTTTGCATCTGAGAAATGGTAAAGACGCGACGGTTTTTCTATCTTTTCCGCTAGGAAGTCACCAAATGCGCGCTCCAGCTCCAGGCCTGCTTTATAACCGTTGTGGACGTACATGCTTCGTAGGAATGGCAAGTCGATCATGACAAAGCGCAGGCGATCGTTAAGTGGCTCGTGGATCAATTCGCCCATTTGCCATTGCTCGAAAGTTTCGCTCGACTTTTTCAATGAGCGAGACAGCTTCACGTTCAGCATACGCAAGTTACGTAAACGGGAACGAGAGTGAGTGAAGAGATCATTACGCAGTTTTTCGATTTCACTTGCTTGGCGCTGCATGATCACGCCGCGGCGCATAATGAACAAAAACATCACCAACACAGTAATAAACAATGCGAATGAGATTTTCTGGAATTTGCGGTGTTCCCTTTCCACTTGCTCAAGGCGTTCCGATTGGCCGATATAGTGGATGGTTTGTTCAGCAAACTCTTTTTGTTGGCGGAATGCATCCTCACTGATTTGGTTGAGCTGCTTTTGCTCTAAACGCACAAGGTTGGTGTATTTCTTATAAGCCTGCAGAGAAAGTTGGTATTCGCCTGCCTGTTCGTAACCAAGCCCGAGTAAGCGGTAAGACTGCTGCTTAATGAAGTTGTTATTTTCAGGTGACTTTTCAGCAAGTGCTAACGCCAGCTTTGCATTGGTAATGACGTTTTTACTGTCGTTTTGATGATAAGCCAAACCTGACTGAAGCAACGCTGCCTTTGCTTCAAGCTTAGGAATGTCAGTGTATTCTAAAAGCTCTTTAGAACGGTCTAGGTATTGTTCAGCTAGCGCGTAGTTATAGAGTTGCAGATAGGTAGCCGCCAAGCTTAAGCGAATCTTAATGATCCGATTAATGTTCTTACTGGTGCTTTCATGGTCCAGCACGTTGAAGTAGTGCACTAAGGCAAGGTTAAACTTGCCTTGGTAAAAATAAATGTCACCCATTTGCTCAAGGACATCCGCTAGGATGGGAGAGCTAGGGTAGGAGTCATAGAAGTCTGCGGCTTGAGATAAGTATTCGATCGCTTTGTCGTAAACTCGGCGCTCTTGGAAGAGCCTCGCCAACAGGCGATTAACTTTTGCTAACCTTGCGCCACTGTCACTCTCAATAGATTGCCAATAACCGTAAAGCAGTTCCGACAAAGCCAAATTGTATTTCTTGCTATTCAGATAAAACTCGCCGACGGCTGTGTAATAGTCGATCAAGGCTAAGTCAGATCGGCTGTCTTCAAGCATAGTTTTGGCTTGAGAATACAAACTTTCCGCTTTAATCAGATCGCCACTATGTGAAGCGAGGAGCGCTCTTTGCATCACTAATCGATAGCGAACGCTGTCGGTACGTTGCAATACCGCATCAGCTTCATCGAGTTGCTGCTCAATTTGGTCAAGCGTATCTTCCGCTTTTGAATAGTTTTTGTCGTACATCCAAATCATTTGGTTGCGCATCAGCTGGAGATCTAAGTCCATGTACGGCAATTGATATTCTTGCGCTAAGCGCTCGGCTTTGTTTAGGTGTTCGATAGCCGAACGAACGTTACCCATGGCGTAGTCTGCCTGAGCGATAATCTTGTGTGCTTCGATGGTGCTGCTTGGTGTGCGAACGCTACGATCGGTCTCGTCACGAGACATCGCAGAAGGGCTGTCACTCTCTTTGCGTTCCGTTAGCTCACGTTGTGACAAGTAGTTGGTTGCCGCTTGTTTTGCTTGTGATGGCTCTATTTCCGCCAATTGTTGTGCTTCGTTGAGTAACGCGGACGATAAAATGGTCGCATGAAGCGGCTGTACAAACAGCAAGCAAAGAAAGCCAATCAACTTGAATAGACGCGAACTGTCCCAAAACATCCTTTCGTTCCCTCGAACTGTTTTTAGATATGGCGGATAACGGTAAAAGACCTCAACAAGCCCCTTAAATGCAGGTTGAAGCCATTTGATATAGTAACATGCTTGGACAATAAAAACGTCCGGTAACCCTTTAGATTACCGAACTTATTTCTGTCACTAACGCGATTACTGACGAGCCATGCGGTGGTTGTGATCTGGCTTGTCTTGTTCCGTTGAGCGGTACGGGTTGATGTCCAAGCCACCACGGCGTGTGTAGCGGGCAAATACGGTCAGTTTGTTTGGTTGGCAGTATTTCATTAGATCCGTAAAAATACGCTCAACACACTGTTCGTGAAATTCGTTGTGCTCGCGGAAAGATACCAAGTAACGCAGCAGTTTCTCGCGATCTATTTTCGCACCTTGGTAGCGAATTTCTACACTGCCCCAGTCAGGTTGGTTAGTGATCAAACAGTTTGATTTCAATAGGTGGCTATGTAGGATTTCTTCCACTTGCTCTTCACCTGCTGCGCCTTCAAGCAAATCGGCATCAAAATCGTAACTGGTGATGTCAATGTCTTGGTCATCAATGCATTCGCCTTCCATTGTCACAATAGGCTGATTGGTGTAGTGAGTAACCGGGTTCACCTCGACCAACACCTTTTCACCGGCACATTCAGATAGGTCTTGCGTTAAACGCTCTTCAACTTCTTCCCAGCTTGCAAAGCGGGTTTGGTTATAGCTGTTTAAGTACAGTTTGAAAGACTTCGACTCAATCAAGTTTGCACTGGTGGCTGGAATGTATACTTCGCCAACGGCCACTTGTGGTAAGCCTTTACTATTTAACCAAGAGAGTTCGTACAGCGTCCAAATGTCGTGGCCCATAAAAGGAAGGCTGTCGCCTAACTGAAGGTCATCTCGGTTTAGGCTACGAGGAACTGGTTGCAGCAAGCTTGGGTCGTATTGGTTCGCATACTCGGTCTTTTTACCTAATGTTAGGCCAGCAAGCTCTTTAGCGTCAGAATATTTGCTCATACTTTGTGGTCGTTTTCGATTAGAATGGCGAGAATTTTACTGAATCCGCTGGTCAATTGCCATCCGGCAAACACGGCTATCTGATAAATAAGGAATGAGGAGACCTTCATGACCCAAAACGTTACTCAGGCGTTACAAGAGTTCAGCCTGCGCTACCAACAAGCTTGGCAAGCTAAATATAATGAGTTGCCAAGCAGTGAAGAGCTTGCAGATCTTGTTTCTCCTTGTGTCGAAGAGAAGCGTGATGGAAAGGTGCTTTGGAAAGCGGTCGCACGTGATGAAATGGCCGATTTCACTAATGTGGAAAATGCTATTGAGTTGTCACTGCAAGATGATGTAAAAGCCTTTTATGGTTCTCAATACAGCGCCGATATGGAGGCAACTTGGCAAGGTAATTCGTTGACGCTACTGCAAGTGTGGAGCGATGATGATTTTGTGCGCCTACAAGAAAATATTCTTGGTCATTTGGTGACGCAACGTCGCCTGAAACTTAAACCAACGGTATTTATCGCGGCGACAGATGAGGAAATGGATGTGATCTCGATTTGTAACCTCACTGGTAATGTGATTTTAGAGCGTTTAGGTACGTCTAAACGTGATGTTCTGGCGGATTCATTGGCTGAGTTCTTGAGCAAGTTAGAGGCCACTGTCTAAATATGTACGTTGTTGAGTTGCAGTTTGAGTGTTTTGATAACACCACCGTCAGCGCGGTAGACAAAGCTATTAATGGCTTGATGGATGCGTTGCGTTATAACGGCCAAGTACTAGGCCGAGAATTCCCGATAGTGATGGGAGATGGCGAGTTTTATGTTCGTGTCGTTTGCCCAGAGCAAGACAGTTTGCATCCACGTTATCACTCAGATTTTGTCAAAGTGTGCATGAACCGTTTGTCAGACGCGTCTTTGCTTGCACCGAAAATGCGTATGCTTGGCCGTGATTTAAATTCAGAACAAGCCGCCGAAGAAGAGACACCTAGCTGGCAAGTGTTGTACACGACTTATGTTCATACGTGTTCGCCTTTGCGCAGTGGGGAAACGTTGTTGCCGATTCCTTTGTATCGCAATGAGCCGACGCTAAATGGTGACCATAAAGCCGTCATCAAATGGCAGACAGAATGGCAAGCGTGCGATGAAATCCAAATGGCTGGCGGGTGCCGCGCAGAGCATGCGGCGCTGCACGAGATTTGCGATGTAGACAGCGTGTTGTTCCGCCGCGGTTGGGATTTGCGAGGTCGTATCGAATACATCACCAAGGTTCCAACATACTATTACCAGTATCGCGTGGGCGGTCAGTCGCTGGAGAGCGAGAAAGCGCGCAAGTGCCCAAAATGCGGTGGAGAGTGGCTACTCGATGAGCCACTACATGACATATTTCATTTTAAGTGTGATGACTGCCGAATCGTGTCGAACATCTCTTGGGACCACCTTAAGTAGCGAATTGAAGTTACTTAAATGGGTGGATAGAGAAATAAAAAGGGCTGATGTTTTCACATCAGCCCTTTTATGTTCAGACTATTATTTTCAGTACGGTTTAGAAAAGTGGGATTACCAACCTTTCACTACGCCGCCTTTGAATAGCTCTTTTGCCGCTTCGTAAACTTCTTCCGTTTGGTAAGCTTTTACGAAGTTTTGTACGTTTTGCGCATTAACATTTTCTTCGCGAGCAACAATTAGGTTTACGTATGGTGAGTCTTTATCTTCAACAAACACACCGTCACGCTCTGGCGATAGGTCGATAGAGCTTGCGTAAGTGGTGTTGATGATAGATAGCGTTACGTCATCCAATGAACGTGGAAGTTGTGGCGCTTCTAACTCAATGATTTCGATATTTTTAGGGTTGCCTACGATGTCACGTACTGTAGCGAGTAGACCAACGCCATCACGCAGCGTAATCAAACCTTGTTGCTCAAGAAGCAGTAGTGAGCGACCTAGGTTCGTTGGATCGTTTGGAACTGCGATGCGTGCGCCATCTTGGATTTCATCGATTGACTTCACTTGCTTAGAGTAACCAGCAATAGGGTAAACGAATGAGTTACCCGCGATAGCCAGTTTGTAGCCGCGGTCTTTCACTTGTTGGTCTAGGTATGGTTTATGTTGGAACGCATTCGCGTCTACTGAACCATCATCCAGAGCGGCATTTGGCGTTACGTAATCGGTAAATGTTACTAATTCAACGTCTAGGTTGTACTTTTCTTTTGCTACTTTAGCTGCAACTTCGGCAACTTGTGCTTCAGCACCAGCAATAACGCCAACTTTTACTTTATTTACGTCTACTTCTTTGTCGCCACAACCCGCTAGAACAAGAGCAGAAGCGGCCGTTGCTACAGTCAAAAGACCTTTAAGGCTAAATTTCATCTTTATCTCCTTATAATTTGTATTTTCAATGCTTATCTGTGGTCTACACGGCGCACCACTGCGTCACCGATAGACTGAATAATCTGTACTAGAACAATCAGCATCACGACAGTCACAGCCATGATAGTTACATCGTAGCGGTGGAAACCGTAACGGATGGCTACGTCGCCGAGGCCGCCGCCGCCTACCGTACCCGCCATGGCCGAGTAGCTAACGAGAGTGACTAAGGTGATCGTTACTGAGTTAACAATAGTCGGCATTGCTTCAGGTAGTAGAACTTTTGTGATGATCTGTGTTGGTGTCGCCCCCATTGATTGCGCCGCTTCCACCAAGCCTGTTGGTACCTCTAACAAAGCACCTTCAATAAGACGGGCAACAAACGGAATGGCACCAATAGTCAGTGGGACGATTGCTGCGGTTGTACCGATAAAGGTTCCAACTAGTATTTTTGTCACTGGAATAATCGCAACCATCAGGACGAGGAATGGCACAGAACGACCAATGTTAACGACAGCGCCTAAGCTGCTATTTAGTTTGGTGTTTTCAAGTAGGCCGCCTTTCTTAGTAATATGGAGGATTACGCCTAATGGAATACCCACGGCAAAGCCGACTAATCCGGCAACCGCAACCATGTAAAGCGTTTCCCACGTTGCACCTAAAAGTAGTTTGCTGTTTAAACTCAGCCATTCAGAAATTGTGTTAAAGGACATAACCAAGTACCTCTACTTTTACGTTGTGCTTACGCAGGTATTCCAATGCTGCGTTATCATCTTCTTCGTTACCAAATAGCTCTGCGACCATCATGCCGAATTTCACGCCGCCAGCGTAATCAAGATCGGAGCTCAAAATACTCACATCAATATTGTATTTACGAGAAATTTGCGACATTAACGGTGCATCGACGGTTGCGCCAGTAAACTCTAAGCGAACCAACGGGTAGCTGCCATCAACACGCTCTGCTTGCAGACGTGCTTGGTAATCTTCAGGAATGGATAGATCCAGCGTTGAGCGAATGAATTGGTGCGCCAGCTCCGTTTTAGGGTGCGCGAAAATATCGCCAACGGTGCCTTTCTCCACCAACTCACCACCACCGATGATCGCCACTTCGTGACAGATGCTTTTTACCACTTCCATTTCGTGGGTGATCAGTAGAATCGTGATGTTGAGTTTGCGGTTGATCTCTTTCAATAGCTCAAGGATAGATTGAGTTGTTGCAGGATCCAGTGCGCTAGTGGCTTCGTCACACAGTAGTACGCTTGGATCGGATGCCAATGCGCGAGCAATAGCCACACGTTGTTTTTGACCGCCACTTAGGTTGGACGGATAGCTTTCGTGTTTGTCGGCTAAGCCAACAAGTTTTAGTAACTCAGTGACTTTTGTTGTGATTTGCGATTTGCCTTTGCCTGCCAGTTCCAGTGGTAGCGCCACGTTATCAAACACAGTACGAGACGAGAGCAGATTAAAATGCTGGAAGATCATGCCGATGTTACGGCGCGTTTCGACCAACTGCTTTTTGCTGAGTTTTGTTAAATCAATGCCATCAACGATGATGGAGCCAGATGTTGGTGCTTCTAACATGTTTACGCAGCGGATCAGCGTACTTTTACCAGCACCAGATGAACCGATAACACCGAAGATGGTGCCCTTGGCGATGTGTAGGTTAATGTCTTTCAGGGCAAGGATTTCCTTACTGCCTTGGTAGAACACTTTATTAACGTTTTTTATTTCTATCATGTTTCAACCTGCCCAAAGATACGGGGAACTTCGCTGTCAAAAACGGCATTTGACAGAACTTAATGTTGAGCTTTATCTCACTTCTCAGTTGATGCTATGAGTTAACCAGAATGAAGTCAATAGATATTTTTACGTCTAGACGTCTAAATGTATGGATGTTCTGTTTTGAAAAGAATGAGGAGTAAGTTACGAGGAGAAGATAAGTGGAGAGCCCACTCAGAATTACCGATTCTTGCCCAACAAATCAACTGTTTTGTCGAGGCCTAGAATGAATTAGATAGTGTTGAAGTTTATAAGGTATGTAATAATCTGATTAAACCGAGTTAATAGAGAAATACGTTTTGGCAAAACCTGCTGTTTTTATCGATCGTGATGGCGTGATAAACGTTGACCACGGCTACGTTCATGACGAACATGATTTTGAGTACATTGATGGTGTGTTTGAAGCGACGAAAGCGCTGAAAGATCAAGGTTACCTCTTAGTGCTAGTGACGAATCAATCGGGCATCGCACGTGGTAAATTCAGTGAAGACCGTTTCTTGTCTCTGACTCAATGGATGGACTGGAACTTTGTTGATCATGGTGTTGAGTTTGATGGTATCTACTACTGTCCACATCACCCTGAACATGGCATTGGGGATTACAAGCAAGATTGTGATTGCCGCAAGCCTAAACCTGGTATGTTTATCTCTGCTCGCGACTTCTTGAAAATCGACATGGAAAAATCAGTGATGATTGGTGATAAAGCCGAAGACATGATGGCAGCAGAAGCCGCAGGTGTTGGCACTAAGATTCTGGTTCGCACAGGTAAGCCAATCACCGAGCAAGGTGAAGCATTAGCAACGGTTGTGCTTGATAGTGTTGCTGACGTGCCTGCATATCTAAAGAAATAATCTGCACAATTCGCATATTTAAGGGAAGCGTTTGCTTCCCTTTTCTCTTATTACTGTTAAAGTTCAGTCACCTAAGCATTCATCCATTCTAGTTTGATCACTTATGAGCAAAAAACTCACCATTCTTGATATCGCGAAATTGGCAGGCGTTGGCAAATCAACAGTAAGCCGTGTGCTTACCAACGATCCAAAAGTGAAACCTCAAACGCGAGAGAAAGTAGAGCAAATCATTCGTGAATCTGGTTATGTACCGTCCAAATCTGCGCAATCAATGCGCGGTGGCAGTCAAAAGGTGATCGGCGTGATCATCTCTCGTTTAGATTCACCATCAGAAAACCGCGCTGTTGGGACCATGCTCAACGCTTTGTACTCAGCAGGGTACGACGTGGTGATCATGGAGAGCCAATTCGATCGCGATAAAACTAATGAGCATTTGGATGTGCTTAAACGTCGCAATGTCGATGGGGTGATCGTGTTTGGCTTTACTGGATGTGATGAGCAAGCATTGGCGGAGTGGGGGAATCGTATCGTCGTGATCGCGATGGACACGCAAATGGTTTCTTCGATCAACTACGACAACCAAGGTGTGATAGACATGGCTTTGTCTCACCTTGAGCAGCAATCTTTATCTCGGATTGCTTATATTGGTGTTGATCCCGAAGATAAAACTACAGGCTTAGCGCGTTTAAATGCTTACAAAGCTTGGTGTCAGCGCAAGCAACTTACGCCTTGCTTCCAAACCGGTAAGCTTAGCCATGAAAGTGCTTATCAGCTGGTGGACCACGTTCTGAAAGCAGACACGCAAGCCATTGTGTGTGCCAGCGATACCATTGCATTGGGCGTAATCAAGCGTCTTCAAGAGTTAGGTCGTGAAGACGTGGTCGTGACAGGCGTGGGTGGTAACGAGTTGCTTTCTTTCCTTTTCCCTAAAGTATTTAGTGTCGATCCTGGTTATACCCTTGCGGGTGAAAAGTCCGCTAAAATGCTGATTAATCAATTAAATGGCGATGAAGAAGTCGTTCACTTCACTCAACAACCTATTTGCCGCTAATCCACACTATAACGATTTGCTCTAGAATTATACTGTGATCATTCTCAATTAATGGGACTGTTCCCATTTTGTTTTTTGTCTTTGAGTGGCAATATTAAAATTAAGAAATGGGAATGTTCCCATTTATAAAAAAATAAAATGATGAATCGAATGTATCCAATACAGGGTGGACAAAGTTATGAGTAAGATTGCGCGTAAAGACGTGGAGCGTCTTATTGAGCTGGTCGGGGGGCCGGACAATATTGCCAGTGTAAGCCACTGTTTAACTCGCTTGCGTTTTGTTCTAAACGATACGGACAAAGCAGACACAAAACAGTTAGAAGCATTACCGATGGTGAAGGGCTGCTTTACCAACGCAGGTCAATTCCAAGTCGTCATCGGCACTGAAGTTGATGAGGTTTACAAAGTACTGATCGAGCTAAGCGGTAAAAGTGAAGCGAGCAAAGACGAATCCAAGAATGCTGCTCGTCAAAACATGAATATCGTTGAGCGTGGTATTTCCCACCTTGCAGAAATCTTTGTACCACTGTTGCCTGCGATCATTACTGGTGGTTTGATTCTTGGTTTCCGTAATGTGATTGGCGACATCAAAATGTTTGATGGTCAAACCCTAACGGAAATCAGTCAGTTTTGGGCGACTGTTCACTCATTCCTATGGTTAATTGGTGAAGCGATTTTCTTCTTCCTACCCGTTGGTGTGTGTTGGTCGACCGTGAAAAAGCTCGGTGGTACACCGATTCTGGGTATCACGCTTGGCGTGACATTGGTTTCGCCTCAGTTAATGAACGCCTACCTGATTGGTAAGCAAGTACCTGAAGTGTGGGACTTTGGGTTGTTTGCGATTGAGAAAGTCGGTTACCAAGCGCAGGTGATTCCCGCGATGTTAGCAGGTATCGCACTAGCGTTTATCGAAACACGCTTAAAACGCATCATTCCATCTTACCTTTACCTAGTAGTAGTACCGTTTGTTTCTATCATTGTGTCTGTGATTCTTGCGCACTCTATCATTGGCCCATTCGGTCGTATGTTGGGTGACGGCGTTGCTTTCGCAGCAAAAGCAGCCATGACGGGTGACTTCGCGATGATTGGCTCAACCATCTTCGGCTTCTTATACGCGCCACTTGTGATCACAGGTATCCACCACACAACTAACGCCGTTGACTTGCAGTTGATGCAAGAATTGGGTGGTACGCCGATTTGGCCTTTGATTGCACTATCGAACATTGCTCAAGCATCGGCAGTGGTTGGCATCATTATCATCAGTAAAAAGCAGGATGAGCGTGAAATCTCAGTGCCTGCGGCGATTTCCGCCTACCTTGGCGTAACAGAGCCGGCGATGTACGGCATCAACTTGAAATACAAGTTCCCAATGTTGAGTGCGATGATCGGTAGTGCATGTGCTGCTGCTATCTGTGGTAGTGCGGGCGTCATGGCGAACGGTATCGGTGTGGGCGGCTTGCCGGGTATCTTATCTATCCAGCCGCAGTTCTGGGGCATCTTTGCTCTGGCGATGTTAGTCGCGATGGTGGTACCTGCCGCATTAACATTAATTCTTTATAAGCGTGCACAAGCCAAAGGTGAGCTTGAGGCGGCAAACGCGTAATTCAATTTGAGGCAGTGACTTGGCTGCCTCCTCTTATTTTTCTTTTCAAATTTTAAGTTTCCGATTACTGGTAAGTGAGTGTTAGAAATGGCTATGACCAAGCATGATGAGAGCTGGTGGAAAACCGCAACCATCTATCAAATTTACCCAAAAAGCTTTTGTGACAGCGGCAGTAAAGGCACGGGCGATATTAAAGGGATCATTTCTAAACTGGATTATCTAAAACATCTCGGTGTGGATGCGATTTGGCTGACGCCAGTGTATCAGTCTCCAATGGTTGATAACGGTTACGATATCTCTGATTACTACGCGATCAATCCAGAGTTCGGCACTATGGAAGATTTCGATACCCTGTTGGCAGAGGCTCATCAGCTGGGCATTCGAATCATCATGGACATCGTGGTCAACCATACTTCGACAGAACACAAGTGGTTCCAATCGGCGTTAGGGGACAAAAACAGCCCTTACCGTGATTACTACATCTGGAAAGATCCGATTGATGGCGCAGAGCCCAACAACTGGCAATCGAAGTTTGGAGGCAATGCTTGGGAATTGGATGAAGCGACAGGGCAGTACTACTTGCACCTTTTTGCTAAAGAGCAGGCGGATTTGAACTGGGAAAACCCAGTGGTGCGCGAAGAAGTCAAAGAAGTCATCAGCTTCTGGGCAGACAAAGGCGTGGATGGTTTCCGTCTCGACGTCATCAATCTGATTTCTAAACAGCAAGACTTCCCAAGCGATGATATTGGCGATGGCCGTCGTTTCTATACTGATGGTCCTCGCGTGCACGAATATCTGCAAGAGATTAGCGAAGCCGTGTTTCAAAAATACGGCAGCGTGACGGTGGGAGAAATGTCTTCGACCACGCTAGATCACTGCCAGCAATACTCTTCGCTAGACGGCAAAGAGCTATCCATGGTGTTCAACTTTCATCATCTGAAAGTCGATTATCCGAATGGTGAAAAATGGACCAAAGCGCCATTTGATTTCATTCAGTTAAAGCAGATCTTCAACCATTGGCAAACGGGCTTAAATGGCAAAGGGTGGGGGGCGCTGTTCTGGTGTAACCACGACCAACCTCGTGTGGTCAGCCGCTTAGGCGATGATAAACAATACCGCGTCGAATCAGCCAAAATGTTGGCGGCGTCTGTACACATGATGCAAGGCACACCGTATGTTTACCAAGGTGAAGAGATTGGTATGACCAACCCAGGTTACACTGAGATCAGCCAGTACCGCGACGTAGAAAGCACCAACATGTACGACATCATGGTCAACCGTGATGGCGTATCACACGAGGAGATGATGGCGATTTTGGCGCAGAAGTCGCGTGATAACTCACGTACGCCAATGCAATGGAATAGCCAAAAGCACGCTGGTTTTACCGAAGGCACACCGTGGCTTGAAGTGGCGCAGAACTACTCTGAAATCAACGCAGAAGCAGCGGTTGCTGATTTGAACTCGGTGTTCTACTTCTACAAACGTTTGATTGAGCTACGTAAACAGGTTTCGGTGATCACCGATGGCCGTTATGAAGATTTATTGCCAGAGCATAAACGCATTTTTGCTTACGCTCGCCAGAACGACAAACAAACGCTGCTGTGTATCAACAACTACTACGCTGAAGAGGAGGAATGCGTTCTGCCAGAGCGTTTTGATATGAATAAAGCGAAAAACTTGCTATCCAACTATCAAAACTCAGCGAGTGCAGTCGCGTCAAACCATCAAGTATTACGACCTTACGAAACTCGTATTTTATTGATAGAAGAATAAACTCGGGTGTCACCCCCTAAGATTGATGTTCGAGATAAAGGCTTTGGTGTGCTCCCCAAAGCCTTTTTTATTGAGATGCGAGATACTTGTGGAGTACAGGCTTATTTTGTTTCAATTGCTGTTAGCAGCACTTTCTCTTCATTGATTTGTACTTGTTGTACTTTTAGCAGCTCGATTTGCTCAATCAGACCTAAGCTCGGGTTAAACCAACGTTCTGCCGAAGTGGCGAACTCCATTGAGTCCATATCATCGCAGTTTAGGTTGTAAGTATTTTTTTCCGTCAGGTACGCCGCTTCAATTTTCTTGCTTGAAATCGAGAACGTTTTACGTACGCCAGTCTCTCGGATTTGCTGTTGCCAAACCACTTGGCAAGATGCTGTCATTGGCAGGTTTTGCACCCACTCATGATCTTCAAAACTGTCTAGTAGGTTGTGAACTGCGTAGCCTGTTAGAGTGGTTTGCAGAGATATGGTCTCTTCACCGATATCAATGTTCGGGCTTTTCTCTTTTACGTCGTCACCGTTGAGACGGAAAATAGGGCTGCTGTGCATCAGCATGGCAACAAACTGCTGGTTAATGGAATAAGCGTCGGTGACTTCATGAAGTGCGCCATCAGAGCCTGCAAAATAAAGCGTATTGCCCTCTTCATCGTCGTTGTACTGTTCGTCAGAATAGTAGAACTGTTTGGCGCCGTAGTTCACCAAGTCATTAACCAACTGGACCATTGCTTCGCTGTTTGGGATTTGTGCCAATGCTGCCAACAATTGCTCGTTATCCATCGCTTGGAAACTCAGTTTCATCTCGCCTTCAGGTTGGCCATCCAGGCTAAACGCGTAGTTTAGTTGTGTGCTTGGCGTGGGAGCGAAGATTGAGTTTTGAATCGCGATGTCGAAACTTTCTTGAGGCACTTTGTTTGGATTAGCACTGCCAGAAGATGAACCGCCGCCACAGCCGTAAAGAGCCAGAGTTGCTGCTGCGATAAGCGTCATTTTGTTTAGCATGGTTTACATTCCTGATTGATTAGGCCGCTTCATGTTGGGCCGTTGCTTGAATGCGAGCATGCTAAGTTTAGTGAGCTAAAAAGGGCAAAAAACAAAAGCTAATAGGGCTTAACGAAAGCTTAATTTTATATTTAGGTCTTTGTTTTATTTGGGCTTATTTCGTTAGCTACGTTGGTGCAATACTCGTTGATGAGCGCTTTCCATCGGCTGATAATTTCTTGATCGGTCAAACTGACATGCAACGTTTTCCATGGTTGAAGGCAAGTCTCTTTCGATTCAGATTGAGAAAGACGTTCAAACAATGTCTCGGACGGTAAAACGCGCAGCAGTGCCACCAGTGATTCCATGTAGTTGAGACGGAACTGTTCGAGTTTGTTTTGTTTATAAGCGATGTGAGACACAAACGTATAAATCAGCGCGTTTTGAATACGAGAGTCGCCATCTGGAGTGGTCAGCAGAACTTTTGCTCGGTCTAGGTTACCTAGTTTGAAATGCAATACGCCCAACCAGAGGCTTAGCTCATCTGGCAAAACATCGAACGACGACTGCACTTGCGTCAAATACGCTTCCAGCTTTTGAGGTTCTTGCTCGTACAAAGCGAGATGCCTTGCGGTTGTGATCGCTGCAAACTCATCAGCTTGTTGGAGAGGTTGGTTAGAAAAGACATTCTCAAACAGCATTTTTTGGTGAACGTCTGACAGCTGCCATGTGCTTGCCGAAGGTGCAGGCAAGTTGAAGTATTGCGCGACATCTGAGTGAATTTGGAAGATATCCGATTGTAGGTCGGATAAGCGCAGTGTGTATTCGTTGCGAAACGCCAGTTTCCCTGTCGCAGGATAAATAAGGTTCATCTGAGCTTTCAAGGTGCCTTGCTCTGCGCCGTCTTTTAACTCTATGTTGAGTTCGTAATCACTGGTCTGCATGTTTCGCGCGCCAGGGAAATACGGCGTATGACCGATAGGATCAAGAAAGTAACTGGGAGCGTCTTGGTTGGCGATGTCGGTGTATGGATATTCGACCTGTTGTTGCAGCAAGATGGCTTTGACCAGTATGCGATACTTTCTTGCTTGGGAGCCAATCGCATCGACACGGTTGAGCAGCAGTTCGACTTTGGGGATAAGTAACTGATGACGTGTTTGTTGCGTTGAAATCTCTTGGCGTTGCCATAACAAGCTTGCGAGCGTCACGCTACAAACCGTAAGTACGGCACATAAGCTATAAGCAAAAATCAGCTTGATGTTCTTACGGTTCGTAACTTGAGCTGTGATAACGCGTCGATGGTTTTTCGCTGGTGGCACTAAACGGATATTCGCTGGGTTTAGAAAGTAACCTTTGCGAGGATAAGTGACCAAGAGCTTAGTCGCATCGTACTCGGGGAGATGCTGTTGTAGCAGCGCACGTAAGGTGCTAATGCGGTTAGTGAGTACATTCTTAGAGATGAATTTGCTCTGCCAAATAGTTTCGATAATGGTATCGGCAGAAAGCGGATGTCCCACGCTGGTTAGCAGCAGCTCTAATAACTCAATGGTACGAGGTTCGAGATCAATCGCGACAGTGTCTTGATGAAGAGTTTGTGTCTTCGGATTATAGACCAACTCGCCAATCGTAATACAACTGTGAGTTTGTTTGGCTTGTTGCAAAAAATCGCGCATACCGCACCGCGTTATTTGGAAATGGCGAAATATTATATAGCGATTGGAGCGCGAAATCTTATAAATTGCGCTCCAATTATCATCAAAAGTTTATGAGCCGTAGGTCACGGAGTAGCGATGAGGCTTGTGGTTCATCGCTAACACGACATTCAGTGCAAACGCGCCCAAAATCGAAAGACCAATTACTTCTGGAGTGACAAAGAAGAATGACGCAAACAGGATGCACGCATCGATTGCCATTTGGCTTTTGCCAACTGAAATGCCAAATTTGTCCTGAATAAATAAACACAGCACGTTAAAGCCACCTAAGCTGGAGCGATGTCGGAACAAGATCAGCATACCGAGTCCCATTAAAAGCCCACCTGCGACGGCACAATAAACTTCATTTACCGATTCGAGCGAGATTAGCAAATAAAGATGATCGGCAAAGATAGAAACCAAAGCGCCAGAAATGGCACTATTAATGGCGAAATGACGGCCGAAGCGTTTCCATGCTAGCAAGTAAAAGGGACTGTTTGCTAAAAAGTACAGCACACCAAACGTAAAAGGTGTAAATTGGCTAATAAGCAGAGCCAATCCTGTCGTCCCCCCTGTTAGGAGGTTTGCGGATTGGAGAAAGAAAACGCCTTGAGCTACCAAAAAAGTACCCGTGAGAATCGCTATCCAGTCTTCTTTTAATGAGTGTTTTTCCATCAATGTTGCAGTCATTAGTGATAAATAAGGCGTGCATAGTAGTAAAAAGATGATCTTTTCGGTAGCTAGAGGGTAAAATTTACGGTAAACCTATGTAATTGCTGTTTTACAGGGTGTAAAGCACAAAATTGACAGGCAATAGATCGTCGTTATGCAATTGCAATGCGGGCGTGATACAGATTGCTTGCCATCATGAAAAAACTGCATGAGAAAAATTGTAAATTTCTCTTTATGACCCAGATCAAATTATGTAGAATGCGCGCCATTAGGGTGACGAAAACGTTTGCGTAGGGTCATTCAACAGTTTTTTTGCAACTTTCAGTACTAATCTGAGTCAGGAGATACAGATGCTTAAGCGTGATATGAACATCGCAGATTACGATGCGGAACTGTTCGCAGCTATCCAGGAAGAAACTCTTCGCCAGGAAGAACACATTGAACTTATCGCTTCTGAAAACTACACAAGCCCACGTGTAATGGAGGCGCAAGGTTCTCAGCTAACGAACAAATACGCTGAAGGCTACCCAGGCAAGCGTTACTACGGCGGTTGTGAGTACGTAGATAAAGCGGAACAACTTGCTATCGACCGTGCATGCAAACTGTTCGGTTGTGAATACGCGAACGTACAGCCTCACTCAGGTTCTCAAGCAAACAGCGCGGTTTACATGGCGCTTCTTAACCCAGGCGATACAGTTCTAGGCATGAGCCTAGCGCACGGTGGTCACCTGACTCACGGTTCTCCAGTTAACTTCTCTGGTAAGCACTACAACGTTATCCCTTACGGTATCGATGAAGCGGGTCAAATTAACTACGATGAGATGGAACAGCTAGCGCTTGAGCACAAGCCTAAGATGATCATCGGTGGTTTCTCTGCTTACTCGCAAATCGTTGATTGGAAGCGCATGCGTGAAATCGCTGACAAAGTAGATGCTTACCTTTTCGTTGATATGGCGCACGTAGCGGGTCTTATCGCAGCAGGCGAATACCCAACACCTGTTCCACACGCTCACGTGGTAACAACAACGACGCACAAAACACTAGCAGGTCCTCGCGGTGGTCTTATCTTGTCAAATGCTGGCGAAGATATGTACAAGAAATTGAACTCAGCAGTGTTCCCTGGTGGTCAAGGTGGCCCTCTAATGCACGTTATCGCTGGTAAAGCAGTAGCGTTCAAAGAGGCGATGGAGCCAGAGTTCAAAGCTTACCAAGCTCGCGTAGTGAAAAACGCAAAAGCAATGGTTGGTCAATTCCAAGAGCGTGGCTACAAAATCGTGTCTAACGGCACAGAAAACCACTTGTTCCTAGTGGACCTGATCGACAAAGACATCACTGGTAAAGACGCAGACGCGGCACTAGGTGCAGCAAACATCACAGTGAACAAAAACTCGGTACCAAATGACCCACGCAGCCCATTCGTAACGTCTGGTATCCGTGTAGGTACGCCAGCGATCACTCGCCGTGGCTTCACTGAAGAAGATGCAAAAGAGCTAGCAAACTGGATGTGTGACGTTCTAGATAACATCGGCAACGAAGAAGTTATCGAAGCGACTAAACAGAAAGTGCTCGAAATTTGTAAGCGTCTACCGGTTTACGCCTAACTATTCTTCATAGAATGAGTCGATTTCGGTGTCGAACATACTCATTTGCTCGCGCAAACTCCGTGTGTTCTCCTAGAACTCGACTCGTCTATTTTGAACATTGATATACTAAAGGTCCTCAATTGAGGGCCTTTTTGTTTGTCTGGCGTTTGGAATGAGATATAGCGAGAGTGTGTGATAAGGGGATGGCTACCAACACTGTCCCTTTCAATATATCCAAACCGCGTCATTCCGACGAGCCTAGGCGAGATCAGGAATCTTGTTGAGGCACACTCTTTTACTCAGCGTTTCCCAAAAAATCATCAGTACGTTGGAAACTGATTCTCAATCACGCTCGTTCCTCGCTGTTCAGAATGACGGAGGTAGAATGGCTTTTTATCACCATTTGACAGATACAAAAAAGGTTGGCACTGAGCCAACCTTTTCTCTTCAAAATAAGCGAGTGCTTATTTAATCTCGATGCCTTGAGCCTGCATATCGGCATGGTAAGAAGAGCGAACAAATGGACCACACGCTGCGTGCGTGAAGCCAAGCTCTAGTGCAACTTCTTTTAGCTCGTCAAACTCTGATGGCGGAACGTAACGCTCTACTGGCAAGTGGTGACGGCTTGGCGCTAAGTACTGACCTAGAGTCAGCATCGTTACGCCGTGTGCGCGTAGATCTTTCAGTACTTCGATGATTTCTTCTTTGGTTTCACCAAGACCCATCATCAAACCAGATTTGGTCGGTACATCTGGATGCTGCTCTTTGAACTTCTTAAGAAGCTCAAGTGACCATTTGTAGTTCGCACCTGGGCGAGCTTTACGGTAAAGACGTGGTGCTGTTTCTAAGTTGTGGTTGAAGACATCTGGCGGATTGTCTTTCATTAGATCAAGCGCTACATCCATACGACCTCGGAAGTCAGGAACCAGAGTTTCAATCTTAATATGCGGGTTTAATGCACGGATCTCGCGGTTACAGTCGGCAAAGTGCTGTGCACCACCATCACGCAGATCGTCACGGTCAACAGAAGTGATTACTACGTATTTCAGCTTCATATCGGCGATGGTTTTCGCCAGCTTTTGAGGCTCTTCTGCTTCCGGTGGTAATGGGCGGCCATGAGCAACGTCACAGAAAGGACAACGACGAGTACAAATAGCACCTAAGATCATGAAGGTAGCTGTACCGTGGTTAAAACATTCCGCTAGGTTAGGGCAAGATGCTTCTTCACATACGGAGTGAAGTTTATTCTTGCGCATCGCCGCCTTGATGTCTTGAATTCGTTGGCTGTCGGCTGGTAGCTTGATCTTCATCCAATCAGGCTTACGCAGCACTTCTTTCTGCTCTGTAGGCATGTTCTTTACGGGAATCAATGCCATTTTATCGGCGTCACGATATTTAACGCCTTTTTCCATCTGGATTGGTTTGCTCATGCTTTATTACCTTGAGAAGGTGCTTCTGTGCTGAATTCTACTTGCTCATAGTCGAGCAAAGTAACGAGTTCTTCTATTAATTGTTTTTCTACGGCTTCTACATTGTCTGGGCCGCCAAATTGGCTGACCTGAACCATTTCCATACCTTCATAACCACAAGGGTTAATACGCAGAAACGGTGTTAAATCCATATTTACGTTCAAGGCTAAGCCATGAAACGAGCATCCTTTACGAATGCGTAAACCGAGAGAGCATATTTTTTTACCGTCAACGTAAACGCCTGGTGCGTCAGGTCGCGCGGCCGAATCGATATTGTATGCTTTTAGCGTGTTGATCACGAGGTTCTCGATAGTGGTAACGAGATCTCGTACACCTAATTTTTTGCGGCGTAAGTTGATCAAGAAATAGGCGACCAACTGACCAGGGCCATGATACGTAACCTGGCCTCCGCGATCACTTTGTACAACAGGAATGTCACCAGTGTTAATAAGGTGCTCAGCTTTACCTGCCTGACCTTGCGTAAATACTGGGTTATGTTCTACCAACCAGACTTCATCAGGGGTTTCTTCTGTGCGTTGGTCGGTGAACTCATGCATCGCCTTCCATACAGGCTCATAGTCTTGGCGGCCAAGTCGTTTTACAACAAGTTGGTGTTGCATGGGAATTCCTGTTGCTAATATATAAAGTTTTTGGATTATAAACCGGATAACCCTGATGCTCTACCGCTGAGTAACAGATTTTTAACTGAAAGCGATGTAAAGTTTTGTTATCTGATTGATAAATAAAAAGAAAGCAGCCGAAGCTGCTTTCAAAAAAAATTTAATCTATCAAAAAATTATAGAACCATGCGCACGATGTCAATTTCACCTAACTCTTTGTATAGCGTCTCAACTTGCTCGATAGACGTTGCAGTGATGTTGATTGATACCGAGTGGTAGTTGCCCTTAGCACTTGGTTTAACGGTCGGGCTGTAGTCACCTGGAGCATGGCGCTGAATAACTTCAAGAACAAGCTCTGGAAGTTCAGGCTTTGCATGACCCATTACCTTGTAAGTAAATGAACAAGGGAACTCAAGCAGGTCTTTTAATTTTGCATCAGAGTTGATGGTTAGCATATCGATAACTCCAGTAGATATTCGTTGCGGTGCGAAATAGTACAGTCAAATTAGGGGGAACTCAAGACGAGGATCTCAAACTTAAAAAGCCGCCCTTTCAGGCGGCTTTGCGAATAAGTTTGCTACTCTAACGTTCTTCTTAGAAGAAGCTCTTGAATAACAATACGATGTAATCCCACATGCGGCTAAATAGACTACCTTGCTCTACGGTTTCTAGTGCCATTAGTGGGTATTCGGCAATATCTTCACCATCGATCTGATAGTATAGCTTACCAACTACATCACCTTTATTAATTGGGGCTTCTAGCTCTTTTTCAAGGACGAAGCTGGCTTTTAGGTTTTTCGCTTCACCACGTGGTAGTGTTACGTAAGTATCTTGGTCAAGGCCCAACGCTACAGTGTCTTTGTTGCCCATCCACACTTTTTCTTCAACGAACGTTTCACCTGCTTTGTGCGGCGCTACTGTTTCGAAGAAACGGAAGCCGTAGCTTAGTAGCTTTTTGCTTTCTGACTTACGAGCATTGGCATCTTTAGTGCCCATTACGACCGCAACCAAACGCATTTGGCCTTCAGTTGCTGAACTTACTAGGCTGTAACCTGCATTGCTTGTGTGACCCGTTTTGATGCCATCAACGTTCATACTCTTGTCCCAAAGTAGACCGTTACGGTTGTATTGGGTGATGCCGTTGTAAGTAAATTTCTTCTCTGAGTACACGCGGTACTCATTTGGTACGTCACGGATCAGGGCTTTACCTAGCAATGCCATGTCGTATGGTGTCGAGTACAGCTCGGCGTTATCTAGACCATGAACGTTGGCAAAGTGCGAGTTCGTCATACCTAGTGTGTTGGCCCAAGCGTTCATTAGGTCAACAAACGCATCTTCTGAGCCTGCAATGTGTTCAGCCATTGCTACACAGGCATCGTTACCAGACTGGACGATGATACCGCGGTTTAGGTCACGTACTTTTACAGTTGTGCCCACTTCAATGAACATTTTTGATGATTCAGGGAAGTTTTTCGCCCATGCATTTTTACTGATGGTGACATCGTCATCTTCTGAGATATTACCACGCGCTAGTTCTTGGCCGATTACGTAGCTGGTCATCATCTTAGTCAGACTGGCTGGAGACAACTTTGTGTTCATCTCTTTCTCTGCCAGTACTTTACCTGAATGGTAATCCATCAGAACGTAGCCCTTCGCAGCGATTTGAGGGGCATCTGGAACAACGATAGGTGATGCAAGAGCAGATTGAGCGAAAGTTGCAGAAAGGGCAACCGAAGAAACGAGAATAGATTTCACAAACTTATTTTTATTCATGGTAATTCAAATTTTTGGGTTAACTGCGGACATCTTATCAGAATCCCCAGCTATGTAAGAGGGGATCGAGGAGAAATTCATGACACTAGGTCATTTGGCAGTGTTGTGTTTTTTAATAAATGCAGACGAATAGCCGAGCAACTTTACTTTATCTAGAGTGGCTTGCGTCAGGGAATAGTCAGTAAATGGCCCTAACAACAAGCGATAAGACTCTTTCGCATTTTCTAGGAAAGTTTCTGTATCCAGTTTTTGACCAAGCTCTGTCCCTAAAGTTCGTGCGCGTTCTTCATTTTTTGATGATGCCACCTGAATAACGTACTTAGGGTGCGCTTCTAAAGATTTTTTATCCGTGGGCTGATTGATACTGATTACTTCAATTTCCACGTTAGCTGTACCTGTTTTTATCACATCTAACTTATGTGCTGCGGCATAGCTTAAATCGATAATACGGCCATCGTGAAACGGACCTCGGTCATTAACTCGTACTACGGTAGTTTTGCCGTTGTCAGTGTTGGTGACTTTTACGTAACTCGGTAACGGTAGCGTTTTATGAGCCGCTGTCATTGAGTACATGTCATAGATTTCGCCATTAGAAGTCAAATGACCTTGGAACTTCTTCCCATACCAAGATGCGCGGCCTTTTTCTTTAAAGCCTTTGGCATCGCGAACTATTTTGTAGTCTTTGCCACGCAAGTGGTAATCTTTGTTCCCACCTAGGCTGTACGGTTCATATTTAGGGTGCGCATCCTCGATGTGTTCGACTGAAAGCGGTGTATCCGGTGCAACATCGGATTCGAGTTCGTAACGGCCTTCTTGTTCTTTTTGGCTAGTTGATGAACAGCCTGCCAAAATAAGAGCAGAGAAAACCAAGGAATATAAAGCGCGTTTTTGCATGTCTAGGTCGCCTTAGAGAATGCTTTTCGGTGCGTATGAATTGACATCAGAATACCAAAGCCAGCCATCAAGGTTACCATTGATGTGCCGCCATAACTAATGAGTGGCAACGGTACACCTACTACAGGTAGGATGCCACTTACCATGCCAATATTTACAAAAATATACACGAAGAAGCTGAGTACAATACTGCCTGCCATCATTCGTCCAAATGCGGTTTGCGCTTGGCTGGCGAGGTATAAACCTCGTCCAATAATAAATAGATAGATGGCTAAAAGGCAAAGGAAGCCAATCATACCCCATTCTTCAGCAATTACTGCAAAGATAAAGTCAGTGTGTCGTTCAGGAAGAAATTCCAGTTGTGACTGAGTACCTTGCAACCAGCCTTTACCGGAAATACCACCGGAGCCAATCGCAATTTTACTCTGAATAATGTGGTAGCCCGCACCAAGCGGATCTGACTCTGGATTAAACAGAGTACGAACTCGTACTTTTTGATACTCACGCATCAAGAAAAACCACAAAATCGGAATGAAACCACCCAGTGCAATTGCAGCACCAGCGATGATTTTCCAACTAATGCCCGCGAGGAAGATAACAAAAATACCGGAAGCGGCGATTAGAATAGAGGTCCCTAAGTCAGGCTGTTTTGCAATGAGGATGGTTGGCAAGCAGACCATAATCAGTGCAACGATGAGTGTTTTTAGCGTTGGCGGAAGGGGTTGTCGACCTACATAGCGTGCCACCATTAATGGCACCGCGAGCTTCAATAACTCGGAAGGTTGAAAGCGCACAAAACCGAGGTTAAGCCAACGCTGTGCGCCTTTAGATGCTTCACCGAAAAACAGCACGCCAAAGAGCAGTATGACGCCGCCGACGAACATCAAAGGTGCCAGGCTCTCGTAGGTTCGTGGAGAAAGCTGCGCAAGAACGATCATCACAACGAGTGAAAGCACCATCCGCATAGCTTGGCGATCCATCATCAGTAAACTTTGGCCACTAGCGCTGTACATGATCACGAGGCCAAACCCCATCAGGGCCAATATGCCAAGTAGGAGTGGTAAGTCGATATGGAAGCGTTCAAACAGGGCGCGATTTTTACCTGTAGAGGGATCCATCTTCATTACTGTTTTACCTCTTTCTTCGCATTGTTTTCAGGCTCAATTTCTTCTGGGCCAAGAACGACTCGGTCAAAAATTTTCCTTACTACTGGGGCACCGTTGCTAGAACCACCGCCGGCGTTTTCTAGTACTACAGTGACGACCACTTTAGGATCATCAAATGGTGCGAAGCCAGTAAATAACGCATGGTCACGTAAGTGCTCGGCGATCTCATCTGCGTTGTACTCTTCGTTTTCACCCAGACCGAAGACTTGCGCAGTACCTGATTTACCCGCTGTTTGATAACTCATTTTGTAGAATGATCGGCGAGCTGTTCCGCGCGTGCCATGGTTTACACGACGCATGCCTTCTTTCGCCATATCCCAGTACTTTTTCGGTACATTCTTGATTGGCGGGTAAGTCACGTATTCTGTTGTTTGTTGTTCTTCGAAGTCGTTGCCGTTCTCTATCGTCGCTTTTAGTAAGTGAGGTGCAATCACTTCTCCCTCATTTACTAATACGGAGGTCGCTTTGGCGATTTGCATTGGCGTTGCTGTCCAATAACCTTGGCCGATACCCACAGGGATCGTATCGCCTTTGTACCACGGGGTTTTATGGCGAGACATTTTCCAGTCACGAGTCGGCATATTCGCCTTACTTTCTTCGTAGATATCGATGCCAGTGTAATCACCAAAACCGAACATCATCATCCAATTCGAAATACGGTCAATACCCATGTCATAAGCGATTTGATAGTAGAAGGTATCAACAGACTCTTCGATCGACTTAATGATATCGACGCGTCCGTGTCCCCAACGCAACCAGTCACGGAATGGGCGAGTGTTGGAGTTTGGTATGCGCCAATAACCTGGATCATTTCGCGTAGTGTTCGGTGTGACGACACCTTCTTGTAGCGCGGCTACTGCCATAAATGGTTTGATGGTAGACGCAGGTGGGTAAATGCCAAGTGTGGTACGGTTGACCAAAGGACGGTTTTTATCGTTCAAAAGGGCGCGATAGTCTTTACCTGAGATTCCGTGCACGAACGAGTTAGGATCGTAGCTAGGGCTTGAAACCATAGCCAGTACGCCGTTGTCTCTAGGATCGATCACTACAGCACTGCCTCTGCGGCCATCCAATAATTGGTGTACGTACAGCTGCAAGTTGATATCAAGGTTTAAAACGATGTCTTTTCCGGGTACAGGTGGAACGTACTTTAACGTACGAATTACTCGGCCGCGGCTGTTTACCTCGACTTCTTGATATCCGGCCGTACCGTGTAAGAGGTCTTCGTAGTATTTTTCGATACCCAGCTTACCAATGTCGCGAGTGGCTTGATAGTTTGCATCTTTTTCTTCTCGGATCAGGCGCTGCATGTCGCGATCATTGATTCGAGAAACGTAACCAATCACGTGGGTTAAGACTTCGCTGAAAGGGTAATAGCGCTTTAAGGTCGCACTTATTTCTACACCAGGAAAGCGGTACTGATTGACGGAGAATACCGCTACTTGTTTTTCGTTCAGTTGGGTCAGCAGTGGGACTGACTTAAATCGACGAGTCCGTTTACGCTCTTGGTGGAAACGTTCAATCTGATCTGGGGTAATTTCCAGAATGGTTTGTAGTTCTTGGATGGTTGCATCAATGTCTTTAATTTTTTCTGGAGTCAGTTCTAAGTTAAAGACGGGACGGTTCTCTGCCAGTAAAACACCATTTCGGTCATAAATCAGACCTCGGTTGGGCGCGATAGGAACCACTTTGATACGGTTATCGTTCGAGCGGGTTTGATAATCTTGAAACTGGTTCACCTGAATGTTGTACATGTTGGCGACCAGAGCTCCCATCAAGAGAACAATGCCGATAAAAGCGACAATAGCGCGGCTGGCAAACAGACGCGCTTCGGCTTGATAATCTCGGATTTGACTGCGGCGCTTACGAATCATTAACGCTTGGCTCTAAAGTTAAACAACGATTATTCGCGGTGGTAAGGATGGTTCGCGGTGATGCTCCACGCTCGGTATAAGCTTTCTGCCATTACGATACGCACTAAAGGGTGGGGTAGCGTTAAGGCAGACAATGACCAGCTTTGGTCTGCTGCAGCTTTGCATGCAGGAGCGAGTCCTTCAGGACCGCCGATTAAGATTGATACATCACGGCCATCTAATTTCCAAGCTTCTAACTGCTCAGCAAGTTGAGGAGTGTCCCATTTTTTACCTGGGATATCTAACGTGACGATACGGTTGCCTTTTGGTACCGCAGCGAGCATCGCTTCCCCTTCTTTTTGCAGGATGCGAGCGATATCGGCATTTTTTCCACGTTTGCCAGCAGAGATTTCAATCAACTCCAATGGCATATCATGTGGGAAACGGCGACGATATTCTTGAAAGCCTTCCTCAACCCATTTTGGCATTTTTGTGCCAACAGCAATTAGTTGAATTTTCAAAAGATTAACCCCAGAGTTTTTCTAGCTGGTAGAGTTCGCGGTGCTCTTCTTGCATCACGTGAAGCATGGCGTCGCCCATATCTAGGACTACCCATTCACCTTCGTTTTCACCTTCCATTCCTAGTGGCTCAAGACCGGCTTTTTTCACTTCTGTTGCAACGTGGTCAGCGATGGATGAAACGTGGCGTTTGGATGTGCCAGTACAGATGATCATGTAATCTGTCACGCTTGATTTATCGTCCACGTTTAGGACGATAATGTCTTCCGCTTTCATGTCGTCGGCTTTATCAGCTAAAAAGTCTTTCAGTTCTTCGCGAAGCACTCGGTTTTCCTCGGTTTGTCTCTTATCTCTACAGTGTTTTACATTCTTGCTTGCAAAACAGGTCGCGCACTATATCACGCTTTGATTTTTAAATTGCCAGCTTAATATCAGGAGAGCAGGTTTCTAAGCTCAACTGATGAATAGTTGGCCATACAGACTCGTCATATTGAGTTTTGGCTTTTATCTCTGCTTGAGCCAACAAGGAGAGCAATGCACAAATACGACTCGCCGATAAGCGGGTCAGTGCTGCGTTATAGAGTGGACGCTTGTTTTGCCAAACTCGATATTTCTCAAATACCTGGTTCATTCCCATTTGAGTTAAGTCTTGATGCATATTTAAAAGTTGGCTCAACTCTTTTTGTACACTTCGAATCAAGATCACGGTCTCGACCCCTTCCGCCTCAAGTTGGCGAAGAATACGTTGTGCACGGTTTGTTTTACCTGCCAGTAAGGCGTCGATCCAGTTAAACGTAGTAAAGTGATTATGGCGACTTAGGGCTTCCTCTAAACGTATGATGGTCAGCTCACCATCCGGGTAGAGTAGGGCCAATTTCTCTAAGCTTTGTGTCAATGCAAAGAGGTTACCTTCATGCCATTGAGCCAACATTTGCAGTGATTGTTGATCGGGTTTTAGGCCCAACGTGCGGCAACGTGCCTGAATGAACATAGGTAAGCGTTGTAGATCTGGCGACAAACAGCTTACCCAGTCGCCTTTTGAGCTTAATGCTTTGAACCATTTCGCATTTTCTTGGGCTTTGGTCAGTTTGCTACCAACAATGACGAGCATGATGTCATCATGCAGCATATCACACAGTGTTTGCAGCTCTTTGCTGACGGCGGTTGTCACGCCACTTTCTGGAATTTCAAGCTCGAGCAATTGACGGTTTGAGAACAGGCTCATCGCTTGGAAGCAATCGTAAACTTGATTCCAGTCGATACTTGCGTCTACCGCAAAACGGTGTTTTTCCTCAAAACCTTGTTGAAACGCTGCCTTTTGGATTGCTTGGCGGCTCTCTTGAATCAGTAACGGCTCATTACCAAAGATTAGGTAAACTTGTTTAACGTGTTTAGTTAAATGATCCGTTAATTTATCGGCATAAATTCGCATAGTGATTAAGAGTTTGTGTTCGCTGGCTCAGAGATTTGTCCTGCTTCATATTCGGCACGAATACGGCCCAACTGGCGCATCATCTGTTTTGCAGCTTGCAAGCGCATCTCGTCTTCAATTACGTCACGTTCAACAGATTTTGCAAGTGCCGTCAACGGGTTGTCTAGGTAGTTGCGGTTTACTGTTGTCGTAAAGTTTTTAGAGCCATAGCCAGGAATCGTCACACGGTATTTTACTACGTATGTCAGCTCTTTTTCTGCTGCACGGCTATTTTGATACAGAGACAGTGTACGCTCATCGATAGTCGCTTCCGTCAAATGAAGGTTGGGTACAGTCGATGATGGTTGAACAAGTTCAACTTTGTTCAGTTCGAGTTGAGAGCGAACATAGCGAGTTAATTCACTGTATTCATCGTAGCTGGAGAAAGACATAGTGTGCAGCTCTTCCGGTACGGAATACTCGCCGCGAAGGTGAAAACCACAGGCAGAAAGAAGCCCCGCTAATACCAATACCACTGGTAGTTTAATCAAAGAGAAAAAGCGCATTGATTGTATTCATCCTAAATTGAAGGGGTTATTTACCTTAAACCACTCATGTGAATGGTTTGAGGTAAATAAACAGGGTAGCGAACTACCCTGTTTAATGACTCTTGGTTAACAAATAAGTTCGCTAAACAGAGACAAATTGCAAGCTGTGATTAGTTTGCAACGATGTTCAGCAGTTTACCTGGAACGTAAATGACTTTACGAATAGTCAGGCCATCAGTGAACTTAACCACGTTTTCGTCGTTTAGACCAAGCTGTTCGATATCGTCTTTAGAGATATCCGCTGGGACTGTTAGCTTCGCACGTAGCTTACCGTTAACTTGAACAACGATAGTTTTTTCGTCTTCAACTAGCGCTTTTTCGTCAAACGTCGGCCATGCTGCGTTATCAATGTCTGTTTCACCTAGTGCTGCCCATAGCTCGTATGAGATATGCGGAGTGATAGGGTAAAGCATGACAACAATAGCTTTCAGTGCTTCGTCAAGGATTGCACGATCTTGCGCAGATTCTTGAGGCGCTTTCGCTAGTTTGTTCATCAGCTCCATGATCGCTGCGATCGCGGTGTTGAATGTTTGACGACGAGCGATATCGTCCGTCACTTTCGCGATAGTTTTGTGAACGTCACGGCGAAGTGCTTTTTGATCACCAGAAAGCGCTGCGGTATCTACTGCTTCTGCTGCGCCTTTCGCTGTGTGCTCTTTCACTAGTTTCCAAACACGTTTTAGGAAGCGGTTCGCACCTTCTACGCCAGACTCTTGCCATTCAAGTGTCATGTCCGCTGGAGACGCGAACATCATGAATAAACGTACTGTGTCAGCGCCGTACTTATCTACCATTTCTTGAGGGTCGATACCGTTGTTCTTAGACTTAGACATCTTGATCATGCCTGAGTGCGTTACATCGCGACCTTCAGTGTCTTTAGCAGAAGTAATGCGGCCTTTACCATCACGTTCAACGGCTACGTCTGTTGGAGCTACCCACTCTTTGCCGCCTTTCTCGTTCTCGAAGTAGAACGCATCAGCTAGTACCATGCCTTGACACAGTAGTTGCTTGAACGGTTCGTCAGACGTTACGTAGCCCGCGTCACGTAGCAACTTGTGGAAGAAGCGTGAGTACAGTAGGTGCATACAAGCGTGCTCGATACCGCCGATGTACTGGTCTACTGGTAGCCAGTAGTTTGCTTTTTCTGGATCTAGGATGTCGTCTGCTTGTGGTGAACAGTAACGCGCGTAGTACCAAGAAGATTCCATGAACGTATCGAACGTATCTGTCTCACGTAGAGCAGGTTCGCCGTTGAATGTGGTCTTCGCCCATTCTTTATCTGCTTTGATTGGGCTGGTTACGCCGTCCATTACCACGTCTTCTGGAAGAATCACTGGTAGTTGGTCAGCAGGTACTGGGTGAACTTCACCGTCTTCAGTCGTTACCATTGGGATTGGTGCGCCCCAGTAACGTTGACGAGATACACCCCAGTCGCGTAGACGGAAGTTTACAGTCTTAGTGCCTTTGCCTTCTGCTTCTAGCTTCGCTGCAATTGCATCGAACGCCGCTTGGAATTCTAGGCCGTCGAATTCACTTGAATCGAACAGTACACCTTTCTCTGTGTATGCCGCTTCAGAGATGTCTAGCTCGCTGCCATCAGCAGGCTTGATAACTGGCACGATGTCTAGACCGTACTTCGTTGCGAACTCGTAGTCACGTTGGTCGTGTGCAGGTACTGCCATTACCGCGCCTGTACCGTAGTCCATCAATACGAAGTTTGCTACGTATACTGGTACTTCACGGCCGTTCAATGGATGAATAGCAGTAAGGCCAGTTGCCATACCTTTCTTCTCCATTGTCGCTAGCTCAGCTTCTGCAACCTTGTTGTTCTTGCACTCGTCGATAAACGCTGCAAGCTCTGGGTTGTTCTCTGCAGCAAGAGCTGCAAGAGGGTGGCCGGCTGCGATGCCCACGTAAGTCACACCCATTAGCGTATCTGGACGTGTCGTGTAAACTTCTAGGTCTTGTTGACCCTTAACTTCAAACTTCAGCTCAACGCCTTCAGAGCGGCCAATCCAGTTGCGCTGCATGGTTTTCACCATTTCAGGCCAACCTTCAAGCTTGTCTAGGTCGTCTAGTAGCTCTTGAGCGTATTCAGTGATTTTGATGAACCATTGAGGGATTTCTTTTTGCTCTACAGGCGTATCACAACGCCAGCAGCAACCGTCTTCAACCTGCTCGTTTGCAAGAACAGTTTGGTCGTTAGGACACCAGTTAACAGAAGAAGTCTTTTTGTAAACTAAACCTTTCTCGTAAAGTTTAGTGAAGAACTCTTGTTCCCAGCGGTAGTACTCAGGCGTACATGTTGCGAATTCACGGTTCCAATCGTAACCAAAGCCTAGAAGCTTAAGTTGGTTCTTCATGTATTCGATGTTTTCGTAAGTCCAAGGTGCTGGTGCAGTTTTGTTTTTTACTGCTGCGTTTTCTGCAGGTAGACCGAATGCGTCCCAGCCGATTGGTTGCATCACGTTTTTACCTTGTAGGCGTTGGAAACGAGATACTACATCACCGATAGTGTAGTTGCGCACGTGACCCATGTGCAGTCGACCACTTGGGTATGGGAACATGGATAGACAGTAGAATTTTTCTTTATTTGGGTCTTCACTTACAACAAAGGTTTTGTTGTCATCCCAGTGCTTTTGAACTTTTTGTTCAATATCTTGTGGGTTGTATTGTTCTTGCATCGATGGTATCCGTTATCTTGGAATTTGTGAGTTCGGTTAGAACAGACTTAAATAGATCGTCATAGAATACCTAAAGCTAGGGATCACAACAATAGCCAATCTGTACCCATGCGCCCTTAAGTGACGCAGGTAGGAGAAAGATGGAGGTCAGTTATGCCTAAACGTAAAACAGGTTATGAGGAAATGCTCGAGGATGTGATTGAAACCTTGAAGCACAGTCCGGAAGAAGTTAACAAAGCGATTGAGACGTCAGGCAAAGTGGTGGATGCTGCTAATGACTTGACCAAAGATGAATTGGCTTTAATCAAAGCGTACCTTAAAGCAGACTTAAAAGAGTTTTCAGAGAGTTACGAGGATAGCAAAAGCGGCCCGTTTTACTTAACGATTGCGGATTCGATATGGCAAGGGCTGTTAGAGATTACAGACCGAACTAAAGTTGAGTGGGTTGAGTTGTTCGATGACTTAGAGCATCAAGGGCTATATGAAGCAGGAGAGGTGATAGGCTTAGGCACCTTGGTCTGTGATGAGTGTGGCCACAAGACAACGTATAACCACCCAACTGTAATCATTCCGTGTATTAAATGTGGTCACAAAGGCTTTACTCGTCAGTCATTAAAGCCATAAATGGCGCGTAACGACTGTATAGTGCTATGAATAAAAAAGAGGCTTGGTCGCCTCTTTTTTGTCTTTTCTACTTTCAAGCTGTTATCAGCTCTGTTTTCTTCTTAAACCGAAAGCCAGCGCTAAACTTAACCCAACCCAAATATACAATGGCCAAGTACCAACGATTCGATATGGCGTTTGTCCATTGGTTGGGGTGAGCTCTGCGCGCAGTACTGCAGTTTCAAACTGCGGTACTTGCTCAACGATTTTACCCTTGTGATCGGTTACCGCTGTTAATCCGTTGTTAGTCGAGCGGATGAGCGGTTTACCTAATTCTAAGGCACGCATACGGGCGATCTCCATATGCTGAAGAGGGCCGATAGAGTGACCAAACCATGCGTCGTTCGATAGCGTTAGAATGAAGTCTGTTTCGTCAGTCACATTTTGACGCACTTGCTCATTAAAGATGATCTCATAGCAAAGCGCTGGTGCCATGTGCATGCCATTCGCAACGATGTTGGGCTGCACAAAAGCCCCACGGCTAAACGACGACATCGGTAAGTTAAAGAATGGCGCTAATGGGCGCAAAATATCTTCAAATGGTACAAACTCACCAAACGGTAATAGGTGATGCTTATGGTAGCGTTCGCTCAAGTCGAAACTGTAGTCACCGTATGGTGTGATGCCAAGGGACAGGATACTGTTGTAGAACTGTCGATCTTCAGCTTGGTTGACGACACCAGTGATGATTGCGCTGTTATTCATTTTTGCTGCACTGTCGATATTGCTCAAAAATGAAGGCACTTCAATTTCAAAAGCAGGAATTGCAGCTTCTGGCCAGACGATAATATCAGCGTCCCAGTTTTCACGAGTAAGATCGGCGTATTTCATGATGGTTGGCCAACGTTGGCTTGGCAGCCACTTAAGGTTTTGGTCAACGTTACCTTGAATCAGCGCGAGCTTAGTCGTGTCTTCTGGCCGAGGTGTTACCCAATCGTAGTTTCGAATCCCAAAGCCTGTGCTGAGTAGTACCGCAGGAATAATCACCATCAGCCACTGTTTATGAACCCAAGCATAGGCTAATGCCCCCGCACTAATAAGGATAAACAGAGTGAGCAGTTCCACGCCACCGATAGGCGCAAAGCTTGCTAGTGGAGCATCAATCTGGCTGTAGCCTAGCCATAGCCACGGGAAGCCGGTCATCACCCAACCACGCAACCAATCACTGATTAGCCATAAAGCGGGCGCAGCGAGAAGCGCTTTTGTGAGTGTGAATTGAGGAAATAGCTTGTTGTTAAGCCAAGCAAATAAGCCTGAATAAACAGCCAAGTAGGCGACAAGCAAGCCCATTAAAAATAAATTGGCAATCAGTGGCATGCCACCAAAGCCGGAGATACTGACGTACACCCAGCTAACGCCAGTTGCAAATTGACCCAACCCCCAAGCATAGCCAATCCACAGTGCACGTTTCGGAGTTTGGTTAGCAAGAAGAATCAGTAGAATAGCTGGGCTAAGAATGGCAACAGGCCACAACTGGTAAGGTGCAAAAGCGAGCGTAGTAGAGGCGCCAACAAAAGCGGCCACTAAGGGCCGCTTGAGGCGATGAAAGAGTTCATTCATCATTATAATTTTCTGAGATTCCCAATGGGTATCGCGTTACTCTTGAGTGGCTTCAACCAGGGTTTCTTCGTCTGGGATCGTCACTTGGAGTTGAATGACACGACGGTTATCGGCAGCGGTGACTTTGAAGTTGTAACCTTCAATTTCAACCAGTTCACCACGGGAAGGTAAGTGACCAAAGGCAGTCATGACCATGCCACCAACGGTATCTACTTCCTCATCGCTGAAGTTAGTTCCAAATGTCTCATTAAACTCTTCGATGGTTGTCAGCGCTCTGACAGCAAACGTATGCTTGCTAAGCTTACGAATGTCTGTCTCTTCGCTTTCATCGAATTCATCTTCGATATCCCCGACGATTTCTTCAAGGATATCTTCAATGGTCACAAGACCAGAAACACCACCGAATTCATCGACAACAATGGCCATATGATAACGTTCTTCACGGAACTCTTTCAGCAGTCGATCAACGCGTTTACTTTCCGGTACCACAACGGCTGGTCGAATAACTTCTTCGATATCAAATGGATTACTGCCTGAGCCTAAGTATTTAAGTAAGTCCTTCGCAAGAAGAATGCCTTCCACATGGTCTTTATCTTCGCTGATCACAGGGTAGCGAGAGTGTTGAGCATCGGTAATCAAGGCAACCAAGGTATCAAGGTCGTGAGTACGCTCAACCGTAACCATTTGCGAACGCGGGATCATAATGTCACGCACGCGCATTTCGGAGATTTCCATAACACCTTCAAGCATATCGCGGGTGTCATGGTCAATCAGGTCATTGACTTCAGAGTCACGGATAACATCCACAAGCTCTTGGCGATCTTTTGGTTCGCCCTGAAATAATTGACCTAGACGTTCAAAGAAGGACTTTCTACTCGGACCTTCTGCCTTTTCTTTCTTATCTTCGTTAGAAGAGGGAGAATTATCTTCGTTCATTGTTTCTCAATTAAGTAACGCTATCAGAAGTGTGATAGCACACATAGAGAGGCGAACACGAGAATCATTTTGGTGGTTCGCCTTTCCCTGCTGAATAGCCAATGGCTACTCTTTTTCAGCAATGTAAGGGTCTTCATAGCCCATACCTTGCATGATTTCGGTTTCGAGGGACTCCATCTCTTCGGCTTCGTCATCCTCAATATGATCATAACCTAGCAGATGCAAGCTGCCATGTACAACCATATGCGCCCAATGTGCTAACAGAGGCTTGTTCTGTTCAATTGCCTCTTTTTCAACGACTTGGCGGCAAATAATTAAGTCGCCAAGTAAATCTATTTCCATACCTGGAGGGGCTTCAAATGGAAAAGACAACACATTGGTCGGTTTATCTTTACCACGATACTCATGGTTAAGCGTGTGACTTTCTTGTTCATCCACAATGCGAATGGTGACTTCGGCTTGTGGCTGGAAGAGAGGAATCGTCTTATCTAGCCACAATTGGAAATCTTGCTGCGAAGGCAGCCCTTCTTCATTTTCGACTGCCAGTTGCAGATCAAGTTCAATCGCCATGATTATTCCTTAGTGGAAGCAACTTGTGCATTCAGTTCGGCTTTCGCTGCTTCTAATAACTTCGCATCGCGTTCTTCACGACGACGCTTCTCGAACTCTTTACGCTCTTTCTGGTCTTGTGCTTCCCACTTCTCATACGCGTTAACGATACGAGCAACCACTGGGTGACGTACAACGTCGTCTGCTAAAAAGAAGTTAAAGCTGATGTCGTCGACTTCGCTTAGTACTTCAATAGCATGACGAAGACCCGATTTTGCACCACGAGGTAAGTCGATTTGCGTGACGTCACCAGTGATAACTGCGCGAGAGTTAAAACCAATACGCGTTAGGAACATCTTCATCTGCTCAACCGTGGTGTTCTGACTCTCATCAAGAATGATGAAAGCGTCGTTTAGAGTACGACCACGCATGTAAGCAAGAGGGGCTACCTCAATCACGTTACGTTCAATCAGCTTCTCTACGCGCTCAAAGCCCAACATTTCAAATAGGGCATCGTATAGCGGACGTAGGTATGGGTCGACTTTCTGGCTTAAGTCACCAGGTAGGAAGCCCAGTTTCTCACCGGCTTCAACCGCAGGGCGCGTCAATAGAATACGACGGATCTCTTGGCGCTCTAGTGCGTCAACTGCTGCTGCAACAGCAAGATAAGTTTTACCTGTACCAGCTGGGCCAATACCAAAAGAAATATCATGCGTGACCATATTAACCAAGTACTGAGCTTGGTTTGGCGTACGTGGTTTGATCACGCCTTTCTTGGTTTTGACGAAGACTTCTTTACCATGCTCGATATTAGACTCAGTATTCTGCTCAAGAACACCAGACTCTTTAATCGCTAAATGGATCTGTTCAGGCTCAATGTCTGGGATCTCACCTCGTACAGGTGCGGTATCAACATACAGAGTTTTCAGGATATCCAGCGCAGCTGATGCGGTATGAGGTTTACCGACAATTGTAAAATGGTCACTACGGTGGTTAATTTCAACGCCTAGACGACGTTCTAAATGCTTGATGTTGTCATCGAATGGACCGCACAGGCTAGCAAGTCGGCGGTTGTCGGAAGGTTCTAGGTTAATTTCTAGAGTTACGATTTTATTACTCAATGTTGCCTCTCATTTTTTGCCACTTAATGAGAGCCTGATAACGACCAGGCTCTCCATGGCTATTTATACGAGCTTATGGCGTAAAAGTAGCTACACCCAGCTCATCTTCGCGACGTGTTTTCGCCATCATCTGCGTTGGGGAAATCACACTACGAAGATCCATGTCTTTTTCAGTACGTACTAGCTCACCACGCAGTGAGTTCGCAAATACGTCTACGATCTTCACATCAACGAACTGACCAATTAGGTCTGCACTACCTTCAAAGTTTACTACACGGTTGTTTTCTGTACGAGCGCGCAGTTCCATTAGGTTTTTCTTCGAAGGACCTTCAACTAGAACACGTTGTTCTGTGCCAAGCATTAAGCGAGAGTAACGCATCGCTTGAGCATTGATAGTTTGCTGTAGTTCGTAAAGGCGCTCTTTCTTCACTTGTTCTGATACATCACAAGGGTAATCCGCTGCTGGCGTACCTGGACGTGGAGAGAAGATGAAGCTGAAGCTCATGTCAAAGTCT
Organism: Vibrio sp. CCB-PB317; assembly: GCF_022808245.1. Taxonomy (NCBI): domain Bacteria; kingdom Pseudomonadati; phylum Pseudomonadota; class Gammaproteobacteria; order Vibrionales; family Vibrionaceae; genus Vibrio; species Vibrio sp. CCB-PB317. The sequence continues at coordinate 935,908 of NZ_JALGNU010000001.1, forward strand.
ACATCTTTGATTAGCTTCATTGTGTCTTGGAAGTCTTTGTCTGTCTCACCAGGGAAACCAACAATAAAGTCTGAACTGATTTGAATATCAGGACGAGCTTTACGCAGTTTACGGATGATCGACTTGTACTCGATAGCGGTGTGAGGGCGTTTCATCATAGTTAGGATACGGTCACTACCACTTTGCACCGGTAAGTGCAGGAAACTCACAAGCTCAGGCGTATCTTCGTAAACCGCGATGATGTCGTCAGTGAATTCTAGCGGGTGGCTCGTTGTGAAACGAATACGGTCGATACCATCGATGGACGCAACCAAACGAAGCAGTTCTGCAAATGAACAGATTTCACCGTCGTGTGTTGGACCGCGGTACGCGTTTACGTTTTGACCCAGTAGGTTTACTTCACGTACGCCTTGTTCAGCAAGCTGTGCGATTTCGAACAGCACGTCATCCATTGGACGGCTTACTTCTTCACCACGAGTGTACGGTACGACACAGTAAGTACAGTACTTCGAGCAGCCTTCCATAATAGAAACGAATGCTGTCGCGCCTTCCGCACGAGGCTCTGGTAGGCGGTCGAACTTTTCGATCTCTGGGAACGAAATGTCCATAACTGGTGCGTCATCCGACTGAGATTGTTTGATCATCTCAGGTAGGCGGTGCAGAGTTTGTGGGCCAAAAATAACGTCGACGTATGGTGCACGTTCACGAATATGGTCACCTTCTTGCGTTGCTACACAACCACCTACACCGATAACTACGCCAGGTTTTTTATCTTTTAGTGTTTTCCAACGGCCTAGCTGGTGGAAAACTTTCTCTTGCGCTTTTTCACGGATCGAACAGGTGTTAAGTAGAAGTACGTCTGCTTCCTCTGGCTCTTCCGTCAGCTCGTAGCCGTTTGCAGCATTAAGCAGGTCGGCCATTTTTGATGAATCGTATTCGTTCATCTGGCAGCCCCAGGTTTTAATTAGCAGTTTCTTACTCATCTCACTTTCGCTCGTTCAGTTGTACTTAAATTGGAGAGCTATTGCTCAAATTATAGCCGCCATCACGGCGGTAAGCGGCGTATTGTACTGCTTTAAAAAGCACCTGACTAGTGATCTGGCTAATTCTCTGCAAAGCCTGATGAAATCTAGTTTTTCGCCCTATGCAGAACAAGGTTTTTTGTTAAACAATTTTGTAAAAATAGCCATGGAAAGTACAATAAAAAACGCCAATTAATCAGCACGATGAAGAGTAAAAAATGAACAAGTATGACATCGCCGTGATCGGTGGCGGTATGGTTGGGGCAGCCGTCGCTGTTGGATTTGCCAAGCAGGGCAGAAGCGTTGTCTTGGTTGAAGGTGCAAAACCCAAAGCTTTTGATGCCGCTCAGGCGATGGATATTCGCGTATCTGCGATTTCGCACCAGTCGGTGGAGTTACTTGATTCACTCGGCGCATGGTCAGAAATTAAAAGTATGCGAGTTTGCCCTTATCGGCGTTTAGAAACTTGGGAGCACCCGGAGTGCCGTACTCGTTTTCACTCTGATGAACTGTCATTGGAGCAGCTAGGTTATATCGTTGAAAACCGCCTAATCCAATTAGGTCTTTGGCAAGTCTTCTCTCAGTATGACAATCTAACCGTGATGTGTCCCGAGCGATTAAAAGACATTGAGTTTGCAGATGTAAACCTTGTGACACTAGAAAGTGGGGTGCAGTTTGAAGCTAACTGGGTAATTGGTGCTGATGGTGCAAACTCTAAAGTTCGTCAATTGGCTGGAATTGGTGTGACTGCGTGGGATTACCGACAACACTGCATGTTGATTAACGTGAAAACAGAATTGCCACAGCAAGATATCACTTGGCAACAATTTACTCCTTCAGGCCCGCGTTCATTTTTACCTTTGTGCTCTTTGACTAATGAAGACGGTCAAGAAGTAGGCCAAGGTTCGTTGGTTTGGTATGACTCGCCAAAACGCATTAAACAACTGTGTGCGATGGGTAAACCTCAACTAAGGGAAGAAATCTTACGTCATTTCCCTGCTGAATTGGGCGATATTGAAGTTTTACAGTTTGGCTCATTCCCACTCACTCGTCGTCATGCGCAAAGCTACTCAAGCAAAAATTGCGTGTTAGTGGGTGACTCTGCCCATACGATTAACCCGCTTGCAGGGCAAGGGGTAAACTTAGGCTTCAAAGATGTAGACGTTCTCCTTTCGGTAACAGAACACCAAGAAAAGCTGGAAGATACCTTACTCGCGAAATACGAACGCGCACGTCGACCTGACAACTTACTCATGCAGACGGGCATGGACTTTTTCTATAAAGGTTTTAGCAACGATCTTGGGCCATTGAAGTTCGTACGTAATGCTGCATTGAAGCTTGCTGAAAACTCAGGGCCAATTAAGGCTCAAGTACTGAAATACGCGTTAGGTATGTAGTAAGCTACTCAAATCACAGATAGAAAAAAAGCGAGCCATGAGCTCGCTTTTTTAATTCGGCAAATCTAATGATTTCCCGAGTCCAGAACCAAAAAAAGAAAAAACCCAGCAAAGTCATGCTGGGTTTTCCGATAATGGTGCGGAAGGAGAGACTTGAACTCTCACACCTTGCGGCGCCAGAACCTAAATCTGGTGCGTCTACCAATTCCGCCACTTCCGCAACTTAATCTATAGATGTCAAGATAATTGGTAAAATCTCAATATCGTTGTATATGGCAGGGCTACCTGGATTCGAACCAGGGAATGGCGGCATCAAAAGCCGCTGCCTTACCGCTTGGCGATAGCCCTACAGTGTAAATAGCCAAAGACTACTTAAGCTCTCTTATCGAGAGAAAGAATGGTGCGGAAGGAGAGACTTGAACTCTCACACCTTACGGCGCCAGAACCTAAATCTGGTGCGTCTACCAATTCCGCCACTTCCGCGTATTCTGATAGTGTAGATTAATTTAAGATGGTGCGGAAGGAGAGACTTGAACTCTCACACCTTGCGGCGCCAGAACCTAAATCTGGTGCGTCTACCAATTCCGCCACTTCCGCATCTTAAATCTACGTGACTGATAGCTTATGCTAGCAATCCAATCAATGGTGGCTACGACGGGATTCGAACCTGTGACCCCATCATTATGAGTGATGTGCTCTAACCAGCTGAGCTACGTAGCCATTTTAAAACTTCGACCAAGAATGGTGCGGAAGGAGAGACTTGAACTCTCACACCTTGCGGCGCCAGAACCTAAATCTGGTGCGTCTACCAATTCCGCCACTTCCGCAACTTGATCTGTAGATATCAAGATAATTGGTAAAATCTTAATATCATTGTATGTGGCAGGGCTACCTGGATTCGAACCAGGGAATGGCGGCATCAAAAGCCGCTGCCTTACCGCTTGGCGATAGCCCTACATTGCTCTAATAAAAGAGACTTCAATAATGGTGCGGAAGGAGAGACTTGAACTCTCACACCTTGCGGCGCCAGAACCTAAATCTGGTGCGTCTACCAATTCCGCCACTTCCGCAACTTATTCTGTAGTTATCAAGGTAATTGGTAAAAACCTAAATAACGTTGTTTATGGTGGCTACGACGGGATTCGAACCTGTGACCCCATCATTATGAGTGATGTGCTCTAACCAGCTGAGCTACGTAGCCATTTTAAACTTTTGATCAAGAATGGTGCGGAAGGAGAGACTTGAACTCTCACACCTTGCGGCGCCAGAACCTAAATCTGGTGCGTCTACCAATTCCGCCACTTCCGCAACTTGATCTGTAGATATTAAGATAATTGGTAAAATCTCAATGTCATTGTATATGGCAGGGCTACCTGGATTCGAACCAGGGAATGGCGGCATCAAAAGCCGCTGCCTTACCGCTTGGCGATAGCCCTACATTGCTCTAATAAAAGAGACTTAAATAATGGTGCGGAAGGAGAGACTTGAACTCTCACACCTTGCGGCGCCAGAACCTAAATCTGGTGCGTCTACCAATTCCGCCACTTCCGCAACTTATTCTGTAGATATCAAGATAATTGGTAAAATCTCAATATCGTTCCTCTATTTCAAGGAAAATAATGGCAGGGCTACCTGGATTCGAACCAGGGAATGGCGGCATCAAAAGCCGCTGCCTTACCGCTTGGCGATAGCCCTACATTGCTCTAATAAAAGAGACTTTAATAATGGTGCGGAAGGAGAGACTTGAACTCTCACACCTTGCGGCGCCAGAACCTAAATCTGGTGCGTCTACCAATTCCGCCACTTCCGCAACTTGATCTGTAGATATCAAGATAATTGGTAAAATCTCAATATCATTGTATATGGCAGGGCTACCTGGATTCGAACCAGGGAATGGCGGCATCAAAAGCCGCTGCCTTACCGCTTGGCGATAGCCCTACATTGCTCTTAATAAAAGAGACTTAAATAATGGTGCGGAAGGAGAGACTTGAACTCTCACACCTTGCGGCGCCAGAACCTAAATCTGGTGCGTCTACCAATTCCGCCACTTCCGCAACTTATTCTGTAGTTATCAAGGTAATTGGTAAAAACCTAAATAACGTTGTTCATGGTGGCTACGACGGGATTCGAACCTGTGACCCCATCATTATGAGTGATGTGCTCTAACCAGCTGAGCTACGTAGCCATCTTTTGGAGCGAGACAATATAAACCTTCACGCTCTCAGTGACAACCCCTTTTATAAAGGAATCTCACTTGAATAATGGCAGGTCTACCTGGATTCGAACCAGGGAATGGCGGCATCAAAAGCCGCTGCCTTACCGCTTGGCGATAGACCTGCAGGCAATAGTCACAATGACTATTCAAAATATGGTGCGGAAGGAGAGACTTGAACTCTCACACCTTGCGGCGCCAGAACCTAAATCTGGTGCGTCTACCAATTCCGCCACCTCCGCATCTATTCCTAATTGCTCTGATAAAAAGAACACTTAGGAATGGTGGCTACGACGGGATTCGAACCTGTGACCCCATCATTATGAGTGATGTGCTCTAACCAGCTGAGCTACGTAGCCAAAACCATATTTTTTGCTCTCAACGCTTCGTTGCCTTGTCGTTGGGAACGGCGCGCATTATGCGAAGTTGAGTGAGATCCGTCAACAGTTTTTTTTAATAAATTTCGGAAAAAACCTCGTTCGCTTCCTTTTTAAACAAAGAGGCGTGTTTATGATCTAAAACTGGAAATAAATTAGCTCGCAGTTAGGTAATTTATTTTTGCTCATTTACTTAAGGTATTAAAAAAGCCAGCTTAGCAGCTGGCTTTTAGTGTAAATGAAGTGTTTAAAATTCATTCATTTAATTAAACATTGAAGCGGAAGTGTACAACATCACCATCTTTTACGATGTAGTCTTTACCTTCTAGACGCCATTTACCTGCGTCTTTTGCGCCATTTTCACCATTGAATTGGATGAAATCGTCGTAACCGACTACTTCTGCACGAATAAAGCCTTTCTCGAAGTCAGTGTGGATCTTACCTGCAGCCTGAGGCGCAGTTGCACCAACAGGGATTGTCCACGCACGTACTTCTTTAACACCTGCCGTGAAGTAGGTGTGAAGAGTCAGTAGCTCGTAACCAGAGCGAATTACACGGTTCAGCCCCGGTTCTTCGATCCCCATATCCGCTAGGAATTCTTCGCGATCTTCATCTTCTAGTTCAGATAGTTCAGATTCGATAGCTGCACATACAGGTACAACGACGTTGTTTTCTTTTTCTGCGAACTCGCGAACCGCATCTAGATATGGGTTATTTTCGAAACCATCTTCGTTTACGTTTGCAATGTACATAGTTGGCTTCAGTGTAAGGAAGTTTAGGTAGCCGATTGCTGCTAACTCTTCTTTAGATAGCTCAACTGTGCGTGCCATGCCGCCTTCAGTTAGTACTGGTAACAGTTTTTCTAGTACTGTTAGTTCAAATTTGGCGTCTTTATCGCCGCCTTTTGCCTTCTTCGCGTTACGTTGAATCGCGCGCTCACAAGAATCAAGGTCAGCCATTGCAAGTTCAAGGTTGATCACTTCGATATCTTCGATAGGTGAAACTTTACCTGAAACATGAACAATGTTTTCGTTTTCAAAACAACGTACAACGTGGCCAATCGCGTCTGTTTCACGGATGTTAGCTAGGAATTTGTTACCTAAACCTTCACCACGTGATGCACCAGCAACAAGACCAGCGATGTCCACGAACTCCATCGTCGTTGGAAGAACTCTCTGTGGGTTAACGATCTTAGCTAGTGCGTCTAGACGTAGATCTGGCACAGGAACCACACCAGTGTTTGGTTCAATGGTACAGAACGGGAAGTTTGCTGCTTCGATACCCGCTTTAGTTAGTGCGTTGAACAGAGTTGATTTACCTACGTTAGGTAGACCAACGATGCCACATTTAAAACCCATGATAGTAACCTTATTCAGCTTTGAACGTGTGGAGGCGATTTTGTGCTTTAGATAGGCCATCCTTAATCAGGATATCTAGACAACGAACAGCCTCATCAGCTGCTGCATCTAAAAGCTCTTGCTCTTTAGCTGGCGCTTTACCTAATACAAAACCCGCCACTTTATCTTTGTGTCCCGGATGACCAATGCCAATGCGAAGACGATAAAAATCTTTGTTATTGCCCAGTTTGCTAATGGTGTCACGCAGACCATTGTGTCCACCGTGACCCCCACCTTTTTTAAACTTAGCGACACCTGGCGGTAAGTCTAGCTCGTCATGAGCAACCATGATCTCTTCAGGTTTAATTTGATAAAATTTCGCAAGCGCTGCGATCGATTTACCTGATAGATTCATGAAGGTGGTTGGGATAAGCAAACGGAGATCCTGGCCATTGACCATAATGCGTCCTGTTAGACCAAAAAACTTTGGTTCGTTCTTCAGTGTAACGTTGTGAACGCGTGCTAATTCTTCTACAACCCAAGCGCCCGCATTGTGACGAGTTCTGGCGTATTCTGGTCCTGGATTAGCAAGACCAACAAGAAGTTTGATTTGTTGACTCAAGGTTAGGATCTCTCTGGAATCTCAAAAAGCGCAGTATGATAGCACAGAATTCTCACAGTGGGCGACCAAGGGATTTTCTGGTTATCAGTACAAATAAAAAAACACCCCAAAGAGGGGTGCTTTTGAAATCAGTGTAACTGAAATGTTCGGATTAGTTGAACATTGCAGAGATTGACTCTTCGTTGCTGATACGACGAATCGCTTCAGCCAACATGCGAGATAGGCTTAGTGTTGTCACTTTGCCTGTTGCAGCCATCTCTTTAGATAGAGAGATAGAGTCAGTTACGATAACTTGGTCAAGAACTGAGTTCTTGATGTTGTCCGCAGCGTTGCCTGAGAATACAGCGTGAGTAGCGTAAGCGAATACACGCTTAGCACCGCGCTCTTTTAGTGCTTCAGCTGCTTTACATAGTGTGCCACCTGTGTCGATCATGTCATCAACGATCACACAGTCACGACCTTCAACATCACCGATTAGGTTCATTACTTCAGAAACGTTTGCACGTGGACGACGCTTATCTACGATTGCGATGTCGATGTCGCCTAGTGCTTTTGCTGTTGCGCGAGCACGAACAACGCCACCTAGGTCAGGAGATACCACAACAGGGTTATCTAGACCGCGAGCCTGCATATCTTCAAGTAGCACTGGCGTGCCGAAGATGTTGTCTACAGGTACATCGAAGAAGCCTTGAATTTGCTCTGCGTGTAGGTCGATAGTTAGAACGCGGTCAACACCAACGTTAGATAGGAAATCAGCAACAACTTTTGCAGTAATTGGCACACGCGCAGAACGTACACGACGGTCTTGGCGAGCGTAGCCGAAGTAAGGGATAACTGCAGTGATACGGCCTGCTGAAGCACGGCGCATTGCATCAATCATAACAACCAATTCCATTAGGTTGTCGTTAGTCGGTGCACAAGTGGATTGAATGATGAAAACATCGCTACCACGAACATTCTCATTGATTTGAACTGCAACTTCGCCATCAGAAAAGCGAGAAACAGATGCATCACCAAGAGAGATGTAAAGACGATCAGCAATACGTTGGGCTAGTTCAGGTGTTGCGTTACCAGCAAATAGCTTCATATCAGGCACGGTGGAAACCTCGGGTTTGCGTCCAGTTTAAATAGGTCGGTGTGAGGCTGATTGGTATTCAGCCAAAGTCTCTTTTAATGGCGAAATATTGCGCCCTTGAGCGACAAATGCCGAGACTTTATCAGAGAGTTGTGCAAGGATAGTTTCTGCTTCAGATTTGCTCGAAAATTCAGCAAAAACGCAAGATCCTGTCCCCGTCAATCTTGACGGCGCGTATTGTAGCAGCCAAGAAAGTTGCTTATCAACCTCTGGGTAGAGCATTCGTACAATTTTTTCGCAATCGTTTACGCTTGGCGTATTTAAAAGTGTTTCTAGATCTCGTTTTGGGGTGTTTCGCGTTAGATCTGGATGACAAAAAACGTCGACGGTTGCGATAGAAACATTCGGTCTGACGACTAAATACCACTTTTCTTCTGGATAAGCGGGGGAGAGTTTCTCGCCAACACCTTCAGCGAAAGCTGCAAATCCGCGCACAAATACGGGCACGTCTGCGCCCAACTTTAAACCAATTTCAGCCAGTTCATCGTCAGTTAGATTCAGTTGCCACAAGTAGTTCAGTGCCACTAGTGCTGTAGCTGCATTCGATGAGCCCCCACCAATGCCCCCACCCATAGGCAGCACTTTCTGTAGCTCAATATGCGCGCCAAAAGGGCAGTTTGAGTAAGCTTGAAGCGCGGTTGCTGCTTTCCAAATTAAATTGTCTTGAAGAGGCACACCTTCTATATCTGGAGAAATCGTAATATCACCAGAATGGTTTGCTTGAATGGTGAGCTCATCGCCGTGATCGACGAATTGGAATAAGGTTTGTAACTCGTGGTAGCCATTTTCTGTGCGACCGTTGATATATAGAAAGAGATTCAATTTCGCTGGTGATGGCCAGCGTGTTGAAAGTTCAATCATTGGGTGATGTTCCATTTTGTGATCACTAGATTTATTTTTACGTCAGCAGTGGTGAGTTTCAGCTTATTTGGCAGTGGTAGAGACTGCTCATGCCATTGAACGTCGCCATACCGTTGATAAGCAATACTCCAATCATTTAAACCAATTTGTTTGTTTAACGCTTGCAGTGTATTGGTTGAGGACAATTGGAATTTGTCGGCATCGGTCGGTAGGCCTAATAGCCAGTCAGGCATGTGTTCAACGGGCATCATTAACCCCGTAAGACGGTAAATTAGCTGGTTTGCACTGCGAGAGGAAAGGACCTGATCGTCGTAAGTTTCTACTGTGGCACCTTGTGGGGTGATGGTGAGCTTTAATGCCGTTTGTCCGAGAATCGTAGTTAAACGTAGTTGACTGAGTGCTGAAGAATGTTTCCAGTAGAAATTTAAATTTTGTCTTTGGTCTGGGCCAATATAACCAAGTTTTCCCGTTGCTTGAAAATCTTGGATGGTCTCGAGTCGTTGCTCATGAGCTTGCCATTCAACGCTGGTAACACTTTCAGGAACGGAGGAACAACCAGCGAGCAGTAAGCTCGACAAGAAAAAAAGAATAAAGGAGCGTAACGTCATGTTTGATGGCTTATTAATCAGTTTCGTCGGGAATCGCTCACAACTATAGCATTGAAAAGTCGCAGTTAGGAAAACAAATCCGGCTTACCCTTTCAATAAATGCGTGCTTACAGTAAAATTCTGGACCTATTTTATAACCTATCCCAGAGATACCACGTTAGATGTCCTTGCTTGCTATTGGAATCAATCACAATACAGCGTCTGTCGACTTGCGAGAGAAGGTGGCGTTTGGTCCGGATAAACTCGGCCCTGCACTCGAGCAACTTAGAGAGCACGAAGCGGTTAACGGCAGTGTGATTGTTTCAACCTGTAACCGAACTGAGTTGTACTGCGATGTTAAGCAAGGAGCGCGAAACAAGTTGATCGATTGGCTTGCTCAATTTCATCAAGTGAGCCGCGAAGATTTAATGCCGAGTTTGTATGTGCATGAAGAACAAGCTGCAATAAAGCATTTGATGCGCGTATCGTGCGGCCTTGACTCTCTGGTGTTGGGTGAGCCTCAAATTTTGGGGCAGGTAAAGCAAGCATTTTCTGACTCGCGAGATCATCAAGCCGTCGATGCTTCAATTGATAAACTGTTTCAAAAGACGTTCTCAGTCGCCAAGCGTGTGAGAACAGAAACAGATATCGGCGGTAATGCTGTGTCCGTGGCTTATGCCGCATGTACATTGGCAAAACATATTTTTGAGTCGTTATCTGATTCAACCGTGCTTTTGGTTGGTGCGGGAGAGACGATTGAACTGGTCGCAAAGCATTTAGCATCCAACGGCTGCACAAAAATGATTGTCGCGAACCGCACTAAAGAGCGTGCGCAAGGCTTAGCGGATCAATTTGGCGCAGAAGTGATCAGTTTGAACGAAATTCCTGAACATTTGGCGAAAGCGGATATCGTGATTAGCTCAACGGCGAGCCCATTGCCTATTATTGGCAAAGGTATGGTCGAAACGGCTCTGAAGCAGCGCCGACATCAACCTATCTTGTTAGTCGATATTGCGGTGCCGCGAGATGTAGAGTCGGAAGTCGGTGAACTGAACGACGCATATCTGTATTCTGTTGATGACTTGCAATCTATCATCGACAGCAACATTGAGCAGCGTAAAGTCGAAGCGATTCAAGCTGAAGCGATTGTTAGTGAAGAAAGCGCTGCGTTTATGACATGGTTGCGTTCACTGCAAGCCGTCGATAGTATTCGCGACTATCGCAAATCAGCCAACGAAATTCGTGAAGAGTTACTGAGCAAAAGTTTGCAATCTTTAGCGGCGGGCGCAGATCCGGAGAAAGTGCTGCGCGAGCTGAGTAATAAACTCACCAACAAACTGATTCACGCCCCAACTCGCGCACTGCAAAGTGCGGCAGAGCAAGGCGAACCAGCAAAATTAACGATTATCCGCCAGACACTCGGCTTGGATGATCTATAACTCACGCTTTTTATTAAGAAAACGACACTATGAAAGCCTCTATTCTGACTAAGCTAGAAACGCTAGTAGAACGTTACGAAGAAGTTCAACATCTTCTTGGTGATCCTGATGTTATTGGAGATCAGGACAAATTCCGTGCTCTATCAAGAGAGTACTCTCAGCTAGAAGAAGTAACCAAGTGCTTCCAAGCTTATCAACAAGCGCAAGAAGATCTTGTCGCCGCTGAAGAGATGGCAAACGAAGACGACGAAGAAATGCGTGAAATGGCGCAAGAAGAAATCAAAGAAGCGAAAGCGACTATTGAGCGTCTTACTGATGAGCTACAGATTCTTCTTCTGCCAAAAGATCCGAACGATGATCGTAACTGTTTCCTAGAAATTCGCGCAGGTGCGGGTGGCGACGAAGCGGGTATTTTCGCGGGTGACTTATTCCGTATGTACAGCAAGTACGCAGAAAAGCGTGGCTGGCGCATCGAGGTGATGTCTTCAAACGAAGCTGAACACGGTGGTTACAAAGAGATGATCGCAAAAGTGAGCGGCGACGGTGCGTACGGCGTACTGAAGTTTGAGTCTGGTGGTCACCGTGTGCAACGTGTTCCTGCAACTGAATCCCAAGGCCGTGTGCATACTTCTGCATGTACCGTAGCGGTGATGGCGGAAATCCCAGAGGCGGATCTGCCAGAAATCAAAGCAGCAGACCTGAAAATCGATACGTTCCGTGCGTCTGGCGCGGGTGGTCAGCACGTTAACACCACGGATTCTGCAATCCGTATTACCCACTTACCAACGGGTACGGTAGTAGAGTGTCAGGACGAGCGTTCACAGCACAAGAACAAAGCGAAAGCGATGGCAGTTCTTGCTGCTCGTATCGTTCAAGCGGAAGAAGAACGTCGTGCCGCAGAAGTGTCTGATACACGTCGTAACCTTCTAGGTTCTGGTGACCGCAGTGACCGTATTCGTACCTACAACTACCCACAAGGTCGTGTGTCTGATCATCGTATCAACCTAACCATCTATCGTTTGAACGAAGTGATGGAAGGTGACCTGCAGAGCTTGATTGATCCTGTGATTCAAGAGCACCAAGCAGACCAACTTGCGGCGCTCGCAGAGAACGGCTAATCGATGAGCCAAGTTCAATCAATTGAGCAAGCACTGAAAAGTGCGACGGCGAAACTGGCAGAAGGCGGCAAAGAGTCGCCTTCTCTCGATGCAGCTGTACTCCTCTGCCATATCCTTGGCAAACCACGAACTTATCTACTGACCTGGCCAGAAAAAGCATTAGAAGCAGAGCAACAAGCAAAATTCGACGCTCTACTCGAACGACGTTTAACTGGTGAACCCGTCGCTTATATTATTGGTGAACGAGAGTTTTGGTCTCTACCGTTCAAAGTTTCTCCCTCCACCTTGATCCCAAGACCGGATACAGAACGTTTGGTCGAAGTTGCACTCGATAAGACCTATGAGCAAACAGGACCTATTTTAGATCTTGGAACGGGGACGGGGGCAATTGCTATCGCACTCGCATCTGAAATGCCAAAACGTCAAGTGATGGGCGTAGATCTCAAGCAAGAAGCGAAAGCACTTGCAGAGTACAATGCTGAGCAGCTAAACATCAAAAATGTGACCTTTGCTCAAGGCAGTTGGTTCGAGCCTATTGCAGAGGGTACGAAGTTTGCTTTAATTGTCTCCAATCCGCCGTATATTGATGAAAAAGATCCACATTTATCCCAAGGTGATGTGCGCTTTGAGCCAAAATCTGCATTAGTTGCTAAGGAGAATGGTTTAGCCGATATCCGCCATATCTCGGATCTTGCTCGTCAGTATCTTGAAGTGGGCGGTTGGCTGGCATTCGAACATGGTTATGATCAGGGTGATGCCGTACGTGAGATAATGCGTGGTTTTGGTTACCAACAAGTTGCCACGGAAAAAGATTACGGCGGTAACGATCGAGTAACGCTCGGTTGTTTTGCCTGTTAATCACGGAAGTCAGCAAACACTAACTAAAAAGAGAAGAAAAATGTACGTAGCTCTAAAACACATACACTTAGTGACGATTGCGCTCAGCGCGACACTATTATCGATCCGATTCGTGTTAATGATGATGAACTCACCGAAGCGAAATAATCGCTTTTTGAAAGTGTTTCCCCACATCGTTGATACTGCATTGCTAGTGTCAGGTATCGCGCTTATTTTCATTACTGGTTTCATCCCGTTTACTGATGCCGCACCGTGGTTAACAAACAAAATCACCTGCGTACTGGCGTACATTGCACTCGGTTTCTTCTCGTTGAAGCTTGCGAAAAACAACCTACTGAAGATATTTGGCTTTTTCGGCGCATTAGGTTGGTTGGTCATGGCTGCAAACATTGCTGTGTCTAAGAGCCCTACGTTATTTGGATAAGACGTCATGTTAGAGTTTTTTGACGAAGATTTTGACAATATACCGTTGGTGGAAGGTGCGCTTGAGCTAAACAAAGCGATCAACCCAGAAACCAAAGTACATTGGGCGAAACAAGAGTTAGAGCGTCTTTACAAAGATGCAGAAGCCACGCTTGTTCATGAAACCGATGAAGAGCAACGATTTGATGCATTCCTACGACTGTTTTTCCATGAGTGGGGATTCAAAGGCGACGAGCAGGAATACTTTATTTCGGACAACAGCTTTATCGATAAAGTGTTGGAGCGCCGAAAAGGTATTCCGGTTAGTTTAGGTTCGATTTTATTATATCTAGGCAAAAAGCTGGGTTTCCCGTTGAAGGGAGTCACTTTCCCTACTCAGTTTCTGCTAAAAGTCGATTGGATGCATAAAAAGCCAGACTACATTAACCCATTTAATGGTGAGTATGTGGGGGAAAGAATTCTCCAAGCTTGGCTTATTGGCCAAGAAGGACCGTTGGCTCAGTTAAAGCCAGAACACTTTGAAGAAGCTGACAATCCAACAATCATTGGTCGCTGGTTAGCGTTGATCAAAAGCGCGATGTTACGTGAAGAGCACTACACGCTGGCGTTGCGTTGTACGAACCTTGCGTTAACCTTTGTGCCAGATGACCCATACGAGATTCGTGACCGTGGTTTTATTTTCCAACAGCTAGAGTGCCCTCAAGTGGCGGTGTCAGATTTTCAGTACTTTATTGACCAATGCCCTGACGATCCGGCTTCTGAGCTACTAAAATCACAAGTTAATGTGATGAGTGAAACGCACGTCACACTTCACTAATTTTATCGATGTGCCGAACTGTGGCGTATCGTGGACAGAAAAAGAGAATCAAAATGGAACAGAAAATCGTTAATATCGGCGACATTCAGGTTGCTAACGACAAGCCATTCACCCTATTTGCAGGCATGAACGTTCTTGAGTCTCGTGATCTTGCGATGCAGATCTGTGAGCACTACGTAAAAGTAACGGAAAAACTTGGCATTCCTTACGTATTTAAGGCGTCGTTTGACAAAGCAAACCGCAGTTCTGTTCATTCATACCGTGGCCCAGGCCTTGAAGAAGGTATGAAAATCTTCCAAGAGCTAAAAGACACATTTGGTGTGAAGATCATCACTGACGTTCACACTGAAGCGCAAGCTCAACCTGTCGCTGACGTGGTAGACGTTATTCAGCTTCCTGCATTCCTAGCTCGTCAAACTGACCTTGTTGAAGCTATGGCCAAAACAGGTGCGGTTATCAACGTGAAGAAACCTCAATTTATGAGCCCAGGTCAAGTGGGTAACATCGTTGAGAAGTTCGCGGAATGCGGTAACGACAAGATCATCCTATGTGAGCGCGGCTCTTGCCACGGTTACGATAACCTCGTCGTAGACATGCTTGGCTTTGGTGTGATGAAAAATGCATCGAAAGGCAGCCCAATCATCTTTGACGTAACGCACTCACTACAGATGCGTGATCCGTCAGGTGCGGCATCTGGCGGTCGTCGTGAGCAGACAGTTGAACTTGCGAAAGCGGGTCTAGCAACAGGCATCGCAGGTCTATTTATCGAGGCGCATCCAAACCCAGACCAAGCACGCTGTGATGGCCCATCTGCACTGCCGCTAGACAAGTTAGAACCGTTCCTAGCGCAAATGAAATCTCTTGATGATCTGATCAAGAGCTTTGCAGATATCGATATCAAGTAAACGCCAGATGACTGGTGATCAAATGCAATAGCCAACCTCGTGTTGGCTATTTTTTTATCAGATGGCGCATCATTCTCAGCTTCTTGCTGTAAAGGCTCTAGGCCGCTGGGAATGTGCATCAGTGACTCCCAATAAGAAAAAAGGTAAATAAATGAAGCAGCGTCTGATTATTAAAACTGCGTTGAGTGCCGCTATTTTGGCCTCGTTAGCTGGGTGTGCTACGCAACCTGCACCAGAATGGAATGCAGATACAACCTATAAATTGACCGTGCTACACACTAACGATCATCACGGTCGTTTTTGGCAAAATCGATACGGCGAGTACGGTATGGCGGCACGTAAAACGTTAATAGATGATTTGCGTGAAGAAATACAAGCAGAGGGGGGCAGTGTGTTACTGCTTTCTGGTGGAGACATCAACACTGGAGTACCTGAGTCTGATTTACAAGATGCCGAGCCAGATTTTAAAGGCATGAGCAAAATTGGTTACGATGCGATGGCGCTAGGTAATCATGAGTTTGATAATCCATTGGATGTGCTTTTCAAGCAGCAAGAGTGGGCAAGTTTTCCGATGTTGTCTGCCAATATTTACGATAAAAATACTGGCAAGCGCCTATTCCAACCGTACGCGATGTTTAACAAACAGGGTATTAAGATTGCAGTAATTGGTCTTACAACCGAAGATACAGCGAAACTTGGCAACCCTGAATTCATTGAACAAATTGACTTCCGTGACCCAAAAGAAGAAGCCAAGAATCTAATTGCTGAGCTGAAAGAAACGGAGTACCCAGACCTTATTTTTGCTGTCACACATATGGGACACTATGAGAATGGCAATAGAGGCATCAATGCACCTGGTGATGTAGCGTTAGCTCGTTATTTGAATGAAGGTGATCTGGATATGATTGTTGGTGGTCACTCACAAGAGCCGGTTTGTATGGAAGGTCCAAATGTCATCAAAAAGAGCTTTAAACCGGGTGATGAATGTCAGCCTGATCAACAAAATGGTGCTTATATTGTTCAGGCACATGAGTGGGGGAAATATGTGGGACGCGCCGATTACGAGTTTCGTAATGGTGAACTCTCGATGGTGAGCTACGATCTGATCCCAGTAAACTTGAAAAAGAAAATTAAAGTTGATGGCCAGTCTCAACGAGTTTTGATCCAAGAAGAGATTGAACAAGACGAAGCGATGCTTGAGTTTCTTCGTCCTTATCAAGAAAAAGGTCAGGGCAAGCTAAATGTGAAGATTGCAGAATCTAACGGTAAGCTTGAGGGTGACCGCAGTGTGGTTCGTTACCAGCAAACAAACTTAGGTCGACTAATTGCAACGGCTCACATGGAACGTGCAAAAGCAGATTTCGCCGTAATGAATTCTGGCGGCGTTCGCGATTCGATTGCAGCAGGTGACATTACCTACAAAGATGTGCTGACTGTTCAGCCATTTGGCAATATGGTCTCTTACGTTGATATGACGGGCAAAGAAGTATTGGATTACCTAAATGTCGTTGCAACTAAGCCTGTCGACTCTGGAGCTTACGCGCAGTTTGCGGGTATTGCGATGAGTATCAATAATGGTGAGGTAACCAATGTGTTCATTGGTAATAAGCAACTTCGCTTAGATGGTAATTACCGATTTACCGTACCAAGCTATAATGCTGCTGGTGGTGATGGTTACCCTAAAATCGACGATCATCCAGGGTATGTAAATACAGGTTTTACCGATGCTGAGGTTTTGAAGGATTATTTAGAAACACACAGCCCTATTGATGTTAATGAGTATGCCCCTTCAGGTGAAATCACGTATTTAGTTGATACGGCGATTGATCAGTAACCCAACAGAGAAAAAGCGATTGACTCAAACTCGCTGATATCATTAACTAAAAGCGCAGATCCAATTCAATCTGCGCTTTTTGTTTTTATGAGGAGAATCTTGATGACTCCGGCCATTAATCTTGCGAAAAAGAAAAAAATTCCACACACGATTCATCAGTATGAGCACGACCCTAGAGCCGATAGTTATGGCTTGGAGGCTGCTGAAGTACTGGGGCAGGATCCGAAAACAGTATTTAAAACCTTGCTGTTCTGCTTGAACGGCGAGCCAAAGAACCTTGCGGTTGCGATTATCCCTGTTGATCAAAAGCTGAACCTAAAACTGGCAGCGAAAGCAGCGAAGGGCAAAAAGGCCGATATGGCTGATCCGGAAATCGCGCAAAAGATCACAGGTTATGTTGTTGGTGGGATTAGCCCACTGGGGCAGAAGAAAGCCTTACCTACTTTTTTGCACGAAAGCGCAGCAGAGCAAGACACAATCTGTGTAAGCGCAGGGAAGAGAGGATTAGAGATTGAACTCGCCCCGAGAGATTTGCTTGGATTAACTCGTGGTCAGTTTGCACCTCTTTGTTTGTAAACTCATGACAAATAAAAAGGACGCTCATGAGCGTCCTTTTTGATCTTGCCTGTCAGTGAAGCGTTACTTCTTCAGGCTCAATGTACCACCGGTGCGTTTAGCTGGTTTGCTTGGCTTCGCGGCATTTGGGTTCATGTAATGCTGCTTAGGCTTACTCGGTGATTGAGGCTTGTTTGCTGAGTGCGTATTGCTCGATGCATCTGGTTTACGGTGTGATTTACCATGCTCGCCTTGCGGTCTCGTTTTGTAATGTTCTTTTGCTGGACGTCCGCCTTCGTCTTCACGCTGACGGCGCTTTTGTTGACCTTTTTTCGAATTTGGAGCATGACGAAAATCGTCTGCGTTATTTCCGCGGTAGGTACGTGGCTTTTGATTTCGTCGAGATACCGAGTCTTGGTTTTCTTCACGGCTGTCATATAACTTCGCGTCGGTCGCTTTACGAATATTGCGGCCTTTTGAGTCAACACGAGATGCCTCTTCTGTACCCACCGAACCATCGCACATAGCAAGAATCTCAGCGACTTCATCGTCAGTTAAGTAACGCCATTTTCCGTTCGGAATACCGTCAAGAGAGATATTCATGATTCGAACACGACGAAGCTTAAAGACTTCGTAACCTAGTGCTTCACACATACGACGGATTTGGCGGTTAAGTCCTTGAGTGAGCACAATACGGAAAGAGAACTTAGTCTCTTTCGTTATCTTACAAGGTAGAGTGACGGTATCGAGAATCTTAACGCCGCTCGACATCTGTTTGAGAAACTCACCTGTAATCGGTTTGTCCACGCGCACAACGTACTCTTTTTCGTGGCTGTTGCCAGCACGGAGGATTTTGTTAACGATGTCGCCATCGTTGGTCAAAAAAATCAGACCATCAGAGGGTTTATCCAAGCGGCCGATCGGAAAGATACGTTTTTTGTGACCGATAAAATCAACGATGTTTCCAGGTACATCTCGTTCTGTTGTACAGGTGATGCCTGTTGGTTTATTGAGAGCGATATAAATCGGCTTCTCTTTTGCTGCAACTGGCTTACCATCCACACAAACATCATCACCAGGTAGCACTTTTGTACCCATTTCAGGCTTGTTTCCATTAATGGTGACACGACCTTGTTCAATTAGTCTGTCTGCCTCACGGCGTGAACAAAAGCCAGTTTCACTGATGAATTTATTTAATCGTTTAGCGTTGTCTTGTGACATTTTTGTCTCCTAACGTTTCACAACGGCGAATGAAGTTTCCTTCCCGTGAAAGGGAAGGAAGAATAAGGGCGGGCATTCTAGCATTAGGGTGAAATTTAGCCCAACCGTTTTTGGTGACGTTCGCGAGTTTCTAATTTCTTTTCCGCACTTTTTCTAAGTAGAACGTAAACGGCTCCGGTTCCACCGTGAAAGCGTTGCGCACTATGCACGCACTGAACTTCCCTGATTTGTTGTAGCCAGCTGCTAACAAAACTTTTCATTAGTGCTGGTGGATTTGAGCGTTCTCCTCGGCCGTGGACAATAACGACCGTTCGTATGTCCATTGATAGGCACTGTTTTAAAAACTTTACGACTTCATCACGAGCTTCTTTCAATGTTTTACGATGCAGATCTAGGCGTGCTTGGATTGGATATTTGCCAAGACGAAGCTTCCGGTAAACCCCGTCTTGTACGCCATCACGTTTAAACTCAACAAAGTCCTCTGGTTTCAGCATTTCTGCGTGATCAAGTGACAGGTATTCTGGGTCATCTTCTGTTAGCCAGATTGCTGCTTCTCTCTTGGCGAGCTGTGCTTCGGTTACTTGGTGTACTTTTTTGTGTTCGGCGGTGTCTTGAGTGATCGGCTTTACATCGCCCATCATCTGTTGGAACAGATCAAAATCGTCATCGTGAGACATAGTAGTAATCTCATTAAGAACAGGGAGGAATAATAGGATTATATCAATGAGTGGTGCATTGAGATCAAATAAAAAACCGGAGTAGGCAAGTAACCGACTCCGGTGCAAAGCGTTTCTAGAGCTAAGCGAGATCTAGTGAGGAGATTTGTCGTTCATGATCTTGTATATGAAGAAACCGCCGTAAAATAACATCAGACCAATTGCCCCAAAGATTACTATCATTGACGATAGACCCACTGCATTACCAAATAGGAGATCAAGCCAAAAGTCCATACGTTTCCTCCAAGATGTTCCCGACAGGCATAAAACTAAATGGCAGTGCCTTGTTGCACACTGATCTGGATCAATTATGTTGCTAAGGTTA
Source organism: Vibrio sp. CCB-PB317 (assembly GCF_022808245.1). Lineage (NCBI taxonomy): Bacteria > Pseudomonadati > Pseudomonadota > Gammaproteobacteria > Vibrionales > Vibrionaceae > Vibrio > Vibrio sp. CCB-PB317. The sequence goes on from NZ_JALGNU010000001.1 coordinate 955,669, forward strand.
ATAAACTGTATTTTGTTGTGAGTTATCAGTCACATTTTACGTGCTAGTGTTCAGTTATTCATCAAACGAATTAAGACCTAAGGTTTTTTTGTAAAAAGCACTTGCGTCACAGTCCAGAATCCGTAATATACGCATTCGTTGACGGGGACAAGTCCTCAGTTAAACATCTCGGTGAATAGCGCAGTTTGGTAGCGCATCTGGTTTGGGACCAGAGGGTCGGGGGTTCGAATCCCTCTTCACCGACCATATTGAGAAAAAGGCTCTACAGAAATGTAGAGCCTTTTTCGTATTTGGTGATATTTATTTGGAGCCAGAGGGTCGGGGTCTGGAATGCCAGTCCAATCGAATCCCTACTTCACCGACCACTTTTAGAAAGCCTGCTCAATGAGCAGGCTTTCGTCGTTTTTAGCGCTAGTAATTTTAGACTTCAATAGTATCGAGCCAAATGGGTTCACCTGACGTTAGAATATGGCACTTCACCGACACGTATTGAGAGGAAGGCTCTACAGAGATGTAGGGCCTTTTCATTTTTTAGAGCGAGTAAATTTATTACTTGATGTCACACGAGATAGTGCTGATAGGAGTTTCAGAAGTTGTGAAGCAAACATAAGCGGTCTTTGGATGGTTTGGACCAACTTTGATGTAACCTGCTTTTAGTTCGTCTTCATCAAACGTGACAGAGTGAGATTTGCTCGTACTTCCATCAAAGTAAACAGCTTCAAAGCCTTGATTCATCATATGTGCGACGCGATTTCGGGTATGGTTAGTGGAAAAAGTGATGTTCGCACAACGCATCATTGGTTTTTCGGTAATAAGAAACTGGCCACTCTCTTTATCTAATACCCCGCCTTTTGCTTCTGGGGTTATATCAATAGCTTGAAAATTTTCTACGTTACATGACGGTTTAGCATAAGCAAGCGATGAAGTGAGCATCATGCTGCTCACGCATAGGAATAAAGCTTTAAATTTCATATGAGTTATTATGTATCCGCATAGGTTAGAGTCGTTTTAGCAGAGGAGTAAACCATTGTCAGTGATCGTGTTAGCGTGATGCCTTGCTATTCATCATTGATGAGGCCGGCTGCCTTCAAATAAATTTCTAAATATGGCACCTAGCTTGGCGGGTTTTACCGAGTGGTTTTATGTCAAAGCCCCTTTTTTTAAGCAGCTCAATCAGATTATCTTTACCAACTAGATGCAAACTGCCGACAACAACGGTATAGCGACCCGAACGTTGAGGTAGGACACTGCCAGTATCAAGTTTTTTTGCCCAATCTCGATTGCGCTCATATAAGAAAGCATGATTAAAATCTTCTGTTGCTTGATCGGTTAATGATGCCTCAACCAACATACTACCATCACCGCTCTTCCAGCTTTCTATCAAACACTGAACCAATTCTTCCCCACCGTCATATTCTTCAATTGACGAGAGGAGCATCTCTTTACCGCCTTCTGATTGACCTGCTATTAAATCAATTTGGAATTGCACGGACTCCAGTGGAATGACCGGGATTTGTTTTTTATCAGCGAGTCCTATTAAGTGCATGTCGACCCCTTTATCAGAGACATACCCCAGTTTGTTGACTAAAGCGAGTTGGATGGTTAATGCAGCCGTCCATGGTGGAGAATTCAAAAGTTGAGTTTCTGGCAACCCTAAATCTTGTGCTATCTCGACTAAGTGGCGACGTTGAGCCTTGTCTAAAACATCTTTAGAAAGAATGGTTGTTTGTGGGTAAACCAAGCCTTCAGAGTTTCTGACATCAGCTTCGATAATCAATCCAGCGCTTTGGCTTAAGTGCTGAGTAATAGTTTTAGGGAGCGGGTACATCGTTTTATCGCCCACATGCACAGAGCCAATGATCATCAGCTCGGTTTCCCCTTTTTTTGCTAACCAATGTTGCGGTTCTGCATAAGAGGAAAAGGGAGCAAAGGCAACAAGTAGGGATGATATGAGTGTCAAGAGACGAAACATAGAATGGTCCTCAGGTAAGATACCTTTAAACTTTATACGCAAAAATGCTTGAGGTTAAGTGCAATTTCTCTAGTGGGGATATTCGACAAAATCGTCATTTCTAAAAATATTGACGAGTTTTGACGATGAATAAATGAGAGTCACTTCACGAAAGATAAATAGGTCATTCGCTTACTAATGGTTCACAAAATAATTAGGCGTGATCCAAACCTTACAAAATCAGTCGTAACTCATGAATATGAGTGACCTAGATCGCAGCAAACTCGTCAAAACAAGTTATTCGATTTTGACGTAGCTTGTAACTCCATGAAAGTTAAGTTTTTATGGTTTTTGCTGAGTATCATTTTTTGAACTAGATCACTTCCTATTTCTATTTATTTTACGCTTAGAAATAACTGGTTGTATGTTGAATGCAACTGTTAGGCCCCTCGCATTTGAGGAGCCGCGATTTTTATCATTGTCGTTTTGAACCACTGACTTTTTTGGGGAAGTAAGATGTTTAAACCTAGTCTGATTGCTGTTTCTGTTATCACCACATTAGCAGGTTGCTCTGCTCTGCAAAGCTCTGAGCAACAAGCTGTAAATTCACTGGCTAATAACCTTGATATCCAATATGAAGTGTTGACTAACCACGGTGCAAACGAAGGTCTTGCTTGTCAGGATTTAGGGGCTGAGTGGGCTTCTTGTAACAAGGTGAACATGACGCTAGTTAACCAAGGTGAAGCGGTTAACTCTAAAGATTGGGCTATCTACTTCCACAGCATTCGTCTGATTTTGGATGTAGATAATGAGCAGTTCAAAATTTCTCGTGTAACGGGTGACCTACACAAACTGGAACCAACAGATAAGTTTGATGGCTTTGCGGCGGGCGAAGAAGTGGTACTTCCACTAATTGGCGAATACTGGCAGTTATTTGAAACCGACTTTATGCCAGGTGCTTTCGTGGCTGCACCAAACACAGAACCTAAGATGATCGCTTCTCTTAACACAGAAGACGTTGCGTCTTTCGTGACTGGCCTTGAGGGTAACAACCTAAAACGTACGCCAGATGACAACAACGTATTTGCAAACGCTGTGTCTCGCTTCGAGAAGAACGAAGACCTAGCAAAACAAGATGTATCAACCACGTTACTACCAACGCCAATGTCTGTTGAAGCAGGCAAAGGTACAGTAGATATCGCGGCGGGTATTGCGCTGCCTAAAGACGCATTCGATGCGACTCAATTCGCAGCAATTCAAGATCGTGCAGAAGTGGTAGGTGTGGACGTTCGTGGTGATCTTCCTGTAAGCATCACTGTTGTTCCTGCAGACTTCACCGGTGAACTGGCAAAATCTGGTGCTTACGAGATGAGCATCAAGGGCGATGGTATTGCGATTAAAGCGTTTGACCAAGCAGGTGCTTTCTACGCAGTACAATCTATCTTTGGCCTGGTAGATAGCCAAAATGCTGATTCTCTACCACAACTGTCTATTCAAGATGCACCTCGTTTTGATTACCGTGGTGTGATGGTGGATGTGGCTCGTAACTTCCACTCTAAAGACGCCATTCTTGCAACGCTAGACCAAATGGCAGCGTACAAGATGAACAAACTTCACCTTCACCTAACCGATGATGAAGGCTGGCGTTTAGAAATCCCAGGCCTACCTGAGTTGACAGAGGTTGGCGCTAATCGTTGTTTCGATACACAAGAGAAAAGCTGCGTACTGCCTCAGCTTGGTTCCGGTCCAACGACAGACAACTTTGGCTCTGGCTACTTCAGTAAAACAGACTACGTGGAAATCTTGAAATACGCGAAAGCGCGTAACATTGAAGTTATTCCCGAAATCGATATGCCAGCACACGCGCGTGCAGCGGTAGTATCAATGGAAGCACGTTACGACCGCCTGATGGAAGAAGGTAAGGAAGCTGAAGCGAACAAATACCGCCTGATGGATCCTCAAGATGCTTCTAATGTCACTACGGTTCAGTTCTACGATAAGCAAAGCTTTATCAACCCGTGTATGGAATCTTCCACTCGCTTTGTAGATAAAGTGATTTCAGAAGTGGCAGCAATGCACGCTGAAGCTGGGGCACCGCTAACGACATGGCACTTTGGTGGCGATGAAGCGAAGAACATCAAGCTTGGCGCTGGTTTCCAAGACGTGAACGCGCAAGACAAAGTTAGCTGGAAGGGCACGATTGATCTGTCGAAACAAGACAAGCCATTCGCGCAATCTCCACAGTGTCAGGCGTTAATCGCAGACGGCACAGTGAGCGATTTTGCTCACCTACCGAGTCATTTTGCACAAGAAGTATCAAAATTAGTTGCTGAGAAAGGCATTCCAAACTTCCAAGCATGGCAAGATGGTTTGAAATACAGCGAAGGTGAGAAAGCATTCGCAACAGAAAATACGCGTGTTAACTTCTGGGACGTTCTTTACTGGGGTGGTACATCATCAGTGTACGAGTGGTCTGAGAAAGGTTACGACGTGATCGTTTCTAACCCTGACTATGTGTACATGGACATGCCATACGAAGTTGATCCGAAAGAGCGTGGTTACTACTGGGCAACACGTGCAACAGACACTCGTAAGATGTTTGGTTTTGCACCAGAGAACATGCCTCAGAACGCAGAAACCTCTGTAGACCGCGATGGCAACGGCTTTACTGGTAAAGGTGAAATCGAAGCGAAACCTTTCTACGGCCTATCAGCACAGCTTTGGTCTGAGACAGTACGTAACGACGAGCAATACGAGTACATGGTATTTCCTCGCGTACTAGCAGCCGCAGAGCGTGCATGGCACCGTGCAGATTGGGAGAATGACTACAAAGTCGGTGTTGAGTACTCGCAAAACTCTAACCTAGTTGATAAAGCATCGCTAAACCAAGACTACAACCGCTTTGCGAACGTACTTGGCCAACGTGAACTGGCTAAGCTAGAAAAATCTGGTATCGACTACCGTCTTCCAATTCCTGGTGCGAAAGTAGAAAACGGCAAGCTAGCTATGAACGTTCAGTTCCCTGGCGTTGAACTGCAATACTCGTTAGACGGTCAAAACTGGCTGACTTACGCAGACAATGCTCGTCCAAGTGTGAAAGGAGAAGTGTTTATCCGCTCTGTATCGGCGACAGGGGAAAGAGCAAGCCGCGTAACTAGCGTGAAATAACCTTAATCTTCTCAGCTAAATTTAAGCAAACCCTCAATGTCATGTTGAGGGTTTCTTTATTTTTAAGGGAAATTAAGTGTGACCAATGTCTGATTATTTTTCATTGATAAATAAGTTTTAGCTTGTAATGGTCAGGGTTATTGTGAACTGGATCGACTTAATCTGCTAAATGTCAATAAATTACCTGTTTATGATCACACTTCTATTTTTTGAATTATTATAGAAAAATACGGTAAGTGCCTGTATTTGCCATACTTTTATCAGGATTGTTGAGCGTCGGTTTGAACAAGATCACTTTTTAAAATGTTTTATTTTCCATCGCGAATTAATTGGAACAATATTGCGATCGCCAAGGAGGCACATTCCAAAGTTTGCGATAAAAGGGAAGAGAAGCCCTTTAAAACCGTCGCATAACGTGAATAAATAAAGGCAGTAATTATGAAAAACATTTTTGCACTGAGTGCTCTTTCTCTCGCTTTCGCTTCTAGCGCTTTTGCTGGTTCTTCTTACGTAACAGGTAATGTTCAATTCCACGATGATGGTCGAATCCATGGTTCGGACGTTACGTCTACACTGGAAGCTGGTCATACTTTTGATAACCAATTTGGTGGCTTTACGGTTTACACCGAGTTTGATGGTATTCAGCTGGGTAAACTGGAAACAGAAAACGGTGGCGCGGGTAACACAACACCAGCAATCACTGTGGGTGGTGAGCAGTCATTTAACATTACCGATCATTTATGGGTTGCAGCGGGTTACCAACATTTGTTCTCTGCTGGCGAGAACGTACAGTACCGTCCATTGGTTAAGATCGGTTACAACTTCGATAACGGTATCTCCTTAAGTAACCGTACTCGTGCGCATATTGATGCGACAGACGCAGATGCGGATACAGATTACCGCATGGATAACCGTATTGGTTACGTGATGAATGAAGATGTGACGCTAAGCTACAACAACGTCTACATGATTGAAGCGGAAACCATGGACCACGAGCTTCGCGCAACGTGGACACGTAAAGGTGTTCAGCCTTACTTTGAGTTCCGTAGCCAAGCACACGGTGCAGAAAACGCAAGTGGTGATAGCCTAGTTAACAATGCGTTTGTATTTGGTGCCTCTTACGGCTTCTAATCTTATATTTGTCCATTAAGAAAAAGCCCAGCAATTGATTTGCTGGGCTTTCTTGTTATTTGTCGTTGCCTTCGTGGTGGCTATATTCGAACACTTGGCCTTTTTCGTTAAAGGCGTAAACAGTGTAGCTGTCTTTTTTATCGCCATACTCCATACCTGGGGAACCCATTGGCATACCCGGTACCGAGAGCCCTTTTGCGTTACGTGGTGGATTTTCTAAGAATGCTTTAATGTCTTCGGCTGGAATGTGACCTTCGAACACATAGCCGTTGATTTTTGCTGTGTGGCAAGAGTAAAGCTGTTCGTTCTTGATGCCTAGATCGCGTTTTATGGCGTTCATGTCATCGTGCAATTTCTCTTCGACCGTAAATCCGTTCTCTTCCATGTGTTTTGTCCATTCACCACAGCAGCCGCAGTATGGCGATTTGTGGTTAATGACATCAGCTGCCAATACGTTGGCGGATGCGGTCGCAAGCATTGCAAAGGTCAATAATTTCAACTTCATAATAGCCTCAAATATAAGTGGTTATTTTACTGAAAAAAGTCGTAGTCGATTTGCATTACTAACGACAGTAATAGATGACAGCGCCATTGCCGCACCTGCGACAACTGGGCTGAGCAAAAATCCAAATGCAGGATAAAGTACGCCTGCGGCAACAGGGATCCCCAGTGAGTTATAAACAAAGGCACCAAATAGGTTTTGCTTCATGTTTTTAAGTGTAGCGCGCGACAGTTCAATCGCATGTACCACCGCCATTGGTGACGTGTTCAGGATGGTCATTTGCGAACTTTCAATGGCGACATTACTGCCGCTACCCATTGCAATACCAAGGTTGGCCAACGCGAGAGCAGGGGCGTCGTTAATGCCATCCCCCACCATTGCCACGACATGGCCTTGGGATTGAAGTTGCTCAATGTGCTGAGCTTTCTCATCTGGCATTACTTGAGCGATTACTTCATCAATACCAAGTTCTTGACCGATAGCGTTGGCTACGTGTTGGTTGTCACCCGTTAGCATTACCGTTTTGATGCCTTGCGATTTTAATGCAGAGAGCGCTTGTTTTGCATCTGATTTGATTGGGTCAGCAATGGCGATCAGACCGACTAACTCACCATCGAGCGCAACGGCAACCGGAGTCCATGCGTTCTGAGCGCATTCGTCAATTGCATCCTGAAGAGCCTCTGTTGCAACGTTTTCCGCTTGCATAAATTGAAGCGAGCCAATAAGCAGCGGTTTACCTTGATACGTTGCCAAAATGCCGCGTCCACGAACGTTTTCAAATTTATCGAGGGTCACTTCTTGCGTGTCGTGCTGATTAGCAAAATCGCATACCGCTTTTGCTAGTGGGTGCTCTGACTGACGCTCGGCGGCGTACGCTAACCCCAACAGCTCTTCTTGGCTGGTGGTCTGAGTAAACACTTGCTGCACACTCGGTTTACCTTGGGTAAGCGTGCCTGTTTTATCGAACACAACCGTATCTATTTTACTCGCTAGCTGCAGGGCATCAGCATCTTTGATCAAAATGCCGAGTTCTGCGGCTTTACCCACTCCCACCGTGACAGAAAGTGGGGTTGCTAAGCCTAGAGCACAAGGGCAGGCGATGATAAGTACGGTTGTGGTGACCACCAGCATATAGCTCGCTTTTGGCTCTGGGCCAACGGCAAACCAAACAAGCGCTGCCAATATTGCTATGCCTACAACGACAGGGACAAACACCGATGAAATCTGGTCTGCCAATTTCGCGATGGCAGGCTTACTGCTCTGAGCGCTGCGCACCATACGAATAATACGTGCGAGCATCGTATTAGCGCCGATTCCGGTAGCCTCTATAGTGAGAGAGCCGTCGGTATTCAATGTCCCTGCGGATACATGAGCCTCTTGTGCTTTTAATACAGGAACGGGTTCACCAGTTAGCATGGACTCATCGATATACGATTCACCATTGATTACCGTACCGTCGACGGGCACTTTCTCTCCCGGCTTGATACGTAACTTCATTCCTAGAGTGATTTCTTCTACCGCGATTTGTTTATCACCTTTCTCAGTGATGACGGTCGCTTGTTGAGGCTGTAAGTTCACCAAAGCCTGAAGCGAGCGAGTTGTATTTGCTTTCGCTTTGGCTTCTATATAGTGACCAAGTGAAATCAAACCAATGATCATCGCGCTGGCTTCGAAGTAAACATGACGAGATGCCATTGGGAACCAATCTGGGAAAATCACCACAAGCATAGAATAGAACCACGCTGCGCCAGTACCGAGCGCAACTAAGGTATCCATCGTGGCGCGCTTGTGAGTGGCCGCTAACCAAGCGTTACTAAAGAACTGCTTTCCGGCAGTGGCAAGCAGCAGCAAACACACAATACCGACCGCGCCCCAAACCAATTGGTCATTGGTGTTGCGAATCATCATGTTGCCACCAGCAACACCCCAAATCATCAAAGGGGCACCCACAACAAGGCCAGCAATTGCATCCAACTTAAAACGTTTTTGCTGTTGACGTTGTTGCTGCGCTTGCTTTTCTTGCTGTGTCGCGGCGTCTTGTAAAACCTCGCCTTGGTAACCCGCTTGTTTGACAGATTGCAAAATAGATTGATGTAACGAATCTGAGTCTTCAGTCACAAACACCAGTGCGCTTTGTTCTGCGAGGTTTACCTGAGCTTTTTCAACCCCTTGTACATTAGTAAGGGCTTTTTCTACTGATGCGACACAGCTTGCACAGGTCATACCTTGAATCAACATCTGTAGTTGAGCCGTGCCTGCTGGTTGCTCGTCAGGCGCTGCTTGGTCGCCTTTTTCGCTTTGATGTGTCTGGCTTTGGCGTTGATCGGGAGTGATTGCCTTGTGCTCTTCAGCAACTGAGTTATCAGTAACAGCGCTATTGTTGGCCGTATAGCCCAAGCTGGCAACTAGCTCAATGACTTGTTGCTCGGAGAGTAGGGTACGAATCTCTAAGTGCGTCGTTGAAGCCTCGAAAGAAATAACGTCTTGATGAGAGTCTAATAAAGACGAGAGTTTTTTCACGCAGCCGCCACAGCTTAAGCCTGAAAGGCTTAACTCGTACTGATTTCCTGCTTGGTAACCAAGAGATTCAATTGATGAAACAAGCTCTTTAAGCGAGGACTCGGTTTTGACCTCGACTTGCGTTGGGGACAAAGTGAGGATCTCTACATCGTGATTCGCATGTAAAGCCTTCTCAACTTTTCTCGCACAGCCCATGCAGTTGAGCCCTGATAAAGGTATAACAAACTGATACATAATCTGCACCTCAATAATAGTGATATATTGAGTTTAAACCTTCCTGCAAGGGTAAGGTCAATACCCATTTTTTGCTCTCAACAATTTCGTCAAAATCGCTTGAATCACACAAGTTCACTGCCATTTTACTTGCGAGTGATCTCAAGGTTTTTTCTCTCTGAATATAAAGTTCCGTTAAAACACCTAAAAGATGAATGAAGTCGCTCACGCTTTTAAGATGCTCTCAATGTCAGTTCAGTGTCAAAAAGTGCTTTTAACGTTTTTGATTTTTTATATTTAAATTTAAGTTTTTGATTTTTAATTGATTATATTATTTTTGATCTTCTCATTTTGAAGTCGCTCAGATTGCTGTAGGGAAAGTTTTTTAGTGCGAAAGAAGTTTGTCATATTTGCCCCGTCCAAACATTGTTTCAAGTTCCTGCCATGTCCTAGTTAGCGAATTTGAAAATGGAAAAAACTAAAAAATATAGGGGTTAAAAATGTCTTACCTAAAGAAAAGCCTACTTGCTACGGCAATCACAGGCATGATGTTCAGTGGTGCTGCATTTGCTGATGGTGCAAACAGTGACGCAGCAAAAGAGTTCCTAACCAAAGATTCATTCTCTTATGAAGTTTACGGGATCATCGCGATGCAGGCCGCGTACCGCGATTACGATTCTGGCAACAAAGCAACGGACGATGATCTAGGTGGCATGCAGCTAAACAATGAATCTCGCATCGGTTTCCGTGGTAAAAAACAATTTGCTAACTTCGGTCCTACTTTTATTTGGCAAATCGAAGGTGGTTACGTTGACCCTAGCTTTGGCGGCGAGGGTGCAGGTCTTGGTGAACGTGACACATTCGTCGGTTTTGAAAGTGCATCTTGGGGTCAAGTTCGTTTAGGTCGTGTATTAACACCGATGTACGAATTGGTTGACTGGCCTGCATCTAACCCGGGTCTCGGTGATGTTTACGACTGGGGTGGTGCAATCGGTGGTGCTAAGTATCAAGACCGTCAATCAAACACCATTCGTTGGGACTCGCCAATGTATGCGGACAAATTCTCTCTAGATATCGCGGCAGGTGCAGGTGACAAAGCGGGTCTGGGTGAAGGTGATGACTACTGGGGTGGTATCGCAGCGCACTACAAAATTGGTCCAATTCAGTTAGATGCCGCATACGAGGGTAACCGTAACATTAAGATGGAAGGCCAAACGTGGGAAAACAACACATACTTGGTGGGTGCTCAAGGCTGGTTTGATAACGGTATTTCTTTCTTCGCGCAATACAAATACATGGAAGCTGACGCAAGCAACGGCGTGAGTGAGAAGCAAGACGCAATGTCTGCCGCTATCATGTACACCACAGGTGATTGGCAATACAAACTGGCTTACGCAGCGAACTTCGATCTAGAGCGTGACGGTAAGACCATTAACGATACAGCAGACGATGTACTATCTGCACAAGTTATGTACTTCGTAGACCCATCGGCAGTGCTTTACGTACGTGCTCGTACTCTAGACTTTGGCGACGGTGCATATCAACTGGATAAACCAACAGAAGCGCGTTGGAAATCTGCGGACTACGATGAGTTCTCTGTGGGTGTTGAATACTACTTCTAATAAAGAAGCAGCTAAAAGGGCGGAAACGCCCTTTTTGTCTTGATACTGATTCAAATAAGCCTTTGGAATGACAGGCCTGTAAGTTTCAGAGGCTTATCTAAATTGGTATAAAGTGAGAAACCACGATGAAAAAAACAACGATACTTCTCGGACTTTGCGCAATGCTTTCTGCGCCTGCTTTTGCTGCTCAACTGACTCTGCAAGCTGAACTGGTTCCTCGCGTTCTCAACGGTGAGTTCGTGTACCCTGAGTGGATTTCCAAAAATAACAGCATCGAGCTGAAGGACGGGGAAAATCAGTTGGCGGTGACGGTTGGACAAATTGTCTTTGAAGATGGCAAGCGCCGTAAGTTCGATTCGCAGCCACTGGTATTAGAGTTTGAAGCAGAAAAAGACGCCGAACTATCGCTGACTTACAAAGCGTTCCGTACCATCGAAGAAGCGAAAGCTTTTGAACTCGATCCAAAAGTGGTATTGAAAGACAAACACGGAAAAGAAGTGGCATTCTCTATGGTTCAACTTCGTAAAGGTGGTTTGCAAGGTTTTCGTGATTACGAGCGAGAAGTGGCTGACTATAACAATGCAATGAACAAAGAATCGACCAAGGCAAGCATTGCGTCTTCTCCGGCGGAAACCAAAACAATCAAAGCATCGTTTAATGAGTTAAGCCGTGAAGAGCAGCAAGAATTTATGCAATGGGCGATGCGTAACCTGAAGTAATTTCGTTCTGCACTTTAACAGTAAATAGGAGGGCAGTACCTTTATTGGTGCTGCCCTGTTTGTATTTCTGGTGTCAAACCGATTGTAGAATTGACTTACGGTGGTAAAATGTCGCCACTTTTATCCTTGACATTACAACGAGAGATCTCTCGTTGCTCATTACCCCTAAGGAACTCAAATGACGGTTAAAACTCGTTTTGCTCCTAGCCCAACTGGCTATCTACACGTTGGTGGTGCGCGTACTGCACTTTACTCTTGGCTATACGCTAAAAACCAAGGTGGTGAATTCGTTCTACGTATCGAAGATACAGACCTTGAGCGTAACTCTCAGGAAGCGGTTGATGCAATTCTTGAAGGCATGGAATGGCTAGGCTTGGAGTGGGATGAAGGTCCTTACTACCAAACTCAACGTTTTGATCGTTACAACGAAATGGTTGATAAGCTTCTTGCTGAAGACAAAGCTTACAAATGTTACGCGTCTAAAGAGCTGCTAGATGAAATCCGTGCAGAGCAAGAAGCAAATAAAGAAATGCCTCGCTACGATGCTAACCATCCAAAAATCAAAGCAGCAAACGAAGCGGCAAAAGATGGCGATCCATGTGTTATCCGTTTCCGTAACCCGAAAGAAGGCAGCGTAGTATTTGATGATCAAATCCGTGGCCGTATCGAAATCCGCAACGATCAAATGGATGACCTAATCATTCGTCGTACTGACGGTTCACCTACTTACAACTTCTGTGTAGTAGTGGATGACTGGGACATGGGTATCACTCACGTTGTTCGTGGTGAAGACCACATCAACAATACGCCTCGTCAAATCAACATCTACGAAGCACTAGGTGCGCCAGTACCAACGTTTGCGCACTGTGCAATGATCTTGGGTGATGACGGTGCGAAACTGTCTAAGCGTCATGGTGCTGTATCGGTCATGCAATATCGCGATATGGGTTACCTGCCTGCGGCACTAAATAACTACTTAGTGCGTCTAGGTTGGTCTCATGGCGACCAAGAAATCTTCTCTCAAGAAGAGATGATCAATCTATTCAGCCTAAATGCAGTATCTAAGTCAGCGTCTGCCTTCAACACGGACAAACTGCAATGGTTGAACAACCATTACATCAAAAACTCAGATCCTGCGTACGTTGCAGAGCACCTACAATGGCACCTAGATCAACAAAAACTAGACGTAACGAATGGTCCTGCTATCACTGACGTGATCAAGCTAGTTGGTGAGCGTTGCAACACGCTGGTTGAGCTAGCTGAGCAAATCCGTTACTTCTACGAAGATTTCTCTGAGTTTGAAGCGGGCGCAGCGAAGAAACACTTACGCGGTGTGGCTAAAGAGCCTCTAGAGCTTGCTCTAGCGAAAGCTGAAGCACTGACCGAGTGGACAACAGCAAACATCAAAGATGGCGTTATCGCAGCAGTCTGTGAAGAGCTAGAAATTGGCATGGGCAAAATCGGTATGCCATTACGTGTTGCTGTAACAGGCGGCGGTCAATCTCCTTCTGTCGATGCAGTAATGGAACTGGTTGGCAAAGAGCGTTGTGTTGCTCGTATTAAGATGGCGCTTGAGTTCATTGCTGAGCGTGAAGCAAACGCATAATTGCTTTGAACTAAAGGTTCTTTTGAATAAATAGTCACAAAGCCGCGGTAAACACCCGCGGCTTTTTTGTATCTGAATCCTAGATAATGAGAAACCTTCTCATATGTCGGTTAAGGATGTGGTATTTAGGACCGTAATTCACCTAGGTATGGATAAGATTTTTTAATCCAAATATCGTTGGCATGAATAAAAAACGAGCGATTATATATCAAATATCTGATTGATTTTTATCCACTCTCCTTAAAGTTCCATTTTTATTGTCTCATTTTTAAGAAAAAACTTTGCTTAAGTTGTAGTGTTCCAGAAAATAAAGCAAACGTTTGCGTCGTGATTGTGTGGGGATTTTTTTGCTTAAGATCACATGTTGTTGAGATTTTTGATGACAATAAATTGACAGAATTGGGATTTTTCTCGCGATTTCTTAGCGTTATAGTTCACCCCGTCAGTGATACCGAGATGGCGATATGTATCACTGAACAGGAAATGTACGTAAGTAGCTTCCATAAAAAAAATGCATGTGCATAAAAAGAAGCTGACTAAGTATCTCACTCAAGGAATGAATAAAAAGAATTGAAATACAACGTCAGTCAGACGGCGCATTTCGGCATCTAACAAAAGAACTTCTTTAGAGGAATCAATAATGAAAAAATTAGCAGCGGTAATTTCAGCGTCTCTACTTATGGCTTCAGCAGCACAAGCAGAAGTATACGTTGGTGGTAAGATGGGTAAGTCATGGATGGAAGACGCGTGTGTAGCGGGCCAGGCTTGTGACAAAGACGACTCTACTCTTGGCGCTTTTGTTGGTTACGAAATGAATAAATACTTCGCAGTAGAAGCAGGTTTCGACAACATCGGTGATTTTAACCAAACTTCTTTCGGTGGCCATGTAGAAGCAATCACTCTTGCACCTAAATTCAGCCTACCAATCACTGAAGACATCGCACTTTACGGTAAAGTGGGTGGCGCTTACGTAATGTTTGATGGCAAAGATGATTACTCTTACCTAGGCGCAGCTGGCCTTGAGTTCAACCTAAGCCAAAACGTAACTGCTCGTGCGGAATACCAAACTCTGACTGATATCAGCAACGATGTAACTCGTGCGACAGGTAACACAGCAACACTGGGTGTTTCTTTCAAATTCGGTGGCAACGATGAGCCAGTAATCGTAGAAGAGCCAGTTGTTGTTGAAGAAGTGGTTGTAGAAGAAGTCGTAGAAGAGCCAGTAGTTGTAACGAAAACATTCGAAACTCAAACAATCGGCACTGGTAGCTTTGATCTAAACAGCACAACTCTAAAACCAGAGAGCGCTGCAAAACTTGATAACCTAGTTGCTTTCCTAAACGAGCACCCACAAGCGAACGTTGAAGTTGTAGGTTACACAGATACTTCTGGCCCAGCAGCTTACAACCTAAAAGTTTCTGAGAAACGCGCTGAATCTGTAGCTAACGCACTTGTTGAAAAAGGCATTGATTCATCACGTATTCAAGCGCGTGGCGAAGGTGAAAACAACCCAATCGCTTCAAACGACACTCGTGAAGGTCGTCAGCAAAACCGTCGCGTAGAAATCGTTGTTCCAGAATTTGAATACCAAGTTCAGCAATAAGCTCCTATCCGACCGTAGTATAGAAGACTGAAGCTGAAAGCCCCAAAGAGTTCGCTCTTTGGGGCTTTTTCATTTCTATTTGAAACGGACTGAAAAGTTAAAAACGGTAAACATCACTTGAGGTCAATGCTGTTTAAGCGCCCCATGAACGTTAGAATTTCCAAGTTGTCTTTATGTGCTTCTAGCAACGCTTTTTTGGTTTGCATGTAGGCGGCAAGCTTGCCGTATTTACTAATAGAGCGAACCACCGTTTTGTATTTGTAGTCACCGTCATCATTGAACTCTCGCCACTTAGCGATGTAACACGTATCTCGGTTATCTGGGTTTTCAAGAGTGGGGTTAGGCTTGTGAACAATTTTTGGCTCAACGCTGTGTGGGAGTCTGGTCATGAGGTAAGGATCCTTCAAAAGACGTCGCCAAAATTTGCCCCACATTTGTCGGCCTAATTCGTTTCTCAGCTTAATGGCTTTTTGTAAGCCTTTCTTTTCTCCAATACGAACAAACCCAACCGAGCGGTGCAGTACCGTGTCCTCGGGGGTATGGATATGAATCTTAAAGGCAGTCTTGCCTTTAGAAATAAAGCGGTGTCCAGTGTTAGTTATTAAATTGCTCTTAGACATAGTGCTAACTAATAATTTTATTAATAGCTAAAAGGGTAAGCAAAACTCATAGATAATTAAAGTAATAAAATACAAAACTGTAAATAGGGCTTGTTGAAATGATTTCAAGGGGAAGAGGTCGGAACAGTAAAAGGTTTTATCTCGTCGAGTAAAGGAGTGAGACGATCATATTGATTACTGAAGAAATTGTTTCACACGTTACTTGGAAACGCTCTGTGAAGCTCGAAATAGTGGATACAAAAAAGCCTTAGCTCAAGTGGGAGCTAAGGCTATGATATGGCGCCCCCAGTAGGATTCGAACCTACGACCTGTCCCTTAGGAGGGGACTGCGCTATCCAGCTGTGCCATGGGGGCGTAATACCAATAGTTGCAGTTCATTGAACCGTTTTACTGAATGCAAACCTAGCAAC
Source organism: Vibrio sp. CCB-PB317 (assembly GCF_022808245.1). Lineage (NCBI taxonomy): Bacteria > Pseudomonadati > Pseudomonadota > Gammaproteobacteria > Vibrionales > Vibrionaceae > Vibrio > Vibrio sp. CCB-PB317. Next base: position 971,734 of record NZ_JALGNU010000001.1, read on the forward strand.
TTTGTTTAGGTCTTTATCAGTATCACTTTGAACGACTCACTACGGTCATTGGTATAATCAAATAAGATGCGCTGCCTATGATATTCAAAAGTGAGCATATCTCAAGACTTAATGTTTGCTTTTATAGGATCTTGTTCATTACGTCGCCAATTTGAACACTAGAGGCTAAATTTGGCTGATCAATCGTCAGCTCGGCTTCGTGTTCGTATATACGAGATACCGTCAATGTAATTTCACTTTGCGATACTTTATTTCTTGGTAATCCGTTTTGGTCGATAAATGATGCGGTGTGCCAAAGCTGCAATTTGTCTCCCTCTTTTACGCCATGCATACGGCCGAGATCCATCGTTACTGTATTGCCGAAGACAGCAACGACCTCTGGCAGCGTAATTTTGCAAGACAGCTCTGACTCTAGATCCAGCATTATATTGCGACTAACGCGTAGCATCATCTCGCCATAGGTAGACGCCCAAAAGCGCGCGCTGCGAGTATCCACTTGGCTCGTTTTGGCAAATGGCCAACGCGCCACTTCACGGTAGGCTTTGTTGAAGACTTCATGGCCAGTTTTACCATCAAATACTTTCATCTCTAACGCAAACTGACGATTGATGATGTCATCTTGCAGTAGTTGAGATTCGACCGTTGCTGTGAGATCGGTAATGACTCCCCCAATGATGTATTGTGCGCCGTTGTCTTGTGCAATCATTTGAGTACGAGCGGGATAGTTACTGCTAATTGAATAGTCCGTTGTACCCACAGATACAAAGCTGCGAGAGGTTTGATCCAGCTGGCGATTCACCACGCGGCTAAAATCGTCACCCACTTGGTAAATCTGTCCCATCACCGCTTGTTGTGGTGAGGCAACCTCAATATTGCCGACAAGGATCGTCTTTTTGTATTGATCGGTGTGGCAACCCGTTGCCGATGGATAAATATCGACGCGAATTTTTACCTCGACTTTACCTCTACGTTTACGTTCAGACTCGACCAAAATGTAACGGACTTCATGGTTGGTAAACTGGTACTCGTTACGGCTTTCTTCTAGTAGCGGCATCAAATTGCTAATACTGCCAATATCTGCGCCCGAAAAATTGACGGCTTTGAACAGCGCGTCTTCCAACGCATGGAGCCTTGCCGTCTCTTCTGAAGAAACGATAGTGGCAACGCCTGTTACTTCATACCAAGATGCCATTACTTTAAAAGGCACAAGCATCACTAAAGTGATTGAAAACAGACTGTTTAATATTTTTTTCATTGATTACAACCGTTCGGGTATAAATATTGCTTTAACAACTTCAGTGAAGTTTGGTGGATTTTTCTTCGTTAGGCAAACAAAGAAAAGCAAAGACTGTTCCAATATTCACTTTCTTAGAAAGGAATTAATCAAGAACGGTATCACCTAAGATTATCTGGAGAATCAAACCATGAAAAAGTGGCTTGTCGCCGCATCGATGATGACGCTTCTGACATCGTGCGCGTACTCACCGATTTACAATGGTAAAGAACCGTACTCGGGAAGCCAGTTCATGCTTATGGATAGTCCGCGTCATACGATGGACTTTTTCATTGAAAGCATGACCGAAGACCTGATGGTTTCTAACGTGGCGGTATCTGCGCGGACACCGATTGCGATTACCTCGTTTGTTGATCTACAAAATATGGATGCAACAAACTGGTTAGGCAACTCGGTCTCGGAAGGTTTTATCCATCAGTTCCAGCGCCGAGGGTTTAAAGTGGTTGATTTCAAAACTACGGGCTCTATCCAAGTGACGCAGCAGGGCGATTTTGCTTTAAGCCGTGATTGGCAAGATCTGGCGCAAGAGCAACAAATTCAGTATGTACTGACCGGCACGATGCTTCGCCAAGAGGGCGGGGTGCTGGTCAATGCACGTGTGGTCGGTATGCAGAGCCGTGTGGTCGTAGCAACGGCGCAGGGTTTCCTTCCGGCTGACCGTATTGGTCGTGACTTAGATACGTTAAACAGTATCCGTACGCAAGATGGCGTGTTGATTCGCTCAGACCCAACCATTCGTCAGCCGTACACTGTGATTCTGCGTCCATAGGATAGAAGCATGAAGAAGTTATTATTTATTGTTGCCACACTGATATTGGTGGGGTGTCAGCCATTACAACAGATGCGTCAAGATGAAATCTTAGTGGCAGTGGGTTATGCGAGTGTCAGTGAGCAAACAGGTCGTACTGTTGAAGAGAAGCGTGTACGAGCGATGCGCGCATCAAAAATTGATGCGTACCGTGAGCTCGCAGAACAAGTGTATGGCATGCGCGTTAGTGGACGTGCCGAACTGCAAGACCAGCGTTTGGGTATTGAAAGTACCACTGGTGCGGTTGATGGTGTGATTCGCGGTGCAGAAGTTGTGCGTAGTTATCTTGTTGAAGACAGTTACGTGACAGAGCTGCGTCTGGATATTCGTAAAATGGATAAGTTGCGTGATTACGGGGAAGTTCAACAGGTGCCTGAGAAGCGTCAACAAACCTTGTTCTAATGCACTAAGCGCATTACTTCAGAAGACCAGATAATCTTTCCCGCGGCTGATTGGCAACAATGAGTCGCTTTTTTATATCTACATTCTGGAGATGGTGGGACAGGAGTGACGTTTAGGCTTTTATATTGGTGCCAAGTGTCGAAATAGTATGGGTTTTGCCACCGGCATTGTAGGTCATGCCCACTTTGCCATGAGTTCGCTGAAGCATGTTATTGAGTTTATTGAAACTCAGCTGTGCGCGACTAAGCGATTCACCATTTACTTTGTTGACTTGTTGACAGTCGAGGACGATCGATTGGATTTGAGCAACAACCTGACTTAGGTGCTCATCTTCAGTAAGTTGATTGACGTGCGGGTGAGAGGCGATTCGCTGATCAGTCGTTCTAAGCTGATCAATGAGTGTCATCTTCTGTTTGGCAATACTCTCAATCTCGGTAGAGACACGCGCAGTTATCGCTTGTGTTTCTTGACGCAAAACAGCAGAAAGTGCCTTAGCATTTTCTAGTTGGAAATTGACGAGATCGACTAATGCTGCCATAAAATACTTACCTTCGGCCTAAGTCAGTTAGCTTTTGCCTTGCAATTCGTTTTCAAACTTAATCATGTTGTCGGCCAATTTTTCAGGATCGACTTTGTATGAACCGTTTGTGATTGCTTCTTTGATTGCCGCCACTTTGGCGCTGTCATAGGCCGGAGAAGCTGCCATATCTTTTTGGAGTTTGCTAACGGCTTTGCTTTGCTGGCTGAGTGATACAGCGTCTTGTTGTGCGGGTGCTTTTTTCGATTCAGTCGTGCCGGTAGCATTGGAATCGTTACGCGCAGGTGCACGACTTGTCGTCGTCATCACTTGCCCTGAACGTATATTATCTATACCTGCCATGTTTAACCTTTGCCTTGTATCGTAATACTGGTATCCAGACTATCGACCAGTGCAAAAATAACTTTAGTCATTTTTTGCATTTTTATTGATCAGTTTAAACACGCTACCAGTGGGTATTAAAAATTAACAGTGATTTCCGCAATGCCAGTCACTATGCCTTCTATTATACGCTGTGACTTGTCATTTTTCACTCTTACTTGATCGCCAGCCGCACCATCTTGCAATGCTGTGCCTTGCGTGGTGATCGTCATGCCAGAATTCACCGCTTTAATTGTGACCTTTTCATTCCGGCAAACGACACAGACATCATTACGTTCAACAACATCACCTAGGCGAACGTTGCGTTTTAGCTTTGCGCCAACCACTTGATCGTAGTTAGAAAAGCCATCTTTGCGAAAGCGCTGCAGCTCGATCATAGAAGTGGTGACATCCGACGCGCTGACGATTTCTCCTCTCCCTAGTGTTCGTGTTGCGACGATCATTGGCACCGATACAGAGATCCTTACAGGCACATAGACTTTCCAGTCATCCGGTGGGCATTCCACTAGAACATTGATGTTGCTTCGAGTACTGCTGGTGGAAGAAGCTGACGTATCCAGGGGCACTGGGCAATCCGTTGCTTTTATTCTCGAGTCGATATCTGCCGCATTAACAGATAGCTCGCCACCATCAGGCTGATCAACTGTAGCAAGAATATGTTGTTCTGCTGCCGTTTTTATTTGCTCGATCTGATTATCTGAAGCTGAATGAACAAAAAAGCTAAACATACTGAGCAAAATGCCGATAGACTTAGCGTACTTTGTAATTAGCGCTCTACATATTGTCATAGTCAATGGTGTCGAAGTGAAAGTGAAATACGCCATACTGTCTCCCTGGTATCGTGCTTGCCAGTGGTAGAGTATCATTTAAAAACAAAAAGTTTGAGATGGAGATGAGCATATGACGGGGATTCTTGACTCGGTGAATCAGCGTACGCAACTCGTCGGTCAGAACCGATTGGAATTATTGACCTTTCGACTGATGGGCCGACAGCGCTACGGCATTAACGTATTCAAAGTGAAAGAAGTACTGCAGTGCCCTAAGCTGACTTCAATGCCAAATCTACACCCGCTGGTAAAAGGTATCGCTCATATCCGCGGCCATACCGTGTCCGTTATTGATTTGAGCCTGGCAATTGGTGGCCGCCCAACCACTGATCTGGATAAATGTTTTGTTGTTATCGCAGAATTTAACCGTACGATCCAAGCATTTTTGGTATCATCGGTTGAGCGTATTATCAATATGCATTGGGAAGCGATTTTGCCACCGCCAGACGGTGCGGGTAAAGCGCACTACTTGACCGCAGTGACAAACATCGACAACGAGCTGGTTGAAATCCTTGACGTTGAAAAAATCCTGGCAGAGATTGCGCCGGTTGATGAAACGATGGATTCCGCTATCGGTGAAGAAATCGCGCAAGCAGAACAAGAAAAGCCTATTGTACGCCGTATATTGATTGCTGATGACTCGACTGTCGCGCGTAAACAGGTAGAGCGTGCGATTACATCAATCGGTTTCGAGGTCGTATCTGTCAAAGATGGCAAAGAAGCGTACAATAAGTTGATTGAAATGGCTCAAGAAGGCAATATCTACGATCAAATTTCGTTGGTTATTTCCGATATTGAAATGCCAGAAATGGACGGCTATACCTTAACGGCTGAAATTCGCAGACATGCCGATTTGAAAGACCTTTATGTTATCCTCCATTCTTCATTAAGTGGTGTATTCAACCAGGCTATGGTTGAGCGTGTAGGTGCCAATACCTTCATTGCGAAATTTAACCCAGATGAATTGGGTAACGCGGTTAAATCTGCATTAACACAATAAAAGAGACATTAATGACTGCTATTACAATCAGTGATCAAGAGTATCGTGACTTTAGCCGTTTTCTAGAATCGCAATGTGGCATCGTGTTAGGTGATAGCAAGCAATACCTTGTGCGTAGCCGACTGAGTCCTTTAGTGACGAAGTTTAAGCTCGCATCGTTATCAGATTTGCTACGTGATGTTGTTACAGGGCGTAATCGTGAATTACGAGTGGCCGCTGTGGACGCGATGACGACTAACGAAACATTGTGGTTTCGAGATACTTATCCGTTCACAGTTTTAGCTGACAAATTATTGCCAGAAGTAGCGGCAAGCAAGCGCCCAATCAAGATCTGGTCTGCAGCCAGTTCATCGGGCCAAGAGCCGTATTCTATTGCAATGACGATTCTGGAAACGCAACAGCGCAAGCCGGGTTTGTTACCAAACGTGTCTATTACAGCAACAGACATTTCAGCAAGTATGCTCGAGATGTGTCGTGCAGGTGTGTATGACAATTTGGCTCTAGGGCGCGGACTTTCACCTGAACGTCGCCGCACCTTCTTTGAGGATGCGGACGGTGGCCGTATGAAAGTCAAAGACAACGTCAAACGTTTGGTGAACTTTCGTCCACAAAACTTGATGGACAGTTATGCACTGATGGGTAAGTTCGACATTATTTTTTGTCGCAACGTGCTGATTTACTTCTCACCGGAAATGAAATCAAAAGTGCTTAACCAAATGGCGAGCAGCTTAAACCCAGGTGGTTATCTGCTGTTAGGGGCATCAGAGTCGCTAACTGGTCTGACTGATAAATTTGAAATGGTGCGCTGTAATCCGGGTATCATTTACAAGCTTAAATAGCGGTATCTCTTCATTGATAAAAAGCCTGACCTAGTGTCAGGCTTTTTTTGTTTGCTGGTTTCCTGACTTCGAGTGTTTCCACGTTTTCACTTGCTAAATTGAAGCGCGATTTTGCTTTGTTCCCTCATCACGGTGTATCTTTATTAAGTGAACAAAGTGAAACGACATGACATTCCAGTCACTTTGGCTCACTTATTGCTATTCCAATGGGTGATAGCTATTAAGTAGATAGAGCGCTTTATGTTTTTGGCATGCTAATTGCTTTTTGGTTATCAATCACGGTCAGTTCTTAATTGTAGAGGCAAACATGGCTATATCTTTTGACAATGCACTAGGCATCCACCAGCACACGGTGGGCGTACGTGAGCGCAATGCTGAGGTGATTTCCACCAACATTGCACAAGCCAACACGCCTGGTTACAAAGCAAGAGGTTTAGACTTTGCGAAGGAATTGCAAGCGGCAACATCTGGGGCAAGCATTGGTCTTAGTCGTACGGATGGTCGGCATATTCCTGCCACTACAACGTTGGTCGGGGACAAGCTATATCGTCTTCCTACGCAGCCTGATACGGGTGATGGCAACACGGTAGACTTGGATTTAGAGCGTAACTTGTTTATGCAAAACCAAATCAGACACCAAGCATCACTCGATTTTCTAGGCAGCAAATTCAAGAACTTAACCAAAGCAATCAAAGGGGAATAATTTAGATGAGCTTATTTAACGTTTTCAATGTGACAGGTTCCGCAATGAGCGCTGAATCCGTTCGTCTGAACACTACCTCAAGCAACTTGGCGAACGCCGACAGTGTCAGCAGCTCTGCGAAAGACACTTATAAAGCGCGCCATGCTGTGTTTGGTGCTGAGTTAAGTAACGCCATGCGTGGCGGTGATACGGTGCCAGTGAAAGTGATGGGTATTGTAGAAAGCGATAAACCGCTGAGTGCGGAGTACAACCCAGACCATCCCCTTGCAAACGAAGAAGGCTACATCTACAAGCCGAACGTGAATGTAATGGAAGAAATGGCGAACATGATTTCAGCTTCTCGCGCATACCAAACTAATGTGCAAGTGGCTGATTCTAGTAAACAAATGCTGCTGCGTACGCTGCAGATGGGTCAATAAGGATAAGGAGGTAGCGTATGGCCGGAATTAACAACGTTGGTCAAAGCGGCTTGTCCTATATCGACCAGCTTAAAAGTCTACAAGAGAGTAACAAGAAGACGGAAGAGAGCACGGGTAAGCAGGACCTAAAGCAGGAAGACTTCTTATCATTGCTCACGAAGCAATTGTCTCAACAGGACCCTTTTAAGCCGGTAAGTAATGACCAGATGATTGCGCAAATGGCTTCATTTGCGACCGTTGATGGCATTGGCAAGATGAACACTCAGTTTGAGAGTTTGAATTCGTCAATGACATCAAACCAAGCGTTACAAGCTTCCTCTTTGGTAGGACGTGACGTATTGGTCCCAGGAGCGGCAGGTGTGAAGCAGGACGACGCGCCAATGGCGGCAATGGTTAAGCTTTCACAATCTATCGATAATCTGTTTGTTCGTGTAGAGGATGAAGCTGGCCAACTGGTTCGTACTTTTGAGGTAGGAGCGAAACCAGCCGGCGACACGCGTGTGCTTTGGGACGGTAAAGATGAAAGCGGAAATCCACTGCCTGCTGGCAAATACAAAGTGAAAGCGTCTGGCTTGGTTGAAGGGGAGTCGCAAGAGTTCCCAGTATCGACATATGCCAACGTAAATAGCGTATTGCTCGGCAAAGGTGACGGAAACGTATTACTCAATCTGGCTGGTTTTGAATCGCCAGTTCGACTTGCAGAAGTATTGGAAGTTGGCAAAGCGTAGTCATAGCTCGCTAGATTAGGAGATTTTGGAATGTCATATGTATCTTTAAGCGGTTTGTCCGCCGCACAACTGGATTTGAACACCACCAGTAACAACATTGCGAACGCCAACACGTACGGCTTTAAAGAGTCCCGTGCTGAGTTTGCTGATGTTTACTCTAACTCTTTATTTACTAACGCAAAAACCACACCGGGTGGTGGTGCGCAAGCAAGCCAAGTGGCGCAGCAGTTCCATGAAGGCTCAAGCATTTACACCAACAACCCAATGGATCTGCGTGTTTCGGGTACAGGTTTCTTCGCCGTGGCGAAGGAGCGTCTGACTCCACAACAGAATGAACTGACACGTAATGGTGCATTCCATTTAAATAAAGAAAACTACATGGTGACCGCGAACGATGAGTTCTTATTAGGTTACCAAGTTGATCCAAGCTCTGGTGAGGTTTCTTCATACGAGCCACAACCTATCAATATTCCTGCTGAATTTGGTAAGCCAAAGCAAACAGCAAACATTGAAGTGGGCGTGAACTTGCCAGCAAACGGCGATTTGAAAGATCCAACTCAGTTTGATTTTTCAGACCCAGATACATACAACCGTTCAACTTCTTCGACTATTTATGACTCGATGGGTCAGTCTTACAAGCTAACGACCTACTACTTGAAAGATCAGACTCAGCCAAACACTTGGAACACTTACTACACCGTGACAGATAAAGAAGGCGAAAAGCCTTTAAATGTTGCGGCAGGTGATGCACAAACGCCAACAGGCCATGTGGGTCATACCATGAAGTTCAACAACGATGGGACGTTGGCGAGCTTGAACAATGGTCAGCCAATTACGTCTGTGGCATTAGGCGATCCGGCGACGAACACGACACCAGTCGATATGAATGGTGCCGATCCCGCGCAGACGCTTAACTTCGGTTTAGGCTCGGCAACACAGTTTGCTGCTCCGTTCGAACTGACTAAGTTCGATGAAGACGGTGCAACAACGGGCTTCCTAACCAAAGTTGACTTCGATGAAAACGGCAGCGTAATGGGGACTTACTCAAACGGTGAAAACGTCACATTGGGTCGTGTCGCGCTAGTACGTGTTCCAAACGAGCAAGGTCTGGATAAGAAGGGCGGTACGCAATGGGATTCAACTCAGTTCTCTGGTGACAAGATTTGGGGTGAATCAAACAAAGGCTCTTTTGGCACCATCAACAACGGTATGCTGGAACAGTCAAACATTGATATGACGCAGGAGCTGGTGGACCTGATTTCTGCTCAGCGTAACTTCCAAGCAAACTCACGTTCGCTAGAAGTGCACAACCAGCTACAACAAAATATCCTGCAGATCCGATAATCTGCATCATCAAGTTAGGCGAGCTTTCGCCGCTTGGCTTGATAACATCATGACATTCATCTGTTGCTTAGCCTGAAAATACCTCAGTTCAGGTTAAGCATGCTTTGATCTCTGATTTGCCGCCGTTGCCGCCATGTGGATCAAAACCTTGCCCCTTGTTGCAGTTTTCTGCCACTGAAACCCCTCTTAATTTTTTATTTCTTATTTAAATATTTGATAAATAAGCTCATTTTATGTTGGCATAACTATTGCTTTTACTCCGTGTACAGAGAAGTTTTTGGAGTAATTTATGGATCGCGCACTGTTTCTCGCAATGAGTGGGGCCAAGCAAAATATGCAGGCACTACAATTGCGTGCTAATAACTTGGCTAACGTAAGCACGACAGGGTTTCGTGCGGATTTAGCGCAGGCTCGCTCAATGCAGGCTTATGGTGAAGGCCATCCTTCACGTGTGTTCAGCATGACAGAGCGTCCAGGGCATAACTTTGCTCAAGGTAGCGTGATTACAACAGGGCGTGATCTGGATGTGACGATTGAAGGCAGCGGCTGGATTTCGGTACTCGATCACACGGGTAAAGAAGGGTTGACCCGTAACGGTAACCTAAAAGTCGATCAAAATGGCATGCTTACTAACGCAAGTGGCCATTTAGTGCTAGGTGAAAATGATGCGCCGATTACTTTGCCTATTCCTCTCTCCAAAATTGAAATCGGTCGAGATGGCACCATCTCTGTGCTTCCTCAAGGTGCCCCGGCAGAAGAATTCCAAGCGGTTGATCGCATCAAGCTTGTTAAGCCTAATGATCAAAGCTTATTTAAAGACACCAATGGCTTATTTCGCCATAAAACTCCAAACCAACCTTACGAAGCAGACGCTACTGTTAGCCTCCAGACAGGAGCGATTGAAGGCAGTAACGTGAATGCCGTAGGTGAAATGACCGCATTGATTGACTTACAGCGTCAGTTTGAAATGCAAGTCAAGATGATGAGCACTGCTGAAGAGATGGATAAATCTTCAGATTCACTGCTTCGTATGAGTTAACAGAGTTAGAGGTTCACTATGCATCCAGCACTATGGGTAAGTAAAACAGGTCTAGACGCCCAACAAACCAACATTGCCACGATTTCGAACAACTTGGCGAACGCCTCTACTGTGGGCTACAAAAAGAGCCGTGCGGTATTCGAAGATTTGTTCTATCAGAACATCAACCAGCCTGGCGGCCAATCATCTCAGAACACTGAGCTTCCGAGTGGCTTGATGCTAGGTGCGGGTTCTAAAGTGGTTGCAACGCAAAAAGTGCACACGCATGGTAATGCGCAGACAACGACCAACGCACTAGACATGATGGTTGAAGGCGACGGCTTCTTCCAAGTGACGTTGCCGGATGGCAACATCGGTTACACCCGTAACGGTCAGTTCACGTTAAATGGTGAAGGCACGTTAGTCACGTCGGGTTCTGGCTACCCTGTAGAACCTGAAATTGTGATTCCAGAAGATGCGATTTCTATCACTGTCGGTACGGATGGTGAAGTATCGGTTCGCGTCCGTGGTCAGCAAGACAACCAAGTCGTTGGTCAGCTAACCATTACAGACTTTGTTAACCCAGGTGGCCTAGAGCCAATTGGCCAGAACCTTTACTTACCAACGGGTGCCAGTGGCGATCCACAAGAAGGTGTTCCTGGTTTGGACGGTTTGGGTGAAATCCGTCAATCCATGCTGGAAGCGTCTAACGTGAATGTAACGGAAGAGTTGGTCAACATGATCGAAGCCCAGCGTGTTTACGAAATGAACTCAAAAGTGATCTCATCAGTCGATAAGATGATGAGCTTCGTTAACCAGCAGTTATAACGGTTAAGAGCAAGAATTGAGGAGCTCACGATGAAACGTATTTGTCTACTTGCTTTGATTGCCACGATGTCGGGTTGTGCCATGTTAGAGCCGATTGAAACGGATGAAGTGACACAAGCAACGACGGTGGTTGATGCGGTAGAAGGCGATAAATCGAAAGAAGAGAGCAGCGGTATCGTGGATACACTGCGTGGCAGAAGCGATCCGGTTGCGGGTGATCCTGCATGGGCTCCTATTCATCCGAAAAAGAAACCTGAGCATTATGCTGCTGCAACAGGTTCACTGTTTAGCGCCGAGCACATTACCGATCTTTACGACGATTCCAAGCCACGTGGTATTGGCGACATTATTACCGTGACACTGGATGAGACTACCAGCGCCACGAAAAGCGCCAATGCCGATTTATCGAAAACCAATGAAGCGCAAATGGACCCGCTTCAAGTGGGTGGCGAAGAGCTGCAAATTGGTGGCAAATACAATTTCTCTTATGACTTAAATAACTCAAACTCATTTGCGGGTGACTCTTCTGCTAAGCAGAGTAACAGCATCAGTGGTTACATTACTGTTGAGGTGATTGAAGTTTTGGCAAATGGCAACCTCGTTATCCGTGGAGAAAAATGGATGACGCTTAATACGGGTGATGAGTACATACGTTTAAGCGGCACTATTCGTCCGGATGACATTAGTTTCGACAATACTATTGCATCAAACCGCGTTTCTAACGCAAGAATTCAGTATTCTGGCACTGGTGTACAACAAGATATGCAAGAGCCGGGTTTCTTGGCACGATTTTTTAATGTAGCGCTATAACACGCCGTGCTGACGGCAATTTGACTGCAAGAGATAAGTAAGCATGAAAAAACTCCTTTTAATACTGATGAGCGTTGCTCTGTTTGCTACCGCTGCCCAAGCTGCACGTATCAAAGACGTCGCGCAAGTGGCAGGTGTACGAAGCAACCAACTCGTGGGTTATGGTTTGGTTTCAGGCTTACCTGGCACAGGCGAAGCGAACCCGTTTACGGAGCAAAGTTTCGCCGCTATGCTGCAAAACTTCGGCATTCAGATGCCGCCGGGCACAAAGCCAAAAATTAAAAACGTTGCTGCAGTCATGGTAACGGCAGAGTTGCCGCCTTTCTCTAAACCGGGTCAGCAAGTAGACGTGACAGTCTCTTCCATCGGAAGTGCCAAAAGTTTGCGTGGTGGTACGCTACTACAAACCTTCTTGAAAGGCTTAGACGGTCAAGTTTACGCGGTTGCTCAAGGTAACTTAGTAGTGAGCGGCTTCAGTGCTGAAGGCGCTGACGGTTCAAAAATCGTAGGTAACAATCCAACCGTTGGTCTTATCTCTAGTGGTGCGACAGTAGAGCGAGAAATTCCAAACCCATTTGGTCGTGGCGATTACATCACGTTCAACTTGCTTGAGTCAGATTTCACAACGGCTCAACGTATGGCGGATGCGGTAAACAACTTCCTTGGCCCACAAATGGCGAGTGCAGTAGACGCGACGTCGGTACGTGTACGTGCCCCTCGTGATGTCAGCCAGCGTGTGGCGTTCTTATCGGCAATTGAAAACCTAGAGTTCGACCCAGCAGATGGCGCAGCCAAAATCATCGTTAACTCTCGCACGGGTACCATCGTAGTTGGTAAACATGTTCGCCTTAAACCTGCTGCGGTAACGCATGGTGGCATGACGGTTGCGATCAAAGAAAACCTGAATGTTAGCCAACCGAACGGCTTTTCTGGTGGGCAAACCGTTGTCGTGCCAGACTCGGATATCGAAGTCAGCGAAGAGCAGGGCAAGATGTTTAAGTTCGAGCCAGGCTTAACGTTGGATGATTTGGTCCGTGCAGTGAATCAAGTCGGCGCAGCGCCGTCGGATTTGATGGCTATCTTGCAAGCATTGAAACAAGCTGGTGCCATTGAAGGCCAGTTGATCATCATTTAATGGTTAGGAGGTAGGTATAATGAACAATCCTAACGACATTGGTTTTATTCATGACATCAGTTCGCTGGATACCCTGCGTCAAAAAGCAGTGAAAGAAGGTAAAGATGGCGAGCAAGAAGCACTGCGTGCAGCGGCTCGTCAGTTCGAATCTATTTTCACCTCCATGATGTTGAAATCCATGCGAGAAGCCAATGAGGGCTTTGAGTCCAACATGATGAACAGCCAGAACGAGAAGTTCTACCGACAAATGCTGGATGAGCAGATGGCGAGTGAGCTCAGTTCGTCTGGTTCAATGGGCTTGGCCGATATGATTGTTAAGCAATTAACGGCTGGGCAAGGTAACGACAAGAGTGAAACGGCAATGCGTGATGCGGCAAATAATGCCGTGGAATATCGTCGTATTGACCCGAAAAAAGCGCGTGAGATTGAACAGCGCTTGATTGAATCTGGTCAGCTATCTCGACCAAGCAATGAACCAACTCGATTCGATTCGCCAGAATCTTTTGTTAACTCGATGAAGCCATACGCGGAGAAAGCCGCGAAAGCCCTAGGTGTCGAGCCATCTCTGCTACTTGCGCAAGCGGCTTTGGAAACCGGGTGGGGACAAAAGGTAGTGAAGAACGCGCGTGGCAGCAGCAACAACTTATTTAACATCAAAGCAGATCGAAGCTGGCAGGGTGACAAAGTAACGACTCAAACGCTAGAGTTCCACGATAATACGCCAGTGAAAGAGACGGCAGCGTTTCGCGCCTACTCAAATTACGAAGACAGCTTTAATGACTTTGTGCGCTTTTTAAATGACAACCCACGTTACGAGACGGCATTGCAACAGCGAGGGAATTCAGAGTCCTTCATTCGCGGCATCCACAGCGCGGGTTACGCGACCGATCCGAATTACGCAGACAAAGTCCTTCAGGTGAAGCAGAAAATCGAAAGTATGTAATTTACTCTTCGCCAGTTCATGTTGCTTTCGAAGGCTTGCCACAGTGCAAGCCTTTACTTTTTCTGAGTATTCACCTCTCTCTTACTTGGCACATCTTTTGCTATGATGTGTCTAGGTGATCGGTTTTGCCGATTTTATTTCGTTTTTGGGGGCATGTATGGCGTCAGATCTTCTGAATGTAGGTACTCAAAGTGTGCTTACTGCTCAGAGACAATTAAACACCACTGGTCATAACATTTCTAATGTTAATACCGAGGGTTATAGCCGCCAGTCTGTTATCCAAGGTACGAATGATCCGCGCATGTTTGGTGGCTCTACTTACGGCATGGGTGTGCATGTGGAAAATGTTCGCCGCTCGTGGGATCAGTTTGCCGTGAATGAACTGAACTTGTCGTCAACCAACAATGCCAACAAAACGGATACCCAAGACAATCTTGATATGCTCTCTAGCATGTTGAGCTCAGTTGCATCGAAGAAAATTCCAGAGAACTTGAACGAGTGGTTCGATGCGGTCAAAACCATGGCAGATACCCCGAACGATTTGGGGGCACGGAAAGTGGTATTGGAAAAGGCGAAAATCTTCTCTGATACATTAAATGACTTCCATGAAACCGTGCGATTGCAATCTGATGTGACCAATAAAAAATTGGATATGGGTATTGAACGCGTGAACCAACTTGCGTTGGAAATCCGCGATGTGCATCGGTTAATGATGCGCACACCCGGTCCACACAATGATTTGATGGACCAGCATGAAAAGCTGGTTACTGAGTTATCTGAGTACACCAAAGTTACCGTCACCCCACGCAAAAATGCGGAAGGGTTTAATGTTCACATCGGCAATGGACACACACTTGTTTCTGGCACGGAAGCAAGCCAGCTCAAAATGATTGACGGCTATCCTGATGTTCACCAAAGACGCTTAGCAATGGTGGAAGGGGATGGCATTAAAGCGATCAAGTCTGACGACATGGATGGCAAAATCGGTGCCTTGCTTGAAATGCGCGACAAACACATTCCGCAACTTCAGGATGAAATGGGCCGTTTAGCGACGGGCTTTTCCTACAAAATTAATCAGCTGCAATCTCAAGGCCTGGATCTTAACGGTAAGATAGGTAAAGACGTATTTACCGACGTGAACTCTGAGCTGGTGGCAAAATCTCGAGTTTTTGCTGCGCCTGACTCTCAAGCAGATGTTGCGGTTTACATTGATGATATTTCAGCGATCAAAGGTGGTGAATATTCGCTACGTTATGATGGCGACCAGTATAGCGTGACAACACCGAAAGGTGAGCAAATGTCGTTGAACATTGATCAATCAGATTCTTCGTTTGTTCTGGATGGTATGAAAGTGCAAATCGGTGAAGGTCTTGCCGCTGGTGAGCGCGTATTATTGCGCCCAACACGAAGTGGCGCAGCCATCATAAAGATGGAAACCAATGATGCAAAAGCCATTGCAGCGCAAAGTTATGAAGCTTCAACCACTTTTGCTCAAGGTAACGCCAAGTTCAAAATTCGTGAGGCGGGGGATGTCAAAGAGTTTGAGGTCACCGTACAACCAGCCGACGAGAAACATGATAAGCCATGGTTAAAGATCACGGACAACAAAGGCAATTTGCTATCGGACAAATACTCATACCCGCTAGACAAAGATAACCCGATGATTGAAATCTCAGTGCCGAAAAGTCATCCGCTGTATAAAAATGGCGATGCGACTGTATTTGAGCTGAGCGAAGGTGCGCTGATGAATGACAAGTTCACCGCGAACTTGGTGCCTTCGGAAGGTGGTAATGGCAACTTGAGAAAAATGCAGAAGATCCAAACAGACAAGATGATGGACGGAAAATCCAGTACTTTGATTGATGTTTATCACAACCTCAATACCGAAGTCGGATTGAAATCTTCTACAGCAAACCGATTAGCTTCTGTCGCTCGCTTAGAGCATGAGGCGGCACAAGAGCGCGTTGCTTCTATCTCTGGCGTTAACCTCGATGAAGAAGCGGCCAACATGATGAAGTTTCAACAAGCGTACATGGCTTCATCACGTGTGATGCAAGCGGCGAATGACACCTTCAATACCATTTTACAACTGAGGTAAGGAGAAGAGATAAGTGCTAACCCGAATTTCTAGTTTCCATAACTATCAGTCCGTACAAAATGACTTGCGTCGTCAAGAGAATAAGGTTCACCATAACCAAGAGCAACTTGCTTCAGGGAAAAAGTTACTGAAACCTAGCGACGATCCCCTTGCGTCGCATTACATTCAAAATATTAGTCAGCAACAAGAGCAGCTACAACAATACCTTAGCTCAATAGTGTTGGTGCGTAATCGTCTAGAAAACCACGAAGTTAATATCGCCAATGCAGAGAATTTTGCCGACGAGTCGAAGCGCTTAACGATGGAGATGATTAACGGTGCGTTTTCTGCGGAAGACCGACAAGCAAAGAAGCGTGAGCTAGAAGAGATTGCGAACAACTTCCTTAACTTAGTGAACTCGCAAGATGAATCTGGTAACTACGTGTTTGCTGGCACTAAGCCAAACAGCCAACCATTCTATCGCGATAAAGACGGTAGTGTTCAGTACGCTGGAGACGATTACCAGCGCAAAATGAAAGTCTCCAGCATGCTTGAGATGCCAATGAACGATCCTGGCAGCAAGCTGTTTATGGAGATACCAAACCCATTTGGCGACTACCAGCCGAATTACGATCTACAAAACGGTTCTGAGTTGCTATTAAACAGAGCCACTAACGTTGATACGAAGGATGATGCGGCGTATCGCGTGACATTTGTCGATATGAACAACGGCAAATTTGGTTACCAACTAGAGCGTAACGGTAAAGTCGTGGATGCCGATGAGTTTTCTCCAGAAAAAGGCATTGAGTACAAAGGCTTGAAAGTGCACGTAAAAGGTCAAATTACGCCTGGCGACAGCATCGAGATCGAAAAGCGGGCTGAGTTCAGCATTTTCGATACCTTCAAGGATGCAATGGCGTGGTCAGATAAATCGGTGTCGGATACGTCGGCGACCGCCAAATTGCACCAAATGACAGAAGAATTTCACGCTGCTTTTATCCATTTGAATAAAGCGCGTACTGATGCTGGCGCTCGATTGAGCACGCTCGATATCCAAGAGCAAAACCACGAAGACTTTAATTTGTCTCTGGCGAAAGCGAAGAGCAACTTTGAGGATTTGGATTACTCTAAAGCCGTTATCGAGTTCAGTGAAAACTCACGAGCGTTACAGGCATCGCAACAAGCATTCGGTAAGACCAAAGATCTAACTCTGTTTAACTATATTTAGTCTGACTTAAGACACACTGTCTGATTTTTGATGCCTTATGTGCAAAGCCTTAAGTGCGATAAATCGACGTAAATTGAGAGTCATGCTATGCGGCACGATTTTACCCAAAGCGGCAATGACGCAAGAGGCAAGTCGGGCGGCAACAAAGTAGCGGTCAATATCCATGAAGCAAGATGAGCCTCATTATCCTGAAATGGTTTGGTGCTAACGCTAACTTATTGTTTATGTGATTCTTTTAAAAGCGGTGAAATAAATTTTATAAGTTGGCACACAAATTGTATTGAAAATATCAGAACAGATTTAGAGATTCTAAACCCTGCGTTTAAGGCAGATTTAGCAAGTAATTTTTACGGTCAGTGCTTATCCAAATGAGAGTAAAGCTGGCCGCTTCGCAAAAGCTTGCGAACTCAAAAGGAGAGCAAAATGGCTGTAACAGTTAGTACTAACGTCTCCGCGATGACCGCGCAGCGTTACCTAAACAAAGCGACTGACGAATTAAACACGTCGATGGAGCGCTTATCTTCAGGACATAAGATTAACAGTGCAAAAGATGATGCGGCAGGTCTACAGATCTCTAACCGCTTAACTGCACAGTCTCGTGGTCTAGATGTCGCAATGCGTAACGCGAACGATGGTATCTCGATTGCACAAACCGCTGAAGGTGCGATGAATGAGGCAACATCTGTCATGCAACGTATGCGTGACCTTGCTATCCAATCATCGAACGGTACTAACTCTCCGGCTGAGCGTCAGGCGATCAACGAAGAGTCAATGGCATTGATTGACGAGCTAAACCGTATCGCAGAAACCACGTCATTCGGTGGCCGTCGTCTATTGAACGGCTCATTCGGTGAAGCGGCATTCCAGATTGGTGCGAGCTCAGGTGAAGCAATGATCATGGGGCTAACCAGCATTCGTGCGGACGATACTCGCATGGGCGGTGTGACCTTCTTATCGGAAAACGGTAAAGATAAAGATTGGGGCGTTGACCCAGCTAAATCGGACCTAAAAATCACTTTGCCAGGTATGGGTGAAGACGAAGACGGCAATGTCGATGATCTAGAAATCAACATTAATGCAAAAGCAGGTGACGACATCGAAGAGCTTGCTACGTACATTAATGGTCAGTCTGATATGATCAACGCGTCCGTAAGTGAAGATGGCAAGTTACAAGTTTTTGTTGCACATCCAAACGTTCAGGGTGAGATTTCAATTTCGGGTGGATTGGCGTCTGAGCTTGGTTTGAGCGATGAACCTCTTAGAACATCAGTACAAGATATTGATATGACAACCGTACAAGGTTCTCAAAACGCTATCTCTGTGCTGGATTCGGCACTGAAATACGTGGATTCACAACGTGCGGACTTGGGTGCGAAGCAAAACCGTCTGAGCCACAGCATCAACAACTTGGCAAACATCCAAGAAAACGTTGACGCGTCGAACAGCCGAATTAAAGACACGGACTTTGCGAAAGAAACCACGCAAATGACCAAAGCACAAATTTTGCAACAAGCAGGTACATCGATTCTTGCTCAAGCGAAACAGTTGCCAAACTCCGCAATGTCACTATTGCAGTAGTTTACTTAGCCTGTACTCAATACATTCAGACGTGGATGGGAATGCAGGCTTTTGGCAAGCAACTTTATAATAGAATGAGCGGCTCTCTCATCTCTCACCTGCCAATTATTTTCAATGTAAAGTTGCACTCGGTATGCCGGAAATGTGTTCATTTCTCTTGATCTCCACATAGGCTCTGGCGACCAACCTAGCCCCAGTTCTCTCAAAGGAAAAGGGGCTTTTTCTTTTCTAATTCTCACGTCTATCGTCTGCGAACTTACCTTTAATTGTTTCCTTTTGCTGGTTTTCTATACAATTTAGCCCTCTCGGCTCGATTTGTGGAAACTTGAGCACTTTTTCTTACTTTTCTTCAATTTTATTAGCTAAATCTCGCAATGTTATTTTTTTAAATTTTTTTCTAAAGCTTCTGAATTTGGTGTCGTTAATAGGGGTAACTTTGAGAGAACTACTTGGTTTTCCGATACGTCGGAAACCGCTATACCGGAAAATCAATTGGAGAAATCACCATGGCAGTGAATGTAAACACTAACGTATCAGCGATGACGGCTCAGCGTTACCTAAACAACGCAAACTCAGCTCAACAAACTTCTATGGAGCGTTTGTCTTCGGGGTTCAAAATCAACAGCGCAAAAGATGACGCTGCGGGTCTTCAAATTTCGAACCGTTTGAACGTACAAAGCCGTGGCCTGGATGTGGCGGTTCGCAACGCGAACGACGGTATCTCAATTGCACAAACCGCTGAAGGTGCAATGAACGAGACCACTAACATTCTTCAACGTATGCGTGACTTGTCTCTACAATCAGCAAACGGCTCAAACTCGAAATCAGAGCGTGTGGCGATTCAAGAAGAAGTGACCGCGCTAAATGACGAACTAAACCGTATCGCAGAAACCACGTCTTTCGGTGGTAACAAGCTACTAAACGGCACACACGGTGCGAAATCGTTCCAAATCGGTGCGGATAACGGTGAAGCAGTGATGCTTGAGCTAAAAGACATGCGTTCAGACAACAAAATGATGGGCGGTGTGAGCTACCAAGCTGAAAGTGGTAAAGGTAAAGACTGGAACGTTGCTGAAGGTAAAAACGACCTAAAAATCAACCTAACGGACAGCTACGGTCAAGAGCAAGAAATCAACATCAGCGCAAAAGCAGGTGACGATATCGAAGAGCTTGCGACTTACATTAACGGTCAAACTGACCTAGTGAAAGCCTCAGTAGACCAAGACGGTAAACTGCAAATCTTTGCTGGCAACAACAAAGTCGAAGGCGAAGTCGAGTTTTCAGGCGGCCTATCTGGCGAGCTGGGTTTAGGCGAAGGTAAAAAAGTAACGGTAGATACAATCGACGTAACCTCAGTTGGTGGCGCACAAGAATCTGTCGCTATCATCGATGCGGCACTGAAATACGTAGACAGCCACCGCGCAGAGCTGGGTGCATTCCAGAACCGTTTCAACCATGCAATCAGCAACTTGGATAACATCAACGAGAACGTGAATGCGTCGAAGAGCCGTATCAAAGATACTGACTTCGCGAAAGAAACGACTCAAATGACCAAGTCACAAATTCTATCGCAAGCGTCAAGCTCAATCCTTGCGCAAGCGAAACAAGCGCCAAACTCAGCGCTAAGTCTGCTAGGTTAATCACCTTAATAAGACAAGATACAAAAGCCAGGCTCATCCCTGGCTTTTTTGCTTATCGGCTATAACGATTTAGATGCGTCCCAACAGGATGTTCGACAAGGCACTCATATCGATTA
This sequence comes from Vibrio sp. CCB-PB317, assembly GCF_022808245.1. NCBI lineage: Bacteria > Pseudomonadati > Pseudomonadota > Gammaproteobacteria > Vibrionales > Vibrionaceae > Vibrio > Vibrio sp. CCB-PB317. Next base: position 992,390 of record NZ_JALGNU010000001.1, read on the forward strand.
GATGGTCTCTTTAAATACCAATGTTGCCGCGATGGTGGCGCAGAGACACCTGAGTCAAGCGGCAGCGCAAAACGTCGAGTCACAACGGAACCTCACTTCTGGTTTTCGAATTAACTCGGCGAGTGATGATGCGGCAGGTTTACAGATATCCAATACTCTCCATGTGCAAACGAGAGGGCTTGATGTCGCCTTAAGAAATGCGCACGATGCTTATTCGGTCGCGCAAACCGCGGAAGGCGCGTTACATGAGAGCAGTGATATTTTGCAACGGTTACGCTCTCTAGGGCTTCAAGCGGCAAATGGTAGTAACGATACCAGTGACCGACAAAGCATCCAATATGAGGTCGTAGCGCTGCAGGATGAGCTTGATCGTGTCGCGATCACGACAACATTTGCGGATAAAAACCTGTTTGATGGATCTTACGGTTCACAAAGTTTCCATATTGGAGCGAACGCTAATTCAATCTCTTTGACGTTACGTAATATGCGTAGCCATATCCCAGAGATGGGAGGGCAGCATTATGTTGGTGATGCGGTTGATAAAGATTGGCGAGTCACTAAAGATAACCAAACTCTAAAAGTCGAATACCAAGACAGTAAAGGGCAAACCCAAACGGAATCCATTGGGCTCAAATTGGGTGATCGCATAGAACAGGTCGCCACTTACATCAATGCTCAACAATCGGTAGTGAGTGCCTCAGTAACGGAAAACAATGAACTGCAATTCTTTGCCTCTACGATGAATACGCCAGAAGGAGTGGAGTTAGAAGGCAGTTTAGCGGATGAGCTTGATATAAGCACTGGTCAATTAGTCACAATGGATGACATCGATATGTCGACGGCTGGTAAGGCGCAGCTTTCAATTGGGGTGATTGATGCAGCAATTAAGTACGTTGATTCGCACCGAAGTGAAATTGGCAGCTTTCAGAATCGTGTAAATGGTTCGGTGGATAACTTAAATACCGTGAATCGGAGTGTTACGGAATCCAAGAGTCGAATAAGAGATACAGACTTCGCAAGAGAATCTACGGAAATGGTGCGTTCTCAAGTGCTCCAAGATGCGACAACTGCGTTATTGGCTCAGGCAAAACAAAGGCCGAGTTCGGCACTTGGTCTACTCAGTTGAATCTGGTAAGAAAGCATAAACTTCAGGTAATAAAAAACGCTGCCAATGGCAGCGTTTTTTCGTGTTCGGCTAAGTAAAAATTACTTAGTTACACGTAGAACTGGAGTTTCACCAACAGTCACAGAACCAGAAAGCTTGTTCAGCTCTTTGATTTCGTCCATGTTAGAGATAACAACTGGAGTTAGCGTTGACTTCGCTTTCTCTTCTAGAAGAGCTAGATCGAATTCAATTACAGTGTCGCCAGCTTTAACAGTTTGACCTTCTTCAGCGATACGCGTGAAGCCTTCGCCTTTTAGTTCAACTGTGTCGATACCGAAGTGAACGAAAAGCTCAACACCGTCGTCAGACTCGATAGAGAATGCGTGGTTAGTTTCGAAGATCTTACCGATAGTACCGTTTACAGGAGCTACCATTTTGTTGCCTGCTGGCTTGATAGCAATACCGTCACCAACGATTTTCTCAGCGAAAACAACATCTGGCACGTCTTCGATGTTTACAATCTCACCAGAAAGTGGCGCGATGATTTCGATAGCACCAGCGTCAGCGCTGTCATCAGATACAAGCTTCTTAAGTTTGTCAAACAGACCCATTGTGTCATGCTCCTAAGGTTTGGTTTTATTCTGTCGAATTATAGTATACCAATATAGCGCATTAGACGACTTTTTTCGCCGTCTAATGGCCATTAAGTATTGAATTACTTGGTACTACCGATTACTGAGCTTTCTCAGCAATAAACTTTTCTACCACTGCTTCGATTTCTGCAGCTGTTGGTAGAGAAAGGGCTTCTTCCGCCATTGCTTTCACTTCTGCGAAGTTAGAGTTACGAACTACTTTCTTCACTTTAGGGATTGAAATGCCGCTCATTGAGAACTCGTCCAGACCCATACCTAGAAGTAGAAGTGTTGCACGCTCGTCACCTGCAAGTTCACCACACATACCAGTCCATTTACCTTCTGCGTGAGAAGCGTCGATAACTTGCTTGATCACAGTAAGTACAGCTGGTGATAGTGGGTTGTATAGGTGAGAAATCATCTCGTTACCACGGTCAACCGCTAGCGTGTACTGAGTTAGGTCGTTTGTACCGATAGAGAAGAAAGACACTTCCTTCGCTAAGTGGTGTGCGATCGCAGCAGCAGCAGGAGTTTCAACCATAACACCGATTTCGATGTTTTCGTCGAACGCGTGGCCTTCAGCGCGTAGCTCTTCTTTGTACTCTTCGATCGCTTTCTTAAGCTCACGGATTTCTTCGACAGAGATGATCATTGGGAACATAATACGCAGTTTGCCGTGTGCAGAAGCACGTAGGATGCCACGTAGCTGATCACGAAGGATTTCACGACGATCCAGGCTGATACGTACAGCACGCCAGCCTAGGAATGGGTTCATCTCTTTTGGAAGATCCATGTATGGGAGATCTTTATCGCCGCCGATATCCATAGTACGGATGATCACAGCTTGACCGTTCATTGCTTCCGCAACTTCTTTGTACGCTTGGTACTGTTCTTCTTCAGTTGGAAGTGCAGTACGGTCCATAAATAGGAATTCAGTACGGTACAGACCAACACCTTCACCGCCGTTACGGAGGATACCGTCACAGTCTTTCACTGTACCGATGTTACCGCAAACTTCTACACGGTGACCGTCAGTCGTTTCTGCGTGCAGGTCTTTCAGTTTCGCTAGCTCTTCTTTTTCAGCTAGGAATGCCGCTTTAACCGCTTTCGCTTCTTCTAGTTCAGCTTCTGATGGGTTAACAACAATCTTGTTGTTCATCGCGTCAAGAATCAGCATATCGCCATTCTTAACTTTTTTCGTGATGTCGTTAGTACCAACGATAGCTGGAAGCTCAAGAGAGCGAGCCATGATTGAAGTGTGAGATGTACGACCGCCGATATCACAAGCAAAACCAAGTACGTAGTCTAGGTTAATTTGTGCCGTTTCAGATGGCGTTAGGTCGTAAGCAACTAGGATAACTTCTTCATTGATGTCGCTAAGCGAAACAATGTTGATACCCAGTGCGTTTTTCACAAAACGAGAACCGATATCGCGGATGTCAGTTGCACGTTCTTTTAGGTATTCGTCATCTAGTGACTCAAGAGCACATGCTTGCTCTTCGATAACTGAGTGGATAGCGTGATCCGCAGTCATCTTGTCGTTTTTGATAAGTGCTAGGATCTCTTCTTCTAGCTCTTCGTCTTCAAGAAGCATGATGTGACCTTCAAAGATCGCTTCTTTTTCTTCACCAAACGTTTCAAGCGCTTTTTGCTTGATAGTTTCTAGCTGAGCTGCAGATTTGTTACGAGCGTCGAAGAAACGCTGAACTTCAGCTTCTACTTGATCGTCAGAAATAGTGTTTGTGTTTAGGACAATTTCATCTTCTTGAAGTAGTAGTGCTTTACCGATTGCAATACCAGGAGATGCTAGGATGCCTGAAATCATAGCCTTACCTTAAGTTTGGTCAACTTTATAAAACGGGAGAATAATGGGTGCGCTAACGAATAGTTTTAGCTTAGTTTTGAGCCTATTTCCAACGAAGCCATTTTGCTTTCACAAAATGGCTTCTGGAGTAGGAGACCGGATTAGTGTAGTTGGTCCATTAGAGCAACTAGGTGGTCAACTGCTTGCTGAGCTTGTGGGCCTTCAGCAGAAATAGTTACTTGAGTACCTTTTACTAGGCCTAGTGTTTGTAGTTTGAATAGGCTCTTAGCGCTAGCGCTTTTACCGTTAGAAGTCACAGTGATGTCTGCGTCGAATGCTTTTGCTTCTTTAACAAACTGTGCAGCTGGACGAGTGTGAAGGCCGTTTTCTGCTGTGATTTCTACTTGCTTCTCGTACATGTGATATACCCCAATAAATGTATTTTTTTGTTAGTTTGTGACTAGATTTTAGCTTAACTGCTTTACATCTTGTGCGCTAGCACGGGAAGAGTTCAAAGCGCGTCAGTTCTGATACTAGTCAAAAGTTTGGTAACTACGCAACTGTTTGCGTGCGTAATCACTTTGAAACCTTTTTGTGTTCTGCTTCTTTATTTTGAAGCTAGAAATAAAACACCCTGATATTACCAAAGGTAGGGCAGGGATCAACAAAAAAGCCCCTAAACGGGGCTTTTTTAAACTAAAAATTGATTTGAACACATATTATTGTTGGTTCTCTTTTTCGGTAAAGATACCTGCAAAGAGTGCTGTACTTAGGTAACGCTCACCTGAACTTGGTAGAACGGTTACAATTGTTTTTCCTTCAAATTCAGGGAGTTCTGCAAGTCGGTTAGCTGCAACAACAGCCGCGCCGGATGAAATGCCAGCTAGGATACCCTCTTCTTCCATTAGGCGACGAGCCATCTCAATCGCTTCTTCTGAGGTGACTTGTTCAACGCGGTCAATAATGTCTAAATCGAGGTTACCTGGGATAAAACCAGCGCCGATACCTTGGATTTTGTGCGGAGCAGGTTGGATTTCTTCGCCAGCAAGTGCTTGGGCAATAACTGGAGACTCTGCTGGCTCAACTGCGACAGAAGTGATGGCTTTGCCTTTTTCACCTTTGATGTAACGGCTTGTACCTGTGATAGTACCGCCCGTACCGACACCAGCAACGAATACGTCGATTTCACCGTCTGTCGCTTCCCAAATCTCAGGGCCCGTAGTCTTTTCGTGGATCTCTGGGTTCGCAGGGTTGTCAAATTGTTGAAGAAGTAGGTACTTCTCAGGGTTGCTTGCTACGATTTCTTCTGCTTTAGCAATCGCCCCTTTCATGCCTTTCGCCGCTTCAGTCAGCTCAAGGTTAGCGCCTAGTGCTTTAAGTAGCTTACGGCGTTCTAGGCTCATTGATTCAGGCATGGTCAATGTTAGCTTGTAACCGCGAGCAGCCGCTACGAATGCTAGAGCAACACCTGTGTTACCACTGGTAGGTTCTACAAGCTCTACACCTGGCTTAAGAAGCCCCGCTTTCTCTGCTTCCCAAATCATGTTTGCACCGATACGGCACTTAACACTGAAGCTAGGGTTACGCGCTTCAATTTTCGCGAGAACTTTGCCTTTGCTCACTTTGTTTAGACGAACGAGAGGTGTATTACCGATAGTAAGAGAGTTATCTTCGTAGATTTTGCTCATAGTGATGTTCCTTCATTACACGTTGTGTGAATATGGATAGAAGAATATGCGGTATGAAAAAAAGGGAAAAGGATTAAAAAGTTATATCTTATTAGGTTGGCCCAGAACTCGATAAAAGAAAAGGGAAAAGCTGGCGCAGATCCCTTTCCTTAATCTCTAATCGACTATCGTTGGTGCTTAAACTCCGCCACCCACATAGCGGTTGCGCCACATATTGCTACAGGCATGACAATGAGGTTCAAAATTGGGATCGTCGTAAACACAGACACCAATACCCCAAAGCCATAGGCCTTACCTTGCTTTTGTTTCAATTTGTAACGCATGTCGTTAAATGGGATTTTATGGTTATCAAACGGGTAGTCACAATATTGAATCGCGAGCATCCAAGCGGTAAAAATAAACCATAAAAATGGGCCTACTGTTTGCCCAAGGGCAGGGATGAGCAATAACAGGAATAGGCCTATTGCTTTAGGTAAGATGTAAAGCAGCTTTCTCCATTCACGAGCTAAAACGCGAGGAACATCTTTCAGAACGGCAGTGAAACCATCATCATTCACTTTTTGTCCCGTTAAGTATTCTTCAACTTTTTCAGCTAAGAGGCCATTGAATGGCGCGGCGATAAAGTTCGCGAGCGTGCTGAAAAAATAGGAGAAGGTAGCGAGTATCGTCAGAGCGAGTAAAGGCCAAAGAATGTAAGTTAACCAGGATAAAAACTCAGGCAGCTGCCCAATCCAGTCTTCGATCCATATATTAAGGTTTGAAAATAGATAGAAGATGGCACCACCCACAAGCAAGATATTTGCAAGTAGAGGTAAGATGACAAAGCGTCTGATTTTAGGGGCAAGTGCCAATTGTATCCCGTATAGAAAATAACCGAATCCGGTTCTCTGCTGATTGTTTTGCTTCATGTCTATTTTGGCTTCGTGTAAATGAAAACTCATTGTACCTGTGAGGGCTTTTCTTTCAATGCCCTGACAAATGACGTCTTGTTAAGTGGAATCGTGGCAAGAATCACAACAAAAAACGGAACTTCTTGCATTAAGTTGTTCTAAATCTACATATAGTTTTGGTAAAGTAAACGTATCATTCAGATTTATTGCACTTGGGTAGCTGCTCAAGGAACTGCGAGTAGTAAAAACAAGTATATTGAGAGTAAATAATGCAGGAATTGCGATTCGTACTCATTGTTGTTGGCGCATTAGCCATCGCGGCATTGCTGTTTCATGGTTTGTGGAGCAGTAAAAAAGAAGGCAAAGCAAAGTTTGGTAACAAGCCGCTTGGTAAGCTGGATGTTGACCAAGGGGACAAAAATGATCTTGTCGAGAAAGAACGAGACTTCGCTCCCGCTCCTGAAGATGACTTTGAGATCATTCGTAAAGATCGCAAAGAGCCAGATTTTGGGATGGCGAGTTCTTTCGACAACAAGTTTGAATCTGACCCGTTATTCGGTGGTCCTTCTGAAGTAAAACAGACGCAGCAGGAGCCGGATGACATCCCTTCATTTGTTGCAGAAAAAGATAAAGAAGAGGACGTTGAGCCTGTTGTTCAAGCACCAGTAGCTGAAGAGCCATTCCAGCTTGCTGTGGAAGAAGAAGCTATTCCCGCCGCGTTTGATATTACTGAGAAAGAACAGCAAGTCGAAACGGTTAGTGAGCCTGTCGTTGCAGAGCCTAAGGAAGAGCCAAAGCCAGAACCTGAAATGCAAGTGATTGTATTGAATGTGCACTGTGCGGGTGAAGAGCCATTTGTTGGTACTGCTTTATTTGAAAGTATGCAACAAAACGGCTTAATTTATGGCGAGATGGATATTTTCCACCGTCATGTCGACTTGTCCGGTAACGGCAAAGTGTTGTTTAGCGTCGCTAATATGATGCACCCTGGTACGTTTGAGCATGCTGATCCTGCTGAGTTTACAACGAAGGGTATTTCATTCTTCATGACATTGCCTTGTTATGGCGAGGCTGAACAGAACTTCAACTTAATGCTCCGAACTGCGCAGCAAATTGCTGATGATTTAGGTGGCAACGTTCTTGATGACCAGCGTAACTTAATGACGCCAGACCGTTTAGCGTCTTATCGACGTCAAATAGTTGAGTTTAATGCCGCTAACGCATAATCTTAACAGCAAATAATAATAGGGCTCCGGATGGAGCCCTTTTTCTTGGATTTCCCAACCTCACCGATTGAAAATACACGGGGCTTTACTATGTCTGAATCAGTACTTCAGCGATTAGAAGAACTAAAAGAGTCGTTGCATTACCACGCTGTGCGTTACTACGTGGAAGATAACCCAGAGATCCCTGATGCCGAGTACGACCGCTTAATGCGAGAGCTCCTGGATATTGAAGCTGAGAACCCTGATTTAATTACCGTAGATTCACCAAGTCAACGTGTCGGTGGACAACCTCTCTCTGCGTTTAGCCAAGTGACACATGAAGTACCGATGCTTTCGCTTGATAATGCGTTTGATGACAGCGAACTTGATAGTTTCCATAAGCGAGCACAAGAGCGGGTGGGCAGTCAGAGTGTAAAAGAATACTGTTGTGAGCCGAAATTGGATGGACTTGCAGTTAGTTTACTGTATGAGAACGGAGTGTTAGTGCAGGCGGCAACACGAGGTGATGGCACTACCGGCGAGAACATCACAGAGAATGTTCGCACGATTAAAGCCATTCCTTTAAAACTCAGAGGTAATGACTGGCCAAATCGTCTTGAAGTTCGTGGTGAAGTCTTTATGCCGAAAGCTGGGTTTGAAAAGCTCAATGAATTAGCAAGGAAGAAAGGCGAAAAAATCTTTGTCAACCCACGTAACGCTGCGGCTGGTAGCTTACGACAATTGGATTCACGCATTACGGCTTCTCGTCCGCTTAGCTTCTATGCATACAGTGTGGGCGTGGTGCAAGGCGCTGAATTGGCGGCAAGTCACTACGAACGCTTCTTGCAAATTAAATCTTGGGGATTACCAATGTGCCCGGAGACCAAGCGAGTTGAAAGCTTGGCTGATGTAAAAGCTTACTACCAAGATATCTTGCAGCGTCGTGATGCCCTTCCTTATGAGATCGATGGTGTCGTCATTAAAATTGACGATATTGCCGTGCAAGAGCGTCTTGGATTTGTTGCTCGCGCTCCACGTTGGGCGATTGCCTACAAATTCCCGGCTCAGGAAGAAATGACGACGTTGAATGAGGTGGAATTCCAAGTCGGTCGTACTGGTGCGATTACACCTGTTGCTAAACTAGAGCCTGTATTTGTTGGCGGGGTAACGGTAAGTAATGCGACGCTTCATAACGCAGATGAGATAGAACGTCTGCAAGTTAAGATCGGTGATCACGTTGTGATTCGTCGAGCGGGTGATGTTATTCCTCAAGTCGTTTCTGTCATCAAAGAGCGTCGACCAGAAACAGCGCGAGATATTATTTTTCCAACTCAGTGTCCTGTTTGTGGTTCGCATGTTGAACGAATCGAAGGAGAGGCGGTAACACGTTGTACGGGTGGCTTAGTTTGCCAAGCCCAACGTAAACAAGCGCTAAAACACTTTGTGTCTCGTAAAGCGTTAGACGTTGACGGTCTAGGCGATAAAGTGATCGAGCAACTTGTTGACCGTGAGATGGTGAAAACTCCTGCTGACTTATTTAAGTTATCTGCGGGGATTTTAACGGTATTAGATCGCATGGGGCCAAAGTCTGCGCAGAACATTGTGAATGCGTTAGAAAAATCAAAAGAGACAACGTTACCTCGCTTTTTGTATTCGCTTGGGATTCGTGAAGTTGGCGAGGCAACCGCCGCAAACCTAGCAATGCACTTTAAAACGTTGGAAGCCATCCAAAATGCTAACGAACAGCAGTTAATTGAAGTGCAAGACATCGGTGCTGTGGTTGCTCAACATATTACGACTTTCTTCAGTGAAGAGCAGAACCAAGCAGTGGTTAAAGATTTGCTTGAACAAGGGATCCACTGGCCAGAGATTAATACGACTGAGCAGGTAGGAGAGCTACCGTTAGAAGGTAAGACAGTTGTATTGACAGGAACACTTTCTCAATTAGGTCGCACAGAGGCTAAAGAAGCCCTTCAATCACTAGGTGCAAAAGTGACAGGTAGTGTTTCTAAGAAAACAGATATTTTGTTTGCTGGTGAAAATGCAGGCTCGAAGTTGGCAAAGGCACAAGAACTGGGTATCGAGATCAAAACAGAACAAGACTTACTCGAGTTGATGAATTAAGTCTTATCAAAAAAGCTAAAAAATAACTAAAAGCCCCACATGGTAAGCATGTGGGGCTTTTTCTTGCTCATAATTAAGTGCTTTTTGATTGAGTTATTTGTGCTTTTTATCTTTTCAGTGATCAAGATCTCCCATTGAATTATTAAGGTTTTTTACTTCTTTAGTCTGCGAGTGACTTCAAGTTGGAATTCTAGGGTGTGGTTTAAGTTATTGATATTCAATGTTTAACTGTCTTTTTGTGTTGGTGTTGTTAAAAGTAAGATCTGGATCAACAACTTATATGGAACTTTGGACTGGCTCATATTTTTTTAGAAAAAAAATAAGTTCCGTTTGGATGTTTTTAGCTGCGAAGTTAGTCTTAATCACGTGGATACACGGTGTGTATGCAGGAACTAAAAAAAGCCAAATTAGAAATAATGAGGTTTGATCAGGAATTTACTTCTCTCCTTCGGCGGCCAACTAAAGGTGAGATAGAAAAATACAGCTATATCCATTTTTAGGAGTTTTTCCATGGACAAATTTTTTAAGGTTTCAGCGTTAACCGCAGCAATGTTTGGTGTTGTTGCTGTTGCTCCAGCTACAGCGTCTACTGAAAGTGCAGCAGGTGGCGAGTACGTAGAGAAAGTGAACGAATTTATGCAAGACTCTAGTCTTAATGCATTATTTCTAGTTGATACTCGTTCTCGTACTCGTACAACAGGTAAGCCTGGCGGTGAAAACGGTGACCGTTGGAGTCGTCTAAACTACTCTTCTTACAACGCAATTTTAGACTTTACTTCTGGCTACCACGATGGTTGGGTTGGTGCAGATGTTGCGGCTTACTATTCTGGCGACCTTTACAACGATAGCCTTTACAATTCAAACGAAGGCTACCTATGTAATGAAATTTCAACTTGTAACAACCTAGACTGGGGTGCAGGTGATGGTCAACAGCTTAAAGTTTACAAAGCAGCACTGAAGTTCAAAGCAAACGAAAGCTTCAACGCGCGCTTTGGTATGCTACAAGCGGGTGGTAACGGTACTATTGGTAACGTTTGGAGTTTCGTACCTGGTACTTACCGTGGTTTCGAACTGAACGCTAAACTAGGTGATTTCAACCTAAGCTACTTTGGTGCAGACCAATTTACAGCACCTTGGCTACTTCACGAAGATGACTACGCGCCAGCGCTTTGGTCTGATACTTCATGGAGCTACCTACACTCTCTAGGCCTAAACGGTAACCTAACTGACAGCTTGTTTATGCAACTTGGTTTGGGTCAAGCTACTGGCGTTCAATATGCAAATGGTATCGACTGGGGTGCAGGTCAAGTAACTAGCTACCACAACGAAACTGACAACACTTCTTACAAGGCTTACTTGAAGTACACTGTGAGTGACCGTACAACTCTAGCATTTGATTTCTACGGTGTTGACGATGATGTGAAATACGATGGTCTAGGTTTCCACACTGGTCTATCTTTGAATCAATCTTTCGGCAAGCTAGCTTGGATGTCTGAGCTACGCTACACAGACACAGACAACCGTGCTGACTTCGTTCCACGTACAATTCATACTTACGGTATGAACAACGGTACTTGGTCTCAGTGGTGGGATGCACTGTCTGACTGGAACAAAGCGGGTGAGCTAGCGTGGTACAACCGTCTATCTTACAACCAAGGTAACGGCTGGAACTACTACCTAGGCTTTGGTTACGGTACTGGTGCTGATTCTGCAGCAAGCGGTGCATCAGGTGACTGGGATTACGAAAGTGAATACGCAGTTAACGCGACAGTATCTTACTCTCTACAGAGTGGTGCACTGAAAGGTTCTACGATCCGTCTACACGGTACAATCCTAGAGCGCGATGAGTACGCTGGTGCTGGTGATGCGGATGAAACAGACCTACGTCTACAAGTTCTTATCCCTTACAGCTTCCACTAATACTTAGTGAGATAATGAAAAGGAGCCGCTAGGCTCCTTTTTTATTTTACTTCTCGACCATCATATATTTTGCAATATAACGGCGGTAACATATGCACGTTACCGTTTGGTAACTCACACTTTATCTCTGGGGCTAGCGTACGACCACCTGAAGCACCATTAGCATGAGTAGTTAATGGAGCTAGGGCAAAACATGCTAACAATAGACCAGCTAAAAATTTCATAATCATCACCTTAATGTAGACATTGAATATCTACTTGCTTGGATAAATAATGACTTTACTGAAAAGTAAGGTATCAATAGTTTCTTAATATTGAACTAACTACTGACTTCTATATTAGTTCCATTCCCCGCCTCTAAATCGACACATTTCACTTGGAATATTAGTGACATCACCACTGGGCAATTTACATTCGACTATCGGTCCTAAATTAGTTGTACCACCATTTCCGTTGGTGTAGGCAAAGGAAGAAAAAGAAAAGATACCGCATAACATTAAAAAGAGAAGTTTCTTCATAGTACATCCTCTTACTTACCAAATAAAAAGCATTCAACTTAAATGCTTATGCGTTAAGTATGTATGGGGGGGCAAAAAGATCAAAAAATAATTCAATAAAGTTTTATTTTTTAAAATAAATTTAGAAAGATAATTTTTATCGATATATTTCTATCTTATTGATTATCGTATGATGAAGAATTAAATAATTGGAAGAAGAGGGTAGGATATTAATAATATTTCTGCTACTTATTTTTTGTTCGATTTTAATTAAATCAATGAAATAAAAGCGGTTGTTTAGATTAAAGTAATGGAGCATAGTTATGCCCCATTACTTTGGCATAAATTACTTAGAATCAGGCTCAATGATTAAAATAATACCATCGATATCTTTTATTTTAACGCGCGTTCCTGCTGGAAGTGCTTGATCCGACTGTGCCGACCACGTGGTATCGGCAACCTTGATACGATTGAGCCCAACAGAAAAGTCCTCTTCAATGGTAAGTGTGCGTCCGATTAACTGCTTATACTTTTGGTTCAGATCTCTTTCTTGGTCTTCTTTCTTGTCTTTAGACCATTGTCGTCGCCACCATAACCAAGTGGTGATTAAGCTGAAACTTGCAAAGCAAAGCCATTGTAATTGCCAGTTCATTGGCAAAACGGTCATTAGTGCCCCAACGATAAGTGCAGAAACTCCGAGCCAGAGAAAATATCCCGCCGTCCCAAGTAGCTCTACCGCTAGAAGTGCAAAACTGAAGGCTAGCCAATGCCAGAAAGAGACGCCTTCCAGCAAACTGAAAAAGTCCATAAGTTATTCTTTATCTTGTTGTTTAAACATCTCTGCTATCCCTGCAACCGAGCCCATTAGTCCGGTCGCTTCTAATGGAAGCATAATGATTTTGCCGTTTTCGGCTTGACCAATGCTTTTGATCGCTTCGGTATAGCCCTGAGCAATGAAGTAATTGACGGCTTGCATATCGCCTTTGGCAATCGCTTCAGAAACCATATAAGTCGCTTTTGCTTCTGCTTGCGCGGCGCGTTCACGAGCTTCAGCATGGAGAATAGCAGACTGCTTTTCGCCCTCAGCTTTTAATATCTCCGATTGCTTATGACCTTCAGCCTTTAAAATTTCAGCTTGGCGTACCCCTTCTGCTTCGAGAATCTCCGCTCGTTTATTTCGCTCGGCTTTCATTTGAGCATTCATCGCCGCCGTTAGATCGGATGGTGGCTGGACATCTTTTATTTCAATTCGTGTGACTTTTACACCCCATGGGTTGGTGGCTTGGTCAACAATTGCCAGCAGCTTTGAGTTGATCATGTCACGCTGACTCAGCATTTCGTCCAACTCCATTGAGCCTAAAACGGTACGGATATTGGTGAGAGTTAAATTTCTAATGGCATGTTCCAAATCGTTGACTTCATAAGCCGCTTTGGCAGCATCGATGACTTGAACAAATCCGACGGCATCAATAACTACGTTAGCGTTGTCTTTTGAAATAACTTCTTGCGCTGGAATATCAAGAACGCGCTCCATCATGTTGACTTTTTGCCCTATCTTATCAACAAATGGGATGATCAAGTTTAAGCCGGGTTTTAGCGTATGGGTGTAGCGTCCGAAGCGTTCGACTGTCCAGTTATTTCCTTGTGGCACCGTCTTAATGGCTGAAGATAAGATAACTACAGCAAGAACGACGAAAATACCGATGGTAATCAGTGAATCAATTGGCATGAGTTATTCCCTTAAGTGCATAATGTCCGATTCATTTTTACCTATTTATAGACAATAGACAATTGAAGTTCTGAGAACCTTAAGAGGTTATTGGTTTTTTATATAACAAAGGCCGGAATATCCGGCCTTTAGTTGAAGTTTCGCTTTTCAGCGAGTTAGTACAGAATCGAATACAGCTGACGGCGATATTTGCTTGCTAATGCGTTGCCTTGACCTAGCGCACTGAGAATATCCATAAAAGTCTTCTTCACTTCACCGTCTTGGGCGCCCAAGTCTTTTTTAAGAATATTCCACAGCAGTTCCAGCGCTTCTTCATCACGACCCACTTGGTTGTACTGTACCGCCAATTCACAAGCAAGTTCGAAGTTTGCCATGTCTGCTGCGTATGCTTGTTCTAGTCGTTGTAACTCAGGGCTATCTGCAGCCTGCAAATGCAGCTCGAGCTTGGCTATTAGACTCTTGTAGTAGTTATCTTGATACTCAAGAGGGATAGCGTTCAGTAGCTCTTGGGCGACATCAAATTGTTTGGTTTCTAATAAACAATCAGCCATCGCGAGTTTCACATCGCCACGCTCTTGCAGTTCTGGCGGTAAAGTGTGGATGATGCTTAAAGCCTGAGCATGCTCACCTTGCTGAAGAAGTTCACTGACTTGCTTTAATAGCTGTTCATCTGGGCTTGGCAAATGCTTTTGTAGCATGGTTGCAATGGCATCAATTGGCTGAGGGCCACCCAATCCATCGACGGCTTGACCATTTATAAACAGCGCGATAGTTGGCAATACTTGCACACCAAATTGAGACGCTAGAGCCGGCTGATCTTCACAATTTAATAAAGCAAGCGTAAATGCACCGTTGTACTGTTGAGCAAGAGATTGCAACTCAGGGAGTATCTGTGCGCTTTCTGGTTGAGCATTGGCCCAAAAGTGGATCAGAACGGGCGTGTTCATTGATCCTTCAAGAGTTTCGCGAAAGTTCTGTTCTGTTATCTCAACGATAAATGGGGATTGCATCAGAGTATCCTTGCTTTGTGTCTTGTCGTTGATAATAGATATGGAGTTGATTTAAGGGAAATTCAAGCGATGGTTGCTAATCGTCATCAATAATGAATCATTCTATTTTGTGAAAGGATGCGGTAAGAGAATGGTGTTACTGCTGAATAGGTGTAAGGCAAAAAGAAAACGCTGCCGAAGCAGCGCAGTTCTAATGCTATTTGTTAGTGCGGTATCAAAATAGGATGAACATGGTCAACACTACACCCACACTAAGCCAGTTAAGCTGATTTAATGTCATTGTTGCCTCGCAGTAGTAAAAACATTGCTACAAAACGTAATGGGTGGCGATACCAAATCTAAGCAACTCATTCACTTTAGGTTGAATAGTGCTCACTGAATTGCGTAGAAATTGATTCGTTTGCTTGAGGTTTTTTTAACCTACATGCTCATAATGACATCACATTGTTACGATGAAATTACATTGTGACAAAACTTTTTTATGCAGCTTGTCGCAAAATTTTATCAAGCACACGGGTTGGTAATAACCTTTTCAAGATTGCGAATAATTTAGTCGGCGTAGTAATTCGATAGCGAATTTTAGGTGAAGCGCTAGTTAATGCATGAAGAACAGGTGCGACGCAGGACTCTGCAGGTAAAACAAATCGATTATTAGATTTGTCTTTGTTGAGTCGCTCTCTTTGTCCTTCATAGGCGAGGCGGTGAGGGCTGGATTCAATATCAATCCACTTCTCGAAGGCTTTTAATGCATTGTTTCTAAATTGAGTTTCGATAGGCCCAGGTTCTATCAATGCCACTTTGATATTCGTATCCGCAAGCTCTAGCCGTAGTGTGTCAGTCCAGCCTTCTAGGGCAAACTTTGACGCATTGTAGGCGCCGCGGTATTTCATTGCAGCAAAGCCAAGAACAGAACTGTTTTGTATTATGCGTCCTTCGCCTTGTATGCGCATGTGAGGAAGCACTTCTCTGACTAACTGGTGCCAACCAAAAAAGTTGGTCTGAAATTGAGCTTGAAGAGCCTCGGTGGGCAAGTCTTCCAATGCACCGGGCTGGCCATAGGCACCATTATTGAACACGGCATAAAGCTTACCTTCTGCTAGCTCTAATGCTTGCTTTACGCCCGAAGAAATACTTTCAGGGCTGTTTAGGTCTAGCTTGATGCAGGTTAGCCCTTCATTAATTAGACGTTGGACATCTTGCTCTTTCCTACAAGATGCTATGACATGAAATCCCTCGTTTTGCAGGGCGTGAGCGCACACGTAACCGATACCGGTTGAGCAACCCGTAATAAGAATCGACTTTTTCATAAATTAAGCCTCAAGCAACATTGAATGAGGTGATCATTCATCAGCTCCGGTCATGAAGCAAGTGCTTGAGTGCTGGCTCTATTCTGGAGTAGCTAAATTTGAAGCCAAGTTCGGTGAGCTTTTTGGGTTTGGCTCTCATGCTATCGAACAATAAACAGGAAGATTCACCCATTAGGAGTTCCATCGCCCATTTAGGCGTGAACAAGATATGTGGTCGTTTCAGCGTTTTTGCCAACGTGCCGCTAAAGATACGGTTAGTCACAGGGTGAGGTGCACACATATTGAACGCACCATGGGCATGTGGTGTTTCAAGCAAGTACATGATGGCGCGGACCATATCCAGAATGTGAATCCAAGGCATGTACTGATTACCGTTCCCGAGCGGGCCGCCTACGCCAAGTTTGTAAGGTAAGAGCATTTTCGCCAAAGCCCCGCCATTAAGGCCGAGTACTACGCCAGTTCGCAATAGACAAACACGTGTTTGTTCAGACTCTGCGCGTTTGGCTATTTGCTCCCACTTTGCACAAACCTCGTGAGGAAAGTCTTCACTGTTAACATGCAGGCACTCATCAAACGGGTGGTCTTGTTGATCGCCATAGTAACCAACGGCCGAGCCACTAATAAAAACTGCGGGAGGCTCTGTGCTGGCGTGGATCAGCTCAACGATTTGTTCGGTAATTTTCCAGCGACTTTTGCAGATTTTTTCTTTCTGCTCGCTGGTCCATCTTTTATCTGCGATAGGCTCACCCGCAAGATTAATTATGGCATCAATGTGATTGAGGTCGGCGAATGACTCAAGCGAGTCAAGGTATTCGATATTACCCAAATCAGCGTGTTGGAGGCGTTGTTTTGCTTGCTCTGGAGAGCGTGTAAGTAGCATAACTTGGTGAGTGGATAGCAGCTTGAGCAACTCCGAACCAATAAACCCAGTGCCACCTGTGAGTAATATCTTCATGTTATCTCTTTGAATGTACACGTATTAGAACATTATAGTCGTTTTGTGCTGAGCTTGATCATCTCAACACTATTATTTCTAGGATAGTGGCAAGCCTGTAGCGAGGCTACTGACTTCACATATTGAAAAAATGTAACTAAATGTTATGCATGGCGCTAATTCGTTCACGGTAGGAGAACTAAATCTATGCCAGACTAAAAACATCGCTACCGGAACAAGCGTAATCAGTTTGCACCATCAAGGAGGATAGGTATGGAAGCATTTGTTGCTCTTTTTCGAGCGCTCCTTAATAGTGCTCGCGATCTGCTACCCATCGTTGTTGTTATCACTTTTTTTCAATTAGTTGTTTTGCAAGAGCCACTTCCTAATCTCATCTCCATTCTTTTTGGCTTATTGCTTGTGGTTTTAGGGTTAACGTTTTTTATTTTTGGTCTAGAGCTTGGTCTTTTTCCTATCGGAGAGAGTATGGCTCAAGCCTTTGCAAAAAAAGGCAGCGTATTCTGGTTGCTAGTTTTTGCGTTTTGTCTAGGCTTTGGCACCACGATCGCCGAGCCTGCATTAACGGCCGTAGCAGAAGAAGCATCAGAAGTTGCGGCAGAAGGAGGGATGATCACAAACTCAGAGCAATCCATGCAGGATTATGGACAAGGGCTACGAGTAACGGTGGCACTTTCTGTGGGGATCGCTATCGTTATTGGCGTTCTGCGCATCTTAAAAGGGTGGCCAATTCATTACATGATCATCGGCGGTTACGTCGGCGTTGTAGTCCTGACGTGGTTTGCACCGGAAGCCATTATTGGCGTTGCTTATGATTCTGGAGGTGTGACGACGTCGACTATCACCGTGCCTTTGGTCACTGCACTAGGGGTTGGTTTAGCATCGGCGATTAAAGGGCGCAACCCCATGGTGGATGGTTTTGGTTTGATCGCTTTTGCCTCGCTGCTACCGATGATGTTTGTGATGGTTTACGGAATGGTCGTAACATGATTTCAATTGAACATTTCCTAGACACTTTATTGTCGACCGTTCGAGATGTCATTCCCATCGCCAGCATTATTTTTGGTTTTCAGTTAGCGGTGTTAAGGCGTCCAGTTAACAACCTTAAGAAGGTTTTGCTTGGGTTTGTTTATGTGATTCTTGGGCTCGCTCTTTTTTTGCTCGGATTAGAAATGGCTCTGTTTCCGCTCGGAGAGACCATGGCCGTGCAACTGACGGCACCGGAATTTTTACAAGAGTTTAAAGTCTCTGTGGGAAAAGCCTTAGTGTGGGTCGACTACTATTGGGTGTATACCTTCGCCTTTTTTATCGGTTTTAGTACCACGATTGCTGAGCCTTCTCTCATAGCCGTAGCGATAAAAGCAAACCAAGTTTCTGGTGGCAGCATCAGTATTAACGGCTTACGCGTGGCCGTTGCATTTGGGGTGGCCATTGGCATCGCGCTAGGGAGTTATCGGATTGTTGTCGGTGACCCTATTCACTATTACATCATCGCGGGTTACATCGTGGTTGTGATTCAAACGTTTTATGCGCCAAAGCTTATTGTTCCGCTCGCCTACGATTCTGGAGGCGTCACGACTTCTACTGTCACTGTTCCGCTTGTAACCGCACTAGGGCTGGGGCTTGCTTCTACCGTCCCAGGAAGAAACCCAATGATTGATGGCTTTGGCTTGATCGCCTTTGCCAGTCTGTTTCCTATGATCTCTGTGATGGGCTATGCGCAAATAACCCAATGGCTGAATAAAGATGTCTCGGAGGACGAAGAAAATGCGCTTTAAATTGATACTTGCGTTTGTTGAAGACAGCAAAACAGACAAGGTACTGGACGCTGCTCGCGAAGCTGGCGCGACTGGTGCGACGGTGATTAATAACGCTCGTGGACAAGGTTTAAATCAAAAGCGAACGTTTTTTGGCTTAACGCTGGAAGTACAAAAAGATGTGCTGCTGTTTGTCGTTGAGGAGCACCTTTCTCGACACATATTAGAAACCATCAATGAAGTTGGTGAGTTCGACCGAGAGTCGGGGCAGGGCATTGCTATTCAGATCGATATTGAGGATGCAGTCGGTGTCGCGCATCAAGTAGAGACGTTGACCAAAGTGGTCGAGGATGAGTTATGAGCAGTCAAACGATAATTAGAGTTCGAGATGTAATGGCGGCTACTTATGTCATGGTTGATGGGCTAATGACAGTTTATGAAGGCATAACGTTGGCTAAAAAATACCAAGTCAAAGCGCTGGTGGTGAAAAAGCGAGATGACAACGATGAATATGGCATCGTCTTGATGAATGATATCGCCAAAAAGGTGCTGGCGAATAATCGCTCTCCACAGCGCACGAATATTTATGAGATCATGACCAAGCCCGCTTTGTGTGTCGACCCTGATATGAATGTGAAATATTGTGCGCGCCTATTTGAACGATTTGGCATTAGCCGAGCTCCGGTCATTGAAGATGGGGAGGTCATTGGCATGGTGAGTTATAACAATATTGTCATCAATGGCATGGTGCGAGAAGAAGTGTAATAGGTTGATATAAATGAAAAATCAACGCATTTTTTTCTCAAGTCAGCGACTGTTACAAAGAACTAAAATATTTAATATATGTTAGGTTGCATATGTGTTAATTCACCATTATTCTTTGCGCCCTAAGTCTATTGTCGAGGAATTTGTATCATGCCTTTAGTCTCTTGCCCTGTGTGTGAGAAACAAATCTCAAAGCGCGCTCACGCATGTCCAGGATGCGGAGAGCCAGACCCGCTGCACCACCTAGCTAAGTCAAAATTTATGTCGATGGTGTTTTGGATACTGGTGTTGGTTGGAACTGCGTATGCAGCATGGTTCTATATTTTGCCTATGGTCATTGAATCATTGCGCTATCAGTAGTCGTTGGTTGAGCTGTCATAAAAATGCCGTAGAATGACCTCGTACTTTGTGAGGAGACGATGTCGTGAAACTATTTTTTGCCTCAGATCTGCATGGCTCTTTGCCAGCAACTAAAGAAACTATTGAGCTATTTTTAGCCTCTGGTGCGGAGCACCTGATTTTGTTGGGGGATACGCTAAACCACGGGCCAAGAAACCCGATTCCAGAAGGTTACAACCCACCTCAGGTGGCGGAGCTATTGAACCAATACAGTGATCAAATTATTTCTGTGCGTGGTAACTGCGATAGTGAAGTGGACCAAATGCTATTGAAGTTTCCAATGATGATGGATTACTCGTGGGTGCTACTTGAATCTGGTAAGAGAATCTTTTTGACTCATGGTCACTTGTACAACTCTGAAAAACGGCCGCCACTGCGTGAAGGTGATATCATCGCCCACGGTCATACGCATGTTCCTGTCGCAGAGATGCAAGATGGAGCCGTTATATTTAACCCAGGCTCGATGACATTTCCACGTAATGGTTTACCAAGAAGCTTTGGTACTTTAGAAGACAATACGCTAACGGTAAAAACGCCAGAAGGCGAAGTCCTAGCACAAACCATGATTTAACGCTTTCACTAAGTAAAAATATAGGGAGCGAATTGCTCCCTATTTTGTGTCTGAATGTCCTAAATCGCGTTCTGGGTCGATAATGTCTCTTACGCGCTGTTTTAGCACCTTTGCTTCAGGAAAGCCGCTGTCTTTTTTCCGTTCCCAAATTTGCTGGCCATTACAGAAAATTTCGAAGCGACCACCCGTATCTGGGTGTAAGCTGATCGTTTCTATTTCTTCGCTAAAAGTATGCAGTAGTTCTTGCGATAGCCAAGTTGAACGCAACATCCAGTTGCATTGGCGGCAGTAATAAATATCAATGATCGCTTTATCCATGAAACTTTCCTTTTAATCGGTTTAAACTAGCAACTTGATGCCCACGGCAAACGTGAGAATTTCGAATGCAATTTTAATCACTCGGTTGCTGTATCGAGTCGCGGCCCATGCGCCTAAACTGCCGCCTAGAAATGAGCTTAACAATAAAACAGGCAACCAAGCCCAATGTATCGGAGCGCCAGCTTGAACGACGGCAATGCCTCCAATGCCATTCCAAAACAGGCCGACACAAATCATGGTGTAAGCAACGGCTTGTTTATAGTTATACCCAAACCAGCGAACTAAAAATAGTGTCACTAGTAAACCAGAACCTGCGGTCAGCGACCCGTTGATGATACCGATGAGCATTAGTCCGACACCGCCGATGACCCCACCGATTGGGTGACGGTTACGTATTATTTCTTCTTGGCCTAATGATTTCTTAAACCGTGAATAGATGCCGAGCGCGAGAATCATGCTCCCTAGCATTTTTTCCGCCATACCATCAGGTATTTGGACAATTAGGTTTGCCCCTAAGACTACGCCAATGCTGCCAGAGACTATAAGGTAGAGCGCGACCTTCCACTTAATTGTGCCTGCTTTTAAATGTGTGCTTGCTGCCCCTAAGCCTAAAGCGACGGAAGCCACTTTATGTGTCCCTAGCGCAACCGAGAATGGCAAGCCGAGAAAGATGAGCAAAGGGAATTGAAGTAAGCCTGCACCGCCGCCAGAAAGCGAAGCCAGAGTATTGGCGATAAGTGAGCCGAAAAAGAGGGTGAGGGTATCTAACCAATCCATAAGCAAAATAAAGGGGGCGTCTTGCCCCCTTATCATCAAATCAAAGTTAGTTTTTAAACAGCACCGAAGAACCGTGGTTCAAGCTAGTGAGCAATAGCGTTTTTTCGTTCACGACATCAATACGGCGACTTTGCTCGGCATCAAGCTTAAAGATTTGAGTGATCAAACGTAGCTGTGCTTCGGAGAAGTCTTTTGATTGAGAAGATGAAATATCTTTAAACTCAGAAGGCGAAACCAACAAATAGTTGTCACTGACTTCCCAGCGCCCTTTTTCCGAGATATTAATCGTGGATTCTGCCGTTGAACCTTGAGCGAATAGTTTGATATTTGCTACGCGAATATAGTCTCCATTAGGGAGATATTTCACATTTGATTCAACATTAACACGACGCAGTGGGCCGACAGGATCGTCAGGTAAGCTGTCTGTAATGACCGTCACCATGGTTGACTGCCACTCATTGGCAGTGAGGACCTGTTCCACTTTTAGGTCGCTACCCCAATATAACCAACCACTGAAAAGAACGGATACGGCCAAAACCGCAGATGCTAATTTTATCTTCATTCTGGCCTCCTTATTTACAGATATCGGTTGGGTCATTTTGACCAGCGAAAATACGCAATGTCACATTCTCATATGAATGTTGACTGTCATGAATGTAGTTCAGAATTAGCTGATTGTTCTGGCCACCTGTAGCAATCACTTCTACCGGCATTGAATCTTCTGCATGGTATTTTACGTAGCGTTCAATGCACTGCTCAATGGACGGCAACCAACTATTGATTTGCGGATGGTTCACTGGCGTCATCACAGGTACATTTTGATACTCACCAATCTGACGGAATTGGGATTCTGCAGGATTGGTGAAGAGCAATACACAAATAGGAAGCAGCAGAGACAAAAGAACGATCATACGCGGCAGCCAGTTATTAGTGTTAGCTGCTGGTTTTGGCTGTGCCTTAGGTGGTTCTACTTGAGGCTCTACTTCAGTCGTGGTGTCTGTCGCCGCTTCTGCTGACGGCGCGTCACTTGTTTCTATTTCCGCTGCGTGCACTTCATTTTCAGAAGTGGCTTCTTCAACGTCAGTATTAGAGTCAGCAGATAATGGGCTTAAGCGTTCCACTGAACAAATGAGTTGATAACCGCGTTTAGGAACCGTTTTAACAAACTCTGGAGATTTTGTTGAGTCCTTCAACATCTTACGCAGAGTAGAGATCGCTTGAGTCAGGCTTGAGTCATCCACCTCAAAACCTTGCTCACGCCAAACAAACTCGTGAAGCTCGTTACGGGTTAAAACTTCGTTTGGTCTCTCTGCCAACATCAGAAGTATACGGCTTTCGTTGCTTCCTAATCGTACAACGTCGTTGCCGTTTTGTTGGTCAGCGAGCGAATTACTATTTGGATCAAAGGTGAACCTTTGAGCAAGTAGAAATTTGGTGCCGATGTTAGTCATTTAGTTCTTCTTAGATGGATGATGTTGTAATTATAGTGATTTATGTCACAAAATTACCGAAGCGCATGGAGTGCGCACGACATTTTAGATGCTTTTAGGCTGGTAGGATAATTAAATTTTTCTAAAAAAACACCGTTTTTAGCAATATTGACCTTGAATTTACATTTGTCAGCCACATGTTAAATGACATCTCAGTAAGGTAATTTCAAGGGGAAAGTCACAAACTTATCTCCATGAAAAAGCCAATTAGTTTAGATGTTATGGAGCACACATGAGCGAAACCGTATCTCAAAACAAAGAAACTCGTGGTTTTCAATCAGAAGTAAAACAACTACTGCATTTAATGATCCATTCTCTTTATTCAAATAAAGAGATCTTTTTGCGCGAGCTGATTTCTAACGCATCAGATGCATCGGACAAGCTGCGCTTCCAAGCGCTATCTAACCCAGACTTATATGAAGGTAATGCAGACCTTTGCGTGAAACTGTCGTTTGATGAAAGCGCAAATACCTTAACCATTTCTGATAACGGTATCGGTATGAGCCGCGATGATGTGATCGAGCACTTAGGTACGATCGCAAAATCTGGGACCGCGGAGTTTTTCTCAAAGCTGTCTGAAGAGCAGAGCAAAGACTCTCAGCTTATTGGTCAGTTTGGTGTTGGTTTCTACTCGGCGTTTATCGTTGCTGATGCCGTCACCGTACGAACTCGTGCTGCGGGCCTAGCCGCTGATGAAGCAGTACAATGGCACTCAGCCGGTGAAGGTGAGTACACCATCGAAAACATCACTAAAGAATCGCGTGGTACTGACATTATTCTTCATATGCGTGAAGAAGGTAAAGAATTCCTAAATGAATGGCGTCTACGTGATGTGATCAGCAAGTACTCGGATCACATTGGCATCCCAGTTTCCATCCAAACTGTTGTTCGCGATGACGAAGGCAAAGAAACGGATGAGAAGAAGTGGGAGCAAATCAACAAAGCTCAAGCTCTGTGGACGCGTAATAAATCGGATATCTCAGATGAAGAGTATCAAGAGTTCTACAAGCACGTATCACATGACTTTGCCGATCCATTGGTTTGGAGCCATAACCGTGTAGAAGGTAAAAACGATTACACGAGCTTGCTTTACATCCCATCTAAAGCGCCATGGGATATGATGAACCGCGACCACAAATCAGGTTTGAAACTGTACGTACAACGCGTGTTCATTATGGACGATGCAGAGCAGTTCATGCCGTCTTACCTACGTTTTGTACGTGGCTTAATAGACTCCAATGATCTGCCACTCAACGTTTCGCGTGAGATCTTACAAGACAACAAAGTGACTCAGTCTCTACGTAATGCTTGTACTAAGCGTGTGCTAACGATGCTAGAGCGCATGGCTAAGAATGATGAAGAGAAATACCAATCATTCTGGAAAGAGTTTGGCCTTGTGATGAAAGAGGGGCCGGCAGAAGACTTCGCAAACAAAGAGAAAGTTGCAGGCCTATTGCGCTTTGCTTCAACTGAAGTGGATTCTGCGGAGCAAACCGTGGGTCTAGCTGCTTACGTTGAGCGCATGAAAGAAGGTCAAGATAAGATCTACTACTTGACGGCAGACAGCTATGCAGCTGCGAAAAACAGCCCTCACTTAGAGCAGTTCAAAGCGAAAGGCATTGAAGTTATCTTGATGTACGACCGCATTGATGAGTGGCTGATGAACTACTTAACTGAGTTTGACGGCAAGCAGTTCCAATCAATCACAAAAGCTGGGCTCGATCTAAGTCAGTTTGAAGATGAAGCAGAAAAAGAGAAGCAGAAAGAAACTGAAGAAGAGTTTAAGTCGGTTGTAGAACGCACGAAGTCTTACCTAGGCGATCGTGTGAAAGAAGTTCGTACGACCTTTAAACTCGCGTCTACACCTGCTGTTGTGGTAACGGACGACTACGAAATGGGCACTCAAATGGCGAAGCTTCTTGCAGCAGCGGGTCAGGCAGTGCCAGAAGTGAAGTACATCTTTGAGCTAAACCCAGAGCACGAGCTGGTTAAGCGCATGGCTGACGAAGCGGATGAAGAGGCATTTGGTCGTTGGGTAGAAGTCCTGCTTGGTCAAGCAATGCTTGCAGAGCGAGGCTCAATTGAGGACCCAACGGAGTTCTTAGGAGCTGTTAATAAACTTTTGACTAAGGTGTAATAACCTCAGTACATCAAAAAGCTCGCATTTCGCGAGCTTTTTGTTTGTTGTCGCAAAATTTTGCATCTCAGGTGTTGAGTTAATAATCAATAGGGCGTGAAAGAGGGTATCGTTAACATTCTTTAGTCTTAATACACTCTTTGCGCGGCGAACCTGTGATAGAATCTGCGACTTGAATGTGAGTAATAAGGCGTGTATTTTTGCTCGCCTATATACGTTATACCGAAACTTATCGTTGCGAGTGCTTCTCGGGTTTGATGTCTAAGAAGCCCAGCTATTGTGAGCTTCGGTATAAATCTTAAATATTAAAGAGGATAAATCATGCGCATCATTCTTCTAGGTGCTCCAGGTGCAGGTAAAGGCACACAAGCAAACTTCATCATGGAAAAATACGGTATTCCACAAATCTCTACTGGTGATATGCTTCGTGCTGCTATCAAAGCAGGTACAGAGCTTGGTAAACAAGCTAAAGCTGTTATCGACGCTGGTCAGCTAGTTTCTGATGAAATCATCCTTGGCCTTATCAAAGAGCGTATCGCTCAAGAAGACTGTGCGAACGGTTTCCTACTGGATGGTTTCCCACGTACTATTCCTCAAGCTGACGGCCTAAAAGAAATGGGCGTTGATGTAGACTACGTTATCGAATTTGACGTTGCAGATGATGTGATTGTTGAGCGTATGGCAGGTCGTCGTGCTCACCTTCCTTCTGGTCGTACTTACCACGTTGTTTACAACCCACCTAAAGTGGAAGGTAAAGATGACGTAACTGGTGAAGATCTTGTTGTTCGTGATGACGACAAAGAAGAAACAGTACGTGCACGTCTAGGTGTTTACCACGAGCAAACTGCACCACTAATCAACTACTACGGTAAAGAAGCTGAAGCAGGCAACACTAAGTACCTTAAGTTTGATGGTACTAAGCAAGTAGCTGAAGTTAGTGCAGATATCGAGAAAGCACTCTCTTAATTTGCTGAAGTCAAAAATTTAATATTTTGATATATTGAAAGCGACCCAAGTGGTCGCTTTTTTTAGTTTACTCGTAAACATATATCTAAATGACTTCAAGTGGCAGCGATGCAGCGCTGTGAGGCTATTTAAGTATATGAACTAAGCCGTTTACCATGAATAGGATGTTATGAAAGAGAATAATAAACAGGGTGTACTCCTCGTGAACCTGGGTACTCCTGACGCACCAACCGCTCCTGCCGTAAAGCGCTTTTTAAGTCAGTTTCTTCATGATCACCGAGTGGTAGATATGACTCGATGGCTTTGGTGTCCGCTATTGCACGGCGTTATCCTTCCAATCCGAGCTCCCAAGGTTGCTAAACTCTACCAATCAGTTTGGATGGAAGAGGGCTCGCCACTGATGGTGTACTCTAAGCGTCAAACAGAAAAGTTGGCTCAAAAGCTTGATATGCCAGTCGAACTTGGCATGACTTATGGAAATCCAAGTTTGCAATCAGGTTTTGAAGCGCTGTTGGCTCAAGGGGTAGGGGAAGTCATCGTATTACCTTTGTATCCGCAATACTCGGGCACAACAACGGCAGCGGTTTCTGACGGAATCACTAAAGCGTTTAAAAACCTGCCCGTGATACCGGGCTTTAGCTTTATTCGGGATTACTACAATCACCCGAAATACATTGAAGCGTTAGCGCATTCAGTTCGTGAACATTGGCAAGAGTATGGTAAGGGAGACTACTTGCTATGTTCTTATCACGGTATTCCAAAACGTTACGCTGATAATGGAGATGTTTACCCTCAGCACTGTGAAGAAACGACTCGCTTACTCGCTGAAGCGTTAGGGTTAAACGAGCAACAGATAGGTATGACGTATCAGTCTCGATTTGGCCGAGAAGAGTGGTTACAGCCCTATACCGATAAAACCCTAGAGGCACTTCCTGCAAAAGGGGTAAAAAATATCAATGTAGTGACACCAGCATTCTCTTCGGATTGTTTAGAAACGTTGGAAGAAATCTCGGAAGAGTGTAAAGAGGTTTTCCTTGAAGCAGGTGGTGAAAACTTTACCTACATTCCTTGTTTGAACGATAGTGAGCTTCATATAGAAATGATGGCTGAGTTAGTTCACTCTAAGCTTTAGGTACAAAAAAGGGTCGCAAAAGCGACCCTTTTTTGTAGAGCGATTAAGCGACTTGTACTTGCTGCTCTTCGACTTGTTCTGCTGTGCTGTGAGTATTCTCTGCACCATGCATCCAGCGAACGAGCGTATTCGAGAATAGAAGTAGGATGACACCACTCACGGTAGCGCTGACGGCAATGCCACTAAAGATAGCCATTGCGCCCAATTCTCCTACGTGAGATCCCACATAGCCCGCAACGTAGTTTGCAATTGCATTACAGCCAAACCACGCACCCATCATGAGTGAAGCTAAGCGAAGCGGTGCTAACTTGGTCACCAGTGAAAGACCAATTGGAGATAAGCACAGTTCGCCCAATGTATGGAAGAAGAAAGCTCCCACCAGCCACAACATTGATGTTTTTACCGTTGTGTCTCCACCTTGTTCTAGCACAGCGCCAACCATACATAGGAAGCCAATTGCCAAGAAAAATAGTGCCATCGCAAATTTCACTGGCGACGTAGGTTCGCGTTTCCCCAGTTTTACCCAAAGGACCGCCAGAACTGGTGCTAGGGTAATAATGAAAAATGGGTTTAGCGATTGGAACCACGCAGCAGGTACTTCAAAACCACCAATCATACGATCAGTATATTGTTGAGTGTAGATGTTCATCAGACCACCAGCTTGTTCAAAGCCTGCCCAGAAGACAATAGTGAATAAGCTCATGACCAGAATTACTTTTAGTCGGTTTACTTCTTCTTTGGTGAGTGGCTGCTTCGTGGTTGAGTTTTTGTTGTTTAGATCTCGTTTCGCCGCCGGTTCGCGGCCAATGTCACCAAGCCATGATTGAGCCAGTACCATTTGCATCACTAGGCTAACCAGCATACCCACACCAGCGGCCACAAAACCTGCTTTCCAACCGTAAGAGGTTGTCACAGAGCCAGAAACGACGCCGGCAAGTAATGCACCTAAGTTGATCCCCATGTAGAAGATGGTGAATGCACCGTCACGACGGTTGTCACCCTCTTTATATAAATCGCCAACCATGGTTGAGATATTCGGCTTAAAGAGGCCGTTACCAGTGATAAGCAGACCAAGACCTAAATAGAAACTGTGTAGCGAACCAATACCCAGAGCGTCAGCAGGAAGTGCGAGTGTAAACTGGCCGATAGCCATTAACGCGCCACCAAGCAAAATTGAACGGCGTTGACCTAGATAGTTATCCGCTAAGTAACCTCCGATGAGAGGTGTGATATACACAAGACCAGTATAAATACCGTATAGGTCTAGTGCGTCTTTGGTTGACCAGCCAAGGCCGCCATTCATCGTTGTATCTGTAAGGTAAAGTACTAGAATGGCGCGCATTGCGTAGTAAGAAAAGCGTTCCCACAGTTCAGTACCGAACAATAAGAACAAGCCACGAGGATGGCCGAAATATTGATGTTGGTTTGACATAAGCTCTTCTAATAATAGTTATTACATTTTTTAACGACTTCTACGTATACATTGCAATTTAATGAGTGACAAACAATAAAATTTTGCCTTACGACTAAAGTTGTTTGTTAAGTGACTGTTTTTGAGTGGATTTGCAGATGATATGATGGCGTGTTGGCTGTGCTACAAACTTAATTTCCATTTTTGTCTATGGACTTCTTCTCGTAAGCTCTTGAAAAGATACTGTTAATGCGAGCGATGTATAATCATACTTTTATAGATAAACTGAATGTCAATGACTCAACTTGGGCTTAATGCTAGGATAAAAACAAAATAGAATTGGCTAGTAAAAAAGATGAAACGTTGGTATCTACTTTATTGTAAACGTGGGGAGCAGGTTAGGGCGAAACAGCACCTTGAAAACCAAGGTGTAGAGTGCTTTTATCCAACTGTAGAAGTTGAGAAGATTTTGCGCGGGAAAAGACAAAAAGTCGAAGAGCCGCTGTTTCCTTGTTATGTGTTTGCTTACTTTGATTATGAACAGGGACCTAACTTCACCTCAGTCCGCTCCACTCGAGGGGTTGTTGATTTCGTGCGTTTTGGTGCTCAACCGAAAGAAGTCCAAGGTGACTTAGTCTTTGAATTGATGCAGCTAGAAAAATGCTGTAATGAAAATACCGCTTCTGAGTGTATGCCAAAACCAGGTGATCAAATCCGAGTTAAGAGCGGTCAGTTTGCAGGTATAGATGCTATCTTCCAAGAGCAAGATGGTGAGAAACGCTCAATCATGTTAGTGCAGATGATCACTAAACGAGTGCCTGTCAGCATTGACAACAGCGATTTAGACTTGCAATAGCCAATACGTACAAACAAAAAAAGAGGTGCTTTGGCACCTCTTTTTTAATCTTGCTGGTAATCACCAGCAGTGGGACGCTGTTTAGCGAGCTTAGCAAAACAACGATGGTTACCGATTAGGAGTAGGGCATGACACTCTACTTAGTCGCTTAGTAAGCGTCGTTATGGACGGTTTGCACCGCACGACCTGACGGGTCTACACAGTTTTGGAATGACTCATCCCATTCAATCGCTTTCGCTGATGAACAAGCTACTGAAGGACCACCTGGCACACACTCAGCCGCTGAAGGTAGTGGGAATAGCTCTTCAAAGATTTCTCGGTACACGTAACCTTCTTTTGTGGTTGGCGTGTTGTATGGGAATCGGTATTGAGCCGTTTCCATCTGCTGATCCGTCACTTTTTGCTCTGCGACTTCTTTCAACGTATCAATCCAGCTGTAACCTACACCATCAGAGAACTGTTCTTTTTGACGCCATGCGATCGACTCTGGCAAGTAATGCTCAAAACACTCGCGTAGAATGTGTTTTTCCATTTTGCCGTTGCCACACATCTTATCTGCTGGGTTTAGGCGCATTGCAACATCAATAAACTCTTTATCAAGGAACGGTACTCGGCCTTCAACCCCCCATGCCGCTAGCGATTTGTTTGCGCGCGCGCAGTCAAACATGTTCAGAGCAAGCAGCTTACGTACTGTTTCTTCGTGGAACTCTTTCGCGTTTGGTGCTTTGTGGAAATATAGGTAACCACCAAAGATCTCATCTGCACCTTCACCAGAAAGTACCATCTTAATGCCCATCGCTTTGATCTTGCGACCCATTAAGAACATAGGTGTTGATGCGCGGATGGTGGTCACATCGTACGTTTCGATGTGGTAAATCACGTCGCGAATCGCGTCGAGACCTTCTTGAATTGTATAAGTCATTTCATGGTGAACGGTACCGATTTGGTCGGCAACTTCTCGAGCTGCTTTTAAATCTGGTGCACCTTCTAGACCCACAGCAAAAGAGTGCAGTTGTGGCCACCAAGCTTCAGACTTTTCATCATCTTCAATACGCATCGCTGCAAAGCGTTTTGCTACCGCAGATGTAATAGAAGAATCTAGACCACCTGAAAGAAGTACACCGTAAGGCACGTCAGTCATTAGTTGGCGTTTAACAGCCGCTTCTAGCGCTTCAGTCAGTTCTTCTTTGCTGGTGGTGTTACCTTGAACGGCAGCGTATTCGTTCCAGTCACGAACATAGTAACGCGTTGGCTCGGCATCTTTTGAGCTGTAGTAGCTACCAGGAGGGAACTCGCTCACTGTTTTACATACTGGAACAAGTGCCTTCATCTCTGATGCAACATAGTAGTTGCCATGCTCATCATGACCTTGATAAAGAGGGATAATGCCAATGTGATCGCGACCGACTAAGTATTCGTCTTTTTCTTCATCGTACAGAACAAAAGCGAAAATACCGTTTAGTTCTTCAAGGAGATCTGCACCCATATCTTGGTACAGTGCAAGAATGACTTCACAGTCTGAATCGGTTTGAAACTCGTATTTTCCTTCGTAACGAGCACGAATTTCTTTATGGTTGTAGATTTCACCATTGACTGCAAGGATGAGCTTTTTATCAGGGCTGTATAGCGGTTGTGCACCACTATTTAGACCAACAATCGCCAAGCGTTCATGCGCTAAAATAGCGCGCTCTGAAGAGTAAATCCCAGACCAGTCAGGGCCACGATGACGAAGTTTTTTCGACATTTCTAATGCGATAGGGCGCAATGCGGCTGCATCGCTTTTAATGTCTAAAATGCCAAATACTGAACACATACTACATCCTTACTAAACTAAATAATTTCTAATCGGTATGGCTTCAATTTGCCATTACTAGTAAAAAAAGCAACGTTTTGTGATTATAAAAATGATAAAAAGCCTTGTTGTGTAAATATTATTTAATTTAATGGCTGGTTTGGTGAATGGAATCAAGGTTTGGTATAAAAACCATACAAAAAAGCCTTTCTATTGATAGAAAGGCTTTTAAAAAATATTAGTATGGTTGCTTATTTTATTGGTGTGAACTGAGGTTCAAGTTGTTTACACACATGTCGAGCAAAACCACTACCTGCTTCACTGTATATATTGAATGCGGCGTCAACTCCGCTTTCCAGCAAACCTTCCAACTGATCTGGGTACTCGGCGATAGCAGCTATTTGCCCTTTATATTTTCTGCGTTTAAGCTGCTCAAGTGCGGTTTGGTTACCTTGATGATGAGGCATGGCAAGCAGCACCAGTTTGACATGACCTGTATCTAAAATTCGTTCCCAAAAATCTGGGTCTGTGGCATCGCCAGCGATCACGTTTCTTCCCTCTGAACGGTGCTGATGTGCTGCATCTTCACGAATTTCTATGCCTAGTGAAATTTTGCCATAGCGCGCACGTAATTCATCATAGGCCCCTGTCCCGATGCGGCCCATGCCTAAGATCAATACCTGGGCATGCCCAGGGTTAATGAGTTGGTCACGCTGGTTAAGCTTTTCTGCGGCTGTTTCTTGCAGCCACTTGCCGGAGTGTTGATAAATTTTGTGGCTAAGGCGGTTAAGTGGCGCAGAAATAATAAAGGACACAGACACCGCAACCGCAATCGCAGCGAGCATATCGCTTGGCATCCAGCCCATTTTGTAAGCCAACCCTGCGACTATAAGGCCAAACTCACTGTAGTTGAACAGCGATAAAGAGGCGAGCAAAGAGGTACGTACTCGAAACTTAAAGTGATTAATCGTGACGAAGTACAAGAGCCCTTTTATTGGCAGCAGTAAGATAAATAGTAGGGCGAGTACGACGCCATTGACGCTCAATGAAGCGGACAAGCCAATGTTTAAAAAGAAGCAGACTAAGAACAGCTCCTTCATATTGAATAGCGATTTGGATAGCTCTGAAGCTTTAGGGTGGCCAGCGAGTAGCATGCCTAAAATCAGCGCGCCCAAGTCTGGTTTCATTCCGACCAGTTCGAATAGCCCTGCCCCAACAACAAGCGCGAAGAAAATACCGAACAGCACCAGCATTTCGCCGTGGCCAACTTTATCTAACAGTTTATAGAATAGTGGACGAAGGAAAGGCAATGCGAACAAACCAATGGCATACCATTCTGGGACTTTGCCGGTTGAAGCAGTCAGGAATACCACGGCAAAAATATCTTGCATAACCAAGATACCGATCGCGAGTGTGCCGTAGGTCGCGTTCATTTCCCCTTTTTCTTGCAATGCTTTTACGGCAAAAACGGTACTGGAGAACGATAGTGCAAAAGCTAAAAGTAGGATTTGACCGCTATCCATACTGGCGAGCGAAGTTAAGCCCAGTAGTTTTAAACCTGATAGCGCTAGTGCAAAAAAAGCGGTAGACAGTATGTTGTGGGCGGTCGCTCCTCCCCATATTTCTTTGGACAGTAGCGTTTTGACATCAAGCTTGAGTCCGATCGTGAATAGAAGAAGAGTGACACCAAGATCTGCAAGAGTGACGATAACGTCATTGCTTTGATAGCCAAATGCATGCAAACCAAATCCTGCCAGTAGAAAACCAACGAGGGGAGGGAGGCTACATTTAAGCGCAATAAAGCCAGCTAAAAAAGCTGTTGTAATTAGAATAATTTCCATACTGTTGAGCTGTATTCCTGATATACAAAAACGGGCTGTGAAAACACAGCCCGAGATTGTAACTCAATTAGTTGTATAAACTTAGTCTTCAAGTAACTTTTGTAACAAAACTCCGTTTAGCATTGCGCGTTTAATCATCGCAAATGCACCCATCGTTGGCTGCTTATCAATGTGTGAAGCCACGATAGGAAGGTCGTTATGGAAAGTTTTGAGAGATTGATTTTCGACATTACGTTGAATTGCAGGGAAGACAATGTCTTGTGCGGCAGTAATGTCGCCCGCAATGACAATTTTCTGAGGGTTAAACAAGTTAACGGTAATTGCAATCGCTTTACCTAACTGGTTACCCACTCGCACTAAACTTTGCTTTGCAAGTTCGTCACCATCCATTGCATGCTGACACACAGCTTCAATCGTGATGTTTTCAAGGTCAGTCAAGCTTGACTCATAGCCTTGAGCAATCAGTTGTTTTACTCGTTGGATAATGGCTGGGTTCGCTGCTACGGTTTCTAAGCAACCAAAGTTCCCACATTGGCACTGTTCACCAAGCGGATCGATTTGAATATGACCAATTTCACCGACGTTGCGGTTAAAGCCAAGAAAAACCTGGCCGTTAACGATAATACCTGCGCCAGTACCGCGGTGAACGCTAACTAAAATGGAGTCCTGACAGTCTTGGCTTGCCCCAAAGTAGTGCTCCGCTAACGCCATGCCACGTACGTCATTCCCAACAAAGCATGCGGTATTAAACTTCTCTCCAACAATTTCACCCAGCGCCAGATTATCGATATCGGTATTCGGCATGTACTCAACTACGCCTGTTGTTGGGTTTACAAGGCCCGGTAGCGTAATACCAATTGCGATGAGCTGATCAATTTTGTCTTCGCAACGGTTTACGAATTCTTTAAGTAAATCGATAAGCCCAGCGATCAAGTCAGCTTGGTTGGTGTAATGCAGTTCGTGTTGATCTTCCGCAAGTGCAGTGCCACCTAAATCGTACAAACAAAATTGTACGTAATCTCGACCTAAACGAACCGCAATAGAGTGGAAGGGTTTGACTTCGGTGGTCAGAGAGATTGCACGACGACCACCAGTTGAAGCTTGCTGGGCGACCTCTTTAATAAGGCCGCGCTCTAAAAGTTGGCGGGTTATTTTGGTAACACTAGCAGGTGCGAGCTGGCTCACATCTGCGACTTGAATACGGGAGATAGGACCTTGCTGATCAATCAGCCTATATACCGCAGCGCTGTTAAGCTGTTTTACTAAATCTACATTACCAATCTGTCCGCCATTCATGCTTAATTTTGCTCGTATTGTCCGTTAACAACCGTCGCTTTTACTTTGAAGTCACGATCGAAAATGGTCAGGTTTGCAACCATCCCTTTTCGAACTCGGCCAAGGCGATCCTCAACACCAATTGCAGTTGCTGGGTATAACGTGGCCATTCGTAGAGCTTCGTCTAAAGCGATCCCCGCGTGCTCAACTGAATTCTGAACTGCTTCTATCATTGTCAAAGCTGAGCCGCCTAGTGTGCCGTTTTCATCAACACACTTACCATCTCGGTAATATACTTTCTTACCGACAAAAATAAAGTGATCAATGTTAGCACCTGCTGGAGCTGTGGCATCCGTCACCAAAACAAGCTTTTCACCTTTGATTTTATGAGCAATTCGGATGTTTGCGTAGTCTACGTGGAAACCATCAGCAATAATGCCAGCATAAACGTCAGGAGTATCGTAAATTGCACCAACAACTCCAGGTTCACGACCAACCATTGGTGTCATCGCATTAAATAGGTGTGTGGCAAAAGTAATACCTGCTTCAAAGCCTTTACGCGCTTCGGCGTAGGTCGCATTTGTATGACCAATAGAAACTACGATGCCGGCTGCTTTTAATCGTGCAATATGCTCTGGATCGTTTTGCTCTGGTGCAAGCGTTACTTTAGCGATGATATCGGCGTTTGCGCAGATAAGATCAATCATGCTTTCATCTGACGGGCGAATAAAATCGACGTTGTGGATACCTTTTTTCGCGACGTTAAGATAAGGGCCTTCTAGGTGTAGGCCAAGTGATTGGTTTTGATATTGGTTATGATATTCACGAGCGGCAGAAATTGCAGTTCGCATATCTTCGTCTGATGAAGTAATGAGCGTTGGTAAGAAGCTAGTACAGCCGGACTTGAGGTTTGCTTCGTGCATGATTTGCATGGTTTCCGGTGTGATTGCATCGTTTAGCATTACACCGCCACAGCCATTCAGTTGCAGGTCGATAAAGCCCGGACTTAGGTTTGCGCCTGCGAGGTCTTTCACTTCGATGCCCTGAGGTAGCTCTGCAACCGGCACAATAGATTGAATAAGGTCGTTTTCGATGATGACCGCATGATCGGTAAGAACATCACTACCGGTATAAATTTTACAGTTACTTAGCGCGTACATAGTCAGCTAGTCCTTATAGATGAGAATTCAATTTCTATATCGTTACCTAAGTGGAGACTGCTTTAGTCATATGGGTACTTAGTTTGTATCACTGAATTAGATAACGAGTCACATACAGCAAGTCGCGTTTTATCGATGTTATTGTCATAGTAACTAACTGAAAAGTAATAATTGTATGGTTTTTTATGATTCTTTTTCAGAGCAAAGTTACAGTGATTTACCCGCCTAGATACCAAAATAACACTGATTCTGCCTTGCATAAAGTGCGAGAATATTATCTTTAAAACGCCATTTTTTCGTATAATAAAATAAGTTTTATGATCTCGCTAGCAAAAACCTTCCGAAAGGGCAAATTGTGGTGATTATGATCACAAACGGTGAGCTTTTAATTTGCGGGGCAAAATTAATGTCATAAACTGAGGATGACTAAATTGGACGACTGAAATAAGTCATTCAACATAACATCTAATCCTATAGGGGGAACTTAAGGTGAATATTCTCGGATACGCGCAGAAGTTAGGTAAAGCTCTTATGCTTCCTATTGCGACTTTGCCAATCGCAGGCTTGTTACTGCGCTTGGGCCAGCCGGATGTTTTTGACATCGCATTTATGGCACAAGCAGGTAACTCAATCTTTTCTAACCTTCCATTGTTATTTGGCCTTGGTATTGCGATCGGTCTATCTAAAGATGGTCAAGGTGCAGCTGGCCTTGCTGGTGCAGTTGCGTACTTTGTACTGACAGCGACAGCGTCAACAATTGATGCATCAGTAAACATGTCGTTCTTTGGTGGTATCATCGCAGGTATTATTGCTGGCCACTCTTACAACGCTTTCCATGCTACACGTCTTCCTGAGTGGCTTGCTTTCTTCTCTGGTAAACGTTTAGTGCCGATTATGGCAGGTCTATTCGCTTTAGTTGCTGGTGCAGTTGGTGGCATTGTATGGCCAACAATTCAAGGTGGTCTAGATGCGCTTGCTCATGGCATCTCAACTTCTGGCGCTATTGGTCAGTTTATCTACGGTACACTGAACCGAGCCCTTATTCCTGTAGGTCTACACCACGTACTTAACTCATTCTTCTGGTTTGGTATGGGGTCTTGTCAAGAAGTGCTAGTAACTGGTGCAAATGCTGCGGGTCAAGCGCTTCCTGCTCTACAACAACTGTGTGTTGATCCTGCGCTAGCGAAAACGCTTGTGGCTGGTCAAACTCATACATTTGAATTCGCTAACTCTGTCACTCCTGAAATCACTGCAACAGTGAAGGAAGTAACTGAAACAGTTAAATCTGGTGACCTACACCGTTTCTTCGGCGGCGATAAGAGCGCTGGTGTGTTCATGAACGGTTTCTTCCCAGTAATGATGTTCGGCCTACCTGGTGCGGCGCTTGCAATGTACCTAGCGGCTCCTGCTGAGAAACGTAGCCAAGTTGGTGGTGCATTGTTCTCTGTTGCATTCTGTTCATTCCTAACTGGTATCACAGAGCCTCTAGAGTTCATGTTCGTATTCCTAGCGCCTGCACTATACGCGATTCACGCAGTGTTCACTGGTCTGTCGCTAGTTGTTGCTAACATGCTTGGTACGCTACACGGCTTCACATTCTCAGCTGGTCTAATTGACTACTTGTTGAACTACGGTCTAGCAACTAAACCGCTACTACTTGGTGCAGTTGGTCTTGGCTTTGGTGCTCTATACTTCTTCACATTCAGCTTCGCAATCCGCGCATTCAACTTGAAATCGCCTGGTCGTGAAGATGACGACAGCGAAGCTGCAGCGCCTGCTGGTGAGAAGAAAAGTGGTGACCTAGCTCGCCAATACTTAAAAGCACTTGGCGGTCATGACAACCTAACTTCAATCGACGCATGTATCACTCGACTACGCTTAACGCTAAAAGATCGTTCAGTCGCTGATGAGGAAGTACTGAAGAAATTGGGTGCGAAAGGTGTGGTTAAACTTGGTGAAAACAACCTTCAAGTTATCCTTGGTCCTCTAGCTGAAATCGTTGCTGGCGAAATGAAAGCAATCGGTGCTAATGAAGACCTATCGAATGTAAAACTGCCTTAATTACATCGAACTGATATCTGACTAAGACCTCCCTCGGGAGGTCTTTTTTTGTTTTGGCACTTTGAATCTGCTGTGCTTTCGCACTAACTCGATAAATATTGTCGTTTTAGCGCGAGTTCTTGTTGTCTAATTGCTTAGAATTGTGGATCATTAGAAACAATGTACTCTGCAAAACCATACTTGGATGCAGAGTTCCGTTTTCTCTGACAATACTAATATTTTTGAGGTGCTATAGATGAGTGAAGCTGATGCTCGTCCATCAAACTTTATTCGCCAGATCATTGATAAAGATCTAGCGGATGGTAAACACACTAGCGTGCATACTCGATTCCCGCCGGAGCCAAATGGCTACCTGCATATCGGTCATGCTAAGTCTATCTGTTTGAACTTCGGTATTGCTCAGGACTACCAGGGTCAATGTAATCTACGTTTCGACGATACGAACCCTGAAAAAGAAGACATCGAATACGTTGAGTCTATCAAGAAAGATGTAAACTGGTTGGGCTTTGAGTGGAGTGGTGAAGTATGTTACTCATCAAACTACTTCGATAAGCTTTACGAATATGCAATTGAATTGATTAACAAAGGCTTAGCGTACGTAGATGAGCTAAGTCCAGAGCAGATTCGTGAATACCGTGGCACGCTAAAGGCGCCAGGTAAACCAAGCCCATACCGTGACCGTTCTGTTGAAGAGAACTTAGCGTTATTTGAAAAAATGCGCGCTGGTGAATTTGAAGAAGGTAAAGCGTGTCTTCGTGCCAAGATTGACATGGGTTCTTCATTCATGGTTATGCGCGATCCAGTTTTATACCGTGTGCGTTTTGCTACGCACCACCAAACTGGTGATAAGTGGTGCATTTACCCAATGTACGACTTCACGCACTGTATCTCTGATGCATTAGAAGGCATTACACACTCTATCTGTACGCTTGAGTTTATGGATAACCGTCGTCTGTACGACTGGGTTCTGGACAACATCACGATCGAAAGCCGTCCACATCAGTACGAGTTTAGTCGCTTAAACCTTGAATACACAGTGATGTCTAAGCGTAAGCTTAATCAACTCGTCACTGAAAAACTGGTTAACGGTTGGGATGACCCACGTATGCCAACAGTCTCAGGTCTGCGTCGTCGAGGCTTCACGCCAGCATCTATCCGTGAGTTCTGTAAGCGTATTGGTGTAACGAAGCAAGAAAATATGATCGAGTTTAGCTCACTAGAATCTTGTATTCGTGATGACCTAAACGAGAACGCTCCGCGTGCAATGGCTGTGTTGGATCCTGTTAAAGTTGTTATCGAAAACTTTGAAGAAGGTGCAGTAGAAAACTTGACGGTCGCTAATCACCCAAACAAACCAGAGATGGGTGTGCGTGAAGTACCATTCACTCGTGAGTTGTGGATTGAGCGTGAAGACTTCCGTGAAGAGGCGAACAAAAAGTACAAGCGTTTAGTGCTAGGTAAAGAAGTTCGCTTACGTGGTGCTTACGTGATCAAAGCAGAGCGCGTTGAAAAAGATGCCGAAGGCAACATCACGACTATCTTCTGTTCTTACGATGCAGACACACTAGGTAAGAACCCGGCTGATGGCCGTAAAGTAAAAGGTGTGATTCATTGGGTCTCAGCTGATAAAGCATTACCAGCGGAAATCCGTCTGTACGATCGTCTATTTACGGTTCCAAACCCGGGTGCAGCAGAAGACTTTGCTTCTACAATCAACCCTGAATCATTAGTTGTGATCAATGGTTTTGTAGAGCCTAGCTTAGCGTCAGCAGAAGCAGAAAAAGGCTACCAGTTTGAGCGTATGGGTTACTTCTGCGCAGACTCGAAAGATTCTTCAGCAGATAAACTAGTATTCAACCGCACGGTTGGCCTACGTGATACTTGGGCAAAAATTGAGAACCAATAATCTCGATTAATGCAAAAACCGATAAAAATGCCAGCAAATGCTGGCATTTTTTTATTCTCATTATCGTAATGCGGCGGTTATAGGTAATGTAGGGAGTTGCTTAAGAACGAGGGACGTTTGATAAATGTTCGGTTTGGAAGCAAAACAATGATGTTTATTAAGGTTTGAATTGGTAAGTCTAATCGACGCTTTACAAAAGTTGGTACGGCAATTCAGCTATTGAAAGATATCGCCCTCAGAAACAAAAAACGCCAGCATGAGCTGACGTTTATTTTAAATCAACAAACCGTTATTTTTTTGGTTTGTGTGCATCTGGATTGTCTTTACAACCACCATCACTGCACTTGCCGTACAAGTATAAGCTGTGGTTTGTTAGCGTGACATTGTACTTAGCTGCAATCTCTTTTTGACGTTCTTCAATAAGATCGTCAGAAAATTCAATTACCTCACCACAGTCTAGGCACACTAGATGGTCGTGGTGATGTTGAGTCGATAATTCGAAGACTGACTTACCACCTTCAAAGTGGTGACGAGTTACAATACCAGCATCATCGAATTGGTTTAGAACTCGGTAAACAGTTGCTAGGCCAATCTCTTCACCTAGATCAATCAACTTTTTGTACAAATCTTCAGCACTGATGTGCTGGCAGTCTGGCTGCTGAAGTACTTCTAGAATTTTTAGCCTTGGAAGGGTTACTTTTAAACCCGCATCCTTCAGCGCCTGATTATTATCTGACATATACTTTCCCGTTGGATCATCTGCAGCGATTTAACAGAATTCAATCTTCCTACCATTATAGGATAAGCGCTCAGAACATTAAACCACGAACTTCAAAGGGTTAATAGAATCTTTTTGTAAATTAGAAATAGGTCGATTATATTACAGATCTGACCAGTTACAATTATGTAACATTGAGCTTGGAGAGGGCACGGACTGCGATGAATAAGCGACTTGCGAAGATATACAAACCAGGAATTGTAAAATTAGCACTCAATATTTGGCCACCTTTTTGGGGCGCTGGTATTAAAATCTTACATATTTCTGAAGACTTTCGTACCGTCAAGGTGCGTTTGAAACTTCGCTGGTGGAATAAAAACGCCAATCGTACTCAGTATGGTGGCAGTATTTTCTCTTTAACTGATCCCATTTACTCGTTGATGCTGATGGGGATTCTACGCGAGGAGTATTACGTGTGGGATAAAGAGGCGAGTATTAACTTTATTAAGCCAGGGCAAAGTGATTTATTTGCAGAATTCGAGGTCACTGAAGGAATGCTAGAAAACATTTATCAAATGACACGGAATGGAGAAAAGTGTTTTCCTGAATTTATTACCCATGTAAAAGATAAACAGGGGAACGTGGTTTCAGAGGTTCAACGCAAACTTTATGTAAGAAAGAAACCTCAGTATCGTGAAGAGGAAGTGCTCACCGATGCTTTGTGAAAATATACAAAAAGACCTCCAATCGGAGGTCTTTGTATAATTCGATTTATTTAGCCTTCAAGCTCAGCTAAACACATTTCTTCGTAAATCTGTTTAACCCAGTTCTCAACACGTTCGTCAGTCAGTTCCGGTTGACGGTCTTCATCGATACATAGACCTACGAATTGGCTGTCGTCACCTTCAACAAGTGCTTTAGACGCTTCAAATTCGTAGCCTTCTGTTGAAGTATGGCCAAGAATTGTGCCACCTTTAGACTCAACGATATCACGTACTGTGCCCATCGCGTCACAGAAGTACTCTGCGTAGTCCTCTTGGTCGCCACAGCCAAAGATAGCCACTAGCTTAGTAGAGAAGTCGATTTGCTCAAGTTCAGGGAAGAAATCATCCCAATCACATTGCGCTTCGCCGTAGTACCAAGTTGGGATACCTAGAAGAAGAAGATCGAAGTTATCAATGTCTTCTTTGCTGCTTTTCGCGATGTCTTGAACGTGAACTAGATGCTTACCTAGTTGCTTTTGAATCATCTTTGCAACGGCTTCAGTATTACCTGTGTCGCTACCGAAGAAGATACCTACACTTGCCATAGAGTCTATACCTTTACATTGTTTGTTATTGGCGATGGTACTAAGGGTTTAACCTAACCCAGAGCCTTCCCAAGTTAGCTGAATTACACCTTTTGCAATAAAGCCAGCACAGCCTAGGAAAAGGACTAACCACACAATACGACGACCAAAAACAGGTACATTGCCTTGCTTTAGCACATCTTTTATTGCCATCCCGATGAAAAAGAAGATAGCAGCAAAAAGAAGATCGAGCCCAATAGACTCGAGCATATCCATATAGTCGTAAAGCATTTTAGCCCTTCATGCCGAAAAATCTTGGGCGCACTATACCACTGTTAAACGGTAAAGTTAATGCACTACAAGAAGGGTTATTTCAATAATCTATTGTTGCTTTTCGAATTTGTTAACTCGAAATGTATTTCCGAATGACTCTCATTACTTCAGCCGGTTTTTCGGCGTGAAGCCAGTGGCCAGTATTAGCGATAATATGTGCTTTTGCTTGTTTGAACTGTTTTTGCACCGCAGGTTGGTGCTCTGGCATTAAGTAATCGGAATCACCACCTTTAACAAACAGAGTGGGTATGTCTGTTGGGGCAATTTCCTGCCAGCCGATAATTTGTGCGTAATTCTCATAAAGGCTCGGTACGTTAAACCGCCAGTCCATTTTATCGCCATTTTTGTATAGTGACTTAGAGAGAAATTGTCTTACACCGTCGATCTCAACATGTTGAGCTAGGATATCCATCGCTTGTTGACGGCTTGCTGGCTTTTCGTTAATTACTGCGTGTAAACCGTTAAACACATTGTCGTGACGGTTTGCTGTGTAGGCGACAGGTGCCATGTCGAGTACAACCAACTGTTTGACGAGCTCTGGAGCAATGTCCACCAGTGTCATCGCGACCTTTCCACCCATTGAATGCCCAATAATAATAGATGGATCTACATTTAAGTGTTGTAGGAGTTGTGCCACATCTTTTGCCATGTCGGCGTAATTATGAATGTTTGAGTGAAAAGAGAGGCCGTGATTTCTCAGATCAATACTGATCACCGTGTGATCTTTAATAAGATCGCGGGCTAGTAGACCCAGATTACTTAAACTACCAAACAATCCGTGAATCAAAACAACTGTTTGGCCTTGGCCTTCCTGCTTATAGTTGAGTAATGCTGACATTTTATCTTATTCGTGATGGGTTTAACGTGGAGTATCCGAGAGGATCTCGTTATAATCCCCCAGAGTTTAAACATTGAGAATGTGAAAAGCGAATGAAAACAATTGAGGTTGATGAGGATCTATACCGTTACATTGCTAGCCAAACTAAGCATATCGGTGAAAGCGCCTCGGATATTTTGCGACGCCTTTTAAACCTTGATGGTCAGTTGCAGGAAGCTGAAGCCGCGCCTGTAGTAGAGAAGCCACAAGGGATTGTAGTAAGTAAAGATGCGGGTAAAACGGAATCTGTTGATGTAGTGAAAGAAATGCGTTCGCTGCTTATTTCTGATGAGTTTGCCGGTCTAAAAAAAGCGATTGATCGCTTTATGTTAGTACTATCGACCTTACATAAATTAAATCCAGAAGGTTTCGCGCAGGCTACGAATGTAAAGGGGCGCAAACGCGTGTACTTTGCAGATAATGAAGAAACCTTGTTGGCAAATGGCAACACGACCAAGCCAAAAGCCATTCCTGGCACACCGTTTTGGGTTATCACGAACAACAATACCAGTCGTAAAAGACAGATGGTTGAACAAGTGATGACACACATGGGGTACCAACCTGACTTAATAGAAAAAGTAACAGGTTCAATCTAAGAAACCTGATAGAAGCCTCATAATGTGTCGCAGTGAGCGGATATTATGAGGCTTTTTTAATTTTATTTGTATTTAAAGAAAGGATGTCAAACATGGCTATGCACCCTCGTGCTGGGCAAAAAGCGCAGCAGGAAGATCTTCATAATATTCCGGCACTCGTTGCCAATTACTTCTTGCTTCAACCTGATGCTAAGAACTCCGATCACAAGGTTCAATTCGGCACATCAGGTCACCGTGGTACCGCTGATAAGCATACATTTAACGAAAACCACATTTTGGCTATTGCTCAAGCGGTTGCAGAAGTTCGTGCCCAGCAAGGGACCACAGGTCCTTTGTTTGTCGGTAAAGACACGCATGCTTTGTCTGAACCTGCATTTTCTAGCGTGATTGAAGTTTTGATTGCGAATGGCGTAAAAGTCATCGTACAGCAGGATAACGGCTACACGCCAACACCAGGTATCTCGCACGCAATTCTGACTTACAACATCAAGCACGATGAAAAAGCAGACGGTATTGTGATTACACCATCTCATAACCCACCACAAGACGGCGGTATCAAATACAATCCGACTCACGGTGGTCCAGCAGAAGCTGAGTTGACTCAAGCTATCGAAGATCGTGCGAACGCACTGATTTCCGAAGGTTTACAAGGTGTTAAACGCTTACCACTAGCAGAAGCAAAAGCATCGGATCTGTTTGTGGAGATGGACTTGGTTAAACCCTACATCGATGACCTAGTGAACGTTATCGATATGGAAGCAATCCAAAAAGCAAACCTGAAGATTGGTGTAGATCCATTGGGTGGCAGCGGCATCGATTACTGGCGTCAAATTGGTCAGGCATACAACCTAGACCTAACGCTAGTAAGTGAAGCGATTGATCCTTCTTTCCAATTCATGTCTCTCGATAAAGACGGTGTGGTTCGTATGGACTGTTCTTCTCCATACGCAATGGCGGGTCTATTGGCATTGAAAGATGAGTACGATCTAGCATTTGGTAACGATCCTGACTACGACCGTCACGGTATCGTTACGCCAAAAGGTTTGATGAACCCGAATCACTTCTTAGCCGTTTGTATCGACTACCTATACCGCCATCGTGACGCATGGGGTAAAGATGTAGCGGTTGGTAAAACACTAGTATCAAGTGCACTGATTGACCGTGTTGTGGCGGATCTAGGTCGTGAGCTATGTGAAGTACCAGTAGGCTTCAAATGGTTTGTTGATGGTCTGTACACTGGTAAATTCGGTTTTGGTGGTGAAGAAAGTGCCGGGGCATCTTTTCTTCGTAAAGATGG
Organism: Vibrio sp. CCB-PB317; assembly: GCF_022808245.1. NCBI lineage: Bacteria > Pseudomonadati > Pseudomonadota > Gammaproteobacteria > Vibrionales > Vibrionaceae > Vibrio > Vibrio sp. CCB-PB317. The sequence goes on from NZ_JALGNU010000001.1 coordinate 1,036,976, forward strand.
TACGCCATGGTCAACAGACAAAGACGGCATCTTGTTATGTCTTCTAGCGGCAGAGATCACTGCGGTAACGGGTAAGAACCCACAAGACTACTATGAAGAGCTAGCGGCGAAACACGGTGAGTCGAAATACAACCGTATTCAAGCTGTAGCGAATGGCCCTCAAAAAGACGTACTGAAGAAGTTGTCACCAGAAATGGTCGCGGCTGAAACACTAGCGGGTGATCCAATTACGGCTCGTCTCACGCATGCGCCTGGTAATGGTGCTGCAATCGGTGGTCTAAAAGTAACGACTGCCAACGGCTGGTTTGCTGCTCGTCCATCAGGCACAGAGGACATCTACAAGATTTACTGTGAAAGCTTCAAAGGTGAAGAGCACCTAAAACAAATCGAAGCAGAAGCACAAGAGATCGTTAATCAAGTGTTTGCAGCTGCCGGCCTGTAAACCATTCAATAGTCGATTTAGAAAACAAAGGGTTGATGTGCAAGCATCAACCCTTTTGCGTTTTAATATTCCTGAACTGAGTTGTTTCCGGGCCAGGAATCCGGTACCACAAACCAGAATTGACCGTCCTCCGTTTGTGCATGTACAAATCGGTCTGAAGGCTTTTCAATGGGTTGAGATAAATCGTCCGTACCAATCGCCCAGCATGGTTTGTGTAAATGATAAAGTGGCTTACCGATTAACTCCCATTGGCTCTGGTAGCACCAGTAACCACTAATCTGACTTGGATTTAGTTCATAACCCAAGCACTCGCTAGGAGTTGGCTCTGGAGTAAACGGATTAATATAGAGTCGTCCTTGCATCAATAGACGTTCTTGTGGAGCGTCGTTTAACGGAATTATTTTTTGAAATTCCGGGCGATCGCTCATTTTCAACTGATGAGTAAGCATTCTATTCAGTTTTGTATGCAGCTGGTCGTGAGCATTCGGACCATACCAAACGCCGTTATAAAGAAGATAAAACTTAATCGCTACTTCCCAGTGTTCTATTTGATTTGATTCTGTATTCCGCAACATCAAGTCGATAGCACCAATAGTCTTACCTTCGATGTCGTTTAACTGAACCTCTTCCGCGATAACCTGATATCGTTCTGAACTAGAGAGAACTGCAGTGCATAAGTGCTGATATAAAAAGCCCAATCTTGGATTACCATTGTATTGCTCAGCGTTATTTAAAGGCGTTACCGAAAGATCCTCTAAGGTTGTAAACGGAGGGCGTAACTTGAAAAGAGGAGGTGAAGTGGCGATCCATTGGTAAAAGCGTTGCAGTTGGTTCATCCGTATCCCTATATGTATGGTGAGGCGACAAGCTTTGTTATTGTAACTAAATTTGCTTTTGAGGGTAGGGTGGCTAGCATCGATATTAGGGTTCGAGATACACTTTAAGTACCTAAATGATATCAAGGTGCCAGATGTCAAAACGTTGTTGTATCAACTAGGTTGCACACTCTCGGTCTGATTTCATCGAGAGGTTATTTAGGTTTACATGCGCTAGAAATTGGAAGTAATAATGAATAACTTAAAGCTAGAACAGATTCTTAATGACAAACTGTCACCGCAGTTAATTAAAGATTACGCACCAAACGGGTTACAGGTAGAAGGGACGCCAGCCGTAAAGCGTATTATCACTGGCGTAACTGCCTCTCAAGCCTTAATCGATAAAGCGATTGAGCTTAATGCAGACGCATTACTCGTTCATCACGGTTATTTTTGGAAAGGTGAACCTGAGCCAATTCGTGGTATGAAAGGTAAACGAATTCGTAGTCTGATCAAAAACGATATCAACTTATATGGTTATCACCTTCCTCTGGATATTCACCCAGAGCTAGGCAACAACGCAGAATTAGCTCGCTTACTTGAAATCGAAGTAGAAGGTGGACTTGAAGGACACCCTCAATCAGTAGCCATGTTTGGACGCTTGAAAAAACCGATGTCTGGTGCTGAGTTTGCGAGCAAGATCAATCAAGCTCTTGATAGACAACCACTGCATATTGCTCCAGAGAATACCGATAAGATGATTGAGACGGTCGGTTGGTGCACTGGTGGAGGGCAGGATTTTATTGAACTTGCTGTACAACACGGGCTGGATGCATTTATCTCTGGAGAAATTTCAGAGCGTACCACTTATACCGCTCGTGAAATGGACATTCATTACTTTGCTGCAGGTCATCATGCTACTGAGCGTTATGGTGTTCAGGCTTTAGGAAAATGGCTAGCGGATGAATACGGCCTACATGTGGAGTTTATCGATATTGATAATCCGGTTTAGTGTTCGCTATTCATAACGTGAGACGCTGAAAAGAAAAAAGGGTTGAGACAAAATCTCAACCCTTTTGTTTGTTTATCTTCTAACTAAAAAGATCATTCACGTTCGTGAAGTGGAGAAAACTCACGCTGTGTTTCACCAGTGTATAGCTGACGAGGACGACCGATGCGGTTCAGTGGATCGCTGTGCATTTCGTTCCAGTGAGCAATCCAGCCGATGGTACGAGAAATCGCGAAGATAACCGTAAACATAGAAACTGGAATACCAATCGCTTTAAGAATGATACCTGAGTAGAAGTCTACGTTCGGGTACAGCTTCTTAGAAACGAAGTACTCATCAGAAAGCGCAATGCGCTCAAGTTCCATTGCTACATCTAGTAGAGGGTCTTGAATGTTTAGCTCTTTGAGAACTTCATGACACGTTTCGCGCATTACTGTCGCACGTGGATCGTAGTTTTTATAAACGCGGTGACCAAAGCCCATTAAGCGGAATGGGTCATCTTTGTCTTTCGCGCGGTCTACATACTCAGGGATGTTATCGACGCTGCCAATCTCTTCTAGCATTCTCAAGCACGCTTCGTTTGCACCACCGTGAGCAGGTCCCCAAAGTGATGCAATACCAGCGGCAATACATGCAAATGGGTTAGCACCAGAAGAGCCAGCTAGACGTACAGTTGACGTCGACGCATTCTGTTCGTGATCCGCGTGTAGCGTGAAGATTTTATCCATCGCACGCGCAACGACAGGATTTACTTCATACTCTTCGCAAGGGTTTGCGAACATCATGTGTAGGAAGTTTTCTGCGTAGCTCAAATCGTTGCGTGGGTAGATAAATGGCTGACCGATAGAGTATTTGTAACACATTGCAGCCAGTGTCGGCATCTTCGATAGCAGACGGTACGCCGCGATCTCACGGTGCTCGTCGTTGTTGATGTCAAGAGAGTCGTGGTAGAAGGCTGCAAGTGCACCGACTACACCACACATTACTGCCATTGGGTGAGCATCACGTCGGAAGCCATGGAAAAAGCTTGCGATTTGTTCGTGGACCATAGTGTGGCGAGTAACGGTCGTTTTGAATTGCTCGTATTGTTCTCGGGTAGGGGCTTCACCATAAAGAAGGATGTAACATACTTCTAAGTAATCTGCGTTATTGGCTAATTGATCAATCGGGAAACCGCGGTGCAAAAGAATACCTTTGCCGCCATCGATGTACGTGATTGATGATTCACAAGATGCAGTGGCAAGAAAACCTGGGTCAAAAGTAAAGTAACCATTGGCTCCCAGCTTACGAACGTCAATTACAGGTGTACCTAGCGTACCGTCCATAATCGGCAGTTCGATTGGCGCTTGACCTTCAACATGAAGGGTCGCTTTCTTATCCGCCATAACAATCTCCTTTGTTTATTATTTAATCCGTCCAGGATGTTTATGTGCCATTTTTGTACTGTTGTTAAAGCTTAAAGTCAATTTTTCTCCATCTTTGTGTGCACTTGTTATGATTTTTCTCATGAAAATCGTTAAAAATCTGTTCTATGTAGCATAATTTGTTACACCAATTGTATTAGAATGTTGCTCGCCGTATATTGGCTAAGAAAATTTTAGTTAAATCCTTATAAATTCGGGGCTAGAAACAAAGAGTGAGGTTTGTTGCTGGACTCCGATTGTTAACAAGTTGTTTACAATTATCTGGGTGGTTACTCGCGATATTTGTTAAATAGATGTTAACTTTTGTACGTTTGGAAGCTGAAATTGGTTATAACAATAAATGCTCAATGGAGCTGAGTGAGCAAGCCCGTGAAAGAAAGAAAGTCAAGACCTGTTAATTTAGATTTACAGACCATCCACTTTCCTATCACAGCAATCGCATCCATCCTACACCGTGTGTCTGGGGTAATTACGTTTGTTGCGGTGGGTATACTACTGTGGTTACTGTCCATTTCTCTGTCATCCCCAATGGGTTTTATGGAAGCCGCTGACATCGTCGATAGCTTCTTCGTAAAATTCATCCTGTGGGGAATTCTTACTGCACTTGCCTACCACATTGCAGGTGGTATCCGTCACTTGTTGATGGATCTAGGTCACTTTGAAGAGCTAGATTCTGGCACGATGAGCGCTAAAGTCGCGTTTGGTGCAACAGCAGTATTATCATTATTGGCGGGGATCTTGGTATGGTAAAACACGTATCTTCATTTGGTCGTAATGGTGTACACGATTTCCTACTGATTCGTGCAACTGCAATCATTATGACGCTATACACGATTTATCTGATTAGCTTCTGTGCATTTTCAGATATCTCTTACGCATCTTGGACCCAATTCTTTGGTGGTACCTTCACTAAAGTATTCACCATGTTGGCACTTGTTTCGATCCTGATCCACGCATGGGTCGGTTTGTGGCAGGTATTAACGGATTACATTAAGTGCGCGAAACTGCGTGGCGCACTGCAACTTGGTGTTATTGCCGTGCTATTCGGCTATGTCTTCTCTGGTCTATTTATTCTGTGGGGTGCGTAAGTGTCTATTCCAGTTCGTGAGTTTGACGCCGTAGTAATCGGCGCTGGTGGTGCAGGTATGCGCGCTGCACTACAAATTTCAGAACAAGGCCTATCATGTGCTTTGTTGTCAAAAGTATTTCCAACACGTTCTCATACTGTGTCTGCACAGGGCGGTATTACCGTTGCTCTGGGTAACTCGCACAAAGACGATTGGCAATGGCACATGTACGATACCGTTAAAGGTTCCGATTACATCGGTGACCAAAATGCGATTGAATACATGTGTAAGAATGGCCCTGAGTCCGTTATCGAACTAGAAAAAATGGGTCTTCCATTCTCTCGTTTTGATAATGGTACTATCTACCAACGTCCATTCGGTGGTCAGTCAAAAGAATTTGGTGGTGAGCAAGCTGCACGTACAGCAGCAGCTGCGGACCGTACAGGTCACGCGCTTCTTCATACGCTTTACCAACAAAATGTGAAACACAAAACCACCATTTTCTCGGAATGGTATGCACTAGACTTGGTGAAAAACCAAGACGGCGCCGTAATGGGCTGTACTGCGATTTGTATGGAAACAGGCGAAATCTGTTACTTCAAATCAAAAGCAACGATTCTAGCAACAGGTGGCGCAGGTCGTATTTACGCATCGACCACTAACGCACACATCAACACTGGTGACGGTGTAGGTATGGCATTGCGTGCGGGTGTACCTATGCAAGACATGGAAATGTGGCAGTTCCACCCAACGGGTATCGCTGGTGCAGGTGTTCTTGTAACAGAAGGTTGTCGTGGTGAAGGTGGTTACCTTCTAAATAAAGATGGCGAACGCTTCATGGAGCGCTATGCTCCTAACGCGAAAGACCTTGCAGGTCGTGACGTAGTTGCACGTTCAATGATGATCGAAATTCGTGAAGGCCGTGGTTGTGATGGTCCTTGGGGTCCACACATTAAGCTGAAGTTGGATCACCTTGGTAAAGAAGTGCTTGAGTCACGTCTGCCTGGTATCTGTGAGCTGTCTCGTACTTTCGCGCACGTTGATCCAGTGAAAGAGCCAATTCCAGTAATTCCAACCTGTCACTACATGATGGGTGGTGTACCAACTCAAGTGTCTGGCCAAGCAATCAAGCAAAAGGCTGACGGCAGCGAGATGGAAGTACAAGGTCTATATGCATGTGGTGAGATTGCTTCTGTATCAGTACACGGAGCAAACCGTCTAGGCGGCAATTCATTACTAGACTTAGTCGTATTTGGTCGCGCGACTGGCTTGCATCTTGGCGAAACGCTCGCAGCGCAAGCTGAGGCACGCCCTGCAACTGAATCTGATATAGAAGCATCTCTAGCGCGTACCATGCGTTGGGAAAATAGTACTGGCGGTGAAGATCCAGTTCAAATCCGTAAAGACCTACAAGCTTGCATGCAAAACAGCTTCTCGGTATTCCGTGAAGGCGATGCAATGGCAACGGGTCTAGAAGAGTTGAAAGTAATTCGCGAACGTCTGAAAGATGCGCATCTAGCGGACAAGTCTTCTGAATTCAACACGCAACGTATTGAGTGTCTAGAGTTAGACAACTTGATGGAAACAGCATTCTCTACAGCCGTAGCGGCGAACTACCGTACTGAAAGCCGTGGTGCACATGCTCGTTTCGATTTCCCTGAGCGTGATGATGAGAACTGGCTATGCCACTCTATCTACAACCCGGAAACAGAAGCGATGACTAAGCGTGATGTGAACATGACGCCAACGCATCGTGAAGCTTTCCCGCCGAAAGTACGTACATACTAAAGGGAGGATACGACTATGAAATTGAACTTCTCTTTATACCGTTACAATCCGGATGTGGATACCAAGCCTTACATGAAAGAGTATACCCTTGAGGTAGACGAAGGCTCAGACATGATGGTGCTTGATGCATTGATTCTGCTAAAAGAGCAAGATCCAAGCATCGCGTTCCGTCGCTCATGCCGTGAAGGGGTATGTGGTTCTGATGGTTTGAACATGAATGGTAAAAATGGTCTAGCGTGTATCACACCGTTATCTGCTCTACAAGGCGATAAGATAGTTATTCGTCCACTGCCAGGGTTACCTGTCGTGCGCGATCTTATCGTTGACATGACGCAGTTCTATGATAACTATGCGAAAGTTAAACCATTCTTGATTGATGATGGTGCATTACCACCATCACGCGAGAACCTACAATCGCCTGATGATCGTGCGCATTTAGATGGATTGTACGAATGTATCATGTGTGCATGTTGTACAACGTCTTGCCCATCATTCTGGTGGAACCCTGACAAATTCATCGGTCCAGCTGGTCTTCTTGCGGCGTACCGCTGGCTAATTGATAGCCGTGATACGGCAACAGATGAACGTTTGTCTGATCTTGATGATGCATTTAGCGTTTTTCGTTGCCATGGCATCATGAATTGTGTAAGTGTTTGTCCTAAGGGATTAAATCCGACGAAAGCCATCGGCCATATTAAGTCGATGCTGGTTAATCGCTCGGTTTAATTTACTCGCTCTTAGGAATGTCGCAGTGTTGCGGATCACCCGATATGACCGCTTCACTGCTTCAAGAATATTTCGAGTAAAGAATACAAAAATTGCCGACTAGTTCTGGTCGGCTCTTATAGCTCGGCAAAGACCGAAGCAAACGTGAAAACTACTGGTTAAGGGAAAATATGCACAACGGCGTGATGAAGGCATGGCTCGAGTCTTCACACTTGGCTGGCGCCAATGCAACGTATGTAGAGGACCTCTACGAACTGTATCTAAGTGATCCCGATCTGGTAAGTGAGGAGTGGAAACGTGTTTTTGAAGGCTTACCTAAGCCGTCAGAAGAAGTGGCAGAACAACCACATTCACGTGTCCGTGACTACTTCCGTCGACTCGCTAGAGAAACAAAGCATTACAATGTCCAAGTTAGTGACCCAGATGTCGATGCAAAACAAGTAAAAGTTCTACAGCTAATCAACGCATACCGTTTCCGCGGACATGAAGCTGCAGAATTAGACCCACTAGGTCTATGGCAACGCCCAACCGTGGCGGAGTTAGACCCTGCTTTTCATAATCTTACCGAAGATGACTTCGAAGAAACTTTCAACGTAGGTTCTTTTGCTGTTGGGCAAGAAACCATGAAGTTGAAAGACATCTATGAAGCCCTCAACAAAACTTACTGCGGTTCCATCGGTGCTGAATACATGCACATGACTGACACAGAGCAAAAACGTTGGATCCAACAACGTCTTGAGTCTGTCGTAGGCCAGCCATCATTCAACAAAGATGAGAAGCGCACATTCCTAGAAGAGCTAACAGCCGCTGAAGGTTTGGAGCGTTACCTCGGGGCGAAATTCCCAGGTGCAAAACGTTTCTCTCTAGAAGGTGGTGACGCACTGATTCCGATGACGAAAGAGTTGATCCGTCACGCGGGAACAAGTGGGATGCGTGAAGTGGTTATCGGTATGGCTCACCGTGGTCGTTTGAACATGCTGGTGAACGTGCTTGGTAAGAAGCCTCAAGATCTGTTCGATGAGTTTGCCGGTAAACACGACGAAACTTGGGGCACGGGTGATGTGAAATATCACCAAGGTTTCTCTGCCGACTTTGCTACCCCAGGTGGTGATGTTCACTTAGCTCTTGCATTTAACCCATCGCATCTAGAAATCGTCAACCCAGTAGTCATGGGGTCGGTGCGAGCACGCCAAGATCGCTTGGGTGATAATCAAGGTAGCAAAGTGCTTCCTATCACTATCCACGGTGACTCTGCAATCGCTGGTCAGGGTGTGGTTGCCGAAACGTTCAACATGTCACTGGCTCGTGGTTTCCAAGTCGGTGGTACGGTGCGTATCGTTATTAACAACCAAGTTGGCTTTACGACGTCTAACCCTCGTGACACGCGTTCAACGATGTACTGTACAGATATCGCGAAGATGGTTCAGGCGCCAATTTTCCACGTGAATGCCGATGACCCAGAAGCGGTTGCTTTTGTTACTCGTATTGCTTTGGATTACCGCAACGAGTTCAAGCGCGATGTCGTGATTGATTTGGTGTGTTACCGTCGCCACGGTCACAACGAGGCCGATGAGCCAAACGCGACTCAGCCTTTGATGTACCAAAAAATCAAAAAACACCCTACACCACGCAAATTGTATGCGGATATTCTGATCGATAAAAACGAATCAGATATCGAGACAGCGACTCAGTTAGTCAATGAGTACCGCGACGCATTAGACCGCGGTGAAGTGGTGGTTAAAGAATGGCGTCCAATGGCGTTGCACTCTGTAGACTGGTCCCCTTACTTAGGGCATGAATGGGATATGGAGTGGGATTCAAAATATGACAAGACGCGTCTTATCGAGTTGGGTAATCGTCTTTGTCAGTATCCAGAAAGCCATAAACTGCAAAGCCGTGTTAATAAGCTTTACAACGATCGCCTAGCAATGATGACCGGTGAAAAAGCAATCGACTGGGGTATGGCCGAAACATTGGCGTATGCAACATTAGTTGATGATGGCAAGCGTATTCGCCTTTCTGGTCAGGATTCGGGTCGTGGTACTTTCTTCCACCGTCACTCGGTTCTTCATAACCAAACAGATGCAAGTACGTACATTCCATTAGCGAATATTCATGACAATCAGGGGCCATTCCAAGTGTTTGACTCAGTACTGTCAGAAGAAGCGGTATTGGCATTTGAATACGGTTACGCAACAGCAGAGCCAGGTGGTTTGACTATTTGGGAAGCGCAGTTTGGTGACTTTGCCAACGGCGCGCAGGTTGTGATTGACCAATTCATCTCGTCAGGTGAGCAGAAATGGGCACGCTTATGTGGTCTCACAATGCTTCTACCTCACGGTTACGAAGGTCAAGGCCCTGAGCACTCCTCTGCACGTCTAGAGCGTTACCTTCAGTTGTGTGCTGAGCAAAATATGCAGGTTGTAGTTCCTTCAACACCGGCTCAGGTATACCACATGATTCGTCGTCAAGTTGTACGCCCAATGCGTCGACCTCTGATTGTTATGTCGCCAAAATCTTTGCTGCGCCATCCTCTATGTACTTCGACAATTGAAGACTTAGCGGACGGTACATTCCAATCTGCAATTCCAGAAGTAGATGACTTAGACCCAAGCAAAGTAAAACGCGTCGTGTTCTGTTCAGGTAAGGTTTATTTTGACCTACTGGAACAGCGCCGTAACAACGAGCAAGACGATGTCGCTATCGTGCGTATCGAGCAGCTTTATCCATTCCCGATGGAAGAAGTACAAGCAGCGATTGCTCAATACACTAACGTTGAAGATTTCGTGTGGTGTCAGGAAGAGCCTCAGAACCAAGGTGCTTGGTACTGTAGCCAACACAACTTCCGTGCCGCTATTCCTGCAGGTGCAGATCTTAAATACGCAGGTCGCCCAGCTTCTGCTTCGCCAGCAGTTGGCTACATGTCGGTGCACTTGAAACAACAAAAAGCGTTGGTTGAAGACGCTCTGAACGTGAACTCAAAAACTTCGAATTAAGAACTAGAAGTGAAAGGAAGAAACAGATATGACAATTGAAATTCTGGTTCCAGATTTACCTGAATCAGTTGCTGATGCAACCGTAGCGACATGGCACAAACAACCAGGCGACGCAGTAGAGCGTGACGAGGTTTTGGTTGACATCGAGACAGACAAAGTCGTGCTAGAAGTGCCAGCTCCGGAAGCAGGCGTTTTGGAAGCTATCGTTGAAGAAGAAGGTGCGACAGTACTTTCTAAACAAATCATTGCTAAATTGAAGCCAGGTGCAGTTGCAGGTGAGCCTACCGCAGACAAAACAGAAAGTACGGAAGCATCTCCTGATAAACGTCATAAAGCTGCGCTTAGCGAAGAAAGCAATGATGCACTAAGCCCAGCAGTACGTCGTTTATTGGCTGAGCATGGCTTAGAAGCAAGCCAAGTGAAAGGCACTGGCGTTGGTGGTCGTATTACGCGCGAAGATATTGAAGCGCATCTTGCGAACGCTAAAACTGCGCCAAAAGAAGAAGCACCAGCAGTGGTTGACGTGCCGGCAGCGGCTCGTAGCCAAAAACGTGTTCCAATGACTCGCCTGCGTAAGACAGTCGCTAACCGTCTGCTAGAGGCGAAGAACAACACGGCAATGCTAACGACGTTTAACGAAGTGAACATGAAACCAATCATGGACCTTCGTAAGCAGTACAAAGATCAGTTCGAAGAGCGTCACGGTATTCGTTTAGGCTTCATGTCTTTCTACGTGAAAGCTGTAACAGAAGCGCTTAAGCGTTACCCAGAAGTAAATGCTTCGATTGATGGTGATGACATTGTTTACCACAACTACTTCGACATTAGCATGGCGGTATCAACGCCACGTGGTCTAGTTACACCTGTCCTAAAAGACTGTGACAAGCTTGGTTTCGCTGATGTTGAAAAAGGCATCAAAGAACTGGCTATCAAAGGTCGTGATGGCAAGCTAACGGTAGACGAGCTAATGGGCGGTAACTTCACTATCACAAACGGTGGTGTGTTCGGTTCACTAATGTCTACACCAATCATCAACCCACCTCAATCAGCGATTCTTGGTATGCATAAGATCCAAGAGCGTCCGATGGCAGTGGATGGCAAAGTTGAAATCTTGCCGATGATGTACCTAGCGCTGTCTTACGATCACCGCCTAATTGATGGTCGCGAGTCTGTTGGCTTCCTAGTGACGATTAAAGAGTTGCTAGAAGATCCAGCACGTCTCCTATTAGACGTTTAATATCGCTAAAACGTCTAGTTATCGTAGGTAGCTAGACGTTAAAAATTTCAATGGCTAGACTGGCTCAACGTCTGGCCTTCATTTGAATCCCACACCATGAGGACTCGTGATGAGGGATTGATTTGAGAAGACCCTACAGACGTACAAGCAGCCAAGACTGCAGCGTTATGGAAATAATAAATCCCTTAAGGGAAAAACAAACGGAATATCGAAATGAATTTGCATGAATACCAAGCCAAACAGCTGTTTGCAGAATTCGGTTTGCCTGTGCCAGAAGGCTACGCGTGTGATACACCACAAGAAGCTTTTGAAGCCGCAGGCCGTATCAGTACAGAAAAGAAAGTAGTTAAATGTCAGGTTCACGCTGGTGGCCGTGGTAAAGCGGGCGGTGTAGAGCTGCACGATACAAAAGAAGGCGTTAAAGAGTTTGCACAAAAGTGGTTAGGTAAAAACCTAGTGACTTACCAAACTGACGCTAACGGTCAGCCAGTTACAAAAATCCTTGTTGAAGAAGCTTCAAACATTGCAAACGAATTATACCTAGGTGCGGTTGTTGACCGTGCAAGCCGTAAGATCGTTTTCATGGCTTCAACAGAAGGTGGTGTTGAAATCGAAAAAGTTGCGGAAGAAACGCCGGAGCTTATCCACAAAGCTGCAATCGATCCACTAGTAGGCCCACAAGCTTACCAAGGTCGCGAGCTTGCGTTCAAACTTGGTCTTGAAGGCGACCAAATCAAACAATTCGTTAAGATCTTCATGGGTCTTGGCACGATGTTCGCCCAGTACGATCTTGCTCTACTTGAGATCAACCCGCTTGTGGTTACTGGTGAAGGCAACCTGCTATGTCTTGATGGTAAGATCAACATCGATTCAAACGCTCTTTACCGTCAGCCTAAGCTTCGTGAAATGCACGATCCATCACAAGAAGATGAGCGTGAAGCACACGCAGCTCAGTGGGAACTAAACTACGTAGCACTAGACGGTAACGTTGGCTGTATGGTTAACGGTGCAGGCCTAGCAATGGGTACGATGGATATCGTAAACCTACACGGCGGCAAACCAGCTAACTTCCTAGACGTAGGTGGCGGCGCGACGAAAGAGCGTGTTGCTGAAGCATTCAAGATCATCCTATCAGATGACAACGTGAAAGCGGTACTTGTTAACATCTTCGGTGGTATCGTACGTTGTGACATGATCGCAGAAGGTATTATCGGTGCGGTTAAAGAAGTAGGTGTAAGCGTACCTGTTGTTGTTCGTCTAGAAGGTACTAACGCTGACCTAGGTCGCGAAGTTCTTGCTAATTCTGATGTTGATATCATTGCTGCTGAGTCGCTAACGGATGCTGCTCAGAAAGTTGTTGCTGCTGCGGAGGCTAAATAATGTCTGTATTAATTAACAAAGACACTAAAGTAATCTGTCAGGGTTTCACTGGTGGTCAAGGTACTTTCCACTCAGAGCAAGCTATCGCATACGGCACTCAGATGGTTGGTGGTGTGTCTCCAGGTAAAGGTGGCCAAACTCACCTAGGTCTACCTGTATTCAACACAGTTCGCGAAGCAGTAGAAGCAACTGGCGCAACAGCGACAGTAATCTACGTTCCAGCACCTTTCTGTAAAGATGCAATTCTAGAAGCGATTGATGCGGGCATCGAGCTAATCGTAACAATCACGGAAGGCATCCCTACAACAGATATGATCGACGTGAAAGTGAAGCTAGAAGAAACTGGCGTTCGTATGATCGGTCCTAACTGTCCGGGTGTTATCACTCCTGACGAGTGTAAGATCGGTATCATGCCTGGTCACATCCACAAGAAAGGTAAAGTAGGTATCGTATCTCGCAGCGGTACTCTAACTTACGAAGCAGTTAAGCAAACAACAGACGAAGGTTTCGGCCAGTCTACTTGTGTTGGTATTGGTGGTGACCCAATCCCAGGTTCAAACTTCATTGATATTCTAAAACTGTTCCAAGAAGACCCTGAAACAGAAGCGATTGTTATGATCGGTGAAATCGGTGGTACTGCAGAAGAAGAAGCAGCAGCATACATTAAAGAAAACGTAACGAAGCCAGTGGTTTCCTACATTGCTGGTGTAACTGCTCCTCCTGGTAAACGTATGGGCCACGCTGGTGCGATTATCTCTGGCGGTAAAGGTACTGCTGAAGACAAATTTGCTGCACTAGAAGCGGCGGGCGTTAAGACTGTGAAATCTCTAGCAGAGATCGGCCAAGGTCTACGTGAAGTAACGGGCTGGTAATTTCCAACTCGAAGCTTAAAGCTAAAAAAGCCTAGCAATTATTGCTAGGCTTTTTTGTATCAAGGTACTTTTTACGATTTTTGGCGAATAAATTGGCTAAGCATAAACAGAGATGTTGCGCTGATTACTACTGATGGGCCAGCCGGCGTATCGAAGTGCCATGATAGGCTAAGCCCCATTAGTACTGCCACAGAGCCAATAATAGATGCGAACAGTGCCATTTGCTCTGGTGATGAAGAGACCTTACGTGCTGTTGCTGCTGGGATTATCAGCAAAGAAGTCATGATAAGTGCCCCAACAAACTTCATTCCTACGGCAATCACAACACCTACCATAAGCATTAACACCAATCTAACTAAGTCTGTATTGACGCCCTCGACGGCAGCAAGCTCTTCACTAACTGTGCTCGACAATAAAGGTCGCCAAAAAACGTAAAGACACACACTAACAGCAACGACACCTGCGTAAATGAACATCAGATCTTGCGGAGATACTGCGAGTAAGTCACCGAACAAGTAACTCATCAGATCTACACGGACATTATCCAAGAAACTAACAGAAACTAGACCAACAGATAATGCGCTATGGGCGAGTATACCCAGAAGCGTATCGGTTGCGACCAGTTGTTGTTTCTGCAATGTCACGAGCAATACGGCGAGTGCTAAACAGCAAACGAGTAGTGCAAGATAAAGGTTCACGTTGAGCAGAAAGCCTAATGCCAAACCCATCAATGAAGCATGTGCCAGGGTATCACCGAAGTAAGCCATTTTGCGCCAAACGACGAATGACCCAAGAGGACCTGCAATGATCGCGATGCCAATACCAGCAAGAATAGAAGGTAGAAGAAACTCAATCATGGTGATGATGTCCGTGTTTATGGTTGGAGCATGATGTCGCATCGCCAGTTACTGGCGTTCCGGATAAATCGTGATGATGATGCTCGTGGTCGTGATGATAAAACGCGAGCGATTCTCTCGCTGCATTGCCAAATAGCGCGATGTAAGAAGGGTGCTGAGTAATCGTGGCAGGTGAACCAGAGCAGCAAACATGGTGATGCAGACAAATGACATCATCTGTTTTGGCCATTACTAAATGTAAGTCGTGTGACACCATAAATACACCGCAATCGAATCGGTGACGAATGCTTTCAATTAGATCGTAGAGATCGATTTGACCTTGAATATCCACACCCTGCGCAGGTTCATCTAGCACTAACAGCTCTGGGCGTTGAAGCAAAGCACGCGCAAGTAATACGCGTTGGTTTTCACCACCTGATAAGCGATGCATGTTACTACTAATTAAATGCTCAGCGCCAACAAGCCTTAATGCATCAATACATTCTTGTTTACTGTATTTTCCTGCTAAATTTAGAAAACGGGTGACATTCAATGGAAGAGAGTCATTGAGTTTCAATTTTTGAGGAACATAACCAATTTTTAGTTTTCTTTGTCGGTTTAATTTGCCGCTAGTCGGTTTTTGAAGGCCTAAAATGACTTTGACTAACGTTGATTTTCCCGCTCCATTGGGACCAATTAGGGTTGTTATTTTGCCCTTTTGTAATTCCATACTAATGTTATCGAGAACTCTGCGGCCATCGAACTCGACGCATAAGTGCTCAAGATGGACTAAGGAAGACATGAATGAAACTCATTTGCAAATCAATAATGTTATAATGTAACATTATCACACTTTCTACACCATATCCCAAGTAAAACTATGAAAAGAGCATTAATTCTTGCTGCGTCAGCGATGCTAACGTTGCCAGCACACGCAGTAACGGTACTAACGAGTATCAAACCTATTCAGTTATTAGTGACAGAGCTTACTCAAGGGGTGACTTCGCCAGATGTATTACTGCAGTCTAACACTTCGCCCCATGATTACGCTTTACGCCCATCGGATGTTAAGAAAATCGCTTCTGCTGATTTAGTCATTTGGTACGGACATGATCTCGAACCGTTTCTGGAAAAAGTCGTGTCAGACAGATCGAATACTCTGACTATTAGTCAAATTCCAGATCTAGATTTGCGTGAGTTTGATAGTGAGCACAACCATGACCATGATGGCCACGATCATGGTTCACATGATCCGCACTTTTGGTTAGGTGTAAGTCAAGCACAACAAGTTGCCAAGGTTGTCGTAAATCAACTAGGATCACTTGATCCGGAAAATGCAGCACAGTACCAAGAAAACCTTAAAAAATTTGAAACTGAGCTCAGCCAGACGGACCTAGAGATCAAGAAAAAATTATCGCCAGTGAAAGACAAAGGTTACTTTGTGTTTCACGATGCTTATGGTTATTTCGAAGAGCGTTATGAGTTAAATCAAATGGGCCACTTCACCGTGAGCCCGGATCGTAAGCCGGGAGCAAAAACCTTAATCCAAATTCGTCAAAAGTTAAGTTCAGGAGATGTAGCCTGCGTGTTTTCTGAACCTCAGTTTACTCCAGCTGTCGTTCAGAGCGTGATGCGAGGTAGCAAAGTTGCCAAAGGTGAACTTGACCCATTAGGGAGCACAATTGAAGCAAAACCGGGCAGTTACTTTACTTTTCTCAACAATATGGCGAATAATTTTGAGCAGTGCTTGAGCCAAAAGACGGATTAAGTAGTGTTGTTGTGTAGGAATAGTCCTTTTAACGTGATCCAGTAGTAAGAATTACAACCTTTGGCAAGGCGAGCCTTTTCTCAAACAGTAATTGAGATATCATTATCAATAATTAGCAGCTCAAAATAACCGTATAAGTCCATGCTGTAGAAGATATGGACGGTGAGCGCCGAGCACAAATTGATATAAAAGGTTTTCGTCTTGCTACGCCAATTAGCCCTTGTCTTGTTGGGCTTTTTCCTATCTTTCCAAGCATTTGCTCTTCATAATGCGAATGCCATCTTTTACCCTTTGCCGACTCAGGTTAAGGGTACTTTTATTGCGGCTAAAAAATTGTTCTTGGGTGAGCAAGGGGGCTTGTGGATTCACGACGTGCATGGGCGGGTGTTGTTTTATGATGGCCAAAATATCCTACCTAAATCAGGCAGTTTTTTACAAACGTCTGCCAAGCAACTGGCTTATCATGAAGGCTCGTTCTGGAACTTTGTTGAGAATGAGGTGTATCAAACTTATCCAAATCAAGAAAGACGTTTAGTCTTTAGCTTAAACCCCGGGTCGCAAATAAGAAAAATCGGTTCTTCTGAAGATTATATTTGGGTTAGTGATGGCGCACATTTTTATACTTACAACATCGATACTAGCGAGTTAAAGTCCTTTTCTTTGTTGCAGCTCTATCAACATAGCAACAATAGCTATGTTTATATTAACGATGCGGTTCTGCTCGAAGAGAAGTGGGCACTTGCTACAACTTCTGGCTTTTATCTTTCAGAAGGAGATAAGTTTGATCATGTAGTCGCTTCAGGTCAGAACTACATTGAAAAGATCTACTACTCACACACGCGCAGAGAAATTCTGGTAGGAACGTTGCGTGGGGCATTAATTTTCAATATTTATCAACCTGATAAAGAGGTGATTAAGATTGGCGGTTCTCATGTATTGACTTTCGCTGAGACAAATCAAGAGTACTGGGTGGGGACTGAGCATGGTCTGTATTTATACTCATTCTTGTCAGGCGAAGTGACAGAAGTCGAGCCTGCAAGCTTTCTTGAACTGGAGCTGGATAATACAAAGATCTATTCGCTACTGAGTGACAACATGGGAGGGATGTGGATCGCGACTAACCAAGGCATTCGTTATTACTCCTTGTTTAGTAAAAAGTTTGAACGAGTAACCTTCAGTAGTTATGACTCGCAAACCTTATCAGGGCGAATTCGACAAAGCTCCACAGGACCTGGTGATGCGCTTTGGTTCGCGGATGACCGAAAGCTTTATCGGACAGGTGAGAGTGGCAATATCAAAGTCTTGGAGCTTGATTCGCAGATCAATGAATTTGCATTTCAAGGTGGGATGCTTTGGCTTGCGACCTCTAAAGGGCTCGAAATATTTGAGTTGAATGGTCTTAACAAAGTGACATTTCCTTATTTACAGGTTATGGCTGGACACGCAGTGGAGCACGTGACTGTAGATGGTAATGATCGTCTCTGGGTATCAAGTGGATACCATCTTTACAATGTTGATATAACCAAGCAAAGCGTAAGAAACTTTGGAAGTGAGTGGCTAGTAAGTCAGTACTTACCAGCTAAGGTTACGCGTTTATACGACACTGAAGATTCTCTATTGATAGGGACCGATCATGGGGTTTATCAATACAGCAATGAAAACATCCAGTTCATCCGCTATTCCGAAAAATTTGGTGAATCATTAGACATGGTCACGGCGGTTGATGGCAGTCAGTGGTTTGCGTCATCTTACGGCGTTTTTAAAACGATTAAAGGAAGTGACGAGAAACATGTTGTTGAAATGAGTGTGCCCAACGCGCGACCTGCTTGCTTGATCAGAGACAGGCAAGGTGTGTGGTTAGCCTCTTCTGTCGGATTAAGCTATTACCACCTTTCGGGTGAATTAGTGAAACATTATTCATCGGCGTCTGGCTTAATGAACAACGAGTTTCTACCAGGAATTTGCAGTGTTATACAGCAAAAAGAAGGTGGTGAGCGAGAGCTCGTCCTAGGGTCGAAATACGGGTTGGTAAAAGCTGAAGCATCCAAGCTGCTTGTGTCCAACCCTCCAGAGTCGAAGTTTATCGTGAGCCAAGTTGTGCTTGAAAACGAGGTTCTACAAGTTGGTAGCGCCGATTTGAATGGCATAAAATTACCGTATGGCTCTTCTCTAAGTTTCTTATTTGGCGTGATGCCAAAACCAGACAGCCAAAATTTGTATTATCGATTGAATAGCGATGATCCTTGGCAAGCGCTAGAGGGAGGCCAACTGACTCTAGAGCATCTCAATTCCGGTGAATACCATTTACAGGTAAGTAATGAGTCTCAAGTCGCTGCTGGATTGGTTGGGCTCGAGTCGTATTTTATTGTGCTTAATCCTTGGTATTTATCGCAACTCGCAATTTTAGGTTTTGTGGTCGCGAGTATTGCCATGGTTGCACTACTTATGTACTGGCGTTCTCGCTATGTTGTACAGGCTAACCGTGATTTAGCTGCGCAAGTGACACTCAAAACTAACCAGTTGAGGCATCAAAGCCGAGTGTTGTTGACGAGTAACCAACAGCTACGTAAACAGATTCAAGTCAGAAACCTGTTGGTTGATCACGTGGCGCAATCTATTAAGTCCAGTGTGGATTTTATAGCGTCAAAATTACCCATACCTTTGGATGCAGCTACGGAAGATCATCTGGCGAAAACGACATGGCAATTAAATGAGTTAAAAAGTGTTCCTGGCGAAGCTAGCGGCGGTAGTCACAATTACAATTTGAGTCAGATAACTCAATCGGTGGTTGATGTATGGCAAGATGATTTTGCGAAGGCTGGGATTATGGTGGAGCTTGAAGATGAGAGAAAAACAAGTCGAATTGCTCTGGAAAGCTTTAACCTTGATGTTATCTTCAACAGCATTTTTGCCAATATCATCAAGCGTTCTTTCCGAGGCCAAACGGTGAGAATCATGCTAGAAGAGGGCAATGATATTGTTTCATTGAGTTTTCTTGATTATGGGACGCAACTGCCTAATAAAGTCACGACCGGGCGTCCATCTAATATGAACCACTCTGAATTGAGTATTGATCATCTTGCCCAGTTAGTGACAACGAGTGGAGGATACTTGGCGGTGTTTACTTCCGACGCTCAAAATAAAATCGAAATTACATGGCCAACTGCGAAGGAAATGAGTTATGTGGATGAATCTTTGCAAGAATTTGAGTCTGAACCTATCGTCGAAGATAAAGTGACCCCAGAGAAAGAATGGTTGCAAAAAGTCTATCAGCTGGTGGCTGAGCATTACCATGACCCTGAGTTTGGTACTGCTTTAGCGGCTAAAATGCTGTTCATGTCAGAACGCTCTTTACAGAGGCGCTTTAAATCAGCCTCGTCAAGAACGTTAAAAGATTATGTAACCGAAGTTCGTTTAGAAACGGCGTGTGAGCAGTTATTAGCGGGCGAGAAAATCAGCGAAGTAGCGTTTAACTGCGGCTTTAATGATCCTTCTTACTTTAGCCAAAAGTTTAAATTGCATTTTGGTTTGCCTCCTTCCAAGTTTGCTTTGACTCAAGAAAGCCAAGAAACCAACTAAAAAACCTCATTACACACTCCCTAGTGAATATTCAAAAGACTGGGGAGCTGCTTATAGTGCTCTACTATTGCTAGAGCTACCAATGCAGTGATTCTCATTGCTTCTTCATCACATCTAGCCTACAAATCCATTCTCAATACGTAAGCACGGTCACGCTCTATCTGTTAGTAGCGCTGTTCTTAGCTATAACCATACATGGCTTAAGAGGACGGATTTACCTACGGCGACAAATAGATGAATGGTTGTATTTTTGTATCTAGAGTGCGTTGGTTCATTTGAGTAGTGGGGGTATGCGAAATTCGTGAAAACAGAACTGTGCTGAAAAGGTGGATAAGATAAAGAGTTTAGAGAGAGATGAAAAAAAATAT
Organism: Vibrio sp. CCB-PB317; assembly: GCF_022808245.1. Lineage (NCBI taxonomy): Bacteria > Pseudomonadati > Pseudomonadota > Gammaproteobacteria > Vibrionales > Vibrionaceae > Vibrio > Vibrio sp. CCB-PB317. Next base: position 1,057,283 of record NZ_JALGNU010000001.1, read on the forward strand.
CGTGGTATAGCCGGGGGGACTATACCACGGGTGTCAATGACACCTTCGCTTGCTGCCGGAGTGACATGTTGCCATGCCACCTCTGGAATTCATTTGAGAGGTTGCCCTCTCGATGGAGTAACTATACGAGAGGTTACTTATTTTTCTTATAAAAATAACGCCATGTTGATATGAGAAAAGCGACAAAGTTTTAAGTTCCAACTAAGTTATTGTTTTGTATTTAATTTTTTATTTTTGCCCTTTGTTTGTGACATTTTTATTTCATTGATCGTGATTTTTAATTGTTAATTTTGACGTAAATAACGAGAGGAAATTTACGGAGTTGACGTTTGAAAGCATGAAAACATTTATGAAATCTTTGATTTCACACAAGGATTGAAGGGTTATAGAAGAGTAATATTGGCAGCCTAAACTTATTAAATAATAATATTTCTCATTAGCAATACTCTTAAGGGCCACTATGAAGTTATCAGAGATTAATCCTGGCGATACGGTGACGATTCGGTTGTTAGATGGTCTTTCATCAGATATCAGAAAGAAACTCATGGTAATGGGGCTGCTTCCCAATACAGAAGTCAAAGTGATTCGACGTGCTCCAATGGGCGATCCTTTACAAGTCGAAGTCCGTGGTGTGTCTGTCGCATTGCGAGAAACCATTGCTCAGAAAATTGAAGTGGAGCGAGTGTAATGCAATATCAAGTGCTTACCGTAGGTAATCCTAATAGTGGTAAAACGACGCTATTTAATGGTTTGACTGGCGCAAAACAGCAAGTTGGTAACTGGGCAGGCGTCACCGTTGAAAAGAAAACGGGACAATTCAAACATGCGGGTGACGAGTTTTTGCTCACTGACCTCCCTGGCATTTACTCGTTAGACAGTGGTAATGATAGCAATAGTATTGACGAATCCATTGCATCGCGTGCGGTTCTAACTCATCCTGCTGATCTCATTATCAACGTGGTTGATGCCACGAGTTTAGAGCGCAGCTTATATATGACGTTGCAACTTCGCGAACTTGGCCGTCCTATGATTGTTGTTCTCAACAAAATGGATGCGCTAAAACGTGAACGTCAAATGATTAACGTTTCAGAGCTTGAGAAAACGTTAGGTTGTCCTGTAGTAAGTTTATCTGCAACCAATAAAACTCAAGTTGCAGAGTTTAAAGAAAAACTTCATAAGTCCATCGTTCAAGGGGTCGCGCTTAAAGAGCTATCTTTGCATTACGGTGAAAAGATGGAGTCGGCGATTCAAACTGTTTCCGCACTTTTTAACGATCAAACCGTCGCCCATCGTGCATTAGCGATTCGTGCGCTTGAAAAAGACACGATGGTTCTCAATAGCCTTTCCGATATTGATAGAAGCAAAGTATTGGAAGTCATTGCGACTTTAGACTTGGATATCGATTTGCATGTCGCGGATACCAAGTACACATACCTGCATGAACAGTGTAAAAAAGTTCGCCGAAGCGAAGGCAAATTAAGCCGTAGCGTGACTGAAAAACTCGACCAGTTTATTTTGAACAAGTGGATTGGGATCCCATTCTTCTTTGTGGTTATGTACTTGATGTTTATGTTCTCGATTAACATCGGTAGTGCATTTATCGACTTTTTTGACATTGGTGTAGGCGCATTGCTGGTTGATGGTGGACATCACTTATTAGATGGTCACCTCCCCGTATGGCTAGTTACGGTGATTGCTGATGGTTTAGGCGGCGGTATTCAAACAGTTGCGACCTTTATCCCGGTCATAGCGTGTTTGTACTTATTCCTTGCTGTGCTTGAGAGCTCGGGTTACATGGCACGCGCTGCGTTTGTGCTTGATAAAGTGATGCAGAAAATCGGCTTGCCGGGTAAAGCGTTTGTCCCTTTGGTTCTTGGTTTTGGCTGTAACGTTCCGTCAATCATGGCAACGCGCACGCTAGACCAAGAGCGTGAGCGCAAGTTGGCTGCGTCGATGGCACCGTTTATGTCATGTGGTGCTCGCTTACCTGTGTACGCTTTATTTGCTGCCGCTTTCTTCCCAGGCTCTGGTCAAAACATTGTGTTTGCACTTTACCTACTTGGTATTGTCGCCGCGGTGTTTACCGGTTTGTTCCTCAAGCACACGCTGTATCCTGGCAGCAGTGATAGCTTGGTGATGGAAATGCCTGACTATGAGCTTCCGACATTGCAGAACGTCGTGATCAAAACTTGGCAAAAACTTAAGCGGTTTGTATTGGGTGCAGGTAAAACCATCGTAGTGGTTGTTGCTATCTTGAGCTTCCTCAACTCGCTAGGAACTGACGGTACATTCGGTAATGAAGACAGTGATAAATCGGTTCTATCAAAAGCCGCTCAGGTTGTGACGCCAGTGTTTGCACCAATTGGTATTCAAGAGGATAACTGGCCAGCAACGGTTGGTATTATTACTGGTATCTTCGCGAAAGAGGCAGTCGTGGGCACATTGAACAGCTTATATACTACGCCAACCGATGGAGAGGATGCAGAATTTGATCTTATGGGTAGCCTAGAAGAAGCGGTGATGAGCATTCCTGAAAACCTAGCAGGGCTGAGCTATTCTGATCCTCTGGGGATTGACGTCGGTGATTTAGCAGATTCTCATGCAGTCGCAGAGGAGCAAGAAATTGATGAATCGATCTTTGGTAACATAAAAGAGAAATTTGTTTCTGGTCATGCTGCTTTTGCGTACCTAGTTTTTATCTTACTTTACACTCCTTGTGTGGCTGCGATGGGTGCCTATGTTCGAGAATTCGGCAATAACTTTGCGCGCTTTATAGCGGTATGGACAATGGGGCTCGCGTACTTGAGTGCGACTTTCTATCATCAGCTTATGCATTTCGCTGATAGCCCTATCACCAGCGGCGTTTGGATTGCCATAATTATTGCGATTTTCTTTGGCATGTACCGCGTTTTCAAGCGCGTAGGCAAGAAACATCAAGGCGAGTTTGAGGCGCAAGTCGTATGATTTTAAAAGAGCTTTATCAATATATTGCCGAAAAAGGAACGGTTTCCCAATCTGAGCTAGCAAAACAGTTCGGAATGAGTGAAGACGGTGCAGACGCCATGTTAAGTGTATGGATTAACAAAGGTCGCATTTCTCGCTTGGTAGATACAAATAAAGCTCATCATATAACGCGAATACGCTATGCAGTCACAAAGCACGATGGTTTGTCACTTACCGTAACCATGTAGTAAGAGCAATGAACCATCGCGCAAAAACAACAAAGCCGCATCAGCAATGATGCGGCTTTTTACTTTCTGCCTGAATTAAAAGTTATATAACGGTTACGCTTTACGGAAGATAGAGCTTAACGACAACACATTACGAATTCGGTTAAGAATCTCTTCTTGTTCTTCGTCAGTACGAAACTCACCTTTGGTGTTACCCCAAACTGGTCCCGGCCATGCCATATCGTCTTTAAAGCGAGCAACATGGTGAATGTGCAGCTGTGGCACCATGTTACCTAGGGCACCAAGGTTTAACTTGTCTGGGCGGAATGTCGCTTCGAGTGCTTGGCTTACCGCTTGAGATTCGAGCAAAAACTGTTGTTGCTCTTGCATTGGCAAGTGGTGTAGCTCTTTCAAATTTTCGCGTTTAGGCACCAAGATAACCCATGGCACAGCATTATCTTTATGAAGAAGCGCGACGCAAAGTGGGAAGTGACCAATCACCGAAGTGTCTTTTGCCAATTGAGGATGAAGTTCAAAACTCATTATTGCTGTCCGATTAATTTTTAGTTTGAAGTAGTATACGACAGATAAAACAAAAGGTTGACGCTTTCACGTCAACCTTCGTCATCATTTAGCTTGTGCTACTTAAGCTAACTACGTAAAAGCGGATTACATACGCTCTAGAGTATCGATACCCAGTAGAGACAGACCTTGCTTGATGGTCTTCGCTGTTAGCGCAGCTAGTTTCAGACGGCTTTGTTTCACTGCTTCGTCTTCAGCAACTAGGATAGGGCACGCTTCGTAGAAGCTAGAGAACTGACCTGCTAGTTCGAATAGGTAGCTACACATGATGTGTGGTTGGCCTTCGCGAGCAACAGATTGCACCGCTTCTTCGAACTGCATAAGTTTAGCAATAAGTGCTTTCTCTTTCTCATCAGTGATTTTGATGTCACCTTGGAGAGCATCCATAGCAACACCAGCTTTAGCGAAAATTGAAGCTACACGAGTGTATGCATATTGCATGTATGGTGCTGTGTTGCCTTCAAACGCTAACATGTTGTCCCAATCGAACACGTAGTCAGTCGTACGGTGTTTAGATAAGTCAGAGTATTTAACCGCTGCCATTGCAACTGTTTTAGAGATCTTCTCTTTTTCTTCCGCATCTAGTTCAGGGTTTTTAGATTCGATCAGCTGTGCTGCGCGAACTTCTGCTTCATCCAGAAGATCTGCCAAACGAACGGTACCACCCGCACGAGTCTTGAATGGCTTTCCGTCTTTACCCAGCATCATGCCGAACGCGTGGTGCTCAAGAGATACAGACTCAGGCACATAGCCCGCTTTACGAACAATCGTCCAAGCTTGCATTAGGTGCTGGTGTTGACGTGAGTCGATGAAGTAAAGCACACGGTCTGCGCTTAGCTCTTCATAACGATATTTTGCACATGCGATATCTGTTGTTGTGTATAGGAAACCGCCATCGCGTTTTTGAACGATAACGCCCATTGGTTCGCCATCTTTGTTCTTGTATTCATCTAGGAATACAACTTGCGCGCCATCATCTTCAACGGCAAGACCTTGTTCTTTTAGGTCTGCAACGATCTTAGGAAGCATGTCGTTGTACATGCTTTCGCCCATTACGTCGTCACGAGTCAGTGACACGTTTAGACGGTCGTAGTTGCGCTGGTTTTGGATCATGGTTACATCAACGAGTTTTTTCCACATTTCTGCACAGTACTCGTCACCGCTTTGCAGTCTTACCACGTAGTTTCGCGCCTTTACTGCGAACTCTTCATCTTCATCGTATAGCTTTTTCGATTCGCGGTAGAAGCCTTCAAGGTCCGCAAGTTCCATAGAAACTTCGCCAGACTCTTGTTGTACGCGCTCAAGGTTTGCGATAAGCATACCGAACTGAGTACCCCAGTCACCGATGTGGTTCGCGCGGATCACTTTGTGACCTAAGAACTCAAGCGTACGTACCACTGCATCACCGATGATGGTTGAACGCAGGTGACCTACGTGCATTTCTTTTGCTACGTTTGGTGCAGAGTAGTCGGCAACGATGGTTTGCGCTTCTTCTTTAGCTACGCCAAGACGTTCGTCTGCTAGCGCCGCGTCGGCTTGTTTCGCAAGGAACTCTTCGCTTAGGAAAATGTTGATGAAACCAGGGCCAGCGATTTCTGTTTTGCTCGCAATACCATCTAGGTCTAGAACATCCAGTACTTTCTGTGCAAATTCTCGTGGGTTAGTACCCAGTTTTTTAGCAACGCCCATTACGCCGTTTGCTTGGTAATCACCAAATTGTGGCTTTGCTGATTGGCGAACGGCTGCAGGACTACCTGCAGGTGCGCCAGCGGCTTCTAGAGCCTGAGATACTTTGTCATTAATAAGTGCTTGGATATTCACACGCGTTTCCTTCAATTCAAGGACAAAGAACTCGGCAGAATGTACGCCGAGCTCTGTTAGAGTTCACAAAAATGGGGCTAATCATAACAACTTTATTGCTTTTCATACAGAGATGAATAGGCGAAATTTTTACTTTTTCGATTGAATGGAAATGTGGCTTAGTTTGCGTTTACTATTGCGCTCAAAGTAATGAGATAAATCGCCCCATAAGAGAGCCATAATGACGACTCAACTAGTTGAAAAGCGCCTAACGCCTGAATTGATGATCCAAGATCTGGACGCATTTATGGCGAAGATTGAAGAGCTTGCAACCCTGTTAAAACTGGATCTGAGCTTTGCTCAAGCTGACCATATTGCGCTGCGTATTAATGATACTGAAACAGCGAAAGCCGCGCATGAAGCATGGAATCAATACGGTAAGGTGATTTCACAAGCGAAAATAAACGGTCGCCCGATCATCGTTATCGAATTCGACAAAGCGTTGGAAAGCCGTGGCTGGAAGATTGAGTGTCTGGAGCTGCCATACCCTGCGGAAGGCAAAATCTACCCAAATGAAAGCTGGGAACATGTGGAGTTTGTGATTCCGTCTCATGCCGAAACCGCAGATGAGTTTCTTGCTGATTTGAAACACACTTACCCAGCGTTTGGCGCGCGTTTTGATGAGTTAAAAGAGCTGGGTGTGAAGATCAAATTGTCGAGCCCGAAAGGGGAAGGCGAACGCTTGAACAACCCAACCGTGGCGTTTAAGTACCAAGGCATTTGTATCAAGCTGCACCCGCATTCACTTAAGCGTATTGTGGAGTCTGAGCAGGCGTAAAACGCTAGAGTGAAAATTGCTGAGTTGCGAGAGGCAAAAAGGGAGCCGAGGCTCCCTTTCGTAAGCGAATCACTATTTAGCCGGTGACTTGCTTTTTGGGTTGGTAATGGAAAGTTTTTTGCCTTTCAACTCTTCATCTAGAGTTAGTGTGAAAGTCTTTGGAAACGGCATTCGTTTACAATGATCCACTTTGTTCCTGACGATTGTGAGCAGGGCTTCCGTTGAAGAGTTTTGCTCTATTTTTAAGCTAAAGTCATCGTTCTTACTGCAGCCATTAGACTCGGCGATAAATGAAATTTGACTATCGCTAGTTCTGTACGCTTCAACCATGATTGCTTGGTGTTCAGACTCTAGACCTTGCTGCATTTCTGTATTTGCCGAGCAAGCGACTAAGCTGATTGAGCTCAAACCAAGCAGCATTGTTTTGAGTATATATTGCATCTTGTTATCCTTTTTTGCGACGCAGGAAAGGACCTGCAGCTAGCAACATTAATAGGCTAATTGAGAGGCTGCCGCCTGAACTCGATGTTTTTGTTACGCTGCTCTCGCTAGTGTTATCTGAACTAACTGACATCTTGATATTGCGAATATACGCTTGCGCGTTGTAACCACCGCTAAACTCGTAGTTTTTCAGATAAGCAAAAGTAACCGTGTTTGACTTCCGGTAAAGATCGATAGAAAGTTCATTGTACTCAAGAAGCTGGCGAGTGTAGTCATACTCTTGGCCATTGACGTAAACGACAAAAACATCGAAACCATCTGACAAGACTTTAAAGTCCATTGATAGTTTGCCTTTTGGAAGATCGGTTAAATACAAGATGGATGCGCCAGCAGACGTTCCCATGTCTGCTGACTGAAGTACGCCATTTTCAGCGGTCCAAGCGTGTTCATTGGTGTACACGTTTGCGCCAGCTAGCGTAACGGCACTGCTCAATGAGCTGCTTGCTTTATCAATACCACTATATATTAAGGTAGTCGAAAGTTTAGATAGTTTCGGATGATCAGTAGAGACTTCAATCGTTTCAACTGAGTGCGAGTAGCTTGGGTAGTAGCCTACCGTAATTTGACAGCTCTGAGATGGTGCCAGTGTCGCAGTACAGGTATTTTTGGCGAGGCTGATTCCGCTTGTTAGGGTAACGCCCGTGATGTTGATTGGCGTATTCACCTCGTCATTACGAATAGTAAAGGTCTCTTGCTGCGCTTTTCGCTCAACGAAATGAAGATCTCGATACTGAGTGTAGCTGATAGTATTACGATGACTATCTATCCAGCCGTTATGCTGAAAATGAGCGACGTTTGCATAAACACCATAAGCATTTGGTTGAGCACATCCATCCCCCCAACTGACTACGCCTAGTAATTTGTTGATGCCGTTATCATCAACGATGAGCGGACCGCCGCTATCTCCTTGGCAGCTATCTTTACCTCCCCAATAGTATCCGGCGCAAATGCCGTCATCTGATACATTAGAGTAGTTTCCTGGTAGGTTTTGGCAGGTAGCTCGATCTACGTATTCCAAATCTACTTGTTGTAAAACGGTTGGGTATATTCTGTCTGTCGTGGACGTATTTCCCCATCCAGCCACGTGCAACTTATCTCCTACGCGTACACTATCCAAAAGCTCTGGCGTTGCCAGATCGATAGTCGCGCTATCGACATTGCGTTCTAATTCGATAAGAGCGATGTCATTGTTCGTTGTATTACTGTTATATGCAGTATGCGAGTAGATATTGTTAACCGCGATGCGCTGCGCGTGAGACTCGTTGTTTTGATCATAAAGACCAAGAGCGATATCAATATCGTCCGCATTAAGACCTTCCACACAGTGCGCAGCAGTTAATACGTATTTTCCACCAAGGAAACTACCGCCACAGAAGTGACCAATAGATGTTGGCTGTCCTTTACGGACCAGTGAAGCAATAAACTTCCAGTCGGAAGTATTAGCTGGCTCGCCGCCAATAATGCGAGTGGATACATCATTCTGAACAGGCTTAAGAGTATCTGCGATTGTGGTTGCTGGCAAAGTCAGCCCAATCAGAAAAGCCACTAACGTTTTTTTCATTTTAATTCCGTAATATTAACATGGTTTATTATAAGGGGGGCCAAATGATAAACAGAATCATTCTCTCAGTAAATAGTTGTAGTGAAATGAAAAATTATAATATATCGGTTTAATTTTGATGGTTAGAGTCGGGGGGGATATCCCTGAAAAGATGAAACCCGCCAAGTTGGACGGGTTTCATTCTCGTTGTAACTAGTGCGGAGGGATTACAGGATCACTGTTTTATTTCCATAAACAAAGACGTGGTCGTTAATGACTTTATTCAACGCTTTGCTCAACACATTCTTTTCTACATCGCGTCCCGCTTGTGCCATATCTTGGGCATTGAATGTATGGTCGACAGGAATTACGTCTTGCTTGATGATCGGCCCTTCATCTAAATCATTAGTCACGAAGTGTGCCGTTGCACCGATGATTTTCACACCGCGATCGTAAGCTTGTTGATATGGCTTAGCGCCAATAAAAGCAGGTAAGAAGCTGTGATGAATATTAATGATTTTGTGGTGGTATTTCTCAACAAACGTAGGCGTCAATACGCGCATGTATTTAGCTAACACCAAAAAGTCAGCATCGTATTGGTCGATCACTTCTAGCATCTTCTGCTCGTGTTCTTCACGGCTAAGGTTTTCATGGGTCACGTGGTGGTAAGGAATGTCGAAGCGCTCAGTGAGAGTTTGCAGTTTGTCGTAATTCCCCACCACAGCAGCGATCTCAACATCTAGGCTTCCATCGTAGGTTTTCATCAAAATATCGCCTAAACAATGCGCTTCTTTTGTGACGAGAATGACGATGCGCTTACGGCGAGAGCCAACCAATTTACGCTTAGCGCCTTGCGGGAGGGCTTGGTCCAAGTCGGCAAGAAACGTTTGATCGTTGAAGTACCCCTCCAGCTCCGTTCTCATGAAAAAGTGGCCACTGGTATTATCAACAAATTCGTTATTGTGAACGATGTTGAGTTGGTGCTTGTAACAGATGTTAGTGATTTTCGAGATGAGACCCGGGGCGTCAGAACAGTGGGTCAACAGTGTTTTCTTTTCCATAAATCAGGTACTTCCATGCATTAATATTTTAGCGTACGAATTTGTTATTATTCCCAGGCGGGTGTAACTGTACTGCCATGTTTCACCATAAATAATCTATTCTTACGTTGGTTTCAACAAAATATCCGTGCGTCGCCGCAAGCTGGCCAGATTGTGGGCTGATGTCACTCCTATTCCTCTGATATACTCTCGATAATTTTTCAAACTCAATACCAAGCATGATCGCAAAAACTTTTTCCTCTGATGGCGCATTAGGTAAGGCCATTCCGGGCTTTCAAGCTCGTCAGCCACAAATCGATATGGCGGAAGCCGTCAGCAGTGCGATCAAAGATCAAACCCAGTTGGTGGTAGAGGCTGGAACCGGAACCGGTAAGACCTTCGCCTACCTAGTCCCAGCGCTGTTGAGCGGTAAAAAAGTGATCATCAGTACAGGCTCGAAAAACTTGCAAGAGCAGTTGTACCATCGTGACTTACCGCTCATGGTCAATGCGCTTGGTTTTTATGGTCAAGTGGCGTTATTAAAAGGGCGTTCTAACTATCTGTGTTTGGATCGTTTGAGCCGCCAAATGGTCGAAAGCCACACTAATGAATCTGACCCGACGTTATTAACTCAACTGGTTAAAGTGCGTGCTTGGTCATCAGAAACCAAAACAGGTGACCTTGGTGATTGTGATGATCTGCCAGAAGACAGCATGATCATTCCGACCATCACTTCAACCAATGATAACTGTTTAGGTAAAGAGTGTCCGAGCTACACCGATTGCTTTGTATTGAAAGCGCGTAAGCGAGCCATGGATTCCGACATTGTTGTGGTGAACCATCACTTATTTCTTGCTGACTTAGCGATCAAAGAAACAGGATTTGGTGAACTGATCCCAGAAGCCGATGTGTTTATTTTTGATGAAGCTCATCAGTTGCCAGATATTGCGAGCGAATATTTCGGCCAGTCAGTTTCAAGCCGCCAAATTCACGATCTTGCCAAAGACATTGAAATAGCCTACCGCACCGAAGCCAAAGATATGCGTCAATTGCAAAAAGTGGGCGACAAACTCATGCAAAGCGCAATGGACATGCGGATTGTACTGGGTGAGCCAGGCTTTCGTGGCAACTGGCGTGAGGCGTTGCAATCAGGCTCTATTAAGCGAGAATTATTGCGCTTAACTGATAGCCTCGAATTGGCGATTGATGTTCTCAAAATAGCCTTAGGGCGCAGTCAATTACTGGATACCGCCTTTGAACGAGCCAATTTGATCAAAGGCCGCATCGACCGGGTATGTGATGTCGATATTACTGGTTACTCATACTGGTACGATACCTCGCCTCGTCATTTCGCTCTGCACATTACGCCTCTTTCTGTCGCGGACAAGTTCCATGAGCAAATAGAGATTAAACAAGGCGCGTGGATTTTCACGTCAGCAACTCTAGCCGTATCGGGCGACTTCAAGCACTTTATTGAGCGCCTTGGCCTCAAGCCTACAAAGCAATTTTCTCTGCCGTCCCCCTTTGATTATCAAAAACAAGCGCGCCTTTGTGTGCCAAGGTATCTGCCAGAGCCAAACAGTAACGGCTTAGCGGATAAGTTAGTCCGAATGCTTGCTCCGGTGATTGAAGAAAATGATGGTCGCTGCTTCTTTTTATGTACCTCGCACAGCATGATGCGTGAACTAGGTGAGAAGTTCCGAGAAGTACTTGAGCTGCCTGTGTTAATGCAAGGGGAGATGAGTAAGCAGAAAACCTTGGCGGAGTTTATGGAACTGGGTAACGCTTTACTCGTGGCGACAGGCGCTTTCTGGGAAGGGATTGATGTTAGAGGTGATGCGCTGAGCTGTGTTATTATCGACAAATTACCGTTTACCGCCCCTGACGATCCGTTACTCAAAGCCCGTATCGAGGATTGTCGATTACGTGGCGGTGAACCATTTGCTGAAGTACAAATCCCGGATGCAGTGATTACGTTAAAGCAGGGAGTAGGGCGATTAATTCGAGATCAGAAGGATCACGGTGCGTTGATCATTTGTGATAACCGCCTCGTCACGCGAGACTATGGTGGTATTTTCCTCGGAAGCCTACCACCTATCCCAAGGACGCGAGACTTAGATGGAATCAAAGCATTCCTGAAAGCAGAACAATCTGTCACAGACGCAAGTGCTGAGGCATAACCCAATAAATTAGAGTTGTAGAGAGTTAAATGAGCGCAAAAATTCTTGCTATCGATACAGCGACTGAAAACTGTTCAGTTGCGTTGTTGGCTAATGATCAAGTGATTTCACGTAGCGCGGTTGCACCACGCGATCACACCAAAAAAGTACTGCCAATGGTTGATGAAGTACTAAAAGAAGCTGGCCTGACTCTACAAGAGCTAGATGCGTTAGCGTTTGGACGTGGTCCAGGTAGCTTTACTGGCGTTCGTATCGGTATTGGTATCGCACAAGGTTTGGCGTTCGGCGCTGACTTGCCTATGATCGGCGTTTCAACGCTGGCTGCGATGGCTCAAGGTAGCCATCGTTTACATGGTGTGACCAATGTCGCTGTTGCCATTGATGCACGTATGAGTGAAGTTTATTGGGCGCGCTATTCTCGTCAAGACAATGGTGAATGGGTTGGTATTGATGAAGAGTGTGTTATTCCACCAGCACGTCTAACTGAAGAAGCACAGGCAGACGACAAAATGTGGACGACAGCAGGTACTGGTTGGGATGCATACCAAGAAGTATTAGCAGACCTACCATTTAATTTGACGCATGGCGAGGTTCTGTACCCTGATTCACAAGACATCGTGATTCTTGCTGAACAAGAATTTAAAAAGGGTAATACTGTGCCGGTAGAAGATTCTAGCCCAGTTTATCTACGCGATAATGTGACATGGAAAAAACTTCCTGGTCGCGAATAGTCCGTTTTTCATTAACCTGACAAAAAGCAGGGCGTTTGCCCTGTATTTTTATGGAGTGCTATGGCGTCGATTAATGGCTTGCCTCCTTCTTTGATTCCCGGTGCAAATCGCACTAATAAAGTCAGCAAAAAGAAGCAGGTAGATAAATCACAAACAAAGCAGCCTGTAGGTCAGCCTTCAAAGGTTGCTAACGCTGTGGCGCACTCCATAAAACACGTGGATGAGTCCCAAATTCACCGAGCTCAAGTGCAATATGACCTTCCTGAAGGGAGCGCACGTAAAGCAATGGAGCAGTACATGGATGTCATGAATCGAACTAAAAAAGAGGAACTGGCTCAATTACTTGGTGTCGATATTTACGTGTGAGATCTCCCCAGCTTGGGGTTACTAATATTGAAAGGTGGTTTATGAAGGTTTTTGGACGGTTTTTTCTCGCATTATTTGCTACGGTTGGTTTGTCTGCGTGTAGCTCGTTGCCAGAGGAGTTAAATGCCAGCACAGAACAAGTCGTTACTGATTATAAAGCTTTCGCTGAGTCTCAGGGGCAAGTGAGTGAAGATGTTCGTCTTGGTGGAATCATCGCTAAAGTGGATAACTTCAAAGATAAAACCCGTCTAGAAATCGTAAACCTACCAATCAGTAAATCTGGTAAACCGGATATTGATGAAGAGCCAACGGGACGTTTTGTCGCCTATTTTGATGGCTATTTAGAGCCCGTCGCCTTTAGTGAAGGCCGCTTGTTGACGGTTGTAGGTAAAGGCGCCGGAGAAGAAGAAGGAAAGATTGGTGAGCACGAATACGTATTCCCGATCATTAAGGGGCAAGGCTACCGTTTGTGGAAAATTGAAGAACGTGTACGCATGTATGACTCGCCAACCTACTTTTACCCATGTTACTCGATTAACTGCCGCATGTGGCGTAATGATTTCCCACAAGACGGTAAAGTGATAAAACAGGTCAAATAATCTGCGATGCATGAGCGTCAATTCGAGCTTCCTGCCGGCAAAATGGCAGCCCTTGAGATAGGGAACGAGAAAACGGCTGACTTGTCAGTCGTTTTTCTTCATGGGTGGTTAGATAATGCGGGCAGCTTTAAAGCGCTCATGGAGCAGTTGAACCAACTTAATCCTCACTTACACCTCCTCGCCATCGATCATTTTGGTCACGGTTTATCGAGTCATAAATCTCACGATAACTATTACCCCTTTCACGACTATATTGCCGATTTATATCAGTTGTTGGACGAATTATCGCCAAACAGACTGATATTAGTAGGGCATTCACTTGGTGCTTTAATCGCAAGTTGCTATAGTGCTGCGTTTCCAGAGCAGGTCGAAGCTCTTGTGCAAATTGAGGGAGCAGGACCTCTTACTGAAGATCCTACTAACAGTTTGCCTCGTCTTCGCGATGGCGTTTTAAGTCGAATAAGACAGCAAAACAAGCCAGAGCGAGCCATTGCCTCCTTCGATCTGGCGTTAAAATTACGCGTGCAAGCCAACCAATTAACCGCTGAGCAGCTTCTGCCGATAGTCGAGCGAGGAACGGAGCAGCGAGGAGATAAATGGTATTGGCGGCATGACGCCAAGTTAAAATGTGCGTCGCTTTACCGAATGGCGCAAGCGCATGCTAACTCGATTACCAGCCAAATACGTTGTCCTCATTTGATCGTATTAGGCGATCAAGGATTTCAGAATTTACCATCTAACCAAGCTGATTGGGGAGAGAACCCGCCGCAAGTGGTTTCTGTCAAGGGTGGTCATCACTGTCATTTAGAGCAAATACTCGAGGTCGCAACGCGAATTCTTGGTGTAGTTAACAAAATTTAAACAAGTGTTTGAGAGTTGCGTGCTCAAGCACGTTCGCTGTGCTGTAATAGCTTTCAAAATAAAAAGGACGCTATTTTTTAGCCAGTTATAAACGAGGAGTAACATCGTGGATAAACCATGGCTTTCACGTTATCCAAGTGACGTACCTGAAACCATTAATCCAGAGCAATATGAGTCTTTGGTAGAAATGTTTGAGCAGTCTGTACAAAAATATGCAGACCAACCAGCATTCATGAACATGGGCTCGGTTATGACCTTCCGTAAATTGGAAGAGCGTAGTCGCGCATTCGCAGCGTATCTGCAAAACGAGTTAAAACTGCAAAAGGGTGACCGTGTTGCTCTGATGATGCCAAACCTACTGCAATACCCAGTGGCGTTGTTTGGTATTTTGCGTGCAGGTTGTATCGCCGTAAACGTTAACCCACTTTACACTCCTCGTGAACTTGAACACCAATTGAATGACTCAGGTGCGACGACGATTGTGATTGTATCTAACTTTGCGAACACGCTAGAACAAATCGTCGATAAAACACCAGTTAAACACGTGGTGTTAACCAGCCTTGGTCAAATGCTGCCACGAGCGAAAGGTACGATTGTCGATTTTGTTGTGAAGTACGTTAAGGGCATGGTGCCTAAGTACGATTTACCTGGTGCGATCTCAATGCGTCAGGCTCTACGTAAAGGTCGTCGTCTACAATACGTTAAACCGTTTATGTCTGGGGATGACATTGCATTCCTGCAATATACGGGGGGGACGACAGGCGTCGCGAAAGGTGCCATTCTGACTCACCGCAACATGATTGCGAACGTTCTACAGGCAAAAGGCGCGTACGGACCGGTTTTATCTCCGGGGCGCGAGTTAGTCGTGACAGCGTTACCGCTGTATCACGTATTTGCTCTTACCGTAAACTGTTTACTGTTTGTCGAAATGGGGGGCCGTAACCTACTTATTACCAACCCTAGAGATATTCCAGGGTTCGTGAAAGAGCTACAAAAGCATCCGTTTACTGCGATTACGGGCGTGAACACCTTATTTAATGCTTTGATCAACAACGAAGACTTCCACGAGTTGGATTTCAGTAACCTACGTTTAGCCGTTGGCGGCGGCATGGCAGTGCAGCGCTCAGTGGCAGAAAGATGGCAGAAGACCACGGGTTGTTACCTACTAGAAGGTTACGGCCTAACCGAGTGTTCTCCATTGGTTGCGGCATACCCGCATGACCTTGTTGAATACAATGGATCGATTGGTCTGCCTGTGCCATCAACGGAAGTTCGCATTGTGGACGAAGAAGGCAATGCGCTTCCGAATACTGAAACTGGTGAGCTTCAAGTCCGTGGCCCTCAGGTTATGCAAGGCTACTGGCAACGACCTGAAGCAACGAAAGATACGATCAACGAAGACGGTTGGCTATCAACCGGCGACATTGTTAAGTTCGATGACGAAGGCTTCCTGCACATCGTTGACCGTAAGAAAGACATGATCTTGGTATCAGGCTTTAATGTTTACCCGAACGAAATCGAAGACGTTGTAGCGCTACACGGCAAAGTCCTTGAAGTGGCTGCTATTGGTCAACCGCACGAAGTCTCTGGTGAATTAGTGAAGATCTACGTCGTGAAGCGCGACCCGAGCTTGACCAAAGATGAAGTTATTACGCATTGTCGTCAGCACTTAACTGGCTACAAAGTACCTAAGTTGGTTGAGTTCCGTGAAGACCTCCCTAAAACCAATGTCGGTAAGATCTTGCGTCGTGTTCTGCGTGAAGAGAACGACGCTGAACTCGCGAAGAAAAGCGCATAAGCCGATTTCGTCGAGTCGAGAGATTTAAAAAATGATAGAATGCCAGCGTTTTGCTGGCATTTTTTATAGCGAGAAGTATGTGAATTATCAAATTATTACCAAAAACAAAGACCTAGAAGAAGTTTGCATTCACGCCCGAGAGGCAGATGTAGTGATGCTGGATACCGAATTCGTCCGTATTCGCACTTTCTACCCGCAGTTAGGTCTGATTCAGCTTTTCGATGGTAATCGCCTCTCGCTGATTGATCCGACCGAATTAACGGATATGACGCCGTTCGTAGCGCTATTAAAAGATACTTCTGTGCTAAAAGTGCTGCACGCATGTGGTGAAGATTTAGAAGTTTTCCAAAACGCATTTGGTTGCACTCCATTCCCTATGGTAGATACACAGTTGATGGCGGCCTTTCTTGGTCACGGTCTATCAACAGGCTTCGCATCGCTGGTGGAAGAATATTTAGGCGTAGAGCTCGACAAAAGTGAATCACGTACTGACTGGATGGCTCGACCGTTGACGCAAAAGCAATTAGATTATGCTGCTGCAGACGTGCATTACTTATTACCGTTATACGAAAAGCTGTTCGATAAGGTGACGCAAGCAGGTTGGTGGGAAGCCGTACAACAAGAAAGTGATTTGTTGGTTTCAAAACGCATTCGCGTCACTAATGAGGAGAATGCCTACCTTGATATTAAAGGTGCTTGGCAGTTAAAACCTTCTGAACTGGCGATTTTAAAGCCATTGGCGACGTGGCGTTATCGTGAAGCAATCAAACGAGATTTAGCGCTGAACTTTATCTTCAAAGAAGGTGACCTATTAACAGTCGCTCGTCTTGGCTTAACGAACTTTAAGAAGATGGAAGCAGAAGATATTGATATCCGAGCGATTAACCGCCATGGCGCGAAGATTGCCGCGATTGTTAAACAAGCGAAGCAAACACCTTCTGAAGAGTATCCAGCAAAAATTGAACGCTTAATGGATTATCCAGGTTACAAACAAGTCTTCAAAAATATGAAAGACATAGTGAAATCGGCGTCGCAGAAGTCTGGCTTAGCGACGGAGTTCCTTGCTTCTAAAAAGCAGATTAATCAGCTGATCAGTTGGGTGTGGAAAAAAGATCGCGATCCAGAAGTGTTGCCTGACTTGATGCAGGGCTGGCGTTTGGACCTGCTGGGCGATAAGATGAATAAAGCGTTAAAGTAATGAATGATTAAAAGGTTGGCCTCGATGCCAACCTTTTTCGTTCTAATTAGAGTATTCGTCTCGCGAGAGAAACTGATTACTTCTCGTCGTCTGGTAGCTTCACATTGAGCTCAAGAACTGAGATATCGTCGTCTTTGTGCTCAAATGTTAAGTCAACCATATTTGGATCAATTGCCACGTACTTACTGATCACTTTCAGGATGTCTTCTTTCAATTGAGGCAAGTAAGAAGGCGCAGGATCATTTTGGCTGCGGCGCTCAGCAACAATGATTTGCAAACGCTCTTTAGCTAGATTCGCAGAAGTTTTCTTCTGTGGGCGGAAAAATTCTAATAATGACATGTCTAGCCTCCAAAGAGTCGTTTAAAGAGTCCTTTCTTCTCCTCAGTAAGGAAACGAAATTCAACCTGATTGCCTAATAAGCGATCAACGGTGTCAGAATAAGCCATGCCCGCATCGGTGTTATCGTCAAAAGTAACCGGTACACCTTTGTTTGACGCGTTAAGCACGGCTTGGCTTTCTGGAATCACGCCCAGTAGTGGAATATGTAAGATCTCCTCTACGTCCTCAACGCTTAGCATTTCGCCTTGAGTGACGCGAGATGGGTTGTAGCGAGTCAGTAGCAGGTGCTGTTTTACTGGCTCTAGCCCTTGTTCTGCGCGCAGGGACTTAGAATCTAAAATACCTAGAATGCGGTCAGAGTCACGCACAGAAGAGACTTCTGGATTCGTTGTGACAATGGCTTCATCGGCGTAGTACAAGGCCATCAATGCGCCTTGTTCGATACCTGCTGGTGAATCACAAATAATGAAATCAAAGCCCATTTCATCAAGTTCGCCGAATACGCGCTGAACACCATCTTTTGTCAGTGCGTCTTTATCACGAGTTTGAGAAGCAGGAAGAATGAATAGGTTGTCCGTGCGCTTATCTTTGATCAGCGCTTGGTTTAATGTCGCTTCGCCGTTAATGACGTTTACAAAGTCATACACGACACGGCGCTCACAGCCCATGATTAGGTCGAGGTTACGCAAACCGATATCAAAATCGATCACCGCGGTCTTTTTTCCCTTCAGAGCTAGACCAGAGGCGATGGCTGCGCTTGAAGTGGTTTTACCAACGCCACCTTTACCAGACGTTACTACAATAATGCGTGCCATTTTTTTTCCTTTTTAGATTAAATCGCGAGAACTTCTAAATGCAATGATTCATCGGCTTTACTGATCATTACTTTCTTTTGCCAGTACTCGCTTTCAATTTGATCGCTTAACCAGTAGTCACCCGCAATGGATACCAGTTCTGCTTGTATATCGTGGCAAATAATACGCGCTTCCTGCTGACCACTTGCGCCTGCAATCGCACGGCCTCGAAGTGTGCCATGGATATGAATAGAGCCGTCAGCGATGACTTCAGCACCAGCACTTACGTGCGCTAACACCACCAAATCACCATCTTTCGCGTAGATCTGTTGTCCTGATCGAACAGGCGTGCGAACTACTTTCGTTGGTGCCATTTTGGCTGGCGCCTGGCTTGGTGATTTGCTTGCCGACATAATGGCGAATCCAGCTTCGGAAGCAAGATTTTGTACACGCTTGTCTTTACAGCCCGTTACACCGACCGGAATAAAACCAGCATCTGAGATGCCTTGTTTAAGCTTAGGGAAATCAATGTCGCCTTGTACTTTTGCTATATTGATTACCAAAGGCGCGGATGCAAAAAAAGAAGGTGCTTGAGAAACTTTTTCTTGCAAAAATTCGACAGTCTTTGCGATCTCATTGTCAGAAAGGTGTAAAACTGACAATGTAAAACTGCTACCTTTAAGGTCTGGTGAATGGGTCATCGTGGACTTCTTGCCTTTATTGAAAGAGCGTTGCCTTAAACTAGGTCTGTCATGTTATATTTCATCCTTTGACGCAGCAAGTTCTCTCGTGGGCAAATAGGTGAATTAATCTCAAATTTGCTATTAAGTTTGCGAGAATTTGACGTTTTCAACCTAATCCGCACTCAACGCGGCTAAATCAGCATAAAAGGCGTGTCATGCTTTGTTCTATTTATAAAAGCTCGAAAAAAGAAGGTACTTATCTCTATATTCCGAAAAAGGATGATTTTTCACAGGTTCCTGACACCTTAATGCAGATGTTCGGTAAGCCTATCGCTGTTATGACGATTAAACTTGATGGCCGTAAATTGGCACAAGTTGATATCGAAAAAGTGAAGGCTTCATTGCAAAATGATGGCTTCTTTTTGCAGGTTCCGCCTCCGCCGGAGAACCTACTAGAAAAGTACAAAGAACAAAAAGCCCAGCAGAAAGGCGAATAACGTCATCGTTTTTCATCTGGGATTTCTGCCTTGCTCAAGGAGGGCAATATGAAAAAAATACTGGCTACCATGCTTAGCGTTGGTGTGTGTACCTCGGCTTTTGCAAGTAGCGAGGGTTTCGATGAATACTTGAATAAGCTGCGTGCTGAAGCGCGTGATAAAGGTATCTCAGAGCAGGTCATTAGTGCTGCTTTTGCGAATGTTGAGTACAAGCCTCGAGCCGTAAAAGCGGACCGAAACCAACCAGAGAAGAAACTGACGTTGGATGAATACATTCCTCGCGCGGTGCCCGAATGGAAGGTGAAGCAAGCCAGACAGCTCTATAAAGAGCATTACACCGAGCTAAAGCGCATAGGCGATGAGTACGGTGTGCAGCCTCGCTTTATCGTGGCGCTGTGGGGTGTAGAAAGTAACTTTGGTAAATTTACGGGTAACTTCAAAGTGATTGACGCGCTATCGACAATGGCATTTGAAGGTCGTCGTGAAGAGTTTTTCCGTAAAGAGACCATGTCGGCATTGCAGATCCTCGATCAAGGCCATATTGAACTGGAAAACTTTAAGGGTTCATGGGCTGGTGCGATGGGGCAATGTCAGTTTATGCCAAGCTCTTTTCTTCGTTTTGCCGCTGACGGCAACGGGGATGGTAAAAAAGACATTTGGCAATCTGAAGCCGACGTGTTTGCATCAACGGCTAACTATTTGAGCAAGTCCGGCTGGGATGACAAATACACTTGGGGTCGCCAAGTGAAAGTTCCTAAAGGCATTGATCGCAGCTTAGAAGGGCGCACAGCTGAAAAAGGTAAATACCTTCAGGAGTGGAGCAAACTTGGTATCACAAAATACGATGGTAGTCCGTTGCCAAAATTGGATGAAGACATCAAAGCATGGTTGATCATGCCGGACGACGAAAATGGTCGTACGTATCTGGTTTACAATAACTACAACGTACTGATGAAGTGGAACCGCTCTTACTACTTCGCACTCGCCGTGAGTCACTTGGCTGACCGAATTAAATACTGAGCGGTTATCAAATAATCACTTGGCATCCAGTATTCAATATGAGGGCTCTTCGGAGTCCTTTGTTTTTCCTATAATCAAATCGAGGTAAAGCGTGTTATCTGAACGTGCTGCACAAATGGTGATCTTCTCCGCTCTTCTTAAACATAAAAGTTTCACTGCTGCTGCAAAGAGCTTAGGCGTGTCGGTGTCTCATGTGAGTAAGCAGTTGAGCCAGCTGGAAGCGTCTCTTGGTATCAAGCTTGTTCAACGCACTACGCGAAGCTTTACGCCGACTGAAGCAGGAAAAACCTTTTTTCATCACTGTGAGCAAGTGGTACAAGCGGTGAGCAGCGCCACATTAGAGATGGAAACCCAGCGGGATGAAGTGGCAGGTTTGGTACGTCTTGGATTGTCGCAATCATTTGGTACCTTACACATTATCCCAGCGATTCAAGAGTTACGCGAACTGTATCCTCAACTTCAAGTGGAAGTACATCTGTTTGACTATAAGGTCGATATGTTAGCCGAAGGGCTCGATTTATGGGTAACCAACAACGAGCATTTGCCTGAAGGCTACATTGCGCAGCGTTTGACGGATTGCCAGTTTGTTGTAGCGGCATCACCAGATTACTTATTGAAACATGATACGCCAACAGAGCCGGATGATTTGTCTTCTCATAACTGTCTTATATACAGAAGCTGGGAGCGTGACTATACGGGGTGGGCATTTACCAAAGATCAGCAAGAATTGAACGTAAAAGTCTCGGGTAACTATTCAGTGGATCTGGCAGAAGCCGTTCGGGATGCCGCTATTGCAGGTTGGGGCATTGCCTACCTTGCCACTTACTTACTGGGTGATGAGTTTAGAACGGGTAAGTTAATACAGTTGTTACCGGACTGGAAAGCAAGCCAGTCGATGCCGTTTTATGCGGTGTATCCAAGCCGCCAACATATGCCCAAAAAAATATCCGCAGTGATTAACTTCATCAAACAGAAGATCGGTAACCCGTGTCATTGGGATCAACGTCTAGCGCCTTACATCTCTATTCCTAAGTAACAGGATCAATGACGTTATTGAATGGCACATAAGGTGATTCACTTCACAAAAATTTTTCCAGAACTAGAAACATCTTTTCCATATGGAAACAATAAAAATAAGCAAACGTTTATATTTATATAATTCAATGCCTTATAATTAAGGTCAATTATTGGGCGCTGAAACTTTTCACACTGTTAACATCCTCAACTTGCAGCATTTTGAGTCCGCTATACAATCCGGTGCCTTCCATATCCCCCTTCTGTCGGATTCATTTTATGAACTCAATTATTGGTATCGTAGCCATACTATTCGTAGCATGGCTACTTTCTACAAATAGAAAAAATATAAAGCTGAGAACAGTGTCGTTTGCGTTTGCTTTGCAGGTACTGTTTGCGTTGTTGGTTTTATATGTACCAGCAGGACGAGATGCGCTGAATTCAGTGAGCAGCGTTGTGTCGAATTTGATCAACTATGGTCAAGAGGGCATTGCGTTTTTATTCGGTAATTTGGCGACAGGGGGCTTCACCTTTGCGATCAATGTTCTGGGTATCATCGTTTTCTTCTCCTCTCTTATCTCCGGTCTTTATCACATTGGTGTGATGCCAAAAATCATCAACTTTATCGGTGGCGGTATTCAAAAGCTGCTGGGTATCGGTCGCGCGGAGTCTTTGTCTGCAACGGCGAATATTTTTGTTGGCACCATTGAAGCGCCATTGATGGTAAAGCCATACCTAAAGCACATGACCGACTCGCAGTTCTTTGCGGTGATGACAGGTGGTTTGGCTTCTGTTGCTGGTGGAACGTTGGTCGGTTACGCGTCACTGGGCGTTGACCTTAACTACCTGATCGCTGCCGCATTTATGTCGGCACCTGCGGGCTTGTTAATGGCAAAAATCTTAATGCCAGAAGATACGGATAAAGCAGCAGATATCGACATTAGCCAAGTTGAAATTCCACGTGCAACCAACGTAGTAGAAGCATTAGCCGATGGTGCAATGGCGGGTGTACGCATTGCTGTATCGGTAGGTGGTACGCTATTGGCGTTCATCAGTGTCATTGCAATGTTAAACGGCATGCTAGGTTGGATTGGTGACCTTGTTGGGACGCCACTAAGCTTCGAGCTGATCCTAGGTTATGTATTCGCACCTGTCGCTTGGTTATTAGGTGTGCCATGGCAAGAAGCAACCACAGCAGGCTCGCTGATTGGTAATAAGATTGTGGTGAATGAGTTCGTTGCTTTCATCCAGCTTGCTGAAGTGAAGTCTCAACTCAGTGAACACTCACAAGCAATCGTGACGTTTGCTTTGTGTGGTTTTGCAAACATCTCAAGCATGGCGATGCTGATTGGTGGGTTGGGCTCATTGGTACCTGAAAAGCGTGCATTTGTTTCTAAACATGGTTTCCGTGCGATTATCGCTGGTGTGATGGCGAACTTAATGAGCGCTTCAATTGCGGGCGTGATTTTAAGTCTGTGACTGAAAGAGATACCTAAAATTAGCAAAAAGGCTCCTTGCGGAGCCTTTTTCGTATCTGAAGTTTACGTTATTTGTCTGTGTGGAACTGCTCGCAAGCGAGCATCGTGTTCTCAATTAAGCTTGCGACGGTCATTGGGCCAACACCACCAGGGACAGGAGTAATAAAGCTCGCACTTTCACGTGCTTTATCGTATTCCACGTCGCCAACTAGCTTGCCTGAATCAAGACGGTTAATGCCGACATCGATAACCACTGCACCTTTCTTAATCCACTCTCCAGGGATGAAGTTTGGCTTACCAACCGCAACCACGACAACGTCAGCTTGACGCACATGACTCTCTAGGTCTTTGGTAAAACGGTGACATGTTGTTGTCGTGCAGCCCGCAAGCAGCAGCTCAAGTGTCATAGGACGACCAACAATGTTTGATGCACCGACCACAACAGCATGTTTGCCACGAAGCTCTATGTTGTAACGGTCTAGTAGGGTAATGATGCCCTTTGGCGTGCAAGAGCGAAGCTTTGGAATACGTTGCGCAAGACGACCAACGTTATAAGGGTGGAAGCCATCCACGTCTTTCTCTGGGTGAATGCGCTCTAAAACATGTGTTGTGTCGATGCCCGCAGGAAGGGGTAATTGCACTAGAATGCCGTCAATTTCATCATCGTTGTTTAATTCATCAATCAGCGCTAGTAACTCTTCTTCTGAGCTAGACGCAGGAAGGTCAAAAGACTTAGAAACAAACCCAACTTCTTCACATGCGCGGCGTTTGCTACCGACATAAACCTGAGAAGCAGGATCTTCACCAACTAGAACCACTGCTAAACCAGGAGCACGTAGCCCAGCTTCAACGCGCGCTTTAACACGTGCAGCCACTTCGGAGCGAACAGTTTGGGAAATGAGAGTTCCGTCTATATTTTGAGCAGTCATGACTTTCCTTATAAATTAAGAAGGCAAATTATCTGCGGCGCATTGTCGCAGAATTTCTTATTAACATCCATACGCAAACGTTTGCTTTGTGGTGTTTTTGAACATTAAGCGTTTTGATGGACTTTTTTTAGGCATTCAGATCAGAATGTTATGAAAACCCGTTGATTTACCCGTTTGAACTCGTATAATCCTGTCCCTGTAGCGCGCCCTTAGCTCAGCTGGATAGAGCACGTCCCTTCTAAGGATGTGGTCATTGGTTCGAATCCAATAGGGCGTGCCATTTATTCAAAAGCCCCGATAACTCTTTGAGTTGTCGGGGCTTTGTCGATCTTGTCTCAAATGTATTAACTTAGCTCTGTTACATGAGCTTTATTTTGATGCTTAAACTCATGAAAAAAATAATTTTGACTGCATTGATTGTTGGTCTTTTAAGTGGGTGTGTCACACGCAAAGTTCGTGTTTTACCCCAAGCTATAAATATTACCCCAATTACTGATATTGCAATTAAAAACCTTAATTGCAGAATGGTTGACTCTTACACGATCGAGGATGTTCATCCAAACAATGTAGATCGTATACTTAAGAATCAAACTTACGCATCTGGTGGAAACCGATACCATATCGCAACTGTTCTAGATACTAGCCGTGGACGCCCATCTAGTGTTGTTGCGGAGCTTTATGACTGCCAGGTTGCCAAAATCAGTTTAGAAGCTGAGAAAGTTAAATTACTACCTGGTGCAAATGAAGTTCAACCCATCTCGTTTGCAGAAGTCGAAAACAATGAGTGCAAAGTGATTGGAAACAAAGTTGTATCAGAAAGCCAGAAAGGCTCTCTTTTTGATGAGTTGTCTAACCAAGTCTACATGGCGGGTGGTAATCGATATCATGTGACTAATATTATTGAGTCTGAAGGACAAACTCCAACATCTGTTTCTGCTGATATCTATCGTTGCAAGCACCGTTCAGTTGCCTTCAACTAACAAAAAAGCGCTGGTTAACCAGCGCTTTTGCATTTACTAAGGGCATTACATCTTTTTAAAGATGATGGAGGTGTTGATGCCGCCAAAGGCGAAGTTGTTACTCATCAAATATTTCACGTCCAGTTCTCGGCCTTGTCCGGCGATGTAGTCTAAATCGCCACATTGCTCGTCGAGGTTTTCTAGGTTGAGTGTTGGGTTGAACCAACCCGTGTGCATCATTTCTAAACCTAGCCACGCTTCAATTGCGCCACACGCGCCTAGTGTGTGGCCAAAGTAGCTCTTGAGTGAACTGATTGGCACTTTGCCCAGAGCATTCGCTGTTGCGTTGCTTTCTGCAATATCACCGCGGTCGGTGGCAGTGCCGTGAGCAGATACATAGTCGATCTTCTCCGCAGGAATGCCCGCGTTTTGCAAAGCCATTTCCATACAGATTTGCATGGTTTCCATCTGTGGTTGAGTGACGTGTGCGGCATCACAGTTGCTGGCAAAACCGATGATTTCTGCATAGATTTTCGCGCCACGAGCGACGGCGTGTTCGTACTCTTCCAGAACCAGCGTTCCCGCACCTTCACCAATCACCAAACCATCGCGATCGGAGTCATAAGGTCTTGGTGTGCTTTTCGGGTCTTCATTCTTCAGACTGGTGGCAAAAAGGGTATCGAAGACAGCGGATTCCGTTGGGCACAATTCTTCAGCGCCACCAGCAACCATGACCGTTTGGTAGCCGTGTTTGATCGCTTCGTAGGCGTAGCCGATTGCTTGGCTGCCAGAGGTACATGCACTGCTGGTTGGGATCACTCGTCCTTTCAAACCGAAAAATAGACCAACGTTCACTGCCGTGGTATGCGGCATCATCTGCACGTAAGTCGTTGCGGTGATCGCTTTGGTGGTTTTCTCATTCAGCATGACACCAAATGCACCGATTGCGTCAGTACTGCCTGTTGATGAGCCGTATGCGATACCCGTTTGGCCATTGGTGAGTACGTCGTTACCAATCAAACCTGCTTGGCTCAGTGCGTTTTCTGTTGCGACGGTCGCCAATTTAGAAACACGCCCCATGCCGCGTACTTGCTTGCGCTTGTAGTGCTTTGGCAGTTCAAAATCTAAAATTGGTGCCGCGAGCTTGGTGTTCAAACCATCATACTGTTCGTAAGAAGGCATGTATTGCGTCGCGTTCTGGCAGTCACGCAGTTTCGGCTCGACAGATTGCCAATCGTTACCAAACGCAGTCACGCCCGACATTCCGGTTACAACGACTCGACGGTTCATACTAGGCCTCCGTTTACTGAAATGACTTGGCGAGTTACATAGCCTGCGATGTCAGACATAAGGTAACTGACTAAACCAGCGACTTCTTCTGGTTCTCCCATGCGGCGCAAAGGAATTTGCGGCATCGCGTGTTCTTTTACGTGTTCGTCTACCATGCCTGTGTCGATAAGTCCCGGTGCAACGCAGTTGACGGTAATTTTGCGTTTTGCCAGTTCAAGAGCGAGTGATTTTGTTGCACCAATTACGCCCGCTTTTGCTGCGCTGTAGTTAGTTTGACCACGATTACCCATTAGGCCAGAGACTGATGCAAGCGTAACAATTCGACCACCTTTGCGCTTTTGCACCATAGGCATAACACAAGGGTGAAGAACGTTGTAGAAGCTATCTAGGTTGGTATGGATCACGCCATCCCATTCTTCTTCGGTCATCGCAGGGAAAGCGGTATCTTTTGTGATGCCAGCGTTGTTCACGACGCCATAGTAAGCGCCGTGTGCGGCGATATCGGCCTCTAGTTTCTCTCGGCAATCTGCGCGGTCACTGATGTCGAATTGGATAAGACGACCGCTACCACCATGCTGTTCGATGGTGTTTAGGGTGTCTTGCGCGCCTTGTTGATCGCCCATGTAATGGACAATGACTTGGAAACCATCTTTGGCTAATTGAACGGCAATGGCTTTACCGATGCCTTTGCTGGCACCTGTAACGAGGACTTGTCGGGTCATTGTTGACTCCTGATTTTCATTTCTTGTAATTTTTCTTCTGATGGAACGTAAACGTTCAATTGGCAAGTCGCTACAACAGTTCCTTGTAGCTCAATACGGGCTGAAAAAACCGCCATACCGTTATCTTCCATAACTTTTTCAGCATACACATCGAGCACCTGTCCGCGAGAAAACGCATCGCATTCAGACGTGTATCGACGGCTACCAAGCAAAAAGCCAATCGGTGGCGCTTGTTCTTTCATTAATGCGTGGTAACCAGACCACGCCGCGACAGATTGCGCCATAAACTCAATGCCAACGTAAGCTGGCACAGTTTGAGAGGCTGAGTCGAAGAACGGGTTGTGTTCTACGATATCAACCTGGCAGTGAATCGTATCTTGTTGAACATCCAAAGCACGATCAACCAAGATCATTGGTTTGTCGTGTGGCAAAAGTTGTTCGATGGGAGGAAGTTTAGTCATGAGCGTAACCAAAAATAAGACTAATATTATTGCCACCAAAAGCAAAAGAGTTGCTGAGAATCGCTTTGTTACCCAGTTTGGTTGGCGTCTCAACTAACGATATATGGATATCGTCTGCCTTGGTTTCGCAGTGTTGTATTGGCAAATCAAGGTTGTACTTGAGAATATGCCAAGCGATCGCGGCTTCCGTTGCACTTGCTGCGCCTAATGTGTGTCCGGTGAGTGGCTTTGTCGAGCTTACGGGAACGGAGTCTCCAAAGCAGCGATGAATGGCTTTGCTTTCCATCGCATCGTTTAACGGCGTTGCTGTGCCATGCGCGTTGATGTAACCAATGTCTTGCGCTGTAAGTCCTGCATTGGCCAACGCTTTTTTCATCGCTTCTTCTGCGCCTAACCCTTCTGGATGTGGTGCGGAAATATGGTGTGCGTCTGAGCTGTCGCCAGCTCCGAGAAGAGCAACGGGCGCAGGTGTTTTGCTTAGCAACATTAATGCTGCGGCTTCGCCGATATTGATGCCGTTGCGATGTTGGTCAAACGGCTTACAAAGGGTATCGGATAGAGCTTCTAAACCGTTAAAGCCGTTTAGAGTTAGGCGACAAATGGTATCCACACCACCTACAATGACCGCATCAACAATGCCAGAGCGAATCAGGCGCTGCGCGGTTAAAAAGACACGACCACTAGAAGAGCAAGCGGTGGAAACTGAGTAATGTGGGCCGCTCAAATCAAAGTAGGTGGCAATAAAATCGCTGCAGTTGCCAAGTTCTTGTTTGGTGTAATGGTAGTCGGCAGGAAACTCACCATTTGCCAGCTTTTCGCCAAATGCGATTTCGCCATCTGAAATGCCAGATGTGCTGGTGCCGATCACGACTGCGATACGGTCACGACCATATTTAGCAATGGCTTCATGCACGTCGCTTTCGATTTGCTGCAAAGCCGACAGTGCGAGGCGGTTGTTTCTCGTATCAAACTGGCTGAGTGCGGTCGGTAATTGCGGTAACGTCTGTGCAATTCGACCGATTACTGTTTGGCGGCCTGAATTTAAAATATCTTGGTCAACCACCATGTTGGATGGCTTCGCTCCCGATAAACACTGGTGGATGAGCGCGTCATCTTGCCCCATGGCAGAGTGAAAGCCACTGGCCTGAATATACAAAGGTTGAGAAGAGCGAATAGGCATATTGTTATTCTAAATTGTTCTTAATTAATCTGATGTTGCAGTGTTTGAATAGAAATTGAAAACTGATGTTTGAGGTGATGAAAATCAATCTTACCCTCTAATTTGTTAGAAGAACTGTATTGAATCTCAATGATCTTTTCACCGTCGCTATCAAAGATGGCGCGAGAATTATTTTTATCAATCATTTGCCACCTTACCTCATTTAACGATCCTTCCCAAGCGGAACTCGGCCAGAGCGTGATCATCAGGTTAAATAATACCTGTTCTGGCTGCGGTAGCGTACCTTGCAAACCGTTGAGTACTTCGGTTTGGATTTGTTCTCCATCGTAAGACAACGAGAGCACTCGCGTCCCCCAAGATGAGAAGCCTGCCAGTACCACTTCGTTGCTAGTCACTTGCAGTTGCACCGGAAGTTGCTCAGATGTGGGTTTGCCGTCAATTACCCAAGAGGCCGTAATCAATTGGCTGGCCGTCAACTGATAGCCCAAGCTGGCTGGAGTCGGTAAGTTAACTTGGGTGTTCTCAGCAATATCGACTTGAGGCGTCGATTGGTGAGGTACCAAGCTGCATGCACTTAAAAACAGACTCAGTACGATTAACGCCGCGCAGCGAAAAGCATGGTTAAAAATCATGACGTCGTTTCCTCTGTTTTAATCGCAATCGGAGAGAGCAGCCAAGCGACAAAAATACCACTTAACACCGTAATGCCGAAACTGTGAATCGCGTGAGTTTGGCTTAGTGACAGCAACCCAAATGACAGCACAGTGGTTATTGCCGAAAGGGTGATCGCCAATAGTGTGCTCACGCTGCGGGCTTTCTCGGCAAAGAACAGAGTGTAATCGATTCCGATACCAAGAATGAGCACCAAGCCAAGCAAGTTGAACAGGTTTAACGTTGTTCCAATCGCGACAGCAGTTGCCAGACCGCAGGCGCAAGCAATCAATGATGGCAGTAAAACTCGCCAACTGTGTTGCAGACCATACCGCTTGATTAACACCAGAAAGATCACAGCACTGGCGGCTACCAATAGCTCCATGATTTTGATTCGGTATTCACCAAATAGGGCGGATATTTCTTCAGCTTTGTTTAGGTAGACAACATCAGACTGTGATTTGGTAAATGCCTTAACAACGGCGGAGTCTTGCAATTGGTTTAACACCACAACCGTTGCCGATTTTCCTTTGATCTTCCCCAAATGGAGAAAACGCACAGGTGCTGATACCGGGTTTTGCAAGTACTGATCAACCGTGACAGGGATAAAGTCGGCGTCCATTTTCGGCTTTTTATTTAAGCGCAGTCCGGATGCAAGTGGGCTGGATTGTGTCGCGTAAAGATCGTGAATCAATTGATAGTCTTGTTGCTGACGTTCCACTGAGCTCAAGTAGCGGCTCAGGCTCTGATAGCTTTCGATGGTGCTGTCCGCTTTCCACGCTTCTAATGTTGGCGTCAAAGACTCCAGCTTTTTCATTAGGTTTTCGTCATCGTCGGCGGTAACGACCAACATTTGCTGCGAAGATTGCATGCCACTGAGCGTCGTAATCAAGGTTTCTTGCTGCTTGAGATCGTTCGGCATCGTTTGCAGCAGACGAATGTCGTCATCGTAGTTCAATTGCTGCAAGAAAAAGCCACTCGCAACCACACATAACATCGGCAATCCGACTTTAATTCGAGGTTGATTCCAAAGCGTTAACCATTTCGCCAGCAGTGATTGTCCCGGTAAAGTCGAAATGGTGCGCGATGGGTTACGAGCCAGTATCGGATACCAAGCCACCACGGTGATGTAAGCCGCAATCAGACCAATGGATGAAAACAGCGCAAGCTGCTGCAAACCAGGAAACGGTGCCACTAACATGCCCAAATAGCCGATCAAACTGGTGATTAAGCCAAGTGTGATCGCTATGAAAATATGCTTTAACCCTTGCTCGCTATCCCATTCATTTCCCGCCGCAAGGCGTTCGGTTAGGTAGTGGAATGCGTAGTCGATAGACACGCCGATTAAACTTGCGCCAAACACTAAGCTGAACAGATGGACTTTTCCAAAAATCCACGTCGTAACGGACAATGCAACGAGCAAACCAATGGTGATGGAAAGCAGTGCGAGAGACAGAGGCATCACACTACGAAAGACCAGCAAGAACAATGCAATGATACCGAGTAGAGAGAATACACCGATGGTGCTGATCTCCGATTTTGCACTTTGCGTACCAAAGTCGGCGTAAAATAGAACGCCAGTATGTGCGACTTCAGCGCCATATTTCTGCGCGACGCTGTGTTCTAGCGCTTGAATATCAGGGACTGCAAGCTGCCCAGTTAGGCTATAAGGCGAGTCTTTTAGTTCGGCAGTAATAAGCAAGTATTGAGCACCGTCTTTTTCGACGGACAGATAGCCGTTATCCAATCGGAAAGAGGACGATTGCTGGGTAACTTGGCTTAAATAATCACGAAATAGCAAGAAAGGGTCATTTTGTAACTCTTGTCCGGTCACTCCAGAAAACGGGTTGTACAGCGACTGAATCACATGCTGCACTTGCTGTTCTGGGTTTCGGCTTAAACGTTCTCGTTGTTCAGACGTCAGCAATTGGAATCGGTGCTTAAAGTAGTAACTCGCCCAAGCTTGCTGTTCTTGAGGTGAGATTTTTCCTACCACATCGCGAAAATGATTACTTTGGCGTAACCCCTTATCAAATTCAGCGGCCGCTGCAAAAAGGGCATTTTTGTCCGGCGCTGTGATCACGAAAATGACTTTGTCGCTCATACTTGCCGAGACCGACTCAAAGGCTTGCTCAGCCACCGGGTTTTGCTGATTCTTCGGCAGCAGTTTTAAAATGTTGGTCTCAATCGGAGATTCTGCACTCCAAACCCATTGTTTGAGTAGCAACGCGCCCGCTAAAACAACGAGATTGAGCCAAACCAGAGCAAAGGTATGAGTGCCGAGACTGAGTTTAGAAACGGAATTGAGCGACTTCGGCATCCGTGAGTTCCTGAGGTAGAGAGGTCTGGTTCGTAAACGTAATTTCGGTTTTATCGCCACGCAGCTCTTGTAGGGTTAGGCGATCAATGTGCGTTTTACCTGAAAGGGTGATGGCTTTAAACACTGCATTTAATGGCGACTGTTTTGGCTCTAAAATGAGCTGCCATTGATTGTTCTCAACTGAAAAATCGAGTGTGAATTGTTCTTGCAGTGCAGAAGTATCCCCGTGGAACACGGATAAAAACACATGGCTAAAGTAGAACGCCATTGGGTTTTCTTCTGCAGAGATCGTTTTCGGAGCTTGGTCGGCAAAAGTCTGACGAAGTTTGTTTTCCGTCAATACCAAATTGACTGCGAAAGGTTCTGCTTGTTGCCACAATAAGCCATGTGTTTTGCTCAGTGTGAACTGACCTTTAGAGGTTAAAGGTTGACTGAACATTTCCAGATGACGCTGCTGCGTAAAATCTCCGCGCACGATTTCATGCTGAGACAACTGCTGCTGAAGCGATGCCAAATCCGTTACGTTTGCTGCCGGTGTGGCCAGTGCTGAAACAGACAATATCAGCAAAAAAGAGAGTAACCACTTTTGCATTAGTTCAGGCTCCCATGGTGATGCCATTGCTCTACTTTATCTAAAAAGATTGCTGGAGAAACAAAGCACATCTCTTGCTTTTCAATGGATACGGCGACTTGGGTCGTGTGCGCTTTGCACATACGTTGATTCGTTTCGGCGTCGTAAATCACGTAATCCACACGTAAGCGGTTTTCCCACTCAGTGAGTTGCGCGGTAATACGAATGGTGTGATTAAACGGAATCGCCTTCACGTATTTAACGCGCGTGTCGATGATCGGCCACATATACCCAGAGTCTTGCATATCGCGATAGCTGTATTGGATCTTCTCCATCAGCACACGACGCGCTTCTTCAAAATACCGAAAGAAGTTGCCGTGATAAATCACGCCCATCGGGTCAGCATCTTGGAATGAGGTGACCATAGTCACCTCCGCTTCTAATGGGTAGAGAACCTGCTCTTGCATTATACCTCCGCGTAGAGTGGCCAATGACGTTGCTGAATGCGTTCAATGAAATGACGCAAATCTTGTTCCAATGGGCGATCTTCAATCACAAACTCAAACTCGCTCAGCACGGCGTCACGAATTACTCGCAAACTCTGACTCATGTGGTGTTCGTCCAATTCGTTATGACGACGACGAATCTCAACCGCTTGAACGCTTGCTAGGAGTGAAGCCGCAGCAACTTGCTCTGTTAACTCAAGTACGCGTAGGCAGTCACGAGCCGCAATGGTGCCCATGCTCACTTTGTCTTGGTTGTGACATTCGGTTGAGCGAGAAAAAACGCTCGCTGGCATGGTGTTTTTCAACGCTTCTGCCGTCCAAGCTGAGATACCAATCTGAACCGCTTTAAAGCCGTGGTTGATCGGTTTACGCTCGCCTTCTGCACCGGTTAAGTTAAACGGCAGGCCGTTATTGAACTTGTAATCCATCAGTTGCGCCATCTGACGGTCCAGCAAATCAGCCAAGTTGGCAATGTTCACTTTCAACGTATCCATCGCCATTGCGATATGACCACCGTAGAAGTGACCGCCGTGGAGAACGCGCTCGTTGTCGCCATCGATAATTGGATTGTCGTTGGCACTATTTAGTTCATTCTCAATCAATTGACGTAGCCAAGGCAGGGAGTCTTGCACCATGCCAATCACGTGTGGCGCACAACGCAGCGAGTAGCGATCTTGCAGTCGGTCGCTATTGCGTGGCGGACGCTCAGCATTGAGATCATCACGTAGCCAAGCCGCAACTTGCTGTTGACCAGGGTGAGGTTTTACCGCAAACAGCGCTTCATCAAAGTGGAAGTCATTACCTTGCATACCCACAGAGACCATCGCGGTAATCTTGGTGCATAGCTGCGCTAGGTATTCTGCGCGTTTGTAGGCAAGACAGGCGAGGGCAGTCATCACGGATGTACCGTTCATTAACGCCAAACCTTCTTTTGGTTTTAGGCGAATTGGCTCAATGCCCAGCTCTGCAAACACTTCTTGTGTTGGTCGCACATCGCCTTTGTAAAGCACTTCACGCTCGCCAATTAAGGTCGCTGCTAGGTAAGACAGAGGCGTTAAATCGCCACTTGCGCCCACCGAGCCTTCTTGTGGAATACGCGGCGCAATATCGTGATTAATAAGCGTAACGATTTGGTTCAACAGATCGTGAGACACGCCAGATACGCCTTGCGACAATGAACACAAACGTGTCGCCAACACCGCGCGAGCTTGTTCATGAGAAAGGATTTGACCTAAGCCACAGCCATGGAAGCGTGTAAGGTGCAACGGAAGTTCATCTACAAGCGCGGGTGGAATCGCCACAGTGCATGAATCGCCGTAACCCGTGGTCACGCCGTAAATAACGCCTTCTTCTTTCAGTAATCGTTCCAGAAACGCCACGCCACGATCGATTTTCGCGGTAAATTCTGGCGAGGTGTTCATGTTTGCCTTTGCACCTTGAGCAATGGCAACGACATCTTCGATGGTTAAAGATTGGGCACCAAAAGTGATGTTGTGATTATTGTTGTTTGTCATGTGGCTGATTACTTAAAGTCCAGAAGTTAAAAAAGTTGTACCACTGTAACGGCGCTTGCAGTGTGTGGTGTTCTAATCTTTGTGCGTACTGTTGAACAACGTGTTCTAGTGCCTGCTGACGCTCCTTGCGTGGTAGCGTGATTTGGTCACTAAAGTGTTCAAAGTACACATTAAAATGCGGAGTGTTTGCTTCGTCGTCGCGTAGGCCGAAGAGTAGGTAAACCGGCGCTTTTAATACCGAGGCCAGCATGAATGGGCCTTGCGGGAATGGTGCAGGTTTACCAAGAAAATCTGCCCAAACGACACGATTTTCTTTGCTGGTGGAAGTGCGATCGCCAACGATCACCACCCATTCGCCTTGCTCGATTTTTTGTTGAAGCAGAATCGCGGTGTCTGGTCCCATTGAGCTGACTTGAATCAGATTCAGTTCCGAGTTTGGGTTTACCGCCTTCATTACCGCATTAAATTGTTCAGCGTGTTGGGTAAATACCAAGGCATTGATTTTGACATGAGAATGTCGACGACCAAGCGCGCGGCAGAGTTCGATGTTGCCAAGGTGCGAGCCCAAAATGACCACGCCTTGTTTTTTCTGCGCCATCTCTTCGAAATGATGTTGGCCGTGAATGGTTAGGTTGTCGACATTAAAGTCACCTTGCCATGCTGCCAGTTTGTCGAGCATAGTACGCCCAAAGGAAAGCAGATGATGATAGCTGTCCAACTGTTTTGGCAGTGCGATGTTCTGCTTCGCTGCGTAGCACTGCAAGTTTTGCAGGTAAATCTCAGACGCTTCGCGGGCAGATTTACCCGTGAAGTGGTAGTAGCGCATGACTAGTTTTAAAATCAGGTCGAACGCTTTTCTACCGAACAAGCGGTAAACCGCGAGCAAGGTTTTGATGCCTAAAATCGTGCCTTGTTCTTTTCGTTTCGACCAGTGGGCATTGCTGTCGTCTGTATGACGGCGCTTTCTGGCGAGTAGCGAAGGGATGCGCGGCAACATGCCAAAAAATAGGCGAGTGTGCATCCAGCTTATCTTGACGTTATCCCACAATGCGTCGAAGTGGGAAATGCCACCTTCAGGATAGATCACGCGCGTTGGAACAAAATCAATATCGACGCCTTCCCAGTACATTCGCACCAGAATTTCGATATCAAAATCCATGCGTTTGCCGATGTTGTACTTGTTCAACACGGCGACCGTTTTCGCCACTGGGTAGGCGCGAAAACCGCACATGCTGTCTTTGATAGACAGTGACAAGGTTTCTATCCACACCCAAACGTGCGTAGCGTAGCGACCATACAAACGGGATTTAGGTACGCTCTCGTCGTATATCGGTTGGCCCGAAATCAGGTTATCTGGTTTTGTTTTGCTGGCGCTGAGCAACTTCGGCAATGCTTCGAGGTCGTGTTGACCGTCTGCGTCGATTTGAATGGTGTGCGTAAAACCAAGTTGGTGAGCTTGATGTAGGCCAGCCATCACCGCGCCACCTTTGCCTTGGTTTTCACTCAAACTAATCAGTTTTATCAGCCCTTGCTCACTCAACGCTGAAAGTGCTTGTTTGGTGTCTTCATTGCTGCCGTCGTCCACGACAAGCACTGGCAAATCGAAAGAGGATAACGACGCAACCACGTCTGCAATTGTGCTGCCGTGGTTGTAGCAAGGAATTAAAAAGCAGGGACGGTAATCACTCACGTGACTCACCCAGTTTCATTTTGCCTGAAGAGTGAGTCACCAAGGTTTCACCGTTTTTCGATGTGTACTTAAAGGTCAATTTCTCGCGCTCATTGTCCCAAGAGAGTGAGAGACAAACGTCGGCGTTTGGCAGAATCGGCTCTTGAAATTTGATGACTTCCATTCCTTTAAATACCTTGGGAGTGTTCAAATATTGAACGGCGTAGAACAACGCCCAGTCAATTTGAGTGACGCCGGGTAAAAGAGGAAAGTGACTGAAATGACCTTGGAAATCTAAGATGTCAGCATCCACACGCAGCGAAAGCTCCGCGGTGTGGTCACTCACTTCAATATTCTGAATGGTTGGTTTTCTTTTATCCATGTTACTAGCTTTATTGGAATAGTTTTTCAATTTCAGCAACTTGGCGTTTGCCTTGGCTGTTCAATGGAATTTCGTCGACCACTCGGAATTTTCTCGGGATAGCGATCGGTTCTAGCCAATTGCGCAGTGCCTTGCGAAGCTCAAGCCAAAATTTGCCTTTACCAAGTTCATTAAGCACATCGCTGCCTTTATCGTTAAGTACGATGATCGAGACTAACGTGAGGCGACCAGATTCTTCCATTGGGATCACCACGCTTTCTTGAACCCACGGCAATTGCTCTAAACGTTTTTCCACTTCGACAAGGGAAATACGCTTTTCTTCGACTTTGACGATTCGGTCAGTGCGTCCACGCAATTCAAAAGAAATACTATCATGGAAATAGCATTCATCCGCAGTTTGGTACCAAGTGTTTTCATCAATGTGTGGCGAGCGGAGCTTTAAACAATTCTCATGGTTAAGCTCGGCTTCAACACCAGGGAATAACGTCCAAGGAGTGCTGGCTACGTGTTGCTGACGGTAGGCGATGCCGCCGGTTTCTGTGCTGCCAAAAACTTCAATAGGAAGTGACCCAAACAACAGTTGGCTGTGTTGCGCGGCTTGGTTTGGCAGGGGGCCACCAGAAGAAAATACGCACCGAATCGCAACCGGATTATGCTCTTCATTGAGTCGTTTTAGTAACGCAGGGCTGCTTACTAGCATGGTGTCAGCATCGGCGTGATGGACAATTTGCTCAGGGAATTCGAGGTTGCGTGCTGAAAATGGACGTGCAGAACACAAAGGCCACAATACGCGAAACAGCAAGCCGTAAATGTGTTGATGAGAAACGGTGCTTTCAACGCGTGTGTTGGCAACCGTGTCGCCCCACAGGTTGTCTAGAATAGCAACTTCGATATCGAGCTGTTTCAGCGTTTTTGCAATGGCTTTTGGTTTGCCGCTTGAGCCAGAAGTGAATAGCGTTACCGGTATTTCTGCCAGGTTTAATTCACGCCAAACATAAGGTTGTTTGGCTTTTGGCTCGTTAATCACAGTGATTTCTAGCAATGATTGAGCTTCGATCAAAAGCGAGCTCACCAGTTCTGGAACAGAGACATCGGCATCATGCAGCAACAAATCGTAGTGATCACTGAGCTCTTTGAGTGCTTCTGGTTGGTAATTACCAGGCAATACAATGGATTTTCCTGCATAACAACAAGCGAAAAAGCCAACGGCAAACAGGTAGCTGTTGCCAAAACACAACACAATGTTTTGCGTTGGTTGGGTTTCTAACTGCTGAGCAAGCGTTGCGACGTGCTGCTGGAAATCACCCCAAGTGATAACTGTGTCGCGATCGTAAGAGACAGGGGATTGTTCAGGCCTCTCTGCGACGAACAAGGTCGCTAGGGAGGTAAAGCTCGAATACGTTGTATTCATACGATTAGTGTTCCTTTCGAACAAATTGACGCACGATCCATTCTCCAGCGAACAAGCCACCAGCAAGTAAGTAGCTGATGAGGCCGTTATAAAGCGTCCATATTTTTACTGGTAGGAAACAGGTATAGAGCGCAACGGCAGCATTGAGCGTAAAAAAAACGCACCAAACTATCGTCACTTTGCGTGTGTAAGCCACGCCACTAGCCGGAAGGTCAGGCTCTTGCAAGCGAGCAAGCCTTTCAATGATTGATTGCGGCTGTTTTAAGCTCAGTCCAAAGACACACAGCATACATACATTGACAACCACAGGGTAAAACTGAAGCCACCCGTGTTGTTTAAACACCATGCCAAGTGTAATTAGAACAATGCCAACAGCGCCCGTAGCGAGCGCCAAGAATTTAAACTCTTTTAGTGGGGTCTTATTTGCGACGAAAACACGCAAAAGTAACGCAGCAATTAACAAGCCCCCGACTAAGTTCAAGCCAAATTTATCTATACCGAAATAGACGGCGAAGGGGTAGGCAAACAGTACAATTGCAGACAGACCAGTCAGCAATTGGCGCATTAACTTTCCTTCAATAACTCAGTGACGGCGTTAACCACATCGTCAACGGTTCTTACAGCACTAAACTCTGCTGGCTTGATTTTTTTGCCAGTGACATTCTGTAGGTGTACGACCAAATCAACGGCGTCAATGCTATCAAGGTCGAGATCTTGGTATAAGTGCGCATCTGACTGAATGTCGGCTGCGTCAATTTCGAACAGCTCAACAAGCGCATCTTTAACTTGTTCAAATACTTGATCTTTATTTACATCAGTCATGAATATACCTACAACTTATTCATTAGTTTGAGAAGAAACGTATTTCGCTAGGTTTGCTACAGAAGCAAAGTGTTCGCGCGTGTTTGAGTCGTCGGCATCAATAACGATGTTGTATTGTTTTTTAATTGCGAGTCCAAGCTCAAGTGCATCGATAGAATCTAAGCCAAGTCCATCACCAAAAAGTGGTGCATCCGTTTCAATATCATCTACGGTTAAATCTTCAAGGTTTAAAGCATCAATAATAAGTTGCTTAATGTCGTTGTGTAACTGTTCCACTGGGACCTGCTTATTAATAAAAGTTTTCTGGAAAAATGTTTTCAGCTAGGTGCTGTTGTAAGCGTCGCGCCGCTATTGTCGGCGACGTAGTTTGCTTTATAAAAGGGTCAATCTCAACTTTATCCTTAACTTCAACCCTGAAAAAAGGCTTTGTTGCCGGTACTTGATACCATTTTTTCTCTTTTGTGAGGAAACTTGGCGTTACCGTAATATGGACAACCCTTAAATCTCGTTCTGTTCTTACCGCAATTTGTGCTGCGCCGCGTTGTAATTTTGGTTCTACACCTGGTGTTGTTCTTGTCCCTTCAGGAAATATAAGCAACACGTTGCCTTTGTTAAATCGTTCATCACAAAGTGCTAATAAATCATCCGGCGCTTCATTGGGAATATATCCGGCTGCTTTTACGATGTGCTTCATAAAAGGATTCGACCATATCGCCGATTTTACTAAACAGTCGCAGCGATTTAATTGTGAAGCAATGAGAACGTAATCGATTAAACTAGGATGGTTGGCAACAATTAAACAATTACGATCTTGTTGAAGAATATCGGCACCAATAATTTCGTAATCGATTGCTCCACTTAACTTCATCAATTTACAAAAGGTGTTGAATGAATATCGAATGGCACCTTGAACTTTATATTCACGTTCGGTTTGATCCGAAACGAAAATACGAATGGTCGGAATAACAATGAAGCTCAGTGTTAAACCACCTAACCCAAATACTGAAAAACAAAAGCCGGTTGCTAGCACACGCCAATACTGATTTAAGCGACTCATTGCTTGTGCCATTCCCAAATTTGTTTCGGAGCGTGAATAGTCCACTGATTTTCATCTAACAAGTAGTGTTGCAAAAACGCTAGGCCTTGTGGCAACGGGTGGTTTGAGCATTTTGCACTGATGCCGCTTTGCACCGTGAAGCCATCTCCATGAGAAAGTATCAAACCGAGTCCAAACCCTTGGTATTGTTGGTTTTCATATTCTAAATAAGAGTCAGGCATAGGCTCATCAAAATCAACAAGCAGCACTTTTTTATCAGGATTGTCGGACAAAAACAGCCATGCTTCTAATATTGCACTTTGGAATGTGTTTTCTGCCGCAGCGATCGAAGTTAGGGGGATGGGCTGTTTGGTTGCAATAGTGGCAAGCCCTGCGGCGGTATTATGCACGGACTGAGAAAAAGCCATCGGAGACGCTTCTTCTCCGTTAATAATATCTTTAACTAACGCAACACTGCGATGCAATTCGCCATGACGACTCGAAAATACGAGGTAATCAACCTGATGTTGATTAAGTAATTCGATTGCCGTTTGCACTGCCAGTTTGCTAAGTGGACTCATTCTTCTGCGCATCATCGCAGGAATATCCGCAACATTGATTTTGCCATCTTCTGGCCATTTTATCTCTGTTGCCCATTGTTTCCATTCATTGGATTCGGATAAACCGAATGAATTCGCTGTCCACGCATCAATATTGAACGAAATGTTGATCTTCGAGTTTGGCATATTGGGTTAAATTGTTTATTTTACAGCTCGATACAAATTGGGCTTTACCCAAAGTCATAATAAAAAAGGAAATTATCATGTCGCGTTTTAAGCTGTATGTCTCGTTATTATTAACTTTGCTTCTTGTCGGTTGTGGACGAGTACAACCTGTAATGAATGTGGAGGATACTCCAGTTGCTTATGATCTTCAAAATAAACAAGTAAAAATGGCCATTGTGCAATCGGCAACCAACCGAGGTTGGACGATTGAAGAAGTAAGCCCAGGCGTTCTTATTGCAAAAATTCACGTTCGTAAACACTTTGCAGAAGTAAAAATTCCATATAACAACAAATATTACTCAATTATTTATCTCAACTCAGTAAATCTAAAAGCCAGTGATGGCAAAATCCATCGCAATTACAATCGTTGGATAAACAACTTGAATGTTGATATTCAACGAGCTATTGCATTGTTAGGCTCTCAGTCTAA
Organism: Vibrio sp. CCB-PB317; assembly: GCF_022808245.1. Taxonomy (NCBI): domain Bacteria; kingdom Pseudomonadati; phylum Pseudomonadota; class Gammaproteobacteria; order Vibrionales; family Vibrionaceae; genus Vibrio; species Vibrio sp. CCB-PB317. The sequence goes on from NZ_JALGNU010000001.1 coordinate 1,097,951, forward strand.
ACAATAAAAATATTAATTGCAGTTAGGTTTTTCCGTGTTAAATCAAAATAATGACCCTTTTAATGCTTTTGAAGCAAAAACAGAAGCTCAGAAGTTATCTTTTGCACCAATCGTGTTCCAGACCGCCAGAACGCTCCGAGATTTAGGTATTTTAGCCGCGCTAGACAGCGCCGGTTCACAAGGCATGAGTGCCACGGACATTGCCAAGAAAACGGGCGTGTCAGAATATGGTGTCAAAGTATTGTTGGATATGGCGATTAGCGCACATATTGTTTTATGGGAAAGACCTAACTATTCGCTTGCGAACCTTGGTTTTTACCTTCTTCACGATGGTATGACGAACGCAAACATGGATTTTACGGCTGATGTCTGTTACGCCGCGATGATGCATCTGACGGAAGCGATTCAAGAAGGTAAGCCTTCAGGTTTGAAAGAGTTGGGCAATTGGGAGACGATTTATCAAGGTCTGTCGACGCTGCCAGACCAAGCTAAGCAGAGTTGGTTTAAGTTCGATCACTTCTATTCGGATCGCTCGTTTCCATTACTGCTTAAAGAAGTGTTTGCAAGCAAGCCAAAGCACCTCGTAGATATTGGCGGAAATACCGGGAAATGGGCTATTCAGTGTTGTAAGCATGATCCTGATGTTGAAGTTACCATTGTCGATTTGCCGCAGCAATTAGAAGTGGCGATGTCAAATGTATCAGAAAACCAGTTCGCCGAGCGTGTACGTCCATACCCTGCCAACATGCTTGATAAAGCACAAACATTGCCTGAGCATGCTGACGTATGGTGGATGAGCCAGTTCTTGGATTGCTTTTCACCAATTGAGATCCTAAATATCCTTAAAAAAGTCAAAGCCCAGTTAACGAAGGGAGATACTATTTACGTATTAGAGCTATTTTGGGATGCCCAAAAATACGCGGGTGCTTCCTATAGTCTTAATGCAACCTCTCTCTACTTTACCTGTTTAGCCAACGGCAATAGTCGTTTTTATCGCAGTGATGATTTCTTAGAAATTGTCGAAGCGGCAGGTTTATCTGTCGTCGAAAGAACCGACAACATTGGCCTTGGTCACACCTTATTAAAATTACAAGCAAACTAAATTCAGAATGAAAACAGAGCTCAAGCAAGTTGTCGTCGTAGGAGCGGGCCCATCTGGCTCCACCGTTTCTGCGTTATTAAAATCGCGTGGCATAGATGTCGTTGTCATAGAAAAAGCCACCTTTCCACGTTTCTCTATCGGAGAAAGCCTGCTTCCTGCATGTATGGAAGTTGTCGAGCAAGCCGGAATGACCAATGCGGTAAAGCAGTTTGGCTTCCAATATAAAGATGGCGCTGCATTTCGTCGCAATGGTGTTTACACCCAGTTCGATTTTACGGACAAATATACTCCAGGGCCGGGTACGACGTTTCAGGTGCAACGTGCCAGTTTTGATAAAGTGCTCGCCGACAGTGCTGCAGAGCAGGGCGTCGATATTCGTTATCAACATGAGCTAGTTAGCTTGGCGTTTGAAGGCAAAAAATCGCGCTTAGAAGTTGTTGGACCGGATAAACAGGCCTATCAAATCGAAGCAGATTTTGTTTTGGATGCGAGTGGTTTTGGCCGTGTTTTGCCACGCTTGTTGGATCTTGAAGAGCCTTCTTGTCTTCCTCCAAGAAAAGCGATATTTACTCATATTGAAGATCGTATCTCTCCACAAGAGCCAGATTACGATCGCAATAAAATTCTGATTTCCGTACATCCTGAAAATCACGATGTGTGGTACTGGCTGATTCCATTCTCGAATGGTACGTGTTCGTTTGGTGTGGTGGGTGAGCCTGAGTTTTTTGAGCGATACCCAGAGGATAAGCTTGCAGCTTTGCAGCAGTTGGCGAATGAAGAGCCGGGGTTGGCTTCTGTGTTGCGAAACGCGAAGTACCCAAATCCAGCAGGCGAGTTGGGTGGCTATTCAGCGAACGTCAAACGTTTAGCGACAGAAAACTACGCACTGCTTGGTAATGCCGGGGAGTTTCTTGATCCTGTGTTTTCATCTGGCGTTACTATTGCCATGAAGTCAGCGGAATTTGCGGCCGATTGCGTAGCTCGTCAATTAAATGGTGAAGTGGTTGACTGGCAAGAAGAGTATTCGGAACGCTTGATGGTGGGGGTGAACACATTCCGTACTTATGTGGAGGGGTGGTACAACGGCACATTGCAAGATGTGATTTTCTACCAAAACCCGAATCCACGTATTAAGCAGATGATTAGCGCGATTTTGGCTGGGTACGCTTGGGATACAAACAACCCTTACGTAAAACAAAGCGAACAACGTTTGTCGACGCTCGCTGAGCTGGTTCGAGAAGCGGAACTGTAAGAGTATAAATTCTCTTAGCTGAGGATGCGTAAACCTAGGTCTTACCGAGAAATTGGTAAGACCTTTTTTATTCTCGACAATACCTTTTTATTTGTACTTCGAGCTTACTGGAGACATCTTGACCACTTGTTTCGAGGCGTATCGAATTTGAGAAAATTTATAGTGATTATGATCACATACATACTCATTGTTGCTGATATTTATATTAAACGTGTAGGAAATGGATTACATTTTGGGAGTGTTCCCTAAATCCGGCTTCGTTGTGAAAACGGTTTATAAGCAACTGTATAAATTAGTAAAGTTCCAAAAACTGCACCAAAAAAAAGATAAGTTTCTTGCCAAATCAATTCGCTTGGTGAGTTCGAACCATCGACTGCGCCAAACACTTCCTTTACTTTCTCGAATTGTCAAAGAACACGACGCGTCAACGGTCTCTTCGGTTGTTGATCCCGAGAACGCGGTGGCGTGGGGAGGCAAAGTTTCTCCAGAGTTCAAATGCAAAGTCATCCGTATTAGTGAAGAGCTGGAGATCAACCCTAATCATCTGATGGCCTGCATGGCATTTGAAACCGCTGAAACCTTCAGTCCAAGCATCAAAAATGGTTCAGGAAGTGGGGCGACAGGGTTAATTCAATTTATGCCCTCTACCGCTGAGTCATTAGGAGTGAGTACGAAAACTCTTGCGAGGATGAGCGCGGTCGAGCAACTTGACTATGTAAAAGCCTATTACTGGCCATATCGCCATAAAATCAATAGTCTGGAAGATGCGTATATGGCAATTCTCTATCCTGCTGCGATTGGCAAACCGTCTTCTTTCGTTTTGTTCAAGCAAGGCTCGATTGCATACCGACAAAATGCGGGTATCGATCGTCACAATACAGGAAAAATCACGCTTAATGATGTTTCCTATAAAGTGAGGAAAAAACTAGAAAAAGGTTTACAGCCCAATTTGATGGGATAGGGCCGTGCTTTATTCCACTTCGCTATTGTTGGTTGGTGTATCGGTGTCTTTGGTGACTCTGACTTGCATAATGCGATGTTTTTTAACGAGGAGTATGTCAAATCGCCAACCTTGGTAGTGAATGTGCTCCCCAACATTTGGGACTCGACCATAAAGCCATGTCAAAAGCCCATTTAATGTTTGAAAGCCTTCTCGCTCTTCGCCTTCTATGCTGCTCAGTTCGAGTTTATTCTTGAGCTCATTGAGCGGGATCAACGCGTCCATCAACCAGCTGCCATCTTTTTGTTGCTTGGCCCACACTTGCTGTGGCGCCATGCCCAGTTCTCCAGCAATCGACTTTAACAAGTCGTATAGGGTTACTAGGCCTTGTACATCACCATACTCATCGACAATAAAGACCATTTCCGCACTGGTTTGTTGCATGTAGTTAAGGAGAGGTAACCCTTTCATGGACTCGGGTACAAAACGTGGGCGCTTGAGCTGTTTAGCAAGTTTACTGATAGACAATTCGTCATATTCATCGAGCAGGACTTTGGATGAAATGGTGCCAATAATATTGTCCAAACTACCCTTACAGACTGGCCATACGGAGTGTTGGGTTTGGCGAAGGTCAGTAAGGATGACATCAATAGGTTGGTTGGCATCCAGGTAATGGATATCGCACCGTGGTGTCATTAACGATAATGCTAAACGATCGTTAAGGTGGAGTAAGTTGCGAATCATCAATTGCTCTTGTGGCTCAATCGCACCGGACTCAGAGCCTTCGCTAACAATAGCAAAAATATCCTCCTCGGTAACAATCTCACCGTTGCTGTCGTTTTGGCGCAATAATCGGAGAAAAGTATCGGTTGAAAATGTCAATAAGAAGACAAAAGGAGTGGTGAGCTTGGCGAGCCAGTGGATCGGATAAGCTACGATAATAGCGATAGTTTCTGCGTTGTTTTGTGCAAAGCGCTTGGGAACGAGTTCTCCCACCACAATCGCGAAGTAGGTGATCATGAGCACGACGCTCGTCGTTGAAAGTACCGTTGCTATCTCTCTTTCTAGCCCTTGGGTTACTAACCAATTTTCGAATGGTACTGAAAGCGTTGCTTCACCAAAAATACCACTTAATAGCCCGATGACGGTAATGCCTATTTGGATCGTGGAAAGAAACTGAGTCGGATTGTTTTTAAGTTCGAGCGCTAAAGCGGCAGAGGCGTTGTGTTCTGCAATTAATTTTAGCCTTCCGCTTTTGGCTGCGACTAGAGCGATCTCTGACATAGCAAACGCGCCATTGAGTGCGATTAATCCAACCAGCAGTAATACGTCCATAACGTTTCCCAGTAATGTACACGTTAGCAGCATAACTAGATTCACGCGCAAGAAATGTGATGTTGCGAGTAAATCATGCAGCGCTCTATTATCGGGCTCTACGTGCATGAATCCTTCTGTTACTTCACTGGGATTCTGATACACTACGCGCCCATTTCCTCTGTTGAGACGTTTCTATGCCATTTTCTAAGCTTGGTTTAAGCGCATCGATTACTGATGCAGTAAAAGCGCTAGGTTATGAAAAACCGACCTCTATCCAACAAAAAGCCATTCCAATCGTACTGCGTGGTAGTAACTTAATTGCCGCAGCACAAACGGGGACAGGTAAAACGGCCAGTTTTGTTCTACCAATCTTAGAAAAGCTTAGTCAAGGCGAAACGCAACGTAAAAAACGCGCTCGCGCTATTATTCTTACGCCCACACGCGAACTTGCGCTTCAGGTTCATCAAAGCATTGAAGCTTATGGTAAAAACTTACCGCTGCGCTCAATGGCGATGTTTGGTGGTGTGGATTATGCGCCACAAAAACAAGCCTTGATCGAAGGTGTCGATATTGTGGTAAGTACGCCGGGACGTTTGATTGACCTGTACGGTCAACGCGCCATTCACTTTGATGAAGTGGAAATGCTAGTGCTTGATGAAGCGGACAAAATGTTGGACATGGGATTCATTGATGCGATCGATAAGATCGTTGATTGCATGCCAGAACATGTTCAAAGCCTGCTGTTCTCGGCAACGCTATCTAACCCTGTTCGTGATTTGGCGAAAAACGCGATTATTGATCCTGAAGAGATCACGATTGCAAAGCACAGTGCATCTAAGTCGAACATCAAGCAGTGGATAACCACCGTCGATAAGGACATGAAGTCGTCACTGCTAAGTCACATGCTCAAAGAAAACGACTGGTCGCAAGTACTGGTATTTATTGAAACCAAACACGGTGCTGCCAAGCTTGTTAGCCAACTTGAAAAGCGCGGCATTGTGGCTGAAGCGTTTCACAGTGGCCGTAATCAGCGTGTTCGCCAGGAATTAATAGAAAAGTTCAAAGCAGGTGAAATCCAGTACCTAGTCGCAACTGGTGTTGCAGCGCGCGGTATTGATATCGATAACTTGCCCGTTGTTATTAACTATGACTTGCCGTATCCAGCAGATGAATATGTACACCGTATTGGTCGTACTGGTCGTGCTGGCGCACAAGGTGAAGCGATCTCATTAGTCTCAAAAGATGACTTTAAAAACCTTTGTATGATCGAGAGCCGTTTAGGGCACTTGCTAGATCGAGTGGAAATTGACGGCTTTGCACCAAGAAAGCCAGTGCCGATTTCTATTTTAAATTACGTACCTAAGAACAAGCGTAAACCGCACGATAAGCGCGAATCAAAATAGCCTGTTTTATCTCTACGATCCAAAAGCCGCATTGTTGCGGCTTTTTGCGTTTTAGGGAGACTCACTCATGGGTTGACAGTGTTGGCTTTTATGCCGTAATGAGGAAAAAAGTTAATTTATGTCATACGCTTAACACTCAAAGTGAGTCAGCTTTCGTAAAGCTTTTGTCAATTCTCTGTCCTCAGGTTTGCACAAGGTTAGGAATGGGCGCAGACTTTTTTGCTTGCTAGTGAATGCATAAGATGAGGCATAAATGAAAACAGGTGATAAGCAATTCGCCGTTATTGGTCTTGGCCGATTTGGTTTGGCAGTGTGTAAAGAGCTACAAGATTCAGGAGCTCAAGTTTTAGCGGTTGATATCAACGAAGACAGAGTTAAAGAAGCTGCCAGTTTTGTTAGTCAGGCAATTGTGGCTAATTGTACTCACGAAGAGACGGTTGCTGAGCTTAAGCTTGATGATTACGACATGGTGATGATTGCTATCGGAGCGGACGTTAACGCCAGTATTCTCGCCACACTGATCGCCAAAGAAGCAGGAGTGAAGTCAGTATGGGTTAAAGCCAACGATCGATTTCAAGCGCGTGTCCTGCAAAAGATTGGTGCGGACCACATTATCATGCCTGAACGTGACATGGGGATACGTGTCGCGCGTAAAATGCTCGATAAACGGGTTCTTGAGTTCCACCCTTTAGGTAGTGGCTTAGCCATGACGGAGTTTGTGATTGGATCTCGTTGGATGGGTAAGACATTAAGTGACCTCGCACTGTGCAAAGTCGGCGGTGTGCAAGTACTCGGGTTTAAACGGGGGCCAGAAATTACCAAGGCGCCAGACCTTAATACCAAGCTAGAAATTGGCGATCTCATTATTGTGGTTGGCCCGCAAGATGCGCTGGCAAATAAATTAAAATCACTATGACGCAGTTTCATCAAAAAGGCGTTTTTTACGCGCCAGATGGTAAACGAGAAAAAGCCAAGGGTAACGAGCCGCGGATTATATTGCTGAGTTTTCTCGGTGTGTTGCTGCCTTCTGCCGTGCTGTTAACCTTGCCAGTTTTTTCTGTTACAGGCCTTTCGATAACGGACGCTTTGTTTACCGCAACATCCGCCATCAGTGTGACAGGACTTGGTGTTGTCGATACCGGGCAGCACTTTACGTTAGCCGGGAAGATCTTGCTGATGTTTTTAATGCAAATCGGTGGATTGGGGCAGATGACGTTGTCGGCGGTTTTACTCTATATGTTTGGTGTGCGTTTAAGCTTACGCCAGCAAGCGTTAGCGAAAGAAGCGCTAGGGCAAGACCGACAGGTCAATTTAAACCGACTGGTGAAGCGGATTGTGATTTTTGCGCTTGTCGCGGAATCTATTGGGTTTATTTTCCTTTCCGTTCGTTGGGTTCCTGAAATGGGCTGGCAAACTGGCATGTTTTACGCGTTATTTCATGCGATTTCTGCGTTTAACAACGCAGGGTTTGCTCTGTTTTCAGACAGTATGATGAGCTTTGTGAATGACCCGCTGGTTATTTTTACCCTGGCCGGGTTATTCATTTTTGGTGGGCTTGGTTTTACTGTTGTCGGAGACATCTGGCTGAACTGGCGTAAAGGTTTCCACTTTTTGCATCTTCATACCAAAATCATGCTTATCGCGACACCGATATTGCTCTTTGTTGGGACGGTGATGTTTTGGTTACTCGAGCGGAGTAATCCAAATACAATGGAATCGTTACCTTTGGCTGGTCAATGGTTGGCGGCATTCTTCCAATCCGCTAGTGCTCGGACGGCCGGATTCAACAGTGTCGACTTGGCGCAGTTTACCCAGCCTGCGTTATTGATCATGATTGTTTTGATGTTGATTGGTGCTGGCTCCACCTCAACGGGGGGCGGTATTAAGGTTTCCACATTTGCCGTTGCGTTTATGGCTACGTGGACCTTTTTGCGCCAAAAGAAACACGTGGTTATGTTTAAACGAACCGTAAACTGGCAAACCGTGACTAAGTCACTCGCCATTATCGTTGTGAGCGGCGCCATTCTGACAAGCGCGATGTTTTTATTGATGCTCACAGAGAAGGCAAGCTTTGATAAGGTCATGTTTGAAACCATTTCCGCATTTGCGACGGTAGGACTTACCGCTGGTTTGACGGCAGAGCTTTCTGAACCTGGCAAGTACATTATGATCGTGGTGATGATCATTGGTCGTATCGGGCCACTCACGCTTGCCTACATGTTAGCCCGCCCTGAACCTACCTTAATCAAGTACCCAGAAGACGCCGTTCTTACAGGTTAAAGTAGCGTTTATCTGCACCCCACCGACCATAACGAGCACTGATTAATAGCAGTGCTCGTACATTTATAAAATATGTGGGACGTTGCCCAATTTTATCTACAAAGTCGCAGAAGTTTATTTCTTCTTCCTTTTGTTTCGATACTATTCATTCACTCAATTTATACCCTCGGAAGCCACACTTACAAAAGTATTTGGGCATCCGACGCTTTTGTAACGTGATGCTAAATAATATTGTGTTATCTGAGCGAATTGATACCAGCCTTAGTCGTTAGCCACTCAACCTCATTCTATGTTTATGGGTTACTGTGTACTGGCTGTGCTTGGTATTAAACGAATCGAAAAGATGGAGCCGTACTTTGAAATTCAACACACTCGCCTTGACTATGCTAACTGCGCTTCTTGCAGGTAAGAGCATGGCAACTACTCCGCCATCACCAGTTTGGCATACTATTGCGTTGAGCGATGGTACCTCTAGTGAGGCAATTTTACGCGGCACTGCCGATTTCCACTGGTTTGAAGATAAACAAGGTAATGCCTTGGTTCATGAAGATGGCATTTGGTTTTTTGCACAGATTCAGCGCGAGTCAGACATCCCAACGTTACGCTCGACGGGTGTTGCTAAAACTCAATCGAGTGATGCGCCTGAATCGGCGAAGTTTCGCCCGGATCTACAAGTTAAGCCGCAGTTATCTTCTCTAAAAACCATTGAACCGATGGCGCGCCAAAATCTATTGCGTTCGGCGCAAGGTTATCAGGCGATGAGTAGCTCATCGGTGAAGCAGCAACCACTGTTGGTTGTGCAAGTCTCCTTTGATGATCAAGCGATGGTGCATGACTTCGAACAACGTGTGTTTAATACCGATGGCCAAAGCGTTGTCGATTATTTTGATAAAAACTCTCAAGGGAAATTCAAAGTTGTCCCTGCGATTGAGAGTTATGGTACCGCGAATGATGGTGTGATCAATGTGACCGTGGCGCAAAGCCACCCAAATTGCCACTCTAGCTCAACTGACAAGACTTGTACTGCCAAGTTGAATGCGGTCTTCACCGAAGCGTATCAAAAACTGGATCCGTACTTTAATCTTTCGGCTTACGACAGCAATCAAAATGGTACCGTAGAACCGTCAGAACTCTCAGTTATGTTTATTTTTGCGGGTGGCGACCGTTCAACCGGATTCCTTGATCGTCCTTCTATTTGGCCTCATAAATTCTCTCACGACGATGTGACATTAGATGGCAAAAAAATTGCCGATTATTGTGTGTTTGCTGACTACCAAGTTGATCATCAAGCGACGTTAGGCGTGATCGTACATGAGCTTGGCCATTTAATGCTTGGCTTGCCGGATTTGTACGCAAGGAACAGTGATGCCTCGATCGGTTCTTGGGGCGTGATGGGCGGTGGTTCATGGGCACAGAAACCGGGAGACTCATACGCAGGAGACACGCCAGTGAACATGAGTGCGTGGAGCAAACACGCCGCTGGTTTCGTAGTACCAACGATCACTCATGAAAGCCCGATGCCTATTTCCGTGAACAACGACGATGTCAAACTGGTGTATCTCGACCCGTACTTGAAAGAGTTTGGCCCACGCGTTTATTTGGAAAACCGTACCTTTAGCGGTTACGACCGAGCATTGGCGGCAGAAGGCATACTAGCGACGTCGGTTAATGTCCAGAATCGCTTTAACGATGTTGGCGCGATGCAGGTTCAAATCATGCAGGCCGATGGTCTGAATGAGTTAGAACATGATGGAAGCAGTGATGCCGGCGATTTGTATCCTAATGGTGGCAATGTCATTTCAGATACATCGACCCCAAGTCTGAGAGCGATCGCCGGGTTTGATACTGGGGTTCGTATTTCCAACATTGCCAGCAATACCAACGGCGGCAGTTTTTCTCTTGAGCATATAAACGAGCCAAATAAATCGGCATGGTTGAACTCTCTTCACCAAGGTTATGTGTACGCAAGTGGCAGTAACACTCTGGCGGTATCATTGGATTTGAATGCTGAGACAAAGCTTGATGGTCTTCAACTTTACGCGCAAAGCAATAGCGCTCAAAGTGACATGACTTATCGAGTATGGCGATTCCCATTCTCAGGTAACGTGGGCTACCGATTAATATTGGATCAGAACAATGCTGAACTTTTACAGCAAGGTAGCTTCCAAAAGCCATCCCGAATTTTATTCCCTCAACCAAGCCAATTAAGTGCGGGTCAGCACCTGTTAGTAGTGGAATTAGAAGGCGGTGAATTTGAATCGAACTTTGACTTTGGCCGCTTACTAAAAACTGAAAAATCATCCCTGCCTGTAATGTGGACTGGTAATTACAACGAGATAGGTACGTTTGGTTTAGAGCAAGCCGGATTCTCTTATGTTCCGTTCGCAGCACTCTTGAATGTGGAGGCGAACAACATTGTTGAAGCGAAAGCTGATTCACTGCAAACCGATAAGAATACGCCAATCGATCTGAACCTGATGGACAATGATTTCATGGCCATAGGATATCAGTTCAATGTGGACATTGTGCAGAAGCCTGAGCACGGCACCATTTCTGGCAACCAATACCAACCTGAAGCTAACTTCGTTGGTTTGGACAGCTTCCAATATCGTTTGCTGTCTACGGACGGCGTGTATTCGTCTTCGGTTGTGAGCGTGCAGGTCGAAGTACTTGGTAGTAATGAAGCACCAAAAGCGCTCATCGATGTGGATAGCCAAAAGATTACTGCTGGACAGAAAGTAACATTGTCGGCGGCAAACAGCACAGATGCGGATGGCGATGTGTTGAACTACCGATGGGAGCAATTGGCTGGTACTTCAGTTTCTATCGGAAATTCGACCAGTGCTACGGCAAGCTTTACAGTGCCTCAAGGTATAAAAGCGGGTGAGGTTCTGACATTCCGTCTAACTGTTACTGATCCAAGTAATGAAACCTCCAGTGCTACCGTCAATTTAACCATGCAAAACGCAGCGCCAGTCACGTTAGCAGATACGGCGACCGTTGCCGTTGGTGAAAGCATTGTGATTGATGCTGCTGGCAATGATTCGGATGTGAATGGCGATAAACTGGTTGTAGAAAGCGTACAGAACCTAACGGGCGTGGGAAGTGCGAGTGTAGAGAATGGTAAAATTCGTTTTCAAGCTCCGGATAGTGCGGTTGATAACATCAAGCTGCAATACACGGTTTCAGATGGCAACGGTGCTACCGCAATAGGTGAAGTGACCGTTACGGTTGTCGCTTCCTTGAAAACAACGACATTCAAGAACTCTGAAGGTAGCGGCAGTGTTTCTTATTGGGCTCTGATGTTACTCGTTGCATTGGGCTGGCGACGCCGCGTCTAAAACGATATCGAATTACGGTATAAGCCACTCACATTGAGTGGCTTATTTTTTGTGCCTGTTTTACTTCCTAGTATCTCTCATTATCTTATGAGATGTGTTTCTCATTATTTTTAAAGCGATTTTTCTATTCAGCGGTTACCCTATGGGCAGATTTTTATAAATTAAGGATGTTGTATGTCAACCGAGGACTTTTCTGTTTCGGCAATATGCCGAGAAGCAGCAGTGATGGTTAGAAGGAACCTACTCGCAATTGTCATTGCTTGTATTCCATTGATCATCGTGCACTCAATTTTTGTGTTTATGTATCCTGAAATGACGGGGCAAGATCAAGCGAACGCTCAAGAAGGAAACATCGCGGGATTTTATTTCGTCACAATCATTTTATACCCACTTGTTGCCGCGATGGCGGCTGTGCGTGTACACCGAATTTATTTGGTTGGCGATTACATGCACTCAGCGTTGGATGTATTTCGCTTGTCAGCCAGAGAATTCCGTTTCATTGGCTGGTGGATATTATTTGGGTTGATGATGATGCTCGTCATTGGTATCCCAATCTTTGTGTTGTCGTTTCTCTATATTGCAGAAAGTGGTGAACCTGATTTTGTCGCCATGGCGTTTATCACAACGGTTGCAAGCATTCCGGGCTATTGGGTGATGGCGCGCTGGTCGTTCGTGTTGCCAGCGACCGCAATGGATCATCAGCCGCGCAGCTTGCGTCGTTCGTGGAACCAAAGCAGACCATACAACAAACAAGTATTCATTTTGATGGGCTTAATTCCATTGGGCGCGGGATTGCTCAGTCAGCTTATCTTTAGTCACTTTACTAACCTCTTCATGCTGAGTCTTGTGGGTGTTGCCTATGGTATTTTCGGTGCGTACCAGTTGGCTTTGTTATCGTTGAGCTATAAAACGGTCGTGGACATTGAACGCGCTCGTTTTGATACACCATCAGAGCCACCAAAAACGGGTGAAGAGTTTTCCGCTTAATCATTTGATCGCTTTTACATACCACTTCCGTTTGTGAGGTGGTATGCAGCGGGTTAATACCTTCCTATCGCCTTCGCGTTATTCACGCAAAATACCCATGCCCATTTCATGGCTGAATGACAGTGACGTTCACACGTATACTGACAGCAGTACTTCTTTTTATTAAGGAACCCCACATGTCCATTTGGCAACGGGTCAGTTTCACCCATCGCTTTAGTCAATTACCGTCAGCTTTCTATACTTTGGTCGAGCCGCAACCCTTGGATAATACTCGTTGGGTCGCTTGGAATAGTGAGTTTGCGCAGCAGTTTGGTTTACCAGCAGAGCAAAGCGATGAGCTATTGGCGGTTTTTTCTGGGCAAAGCGAATTCGAACCGTTTCGTCCTTTGGCGATGAAATACGCAGGACATCAGTTTGGCGTTTACAACCCAGACTTGGGCGATGGACGTGGATTGCTGTTGGCGGAAATTGAGCATCAAGATGGCACTTGGTTTGATCTTCACCTTAAAGGCGCGGGGCTAACCCCCTACTCGCGAATGGGGGACGGCAGGGCGGTGTTGCGCTCAACCATTCGTGAGTATTTATGTAGTGAAGCCATGGTGGGGCTTGGGATCCCGACGACTCGTGCTCTTGGCATGATGGTTAGTGACACGCAGGTTTATCGCGAGAAAACAGAATTCGGCGCAATGTTGATTCGTATGGCGGAGACCCACGTGCGTTTTGGCCATTTCGAGCATTTTTTCTATACCAATCAATTGGCAGAGCAGAAGTTGCTGGCGGACAAAGTGATCGAGTGGCACTTTGCTGATTGTGCATCGGCAGAGAAGCCATACGCTGCAATGTTTGGTGAAATTGTTCAGAAAACAGCGGACATGATTGCTTATTGGCAAGCGTATGGGTTTGCTCATGGGGTAATGAACACCGACAATATGTCGATCCTTGGTCAAACGTTTGATTACGGCCCGTTTGGTTTTCTTGATGATTATGAGCCGGGATATATTTGTAATCGTTCCGACTACCAAGGCCGTTATGCATTTGACCAACAGCCAAGAATTGCGCTTTGGAACCTCTCAGCACTCGCGCATGCGCTATCGCCACTCGTTGAGCGAGAAGATTTAGAAGCGTCGTTGAGCCAATTTGAAGTCCGGTTGAGTCAGCAGTTCAGCCGCCTAATGCGTGAGAAGTTGGGTTTAAAAACCAAGATCGCGGAAGATGGACGTTTATTTGAAGCAATGTTTGAGCTCCTTCACCAAAATAACACGGATTACACTCGCTTCTTTAGAACGCTTTCAAATCTTGATACTGATTCTTCTCAAGCCGTAATCGACTTGTTTCTCGACCGAGAAGCTGCGCGAGCTTGGCTTGATCTGTACTTAGCTCGATGTGAGCTAGAGGTTGATGAACTAGGGGAGCTGATTTCAGCCGAACAGCGGTGCGAACAGATGCGTCAAGCCAATCCCAAATACATCTTGCGTAACTACTTGGCTCAGTTGGCGATTGATAAAGCGGAAGAAGGGGACTTTAGTGAATTACACCGATTGGCCGAACTGTTAAAGCGCCCATTTGATGAGCAACCCGAGTTTGATGATTACGCGAAATTGCCACCGGAATGGGGGAAGAAAATGGAGATAAGCTGTTCTTCATAAATGGGTCATTTCCCACCCATTTGAATCTTTTTCTTGGGTGGAATTCACTCGTTATACTCTGTGTTCATGTTAATGGGCTTTGTTAATTTATTGAAATGCATATGAATTTTAACATGGTCCATTAATTGCTCTTTGTTGAACATCCGTACCCATCGCCTAATACCTAGTTATTCATGGACGGGATGGGATGTGATTCAACAAGGAGAATAATAATGTTTAAGCCTCTAACTCTACTATCTGTCTCTGCGCTTGCTGTAACGAGCTTTAACGCTGCCGCGAATTGTGACCCAGGTGAAACGGTCATCAAGTTCAGCCATGTAACGAACGCGGACAAACACCCAAAAGGTATTGCGGCTTCGTTACTTGAAAAACGCGTTAACGAAGAGATGAACGGTAAAGTCTGTATGCAGGTGTTTCCGAACTCAACGCTTTACGATGATGATAAGGTGTTGGAAGCACTACTAAATGGTGATGTTCAACTCGCTGCCCCTTCTCTTTCTAAGTTTGAGAAATTCACCAAAAAGTACCGCCTTTTCGATCTGCCTTTCTTATTCGACGATGTCGACGCTGTTGACCGCTTCCAAAACTCTGAAGCCGGTGAAAAGCTGAAAAACTCAATGAAACGACGTGGTCTACAAGGTATTGCGTTTTGGCATAATGGCATGAAGCAAATGTCAGCCAACAAGCCGCTCATTTCTCCAGCCGATGCTGAAGGGCTTAAGTTCCGTGTTCAAGCTTCGGACGTTCTCGTTGCTCAGTTTGAACAGCTAGGCGCAAACCCGCAAAAAATGTCATTCAAAGAAGTGTACGGTGGCCTGCAAACTAAGGTTATTGATGGTCAAGAAAATACTTGGTCAAACATCTACGGCAAAAAGTTCTTCGAAGTTCAAGATGGCATTACGGAAACGAACCACGGGATTCTGGATTACCTAGTAGTGACGTCAAACGACTTCTGGAAAAACTTACCAGACGATCAGCGCGAGCAGCTAAACACAATCATCCAAGAGGTGACAGCGCAGCGTAATGCTGAGTCGACCAAAGTGAACCTTGCGAACAAAAACAACATCATCGAAGCTGGTGGTGTGGTTCGCACGTTAACGCCAGAACAGCGCCAAGAATGGGTCACTGCACTTCAGCCAGTATGGAAGAAGTTTGAAAAAGACATTGGTTCTGACCTAATTGAAGCCGCTTTGGCTTCTAACCAAAAATAATAACGCCTAGCACGCTTAGCCCTCTCGATTAGAGGGGGCTCTTTTCCCCTACAGACGACGTGATGTAATTATGGAACAGACTTTTTTTGCCAAGGCTGGACGAATCACCGATGCCATTGAAGAGACTTTGATTGCTTTCTTCTTAGGTGCCATGACCTTGTTAACCTTTGCCAATGTCATCTTTCGTTATGTCTTTAACGACAATATTCTTTGGGCGCTTGAGCTCACCGTCTTTATGTTCGCATGGATGGTGTTGGTCGGCGCTTCTTATGGTGTAAAAAAACACTTTCATATTGGTGTTGATGTGATCATCAACATAGTGCCAGAGGGCAAACGAAAAGCCTTAGCGTTATTTGCTGCAATATGCTGTTTAGCCTTCTCTATTTTGCTTTTAATTGGCTCTTGGAACTACTGGTATCCGTTCGCCACAGACCGAGCGTGGTATGAAACGGATGATATTCCCATGCCGGAAATGCTTCAGTTTATGGCGGATTGGTTAAACGAGGGAGAGCGTTACGAAAAGCTGCCACGTTTTATTCCTTATTTCGCTTTGCCACTTGGTATGGCGTTGCTAACGCTGAGATTTGCTCAGGCAACATGGCAAATTGCTACCGGAAAGCACGACCGACTGATTGCAGGGCATGAAGCGGAAGAAGAGCTAGAGGCGCTTCAAGAAGAGATGAGTGATGCCGGTGATCTTATGGCTCCAAAGGCCTCAGACAATTCTAAGAGCAAGGAGCAATAAGCCATGGATATCTTATTTCTATTTTTGATGGTGATTGGCTTCATGCTCGTCGGCGTGCCAATCGCAGTTTCTCTGGGTCTTTCCAGTATTCTTTTCCTTTTGATTCATTCGGATGCGTCTTTGGCGTCTGTTGCTCAAACGTTGTTTAATGCATTTGCTGGACACTACACTCTATTAGCAATTCCATTCTTCATTTTAGCTTCAAGCTTTATGTCGACAGGTGGTGTAGCGAAACGGATCATTCGTTTCGCGATTGCGATTGTAGGCTGGTTCCGTGGTGGTTTAGCGATGGCTTCGGTTGTCGCGTGTATGATGTTTGCCGCGCTGTCAGGTTCATCTCCAGCAACGGTTGTTGCCATAGGTAGCATCGTTATCGCAGGTATGATCAAAAACGGCTACTCAAAAGAGTTTGCGGCCGGCGTAATTTGTAACGCAGGTACACTAGGGATTCTGATTCCGCCGTCTATCGTTATGGTAGTTTACGCTGCCGCGACTGATGTATCAGTTGGACGTATGTTCCTCGGTGGTGTGATACCGGGTTTGTTGGCTGGCGTCATGCTGATGATAGCGATCTATATTGCTGCCCGTATTAAGAACCTGCCAAAACAACCATTTGTCGGTTGGAAAGAGACGTTTGATGCAGCTAAGGATGCAAGCTGGGGCTTGTTGCTGGTGGTGATCATTCTCGGTGGTATTTATGGCGGTATTTTCACCCCAACAGAAGCCGCTGCAGTTGCTGCTGTGTACTCGTTCTTTATTGCCAACTTTGTATACAAAGACATGGGGCCATTTGCTGATAAGCAAAATACTAAGCCTGCGTTAGTCAAAATCTTCCAAACCTTCGTTCATAAAGACACCAAACACACGCTTTATGAAGCGGGTAAACTCACCATCATGCTGCTTTTCATTATTGCCAATGCGTTAATTTTGAAGCACGTTCTCACGGAAGAACGCATCCCGCAAATGATCACAGAGTCGATGATGTCAGCTGGTCTAGGACCAATCACCTTCTTGATTGTGGTGAACGTATTGCTGTTGATTGGTGGTCAGTTTATGGAACCATCAGGCTTATTGATCATTGTTGCACCACTGGTGTTCCCGATTGCGATAGCACTGGGGATCGACCCAATTCACTTAGGTATTATGATGGTGGTGAATATGGAGATAGGTATGATAACACCACCTGTTGGGCTTAACTTGTTTGTTACTGCAGGTGTCGCCAAAATGTCGATGATGAATGTAGTAAAAGCCGCACTGCCATGGGTGGCGGTGATGTTCCTATTCCTCATTATTGTAACGTACGTGCCATGGGTGTCGACTTGGTTACCAACCACCTTGATGGGGCCAGAAATCATTACTAAGTAATGGCACCAGATATTTGAAGAAAAACAAAAGAGGTGTGATGATTCACACCTCTTCGTCTATGGGTTTGTAGCTAGGCCTACGAGGGTCTGGGTGGACTCGCCGCTCGTAGCTTCGCCACTTCTTTTTATTCTTGCGCCGCTCCTCGCCTGAACGTCTCTCTTCTTGATATTGCCCGTCTACCATCACGGTATCTGTAATGATCGGTATTCTCACTTTCTCGTTCATATCCGTAACAACCATGATGAATCAATTATTAAAAATTATGATTCAAGTTGGATATAATACCAATCCTTGAGAATCGTTTTATTTATAGAGCTCTTTATCTATTTGATAGCGTTGCATTTTGTCATACAGAGTTTTTCTAGGCACATTCAATTGTGCCATTGTCTGTTTAATGCTGCCGTTATTTTCCAGTAATGCGCCTTCAATGGCTGCTCTCTCGAACTCTGCTACTTGTTCTGCAAGACTTGAAGAAGGCTTGGCAACCGGAGTCGATTCTCCTAACTGAATTAATTTACCCAATAGCACGAAACGCTCTGCTGCATTTCTTAGCTCGCGAACATTGCCTGGCCAGTCATGGTTCATCAGTTGGGCGAGGTCGTGGGATGACAAGCTAGGAGAGCTTTTACCGTAACGTGAAGCCGCTACCAATAGGAAATGATGGAAGAGGGCAGGGATGTCTTCTTTCCGTTCACGCAGTGGCGGGAGATCTAAGGTAACCACATTCAGTCGATAGTAAAGATCTTGGCGAAAGGTTCCCTCTTCAGCAGCGCGTTTCAAATCGACTTTGGTTGCGGCAATTACTCGAATATCTAAGGGCAAGAGTTCATTCGAGCCGACACGCTCAATCACACGCTCTTGCAGTACTCTCAGTAAACGGATTTGGGCTTGGATTGGCATTGACTCGATTTCATCCAAGAAAAGTGTACCGCCTTGAGCAAATTCAAACTTACCGATACGGCGGCTTTCTGCGCCAGTAAATGCGCCTTTTTCATGCCCGTAGAGTTCGCTCTCAATCAAATTCTCTGGTACTGCACCACAATTTACTGCGACAAAGTTTTGGTTCCGCCGAGAGCTTTGCTCATGCAAAGAGCGGGCGATTAACTCTTTACCTGTACCAGTCTCGCCAAACAATAAGATATCTGCATCAGTATCGGCGATGTGAGCAATGGTTTCGCGTAACATTTGAATGCTAGACGTTTCTCCGATAACACGAGGTCCGAGCGTTTTACTTGCCTTGAGAGACAGGCGTAACTTCTCGTTTTCAACCGTTAATTGGCGCTTCTCAATGGCGCGCTTGACGGTTTCAACTAGGTGCTCTGGTGGGAATGGCTTTTCGATAAAATCATACGCTCCTTGGTGTAACGCATTAACCGCCATTGAGATATCGCCATGACCAGTAATCATAATCACGGGAAGATGGGTGTCTTTTCGTACAAGGGTATTCAGTAAATCCATCCCTGAAATACCGGGTAAGCAAATATCGGTAATCACCACACCTGGCTCGGCTCCCTGCTTAATGGCGAGTAAGGCAGATTCAGCGTCTGGAAAGAATGTGGCATCGATATCTGCCAATTCAAACGTTTGTTCTATTGCCAGTCTAAGATCGGCTTCATCATCAATAAAAAACACCTGACACATGATCTCATCCTTTTGATTGTTCTGTGTTGTTAGGAGCGATAGGTAAACACAATGAAAATCGAGCTCCGCCTTGTTCTCGATTTTGGGCACATAATCTTCCGTTCATACTGGCTAAGATTTGTTGCGAGATAGAGAGCCCTAAACCTAACCCATTTTGTTTGGTAGTTAGGAAAGGCTCACATAAGTCCGAAAGTGAGAAATCTCCAAGCCCTGGACCATTGTCATCTACATGAATCCAAATCAAACCGGCATGTTCGTCTTGCTCTACGGATAACTGTACTTGTTTGTCTTGTTGCTCTTTGAGAGCCTCTATCGCATTGGTCAGCAGATTAACCAACACTTGTTCAAGTTGAATGATATTGATCTGAACTTCAACATCGTGCTCTGGTACCTGCATTTCTAGTGTGACACGTGCAGATTTAAGTGCGGGTTTCATCAGTTCTTTGACTGAGGCAATTACTGGAAACAAACGAGATTGAGCCAGCTCGTTTCCACTGGTTTTTTTAGCGAAAGAACGAAGCTGCTGACTGATGTTTGCCATACGATCAGTGAGGGCTGAGATGCGAGTTAGATTATCTTCCACTCGCTCATATTTTTCTTTTTGGAGGAACAGCTTGCCGTTTTCAGCAAAGCTGCGAATGGCCGCAAGTGGATTATTCAGTTCATGACTGATACTGGCTGACATTTGCCCTAATACTGCTAGTTTCGCAGCTTGAACGAGTTCGTCTTGCGTTAGGCGAAGTGTTTGTTCGGTTTCTATTCTCTGGGCGATTTCTGCTTGCAATTCTGCGGTGCGAGCCATGACTTGATATTCAAGTTTTTGATTGGCCTCTTGTTGAATTCTCTCAAGTTGTAAGTGGCGTTGTTGACGGTGATAGATGAGCTGGCCAATTAAAAACAACACGGTGAATGCAAGAGTAAGTACAAAAATGTAACCCATTGTGAGCCAGACGATAGACTGCTTAGGAGATAGTACACGGATGGTCAGCTTGAGCTCTGGTAGGGGCAACGAAGAGACCACCAAGGTCCCTTTGTTATATGGGTAACCTTGTTTTAGCTCAGAATGCGTTTCCTCCACATTGCCCACCAATCCTAGAGTTTCAATTGGCTCATCAAGGTATTGTCGGCTTGCCCAAACTTGTTTTCTTTCATTCTCAGTCAGTGGTTGTAAGCTTTTGAGTAGCCAATCACTTCGGCTACTCATGAAAACAATCCCGTGCGGATCGCTCGCGACGAACACACTATTTGGCTGCTGCCAGTTGTCTTCTATCTTACTCAAGTCCATCTTAACCACGACCACACCAAGGACGCCGCCCGCGTATATGATCGGATAAGAATAGTAGTAGCCACGCTTACCCGAAGTCGAACCAAGCGCGTAGTATTGGCTTCGTTCCCCAACGATTGCTTGTTTGAAATAAGGGCGGAACGCAAAATTTCGTCCAATAAAAGATCGCTCTTTACGCCAGTTGCTGGCCGCGACCGTCGTACCCCATTGATCGATTAAATAGGTATCTGCCGCTTCAATCACGTCATTAACGGATTCTAAATACCGATTGGTGAGTTCCAGTTGGGCACTGTTATTTGGATGCAGTAACGCTTGATGGAGAGGGTCATCTTTGGCCAGAAGGTTAGGGATATGGGCGTATTTATCGAGTTTGTTTTTAATATGACTAGAAAATTGCTCAAGTTGGGACTGGTGTTTATCAAGCAATGATTGATAACTAGTCTGCCAAACCCAATGACCACCTATGATTGCGCAAAGGAAATAGAAGGCAAAAAAAGTCAGCAGAATCCGGTTTTTTTGCGACATCCTTACACTCCTTAAACCTTTCCTTTGGTCACGTAAGAAAATGTTAATAGTTTGTAGGGAGGATTAGGGATTTAGTTTTCAACTCTGTGGAGTAAAACAAGAGCAAGATCTCTTTTTAGGCTTTTCGATAAAAAAACCGGTCGATTCTCTTGAAAAAGTCGCTATTGTCCCCATTCTAGATATGCTGACGATACTTAGATGGTGTTTGAATCGCATTTTTGAAGAAAAAATGGGTCAGCATTCGAGAATTTAGCGCAGACAATGTCCACATAGTGGCTATTGGCTCGACAGGGTTGCGACAGATCGCTAGAATGTCGCGTCTAAAAATTCTGTCCTGAGGCTAATAGGAGATACCTTTGGTAATTTTATCGAAGATATCACTGATTAGTCCGGTACTGACAAACAGTATCGATACTCGATTTAAATTAGGTGTTCGGACAGAACACTACACAAGGATGAAGCGTAAGCTCCGCTGAGTTTCGCTCATACGCTCGGAAAACCGAGCCACTTTAGAGGTTTATATATAATGCAAGTTACTGTTGAAACGCTAGAGGGCCTAGAGCGCCGTCTAAACATTACTGTTCCAGCTGCAAACATCGAAGACGCTGTAACAGCTGAACTACGCAACATCGCTAAAAACCGTCGTTTCGATGGTTTCCGTAAGGGTAAAGTGCCTCTAAAAATGGTTGCTAAGATGTACGGCAAAGCAGTACGTCAAGACGTTCTTGGTGAAGTTATGCAACGCCACTTCATCGAAGCTATCGTTAAAGAGAAAATCAACCCAGCTGGCGCTCCAACTTTCGCTCCTGTAGAAAACAAAGAAGGTTCAGACCTAGTTTTCACTGCAACTTTTGAAGTTTACCCAGAAGTTGAGCTTAAAGGCCTAGAAAACATCACTGTTGAAAAACCGCTAACTGAAGTTAAAGACGCAGACGTAGAAGAGATGATCGATACTCTACGTAAGCAACAAGCTACTTGGGTTGAAGTTGAAGAAGCAGCAGAAGATGGCAAACGCGTAAGCATTGACTTCGTTGGTTCTATCGACGGTGAAGAATTCGAGGGCGGTAAAGCTGAGAACTTCCCACTAGAAATGGGCGCTGGTCGCATGATTCCTGGTTTCGAAGACGGTATCGCAGGTAAAACTGCAGGTATGGAATTCGACATCGATGTGACTTTCCCAGAAGATTACCACGCTGAAAACCTAAAAGGTAAAGCAGCTAAGTTCGCAATCAAAGTGAACAAAGTTGAAGCTCGTGAACTACCAGAACTAAACGACGAGTTCGTTGCTAAGTTCGGTGTTGTTGAAGGCGGTGTTGAAGCACTTAAAGCTGAAGTTCGTAAAAACATGGAACGCGAGCTTAAGCAAGCTGTTAAGAACCGCATCAAAGAGCAAGCGATTGACGGTCTAGTTGAGCAAAACGACATCAACGTACCATCAGCGCTTATCGAGCAAGAAATCCAAGTTCTACGTCAACAAGCTGCACAACGCTTCGGTGGTAACCCAGAAGCTGCTGCTCAGCTTCCACGTGAGCTGTTCGAAGAGCAAGCTAAACGTCGCGTAGTAGTTGGTCTTCTACTAGGTGAAGTAATCAAGTCTGAAGAGCTAAAAGCGGACGACGAGAAAGTTAAAGCTCTAATTGAAGAAATGGCTACTGCATACGAAGACCCATCAGAAGTTATTGCTTACTACGAGCAAAACGAAGAAATGATGAACAACATGCGCAATGTAGCTCTAGAAGAGCAAGCAATCGACGCGATCATCGCTAAAGCACAGGTTTCTGAGAAAGAAGTAGGCTTCAACGAGCTACTTAACCAACAACAACCTGCTGCTTAATAAGCAATATCTTGCGTAGAAGGTTGACTTAACGTTAACTATTCTGCTAACAATGGTCCGTATGATAGTCATCATCCGGGCCATTTATTTTAGGGACATAAGAATATGAGCTACCAAGAAAAAAATGCAATGTCGCCAATTATGGACGCGCTAGTACCAATGGTGGTTGAACAAACTTCCCGCGGCGAACGCTCTTACGACATCTACTCACGTCTGCTGAAAGAGCGCGTGATTTTTTTAACGGGTCAAGTGGAAGACCACATGGCAAACCTTGTCGTGGCTCAGCTACTTTTCCTAGAATCTGAAAATCCAGATAAAGATATTTTCCTATACATCAACTCGCCAGGTGGCAGCGTAACAGCTGGTATGTCTATCTACGATACCATGCAGTTTATTAAGCCAAATGTGAGCACTGTATGTATGGGTCAAGCATGTTCAATGGGTGCCTTCCTGTTAGCAGGTGGTGCGCCAGGTAAGCGTTACGTACTGCCTAACTCTCGTGTAATGATCCACCAACCATTGGGTGGTTTCCAGGGTCAAGCTTCTGATATCCAAATCCATGCTCAGGAAATCCTGACCATTAAGCAGAAGCTAAACAAGTTGTTAGCAGAACATACTGGCCAACCTCTTGAAGTCATTGAGCGCGATACTGATCGTGATAACTTCATGTCATCAGAGCAGGCTGTGGAATACGGTATCGTGGATGCAGTGTTAAGCCACCGCGGCGAGTAATTAGCCAGCGCATTTTGGCAAAAATTGATATACACTCATTCATGAAGAGTAAAGGCTAAGAGGTTAGCGAATGACAGATAAAAGCAAAGAAAGTGGCAGCGGTAAATTGCTGTACTGTTCTTTCTGCGGCAAAAGTCAGCACGAAGTTCGCAAGCTAATCGCAGGTCCGTCAGTGTACATTTGCGACGAGTGTGTCGACTTATGTAACGATATTATTCGCGAAGAAATCAAGGATGTTCTCCCTAAGAAAGAATCTGAAGCGTTACCAACGCCAAAACAGATCCGTGAACACCTTGATGACTATGTGATCGGGCAAGATTACGCGAAAAAAGTGCTCGCAGTTGCGGTATATAACCACTACAAGCGTTTACGCAATGGTGATACAACGAGTGAAGGTGTGGAGCTTGGTAAAAGTAACATCCTTCTAATTGGCCCAACAGGTAGCGGTAAAACACTACTTGCTGAGACATTAGCTCGATTCTTGGATGTGCCATTTACAATGGCAGACGCAACCACACTAACCGAGGCTGGTTATGTGGGTGAAGACGTTGAAAACATCATCCAAAAGCTTCTGCAAAAATGTGATTACGATGTAGCTAAAGCTGAACGCGGCATCGTTTACATTGATGAAATTGATAAAATTTCACGCAAAGCTGAAAACCCATCTATTACGCGTGACGTATCTGGTGAAGGTGTTCAGCAGGCGCTACTAAAACTTATCGAAGGTACGGTTGCTTCGGTTCCACCTCAAGGTGGTCGTAAGCACCCTCAGCAAGAATTCCTACAAGTGGACACGTCGAAGATCCTGTTCATCTGTGGTGGTGCATTTGCTGGCCTAGATAAGGTGATTGAGCAGCGTGTTGCAACAGGTACAGGTATTGGCTTCGGTGCTGAAGTTCGTTCTAAAAACGAATCGAAGACCGTGGGTGAGCTATTTACTCAGGTTGAGCCTGAGGATTTAGTGAAGTACGGACTCATTCCAGAATTCATTGGTCGTCTTCCTGTGACAACAACACTGACTGAGCTTGATGAAGAAGCGTTGATTCAGATCCTATGTGAACCGAAGAACGCATTAACCAAGCAATACGCAGCATTGTTTGAGCTTGAAAACGCCGAACTTGAGTTCCGAGAAGATGCGCTGCGCGCTATCGCTAAGAAAGCAATGGAGCGTAAAACAGGTGCTCGTGGTTTACGCTCGATCCTTGAAGGCGTATTACTGGAAACCATGTACGAACTGCCATCTGCGACAGACGTAAGTAAGGTCGTGATTGATGAGTCCGTCATCAATGGTGAGTCAGAGCCATTGCTTATTTATAGCAACTCAGACAATCAGGCCGCTGGAGCAGAATAAATTCAGCCGTAATGAAAAAGGAGGTAAGTAATTACCTCCTTTTTTTATTTCTCTTATTGAATCCAAACAATTAGCCCCCATATAAATCGATAAGTAATACGTAAACGTGAAAGCGGAAGAGAGAATTATATGAACTTGGAACGTTCCGAGCGTATCGAGATCCCGGTACTACCTCTACGTGACGTAGTGGTCTACCCGCACATGGTTATTCCATTGTTTGTTGGTCGTGAGAAATCGATTAGCTGTTTAGAAACGGCGATGGAAACCAACAAACAAGTTCTTCTTGTGGCACAAAAGCAAGCTGATACTGATGAGCCTACGGTTGACGACCTATTTGAAGTAGGTACGGTAGCCACCATTCTCCAGCTACTGAAGCTTCCGGATGGCACAGTAAAAGTACTGGTTGAAGGCCAGCAACGTGCGAAAATCAATCACTTTAAAGAGAGTGACTTCTTCCTAGCGGAAGCGGAATTTGTGGTTACGCCAGAATTGGATGAGCGTGAGCAAGAAGTGATTGTTCGCAGTGCGATCAATCAGTTTGAAGGCTTTATTAAGCTAAACAAGAAGATTCCACCAGAAGTTCTCACCTCACTCAACGGTATCGACGAAGCGGCTCGCTTAGCGGATACTATTGCAGCTCATATGCCGTTGAAGCTGGTGGATAAGCAGCAAGTACTTGAAATTGTTGATGTCACTGAGCGTCTGGAATTCCTAATGGGCCAGATGGAATCAGAGATCGATTTGCTGCAAGTTGAAAAACGCATTCGTGGTCGCGTTAAAAAGCAAATGGAAAAATCTCAGCGTGAGTACTATCTGAATGAGCAAATGAAAGCGATTCAGAAAGAACTTGGTGAGATGGAAGACGCACCAGACGAGTTCGAAACGCTGCAGAAGAAGATTGACGAATCAAAAATGCCTCAAGAGGCACGTGAAAAGACTGAGCAAGAGCTGCAAAAGCTTAAGATGATGTCTCCAATGTCTGCCGAAGCAACAGTGGTTCGTAGCTACATCGATTGGATGGTCAGCGTGCCTTGGGCTAAACGCTCAAAAGTTAAGAAAAATTTAGCGAAAGCAGAAGAGATTCTTAATGAAGACCACTACGGTCTAGAGCGCGTAAAAGAGCGTATTCTTGAATACTTGGCGGTTCAAAACCGAATCAATAAGTTAAAAGGTCCAATCCTTTGTCTTGTTGGTCCTCCAGGTGTGGGTAAAACGTCTCTTGGTCGTTCAATTGCTTCTGCTACAGGTCGTAAGTACGTTCGTATGGCGCTGGGTGGTGTACGTGATGAAGCAGAAATTCGCGGTCACCGCCGTACTTACATTGGCTCATTGCCAGGTAAATTAATCCAGAAGATGTCGAAAGTTGGCGTGAAGAACCCATTGTTCTTATTGGACGAAATCGACAAAATGTCTTCAGATATGCGCGGCGATCCGGCATCAGCGCTACTAGAGGTACTTGATCCTGAACAGAATAACTCGTTCAACGATCACTACTTAGAAGTGGATTACGACCTTTCTGACGTTATGTTCGTTGCAACCTCGAACTCAATGAACATTCCAGGTCCATTGTTAGACCGTATGGAAGTTATTCGTTTATCTGGTTACACCGAAGACGAGAAGCTGAACATTGCAAAACGTCACCTTGTTGATAAGCAAGTGAAGCGCAATGGTCTAAAACCGGATGAAATCATCATTGAAGACTCTGCGATTATTGGCATCATCCGTTACTACACTCGTGAAGCGGGTGTTCGTAACTTAGAGCGTGAGATTTCTAAGATCTGCCGTAAAGCCGTGAAGAACATCTTGTTGGATAAAGACATCAAGTCAGTAACGGTAACGATGGACAACCTAAAAGAGTACTTGGGTGTTCAACGTTTCGATTACGGTAAAGCGGATGAAAGTAACCGAATTGGTCAAGTGACAGGTCTAGCTTGGACAGAAGTGGGTGGCGATCTGCTAACGATTGAAACTCAATCCATGCCAGGTAAAGGTAAGCTGACGCAAACGGGTTCTCTTGGTGACGTGATGCAAGAGTCTATCCAAGCCGCAATGACAGTCGTTCGCTCTCGTGCAGAAAAACTGGGTATCAACACTGACTTCTACGAGAAGAAAGATATTCACGTGCACGTACCGGAAGGCGCGACGCCAAAAGATGGCCCAAGTGCGGGTACTGCAATGTGTACTGCTTTGGTTTCAGCTCTGACAGGTAACCCTGTGAAAGCAGAGGTAGCGATGACGGGTGAAATCACACTGCGTGGTGAAGTCCTACCTATCGGTGGCCTAAAAGAGAAGTTACTTGCGGCACACCGTGGCGGCATTAAGACTGTGCTAATTCCAAAAGACAACGAGCGTGATTTGGAAGAGATTCCTGATAATGTTATCGCTGATCTGGAAGTCATCCCTGTACAGTGGATTGATGAAGTACTGAAAGTCGCACTAGAGCGAGACCCGACGGGCGTTGAGTTTGAGTCTCAAAAATAGTGATGTGCAGCAAAAATAAGTAAAAGTTTACGCTGATAAGTCTAAAAAGGCTTGTCAGCGTTTTTTTTGGGCGCTAAGTTAGTTTCGATAGCTGCCAGCCCTTGACGAATAAGGGATGGAGCATATTTTCTTAACAATGGAACGAAAGTCATCACAAAAATAATCACAGATGACACAAAGGGGAAATTACAGTGAATAAAACTCAGTTAGTAGAACAAATCGCAGAAAATGCAGACATTTCTAAAGCGTCAGCGGGTCGTGCTCTAGATGCATTCATCGAAGCAGTAAGCGGTACTCTTCAGTCTGGTGATCAAGTTGCTCTAGTTGGCTTTGGTACATTTAGCGTTCGTACTCGTGCTGCACGTACTGGTCGTAACCCAAAAACTGGTGAAGAAATCCAAATCGCAGAAGCAAAAGTACCAGCTTTTAAAGCTGGTAAAGCACTGAAAGACGCTTGTAACTAATCACAGCGTTAATTCTGTAACCGGCCATTTGCTTAACTTTTGCTCAAACAATAAGTTTCGAACAAAAATTTACAAACTTCGAGCCGAACTTTCTTAAATTATGCGCATCATACTGATGCGCATTTCTTTTTCTGATATTATTGCGCCATTATTTCTATTAGATAGAAGCAGTAGGCTTCAATTGTGGAGAGCAGTTAAATTATGATGGATCGACTACGCGAAGGCGTGAATAGCATCGCGGTCAAAATTATCCTTGGGCTTATCATCCTGTCTTTCGTATTTGCAGGTGTAGGTAGCTACATCGTTAGTGGTAACAACAACTCTGCAGCGAAAGTCGGTAACACTGAGATTCCTCGTGGTGAGTTCGAGATGGCATACCAAAATGAGCGTAACCGTATGCAAGCTCAGTTGGGTGACTACTTCTCTCAAATGCTGGCTGACCCTGCATATGTTGAATCTTTCCGCAAATCCGTTTTAGATCGAATGATCAATGACGTGTTGCTTGACCAACAAGCAGAAGCTTTAGGTCTGCGAATCAGCGACACCCAAGTTCGTAGCATGATTCTAGACATGCCTCAATTCCAATCTAATGGTCAGTTCGATCAAGAGATCTATCAAGCTTCTCTGCGTCGTGCAGGCTTTTCGCCAGACTCTTTTGCTGAGTACATGCGTCGTGAATTGGTTCGTGAACAACTGCTGAATGCACTACAAAACAGTGAATTTATTCTGCCAGGTGAAGTACAGGCAGAAGGTAAGCTGTTCACTCAAACTCGTGATATTCGCACGATTAAAATCGACTTAGCAGAGTTTGCGAAAAACATTGAATTGACTGACGAAGAAATTCAACAGTACTACAAAGCAAACCCTGACAACTTTACTCGCCCAGAGCAGGTTAAAGTCGCGTATATCGAACTGTCTGCTGAAGCGCTAAAGGAACAAGTTAATGTTTCTGATGCTGAGGTGAAAAAGTACTACGAAGAGCACTTAAACAAATACTCTTCAGAAGAGCAGCGTCGTGTCGCTCATATTCTTGTAGAAGGGGACGATGAAGCAAAAGCGCAGGCTATCCTAGATGAGCTAAATGCGGGTGCAGATTTTGCGACGCTTGCTCAAGAGAAATCTGACGATTTTGGCAGCGCTGAAAACGGTGGTGACTTAGGTTGGATAGAGCGTGATGTGATGGACCCTGCTTTTGAAGATGCGGCATTCGCGTTGAAGAATCCAGGCGATACGTCGGGTCTAGTAAAGTCGGACTTTGGTTACCATATTATCAAGCTTGAAGAGCTAAAAGACTCTGTGGCGAAGCCATTTGAAGAAGTAGCCGCTGAAATCAAACAAGAAATGGTTGACCAACAAGCGGTTGATCAATTCTACGAGCTACAAAGCGAACTTGAGCGCGTAGCGTTTGAATACCCAGACTCATTGTATGACGCTTCTCAAGCCGTTAACCAAGAAGTGAAGACAACGGACTTTATTTCTCAGGTTGACGCACCTGAAGTGCTTCGTAACCCTGCGGTAATGCAAGCAATCCTTAGCCCTGAAGTAAAAGAAGATGGCTTAAACTCTGAAGCTATCGAAGTTGCACCTGAACATATTATTGTTGTTCGTGTTGAAGATGCACGTGATGAGACGGTTCTTCCACTAGAAGAAGTGAAAGATCAGGTTATTGCAGAGCTTTCTCGCGTTAAGGGTGAGCAAGATGCGATGGAACTTGGTACACAGGTTGTTGCTGCATTGAAAGAAGGTAAGACAGATGTGCTTACTGAAAACAACCTTGCATTTGGTGAACAAGAGACAGTAGATCGCCGTTCTCCGTTGGCAACAACGGTATTCGCGATGGCAAAACCAGTCGATGGTAAGCCAGTATATGGTCAGTCTAAAGATCTTGAAGGTAACATTGTTATCATCGAGCTTGATGCTGTAAATGCTGAGCTAGATAGTGATTTAGAAGAGCAAGTTGCGATGCAAATGCAGCGAGCATCTTCTCAGCAAGACCTATCATCTGTGCTAGCTGTACTGCGCGCAAACACTGACATTGAGTACTTTATTGTGAGCAACTAAGCACAATTAGTGTAATTT
Source organism: Vibrio sp. CCB-PB317 (assembly GCF_022808245.1). Taxonomy (NCBI): domain Bacteria; kingdom Pseudomonadati; phylum Pseudomonadota; class Gammaproteobacteria; order Vibrionales; family Vibrionaceae; genus Vibrio; species Vibrio sp. CCB-PB317. The sequence continues at coordinate 1,127,932 of NZ_JALGNU010000001.1, forward strand.
GCATGTTAACTAAAACGGACCGCATAAGCGGTCCGTTTTATTTTTGTCTTTATTAACTTCAATCATCAATAAGCATTACTTAAATTAGTGCGCGTTTAAGTGATACCAGTCATTGCGAATATCGGGTCATCTAAGTTTGTTAAATGCATAATCACGTTGCTTTTCACTACGAACTTGGTAGTTACTTGCTCCCGATGACTGGTTTTAGCCTACTATTTTGGAGATTGTATGTTCAATATGAAATGGATTTTGACATTGTGCTTATTTGTTTTTGCGCCTTTTAGCATGGCTGCGGATTCAGCCACTGACAAATATGAAGGAATTGAAATTACCGTAAATATCAACACGGCCTCTGCTGAAGAAATAGCGACCATGTTGAAAGGTATTGGTGAGAAGAAAGCGCAGAGTATCGTGGACTACCGCGAGGAGCATGGCCCTTTTAAAACGGCAGCAGATTTGAAGAGCGTAAAAGGCATTGGTGAAGCGACAGTTAAGAAAAACGAAGACCGCATTTTACTGTAGCTTGATGTATTTCAGATATTGAGTCTGAATTCAGAACAATATCTGTTTCCCTATTACTGCTTTCCCGAACCAACCCCTCTTTCGTGGTTCGGGATTTTTTAACCGAATAAACGACGGCGAAAGCCTTTTTCCATTAGAGCCATTGTTAACCCACCGAGTGCGCCAAATAAATGAGCATCAATAGCAACGTTTGCGCCGATAAGCGCAGCAGTGCTGCTTGATGGACCATAGATCTGCTCCCATGCTACTTTGGCAATAAGCCCGCCGACCAACAACAAGCTGCTTCTTCTGCTTTCAAAGACTTCTCTGAGTGCCCAGAATCCAAATAGTCCGTGTAGTACGCCAGATAATCCCACGTACACCGACATGTTGGTAAACAAATTCATTGCGCCAACAAATGCGCACAAGAGTGAGAAAACGATAAGGAAGTTGCGAGTGCTTGGACGAAAAATAAAAGTAATGATCCACAATCCTGCCAGGTTCATCCCTAAGTGCGCAAAGTTGGTATGTGTGAGATTTCCTGTTACGATTCGCCACCATTCGCCATGGCGTATATTGTAGCTGTGCCACTCGGTTAGGCTTGCCATTGGTTCGAATTGAAGTATCAAACAGATCACGCTGATAATACTCAGCAAGGTATAAAGGTTCACTCTATGTCTCGTTATTGTTCTCGTTGTGGAAAATCGCAAAAAGCGTGTATTTGCCAATGGATTGTACCGTTGGCAAGCGAGGTAGAACTTATCATTCTTCAGCACACGAGTGAAGAACATCGTCCGCTTGGTACGGCACGGATTCTCAATTTGAGTTTAGATAACTGTATTTGTCTGATAGGAGAGGACTTTTCTGGTGATGATGTCTTAAATCACTTGTTGGCGGATGAATCATATCAACATTTTGTTCTTTACCCATCGGAACAGTCACGATGCATCTCTGAAATTAATCAAGCGAGCCGTAGTGTATCTAAGAAAATACGTTTGATTTTGCTCGATGGGACGTGGAAAAAAGCGTACAAAATGTGGCAGCTTTCTAGCAATTTACATCCACTCCCAACCGTGCAATTACCGAAGCAATTACAAGGGCATTACACCATTCGTAAAGCGCCCTCTGAGAATAGCTTATCGACAGTCGAGGCAGGTTATCATTCGCTTCGCTTGCTTGAACCCGAGAGAGACTTTACACCGCTTATGCATGCCTTTGAAAAGATGATCGAATTCCAAATCGCCCAGATGCCGCCGGGCGTATTTGAAAAGAATTACTTGAAAGGTTGAGTGTTACTAAAGAACGATGGAAGAGAAAAGTTGGCGGTGTAGCTTTTGTGTGTGACCATCGGTCATTGCAGAAATGTAATCGGTGATGACTCTCATCTTATTGCTCTCGCTTTTCGCTTGGCACCACAGTTCTTTTGTATGAACAGGCAGCAAGCGCTCTGGGTCCGCTGTTAACGCTTCAAAAATGTCCATAATAATTTGCTGACCTTTATATTCAACGATCTGGACCTGCGGGACTTGGATAACAAAGGCACTGACAAAGTGCTTGAGTACGTCAAGTGCACGTGCCATTTGTGGCTCTAAACACGCATTCCAAGACAGTAATGGATTATTGAAAGGCTCATCCACCGCCTTAATTGAAATACTGGTCAGCAGGGCGTTAACCATACCACCGATGGCATCTTTCCGCTCATGATGCTTACCACTAAATAGCATCTGTCCGATGGAATCGATATGTGCTTCAAACCACGGGTCGCCACAGTCCGCTAATTGACTTGCTGCGCCTTCTTGCCATTGCTGACGTGTCACCATACCAAGCACGATTGCATCTTCTAAATCATGAACGCCGTAGGCGATATCGTCCGCTAGCTCCATGATTGAGCAATCGAGTGATTTAAAGCGCGTTTTACTGTGCTCAAACTCCGATTCTGGTTTTGAGCGCATTAAGCTAAGCAATGCCTTGTCGTTGTCAGAAAGCGGCGCAATTACCCAATCAAATAAGTCTTTGTCACAATCATAAATGCCTTTAGCTGGGCTCCAATCTTTTGCTTTTAGTTTACGTTGATGCTCAGCTGGTTGAGGCAACTTGACGGAGCGTGTTTGACTAATGAGGGCAGGGTACTTAATCAAACCAAGCAGTGTGCGGCGTGATAAATTCATTCCGAAATGCTCGGTATAAGGCTCTAACTTAGTGACGATACGAAAGGTTTGGGCGTTCCCCTCGAAGCCGCCATGTTCGCGCATTACGTAGTTTAGAGCGACTTCTCCCCCATGACCGTATGGAGGATGCCCGATATCGTGCGCCAAACATAATGAATCAATTAAGCTGTCTGATGGTAATAGATCACGGAACTCTGGTTGTTTTTTCTTTAACTGGGCGACGATACCGGTCCCGAGTTGCGACGCTTCTAAGGAGTGTGTTAACCGGCTGCGGTGAAAGTCTTCCAAGCTATTGCCGTGTACTTGGGTTTTTGCTTGTAAGCGTCGAAATGCAGCCGAGTGAAGAATGCGCGCTCGGTCTCGTTGGTACGGGCTCCGATGGTCGTCACGACGTATTTTATGCTCATCATCATGGCGCTCTTGCCATTGCGGGTGTAATTCAAACGACACGATTATCTCCGTAAGCTAACTGATTTCATCTAACGATAATTCGAAACTTGGGGCAAAGGTATTGAGGAAGTAATCCATTTCAGGCGTTCTACGTTCTTGCAAAGTGATGTCTAAGCGTTTTTTTGCCAGAGCGAACTCATGATTGCCTGCGCTTAGTTCTTCGAGACATTTTAAATAGGCACAGATGGAGTCGGCTTGCTTGACGATTTTTGCGTCCTCTTCGTGTGCAGAGTGAGAAAGAAGGTAGGGGGCAAATTCATCTTGGAACTCTTCCGGTAACATTGAGAGTAATTTTTGTTCCGCTGCCGATTCTATCTTCTTATATTCTTTGGCAATTTCAGGATTGTAATACTTCACTGGGGTTGGAAGGTCCCCCGTTAATACTTCGCTGGAGTCATGGTACATGGCAAGAATCGCGATGCGTTCTGGGTTAAGGTTGCCGCCGAACTTTTTGTTTTTAATTAGGGCAAGGGCATGAGCGACAAAAGCAACTTGTAAGCTATGCTCTGAAACGTTTTCTGGTGAGACGGACCGCATTAAAGGCCAGCGTTGGATCAGCTTCATTCGAGCCAGGTGGGCGAAAAAATGGCTTTCTTTCATGGCTTTCTCCGTTTCTGGTGTAAAAAAGGAACTCACTAGGAGTTCCTCTAAGCATATGAGAGATCAGCACTAATTACTACCAGTGATTCATTACTGGCTGTAGGTTGATAGGAATCGCTCAAAACGTCCAATGGCGATTTCTAGATCTTCAACGTGTGGCAGTGTCACGATGCGGAAATGGTCTGGTTTTGGCCAGTTGAAACCGGAACCTTGCACCAGTAAGACCTTCTCTTGTTTTAAGAAATCTAAAACCATCTGCTGATCGTTCTTGATGTTGTACATTTTTGTGTCGATTTTCGGGAAGAGGTACATCGCACCCTTAGGTTTGACACAAGAAACACCAGGAATCTGATTGATCAGTTCATACGCTCTATTGCGCTGCTCTAATAAGCGTCCGCCAGGTAAAATCAGTTCATTGATACTCTGGTATCCACCTAGCGCAGTTTGAATCGCATGTTGCATTGGTACGTTTGCACATAAACGCATCGATGAAAGCAGCTCCAAGCCATTCACGTACCCTTGAGCTAGGTGTTTAGGTCCCGTTAGGAACATCCAGCCACCACGGAAACCACAAACACGGTAGGCTTTTGAAAGGCCATTGAATGTCATGACTAGCACATCTTCAGTGAGTGTGGCGACTGAGGTATGTGTTGCACCGTCGTACAACACTTTGTCGTAGATCTCATCTGCGAAAATGATCAGTTTGTGCTGGCGTGCTATCTCAATCACTTCAAGTAGGAAGTCACGGCTGTATACCGCACCTGTCGGGTTGTTCGGGTTGATCAGAACAATGCCACGTGTCTTTGGTGTGATTTTCTTTTTGATGTCTTCAAGGTCTGGGTACCAGTCTGCACCTTCATCACATAGGTAATGAACCGGCTTACCGCCTGATAGTGCAACTGAAGCTGTCCACAACGGGTAATCAGGTGCTGGGATCAGCATTTCGTCGCCATTGTTTAATAGCGCTTGCATGGCCATCACGATCAGCTCAGACACGCCGTTACCCACATACACATCTTCGACATCTAGCGAGCGGATACCTTTACGTTGATAGTGTTGGACCACGGCTTTACGAGCAGAGTAAATGCCTTTGGAATCACAATAGCCTTGAGAAGTTGGCAGATTACGAATCACGTCGACTAAAATCTCATCAGGGGCGTCAAAACCAAATGGGGCAGGGTTACCAATGTTTAGCTTTAGGATTTTATGCCCTTCTTCCTCCATGCGCTTAGCATGTTTGAGTACAGGACCCCTAATGTCGTAGCAGACATTATCGAGTTTTGACGACATCCCGATATTTTGCATTGTATAATTCCTAAAAATTCGTTAATTTCTTTATTAAAATACAATAATTTGTTTTTTATTAGAATATATATCTGTAAATTATCTGTTTGCTGGCTAAGTTTTGCTCGTTTGCTATCACAGGATTTTGCAAAAGATCGCATACGACCTTGATTTGCTTTGGGTCTAAACTTAGAGTAGCCGTCAGTTACCATTTATCCTCACATACTACGAGGTTGATTTGTCACAGTTCCATCAAGCCGTAAAGAGAATTATCGAGCGAGTTCAGCAAGCGGAAGGCAATCAAACACGTCTGGTCGAGCCCCTGAGCGAGAAACCTAATTTCTCATTTATTGATTGGCTTGATGCACAACCACTTTTCCCTAAATTCTACTGGCAGTCCCGCGATACTCGTGAAGAGGTCGTTGCATTAGGGCAATTACACGCCTTTGTTGAGCCAGGCCCTGCTTATACCATTCTAGGTGAAGGGCAACGAGTTTGGGGCGGGCGCTCTTTTGACGGCCAGCATGAGAAGAATAGTCGCTGTATGCCTTCTTTCTTCTTTTTGCCTCAAATTGAGTTAATTCGTTTTGACCAACAGTGGTCTCTCGCAGTTAATATTTCAGAAGACAAAGCGCGAACTCTAGCTGGGTTGAATAAACTGGTTTGTGAGGTCGCGACCTTAGCTCCAATTTCGTCTCACATCTGCTCTATTGTTCATACGCCAAGTCAGCCTCAATGGAATGAGTTAGTTCATAAGGTTCTGACTGGTATAGAGAATGATGATTTTAAGAAAGTGGTTTTAGCGCGTCGCTCTACCGTGCAGCTTGATAACACATTAAGTGCTGCACAGCTACTTAAAGCAAGTTACTTAAATAACCATCATAGCTTCCATTTCATGCTGAGCTTAGACAGTAAGCACAGTTTTATGGGGTCTACGCCAGAACGTTTGTATTCTCGCGTAGGGCATGAGCTACATACCGAAGCGTTAGCAGGTACGATTGGTCGGGGAGACAATGCCACTCAAGATATGGAGTTGGCGAATTGGTTATCCCAAGACCAAAAGAACCTGAACGAAAACCAGTATGTGGTGGACGACATCATTGACCGTCTATCACCGCATTCTGAAATGGTTGAAGTGGAAGCTGAACCGAGTTTGGTCAGACTACGAAAAGTGCAGCACCTTAAGCGAAATATTCACGCTAGTCTAAGAGCGGGGATAAATGGTGTTCAGTTGTTATCGGCGCTTCAGCCAACAGCGGCGGTTGCTGGCTTACCCCGACAAGAGTCCATGCAGTTTATTCTTGATAATGAGCCCTTTGCACGCGGCTGGTACGCGGGGTCAATGGGTTACATAAGCCATGAACGAGCAGAGTTTTGTGTCGCGATCAGAAGCGCGCTTGTTCTCGGTGACCAAGTACAACTGTTTGCGGGCGCAGGTATTGTGCCAGGTTCTGTGGCAGAGCATGAGTGGGCGGAACTTGATAAGAAAATGTCGACGTTGCTCACGCTGATTTCTGATCACCCCCCGTTGGGAGTCGCATCATGAATCATGACCAAGCGGTGCTCAATCGAATTTGGTCAGAAACCATATTGATTGAGCTTCAGCGATTTGGCGTTAAGCATGTTTGTATCGCTCCTGGCTCTCGTTCTACTCCTTTAACTTTAGAGGTGGCAGAACGGTCCAATGTTTCTATTCATACTCACTTTGATGAGCGTGGTCTCGGCTTTATGGCTCTTGGTTTAGCGAAAGCTACTCAAGAGCCAGTGGCAATCATCGTTACCTCTGGTACGGCAGTGGCGAACTTATTACCAGCCGTTGCGGAGGCTAGGCTTACTGGTGAAAAGCTGGTGCTGCTCACTGCGGATCGTCCGATGGAGCTCGTTGGCTGTGGCGCAAACCAAGCGATTAACCAGTTGGGTATTTTTTCACATCATGTCTCGGCCAGCTTGAATTTACCAAGCCCAACTTTAACAACATCGCTTAATTGGTTGCTGACCTCTGTTGACGAAGTGATGTTTACTCAGCAGCTGCAAGGCAGTGCTGTTCATATTAACTGTGCATTTCCAGAACCTTTGTATTCCAATGGTGCAAAAGCGGATTATCAAACCTACTTAGACTCGGTAGCCGGATGGCGAAAAGGAAGTGGTAGTTATACCCAGCGTTTTAGCCACTTGTCACAGGCGAAAATCCCGTCTTGTGCGGATAAAAAAGGCTTGGTTGTGATTGGCAGCTTACCGCTTGAACAAGCGAAGTCGGCGCAGGCATTTGCACAAAAGATGGGATGGCCAGTACTTGCAGACCCGCAAAGTGGTCTCAGTTCGGATTGGGCGCATTACGATGTATGGCTTCAACTTCCCGAGTTCGCAAACGAGCTTGAATCTTGTGAACTTATTATCCAATTTGGTAGCCGAATCATCTCCAAACGTTTGAACCAGTGGATTGATAAACAAGTTTCGCAGAGTCAACAAGATAAAGACGTTCAATACTGGTATATCTCGCCGCGTATGGACCGTAATAACCAAAATCATCTGGCGCAAATGCACTGGGTCGAGCTTCCTCAAACTTGGATTTCTCGCATTAGCTTTGAGAAGCCAATATTTGCTGGGTGGGCTGATAGGTTAGCGAATGGAGTTAAGCGAGTTCATCAACGTATCGAAGAAGCTTTCCTATCTGATTCAGCGTCTGCCATTGACGAAATTGCGTTGGCAGCAGACATCAACGAGCGCACTAAAAACGCTGATGTCTTTTTGGGTAACAGTTTGTTTGTTCGACTTGTCGATATGTACGGCAAACTTGATGATGTAGAAGTGTTCACTAACCGAGGCGCGTCAGGAATTGACGGTTTGTTTGCTACCGCATCAGGTGTGCAGCGAGCAAGAGGTAATCCGTTACTGATGTATATTGGTGACACATCAGCACTGTATGATCTCAATTCACTAGCGCTGTTTTCTCACAATAAATTGCCGACGGTACTTGTGGTCACAAACAATGATGGTGGCGCAATTTTCGATATGTTACCGGTGCCTCAGGAGCATCGCACTGCGTACTACCAAATGCCCCACGGTTATCAGTTTGAACATGCAGCCAAACAGTTTGGTTTAAAGTATGAGAAGCCAACTACGTTAGAAATGTATCAAGCAATGGTTGCCGAGCACCTGTCGAGCGGTCAAGGCACACTGCTGGTGGAAGTTCAAACCCCACCAAGTCAAGCCGCAGAGTTGATAAAGGCATTTAATAAGAGCCTGCATGCTTCACTCTGAGCGTCTCTCTTCAACTGAAAAACACCAAAGTGGTGATCTTCCCACTCTGGTGTTTTTGCATGGCTTTTTAGGAAGTGGTGCTGATTGGCAAGCTTGTTTGGATGAGCTGACTCGGTTTGAACGAATTGTTATAGACCTTCCTGGTCATGGTCGTAGCCAGTTTACAAAGTGCAACGATCTCGATGATTGCTGCAAACTTCTTAATTCCACACTATCTTTATTATTTCCTCCGCAACAACCACTTATTTTGATTGGTTACTCGATGGGCGGCCGTATTGCGATGCATGGTATTGCCAATCAATGCTTCTCAGATCTCAATATTGTGGGCGCAATTGTTGAAGGGGGAAACTTCGGGCTTCAAACTGAGTCAGAGAAACAGGTGAGATTGGAGAATGATGCTCGCTGGGCAAAGCGTTTCAAAACAGAACCACTTGAACGTGTTTTGAACGATTGGTATCAGCAAGCGGTGTTTTCTTCACTAAACCATGAGCAAAGACAAACATTAATTGCGAAGCGAAGTGATAATCTTGGCTCGGCGGTCGCGAGCATGCTGATGGCAACATCGTTAGCCAAGCAGGCGTATTTGTTGCCCACACTGAAAAAGCAGAATATACCGATGTATTACTTGTGTGGCGCGAAAGACCAAAAATTTAGCCAACTGGCACAACGTAGCGGGTTGGCGTATCGACAAGTTGAAGGCGCAGGACATAACGTTCATCAAGAGCAGCCCCAACAATTTGCGATGCATATTAAGCAAATAATTCAATCTCACTTTGGTGAGAGTAACGAGAACAATGGGAATCACCATGGCTAAAACAGTAGGCATTTCTGAAGAAGAACTTTACGCTCCGGTTCAATGGAAAGATTGCAGCGAGAAATACGAGGATATTCACTACCATAAATCTGAAGATGGTATCGCGAAAATTACCATTGCACGCCCACAAGTGCGTAATGCATTCCGCCCTCAAACAGTAAAAGAGATGATTGATGCGTTGGCAGATGCGCGTTATGACTCTGGTGTTGGCGTGATCATTCTGACAGGTCTAGGTGAAGACGCATTCTGTTCTGGCGGCGACCAGAAGATCCGTGGCGACTACGGCGGCTATAAAGATGAGCAAGGTACACACCACCTAAACGTATTGGACTTCCAACGCGATATTCGAACTTGTCCAAAACCTGTGATCGCATCAGTTGCCGGCTGGGCTGTTGGCGGCGGTCATGTACTGCACATGATGTGTGACCTAACAATTGCAGCGGACAACGCACAGTTTGGTCAAACGGGCCCTAAAGTAGGTTCATTTGATGGTGGTTGGGGCGCGTCTTACATGGCTCGTATCGTAGGCCAGAAGAAAGCTCGCGAAATCTGGTTCCTATGTCGTTTCTATAACGCGCAAGAAGCGTTAGACATGGGCTTGGTCAACACGGTTGTGCCGCTAGAAGAGCTAGAGAAAGAAACTGTTCGTTGGTGTCGTGAAGTTCTTCAGCATAGTCCAATGGCGCTACGCTGCCTGAAAGCTGCATTGAATGCGGACTGTGATGGTCAAGCAGGTCTTCAAGAGCTTGCGGGTAACGCAACGATGATGTTCTACATGACCGATGAAGGCCAAGAAGGTCGTAACGCATTCAACGAGAAACGTCGCCCAGACTTCGACAAATTCCCTCGTAACCCATAATCCGTATAAAAAGAGGAGTGTTTCAGCTCCTCTGTTCCATTTTTCCTGAGCGCCTCGCCCTCTGGGAGGCTGGTGGGATTGCTCGCCAGAACGCTCAAATATACGGCATTACATAGGACTCGAATTATGCGTGAAGCGAAAATTTATCGTTATAGCTTGCCCATGGATAGTGGTGTCATCCTGCGAGACAATAAGCTAACAGAACGTGTTGGTTATGTTGTCGCGCTTTCTGAAGGTGACCAAATAGGGCTTGGAGAAGTCGCTCCTCTTCCTGGTTTTAGTTTAGAGAGCACCGAAGATGCTGGTATTCAGCTACAAGAACAAGCGGAGCGTTGGGTAGCAGGATTGGATGTGGATTACGCCAACATGTATCCATCGGTCGCGTTTGGTTTATCGATGGCACAGTTAGAGTTAGCTGGTGGCTTACCCCAACAAGGTAAGTATCAAACAGCGCCGCTGTGTACTGGTGACCCAGACGAGCTCATTCCAAAGCTGAACGAAATGGAAGGCGAGAAAGTCGCGAAAGTAAAAGTCGGGCTTTATGAGCCAATTCGCGATGGCATGCTTGTGAACCTTTTCCTTGAATCTATCCCTCAATTAACGCTTCGACTTGATGCAAACCGCGCTTGGACACCAGAAAAAGCGCAACAGTTTGCTAAATACATTACTCCGTCTCTGCGTCAGCGCATTACCTTTTTGGAAGAGCCGTGCCGCTCTCCTGGCGATAGTCTCTCTTTTGCTATCAATACTGGTATTGCGATTGCTTGGGATGAAACGTTGCAAGATGCGGTTCGTCGAGAGGATTTCCGTCTTGAAGATCTAACTGGTGTGAAAACGATCATCATCAAACCCACACTCATTGGTTCGGTCGATTTTTGTATTACACTGATAGAGAAGGCGAAGTCACTGGGGATGAAAGCGGTTATTAGCTCGAGCATTGAATCCAGTCTCGGTTTAACGCAATTAGCGCGCTTTGCCCAATGGCAGCTGCCTGATGAAGTTCCAGGTTTGGATACGATTGGCCTATTCAAAGCTCAGTTAGAGCAAGGCTGGCCTAAGTGTGAACTTCCCGTTCTTCCTCTGAAAGATCAGGAGATTGTGTGGCATTCTGCATAGATAATGTTGCGAAGGCACCGTGGAAATATTGGGCTCAAACGAGCCCTTTTTCTATTGCACTCAAGACACCAACAGAAACATTAAACTGGCAACAACTCTCAGTACGTATTGACCAATACGCTCACTATTTGAATGACTTGGGCGTAACGCGGGGAGATGTGCTGACTTTGGTAGGTAAAAACCAAGTCGAAACTCTGCTGTTTTATCTTGCTTCCAAGCAGTTAGGCGCACTTGCTGCGCTGACCATGGTACAACCACTCGATACGCTACAGAGTAAACTTGCGACCCTTTATAAACCTGAACAAACTCGGTTTATCTGGTTTGCTCAGGAGTGCGCTTCGACCTTTTCTGAACATGATATACAAAAACTCAAGGCAACATTGCTTTCACCGCCTGTAGTATCACAGCAAGAGAGTGACTCGTTGACTGAAGATAGCTATCATCATGACCGGCTCGCTTCAGTAGTATTTACTTCTGGCTCTACAGGGGAGCCTAAAGCTGTGGTTCATACACATCGACAACACCTTGCATCCGCAGAAGGCTTGTTGCAAGAGTTCATTTTCACTCAGCAAGATTCTTGGCTATTGTCGCTTCCGCTTTATCACGTCTCTGGATTGGCGATTGTATATCGTTGGCTATATGTCGGAGCGACATTGAAAATCGGTACAGGAAAACTTGTCGAAGATATTCAGGGCGTGTCACACGCATCTTTGGTTGCCACGCAGCTCAAACGGCTATTGGATGATGATGCTCACTTGTCATTGACGCATGTGCTATTGGGCGGCAGCCACGTTGCTCACGAGTTGGCGTTGCGAGCAACAGGACGAGGGATTGAGGCGTGGTTAGGTTATGGGATGACGGAAGCAGCCTCTACCGTTACCGCAAAGAGAATTGACAGTATCAGTAATGCTGGACACGTATTGAATCATCGTAAGATAAAGTTGGTTGACCAACGCATTTTTGTCGGTGGTAAAACATTAGCGGCAGGGTATTTTCATCAAGGTCATGTTACTCCGTTTCTGGATGAGAAAGGCTGGTTCGATAGCAAGGATCTCGGTGAGTGGCAAGGTGACGAGTTAAAGATCATCGGCCGTGCCGACAATCAATTTATCTCTGGTGGTGAGAACATTCATTGTGAAGAGATTGAGGCAGCATTGAACCAAATTGATGGCGTGGTGCAGAGCATAGTGGTTCCAGTCGAAGATGCGGAATTTGGTCATCGCCCTGTTGCTGTGATTCAGACCAATGATTTGCGCAGCAAAGCGGAATATGACCTGCATTTGCAACCCAAATTAGAGAAGTTTAAATGGCCAGTGGAATACCATTTAATGCCACAAGTGCTACTAGAAAGTGGGATCAAGGTTTCTCGGAAGGCAGTGAAGGAGTGGCTATTGCCATCAATTCAGCATTAGTCAATTTTGCTATGTATTAGTCAGAAAGGGAATTTCGTATCCTTATAACTCTGAATCATAATTATGCTTCTTCGAAGAGAGAAAAGGCATAAAGTTCAGGATGGTAAAGCTAGTATTAATTACGGCGGTAGCACTACAAATTGGTATTGCAATAAGCAGTGAAGGGCTCGCCCGCTCTCTTGCAGAGCTGACGGCCTTTTTGATCGCTATCGCATTGGTTGTTACATACAAAAACAGCAAACTTGAGCCGTCGTCATCTCAACACGATGAGAAGACCACTAATATCTAAACAATAACCAACTTAGAGAAGTGGTTGAAATTAACACCCACAGAGTTACACCAAACAACAGTGGCTTAGCTCCAGCAGACCTCAGCTTCGAAATTGAAATGCTGCAACCAATCAGGAACAGACACACCACCAAAGCTTGTTTCGCTCCAACGAAAATACCGTGATAGACCATTTCAAATTGAGGGAAGAAGTCGCTAAACGCGATGGCTGCACAGTACCAAAAAATGAAATAAGGAATAACTAACTTTTTCGTTCCATTCTCTTTCTGGTCTCTCGAAAAGATCACGGCACTGATCAGTGCAACAGGGATGATCCACAAAGCTCGTGCGAGTTTTAACGTTGTTGCTGTAGTTAGTGCTTCTTCACCGTACGCTGAGGCAGCCCCAACAACAGAAGAAGTGTCATGAATAGCAATCGCGGCCCATGTACCAAATGTGTGTTGATCTAGCCCTAAAGCATGCCCAACCACAGGAAACACGAATAGTGCGATGGAGTTTAGGACAAATACCGTTGCCAGTGCTAATCCAATCTGTTCGTCTTTTGCTTTAATCGCTGGTGCCACCGCGGCAATTGCACTACCACCACAAATTGCTGTACCTGACGAGATTAAGTATGCGGTTACTCGCTCCAACTTAATTATTCTGGCAATGATAGTGCCTATGATCAGTGTGCCCGTAATCGTGGCGATAATCAGACCGATACCATCCGATGTAACAGAGAGTGCTTGCTCAAAGTTGATGCCAAAGCCTAAACCAATAATCGAGTAGGACAACAGCTTTTTAGTAAAAGAAGCAATGGGCAGTTCTGAAGGCACAAAACCAAAACTTGCGAGTAGAAAACCAATAACTAGGGCAATAGGAGAGGAGACAAAAGGGGTTAAGCAAAAGAGTAACGCCAATCCAAACAAGAGGTAGTTTCTATTCAAGGTTTTTATTCGCTGTTGTGAATGAAAGCGCGAGTATATCGCACTGAGTGTGGTCAGTTTGTCTTAATGATTTGAACACATGTTCAGTTATTCTAAACATGTGTTCAAATGTATTTTTATCGCCAGTCGCCTCTGAGTTGATGCACTCTATCGAACATCGTTTTTGCCGTTGCTTCATTTGGTGGAACCGGCTGTCCGGCTTCAATTTCTAGCTTTGACCAAAATCGAGTTGGTAAGCCACAACATGCTCGGCCTTTCGCGCGGCTGAAATAGCTTCCCCATAAGCCTTTGAGTGCCACGGGTATGACAGGTACCGGGCTGCGACGCAGAATAATATCAATGCCACGCATGAATTCATTCATTTCACCGTCTGAGGTTAATTTCCCCTCAGGGAAAATACAGACAATATGTCCTTCGCTTAATGCGGTTTCTACATCATTAAATGCACGCCTGATGGAGTTTCTGTTACTCGCTGAAATTGGAATTACCCCAGTTCTGCGTAAAAAGCGTCTTAGTGGAGGTAGGTTGGCGTAATCTTCCTCCATCACAAAACGAATCAACCTTGGGCATACTGCGCTAAGTAGCAAGGCGTCCATATAGCTCACGTGATTACATACGATTAATGCACCGCCTTGTTCTGGCAAGTTATGTAGGTTTTTATGTTTCACTCGATAAATAGTGTGAGTTAGCATCCAAACCACAAAACGGACAACGAATATCGGTATTTGCAAAAAAATGTAAGCAGCGACCAAGAAATTCAAAATGGCTAACAATGCAAACAACTGAGGAATTGTCATCTTGATGACACTCAGGCACACAATACCTAAGACAGCACTGCCGACCATAAACAGAGAGTTAAAGATGTTGAGCCCTGCGATGACTTGTGCGCGCTCGGTTTCCTTTGCTCTATGTTGCATTAATGCGTAAAGCGGTACGATAAACAGCCCGCCAGAGGCGCCAATCATCAATAGATAGAAAAATAATGGCCAAAAAGGCTCATATCTAAAGAAGTCTACAAAGTTATGGAAGATAGGTAGGTCACTTGGAATGGAGGTTGCCATCAAGTACCCAAATACCGTAATGCCAAGTGCGCCAATAGGCACAATACCGACTTCGATACGATGATTTGAGATCCAATTGCAAAGTAGCGACCCCAGCGCGATACCAATGGAAAACAGAGCTAGCAAGAAAGACACCGCACTCTCGGTGCCATTTAAGTAAATCTTGGTGAAATTCGGGAACTGGGTTAGATAGGCGGCGCCTAAAAACCAAAACCAGCTTATCGCCATAATACATTGAAAAACAACACGATCTGATTTTGCGATGGATAGCGTGTGTTTAGTTTGTTTGTACGGTTGCCAACGAAAAGAAAGATTAGGTGCGCTGGCGGCTGCAAAGGGTATTGAGCGGCTCGACAAATATCCCAATAATGCAAAGAGTACGACACAAAATGCGGCAAGGTATTTTGCGTTGTCTGCTGAGGCGATAATTCCAGCACCTAGGGTACCAATAAGGATGGCGATAAAGGTACCAGCTTCAACAAGGGCGTTGCCTGGCACTAACTCTTTTGCGTTTAATTTTTGGGGCAAAAGGGCATATTTAACCGGTCCAAAGAATGCTGACTGTGTGCCCATTAAGAACAGTAGCAGCAAAAGCACACCATAACTTTCGGTTATAAAACCAATGGCGCCCAAAAGCATGATGGCGATTTCAAACAGCTTTACCTTGCGAATAAACCATGATTTTTCATATTTATCGGCTAATACGCCAGCTGAAGCGGAGAATAGAAAGAACGGTAGAATGAACAAGCCAGCCGCTAAATTGATGAACAAGTTGCTCGAAATAGGTAGTGCGCTGGATCCCGCGAAGGCGACAAACAGCAGCAAAACGTTTTTAAAAATATTGTCGTTGAAAGCGCCAAAAAACTGAGTAATGAAATAGGGTAGGAACTTTCTTTGTGTAAGTAAGGACGGCTGTCTGTCGGACGACATGGATAATCCTTTGTTACCAGTTTGTGAGGTAGTTAGAAAGCAGGTTACTGATTAATTCTTTACCATCAATTGGTTCACTAGAGAAAAATTTATCATCAACACTGAGTAAAGTAATACCGTGTACGCCAGACCAAAGCACTCGACTTGCTTGAATCACTTCGGACTCGGTACGATGTGGTGCGATTTGAGCCAATAGTGACTCCAGCATTCCTGTCATCCCGTCGATACGTTTGGCATGCCATTCTGGAAGTTCTGCACCATTCATGTTGTGCTCGAACACTAACTGCCAACGGTAAGGGTGCTTTTGAGCGAAATCGTGGTAGCAATAAGCCAGCTCAAATAGAGCTTGATGAGCGTCTTTACTGCTATTGGTCGCCTTCAGTGCTTCTTGGGAGAGTTCGTCTAAAGTTTGCGCGACTACGTGTAAAAGTAACAGGTTATAGTTGCCAAAAATGTTGACTAATGTGCTTGGCACGTAACCAATCATGTTAGCGATTTTACGAAGACTGAGTTCGTGGTAAGAATTCTCATCTAAAAAGTTTTTGACTGTTGTTAAAGTCAAATTCACTAACTCTTCTCTGGTGTGATCGTTTCTGCGCGCCATACTCTCAAACTGCTTTATTGAACATCGTTCAATATGATAGTCAGCTACCTATTAACCGTCAACAAGGCAATATACTCAAGTGACGTCAAGGTCCAGGATTCTGAGCTGTGTCACTGATTCTAATTCAAGTAAAACATCCCCGAGTAGTAGCGAGTTCATTCCCAGCATTTCTAAACGAACCAAATATCTCGAAGTTAACCGAGAGCAGTCTGTATCTTTGGCAATATTCTGATACATGTCAGCTTCTGTAAGCTGTTTTCATCAACAGGCATACAGAGTATGATGACGTAACAATCATCTTTGGCGTGCTACTGTTTGAAACAATCGTTGTTTCGTCTGATAGAGCACAATCTTAGATAGCTAACTTTAAGGATAACGATGAAACGTTTATTTTCTATTGTTGCTCTGTTGATGTTTACCGTTGCTGTAACGCCTATCGCGGAAGCGAAGAAGTTTGGTGGCAGTAAGTCTTTCGGTAAGAGCTACAAAACAGCGCCAGCACCAAAACAACAGCAACAAAACACCAATACGGTCGGCAAAGATCAGACGGCGAAGTCTTCAAGTAAAAAAGGCTTAATGGGTGGTCTGCTAGGCGGACTTCTTGCTGGTGGTCTACTTGCTGCATTCTTTGGCGGTGCTTTTGAAGGTATCCAGTTTATGGATATCTTAATTATTGGTTTGATTGCCTTTGTCATCTTTAAATTAATGCGCGGTATGCTAGGTGCGAAGCAAGGCAGTATGAACCAGCATCGCCAGCAACCTGCATTTGGTGGTAACGCATCTAAGTTTGAGCAACCAAACATGCAAAACTTTGAGCAACAGCCAAACACAAATAATGGTGGCTTTGGTGGTTTCGGCGCTCAAACGGACGTACCACATAACTACCCACCGGGCTTTGACCAAGCAGCGTTCATTAACGGCTCTCGTGAACACTACCGAATCCTGCAAGGAGCGTGGAATCACAATCAACTGGAAACCATTGAAGAATATGTTTCTCCAAGCTTGTTTGAAGATCTGAAAGCAGAGCGCGCGAAGCTCGACGGTGAGCAGCATACTGATGTAATGTACGTTGATGCAGAGATCGTCCGTGCCGATTACGATGCAAATAAAGCACAGCTTAGCCTGCAGTTTAGCGGTCGTTACCGTGACACAGTAGAAGGTGTTGAAGAAGAAATCGAAGATATCTGGCACCTAGAGCGTGACCTGACTGTGCCTAATGCACCATGGTTAATCGTTGGTATTCAAGGCTAGTCACCTTTAAACCAATTTAGTCACTAATAAAAATCCCGCCCCCCCTGCGGGATTTTTTGTATCTGTCGTTTGTATTTACGAAAGGTGTTTTTATAAAACCTGCCAGATGGAGACTTCATCATGGCTCGCGCTTAACTCTGCCGAATATCTTTTTGCTAGTCAGTCCTCAAGTGTTTTACTGAATGTTTTTAGCATTCACATTATGGTCATTGCGATAAAACAAGGACAAAGTGCTAGTTCATTGTTTGTATTACAACGACCAGATCCGAACTTTGGCCATCGGAGATTCGCTTCGGCCCAGTTGTTAAAGTAGGATCCAAACAGAGGTAGAATAGCGAAGAAGTTGGGTTAAATAAGGAAGGGCTTGTTACTTTACTTTATCAAGAGTCCGAAACGAAAAAAGCCAGCTCAATGAGCTGGCTTTTTCAATATGGTGGAGGGGGACGGATTCGAACCATCGAAGGCAGTGCCGGCAGATTTACAGTCTGCTCCCTTTGGCCACTCGGGAACCCCTCCAGGGTGTTTTATACTTAAAAGATAGTTTCCCAACCTAACTTCCAAGTTGTTCTTATGTTTAAAGGAAAAACACAAGAAAGAATATGGTGGAGGGGGACGGATTCGAACCATCGAAGGCAGTGCCGGCAGATTTACAGTCTGCTCCCTTTGGCCACTCGGGAACCCCTCCAGGGTGTTTTATACTTAAAAGATAGTTTCCCAACCTAACTTCCAAGTTGTTCTTATGTTTAAAGGAAAAACACAAGAAAGAATATGGTGGAGGGGGACGGATTCGAACCATCGAAGGCAGTGCCGGCAGATTTACAGTCTGCTCCCTTTGGCCACTCGGGAACCCCTCCAGGGTGTTTTATACTTAAAAGATAGTTTCCCAACCTAACTTCCAAGTTGTTCTTATGTTTAAAGGAAAAACACAAGAAAGAATATGGTGGAGGGGGACGGATTCGAACCATCGAAGGCAGTGCCGGCAGATTTACAGTCTGCTCCCTTTGGCCACTCGGGAACCCCTCCAGGGTGTTTTATACTTAAAAGATAGTTTCCCAACCTAACTTCCAAGTTGTTCTTATGTTTAAAGGAAAAACACAAGAAAGAATATGGTGGAGGGGGACGGATTCGAACCATCGAAGGCAGTGCCGGCAGATTTACAGTCTGCTCCCTTTGGCCACTCGGGAACCCCTCCAGGGTGTTTTATACTTAAAAGATAGTTTCCCAACCTAACTTCCAAGTTGTTCTTATGTTTAAAGGAAAAACACAAGAAAGAATATGGTGGAGGGGGACGGATTCGAACCATCGAAGGCAGTGCCGGCAGATTTACAGTCTGCTCCCTTTGGCCACTCGGGAACCCCTCCAGAGGATTTTTATACTTAGCAAGATGTTTTCCCAACTCATCTCCCAAGTGCGGAGCGAATCATAGCAAACTCGCTCAGGCTGTAAAGCGTTTTTCTTGCGTTTTTACGTTGAATGCTGTCTTTTTGGGCAAAGATGGTAGAAAGTCAGCGTTTTGTGTGTCCTTTGAACAGAAGAGAAACGCTCTTTTTACTTGAATTTACACTACTTGACGTTAAACCACGTATCTACTGATAAAATGTAAGCAGTTTAATGACATAAGTTTATTCGTTTAGAAGTCAATATCATGAGCATGAAAGCCACGTTATCGTTATCTGTTTTAACGCTTTCTATATTAATGAGTTCTCCATCAGCTTTCGCAGCTATGCGAGGCTCAGCAGTTACCGTCGTAACTGAGCAAGTAGAAACGCACGAGATCAATCAATCCTTATCGCTTATCGGTAAATTAGAAGCGGCGGAGTCTGTGGTTGTTGCATCGGAAGTCGCCGGCAAAGTGAATCAAATCGCTGTTAAAGCGAATCAAAATGTCCAACAAGGTCAGCTGTTAATCAAGTTGGATGATGATAAGGCTCAAGCCGCTTTGATTGAGGCAAAGGCGTACCTTAAAGATGAACAACGTAAGCTAAAAGAGTTTCAACGTTTGGTTAAGCGAAATGCTATCACCCAAACTGAGATCGACGCACAAAAAGCAAGCGTTGAAATTGCACAAGCAAGGCTGGACGCCGCTCAAGCAAATTTGGCCGATCTTCATATTACGGCTCCATTCTCTGGCACTGTTGGTTTCATCGATTTTAGTCGCGGTAAAATGGTTAGCGCGGGTACAGAGCTGTTGACCTTGGATGACCTTTCCGTCATGGAGCTGGATCTACAAGTACCGGAGCGCTATTTATCGATGCTTTCTATTGGTATGGAAGTCATTGCCAAAACCAGTGCATGGGGTGAACAGACGTTTACTGGTCAAGTCACAGGCATTGATACGCGGATTAGCTCAGAAACGCTGAACCTGCGTGTACGTATTGAGTTTGAGAACCCTGAAAACCGCTTAAAGCCGGGCATGTTAATGAATGCATCATTGGCCTTCCCTGCGATTGAAGCGCCAATTATCCCGGTTCAAGCACTAGAATACTCTGGCACCAAGCGTTACGTATACGTCATCGATGGCAACAATAAAGCGACTCGACAAGAAGTCATTCTCGGTGCTCGTGTCGATAACGAAGTCGTTATTGAATCAGGCGTTGAAGTTGGCGACAAAATTGTTGTACAGGGCATCGTTAATATGCGAGATGGTGTTGAAGTTAAGGAAATTGTCGCACCAGGAAAGTCAGAAACAGCTAGCGCAACTGGTAATCAAGGTGTTCAAAGCACGCAAGACGAAGCGGCTAAGGAAGCAAACTAATGTTACTTTCTGACGTTTCTGTAAAACGCCCAGTCGCAGCGTTGGTATTGAGTATGCTGCTGTGTGTATTTGGCTTTGTATCCTTTACGAAACTAGCGGTGCGAGAAATGCCGGACATTGAAAGTCCGGTCGTTTCCATTAGTACGCGTTACGAGGGCGCTTCCGCGACGATTATCGAGAGTCAAATTACTTCTGTATTAGAAGATCAGCTTTCAGGTATCAGCGGAATCGATGAGATCAGTTCGACGACGCGAAACAGCAGTTCGCGTATCACGATCACTTTTGAGCTAGGTTACGATCTCAATACGGGTGTTAGTGATGTTCGCGACGCGGTGGCTCGCGCTCAACGTTCACTACCTGATGAAGCGGACGATCCAATTGTCTACAAGAATAACGGTTCAGGTCAGGCCTCCCTCTATATTAACCTCAGCTCTGCAGAGATGGACCGCACTCAATTGACGGATTATGCAGAACGTGTACTGATGGATCGCTTTAGCTTGATCTCAGGGGTGAGCTCCATTGATCTCTCTGGTGGTTTGTACAAGGTGATGTACGTGAAGCTTAAGCCAGAGCTGATGGCGGGGCGATCAGTCACGGCTTCGGACATTACATCGGCACTGCGAAGTGAAAACTTAGAAAGTCCGGGTGGTGAAGTTCGTAATGACTCGACAGTCATGTCGGTACGGACAGCGCGTAGCTATAACACGCCGGAAGATTTTCAGTACCTCGTGATTAAAAGGGCAAGCGACAACACGCCTATCTATTTGAAAGATGTCGCTGATGTTTTTATCGGTGCAGAAAACGAAAACTCGACCTTTAAAAGCGATGGCGTTGTCAATGTTAGTTTGGGGGTTGTTCCTCAGTCTGATGCGAACCCGTTAGAAGTAGCAAAATTAGTTCGAGCTGAAGTTGATAACATCCAGAAGTTCTTGCCGGAAGGAACGCGGCTTGCTATCGACTACGATGCGACGGTGTTTATCGAGCGCTCGATAGAAGAGGTATATAGCACGCTATTTATTACGGGCGGTTTGGTTATTTTGGTGTTGTACATCTTCATTGGTCAAGCTCGTGCAACCTTGATCCCAGCTGTTACGGTTCCTGTATCGCTGATTTCCTCATTCATTGCCGCTTATTACTTTGGCTTTTCTATCAATTTAATCACCTTGATGGCGTTGATCCTGTCTATCGGATTGGTAGTGGATGACGCGATTGTGGTTGTTGAAAACATCTTCCACCATATAGAACGTGGTGAATCACCTTTGCTTGCGGCCTATAAAGGCACGCGGGAAGTAGGTTTTGCCGTTATCGCGACAACGCTAGTGCTGGTGATGGTATTCCTGCCGATTTCTTTTATGGATGGCATGGTAGGTCTGCTATTTACTGAGTTTTCTGTCTTGTTGGCGATGTCTGTGATTTTCTCGTCTTTGATCGCCCTAACATTAACTCCTGTATTGGGTAGTCAGATTTTGAAGGCGAATGTAAAACCAAATCGATTTAATCAAGTGGTCGATCGCCTATTTAGTAAACTGGAGAGTGGTTACCGCTCATTATTGAAAGGCGCATTGAAAATGCGTTGGGCTGCACCGCTGGTGATTCTGGCGTGTTTGGGCGGCAGTTACTTCTTGATGAACCAAGTGCCAGCCCAGTTGACCCCTCAAGAAGATCGCGGCGTGATGTTTGCGTTTGTGCGCGGGGCTGATGCCACGTCATACAATCGTATGTCAGCCAATATGGACATTGTTGAAGACCGATTGATGCCATTACTCGGGCAAGGGTATCTGAAGTCGTTTAGTATCCAAACGCCTGCATTTGGTGGACAGGCAGGCGATCAAACCGGCTTTGTTATCATGATTCTAGAAGACTGGAACGAGCGAGATGTAACAGCTCAGGAAGCGCTTAACAAAGTGCGTGGCGCACTGGCTGGCATACCTGATGTTAGAGTGTTCCCATTCATGCCTGGTTTCCAAGGTGGTTCGAGTGAGCCTGTTCAGTTTGTATTAGGTGGCTCTGATTACGATGAACTTCTCGTCTGGGCTGAAATGTTGAAAAACAAAGCAGAAGAATCGCCAATGATGGAAGGCGCTGAGATCGATTACTCAGAGAAAACGCCAGAGCTATTGGTTACGGTCGACAGACAGCGTGCCGCAGAACTAGGGGTCAGTGTCAAAGACATCTCTGATACGCTAGAAATCATGCTTGGTGGTAAAAGTGAGACGACTTATGTTGAGCGTGGCGAAGAGTATGATGTGTATCTTCGTGGTGATGAAAACAGCTTTAATAATGCTGCGGATTTAAGCCAGATTTATCTGCGAACCAATAGTGGGCAGTTAGTGACGTTAGACGCGGTCACTAAAATTGAAGAAGTGGCAGCTTCTATTCGTCTATCTCACTACAACAAACAGAAATCCATCACTATTACGGCTAATCTGTCAGAAGGCTACACATTAGGAGACGCGCTGAATTACCTTGATCAACAAGCGATAGACAACTTACCAGGTGACATCTCGGTGAGTTATTCTGGCGAGTCAAAAGACTTTAAAGAGAACCAGGCGAGTGTTGCTGTCGTGTTTGCGTTGGCATTGCTTGTGGCGTATCTCGTGTTAGCGGCTCAGTTTGAAAGCTTCGTGAACCCGTTAGTGGTGATGTTTACGGTGCCGATGGGCGTATTTGGTGGCTTCCTTGGCTTGGTTGTGATGGGGCAAGGCATGAACATTTACAGCCAGATTGGCATGATCATGTTGATCGGCATGGTGACGAAAAACGGCATTTTGATTGTTGAGTTTGCCAACCAGTTGCGAGACCGCGGTGTTGAATTCGAAAAAGCGGTTATTGATGCAGCTGCGCGACGTCTACGCCCGATCTTGATGACAGCATTTACCACGCTTGCTGGTGCTATCCCGTTGATTGTATCGACAGGGGCAGGTTATGAGAGCCGTATTGCCGTGGGTACCGTGATCTTTTTCGGGATGGGATTTGCGACATTGGTGACCTTGTTTGTCATCCCGGCTATGTACCGATTGATTTCGGCGAAAACACAGGCGCCAGGTCATGTAGAAGCAGAATTGAACAAAGCACTCAGCCACGATACAAAAGGCCGTATTGCTCATCCTTAGCCGCTGTACGTAAAGCTTTGATTGAAAACATCGAACAAAAGTTGTTCGGTGTTTTTTTATATTGAGCGTGATTACTTATAGATCTAATGATTATTTTTGTTTATTATTTCGCCACTTCTTCGAGGGGCACAGGACTCGCTCATCGTATTGACTGAATGTCGGGTCTTGTTAGGTGTCATGCCGGGAAAGCAGCATATACCTATTATTATTTGAGGTGTTCTCTTGAAAAAAGTACGTGGTAGTTACATGGTAGAAATGGTTTTAGTTGCGGGTGTTATGGCGTTGTTAGCGACCACTGCACTTCCGACGTTAACGAATGCACTAAAAGATCGTCAAGATGGCATTTTACACTCTCTCGATGCCGGGCAACCAAGTAGCCATGTGAATCAAGAGACAACAGAAAAGTTCTCCGACACACCGTAGATTGTAAAACAAGCCGAGGTAAAAACCTCGGCTTGTTTGTATTTCAATTCTGGTAACTTGGTGCTATCTAATGTTAGAAGCGTTTCCCTAAGCTAACTTGCACACCTTCGTAGCTGTCGTAAAAATCTTCAAAGCCCATATCTGCGACATTATAGATGTACTCTGCGCGCAACCAGATGTCTTTGCTCATATCCCAATGGACACCAGCACCGATATTGAATAGTGCTCCAGAATCATCGGTGACTTTTTGTTGGTTTGGAACGTACATTTCTGCCTGAGTCCCTAACGCGGTCACGCGGCCAAACAAAGAAAGTGGCGTATCGCCAAGGTTATCACTGGTCAATACTGCTGACATACCCGCTTGGTAATAGTGCAAATCCAAATCTGTTTTCAGTGTGTCGTTCTTAAGTTCGTTTTGGGAATAGCGAAGCATACCTTCAAACGCAAGGTATTGATTGACATGATAGCCCCAACCAACAGTGATATGTGGTGTGGACCACTCATTGTCTCTGTCTGAGCCAAAATAGGGTGTATCAAAACCGACGTTACCAGTACCCAGATAAAAATAAGATTGATGAGTTTGTTCTTGAGCAGCAAAAGTCGGCACACTGATGGTCAAGGCAGACAATAATAGAATGGCGTTTTTCATAACTTGACGATAACCTTTGTAAAAGACCGTTGTAATGAGTTGTGTTAATATTAATTTAATCAATAAGATAGATGGCGTTTATCATATCAGCTTTTGCGCAAAGGTAGTCATTTAGACTGGGAATTGTTGCGCTAAAGCAGACTTCCTAGACTGGAAAACTTACTATTCAGTATGGTGACTAACGTCAATCAAATAAGAGAGAAGGAAAGGAAAGTGGCTGAATTCAAATATAAAAATCTGACTCAAGAAGAACAAGATAAGTTAGACGCGGCGACATTTCGTCGTTTATTGGCGCATTTAGACGCGAATAAAGACGTGCAGAACATCGACCTCATGATCCTTGCGGGCTTCTGTCGCAACTGCTTTAGCAAATGGTACAAAGCTGAAGCGGAAAATCTCGGTGTGGATTTAGATATTGATGACGCTCGCGAACGTGTTTACGGCATGACTTACGATGAATGGAAACAAAATCATCAGCCAGCGGCAACGCCAGAACAATTGGCGGCGTTTGAAGCGCGTCAGAAAAAGTAATACTCATTTCCAAAAAAACAGCCCGCACATCAGCGGGCTGTTTTTTTACATTCGAATTTACATATTAAGCGGTAATTGGACCGCAACATGCAGGTTCGACACAGCCTTTCGCTTGAATGACTTCAAGTTGCGCGAGGTAAGGTTGAATATCACCGATGTTCTCTTTTACCCATGCTAAGTCGTAATACGTATCTAAGTAACGCTCACCAGAGTCACATAAAAGTGTCACGATAGAGCCTGTTTCACCGCGTTGTTTCATTTCGCAGGCCAGCTGAAGCACACCGTAGAGGTTCGTCCCCGTTGATGCACCGACTTTACGCCCAATGAGTTGAGAAACCCAATGTGCAGTTGCCACACTGGCAGCGTCTGGAATTTTGCGCATTTCATCAATGACACCTGCAATAAAGCTTGGCTCGACACGTGGTCGACCAATGCCTTCAATTTTGCTGCCGGTCTCACCTTTTAATGAGTGATTACCTGACTGGAAAGCGTCGTAAAACACCGAGTTTTCAGGGTCTACGACACAAAGTTTGGTGTCGTATTTTTGGTAACGAATAAAACGGCCAATGGTTGCGGATGTACCACCAGTTCCTGGGCTCATTACTACCCAATTAGGAATTGGGTGATCTTCTAGTTCCATTTGGCTAAAGATAGAGTTCGCAATGTTGTTGTTGCCGCGCCAGTCAGTCGCACGTTCAGCATAAGTAAACTGATCCATGTAGTGACCATTTAACTCTTGAGCCAAGCGTCGAGACTCGTCATAAATCTGATCTGAGCGCTCTACAAGATGCGCTTTACCACCGTAAAACTCAATTTGTTCAATCTTTTTACGTGCGGTGGTTTTCGGCATAACAGCAATGAACGGTAAGCCAAGCAAGCGAGCAAAATACGCTTCTGAAACGGCAGTGCTGCCTGAGGACGCTTCAATCACTGTGGTTTCAGGACCAATCCATCCGTTACAAATCGCATAAAGAAACAACGAGCGTGCCAATCGGTGTTTCAGAGAGCCTGTTGGATGCGTGCTCTCATCTTTTAGGTAGATATCGATACCATCAAGAGAAGGCAGTTCAAGTTTAAATAAATGAGTATCAGCAGAACGTTGAAAGTCTGCTTCAATTTTACGCACTGCATTGTTGATCCAGTTGTGGTCAGTACACATGGCGTCTCTCCTTGGAAATCGATAGATAAGCATTAGATGGGAATAATTTACCTATAATACGAGAGAAAAACTTTGCTATAGTTGCCGGTAATGACTATTTTGATAGAAAAGTTTTCTACACTTCGTGGGTTTTATAGGATGAGTTTGGATCGGGTCGATAAGCAGCTGCTTGCGTTGTTACAAACCGACAGCACCTTGTCATTAAATGAGTTAGCAGAGCAGGTAAATCTGACAACGACGCCATGTTGGAAGCGTTTGAAAAGGTTGGAAGAAGAAGGCTACATCGAAAAGCGCGTGGCGTTACTGAGTGCAGAAAAACTCGACCTGTCTTTTATCGCTTTTGTTCAGCTAAAAACCATCGATCACTCCGAAGATTGGTATCACCACTTTGTCACAACAGTGAGTGATTTCCCTGAGGTGATGGAGTTTTATCGTATGGCCGGCGAGTATGACTACATGATGAAAGTGCTAGTCAAAGATATGAAGTGTTTTGACGAGTTTTATAAGCGCTTAGTTAATAGTGTAAAGGGACTGTCTAATGTGACTTCAACATTTGCTATGGAATCCATTAAATATACGACTGAGTTACCACTTCTCAACTAAATAGCTTTATACGAATTTTATTTAATGGTTACTCTATCTGTTAGCATTTTAAATGTTAACAGGTAGCAGGGTTATTCTAACTAGGTTACTTTTTACTGGGTTGGAATAAATATAAACGATATTTATTCTCTCTTCTATTTCCGCATTAACTGTTTGTTTTTTATCCTCCATCAAGCGCTAATACAGCAAAACGCACGAAAAAATAACGCAATTTTTTCTCTTTATTTTTCGTGTTTTATTTTTGTTGAATATTCATTCTTACTAAATTAATTAATTGGTTTAATTTAAACGTTTGCTTTGTGTTGTTTTGTGTATTTTAGTCACCACTTCTGAACATTTATTTTTATGCGTAATACAGTAGCAAATACTTAAGTAATAAAGTACTCAAAAATGGATATAGTGATTAATAAAACATCGTATTATTATCGCTAGCACTTATTTGTGACAAAGTGTTTCTAAAAATGAACAGAAAATATTATTTGCTTTTTCTCGCGGCGTTACTCGCTGGTTGTGGTGGTGGAGGTGACTCTAAAACAAACAATACAAAGACACCAACTACGATAACAAAGCAGAGCCGTCCACAGTTAAAAGCTGAAGACACGGTATTGAAGTTTGAGGGCGTGGGAACCGTTACAGAGGCAAAATTGAGCAATGTACATGGTTCGGTGTCTTATCAAGTTATTGACTCTAATCCGCTAAATGTTGTGAAAATTAATGACTCTGGAATGCTACAAATCTTGCGTCCAGGAACGGCAACAATTCTGGCTACGGATAACAGTTCTGCTTATGAATCCTCTGAAGCACGATTTTCTATCACTGTGGAACGAGGTATTAACACAGACCTTTCGGTTAGTGATCTAAACTTCAATGCAATCGAATCTGAAGGGAAAGCGCTGACCGTTCGTGGCCAAAAAGGTGAATTGAGTTATGAAGTAGAAAGTGGTCATAACTTGATTCGGGTTGATCAGAACGGTTCGGTATATTCATTAGGCTCAATTGGTCAGGCGTCGGTACTGATTACTGACTCAGGTAACGAGCTTTATCTGCCGAAGCAAGTTCGCGCGACGGTGAAGCTTCATGGAGTAGCATCCGGGCAACTTCAATTCGCCTTGCTGGAAGACGAATATAGAGAAGGGCTGACATTAGAACCTGCACGTTTAGATAAAGCTCAAACGCAAAGCATCACATACAAAATCATTCGCAGCGAACCAGACAACAAAGTTGCCGAGTTACTCAACCCTGAGTCAGGTGTGCTCCTTGTTCATAATGTTGGGCAGTTAACCGTTGAAGCGACAGCAACTTACAGCGATGCCTTTTTAGATAAGCAGCAAACGGCGCAATTTGTTGTGGATGTAAAACAAGGTCAACGCGAAACAATCAGCGTAGCGGATGTTGTGAAAACTTATGAGGAAGGTGGCCGAATTTTCCCTAAGGTGACGAATGCTCGCGGCGACTATTCACTGCGAATTATTAGCGGCACAGATGTTATCGCTAAGTCTATGAGCAGTGAAGCACTGCTGATCAAAGGTGTAGGTACGGCTGAAGTTGAAATCTACGAGCATGAAATGCGTAATTATCCTGCAAGTAAAGCTCGCTTCAATGTTGAAGTTAATCGCGCGCCTCATCCAGTGATGAACGACATTGAAATGTCGCTTATTTATCAGCCTAGCCTCTCAATTCCTTTGGCATTTTCAGGACAAAAAGGCAACGTAAGCCTAGTCGGTAGTTTACCGGACGGTTTAAGAATGACCGATGGCAAGTTAGAAGTAGAGACGGCTGGTGAATATCGTCTTAAGTTTGAAGATGATGGTGGGGATTTATATCAACCAATTCAGTTTAATGTAGTCATCAAAGTAGCGAAAGCTGCGGGACAAGCCATGGTGACACAAGATTATGAAATGGTGTATAGCAAAGACTATAGCTTTGATCTTCGTCGTGACTTTGGTTTAAGTACAAGTAACGATCATGTAGAACTCGTTGATAACACTGCTACAGATGTTATAGAGGTTACTGCAGATGGACGTGCCTATGTTTACAAAGCGGGTAAAGCGACGTTAACAGTTCGCAGACAGGAGAGCGCGAATTATACTGCGGGTCCAGATCAGAAAGTGTACGTTAATATTCTGAGTGCGCCGAGTCGGATTGATGTGCAATCCGAAGTGGAAGAGACTTGGAAAACCAACCAGCCTTATGTTCAAAAACCGACCATCTCTGGTACGGTTGGCGAAGTTTCGTATCGATTTTCAGAAAATGCAGCAACGGATGTGGTTTCCCTAGACAGCAAAACGGGCGAGATGCGCATCCTCAATGCTGGCAGCACAAGAGTTGTTATATCGGATGCAGGGGACGATAAATTTACTCCGGGTGAAAGCAGTTTCTCTGTCACGATCAAACAGGGCACAAACCCTGTATCGATTGCTTATCCAACGGTAGACTTTTCAGCGGGTACTATTATCTCACCAGTGATGAGTGGAGGAGAGGCGAAAGCCAGCTATCGTCTTATTAACCAAAAAGATCCTGTGGTTGAGTTAGTCTCTTCTGAAACGGGGCGTTTGAAGATTTTGCACGCAGGCGAGTACCAATTAGAAGTGACGCTAACTGCACGTAACTATACAACTAAAACCGTATTAGTTAACGGCACCATTAATAAAGCGGATCATCCCGGTCTTACCACGAAACTTCAAACCGTTGAGTTTACGCCTTTCAAGGCAATTGACTTAGATTTCGGTAGAACGGTCGGTACTCGCACTTACTCATTTGGCGATACTGTGAGCAAAGATCTTGCCATGTTAGACAATGCGAATGCAGAGTTGACGCTAACCAATTACTCTCAATACCATTCTATTGCTCTAGATATCTCTGAGAGTGAATCGCGAGATTACAAAGCGTTACCAAGAACAAAAGTCACGGTTAGTGTCGATTTGGCAGAGTCGGGTGTTGCAGATAAATACACACAACTTAATAGCGAACAAACCGTTATTGTGAGCACGCTTAGTGCCCCACAGTTTGCCAATTTAGAAGAGAGTGAATTTGGTATCTTGGGTTCGCGTTCGGTACGTGAACCGACGGATGACGAGTTGCAAAAACACGGTAAAGGTAAGGTTGTGCTATTTATGTTTAAGCCAGTTGGTAGCGATGACCGAAGACAAGAAAAGGCAGCGTGGGTGCATGTTGCTCGATTCGATGGATGTACATCAGAGCTATTTGCTGATGACCTTAAGCCTTTTAATGCAATTGGTTATGATGATCCAGGGTATTGCACCAGCGGTAGCACTATCCGTATGACTCGGTTCTTAGTGATTGATGATTCTAATTTGGAAGACATAGAGTATGAGTCGGCAGCACCAATCATTACTTACCGTCGTGGGGTGCGTGAATTTTTAGCAACGGATAAAGGTGGATTCTATGCTGACCCAAATGTCGTTTACGGGAAAAGCGAATACGGCTACCCGAAATCACTTTACGAATGGTCGGTCATTACTATGAAGTATCAACCAAATTAATTATCGTTTGATACCCACAAAAAAGGAGTGCTGAGCACTCCTTTTGTCGTTTAAGATTTAGCGGTTACTTGGTATAGCGCATTACACCTTCTTGCACTGCGGTTGCCACTAAATGACCTTGCTGGTTATAGATTTCGCCACGCACTAACCCACGAGTATTACTCGCTGTTGGGCTTTCTATCGCGTACAACAGCCATTCATCCATTTTGAACGGACGGTGGAACCAGATTGAATGGTCAATGGTTGCAACTTGGAAGTTTGGCGTCATTAATGACACTTCATGTGGGTGCATTGCTGTCACGAGGAATCCCCAATCTGATGCATAGGCCAACAGGTACTG
Organism: Vibrio sp. CCB-PB317; assembly: GCF_022808245.1. Lineage (NCBI taxonomy): Bacteria > Pseudomonadati > Pseudomonadota > Gammaproteobacteria > Vibrionales > Vibrionaceae > Vibrio > Vibrio sp. CCB-PB317. The sequence goes on from NZ_JALGNU010000001.1 coordinate 1,158,533, forward strand.
ATGTATAAGCAGGTTCTCTGGCATTTCACCATTGGCACGAATCCAAAGATACTGTTTAGGCTCTGCTTTTTTGGGTTTTAGAGGGTTGATGACCGTAACAGGACGGGTTTCAATTGGCTTTTCACCACAAAATGTTTTGCGTAGTCGCTCTGGCAGGAATTCGGCTATATGGCTAGCAAGCTCACTCTCAGAGGCGAAGTTTTCTGGGCCAGGAATGTCTGGCATTTCCTTTTGATGATCAAACCCAGGTTGATCGCCATGGTAAGACGCCGTTAGGTAGAAAATAGGGCGTCCATTTTGAATCGCCTTAACGCGTCTGGTGCTGAAGCTACGGCCATCCCTTAGGTTTTCTACATCATAAATGATGGGCTTTTCTGGATCACCAGGGTACAAAAAATAGCTATGGAAGGAGTGCACCGCGCGTGTTTCTTCAACGGTGTAGCGCGCAGCAGAAAGCGCTTGCCCAATCACTTGGCCGCCATACACTTGAGGCAAACCTAGGTTTTCACTTTGGCCACGAAACAAGCCTTCTTCTAATTTTTCGAGTTGTAGTAGGCTGAGCAATTCTCGTAATGGTTTACTCATTGTGTCTCCTCACCGTTGTCTTTCACTCCAACTTACCTCAACAGTCTCACTCTTGTGAAGTGCAATAGTTAAGAACTATTGAGTAACTTAGAAATAGTATTGTTCCGATTATGAAACAAAATCAATTGTTTGATAAATTCTAACTCAGTCAAACTATTGTCAAATAAACCGACAGGAAGCAGACAGTTTTATATTCCACACCTATAATTGCTCCGGTTTAATACTCTTTTCGAGGAAGATATGAAAAAAACACTACTGCTTGTTACTTCTTTACTCTTTGGGGCTGCGTTAGTGGGTTGCCAAACTTCTCAAAATACAGAAATGGAATCTGCAGAGGCGTCAATGAAGACGATTACAGGTACAGTGGCTTACCGTGAGCGTATTGCTCTGCCGCCAAACGCAGTGGTTACCGTCGCGTTAGAAGATGTGTCTTTGGCTGACGCGCCAGCAAAAGTACTAGCAAAGCAGACATTCGAAACGGAAGGCAAACAAGTTCCTCTTTCTTTTGAGCTGAACTACGATAACAATGAAATCAAACCAAACCATCGTTACAGCGTCCGTGCGCGTATTGAAGTGGATGGTAAATTGCGTTTTATCAGCGATACGCATAACGGTGTAATCACAGATGAAGCACAAACTCACCAGTTGGATATTCGTCTAGTTGGTACGCGTTAATATCAAACTCAGCGAACAAAAAATGGCAGCCTAAGGCTGCCATTTGTATTTTCTTAGCGAAATTTTTCCAATCTCAGATACTTCAATTCCTTCGGCTTCTAATTTCTTTGTTTGTCGTTCTAAATTACTGCCTTTTAAGGATATTTTTCCTTGACTATTTATCACTCTAAACCACGGGAGTTTACTGTCCTCTGGCAAATTACCAAGCGCCTTACCAACATGTCTTGCGTAGCCCGGGTAACCTGCCATTTTTGCGATTTCCCCGTAGGTGGAGACTTTTCCTTTTGGAATTTGGTGAATTACAGCAAAGATTTGCGCTAAAAATTGGTCCATACTCAAAAGTGTCTATTGTGGATTACTAAGGAATGGTAAACCATCGGACTTGTATATTGCTAACGGTTCTTAACGTTTATATTGCCCGCGATTGACTTTTGTTGATCATATTTTCTCTTCAGTCGTGCCGTATGTTAATGAGCGTTAAAAAGCATAAAACAAACACAAGCTAAGCTTGAATCTAGACCCTCTCAACGACTTTTAATCCCAGTTTTTGCCGTTGAGTTACCAAGTAGGTGGGGAAGCCAGGAGGCGCTATGATTTTATCGACACTTCAATTTTTCATTACGACTTTACTCGCAGTGGTGTGCGTTCGAGCGATGAGTTTGAGCGAGGGAGATATTCCCGTTCTTGCACTCATGATCCCGGCGTTGTGGATCTTGCCACAAGGCGGGTTTGCAGGTTTGGTGTTGCTGGGCGCAATGATGGCTTTTGGCGCTACGCTCTCAATGCAGCCAATCGCGCTATCGATTGGTATTTTGATCCTTTTCCCACTTTTAATGGTAGTGTTCTCTCGTAGAAGTTCGTTGGGCGTCCTGCTCACCGCAGGCCTAATCGTACTTACTCTACAAGTCGGTATTATGGTCACGCAACAAGGTGGGAAGCTGGATGGATCCGCTTGGGTTACAGTGGTTCAAACTGTCGCGGTCATGGCGATGTGGTGGTCTGCTGTACATTGGACCCCATCCAATAAGCACAGCTGGTGGCCGATGCTGTTGTTGTTCCCATTATGGATTGCTGGCTTGCCATATGCCGTTCTTGTGGCATTGAGCGTGACAGGAATGCTGGCTTCAATGGAAACCCTCGCGAAGCTTAAACACTCCATTCGTTGGAGTAAACTATTGTGCTGGACATTACCGACCGTTGGCTTTGCTGCCTTAGTGGTAAGTCCGACTACAGATGTACCAAACCCTGTTTTTGTTGTTTGGATCTGTTTGTTAGGAACGGCTTGGATGACGGACTATATCTTACGTAGCAGCGATGAACAGGCAGAATTATGAGTATTTCGTCAGGTAAAAAGTGACACGTGCGGCAGACTATCGAATTGGTTGTGGAACAAAATGAAGATTAGTATATGTTCTTCATTTCATATTTACTAAACTTCCAATAATAATAACCACAATATAAGTGGTTGATTTAAGATAAGTTTGTCATGACTACCTTTGCTCGAACACTGTTGCTTTTTACTTGTTGCCTACTGAGTTTGAATGTAAAAGCTGAATCACCTTTAATTGCTCATTATAAAGTTGCGACAGAAGCGGATGATGTCGTCACTCGTGTTCTTTTTAATGCTGCATCGAAAGAGTTCGGCTTTACCGTTCAATATGTGAACTATTCCAGCTTTGATGCCATTCTAAATTCCGTCGCGAATGGGGAAGCGGACTTTGCTGCGAATATCACTTACACAGAAGAGCGTGCTCAACGCTTTAGTTACTCCCGTCCAACTAATATCGAATATACCTACCTTTTTGGATTAAAAGACTCGACGTTGAGTGACATTTCACGAGTTGGCGTCCCTAAAGATACGGTTTATGCCGAATTACTTAAACAATACTACCCGGAGCTAAAACAGGTCTCTTATCAAGGTCATGAGCAAGCGGTAACGTTACTGAGATCAGGCGTTGTTGAAGGCGTAGTCGATGCCATCAATCAGCTTAAGCCGATGCTGCTGGAGGGCTTTGACGCTAAGATGTTAAATGATCAGATTTCGATAAAGCCAGTATCGATCATCAGTAAAAAAGATCATCATCTCGAAGAGTTGGATACGTTCGCTACGTTTATTCATGGGGAAGGAGTGCAAAAGCAACTTCGTGAAGAGATCTCCCAGTATCAATTTGAACTAAGGCGAGCGGCATTGCGAGAATCTATTCGCTTATTACCTCTCGATTTTAGTGAGCCTATACGGATCAAGCTCGAATCTATCTTTCCATATGTTGTTTACAACGAAGACGGCAGTATCGAAGGGATGACGGCAGATGTCGTCCTGAGAAGCTGTGAGATCTTGGCATTAAACTGCGTGATCATTAGTGAGCCAAATGAAAGTTGGGGTTCCATGTATCATGAGTTTATGCAGGGGAATTTCGAAATTTTAGCGCCGTTAACGGTCAGTCGCGAGCGGCATGAGTTTAGTTACTTTCCCAAGCCCCATTACTCACCAGCATCCGTTATGGTCAAGCGTTTAGGTTACAAGCCGAACACTTACTCTCATGTGTCACAGTTGATCTCTGAGCGGATTGGTGTGGTTGAGGACGACTTTTTCGACCAAATGATGACACAACTTTTACCGCTAAAAGAGCTGAAACGTTATCGTACCCAACAAGAACTCATTCAGGGTTTATTGAATGAAGAGGTTGATTACATTCCGATGGATACCGCGATGCTCAACCACTTTTTACGTCTGAGCGAGTTGGTTCCGATAGAGCAGGACACGGCGATTGGCGAGTTTTACCAGTCACAACTTTCTGTTGGATTGGTGGCGAACGAGAAAGGTGCCATGCTTGCTCCTTTTTTCAGTCGAGCGATAGCGATGTTGGAAGTTGATAAGATCATTGCCCAGTACGACCTGCGCCCAGATTGGCGTACCGCGCTTGAATATGAGGTTCGGCTGGCGACGCAAACGCAGGCTGTGTTTGTCTTTGTATTGTTGTTTGCGATTTGCGTTTCGCTCTATCTTTACCGTCAATCGAATACCGACAATTTAACGGGGTTAAGAAATCGCCGCGCGTTGCAAGTAAAACATCGAAAAGGCGTAAACAAAGAGCTATCCATACTTTACTTGGATATTAACCACTTCAAACGAATCAATGATACGTACGGTCACCGTGCTGGTGATGAGGTGTTGCAATTATTGGCGCTAAAAATTCATTATGTATGGTCAGGAAAAAGTTACCGGATAGGGGGAGATGAGTTCATACTGTTGGGCTATCCGACTCAAGCAGAATTAAATAGGGCAATGAAAGAGCTCAGCAGAATTGATGTAAAAGGCAAACTGTGTAGTGAGTTAGAGTCTGTGGGTATCTCTATCGGTGTCTCTGCAAAAAGAGAACAGCACATGAGCTTAGAGCAAGCCATGCATTTAGCTGATGAAGATATGTATTCAAGTAAGCAGTCAACACGCCGCTATCCTTCTTCGCATCGTTACGTGGCTCAATCATAGAGGAATGAATTGATCGAGTTTTGTCCAAACGGTAAGGAAATGACGAAATTCAAGGCTTTTGCTCTTGCATTATGAGGGCTGATACTGAATAATCGCCCCATCGATTGAGGCCAAGTCCTCTCGAAAAGAATTATGGGGCTCTGGTCCTCTCGCAACAATAGCTCGTGAACTCGGTCAGGTCCGGAAGGAAGCAGCCGCAGCGGGTGACTTGTGTGCCGGGATGTGGCTGGGGTCCCACCCTTTAAAAGCCCTGCGTATATCGCAGGGCTTTTTTCGTTTTTGAACCCTCTTTTACTGCGTTTGCTCTTCAAAGTCTTCTGATGAATCAAGTTTCTTGAGGTTATTTAGGTATAATTTATAATCTCACGCGCTTGATACCGAACTGTCGTGAAGATTGTTTAGAGTACATTCGCCGAATAACCATTTTCACCTGGGATACTTTAATGATTTCAAAAAACCAATTAAAACTGCTTCGTGCTTTAGGTCAAAAGAAACAGCGTAAAGCGCATGGCTTATTCCTAGTTCAGGGTGAAAAGAACGTTTTAGAGCTGGCAAGCAGTTCATTAAAGGTGAAGCATGTCTTCGCAACCGAGGCATTTCTCGAACAAAACGCTAGTACGCTAAGTAGTTTTGATTGCATTGAAGCATCGCTTGACGACCTGACCAAAGCGAGCACTCTCGTGAGCAATAACGCGGCCATTGCAGTGGTTGAAATCCCGAGTGTAAAAGTGCCTCAAGCAAAAGGCTTGATGATTGCGCTAGATGGTGTATCTGACCCAGGTAATCTAGGAACGATTATTCGTGTCGCAGACTGGTATGGCATCAAGCACATTATTGCGAGTACAGATTGTGCTGATCCGTATAACCCTAAGACGATCAGCGCGACCATGGGCAGTTTTGGCCGCGTACAAGTGAGTCTGGTTGATTTGCCAAGTTACTTAGAAGAAGCCAATTTGCCAGTTTATGGCGCGTTTCTGGAAGGTGAGAGCGTTCATAAAACGGAATTCGCTGCTGAAGGTATTTTGTTGATGGGCAGCGAGTCCCACGGCGTACGTGAAGAAGCTGCGAAGCTCGTGACAAATAAGATCACGATTCCGGCATTTGGTGGTGCTGAGTCGCTGAATGTCGCAATGGCAACCGGTATTATTTTAGACAATATGCGTCGACATCATTGTTAATGTAACTATGCGCCAATAATGAAGCCAGTCAATTTGACTGGCTTTGTTGTATTTACCACCTGTTAAAAATGAGCCCATTTGCAAGTTGTACTCAATTAAACAACAGTGAATGCCGATGATGACTTAATTTTGATTCAGATCAATAGGCTGCACCTATAAATAAAATTACTCATTTCCATTTAGTAAATTCAGGAAATTAGGCGACACTTATCTAAAGGCCGCAATAAAATGCCCTTAAGGAGATAAGAATGCATTCATTAAAAGTAAAAGATTACATGACGTTGCAAGCGGTGACCTTCACTAAAGATATGTCACTTTCGGCTGCTTTGAATAAAGTCATGCAAAGCGTCACATTAGGTGGCCCCGTCATTGATGAGAATGAAAAGGTAGTTGGATTCTTATCAGAGCAAGACTTGTTAGATAAATTGGTGAAAGCGAGTTATCACTGCCAAGATACGCATACCGTTCAAGAGTGTATGCATGACGATGTTTTATCTGTTTCTCCAGACATGTCAGTGATTGAGTTGGCTGACATGATGAAGATTGGTAAGCCAAAAATGTATCCAGTGGTTGACGGCAAAGGTAAATTGGTTGGCGTTATCACTAGGCGAGATGTGCTGCGCGCCATCGGGATGACTTTAAATGAGTGTTTTAAGCATCCAGTTTAACCTTTCTGAACAAATATCATAGGTGCTTGATTTTAAATAAGTCATTTGGAAAGACGCTTCGGCGTCTTTTTTTATTTTCAATCGATGAGTTTTTAAAAAATCACCTTGACCTTGGAGCTAGCTCTAAGGTTTATCCTTAGTCATAGGCAAAGAGCCTACACCAATAAGGAAAATAAATTATGTGTACGAAACATCAAGGTTGCCAATCTAGCAAAATCAAAACTGCGGTGCCGCTTGGCGCGAGCGAGTCGTGCTGCGCACCAGTAAAATCTTCACTCAACATTTCTCAAGCTGGCGTAGAAGTGTCCGAAAGTTCATGTTGCAGCGGAGGGAGTTGTAGCGCCGACCCTGGTGAGGAAGAAGAGCCCTCAAGGGAGAGTGATTCCTCAATTCGAAACTCGTGGCTTGTGTCAGGTATGGATTGCCCTTCATGTGCGCAAAAGCTTGAGAAGGCTATTACGTCTTTGGAAGGTGTTAACCAAGCAAAAGTCTTATTTGCAACAGAAAAACTGGTTGTTGATTTTGACGATCGCGAGCTGACCTCTACGATAGAGCATACAGCCCAACAAACAGGTTTTCCGCTTTCTTCACTCGATGCTCCAAAACCAAATACCGCAACGAAGGGCTGGCGTGGGGTAGTAAAAGACAACATTCAAATTCTCTCTATTGCTAGTGCGATGGTTGTCGCGGCAATAATTTCTAAGATCGACCCTCAAATAAGTACTTGGTTATTCACGTTGACCTGTTTACTGGGTTTATACCCAATTGCGCTTAAAGCGTTCAAGTTGGCGCGTAGCGGTACGCCTTTTGCGATTGAAACGTTAATGAGTGTGGCAGCGCTCGGCGCTTTATATTTAGGTGAAACCGCTGAAGCGGCAATGGTGTTATTGCTTTTCCTTATTGGTGAAAAGTTAGAAGCATATGCATCATCCCGCGCTCGAAGTGGTGTCCAAGCGCTAATGGACTTAGTCCCAGAAAATTCAATTTTAATTGTTGATGGTGAGCGTAAAGAGGTGCCTGCAGCTCAGCTTAAGCCGGGGGATATTATAGAAGTTGCCCCCGGTGGTCGTTTGCCAGCGGATGGTGTGTTGCAAGATGCGCTTGCAAGTTTTGACGAAAGCGCGTTAACGGGAGAATCCGTTCCCGTTGAGCACCAAACGGGTGGCAAAGTGATGGCCGGGGCTGTGGTTGTCGATAAAGTCGTTCGTTTACAGGTGACCTCTCGCCAAGGCGAGAATGCGATTGACCGAATTCTCCATTTGATTGAAGAAGCAGAATCTCGTAAGGCACCATTAGAACGTTTTCTGGATAAATTCAGCCGTTGGTATACGCCGCTGATGATGTTGGTGTCCTTGATGGTTATCGTCACGCCACCATTGTTGTTTGCTCAACCATGGGAAACGTGGATTTATCGAGGACTTGCCCTGTTACTGATCGCCTGTCCGTGTGCGTTGGTTATTTCAACGCCTGCAGCGATTACTTCTGGCTTGGCGGCTGCGGCGAAGCGGGGGGCATTAATCAAAGGTGGTGCGGCGCTTGAGTTGCTTGGTAAGGTTGAGTCCGTCGCATTTGATAAAACCGGTACATTGACGCAAGGTAAACCACAGGTGACCGACGTCTTTGCTTTCGGTGTAGATGAAGACAAGTTACTTAGTCTGACAGCCTCAATCGAAGTTGGCTCATGCCACCCTCTAGCGGTTTCTTTAGTTAATAAAGTGCAAAAGCAGGGGCTTCCTATTCCTGAAGCGCTAGATAAAACCGCACAAGTGGGCTCTGGTGTCACTGGTTACGTCGATGGGAAAATAGTCCAAGTAGTCACGCCTTCTAAGGCCGATTTCCCACTTTCTCAAGAAACCGAAGAGCGAGTGGTGACGTTGGAACAACAAGGTAAAACGGTTGTTATTGTGCGTTACGATTACGAGGTCATTGGCGTGATCGCATGGCAAGATACATTGCGCCCAGATGCCCAAGAAGCTATCGCTACGTTGAAGGAGCTTGGGATAACGTCGGTGATGCTAACCGGTGACAACCCGAGAAGTGCTGAAGCAATGGCGACCAGAATAGGCTTGGATTATAAAGCAAGCTTATTACCAGCAGATAAAGTGCATTACGTCGAGAAACTATCACAGCAACACACCGTTGCAATGGTGGGAGATGGTATTAATGATGCGCCAGCGATGAAAGCTTCGAGTATCGGTATTGCGATGGGAGGCGGTACGGATGTTGCGCTGGAAACGGCCGACGCGGCATTAACGCACAATCGTCTGATTGAGTTACCTGCCATGATAGAACTATCGCGTGCGACGTTAAGCAATATTCGTCAGAATGTTGCGTTAGCGCTTGGTTTGAAAGGCGTTTTCTTGGTGACAAGTTTACTGGGCATTACGGGTCTATGGGTGGCAGTATTAGCCGACAGCGGCGCAACTGCACTGGTTACGTTAAATGCGTTGAGATTGCTCCGTTTTGAGTCCAAGCAGGCCAAGTGACCTACCTAACTAGCTAATAAAAAGCCCGAGGCATTCGTGTCTCGGGCTTTTTTAACCGTGTCGACGAAATTCAATAAGATGTCTAGTTTGTTTTTGAAATCACGCATCGCTATGCAACAAAATGAGCCAAACTCTCTAAAAGTGTGATCATTGCTTGTTTTGGATGAAATTATAGTTTCATTACATTTTCTCATTGTGATTATGATCACTCTATGTTGGTGAAAGGTTCGCTACAGTGCATTTGTACCCAATAACTGATTAATGAGCTTATTGTTCATAAAATAAGCCACAATAAGGAGCGACTTATGTCTCAAGCTGTATTTCATTTAGGTGTTACTGAAGCTGATCTTAATGGTGCGACTCTAGCCATCATTCCTGGTGATCCAGCGCGCGTTCAAAAAATCGCAGAACAAATGGAAAACCCAGTATTTCTAGCAAGTCACCGTGAATACACGCTATACCGTGCCGAATTAGACGGTAAACCTGTTGTGGTTTGTTCTACAGGTATTGGTGGCCCTTCTACCTCTATCGCAGTTGAGGAACTCGCGCAACTTGGTGTTCGTACTTTCCTACGTGTTGGTACAACTGGCGCAATTCAACCGCATGTAAACGTAGGTGACATGATCGTAACGACGGGGTCAGTTCGCCTTGACGGTGCGAGCCTGCACTTTGCGCCAATGGAATTCCCAGCAGTTGCTGACTTTGAAGTAGCAACTGCAATGAAAGAGGCAGTAGAAGAGTCTGGCGCTGCGGTTCACATGGGTGTGACGGCTTCAAGTGATACGTTCTACCCAGGTCAAGAACGCTACGACACGTTCTCTGGTCGCGTTGTTAAGCGTTTCCAAGGTTCTATGCAAGAATGGCAAGACATGGGCGTACTTAACTTTGAGATGGAGTCTGCAACATTGCTAACAATGTGTGCGAGCTCTGGTCTAAAAGCAGGTTGTGTAGCGGGTGTAATCATCAACCGTACACAAAAAGAGATTCCAGATCATTCAACTCTGAAAGAGACGGAAGCTCGTTCAATTAAGGTGGTAGTAGAAGCAGCGCGTAAAATGCTGTAAGCCGCGATAATTGGCATTTTAAACAAACGGAAAAACCAGAGGCACGCCTCTGGTTTTTTTCTATCTATCTAAACCACACTTAAAAATTAGGTATGAAAAAAGCAGCCTGTAACGCTGCTTTTGATCATTTTGAATTCTAGCTTTTATCACTGATACTAGATCTCGTCCGAGCCACCTGCGTCTTTAAACCAAGCCGTTAGGTGCGTTCTTAAGTCTTTAAGCTCATCAGGGCCAATCAGAGCTAGCCCCAAATCTTCTGCACGAGTAATGTCATTGTGACGAAGCGGTCGGAAGCTCACCAGCATTGCACGTGCTTGTAAACCACCTAGTAGATCTCTGAGGGATTCTAGCTTGTACAAGGTGTCATCGCCGTCATCTCGCATGCCTTTGGTTTTACACTCAATGATGTGGAGCTTGTTGTTTACCACTGTTGCAACATCCAACTCATTGCGTACTTCACTTTCACCAAGTTTGCGATAAACCTGAACATTCAAAGAGCGATCTTGAATCGTCGGCATCGTATCTTGAATTTGCTTGACCGTGCTGTGTACCAGAGTCTCTAACCATTCACCGTTTGAAAAGCGGCGTGCATCTTCATCTGCAAACGTTAGAACGCCATTCTCATAAGTGGCGATTTGCGCTTCCACTAAGTCCGAAAGCAGCATGTTGAGCTCACGGTAGCCTTGTTGCTTTTCAGAAAGCTCCACATCAAGTTTCTGCTCTTTGCGGCATGTGGTTGCAAGGTAGTTAAGAGTCGCTAAGCCTGGACCAAGCTCAAGCGCATTTGAGGCCCAGCGTTCACCAAGTTCATACAGTTTTTTATCAAGAAGAGGAGGTAAATCAACGTGGTGGAACTCGCCGCGTGCGCCGAAGATAGTGAGGTAGTCAGCAATCGTAATGTGGTCTTCGACTTGAGTATCTTCTTTGCCATCTGGGTATAACCAGCAAAGCTTATCGCTACTTGGCTCAACCACAAAAATTGGCCAGCGATAGGTACGGAAAACCTCGTACACAGACAATAAGCGATGACGAAGACCGCAACTGGCGTTTAATTTCACATCTTCGCCGCGTTCATGGAGATCTTTTGCCAGTTTTTGAATCGCTTGTTTGATCAGCGAAGTATTGACGGCGGATGGGATTTCAAAAAATTCGGAAGTAATGTCTCGTTGCTCTAAAACGGCACTCAGTCGGTCAAATATATCTAACTGGCTCTTGTCTCCGATGAAGACGATATGTGTGCTTAGCGTACGATTATCTAATAGAGGAGTGACCAATCTCACTGGGTCTTGGTCGATAATACCAACATGAACAGCCATAGATTTTCCTTTTTATGAGGCCGCTCGAAAAGAGATGTGCAAGGGGATGAGCTGGCCATATTAATCATATGTAGACATGGCTGATAAAAAACAAGGGCGACTTAACAAAAAGTCGCCCTTATACAGTTGATTGCACTAATTAATGCTCAAATTTATAAATTATTTATAACTTAAAGCGGTGAACCAATTCATTCTGCTGATGAGCCAAGTGAGTCAGGGATTCACTGGTCTGTGCGATGCTCGACATAGCTTGGAAGCTTTCATCGGCGATACTATTGATATCTTCAATACTGCGTGCAATGTCTGCTGAGGTTTCACTTTGCTCTGCTGCCGCTTGCGAAATATGCGTACTCATTTGGCTGATTTCGATGATTAGCGCTTGAATCTCTTCCATTGAGCTGTTCGCTTTTGATGCTTGCTCAACAGACATCTCCATATCGCTCATGCAGCTTTGTATCACTTGATTTGCTGACTGAGAGCTGGATTGCAGATTACTGATCATCGATTCAATTTCAGTGGTGGACTGAGTGGTTCTGGATGCAAGCACACGCACCTCATCGGCCACTACCGCAAAGCCGCGACCTTGTTCGCCAGCGCGAGCCGCTTCAATTGCTGCATTCAATGCCAATAGGTTAGTTTGTTCAGCAATGTTGCGAATCACATCGAGGATAGAACCAATTTGACCACTCATTTTTTGCAGTTCAGAGACAGCGGAAACGGATTCGTTCAAACGCGTTTCCAGTTGATTTATGGTCGAGATATTGCTGCTCATAACATTTCTGCCTTCTTCTGAGGCAGATTCGACACGCTGCACCATTTCTAGTGAACCTTGTGCACTTTGAGCGACTTCTTGCACTGAGTGAGACATTTCCGTCATTGCGGTCGCAACGTTTGCTGTTTGCTCGCGTTGTGAGCTTAATTTGCTTTGCGCTTGCGAAGACGTGCTTTCGTTTGTTGCTGCGGTCGAAGATAGGTTCTCTGACGCTTCGTTGAGTTTCACTAAGATCTCGTGAAGGCTGTCGGCGAGTGAGTTAATGTGTCCACTCACTCGGCTGAACTCGTTGTTATAGCGAATATCGATACGTTGTGTCATGTCACCTTCAGTCAGGCTTTCAAGCACTTTTAGAATACGAGTCAATGGTTCGCGAACGCTATGCGCGATGTGGTAGCCAATCGCTGTGGCAAGTAACACGACAACAACGCCAATGATGATGGCTTTTGTCACACCCGCAGAATAAATGTCACCAGCGTCTGCTAACGATTCATTAAGTTTATCCGTTGCGGTTGTCGTAAATTGCTCAAGAATCGCCATGGTTGAATCAACTTTATTCGCTAGGTTGGCGATGTTGTTGTATAGCGCTGCACGAGCATTGAGGTAATTATTGTGCTGGTCTAAGACACCTCCACGCATTCCCACGTCGCGTGTGAATTGTTCTACCGACTCACCAAACGCTGTTTTTAGTTCAGGTAATTGAGTAACTAAACCACGGAAAGCATAGTTCAAATGAGTCACTGCTTTTCGGTTTTTGGTCACGGCTTGCGTAACAAACTCAGGATCAGAGCTGGCGAGGGCATCAGAGGTTATCACTTCGGCATCTTTTAGCTTAATGAAGTAACTCTTCGCCATGACTTTGACAGAAATGCTGGTTTGATCTGCCACATATTCTTTAAGGCCGACCGACAACTCGGTATTCAGCTTTTGGAAGCGACGTGACGATTTTTGCACTTTTTCTTGCGCAGCGAACATCGCTTCGTAGTTGTCCATGGCTTCAAGAGCTTCAGTAAAATAGCTCTGCTCTAACGCTTTTAATTGTGAAAACGGTTCGGCAAGAGAGGGATAGATTTGGCTCGCAGTTTCCAGTTGACCCAAAGTGGATTCGAAACGTTGTTGAGATCTAGCAAATTCCTGACGCATTTCATCCATGCGTTGTTTATTCTCTGTCGTCAGAAAATCTTTAAACGATTTGTCGGCAGAAAGCAGTTCAACACTGGTTTGGTTAGATAACGATACCAGTGGTAGGGATGATTTAGACACGGTGCCAAACTTCCCGTGAATATCACTCATTCCTCCCATCATAATGGCAATTGTGACGGCAAATAGGATGATGATCAGAGCAAAACCCGCATACATCCTTTTAATAACTGAACCTCGCATAAGTGAGCTTCCTCTCCCAAAATAGACAAGCTACCCAAGAATTTTGAGCTTACTTGGGTATAAAAATAATAATTGTCTTAAAAAAGTAACAAAATTCATTGGATTGTATTGAGTTTGTGACGCGCATTTTATGACGCACACGACAAAAAAAGCTTCGTTAATTAGCGTTTGATTAATAATGTTAAGTGAACACTGTTTTTATTGAGCTCCGCTTTTGGTTGGCGCATACTAATTGGGGTCTAATTACCTTTATAAAATGGAGTCCTCATGGCGGAAGAAACGATCTTTAGTAAAATTATTCGTAAGGAAATCCCTGCCGATATTCTTTATCAAGATGAGTTGGTGACTGCGTTTCGCGATATTAACCCGCGCACACCGAGCCATATTCTCATTATTCCGAATAAATTGATCCCAACAACGAATGATGTTGAAGCTGAAGATGAAGCAATGATGGGGCGTTTGTTCACTGTTGCTAAAAAACTGGCGAAAGAGGAAGGCATTGCGGAAGACGGCTATCGCCTGATCGTTAATTGTAACCCGCACGGTGGCCAAGAGGTTTACCATATTCACATGCACCTATTAGGCGGTCGTCCTCTAGGTCCAATGGTATTGAGCTAAGCTTTAAAAAGTGGGTGGCGCAGTTCACCCACTTCTTTTTCCTGTCGAATGACACATTTGTGGAGATAAATGTGAAACTAGGTGTAAAGCTGTTAGGGCTGATGAGCTGGGCTTTAATGGCCTCTGGCTGCGCGAATTTGTCTGCGGGCAATCTGTTTAGTCACTACAGCAACCAGAATCAAGAAGTTTATCAAGCCGTTGTTGCAGGGGAATATGCGAAAGCGAAACAACTTCAATCGAGCGAAGTGGGTGGCGAGATACTTGGCAACTTTGAAAAGGGCCGTATTTCTTTTCTTGCTGAAGATTACCCGACAAGTTTGAAAGCGCTGGAAAATGGTGATCGTGCCGTTCGTGTTCAGCAAGATCGCGCGACTATTTCTGTGTCAGAAACGGCAACGAGCGTCGGCTCTCTCGCAGTGAACGACAATCTCCAAGATTATCATCCCGCCGATTATGAACTTGGCTTTCTGCACCTTTATCTCGGGCTAAACTATTTACAGAAAAACGATTTGGAAGGGGCGCTTGTTGAAGTGCGTCGAGCCAATCAAGTTCAGGAAGCGGCAAGAAAGGCGCGTGAAAAAGAACTAAAAGCAGCAGAAAAAGACCTGAAAAAGCAAGGCATGTCTGCCAATTTAGGCAGTGTGTTGGCGAGCTACCCTGATGCTGGTAAAAAACTAAGCGCAGTACAAAACGGCTATTTGTTCTATCTTTCTGGCTTGTTATATGAAGCGTCACGAGATTTAAACAGTGCTTATGTTGATTACCGACGAGCACTCGCTGTGATGCCAGACAACAAACAAGTTGTTGAAAGCACGTTGTACGCCGCTAAGAAACTAGGCATGCGTGAAGACTTACGCATTCTAGAGAAACGGTATGGTAAAGCACCTTCTGGGTTAACTCAGTCTCAAGGTCGAGTCATCGTTATTGATGAACAAGGCGTTGTGGAGGCTTTGAAAGGTTGGCGTATTGATCTACCGATTTACGACAGTCGCGATAATGGGGCCATTTATTCGTTGGCGCTTCCTTATTATCCGAATCGGGGTGCTCAACGTTTTAGCGATGTGGTTTTAAATGGTCAGGTATTGCCTTCTAGCACGCTGACTGATGTTAATGCGATGGCACAAAACGATCTTAATGAACGTCTGACTACAATGGTGATCCGTCAAGCTCTTCGCGTTTGGGCAAAAGATCGAATCCGAAAAGAGGCGGCGAAAAAAGGTGATGATGTGGGTAACATACTTTTCAATGTATGGAACACATTGACCGAGCAGCCGGATACGAGAAGTTGGCAAACATTACCAGCGCAAGTGAAAACGGCATCAAAAGTCGTGAAACCGGGAACACAAAGTTTAAACTTGGGTGATCAAACCTATCAGTTTGAAGTGCCTGCACAGCAGACTACATTGGTATGGGTCTCTCGTCAGGGAACGCACTCAACCGTGTGGCATAAACAGCTAGGGAGACTGTAATGAAAGCATGGCTTATTTGTTTAGCAATGGCTATTGGTTTAGTTGGATGCGCCGAAAACACGGCTGGTATTCGAATTGATGGTCAAACGCAAAAAGTATTTTTTAATGATAACGTTTTGGGTAGTCGCTTATTAGTTGACAACATCACCACCACTTACGTTGATGATCGTCCACGTGGAGTGGTGCAACTAAGCAGTAACTATAAAGGTGACCAGCACATTCTTTACCGCTTCTATTGGTATGACAATAATGGTTTAGAAGTGAATACCAAGCCTGGCCCATGGCGCAAAATGATTGTGCGAGGGTTTGAGCAAGTCACGTTATCTGAAGTTACTGTGAATCCAAATGGCACCAAATTCCGTGTTCAAATTAGAGAAGCACAAGACAATTAATCTTAACGGCTTTGCCGAAGCTGCCGCGCTAACGATGCGCTGGTATTGAAAAACTAAGGAACTCTCATGAAAAAAAGTATTATTGCTCTTTTAGGTCTTGCCGTCATTTTGGGTGGCTGTTCTAACAAAGTCTCTTACGGCGATGCGCAAGCAACAGAAACCACGACTATCGATTTTGGCTCAACAGATTTACAAAAAATCGCGGCTGAAATGGTTGATAGCATGATGATGTCGGGTTCTGTAGCAGCAATTACTCGTGATCAACGTCCTATCGTTTTTGTTGAGCGAATTAAGAACAAGACCAGTGAACACATTGACACTGAATCCATTACCGACACTATTTCTACTAAGATGCTGAACTCTGGTAAGTTCCGCTTTGTTGATATGGATCGTGTTGAGTCTGTGCGTGAACAGCTTAACTTCCAAAACACGGATGAGCTGGTTAACCAAAGCACAGCGATCCAATTTGGTAAAATGGTGGGTGCGCAATACATGCTTTACGGTAACCTATCTAGCATAGTCAAAAATGCAGGTAGCGATAAAGATGTATACTACAAGATGACCATGCGCCTAATGGACCTAGAAACAGGCTTGATTGAGTGGGCGGATGAAACGGAAATTCGTAAAGCGCAATCGAAGAGCTTATTCGGTCTTTAATCGATACTGATGGAGAAGTCATCAATGGCATGGTTTTCTTGGCAACAAGCAAAACAGTTAGATCCGAGTCTTAATGCTCTCGATGGCTTCTTTACTGAGCCTCCGGTAAAAGTTCAAACCGTTACCGGGGGGCTAACCAACCGTTGTTGGCGGTTGGAATCCTCTCAAGGCCTTGTATACATCTGGCGACCGACCAGTAATGTTTGCAAGGCTTTTTCAATTTCTCGCCACAATGAATATCAAGTTCTGAATGCTATCTCTTCATTAGAAATTGGTCCTAAGCCAGTGTTTATCCACGAGCAAGGTTTACTGGTGGAATGGATCGAAGGGCAAGCACTTTCGGATGTAGGGCTACCAGTAAGAGATTTATTATCCATTGCGGCGACCATTCATCAGCACCCGATCAGCGCGCTCCCTTTGGTTCCATTTTCTTATATTTCTCGCATCGATCATTATTGGCTTGAGCTTGATGGTCAGTATGCGGATACGGAGTTTGAGGCTCTATACATGAAGTGGCGCACGGAACCGAGTGTAGCGCCGGTTCCACTAGCTCTTTGTCACTTTGATCTGGGGTGTTACAACCTCGTTCGGGGGGAGAGTGGGGTGAAAGTCATTGATTGGGAGTATGCTGGTATTGCTGACCCTAGGCTTGATTTGACCTTGACTATTCAAGTCGCGGATGCACCTGTGGAAGAGGCGGTGAAACAGTATTGCCAAATTCGAGGTATCGAAGATGCGTCTCTTTGGTTAAGTGGTGTACAGGCGTGGCAGCCAAGAACCCTAGTGATGGCGATGCTTTGGTATTTACTGGCCTATAAATTGTGGGGAGATGAGCAATACTTAAACAGTGCGTATGAGTTGAAAGGCTCATTGTGTATGGAAGATCACTGTTTTGAGAACTCGTGATATTTTCCCCTTTAACAGTAAGGAAATAGTGGTAGTTTTAATAAAAGTACCAGATACACACAGGGAGAGGTACACATGATTATTTACTTACACGGCTTTGACAGTACAAGCCCGGGTAACCACGAAAAAGTTCTTCAACTGCAGTTCATCGACGACGACGTTCGTTTTATTAATTACAGCACCCTTCACCCAAAGCACGACATGCAACACTTGTTAAAAGAGGTGTCTAAAGTTATCGATCAATCTGATGATCCAAACCCGTTAATCTGTGGGGTTGGTTTAGGTGGTTATTGGTCTGAACGAATTGGTTTTCTATGCGGTATCAAACAAGTGATGTTTAACCCGAACTTGCACCCAGAAAAAACGATGGCTGGTCGAATCGATCGCCCAGAAGAGTACGAAGATATCGCAACAAAATGTGTTGATCAGTTCCGAGCGAAAAATCAGGCGCACTGCTTAGTGATTTTATCCAAAGATGATGAAGTGCATGACAATGCGAAAACTGCAGCTGAGTTAGAAAAATACTATCAAATCATTTGGGACGAAACGCAGTCCCACAAGTTCAAAAAGATCTCTCACCATTTACAAGCGATGAAGGCATTTAAAAATACTTAAGAGTGTTTGAGTGTGAACAGTAAAGCGGCATTTTTTATCGGCTGCTTTGCTGCGACCCCCTCTTGTGAGTATGCCGAGTCCCTTTCTCTTTAAAGGCCTCATTTTTTTGGTTTAGCGCTTAGATTATTGTGTTCTCCTTACCGTTTTCTTACTTCCATCCTATGTGGCACGAATACCTTGTTGTAGAGTAGTCGAAAAGTAGTCAATCCGTACTCGTCACACGGATTTTGGTTGCCTTCAAAGTACGTCTCTATATAATGAACCAGACTAAAATAATTTGATAAATATCAAAAAAAATTGAGAGCGAGTAATAAACTTGCCCAAAAATCTCTGGCGTCGTATGCGTACCAGACAAATATGCTGATTCCTAACAAGTTATTGATAGATAAAGAATAAAATTAGGCAGCAGTTTTTAATCCAAATAAATTGAGACACCTCTAAGAACCAAGAATTCATCGGTTGGATGTATGGCACAGCATGCCTGTGAACCATATGTCGAGCTGAACCCCATATATTCATTTTTGTAGAGGAAAATCATTGTGACACGCATTATCGTTGTAGGCGGCGGTGCTGGTGGTCTTGAGTTGGCAACTAAGCTTGGCCGAACTCTAGGTCGCAAGAACCGTGCGCAAATTACGCTAGTAGATCGTAAAGCGAGCCACTTGTGGAAGCCATTATTGCATGAAGTTGCAACTGGCTCTTTGGACGAAGGGGTGGATGCTCTGAGTTATCGAGCTCATGCAAAAAACCACAGCTTCGACTTCCAAATGGGTAGCCTTCAAGACATCGACCGCGAACGTAAAGTGATCATCTTAAGTGAGCTTAAAGATGAGCATGGTGAGCTTCTGATGCCAAGCCGCGAGCTAGAATACGACATTCTGGTCATGGCGATTGGTTCAACATCAAACGACTTCAACACTCCTGGCGTTCGTGAGAACTGTATTTTCCTAGACAGTCCAGAACAAGCGCACCGTTTCCGCACAGAAATGAACAATGAGTTCCTAAAACTGCACGCGAAAAACGGTAACGGTACGGTGGATATCGCCATTGTTGGTGCTGGTGCAACTGGCGTTGAGCTATCTGCAGAACTACACAATGCCGTTAAAGAGCTGCGTACTTACGGCTTTGGCGATCTTGACTCTAGCAAGCTGAACGTCAACCTGATTGAAGCGGGTGAGCGTATTCTACCTGCGCTTCCTCCACGTATTTCGGCTGCTGCTCATCAGGAGCTGGTGAAGTTGGGCGTAAATGTACGCACGGCAACCATGGTGACTAAAGCTGAAAAAGATGGCCTCACCACGAAAGATGGTGAGAAGATCCCGGCACAAATCATGGTTTGGGCTGCGGGTATTAAAGCACCAGATTTTATTAGAGATATCGCTGGTTTAGAAACGAACCGTATCAACCAGCTGGTAGTGAAAAATACACTACAAACGACGCGTGATGATGACATTTTCGTTATTGGTGACTTAGCACAATGTACTCAGGCTGATGGTTCGTTTGTTCCACCACGTGCGCAAGCTGCGCACCAAATGGCAAGCCAAGCATTCAGCAACATCGTTGCGAAGATCAACGGACGCGAGCTGAAAGACTATGTGTATAAAGATCACGGCTCATTGGTGTCTCTAAGCCGTTTCTCTACCGTTGGTAGCTTGATGGGCAACCTAACCAAAGGGTCGATGATGGTAGAAGGCCGTATTGCACGTGTCGTTTATATCTCGTTATATCGAATGCACCTGATGGCGTT
Source organism: Vibrio sp. CCB-PB317 (assembly GCF_022808245.1). NCBI lineage: Bacteria > Pseudomonadati > Pseudomonadota > Gammaproteobacteria > Vibrionales > Vibrionaceae > Vibrio > Vibrio sp. CCB-PB317. The sequence goes on from NZ_JALGNU010000001.1 coordinate 1,178,554, forward strand.
GCACGGCGTATTTAAAACCGGACTGATGATGCTCGTGGGTCGTATCAACCGAGTACTGCGTCCAAACCTTAAGCTTCACTAAGACGCCAAATTCACATCTACGCGGATTGCGCGGATGCTGTATCTTCGAAATATAAAAAGCCACCGCAAGTCGGTGGCTTTTTATTTATGTTAGATCTGCCGGTAAAAGTGAGTACACAACGCCATCCTTAGGCTTACCATGAAAAATAAACCGGTTTCTGGCGATGGTTTCTTTTTGTGCACCGACTGACTCAATTAAGGTTTGGCTTGCTTCGTTGTCGGGGTCACAGACAATTTCCAGTCGAGTTAAACTCAGCTTTGCAAAGCAGAATTCAGCCAAGGCTCTAACGGCTTCTTGAGCATAGCCCTGTCGTTGATAGCGGTCAGCAACCCAGTAGCCAATACTTGCCATATTAAACGTGTGATATAACTCGTTTACGGCGGCCATTCCTACTAGAGTGTTACTTTGTCGCTCATAGATACCGAAACCGAAAGCTTCTGTTTGTACCCAGTTAAGTCGGGTTGCCAACAGGAAGTCCTGTGCATCTTTCAGCGTAACGTTTTGATTACACCAATCTAGCCACTGGTGTAGGGAAGGGGATTCTGCAAGCAAACGTTGTAGTAAGTGAGCTTCTTCAGAAGGGATGAGCTTGAGCGCTAAGCGGGGCGCAATGATTTCAAAATCTGGACTCATGAACTGATACGACTTCCATGTTGAGTGTAAGTAATTTGAAAACTGTCTATTTCATACTGTAACGCAGTTATTTTCCTTGCTCTGCGTTGGTTAGGAATAACTGAGGACATAACAGATAAAAACAAAGCGCAGCAAATGCTGCGCTTTGTTGAATCACTCGTGCTTATCGAACGCGACGAACTTGAATGATCATGCCCATCAATGGGTTGTCTAGGTAATGAGTCTCACTACTACGCATACGGCGTTTTTGATCCATTCGATAGCTCTTGAGGAACTTTTCTTCTGTTATAGTAGGAGAGATTTCCGCCAAGTTACCCACTTGAACATTACCATCGACCTCACCTAAATCATCCGCCAATTGCTCGGTTGAAGTTGGTTCAAAACGCACTTCTCTAACACTTGGCTCGCGCAGGTCTAGTGTCGTTTCAGCGAATAGATAATGCTGCACGTAAATTTGGAATCGACCGTCTAGTTCATACAAAGGACCGTTGACTGTCTCCTCACTGTAACCGTCAGTGGAAAATGTCTGAGTACTGCCATTGATTGGACTACCATCTGCGTGATAAGAATCAGAGAAATCTCGTCCACCAACAATACGGAAAATTGGGGCGCTAGATTTGCCTCGGTCACCTTGACGCCATGCTACGTGTTTAAGCACTTTAAACCCAGCGTGGTTGTTTAATGCTGCTTCTTGCGCATTCAGGCGGAAAGATGAGCGTGGCAGTAGTGTTACACCTTTAGAGCGACGGTATGATTCACTCTCTAAGCTGCCGACATTTTCCATATCGATTTTTGGCAGTTGATTCGGCCAAGATTCAGTGGTGCTTTCAGCGTCGACTGCTCGCTTGAAAATGATCACTTCAATATCAAATTGACGTTGTGCCCAAGAAGGCATTGAGACACATAGAAGCAATAACGGGATCAGTATTCTCATTCGACTATTAGCTCGTTGGTAATAAATTCTGTTTAAAATCATTCAGTAAGTCTTGAACAAACTGAATGCGTTTACGTCGGTCCGCCAATGGTACGCTAAACTTGAACTTAGTTGGACCTTCCATTGCAAATTTTTGCGGCTGTGATTGCAGCAGTTTAACCAAATACGCTGGATTTATGTCAGCATCAGGGTAAAACTCGATAAATCCACCTTTATCATGGGCTTCTATCTTTTTCACTTTTAGGCTACCAGCCGAAATTTTCAATTCTGAGACAGCAAGTAAGTTCTTCGTCGCGTCTGGAAGCAGTCCAAATCGATCGATAAGTTCCACTTTGAGCTCTGAGAGTTCTTCACCACTCGTAACGCTCGCAATACGTTTGTACATCGACAGTCGTGTATTCACATCCGGGATGTAATCGTCTGGCAAGAGCGCTGGGATTCGCATTTCAACTTCAGTTTGTTCACGAAGCAGCTCGTCCAAAGAAGGTTCTTTACCTTCTTTCAATGCTTGGACTGCTTGTTCCAGCATTTCCATGTACAGTGTAAAACCAACCGATTGAATTTGCCCACTTTGCTCGTCACCAAGCAGTTCACCAGCCCCACGGATTTCCAAGTCGTGAGTTGCTAGAGTAAAGCCTGCGCCTAAGTCTTCCAGTGAAGCAATCGCATCAAGACGCTTGATAGCATCTTTGGTCATGGCTTTTGGATGTGGCGTTAATAAGTAAGCATAGGCTTGATGATGAGAGCGTCCAACACGGCCACGCAATTGGTGCAGTTGCGCTAAACCAAGGTTGTCTGCACGATCCATAATAATGGTATTCGCCGTTGGTACGTCGATACCGGTCTCGATGATCGTTGTACACACCAACACATTAAAGCGCTGGTGGTAGAAATCATTCATGATGCGCTCCAGTTCGCGCTCACGCATTTGACCATGTGCCACGGTAATTCGTGCTTCAGGAATCAGCTTTTGCAAGTCTTCCGCAGTTTTCTCGATAGTCTCTACCTGATTGTGCAGGAAGTAAACCTGACCACCACGCATGATTTCACGCAGTACCGCCTCACGGACCACAGATTCTTCTCTTTGACGAACAAAGGTTTTGATGGCTAAACGACGCGCTGGAGGTGTCGCGATGATCGACAGATCGCGCATGCCACTCATGGCCATATTCAAGGTACGTGGAATTGGTGTTGCGGTGAGGGTAAGAATATCCACATCCGCACGCATTGCTTTGACTTTTTCTTTTTGACGAACCCCGAAGCGGTGTTCCTCATCAACGATCAACAAACCTAAATCTTTGAATTTAATGTCGCTTGAAAGCAGCTTATGCGTACCGACGACAATATCGACTTTACCATCTGCAACGTCTTGCAAAATGGCTTTTTGTTCTTTGGCCGATTTAAAACGAGACAGTACTTCAACTCGGATTGGTAAGTTGGCAAAACGGTCACGGAAGTTTTCGAAATGCTGCTGAGCAAGCAGGGTTGTCGGTACGAGTACGGCGACCTGTTTACTGTTATCCGTTGCGACAAATGCTGCGCGCATAGCGACTTCTGTTTTACCAAAGCCCACGTCACCACACACTAGGCGATCCATCGCTTTTGCTTGGCACATGTCTGACAAGACGGCATTGATGGCCATCGCTTGGTCATCCGTTTCTTCAAATGGGAACGTTGCTTTAAACGTTGCGTATTGCCCACGATCTAGCTCAAATTTGAAGCCAGGTTTTAACTCTCGCTTAGCGTAAACATCCAGCAACTCGGCCGCGACATCACGCACTTTTTCTGCCGCTTTACGACGTGCTTTTGCCCAAGCCTCGCCACCCAATTTATGCAGTGGTGCACTTTCTTCAGCACCGCCTGAATAACGGCTAATAAGGTTTAGTGATGAAACTGGTACGTAGAGCTTGGCATCGTTTTGATACTCAAGGGTGACGTATTCCGTTTTCATGCCACCGGCTTCAAGTGTTTGTAAACCGATGTAGCGGCCAATACCGTGATCAATATGAACCACGGGTTGACCGGGTTTCAATTCCGCAAGGTGGCGAATAACGGTGTCACTGTTGACTGCTTTTTTATCTTTGCGGCGTCGCTGGATAACGCGGTCACCAAGTAGATCACTTTCACAGATCAGAGCGAAGTTCAGGTCTTCGTGAATGAAACCATGCTCTGCAGCGCCTAAGATCAAACTGAAGCGATCACCCGAATCTAGAGCTTGGTAAAGTGAGCCATGTACGACTGGGCGAACTTTGATGCCTTGCAACAGTTCCGTTAGTGCTTCACGACGACCTTCTGACTCTACCGAGAAAACAATTTTGCCGCTGAATTGCTCACTGAATTGACGAAGACGCGAAAGCGGTTCTTTATTTTGTTGCTGAACGCCAAGCTCGGCTAACGATTGTACTGGTAGGTTTTGACGACCAGCACGCTTAACCACTTTCTCTAGGCTCAATTGAGCCATAGGGAGCTGTTTTAGTTGGCTGAAGAGTTCGTCTTTTTTCAGCCAAAGTTGTTCAGGAGTCAAAAGAGGACGTAGTGGATCAACTTTTTTCTGGTCGTACCGATATTCGACATCGGTTAAGAAAGTATCGACCGCAGATTCAATATCACCATATGTGATGACTTGAGAGTCTTCTGGCAAATATTCAAATAAAGTCTCGGTATGGTCAAAAAACAGCGGTTGCCAATACTCAATACCCGCGGGCCAAGTGCCTTTGGTCACTTGCATGTAGATCGACTCTGGCTCTCGGCGTGCTTCAAATTGGGTGCGCCAACGTGTACGAAAATCCTCAATCGCTTCTTTAGTGGTTGGGAATTCATGTGCAGGCAGCAATTGGATTTGCTGAATATCGTCGATAGAGCGTTGGTTCTCTGGATCAAACGTGCGAATGGTATCTATCTCATCATCAAAGAAGTCGATGCGATACGGGTCATCGCTACCCATAGGAAAGAGATCCAGAATCGACCCACGGCTTGCGTATTCACCTGGCCCAAATACTTGGTCTACGTGGCGGTAGCCCGAATTTTCAAGTTGTACACGTAACTTCTCTAGCGAGATTCGATCACCAGTTTTCACCATTAAAGTGTGTTGCAACAGAAAATCACGTGGCGATTGGCGTTGCAATACTGTACTGACCGGGACGATGGTTATGCCATCACGTTGACTTGGCAGTTGGTATAGGCGTGCGATACGTTCAGAGATGATTTCTTGATGCGGAGAAAAGTTATCGTAAGGCAGCGTTTCCCAGTCGGGGAACAGGCTTACTGTTTGGTCGGTGAATTGTTCAATCTCCGCTTGAAGTTTTAAAGCGATTTGCGGGTCAGGCACGACGAGTAGCGAGTGACTCGAATGCTGCTTGGCTAGCTCAGCAATAGCTAGAGGTAGAGCTGCGCCCGGTAAATTACCTAGCTGTTTTTGGTCGCCACGCTCAGAAGGATTGGTGACGGAAAGAATCGTTGCTTTTGTCATAGGAGTTATTTTTTATCTCGCTCCATCGAGCGCTGACGTAAAAGTTTTTGTTGTTGATATAGTGCCGCTTTTATCAGCAAATCTTGGTCAGATTCACGTAGCATCTTATATCTAAGAGTGATAATGAAATCTTGCTCTGAAGCCTCACATTCTTCTACTTGAGCGTAACCGTAAATCGCTGCAGCAGGATGATCGAGAAACAGTTTAACACGAACGAGTTGTTGGGCTGATAGCGCTGTATCTGAACGGTAACTGAGTTGGCTAGCACCAAACTGCGTCGTTTGATATCGAATGGATGCGTCATCTTGTTGTGAAAGCATAAAGCTCAACAAGAGGTTAAGTTTCGCGTTTTGCGTATCAAGCAAGTTAATCACATGCTTTAAATCTTTGTTTTTTAGCTCTAGACGTGCATTGTCTGCCAACATATCTAGATGGCTAAATTCGCTGGCAACAATAAACGGTGCTGGAATTTCGGAGACAAAGGTTTCTTCATCTGGCAAAGCAAAATCCGCACTCAACGTTTCGACGTTGATAGTGAGATTATGATGGACGGTAAAGTATTCTTGCTCTGTCATATAGTCGGTCCTTTTGCCAGCGAGCGCTCCCTGTTCACTCAAAAAACAAAGAGAAGTAGGGCACTGATTATCGCTAACTGAATGAAGTTATCAAGTTTACCTGATTTGTCCTTGAACTTTTTGCCCTAAATACAGACTTATTGCATGTCGTTGACAAATTTAGCGATTCTCTTGTCTTCTTAATGAGAAGAGTAAGGTAAGATAATCTGCTAAAGCTTTATATCAAAACAACCAGTTGGTTTGTCTTATATGTATCATCCTATCTCATTATTTATTGGTTTGAGATATCTTCGGGGACGCTCTGGGGATAGGTTCAGCCGATTTGTTTCTTATATGTCGACGGCGGGTATTACGATCGGTGTAATGGCGTTGGTGACGGTTCTTTCTGTGATGAATGGGTTCGAATCGCAGTTAAAAGAGCGCATTTTAGGTGTGCTGCCTCACGCTGTTGTTTCACAACACGGTGGAAAAACGCCGTTGACCGAGTCTGCCCCTTCATTTGTTCAAGCGATGTCGAGTGAATCTGAACCGGAGCCTATCGTTCGTGGAGAGGCTGTAATTCAGAGTTCTGCGCAACTGACGGCAGGTTATCTCATTGGCATTGAACCAAAGAAAGGCGATCCGATTAGCAACCATTTGATTGCTGGGCGATTATCGTCACTTCAAGCGGGCGATTACAACGTCTTTTTAGGTCATAGCTTGGCGCGCTCGCTAAAGGTATCAATGGGGGATAAAGTGCGCTTAATGGTGACCAACGCGACGCAGTTTACCCCACTTGGCCGTATTCCTAGCCAGCGCAATTTTACTGTCGCTGGTATTTTCAATACGGGATCGGACGTTGATGGTCAATTAATGATTGTTAACATGACGGATGCATCTAAGCTGATGCGTTTTCCGAAAGACACGGTTTCTGGTTGGCGTGTCTTTTTCTCTGATCCATTTATGGTGACGGATTTTGCTGATCAACCCATGCCTGACGGGTGGCAATGGAGTGATTGGCGCGAGCAGCGTGGTGAGCTTTTCCAAGCGGTGAAAATGGAAAAGAACATGATGGGACTCATGCTAGGTCTGATAGTGGGCGTTGCTGCATTCAATATTATCTCCGCCTTAATCATGGTGGTGATGGAGAAACAATCAGAAGTCGCAATATTGAAAACTCAAGGCATGACTCAATCTCAAGTGATGACCATTTTCATGGTACAAGGGGCGAGCAGCGGTGTAATTGGCGCGATTGTCGGTGGCGCTGCGGGCGTGATCTTGTCACTTAACCTGAATGCGATTCTTGAATCTGCCGGTGTGGCGCTATTCAGTTTCGGTGGCCATCTACCTATTTTGATTGATTCACTGCAAATTCTTTTAGTGGTGGTGTTGGCGATTGCTCTTAGCCTCGCTGCTACGCTTTATCCTTCTTATCGAGCATCTTCTGTTAAACCTGCTGAGGCACTTCGCTATGAATAAGCTATTAGAATGTCGTGATATTCGTAAAGTCTACCGAGAGGGTTCGTTAGATACGGAAGTGTTGAAAGGCGTAAGTTTCGATATCGATAAAGGGGAGCTGGTTTCTATTGTTGGCTCTTCTGGTTCTGGAAAAAGTACCTTATTGCATATTTTAGGGGCGTTAGATGACGCAACTCATGGTGAAGTTGATTTTCTAGGGCAAAACCTATCGGCTTTAAGTTCGAATAAACAGGCGGCTTTACGCAACAAGCACCTTGGTTTTGTATACCAGTTCCATCACTTGTTAGCTGATTTTACTGCGCTTGAAAACGTGGCGATGCCACTGATGATTGGCGGCGCTAAAGTAACGGATGCAAAACAGGCGGCTAAAGCGCTGTTAGATAAAGTGGGTTTGAGTCATCGGATGCAACACAGACCCTCTGAGTTATCGGGCGGTGAGCGTCAGCGTGTTGCGATTGCGCGTGCATTGGTGAATAAGCCTGATCTGGTTTTGGCCGATGAACCTACGGGGAACTTAGATCATAATACGGCACTGTCTATCTATGATTTGATGCGCGAGCTCAATAAAGAGTCAAACATTGCATTTTTGGTTGTCACGCATGATAAAGAGCTGGCGGCGAAAATGGATCGTCAAATGCACATGCAAGATGGTTTGCTCGTAGATCGTTTTGTGACTGATACAGCATCTGCGGAGGGCTAATTTTGTTTTCATCTTTAGCATTGATGATTGGTGGTCGCTTCAGTCGAGCGAAAAAGCGCAACAAGATGGTGTCTTTCATTTCGCTTTCTTCAACGATTGGCATTGCGGTTGGTGTAGCCGTGATCATTATCGGTCTTTCTGCAATGAATGGCTTTGAGCGCGAGCTGCAATCACGTGTGTTGTCTGTGATTCCACACGGTGAGTTGGAAGGCGTTAATGGTCCGCTTCATAACTACACCAAAACGATGAATCAAGCCCTAAACCATGAAGATGTTGTTGCGGCAGCGCCGTACGTTCGTTTTACGGGGTTAGCAGAAAAAGGCAGTAAGCTAAAAGCGATAGAAGTTCGTGGCGTAGAGCCTACTTTCGAGCAAGCGGTGTCGAGCTTATCGAATTTTATTGACCAAGAAGCTTGGCAAAACTTTTATGCCGGTCAGAAGCAAGTGATCTTAGGCCGAGGTGTTGCAAACGAGCTAAATGTCGCCGTGGGGGATTACATTACGTTGATGATTCCGCAAACAGGCGGCGCAAACAAAGTGCAGGCTCCCAAGCGTGTGCGCGTGAAGGTGTCTGGGTTCTTAACGTTGAATGGCCAAATCGACCATTCTTTAGCGTTAGTGCCATTAGCGGATGCTCAGCAATACGCGAGGTTAGGGGAAGGGGTCACTGGCATTTCACTAAAAACGGATGATGTTCTCAATGCGCCTTCTATTGTTCGTGAGGTAGGTAGCATGGTGGATGTTTACGTGTATTTGAAAAGATGGCAGCAAAAGTTTGGTTTTTTGTATCGCGATATTCAGCTCGTACGCACCATTATGTACTTGGTGATGGTACTCGTGATTGGTGTGGCATGTTTTAACATTGTGTCTACGCTGATGATGGCAGTGAAAGATCGAGCCGCAGAAATTGCAATTTTGCGAACAATGGGAGCAAAAGATAGCCTAATCAAACGTATCTTTGTTTGGCAAGGCGTGTTCTCTGGTGTATTTGGCAGTCTCGTCGGCAGTGTTATTGGTGTCTTAGTGGCGTTAAACCTGACTCCGTTAATTAAAGGGTTAGAGAGTTTAATCGGTCATCAGTTTTTATCGGGTGATATTTACTTCGTCGACTTCTTACCATCACAGTTACACTGGCCAGACGTAGCATTGGTGTCGGTGACGGCGATCGTTTTGAGTTTGCTTGCAACGTGGTACCCCGCTTCTCGCGCCGCGAAGTTAAATCCGGCAGCGGTGCTGAGTTCTAAATAACCAACCGTTTTACAATACGAGAAAAGCAAAAAGGACCGAATTCGGTCCTTTTTTGTATTTATCCAACTTGAGCGACATCGTGTTTCATTCTAACTGTTAGGTGCCCCTCAACTGATAGCGCAAATGCTGATTTTTATGCAGTAACGTCTTATCTTATTTTGCGTTTTTGCCAACTCCGAACCACTGAGTAGCGCCAAAGTCCTCTAATGCCGAAGTAGCCAATAATCGCGGATATGACACCACAGATAGCACAGCCTAATAAGAATGGAGGGCCAATAGTGCTCATCTGTTGCATGATGAATTCCCACGAAAGTTCAAAGTGGAAAGGTTGCGGAGGAACATGCATCACTAAAGCGCCAAGCTTATACGCAAAATAAAATAACACAGGCATGGTGATGGGGTTGCTTATCCATACCAAAGCGACGGAGAGAGGTAAATTGACGCCAAGCATGATTGCCAAACCTGCAGCCATGATCATTTGGCTTGGTAGCGGAACAAATGCCATAAATAACCCGACAGCAAAAGCCCCAGACGCCGAGCGACGATTTAAACACCACAAGTTCGGGTTGTACAACACATTGCCGAAGACCTTCAATGCTTTTTGGCGTTTGATCAATTCATGATCTGGCATGAAGCGTTTTATCAGCTTTCTAGGCATAGGACAGCATGACTCTCTCAGAAAAAAGTTGGACCTTGGCGTTATTTGTAGCGAGCGTAATTTCGTCAGCTTGGTGGCCGACAATACCAGATTGGCGTTGGCTGCTGCTGGGAATAATAACCACTGGCTCAATAATCAAATTACGTCGTGGCTTAATTAGCATAGGCGCAATTGCGGGCTTTATGGTTGTCATCGTCCACGGCAATGTATTGGAGTCTCAGAGACAAGCCCTTTTTCAAGCAGGGGAGAATATTACCATAATTGGTAAAGTTGACAGCCCTTTTACGCAAATAAGTCACGGATATGAAGGCATTGTGGCTCTAAAAAAGGTAAATTCTCAAACTCTGTTACCTTTTCTTAAACCTAAAATCCGTCTTATTACGCCTTTTCCACTCGATGTTAACAGTGAGTTTACGACATCCGTCTCGTTAAAGCCGATTACAGGCCTACGCAACGAAGCTGGTTTTGACGCTGAAAAGCACGCAATGGGTAAAAGTATTATCGCACGCGGTGTTGTTAACAAGGATGTTACCTGGATTATTCGTTCTACTACATCTTTGCGCCAAGCCATTATCGCTGATGTTTCGGAGGATGTGTCCTCCCTTCATCATTTCTCGTTAATAAATGCGTTAGTTTTTGCCGATCGCTCTTGGTTATCTAAGGAGGATTGGCAAGCACTCAGAGACAGTGGTTTACTGCACTTGGTCTCGATTTCGGGCTTACATATTGGTATGGCGTTTACTTTTGGGGTAGTGGTGGGCGGTGCCATTCGTTATGCGTTACCTCAATACCAGCTATTGCCTAGCTTATGTGGGCTGATGTTTGCCGTTGCCTATGCTTGGTTAGCGGACTTCTCATTACCTACTACCCGCGCGGTGTCTGTATGTGTTATTTACGTCGTTCTCAAATATACCTTAGTGCACTGGGCTTCCTGGCGGGTACTTTTGCTCGCGGTAGCGCTACAACTGCTTGTTCAACCTTTTGCATCGTATAGCATGAGTTTTTGGTTATCGTATTTGTCAGTTTGCGCAGTGCTGTTTGCAATCAATTTGATTCGGCATCAAAACGGGGGCTGGAAGGCGAAGTTAAAAGTGCTATTGCTTACTCAATTGATGTTGAGTGTGTTAATCGTGCCTATTAGTGGCTATTACTTTTCTGGTTTCAGTTTGTCATCAATTGCATACAACTTGGCGTTTATTCCTTGGTTCGGATTTATCGTTGTGCCTTTGATGTTTCTGGCCCTGTTCTCATCTTTATTTCTTGAAATGATAGCAAAGTCTCTGTGGCAGTTGGTGGACTGGTCATTGCAGCCATTGAGCACGTCAATTCAGTACGCGATAGGCTCCTGGCAACCCATTAGTATAGAAATGACAGGGTTGATTCTGGCGGGAATTGTTTGCTTGGTGTTTCAACGATTCATGTTTCAGTACGCGTGGTGTTTGTTACTTGGCATTGTAATTAGTATTAAGCTCACATCGGAATATGATCAGCAACATTGGCGCATTGATGTACTAGATGTGGGCCATGGCCTTGCGGTGATTGTAGAAAAAGACGATAAAGTGTTGCTCTATGACACAGGTAAAGCATGGCAAAATGGCAGTATTGCGGAGCAGGTCGTCACTCCGGTCTTGCATCAACGAGGTTATGAAAGCATCGATACGATGATCCTCAGCCATTCCGACAATGACCATGCAGGAGGGCGCTTGTTCATTGAAGATGCCTTTTCGCCACAGCGCAAACTCAGTAGCCAAAACTTTATCGGATATGAGTCTTGTACTCGCGGCGATCATTGGAAATGGCAAGGGTTAAATATAGAAGTACTTTGGCCTCCTGCTCTTGTTCAACGTGCATATAATCCGCACTCCTGTGTACTACGTCTTACCGACCCTATTTCTATGTTCAGTATGCTTTTTACTGGTGATATTGAGACCATTAGCGAGTGGATCTTGCTCAGGGAGCCTGAAAAGTTAAAAAGTGATGTGATGTTGGTCCCTCATCATGGTAGTAAAAGTTCGTCGAATCCTCGCTTTATTGAGGCGGTAAACCCGAGTGTGGCCGTTGCTTCTTTGGCAAAAAATAATCAATGGGGAATGCCGGCAGAACATGTTGTTGCAGCATATCGCAAGCTTGACATTACTTGGCTTGATACTGGGGAATATGGTCAGGTAAGCTTCTCTATTCACCGTGATAATTGGCGCTCAGAAACCAAACGTAGCGATACATTTGAGCCTTGGTATAGGCAGATGCTGCGTAAGGGAGTAGAATGAGAGTCTTAATGTAAGAAAACAAAGCACTTCTATGTCGATAAATACTGATGAAACGACTTGGCAGACGTTTAAGCGTCTATGGCAATTTATTCGCCTTTACAAGTCAGGTCTTGTCGTTGCAGTCATTGCATTAGTTATTAATGCTATATCAGATACCTATATGATTTCCCTATTAAAACCATTACTAGATGAAGGTTTTGGGAACGCTGAATCTGATTTTCTACGCACGCTTCCATTGATTATTTTTGCCATGATGTTTGTCCGTGGCATAAGTGGATTTGTCTCCACATACTGTTTGAGCTGGGTATCCGGCAATGTGGTTATGCAAGTCCGCCGTATGGTATTCAATCACTTTATGCATATGCCTGTGTCTTACTTCGATAAGGAAAAGACGGGCAATTTATTGTCACGTATTACCTACGATTCAGAGCAAGTATCTGCGGCAACCAGCCAAGCGTTAGTGAGCATCGTTCGTGAAGGTGCAAGTATCATTGGCCTGTTAGTCCTGATGTTTTACAACAGCTGGCAGTTGTCGTTAGTGCTGTTTGCTGTTGCTCCTGTTGTCGCGTGGGGTATTGGTGTCGTTTCTAAACGTTTTAGAAAAATATCCAAAAATATGCAGACAATGATGGGCAACGTGACTGCGTCAGCAGAGCAGATGCTGAAAGGCCATAAAGTCGTGTTGAGCTACGGCGGCCAAGATATCGAACGTAAACGATTTGAGAAGGTCAGCAACCAAATGCGTCAACAAAGCATGAAGTTAGTGACGGCTCAAGCGGCGGCTAACCCTATCATCCAAATGATTGCGTCACTTGCTATTGTTGCCGTTCTTTACTTAGCAAGTATTGACTCGATTAAAGAGCAACTGACTCCAGGTACATTTACCGTTGTCTTCTCTGCGATGTTTGGTTTGATGCGTCCGCTTAAAGCGCTTACTAACGTTACCTCTCAGTTCCAACGTGGTATGGCTGCGAGCCAAACGCTCTTTGCGTTGATTGACCTTGAGCCTGAGAAAAACGAAGGTAAGTTGACAGTTGAACGCGCAAATGGCGATGTTTCAGTTAAAAACGTAAGCTTTACTTATACTGGCGCAGAAAAGCCAGCATTGGAAAATGTCAGCTTCGATATTCCAAGAGGGAAGACCGTTGCGCTGGTTGGTCGTTCCGGTTCCGGTAAAAGTACCATCGCGAACTTGTTCAATCGTTTCTATGATGTTGATAGTGGCTCCATCACATTAGACGGACATGATATTCGTGAATACGAGCTAAAGAACTTGCGTCAGCAGTTTGCGCTAGTATCACAAAATGTTCATTTATTTAATGACACGATTGCAAACAATATTGCTTACGCAACGGATGGAAAATACGAGCGCAGTGATATCGAGAAAGCGGCAAAACTCGCGCATGCTATGGAATTCATCAGCAAAATGGATGATGGGCTTGATACCATGATTGGTGAAAATGGCGCGAGTCTATCTGGCGGTCAACGTCAACGTGTCGCTATTGCACGTGCTCTATTGCGTGATGCACCGGTATTGATTCTTGATGAGGCGACCTCTGCTTTGGATACGGAATCTGAACGCGCTATCCAAGCTGCATTAGATGAGCTGCAGAAAGACAAAACGGTACTCGTGATTGCGCACCGCTTATCCACAATCGAGAAAGCCGATGAAATTCTTGTGGTTGATGATGGCGCCATCATTGAGCGTGGCAACCACGCCGATCTGATTGCAAAAAATGGTGCGTATGCACAATTGCACCGTATTCAGTTTGGTGAATAGACGCGGTGGTTGAAAAAATCTGGTTTGAAAACCATCCAATAAAATACCTATTGTGGCCGCTTTTGTGGCCACTGAGTGTATTATTTGGAGCAATAAGTAAGTCTAAGCGAAAGCAATATCAAACAGGCCGTAAGCAAGCCTACAACGCGCCTATCCCTGTTATTGTTGTCGGCAATATCACGGCTGGTGGTAATGGCAAAACACCAGTTGTGGTTTGGCTTGTTGAGCAACTGCAACAGCTTGGGCTTAAGCCAGGGGTCGTTTCTCGTGGCTATGGAGCAAAAGCTCCTGCCTATCCGTTAGTGCTAAAAGAAGATACGCCTGCGAAACATTGTGGTGATGAGCCTAAGTTGATTCATCGCCGCACAGGAGCGCCTGTTGCGGTAGACCCGGTGCGTTCAAATGCAGTGAAAGCACTGCTTGAGTCAGGTGTGGATATCATTATTACGGACGATGGGTTACAACATTATGCGTTAGGCCGTGATATTGAGTTAGTGATTGTGGATGGGAATCGCCGATTTGGGAATGAAAGCCTCATTCCGCTTGGCCCACTTCGTGAAGGGGTCGAGCGTCTTGCTGAAGTCGACTTTATCATCACCAATGGCGGTCAAGCACATACGGGCGAAATCGCAATGACTTTAGCGCCATCTAAAGCCATTAACCTCAAGACTAAGCAACTTGTGGAAGTTTCTGAGTTAAAAGAGCTAGTGGCATTTGCAGGGATTGGGCATCCACCACGATTTTTTCATACACTAAACTCGATGAACGCAGATGTTAAAGTCACAAAAGGTTTTGCTGACCATCAAGACTTTGACCAACAAGAATTAGAAGCATTGGCTCAACAAGGGGCCAATGTGATTATGACCGAGAAAGATGCTGTCAAGTGCAGCCATTATGCGCAAGATAATTGGTGGTATCTGCCTGTATCTGCCCAGTTTGAACCAAACGATGCAGAGCAAATTTTAAATAGAATAAAAGAGGTTAAAGCGGCTTATGGATCACCGTCTGCTTGAGATTGTAGCTTGCCCTGTTTGCAAAGGTAAGCTGACGTACGATAAAGAGAATCAAGAGTTGATCTGCAAATTGGATCGCCTCGCTTACCCGATCAAAGAGGGTATTCCCGTTCTGCTCGAGCCTGAGGCTCGTACTATGAGTATGGATGAGGGACGCTAATGTCTTTTACGGTTGTCATTCCTTCGCGTTACGCATCGAGCCGCTTGCCTGGTAAACCGTTAGCGGATATTGGCGGTAAGCCTATGGTTCAGTGGGTTTACGAGCAAGCGCTACAAGCGGGTGCGGAAGATGTTATCGTGGCAACTGATGACGAGCGTGTTGCTGATGCTGTCTCGTCGTTTGGTGGTAAAGTCTGTATGACCTCTCCTAACCACGAATCAGGTACTGAACGCCTTGCTGAAGTTGTTGAAAAGATGGCTATTCCTGCAGACCACATTATTGTTAATGTGCAAGGGGACGAGCCTTTGATTCCACCGTCTATCATTCGTCAGGTTGCTGATAACTTATCGGGGTGTGATGCTCCGATGGCGACATTAGCCGTAGAAATAGACTCGGAAGAAGAAGTGTTCAATCCGAATGCAGTTAAAGTTGTGGCTAATGAGCAAGGCTATGCGATGTACTTTAGCCGAGCAACTATCCCTTGGGATCGCGATAACTTTGCCAAACAAGACAAAATCATTGCCAACCCATTAATGCGTCATATTGGTATTTATGCTTATCGAGCTGGTTTTATTAATACGTATGTAAACTGGGCTCCGAGCGCATTGGAGCAGATCGAGTGCCTTGAGCAACTACGAGTGCTTTGGTACGGTGAAAAAATTCATGTAGCGGTAGCGAAAGAAGCGCCAGCAGCCGGCGTTGATACGCCAGAAGATCTAGAGGCGGTGCGCGCTATTGTGGCGAAGCAAGCATAACTAAAGGTCACATTGAATTAAGAACGAGAAAGGCTCCTGAATTAGGAGCCTTTTTGTTGCTTATATCCAAGTATTAGTTAGATGTTTGTGTCATATTGGTTCCGTTTAGGGCAGGTCGCTAAGACTTCTCGGTGACCTGTGTCTTTTACTTCTTGCAGAATGACATCAAACCCCCACAATCGGTACACGTGTTTCAGAACTTCTTCATAACTGTCATCAAGCGGGATTCGGTTATGAGGTACGTATTGCAAAGTGAGTGAGCGGTCACCACGAACATCGACATTAAATACCTGAATGTTTGGCTCAAGATTAGATAAGTTGTACTGAGCGGCTAAGGTTTCTCTAATGCGTTTATAACCCATCTCATCGTGTATCGCGGCGACTTCAATAAAGTTTTTGTGGTCATCATCGTTGATCGCAAACAGCTTGAAATCACGCATTAATTTCGGAGAAAGGTATTGGCTAATGAAGCTTTCATCTTTGAAATTATGCATCGCGAAATGTACCGCATCTAACCAATCGGTTCCTGCCAAATCCGGAAACCACTCCTTGTCCTCATCAGTTGGTTCTTCACAGATACGTTTAATATCTCGGAACATTGCAAAGCCCAAGGCGTATGGATTAATACCATTAAAGTAAGGGCTATTATAAGGCGGTTGAGCTACCACACTGGTATGGCTATGTAAGAACTCTAGTATGAACTTTTCGGATACCAAACCCTCATCGTAAAGATGATTGAGAATGGTGTAATGCCAGAATGTTGCCCAGCCTTCGTTCATGACCTGCGTTTGTTTTTGCGGATAAAAATACTGACTGATTTTGCGTACAATCCGCACGACTTCACGTTGCCACGGCTCTAGTAGCGGGGCATGCTTTTCGAAAAAGTAGAGCAAGTTTTCCTGAGGCTCGCTTGGGAATCGCTCTTTAAGATCTTCCTCTTTGGTTTTGGCTCTTGGTACTGTGCGCCACAATTCATTCACTTGAGACTGTAAGTATGCCTCGCGTTCTTCTTGTCGCGCTTTCTCTTCGGTAATGGAGATTTTCTCTGGTCGCTTGTAACGATCTACACCAAAGTTCATTAAGGCGTGGCAGGAGTCGAGCAGTTTTTCCACTTCCTGTACCCCATATCGCTCCTCACATTCAGCTAAATACTTTTTGGCAAACAGCAAATAATCGATGATGGAGCTAGCGTCCGTCCAGGTTTGGAACAGATAATTACCTTTGAAGAAAGAGTTGTGCCCGTAACAAGCGTGAGCAATCACCAGCGCTTGCATTGTCACGGTGTTTTCTTCCATCAAATAGGCGATACACGGATTGGAGTTAATGACAATCTCGTAGGCTAACCCCATTTGACCATGCTTATAGTTCTGTTCCGTTTGGATGAACTTCTTACCAAACGACCAGTGGTTGTAATTGATGGGCATACCAATACTTGAGTAGGCATCCATCATTTGCTCGGAAGTAATCACTTCTATCTGGTTAGGGTAAGTGTCTAGGCGATAGTGTTGTGCGACACGCTTAATCTCTTTGTGGTAGCGTTCCAACAGCTCAAATGTCCAATCCGGTCCATCTGGCAGCATTTTACTATTACGCTTCTTAGGCGCCTCTCCTGAGAGGTTTTTCGTTGCGGTACTCATCGCTAGCCTCCTTACGCCGTTTCTTTTTGGAATAGTTCACGGAAGACTGGGAAAATATCCTCCACAGAGCGAATGTTTTTCATTGCGAAGTTCGGAAATTCATCGGTGAGCTTTTCGTACTCATGCCATAGAGTTTGGTGCGAGCGTCGTGTGATCTCTATGTAGGAGTAGTACTGACAGTTTGGCAGTAGTTTGTTCACTAATAGGTCGCGGCATCTTGGCGAGTCATCTGCCCAGTTATCACCATCGGATGCTTGCGCAGCATAAATGTTCCATTGTCCAATTGGATAGCGCTCTTTTACGATTTCGTCCATCAGTTTCAATGCGCTGGATACAATGGTGCCCCCGGTTTCTTGCGAGTAGAAGAACTCGTGCTCGTCCACTTCTTTCGCTTGGGTGTGGTGGCGAATAAAGACAACGTCTACATTCTCGTAAGTACGAGTTAAGAACAGGTATAACAGAACGTAAAAACGTTTTGCGATGTCTTTCGTTGCTTGATCCATCGAGCCCGATACGTCCATCAAACAAAACATCACAGCTTGACTAGATGGTACAGGGCGTTTTTCATAGTTTTTAAAGCGTAAGTCGAAGGTGTCAATAAATGGAACCCCCTCAATTTTCTTACGCAGCTCTTCAATTTCAGCCTTCAAGCGGTTCTCTTCAAACTGCTGAGCGGGTTCAATGTTTTTGATGCGAGCAAGTTCATCTTCTAGCTCTTTGAGAAGACGTTTCTTACCCGCGGTCATTGCCGTACGTCGTGCAAGAGATTGTTGCAGCGAACGTACTACCGCAATGTTTGAAGGGATACCAGCAGTTTGAAAGCCTGCGCGGTGCGTTTTCCATTCAGTAATTTTGGCAATTTGGTTTTTTTCTAGATTAGGCAGCTCGAGATCTTCGAACAAAATATCGAGGTACTCATCTTTTGATATTTGGAATACAAATTCGTCTTGGCCTTCTCCATCTGGACTGGCATTGCCCTCTCCCGAGCCACTACCTTGACCGCCACCTTTAGGACGCTCAATTTTATCACCAGTAATGAACTGGTCATTGCCGGGATGAACTCGTTCGCGAACACCACCTTTGCCTTGATGAAAGATCGGCTCATTGATGTCTTTGTGAGGGATAGAGACGTCTTCGCCCGTTTCCGTATTCGTAATCGAGCGTCGATTCACTGCGTCTGCTACCGACTCTTTTATTTGCTCTTTGTGGCGCTTCAAGAAGCGCTGTCGATTAACAGCGCTCTTGTTCTTGCCATTGAGCCTTCGGTCTATAAATTGCGCCATGAAATAGCCCTCTTCATGTTTCACAAGCGACCTAACTCAATACTGGGTTAGGATGACTTACGTACTCGTAGGTACCACTCAGAAAGTAGGCGAACCTGTTTCTCGGTATAGCCTTTTTCCATCATGCGAGCGACAAAGTCGTCATGCTTCTTCTGATCTTCAGAAGAGGTTTTCGCATTAAATGAGATAACCGGAAGTAGCTCTTCGGTATTGGAGAACATTTTCTTCTCGATTACTGTGCGCAGTTTTTCGTAGCTGGTCCAAACCGGGTTTTGACCATTGTTATTCGCTTTCGCACGAAGCACAAAGTTAACGATTTCGTTTCGGAAATCTTTCGGGTTAGAAATACCAGCGGTTTTCTCGATCTTCTCTAGTTCAGCGTTCAGTGAAGATCGATCAAATAGCTGACCAGTTTCTGGATCTCGGTACTCTTGGTCTTGAATCCAGAAGTCTGCGTAGGTGACATAGCGGTCGAAGATGTTCTGACCGTATTCAGAGTAAGACTCGAGATAAGCGGTCTGAATCTCTTTACCAATAAATTCAACGTAGCGAGGCACTAGGTAGCCTTTCAAGAACTCGAGATATTTCTCTGCCGTTTCAGCAGGGAACTGTTCACGTTCAACCTGTTGTTCAATCACATAGAACAGGTGTACAGGGTTGGCTGCCACCTCGGTTTGGTCGAAGTTAAATACGCGCGACAAAATCTTAAAGGCGAAACGTGTAGAGAGACCATTCATGCCTTCATCGACACCCGCATAATCACGATACTCTTGATAGCTTTTTGCCTTTGGATCGGTGTCTTTGAGTGTTTCACCATCGTAGACGCGCATTTTTGAGAAAATGGATGAGTTTTCAGGCTCTTTCAGGCGTGAAAGAATACTGAATTGCGCTAAAGTTTCGAGCGTGCTTGGAGAACAAGGAGCCTGAGACAGCTCACTGTTTTCGAGCAGTTTTTGGTAAATTTTCACTTCTTCGGATACGCGGAGACAGTAAGGTACTTTTACAATGTACACACGGTCGAGGAAGGCTTCGTTATTTTTGTTGTTACGGAAGGTCTGCCACTCAGATTCGTTCGAGTGAGCCAGAATCATACCGTCGAATGGAATCGCAGATAGACCTTCAGTACCGTTGAAGTTACCTTCTTGCGTTGCCGTCAATAGTGGGTGAAGTACTTTGATCGGCGCTTTGAACATCTCGACGAATTCCATTAAACCTTGGTTTGCTTTACACAGAGCACCGGAGTAGCTGTAGGCATCTGGGTCATCTTGCGAATAATGTTCGAGTTTACGGATATCGACTTTACCAACCAGTGATGAGATATCTTGGTTGTTTTCATCCCCAGGTTCTGTTTTAGCAATACCGATCTGATCGAGAATTGAAGGGCGAACTTTCACTACTTTAAATTTAGTGATATCACCGCCAAATTCATGAAGGCGTTTAGCGGCCCATGGCGACATAATCGAGCGAAGATAACGTTGCTCGATGCCATATTCTTTTTTCAAAATATCGCCGTCTTCCGTGGCTTTGAATAGACAGAATGGATGGTCATTCACTGGGCTACGTTCGCCATTAGCAGTAAGAACATAGATAGGCATCTGTTCCATCAGAGCCTTAAGTTTTTCAGCAAGTGAGGACTTACCGCCGCCGACAGGACCGAGTAGGTAAAGGATCTGCTTACGTTCCTCTAAACCTTGCGCCGCGTGTTTTAGGTAAGACACAATTTGCTCTATGGCATCTTCCATACCATAAAAATCTTTAAAGGTTTCATAACGAGAGATAACACGATTCGAGAAGATGCGGCTCAATCTCGGGTCTTTTGCCGTATCGATTATCTCTGGTTCACCGATCGCCATCAGTAGGCGTTCTGCTGCATTAGCATAAGCGCTTTTGTCATCCTTACACAGGGCTAGAAACTCCTGTAACGACATCTCTTCATCTTTTGCAGCTTCATATCTTGATTGATAGTGGTCGAAAATACTCATGTCGCTTTCCCCTTTAATAGTCAGTCTACCGACGAACGTTGATTCAGGCTTTCCCACCTATTGTTATGCTCCTTGTTGTTTGAATATACGTCCTGTTATCACATTTGGTTCGTACAGAATGTAAGATTGGCGACACCAAAGACTTTGCTTTATGGACAGTTTTTTCATTACAACGGTGAGCGGTGGGTATGAATCTTTCAATCACAGCCTTTCTCTACTTAAGCCTAGTCGGGGATTTGCAATTTTGCTTAACAATTATGAATTTATTGCAAAAGTGACATTTGAATCACTCTTTCACTGAAGATGAATTTATGTCGTGAATAGGTGCAATAGAAATCAAATATTTGGCAAAGACAGAAGAGTCTCAGTGATTCATTGCTCTACATCGCATAAGGTAAGCGTAAGAAGACAGAAAAGCAGCGGTAAGGTTGTGACAGGGCAAATAAAAAAGGAAAGCGAGTGCTTTCCTTTTCGTAGACGAATAGTTTATGCGCTGAAGATTTGTGCAAGCTCGTTTTCGCATAAATGGTACTGACGAGGGCAGTTGCGCCAAGTTTGTAGCATACGACGGTATTTATCCAGCATTGGCATTTGGCTGTTAAAGTGATGGTCTGCTTTATCAAATTGAGGGTACAGACCTTCAGAATCAATAAGGAAGCGTACGTAATGGACTTGTTGGGCCTCTGAAGCAATATCAAACCCAAGGAACTGCAAGCGGCGCTGATCCACTTTGTTACGATCTTCGGTATCGAGCATGTTGTAAGATTCTTGCATCGCGTGATACATCTCCATAACGTCGATGATCTCACGACACTCCGCTTCTGAGAGACAGCCGAAATCTTTATTCAACTCACGCATTTGTAGCTCATAGCCACGTTCAACGATCGTTTGTAAGCGTTTGTATTTGGCCGCATTACTTGGATCAAGTTGAGACATAAGGTTGTATTGGTTTGATAGAATCAAACGTTGAGCGTTTGACATTTCCATGATGACCTCACTAGATATCTAATACATTTTTAATGTGCTTAGGTTAACGCTTAAGACATGAGTGAAACATGATCTCAACACATATTTAATACTAAAAAATGGCAAGAACTGTCACTTTTGACCAGTTTAAAAACACTTATTTATGGTAATGATTGTATATGTAGTCTCGGTCTGAAAATACTCTTAGCCACTCTGGCTTGAATACGGTTAAAACCGCCAGTGACATACCATTTAATAGGCCCTCAGGGAAGGCAAGCAACGGTACAAAAATAAAGTAGTTATGTTGAATGGTTTCCCAATCGTAATGACCAACCGATAAATGGTAAAAGGAGTTAATCAGCAGATGCAGGCTTCCTGTTATCGCGCCGTTGAAAAAACCTGCAACGAAGATGAATACAAAAATGTTTCTTGGCAAGTAGTGATAACTCAAAAGAAAGACGAGGTAACTAATGAAGATAGGAAGCAGGGCAGACAATACTAAAGACGTGGGTAACTGTAACAACGACACATCATGTAGCAGGTGATTGACCAGCATTGCAGGGATACTGATTAGAAAGGCCATACGCCAACCATACATCATCGTCAGCGTTGTTAGCGCGAGAAAATGAATCTGTAGTCCTTCTTTTACGCCAGCTTGAGTTGCCCATAAGATACTGAAAAAAAAGAGTGTTGCGAAAACGAGGTGCTGAAATGCTTTTTCCTTTTCAAGCTTGGGCCAAACTACTTTTTTCCAATCTGGTAGACAGTAGGCGAGTACTATCCAAAGTATGACAACCAGCGAGCCCAAGTTAAACCAATCCATGTTACTACCTTCCTATGCGATCATGACGCAATCATTTCTATTGTTCTTTTTATACCTAAATCACCTCATAGAGATTCATTGAAGGTACTTAGGTATAGTTAAAAAAATACCAGCAATATGCTGGTATTTTAAAGAGGTTAGTCTTGCTGTTCACTTAGTATTTTACGTTATCGTTGTACTGCGCAAGAATGGATTGAATCTCGTCCATGGTTTCTTTCGGTGGAGGGTTTACCCCTTCGAGTGGGTATTCTAAGCCCAATGCTTCCCATTTATGGGCACCCAATTTGTGATAAGGAAGTAACTCGACCTTTTCGATGTTATCCATATCTTTAATAAACTCACCAAGCATGTGTGCTGCTTCAGGGTCATCCGTGTAACCAGGCACGACTACATAGCGAATCCAAGTTTTCTTTCCGATTTTTTGCAAGTAACGAGCAAAGTCCAATGTACGTCGGTTCGATACGCCGATGAGATCTTGGTGCACTTCATCTTTCATGTGCTTGATATCAAGCATTACTAAGTCTGTTGCATCCAGTACTTCATCAATAACATCAGTGTGTTTACGAACATAACCGTTCGTATCTAGACACGTATGAATACCTTCTGCTTTAGCTGCGCGGAAAAAGTCCCGTACAAATTCAGGTTGAAGCATCGCTTCGCCGCCAGAACAAGTAACGCCACCACCTGATGCATTCATGAAGTGGCGGTAACTTTTCGCTTCGGAAATGATCTCTTCAACCGTAACTTCTTTGCCATCATGCGTATCCCATGTATCGCGATTGTGGCAATACTTACAGCGCATCAAACAACCTTGCAAGAAGACGATAAAACGAATACCAGGTCCGTCTACGGTACCACATGACTCAAATGAGTGAATACGACCAGTTGTTGACATCTTTTGCTCTCATTACTAGTAAATTCTAGCTGTTATTTTATTACAAAAAGCAGGGTTAAAACAGCTTTGTCGGTACTAAAGGCAAGGTTATGTGAAGAAAGAAAATAGATAGACCAATCTAAATAAATGCTTGATCACAGGGTTGGTTAATACCAAACGAGAGAACTTGCCTTGTATTTAGATTGGTGTGGATACAGGGATAAGTCAGCTTTTAGAAAAAGGCGAACACAGAGAAGGAACCTGTCCCATAAACATCAGTTTGGGATTCTTCATAATCTGGCGTTTTTATCGTAAAGGTTAGGCTTGCACCGTAATTTTGGTTATACCAAGTTGCACCCGCTACGGCGCTTGCTTGCCAATTTTGCAGTGTGACGTCGTATGGCGCGGATGGCTTAGGAATACCAGGGCGATCGCCTTCGATGGTCATGTCATTGAAACGGTAACGACCTTCAAACCCCGTAAATAAGAACCAGCTTGAAGTATCCTGTGCGAGCATACTCGCTGAGAACGGGCTCTCAACACTAATATTGGCGGCTCCGATGCTGCTTGCTAGGTTTGTACCCCAACGAAACATGACGCCTTGAGAGACATCACTACGGAAGTTACCCGCATTGATGTCGTTAATGTTGGTGATTTCCCATTGCGTTTTTTGTTCTTCGCTGCGCATCAATTTATTAAATACGCGGTAGCCAAGGCTAAACGCCACTTTATCGTCGATCTGGTAATCCCAACCTTGTGGGTCAGTCGAGCCTGTTATGCCGTGAACGATTTCTTGCGCTTTTTCTGAAAGCGAACTTTCACCTGTTGCACCGATGGTGAAGTTGTAGCGGACGGCCTTATCATCAGTCAAAGAAAGATAGTTGATCTCAGTATGTAGATAACCCGCATATGGGCGATCATTGACCAGTGGATAATCCGCTTCAATGTCGCTCGGAGTCCACATTTTGTGGCCAAGAACCAACTCTATTTTATCGATATTGGCGTGTTCTGAGTCAGCCAGACTCAGCCATTTCCATTGGCTTTCTTGTTTCAGTTGGCCTGTTGCGTAGGAAAGAAAAATACCATTTGTGTAGTCTTGGTCGACGCCGAAAATACCATCATTGTCGAGTGTAAAAGAGACCGTAGACTTAGTGGATGCCATCGCAACTGGAGAAAGAAGAGTAAGAACAATTAATTTACTGAGTTTCATATACTTTATTTACTAACTTTTTTCGCATCATACGTAAGAATGTGGGCAAAATCTTTCGTAATATCACAACTTTCATTCAAGAAATAAAAAAAGGCTGATGCTTAGAAGCATCAGCCTTTGTTGTATCACTAAAACGTTATTTCATTAAAGTCTTATAGAGACTCTGTGAATGTACGTGCGATTACGTCAGCTTGTTGCTCTGCAGTTAGAGAGTTAAAGCGAACAGCGTAACCAGATACACGGATTGTTAGCTGAGGGTATTTCTCTGGGTGCTTAACGGCGTCTTCTAGAGTTTCGCGGTTAAGAACGTTCACGTTTAGGTGTTGACCACCTTCGATACCCGCTTCGTGGTGGAAGTAACCATCCATCAGACCAGCAAGGTTAGCGCGTTGTGAACCCTCATCTTTACCTAGTGCATTAGGTACGATAGAGAATGTGTAAGAGATACCATCTTGTGCGTCAGCAAACGGCAGTTTTGCAACGGAAGTTAGTGATGCTACGGCACCTTTCTCATCGCGACCGTGCATTGGGTTAGCACCTGGAGCAAATGGAGCACCAGCACGACGACCGTCAGGTGTGTTACCAGTTTTCTTACCGTAAACCACGTTTGAAGTGATAGTAAGAATTGACTGAGTAGGGATTGCATCACGGTAAGTCTTAAGCTTACGGATTTTGCCCATAAATACAGAAACAAGTTCACATGCGATATCATCAACGCGTGGGTCGTTGTTACCAAATTTAGGGTAATCACCTTCGATTTCGAAGTCGATTGCTAGACCGTCTTCGTCACGGATTGGCTTAACTTTTGCGTATTTGATTGCAGACAGAGAGTCAGCCGCAACAGATAGACCAGCAATACCACAAGCCATAGTACGTTTAACGTCACGGTCATGTAGAGCCATTAGTGCCGCTTCGTAGCTGTACTTGTCGTGCATGAAGTGGATAGCGTTTAGTGCAGTCACGTACTGCTTCGCTAGCCAATCCATGAAGTGGTCCATTTTCTCCCACAACTCATCGTAGTTCAGTACATCGCCTTCGATCTTCGGCATTTGTGGACCAACTTGGATTTTTAGCTTCTCATCCACACCACCGTTGATGGTGTAAAGCATAGTTTTCGCAAGGTTAGCACGAGCACCGAAGAACTGCATTTGCTTACCAACAACCATTGGAGATACACAACATGCGATTGCGTAGTCGTCAGAGTTCATGTCTGGACGCATTAGGTCGTCGTTTTCGTACTGGATTGAAGAAGTATCGATAGACACTTTCGCACAGAACTTCTTGAAGCCTTCAGGTAGTTGCTCAGACCAAAGAACAGTGATGTTTGGCTCTGGAGAAGGACCCATTGTGTATAGTGAGTTTAGGAAACGGAAGTTTGTACGAGTAACTAGCGTACGACCGTCAAGACCCATACCACCCATAGACTCAGTTGCCCAGATAGGGTCGCCAGAGAATAGATCATCGTACTCAGGAGTACGTAGGAAACGAACCATACGTAGTTTCATTACGAAGTGGTCGATCATTTCCTGAGCTTGTTCTTCTGTGATGCGGCCAGCAGCGATATCGCGCTCGATGAAGATGTCTAGGAACGTAGAAGTACGGCCTAGAGACATTGCCGCGCCGTTTTGAGATTTAACAGCAGCTAGGTAACCGAAGTAAGTCCACTGGATAGCTTCTTGTGCAGTTTCAGCAGGACGAGAAATGTCACAACCGTATTTTGCAGCCATTTCTTTGATTTGACCTAGAGCACGGTGTTGCTCTGCGATCTCTTCACGAAGCTGCATTGTCATTTGTAGGTCTTCGCCGTTCTCGAAACGCTCTTGTAGAGAAGAGAACTGTGCGAATTTATCCTTCATTAGGAAATCAATACCGTATAGAGCAACACGACGGTAGTCACCGATGATACGACCACGACCGTATGCATCAGGAAGACCAGTCAATACGCCAGACTTACGACACGCCATGATTTGTGGAGTGTAGATGTCGAAAACGCCTTGGTTGTGAGTTTTACGGTATTCTGTGTAGATTTTCTTAACTTGTGGGTCAAGCTCGCGGTTGTAGGCTTTGCATGAACCTTCAACCATACGGATACCACCGTTAGGGATGATCGCACGTTTTAGAGGAGCGTCAGTTTGAAGACCTACGATAGTTTCTAGGTCTTTTTCGATGTAGCCTGCATCGTGAGCAGTGATGGTAGAGATAACTGAAGTATCAAAATCAACAGGAGCGTGAGTCGCGTTCTCTTGTTTGATGCCTTCCATTACCTTAGCCCAAAGCTTGTTAGTCGCTTCAGTACCTTCAGAAACTAGGAAAGATTCGTCGCCTTCGTACGGAGTGTAGTTCTTCTGAATGAAATCACGAACGTTTACTTCGTTTTGCCAGTCGCCTGCAGCAAAACCTTCCCAAGCTTTAGCAAATTGCTCTGCCATGACATACCTACCTTTTTAGTAGAAAAAAATACGTACTGCTTCGCCGTTGAGCCAGCTATCCCCAAGTTAAAGAGGGGAACAGTACACTCTTATGAATAACAATATTTATAGTCTTAAATTTAAATGTTCGAGTTACAAAACTATAAATATTGTCACTAGTTTTAACGTTTCTCTTTTTAAGCAACAGTTAGAGGTTAAACTAAAATTTTTTTGCAAACCTTAAACTAAATCAATAAATCCTCAAAAATCTCGATAAAAATGGGGTAGCGACTAGCGCTACCCACACATTTTCTGAACTGTCAGCTTTACAGCCAAGCTTGGATGCCATATTGGCCTTCAAGCATACCAACTGCAAGCATAGCAACTAAACAGATAATAAGTACGCTTACTGGGATCACAATCTTGTCTACAAACGACAAGCGAGACGCGCGCTCTTTATCACCAATTAAGCCGTTGTTATCTAAAAGCATAGTTAGTGCCCAAGCTAGAACAGGGTTAACGACTGCTGAACCAAAGATACAGATGCCTGCTGCTTGTGAATCTTTTGAGTCTTTCACCATCTGCATGCCTGCTTCAAGTAGTGGTAGAGAGACACCAACGAGAAGAGCAACGCGCATAACTGGTGGCCATACAGCAACATCCATAGGGAAACCAAGGATTGCAACAATAATACATAGAGAACCTAGTAAGATTGCACCGCCAGGAATAGGGCGCTTCGCGATTGCTGCAGGGATCATGTAAGTCCCCCAAGATGATGTGATGTTACCACCACCGACAGCGGTACCGACCATTTGGCGCACAGAACACATTGTCATTGTGTCATCAACGTCCATCAGTACTTTTTCACTCTTACGTGGGTAGTTCATTTCTTGGAAGATGCGGTGACCCAAGAAGTCAGGAGACCACATTGCTACAGCAAGAATTGCGAATGGTAGAGAAGCAATGAAGTGTTCCATATTAGGAAGACCAAGCATCCAACCTTCTTCTGTTGAACCCCACCAGTAGATTGGGTTTAGGTTTGGAAGACCCGTCTCGGTTACGAATTTAATATCGAAGCCTGCGCCAAGAACAAGTGCGATTGCAAGGCCAGTGAAGGCACAAACAGGGATTGCTAGCCAGCGTTTGTTCACTTTAGCAAGGAACGCGTATAGGCCAATAGTAACCGCAAGAACGATGAGACCGATGTAACCCATGCTACCTGCGGCAACTGTGTCGGATTGCAAACCAACAGCCCAAGCTTGAATGGAATTAATTTGGCTCATCGTTCCGGTTAAACCCAAGAAGATGAGAAGGCCACCAGCCGTACCTTCAGAGGTGAGGTTAACCAGTTTTGAACCACCTTTTAACAGGCTCAGAATTAAACCAAACACACCAATAAGAATTGCCAATGCAAGAGGGTGAGCACCAGCAAGCGCGATGGTACCAATAAGAGGGATCATTGGGCCGTGGTTACCTGCTAGGTTGGCTTTAGGGTTAATAAAGCCAGAAGCAAGTACACAGAAAAGAAGTGCAGGGATGAGCATCTCTACACGGGCAACTTCGATGGCGAAATCTTTGCCCAGGTTAACATGGTCCCATGCGGCAGTTAGGCCTTCAGCCCAAGACATCATTACCGCAGAGTACATCGCGATAATACCAATCGTACCGGCAAGTGCTGGAACAAGATCTTCAAGTTCAAAACGGAAGTCACGACCTGGCAAGTTTAAGCCGAAACGACGCGGCTTCATAATTTGTAGTTCGTGGTCTAGGTAGTCTGAACGGCTTGCGAACTCAGATGCTGGACGATGAAGCTCACGGTAGCTCTTGGTCTCGATATCTGAATCAGAGTGCGTTTTGTTAACTGCGTCTGACATAGATTCCTCATATATTTAAAAGTTATGAATTCTTCATTCAATTGTGTTAATCCGCATCCTGCGGCACGCTTATGCTAGCTATTATTAGATTTGTTACACGTCGACATTGTGCCTAAGCATAGCTAATAACTTATTGTGTTGAGGCACAAAAAAATCCTCATCTTTTGGCAGGAGTCTAGCAAGATAGCCATTTAGGGTGATTGATTTAGATCACTTTAAGAATGGTTGTGAAATAAAACTACAGAAAGTTTCTGGCATGCGAATGAGATGGTGAAATCTTGTGTAATTTCATTACACAAGTTGCATAAAATTAGAATTTGTTGCTCTTATCGTTCGGGGATGCGGGGTAAATATCAATATTCATGATGATTATATAAAGCTGGCTTTATTCTTGCTTTCTACAGGGCAAAGACGATTTTTTTGGCTAATCATTGCCGCTCAGTTTAGGAAAAAGACATGAAACAGCTTAAAGTACTGCCACTAGTGGCAATCATCTCAGGGTTAATGGTCGGTTGTGGCGGCGGTGGCGGTGGCGGCGGTGGTGCTGCGCCGAAAACAGCGTTTACTTTTGATTTTGCTATACCAGCAACAATGACTGAAAGTGAAGCTACTGCGAAAGGTTGTACGGTGTATGACCACAAAACTGAGCTAAACGGTGATAAAACGGTTTTAACCTATAGCGCAGCGTCAAAAGAGCAAGTGACTAACTATGTTATCGGTTACTACTCTGATGCAGATGGCAAAAGAGCCGGAGACATCATCAAACCAACCACTGATAACTTTAAGTTTTATCTTGAAGATATTCCTGACGGCGGCTTTGTAACGTTTCAAGCAATAGAATTTAACGGTAGAGAAGCTCGCGTAAATACGTTTTCAAAAGAATTCTTACAAGATAAGAAACTACGTAATGCCACGTTTGCCCTTAACCGAGACTCTTTGAACAAGTGCTTTACTGGCGGTAACTTAGCAAGCAATAAGTTTACTAACCTAGATTACCGAAATGCTGAATCAGGTGGTGGAGACTACAACTTTGTCTCGCAAACCGATATTTTCACGTCACCTAACCCTGATATGTTGCCTACCGATGAGCTTATGGGACTTAAAGGTGAGCCTACGGCGTTGTTCCAGTATGAATCTGGTTCAAGCGACAAAGCGCTTTACCAGTATGGTATTGGTTCGTGGGGGACTGGTGAGATCGCCTTAGTCAGAGCGGATAATACGTCAAACATTTATTCGTCTTCTGATTATACTTACGACACTCTCCACATTGGTTTTATTACTAACGGCTTTGCGTATGATGCGCTGAAGCTAGATAAAACGGCCGTTGAATATAATCGCCCTAGTGCAACGAATAAAGAAACTTGGGTCTACATGGCGTTCTCAGAGAATCAAGTTAATGGTTGGGACTCTCTACTTAACGAAACGGTCTCTGATGGATGGGATATTGACGTTGATCCAAGCTCTTACTTAAATATTGATAACCTGCCAAACACAAAACCAAGTGTATCAACACAAGGAAGTGCAGACTCGGTGATTGATCTGGACATGGGTTTAACATCGTCTACAGAAGGCTTTACTCGTGTCGCTTACTTTGCGGCTTCAGGCGACTATAAAGTCACACATCGTATTTTCACAAAGAGCGACAGTGACTCTGTTGTTGTTCCTGAGCTCCATTACTACAATTTCCCAACATCAGCCGTTAACGGTTTGAAAGTTTCAGCTTCGGACGATTTTAATCGCACTGCTTTGGTATTGAGTGACGATAGCAATATCGACTCTAAAGTTTTCATGAGCTTCTTTTCTAATGGTGAAGCGTCAGAGCCTGAGCTAGATGAAGACTTGGATGGCATCATTACTTCTGAAAAAGAAGGCCTAGAAAATGAAGTGACATTACGTACTTCAAACTCATTGGTAGTCAGTCGTTTTAATTAATTCATTACGACCCTAAATAAGTTTCAATTAACACTTTTGTAAATTTATTAAGCCCCTTCTAAAGGGGCTTTTTTATATTTAATATTCAGCTTTTGAAGAATAAGTTGCTATATATTGCATATTAATTTGGTTATCGTATCTTTCTATTCGAATTATTTAGGTTAATAATTTGTTGCAAGTTTCAGGGTGTGGTGCTAATTTGTTCCGAATTAGAGAGGGCGGAGTCCCTTAATTGCAGTGACAAAAACACAGGGAGTAGAGCGCATGAATGATGTACCAGCGCTAGATATAAAAGACCTGCACAAAACATTTGGACAAAATGAAGTTCTCAAGGGAATTTCTCTTGCCGCGCACAAAGGAGATGTCATCTCCATCATTGGCTCTTCCGGTTCTGGTAAGAGTACCTTCCTTAGATGTATCAACTTGCTAGAAACGCCTACCGCAGGCGAAATTTGGGTGAATGGTGAATTAATCCAAATGAAGAACAACCGAGCAGGGGAATCCGTTCCTGCTAATGAAAAGCAAGTGCAACGTATTCGCTCACGTCTAGCGATGGTGTTCCAAGGTTTCAACTTATGGTCACACCTGACAGTACTAGAAAACGTGATTGAAGCCCCTGTTCATGTTCTAGGCGTACCAAAAGCCCAAGCGATTGAAAACGCAGAAGTCTTGCTTAAGAAAGTAGGCCTGTATGAGCGTAAAGACTATTATCCTGGGCACTTATCTGGCGGTCAGCAGCAACGTGCCGCTATTGCCCGTGCGCTAGCAGTTGACCCTGAAGTGATGTTGTTTGACGAGCCAACCTCTGCGCTTGACCCAGAACTTGTTGGGGAAGTATTAGGGGTAATGAGAGATTTGGCAGATGAAGGACGAACCATGCTGGTGGTCACGCACGAAATGGCGTTTGCGCGAGACGTATCAAACCATGTGATGTTCTTGCATCAAGGCTTAGTGGAAGAACAGGGAAATCCAGCTAAGCTATTTACAAACCCGGATTCAGAACGATTACAGCAGTTTATCTCATCCATTTACTAATATTTTTAGGCGGCAGACTATTGCCTCCTAAGCCAGCACAACAAACAAAACGAAATAAAATAGCAATCACAGGAGTATGGAAATGAAAAAGTGGTTATTAGCAGCAACGATCGCTGCAACGGCAGTATCTGGTGTCGCTCAAGCGAAAGAATGGAAAACAGTTCGCTTCGGCATTGAGGGTGCTTACCCTCCGTTTAGCTGGACAGAAACGGATGGTTCTCTGAAAGGCTTCGACGTAGACATGGCCAACGCGCTTTGTGAAGAAATGCAGGTGAAATGTAAGATTGTCGCGCAAGATTGGGATGGCATCATTCCTTCTCTATTAGCGCGTAAGTACGACGCAATCATTGCTGCGATGTCTATTACTGAAGAGCGTAAGAAGAAAGTCGATTTCACTGGCAAATACGCACTGATTCCAAACAAATTTATTGCCAAGAAGGGCGCGAATCTGGATTTTGACAACCTAGATGGCAAGAAAATCGCCGTTCAACGTGCAACAACACACGACAAATATCTGACAGATAACTATGGCGATAAAGTAGAAATTGTTCGTTACGGTTCTTTTGATGAGGCTTACCTAGATTTAGCCAATGGTCGTGTTGCCGCTGTATTGGGCGACGCCTCTGCTCTAGAAGAAGGTGTGCTTAATAAAGCGGGCGGCGACGCGTACGAGTTTGTTGGTCCGTCATTGACCGATCCTAAGTGGTTCGGTGAAGGTTTTGGTATTGCCGTGCGTAAACAAGATAAAGATCTAACGAAGAAATTGGACGCGGCGATAATTTCACTACGTGAGAAAGGTGTTTATCAAGAAATTGCTGGTAAATACTTTAACTACGATGTGTACGGTGAATAAACCGTAATTAAGCGACCGTTGGCTTGTTCCTAGAAGTAGTCAACGGTCGATTTTTTGAGTTTAGGGATTAGGAACTCACCTATGCTAGATTTACAAGGATACGAAGCTTCGATTTTAAAAGGGGCTTTAGTAACGATAGAAGTTGCAGTGCTTTCACTCCTTCTTGCCGTGATCTTAGGTATGCTTGGCGCATTAGCTAAGTTAGCGCCTTACAAATGGGCAAGGGCGATTGCCACTCTTTACACCACCGTCATTCGCGGCATTCCTGATTTGGTTCTGATGATGCTGATTTTCTTTGGTGGACAAATACTTTTAAACAATAGCCTGTACTCCATTAACGAAACGCTCAATGAGTGGTTTGCTTCGAGTGATCCAAACCATGAATGGACGTCTTACTTACCCGACTATATTGATGTCAGCCCATTTATTGCAGGTGTACTCACGATTGGTTTTATCTTTGGTGCCTACATGGCGGAGACTTTTCGCGGAGCGATCATGGCGGTGGACAAAGGTGAACTAGAAGCGGCGAAAGCTTATGGTATGAGCTCAGCCTTATCGTTTAGAAGAATCTTACTGCCTCAGATGATTCGTCATGCATTACCTGGATTTGGTAATAACTGGTTAGTGTTACTCAAGACCACAGCGTTAGTTTCCATCATCGGCCTGGATGACATGGTGAGAATGAGCTCGTTGGCGGCAGGTACGACGAAAATGCCGTTTACCTTTTACATGGCTGTCGCGCTCATCTTTCTGTTTTTTACCAGCGTTTCGACCGGGCTACTCAAGCTTGTTGAGCGTAAGTTCAGTATTCATGCGAGGTAAGTTATGGATTTTTCTTTGATTATTGAAAGCTTCCCAACTTATCTTCAGGGACTTTGGACGACAGTTTGGCTGGTAGGATTAGCGTTGGTTATCGGTTTGTGTGTCTCGATTCCATTAGCTGTGGCACGTAATAGTACGAATTATGCCTTTAGCTTACCTTCTTGGGGATTCATTTACTTTTTCCGTGGAACACCGTTGCTGGTTCAGTTGTATTTGATTTACTACGGTATGGATCAGTTCTTTCCTGTGAAAGATACCTTGTGGGAAAACGCCTGGTTCTGTGCTTTAGTCGCTTTTATTCTTAATACGTCGGCTTATACTGCAGAAATTATTCGTGGTGCGATTAATGGCTTGCCCAAAGGTGAAGTAGAAGCTGCCAAAGCGTATGGGATGAGTAAGTTTATGACATACAGACGTATTATCTTGCCGAGTGCACTGCGTCGAGCATTACCAGCTTATTCAAACGAAGTGATTTTCATGCTGCACGGTAGTGCGGTCGCGGGTATCGTTACCATTATGGATCTAACTGGCGCTGCGCGCTTAGTTAACTCACGTTACTATGCGCCATTTGAATCTTTCCTAACGGCGGGGCTGTTCTACATGGCACTGACGTTTATGATCTTGTGGTGCTTTAAAGTGGCAGAGAAGCGCTTCTTGGCATACCTACGTCCTTTAAGTTAATTATTAGTGTCAGCAATGGTATCGGAATGGGTACCATTGCTTTTTGATGATTTTGTTATCTTCATTCCTATTTTCCCTACCGATACAAAAGACTATTTCTTTTTATTCATGTACTTACATTAATATTTGATAAACCCATTGTTTAGTAAGTAAAAATGAAAAAAACAATTCTATCGTTGGGCCTTGCCGCCGTTGCCACTGGATGTGGTGGGGGAGAGGGAGAGTCACAATCTAATGCTCAAGTAAAACCAACGCCAGCTCCAGTTCAACAAGCTCTGGAAACTGGTAATGCACTGCTCGTTTCTGACCCGAACGATTTCATCCGAGAAAGTCGGCAAGTTGTGGAAGGGCACAAGAAACAGTCGAATACGATCAAATCTGCAATTGCGAAAAACCTTTCTGGCCTTTATTGGGATCCAACCCATGATGCAGCGATCTTGGCACCTCAGTATGGGTTCAACGACACCATCTTGATGACCAACAAGGCCATGGCCAACGGTTATAAAGATCAGGCGTTGTCAATTGGCGTTGCTGGAGAAAAAGCTAATGGTCAACGTTATGCGCTATTAGGTAGTAACCCATTTAGAACGGCACAACGCTTTCCCGAGTCTTCGAATGCAGCGATGACTCAATGGCTAAGCAACCTGGTCACTTGGTTGTCAGGCGGAACTACTTCAAACGTTGTCATCGCGCAAATGGATCAGTCTTATTACTTCCCTGATGAGCAAGCGACTCGGAATTGGCTGAAAGACAATGTTTCACAAGAGTTGGCGTTTAACGAGGCCAACCTATGCGATGGTTCGAAGCTACTTAGCTGCTTGCAAACCAATACTCCAAACTTATTGATCTTGTCACAGCATCTGCAATCTGGCGACACCAACCAACAAGTACTCGATGCTCTGGCATACGCTGAGCAAGCCCAAATTCCTGTTCTATACCTGCATTGGGATGGAGGACTAACTGAACTTGGCCGAGACATTTTGGAAAAATTCCATGTTGATTATGTGGGAGATAACTATTGGCGTAAGTTAGGCTTGGTTGATTGGGCGCCTTCATCACTCATGAACTTCGTGCCAGACTCTGTTGCTACGCAACAAGCGCTGTTGTCTCGTTTTGAATCTCAAAACTTCAATGTTGACTTGTCACAGTGTGAGGACAAATCTTGTCCTGACACTGCGAATATGGAAAGTCAATTTTATGCAGGGGCAAACAGTATTCGCCATCGGTTGAAAAAGCTTGATGAACAAAAAGTAGATTTGTTTAATCAAGATGGCTACCAATACGAAAAACTCATGGTATTGCTGGCTGATCACTATCGTCAAACGGTTGTGTTCCCAATGGACAAACAATCAACCCAAACGACCGAATTCCTAAAATCGTATTTTGCCGATTACGTACAATACAACAGCCGAAGCGTGAACCCAAAACAACCAAATATGGGGAACTTCAGCCGTAGTGAGTTTAGCCCCGAAGTAAAGAGAATCAGCGCAACGATTAATATGGAATCAAAGCGTAACTTCCGCTCTGCTGGTGTGTATGCGCTTCCTGGGGAGACCTTTACGGTCACGCGCAATGACAGTAATGAAGTGACGACTAAAATTGTCATCAACAGTTTAAGAAGTGGCGCAACTCATGAGTTCAGCAAAGATGGATACACGCGACCAAAAATGCTGACTTCATTTGCTTACGAAGTTAAAGCGGGTGAAACCATCACGCTGACATCTCCTTATGGCGGCCCAGTACAGGTTCACTTTGACAAAAATGATATTCCGGTTGAACTGAGATTTAACTATGTGGCACAGCATCCTGTATGGAGAAGTGAGAAGGACAACGACACCTTTATTCAGCAGCTAGAAGCCAATTTGTTTGATTGGGCCGAGCTGATCACCCCTGGGTTTGAAGTGCACTCAAAGCGTGACAAGATGTTAGAGTCGGTCAACGATGAGATGTGGTCGACACCAGCTGAAATGGCCCTGGCGACAGAAGAGTATGTTCATAACTACCCACATGTCTTGGCTGGTTTCCAAGGGCCGGGGATCGATGAGGTTCCGGAAATTATCCAGTATGCCAAAAATCAAGGTTGGGAAATCGCCAATATTGATATGGTGAAGCATATGAACGCTGACCAAGCGACGTGTGGTTACGGCTGTTCTGGTAACCCATACGATGCTTACTGGTCATTCAGCCCACTCGGTCACGGTGATTTACATGAGCTTGGTCATGGCTTGGAAAAAGGTCGATTCCGATTTGCAGGCTGGGAAGGGCATTCAACGACCAATTACTACTCGTATTACAGTAAGTCTCGTTTCTTCCAGAATACGGGGAAAGTTTCAACTTGCCAAAGTTTGGATTTCAAAGGCCAGTTTGAATTATTGCAAGCAAGCCGAACTCAAGCGGATCCAAACGCTTACATGGCAGCGCAAAATCAAACTGGTTGGAGTTGGGGAGCTCGCGTTTACATTCAAATGATGATGGCGACGCAGCATGAAGGTGTACTGCAAAATGGTTGGCATTTATTGGCGCGATTGCACCTGATTGAACGTGAGTTTAACCGCTTAAAATCGGATGATGCGCTTTGGAATGAGAGACGATTGAGTATTGGTTTCGCCAACTACTCTCGTGAAGAGGCAAATAGCATCTCAAACAACGACTGGTTGCTTATTGCTCTGAGCTACATCTCTCAGCGAGACATGACGAGCTATTTAGATATGTGGGGCTTCTCGTTCACAGAAAAAGCGAAACAGCAGGTTGTGGCGCTGAATCTACCGCCGATGCCGCTCACTTACTTTGCAAGCAGCAATACCGGCTACTGTCTGAACGAATTTGCTCAAACGCCAGTCAGTGTTGATGGTCAAACGGTTTGGCCGCTGAACTAGCTGAGTAGAAAGTAACTTGCATGAAAAAGGGAGACAGAGTCTCCCTTTTTCATGGGTTAAGCTTAGCGTTGAGTCCCGCTTATTGCTCAGTTATGTATTACTTGAACGTCGACCAAATTGGAGCGTGGTCTGAAGGTTTTTCAATACCGCGCAATTCATAATCGATACCCGACTCAATACATTTTTGCGCGAGAGAAGGGGTCGCCAAAATGACATCAATTCGTAGACCTCGGTTATCATCAAATCCGCGAGAGCGATAATCAAACCACGAGAATTGATCGTTCACTTCTGGATATAGCTTGCGGAAGGTGTCCTCAAAGCCCCAATCTAGCAAGGTTTTCAGCCATTCGCGCTCTTCCGGTTGGAATGAACATTTACCTGTTTTTAGCCAACGCTTACGGTTTGGTTCGCCGATACCGATATCTGCATCAATAGGGCTGATGTTTATGTCACCCATAACAATCAATTGCTCGTCACTATTGTGATGATCGTTTAGGTAGGTCATCAGATCTTTATAAAACTGACGTTTGTATGGGAATTTTGTTTCGTGGCTGATGTTATCCCCTTGAGGGAAGTAGCCGTTTAGCACAGTGACCTTCTCGCCGTTTTCATTTAAAAACGTTGCCATGATCATTCGCTTTTGATGTTCCTCGTTATCCGTCGGGAACCCTTTTTGTACGTGTAGAGGCTCTTGCTTACAAAGCATTGCTACGCCGTAATGTGCTTTTTGACCATGGAAATACACTTTGTAGCCCATGGCTTCGACAGCTTCAATCGGGAATGCTTCATCGTGAACTTTAATTTCCTGAAGACCAATCACATCAGGTTGGTGTTTGTCGATTAGCGCTTGGAGTTGGTGCAGTCGCGCACGTAGTCCATTGATGTTAAAGCTGATTACTTTCATTATTTATCCTTTTGGGGGCGTACTTTTTTATGAATAGTATCATTGTGTAAGAGCACTGAAAATGAGTCTCGTGAAAGGAGTGAAACGCTCTGAGCTACTTTGCTTTTAATTTGTTTTCTAAGTCATTTTGCACGATCTTCAAAGCGTTAAGCGCAACTTCTGGATCTATCTCATTGCTCTCAAGCAAATAGATTAAATCGACAGCCAGTTTGATCTCTTCAGGTGCGTCATCTAAAGGCGAGGTTGGTTGGTCAGCCATTATTGATGTTTTTCCCTATGTGTAATTTGGTTCTCTAGCTTAAGAAGTGCTGCTTCACAACGCGCTAAACGTTGCTCGGTTGCTAGTAACACTTTTTGAGCTTCGGCACGCATAAAACTCGGAGCGCTTTCGACAGCACGTTCTTTTTCTAACACCATCTCGCGCAAGCGTCTTGCCCACTCTTGGTGTTGAGCGAGCTCCTGATAAAGCACGTTGATAGGCTTGCGGAAATGGCTGCTATGTTTGATTTCATTCTTACGAATTTTGGTGGTAGAAATCTCGCGTTGAATCGCACCTATTTGCGCTACTAACCGTTCAGTGAGGTACTCAGCACGCAAAGCGGTGAGCTTACCTTCATTTTGCTCACGCACAATCGCATCCAGCGTGGCTTTTGCTTCTTTTACGCAAGGAGTAAGTAAGCGAGAGCGACAACCAAATAAGCGCTCATCAAAAAGCGGAACATGGTGTTCGCCTCTTTGACGGTCAAGAACAGCGGCTTGCTTCGCCATTTGTTCTAGGTTTTCCTGGAGTTGAGAAATGTTCATGACAAACCTACAAACCATGCGTCATAAGCCAATTTTATGGCCAGTATACTGACGACAGTAACAAATACAGGGCGAATGAATTTAGAACCAAACCGAATGGCGGAATGCGCGCCAACAAAAGCGCCAGCCATTAAACATACCCCCATTGTTAAGCCTAGCACCCAGTTGATATGACCGAGGACTGCAAACGTAATCAAAGACGTAAAGTTGCTGGTAAAGTTCATTGCTTTTGCTAAGCCAGAGGCGAGCAAGATATTCAGCCGATACAGAGCCATTGAACTGACCGTCCAAAAAGCCCCAGTTCCAGGCCCTGCGAGCCCGTCATAGAACCCTATGGATAATCCTTGCATGTACTGTTTTCTATGAAGTTTTGGGCAAGGCTCGGGAATTGGACTTTGATGAGGAGAGTGTGGTGTTTTATGGAAGACGGTGTATAACGCCGCCGCTAAAATAACAAGAGGTAACCCTTTTTCTAGCCAATCCGTGCTAATCGCGTCCACAAGTAGGGTACCTAATGTTGCTCCGACAAGCGTCGCTACAAATGCTCTTCCCCAGCATTGAGGCTTGAATAAACGTTTCT
Source organism: Vibrio sp. CCB-PB317 (assembly GCF_022808245.1). Classification (NCBI taxonomy): domain Bacteria; kingdom Pseudomonadati; phylum Pseudomonadota; class Gammaproteobacteria; order Vibrionales; family Vibrionaceae; genus Vibrio; species Vibrio sp. CCB-PB317. The sequence goes on from NZ_JALGNU010000001.1 coordinate 1,217,829, forward strand.
TGTAGTACGTAAATGCCGCAGTAGAAGAGGCAAAGGTAGCCGCAAGTTTATTGGTGCCTAGTGCAATATGGGGCGGCAAGCCCAACGATAGTAGAGCAGGTACGGTTAGCATGCCACCACCACCGGCAACTGCATCAATAAATCCAGCGACAAAAGCGACAAGCGCCAACACCAACAGCATAGTTGGCTCAATCATTTCCATAAATGGTGATTCTTCTAATATTCTATTTTACGTTTAAATGGAGGTAGTGAGTCGATTAAGGCTTGTCCGTATCGCTTAGTGACTAGGCGTCGATCAAGAATCGTTACTCTACCAGAATCTCTCTCTTTACGCAGTAAGCGACCTACGCTCTGGATCAGCTTTTTGCTTGCGTCAGGTACAGTTATTTGCATAAACGGGTTCCCTCCTTTTTTCTCGATATATTCGGAGTGAGCCTGTTCGACAGGGGAGGTTGGAACACCAAATGGAATTTTTGTAATCACCAAGTTTTCAAGTAATGCGCCAGGTAAATCTAGCCCCTCAGAGAAACTGCCAGTACCAAATAAGATGCTGGTTTTATTTGATTCTATTAGCTTTTTATGTTTTTTTAGAATTTCTTGACGTGAGCTTTCACCTTGAACTTGCAACGCCCAGCCTTTTTTTATGAACTCCGAAGACAGCGCCTTCGCAACTTGGTTCATCTGCCAATAGGATGAGAATAATACTAAGTTGGCTTTCTTGTCTTCCAAGTACTTAGGCAATATCTCAATAAGATATTCAGTAAATTGAGGCGCTGGTGGTTCATATTTCATCGCAGGGATGAGCAATTCTGCCTGGTTTTGGTAATCGAATGGTGACGCAAGCGCTAAAAACTGTGTGCCTGATTCTGGTTTTCCATCAATACCAACCTGATGGCAAAAGTAATGGAAGGAGTTTAATGCACGCATCGTTGCGGAAACTAAAATGGCGCCAATGCACCTGCTCCAAATTTGTTGGTCGAGTTGCCATCCAATTTCAAGCGGAGAAACACTCACAATGAAATCACCCTCGCGATCGGGGTGGGTTTCTAACCAGCGAGCCAAAGGCGCACCTTTTTCACGAGTTGGCTCAGCCATCAAGTGCCAGACTTGCGCTAGGTTTTCTAACCTTTGAATGTAGAAGCCGAGTTCTGCAAGCGCTGGTTCAGCCAATCTTGTCGTAAGCTCCCCATCTTTTACTCTTTCCGCAATAAGGTCGGCAATTTTTGCCACACTTTGATTTGCTTTTTTACTGAACTGCTTTAACTCTTTGGATTGGTTCTCTAGCCATTCTGGTAGTTCACCGTGCTCAAAGCGGTAGATACTCTCTTCAAATTGAGCTGGATCGAACTGTTTAGGCAGTTGAGCCAGTGCTGGTATCAAGTTCTGAACCGCGTCTTGAAGGTCGTTGCGAAATCGAGCTACGCGCTTCTCGTCTGCGAGCGACGAAAACTTGCTAATCGACTGATTTAACTTCTCAAGCCATGCTGCCGCACCTTTTAAGCTCGCAGATGCTGAAGCATGATCGCGGGCGACGTGAGGTAAGTGATGTGCCTCGTCAAAGACGTATATCGTGTTTTCTGGCTCAGGTAAGATTACTCCGCCCCCCAAGTCTGCGTCTGCCATGACGAGAGAGTGGTTCGCAATGATGACATCATTCTTATCCAGCTCCGAGCGCGCTTTTTGAAATGGACAGCCGCGATGGCCCGGTAGACTGTTATTGCAACTGTGTTTATCACTGACAATCAGTTGCCAAAGCTTATCATCGATGGTTTTAGGCCAAGAATCACGGTCACCATCCCATTTACCTTGCGCAAGAGAGCGATGCATTGTTTCCAACAGCTCTATATCTTTTTGCTTAGGCTTGGTTTCGAACATGGCTAACTGACCACCATCAGCACCACAAGCTGAAGCAAGTTTTTCTGCACAACAATAGCGTTGACGGCCTTTTGCCAAAATAAAAGAAAACTCTCGGTCGGTAATCCGACGAAAAAGAGGGAGGTCTTTATTTATGAGCTGCTCTTGCAGAGCTACGGTCGCCGTTGAGATAACCACTTTTCTATTGTTATGTACAGCCACGGGGATGGCAGCCATTAGATAGGAGAGCGACTTACCAATTCCAGTCCCTGCTTCTGCAACCAGTATTCGGTTAGATTTGTGGTACTGACCGCACAGCGTTTTTGCAATCTCTGCAACAAGGTAGTTTTGTGCTCTTCTAGGTACAAAGTTATCAAGTTGATCTTGCAGGTTTTGATAGCTATTACGAATCGATTTTTGAATGTTACTGGTCAGCATACGGGCCTCAAATGCGTTGGAGGCGAATAGTAGCACACATCACTAGTTGTACAGTAGTTCACAAAACGGAATGCTTTTATGAGGAATGTAGATCTTCTTCACAAAAAAATATTGAACCTTATCTAAATGAAATTAATTTCATTATATGAAAAATATAAAACTCCAAATATGATATTTGTATGGTTTTTTATTCTATATATTGTGTTTTTTAGTATTTGTTTTGGGTTTAAAATCTCATTGTTAATGGTTTTATAAATTATGAAAAATCAAGAGGATTGATTAGATGTTCGTCGAATAAATAAAGATAAACTTTACAAGTTATTGTTTTTAAATGTTATTTTTGTTTTTTTACATTGGTATTTAGAAAATTTGACAGCCAGAATAATCTTTTGCACTCTTAGCTCCAGATTTTGAGAAGGCGCTGTATAACGTTTTGTTAACGCTCTATCTCAAACATATAAAAAAAGGGAACCAGACAAGGATATCCCGAACTAAGAAAAGGCAGTGGATTAATTATGAAAAAAACTCTATTAGCACTAGCTGTAGTTGCGTCTGCAACTTCAGTGAACGCAGCTGAAGTATTCAAATCTGAAGAAGGTTCTGTAGATTTCTACGGTCAGCTACGTCCAACTCTTCTATTCACAGAAAAAACTGATCACACAGCAGAGCTAAACACTAGCTCTTCTCGTACTGGTGTGAACGCAGTTTACGTTGTTGACGAAAGCCTAAAAGTTCTGGGTGAAGTTGAGATCGGTGTTGCTCTAGGTGACAACTACGACGCAGGTGCTGATTCAAGCGAGCGTACTGATGATTCAGTATACGTACGTCGCCACATCATCGGTTTTGATATGGGTGATATGGGTACTCTTCGCTTCGGTAAAGAAGGTACTTGGGCTGATGACGTATACTTCGCAGATTACTCTTACTTCTTCGGTGGTAACGCAGCGGAAACTGCATACGGTCACGCTTGGAACAACGATTCTCAAATCAAATACGCTTACGAAAATGACGCATTCTGGCTAAAAGCTGGTTACGCGCTAGGCGAAAAAGATTCTAACGAAGAAGTACTAGAAGTATTCGTTGGTAAATCTTTCAACGACCTATCTCTACACGCTGGTGTACTTACTGCGAACAACGACATCAACGTAACTAAAGAGAAAAAACTAGTTCTTAATGGTGTAGAGCAAACAGTTTCTCACACAGAGCGTACTGATAACGAAAACCTATCTTTTGAAGTAACTGCTGAGTACGCACTAAACGAGCACACTCTGGGTGCAACGTACTACTACAACGAAAACGAAGATAAACTAGGTAAATCAACAGTTGATTCACACTACATTGTTGTAGCTGGTATGTTCGCTGTTGCTCCTAAAACAACTCTATACTCTGGTTACGAGTACCTAGCTCAGTCTACTGACGAAGCAGGTAAAGTAGACGCAGACTCTTCTTGGTTCTACGCTGGTGTTGAATACAAGTTCTCTAAATGGGCACGTGTATTCGCAGAAGCGGGTTACACTTTCGAAGGTACTGACTTCGACAACAAAGATACAGACGACGCAACTAACTTCGGTGTTGGTGCTCGTTTCTACTGGTAATCAATACCCAGTTTGATATTGTAAGACCCAGCTATATGCTGGGTCTTTTACTATGAAGATAAGGATGAAAAATTCTATGCAGTTATCATTAAAAGTGGCAATGGCGTTGTCTATTTTTGCCAGTACAAACCTCTACGCTGCAACGACTTTAGTGGTTCCTGAAGACGTGAAGCTTTTAGCCGTCAACATGGAGAAACCAGATCTAGAAGGTGGTCTTTTTTCTAGTGAGAAGACAATCGAACTACCTGATGGAACGAATCAAATTGTCTTCAAATATCAACCTACATTCGAAATTAACGAAAACCTTAAGACAGTTTACAGTGACGTGATCATCGCTAAGTTTGATGTTGAAAATGAAAAACTAAAGTTTGAACTACCAGAGTTTAAAACTCTTCGTCAAGCGCAAAACAACATCTCACCTTTAGATTGGCAACTTCTGGACACCAAAGGTCAACCTATTGCTTTGGTCGAAGATGTATTAGAGTCAGATGGTGTTCAGATTGGTCGTAATTACCCTCAAGAATCTCGTAACTACAATATTGCAGGAGGTATCGCGAGTGTTGCCGTTAGTTATGTAACTGTGAACCAGCATCAGCAATCAGTAAGCGATATTGAGCCTCGAGTTGAGACTAGCGATACCCGAACAATAACAGTGGCTGAAGACAGTCCAATGGTTGATGTGTTAAAGACGATGTACCAGAAAGCGTCTCCGGCGGAAAAAGCGGCATTTAAAAACTGGCTTGCTGAGCAGTAATCCCTTAGTTCATTAGATAGGGCTTAACTGAAAAAGTACGAATCTAAAAAGCAGGCTTTGAGCCTGCTTTTATCTTTTCTGCCTATTAGAGAGAGATTTCTCTCCATTCACCAGGCATTAGGTCTTTAAGGACGATATCACCCATCGAATGACGAATGAGGCGCAAAGTAGGGAAGCCAATGTGCGCAGTCATGCGACGCACCTGACGATTTCTTCCTTCAATAATGGTAATGGCTAACCAAGTGGTAGGGATATTTGCGCGAAAACGAACAGGAGGAGTTCTGTCCCAGACTTGTGGTTCTGGAATCACTTCAACTTCGGCTGGTAGGGTCATACCATCTTTTAGCTCTACTCCCTTTCTCAATTTTTCAAGATCTTGCTCTAGAGGAGCGCCATCGACTTGAACCCAATAAGTCTTCGGGGATTTTGACTTTGGCTGCGTGAGCTTCGCCTGCAAGATGCCATCGTTAGTGAGCACCATCAAACCTTCGCTGTCTCGGTCCAATCGGCCAGCCGCATAGACATCTTTGATTGGGATATAGTCCGCTAACGTTTTGCGACCATCACCATCGGTAAATTGACTGAGCGTGTCGTAAGGCTTGTTGAATATAATGACTTTACGGTCTTTTGGATCCACTTTTGGCTTTTGGTTTCTTGCTGAGCGAACAGGGCGACGGTTTGTTTGAGTACGAGTCTTTGAGCTATTGCGAGCTCCTGAGTGTTTAAATCGGCCCGTTTGGGATTGATTGCGACCGCGACCTTTTTCATGACCTGTACGAGATGACATGTTAACTACCCTGCAAAAATGTAAATGAACTGTGTTTGAAAGTTTTAAGTTTTCTCATGATCGGATATGATTTGCGCGCCTAAAACTAACAAACGCGCACAGAATGATAGACTAATTCGTGTTATTTGTTTAATTATATCAGTGCACTCATGGATTCAGAGCCCAGAGCTTCAAACTACAACAAAGAGTGCGAACCGCATGTGGCGTTAGTGAGGAGACATGTACTGCTAACGTGCAGCAATGCGTCAATTAAACCAACTCAGACGCTGAGTTGATCAGCCAACAAGTTGATTAAAAAATAGGGAAATTTCATGCCTACAGAAAAACCTACAATTATCTACACCATCACTGATGAAGCGCCGGCGCTAGCAACTTATTCATTACTACCAATCATTCAATCATTCACAGCATCGTCTGGCATCAATGTAGATACTCGTGATATTTCACTAGCAGGTCGAATTATCGCTAACTTCCCAGAGCATCTAAAAGAAGAACAGCGCATTGGCGATGCGTTGACAGAGCTTGGTGAACTAGCTCAAACTCCAGAAGCAAATATCATCAAGCTGCCTAACATTTCAGCTTCAGTTCCTCAGCTTAAAGCGGCGATTAAAGAGCTTCAGGCGAAAGGTTACGATTTACCAAACTACCCAGAAGAACCGAGCACGTACGAAGAGAAAGCGATTAAAGCGGCTTACGACAAAATCAAAGGTAGTGCGGTTAACCCAGTACTTCGTGAAGGTAACTCAGACCGTCGTGCTCCAACTTCGGTTAAGAACTACGCGAAGAAAAATCCACATTCAATGGGTGCGTGGTCATCAGAGTCTAAGTCTCATGTCGCGAGCATGTCAGATAACGACTTCTTTGGGAGCGAAAAGTCGACAACCATCTCTGGCGCAACAGAGGTCAAAATCGAGTTCGTCGGTAATGACGGTACAGTTAAAGAGCTTAAGCCGGCTTTCCCATTACTAGATAAAGAAGTCATTGACACTTCAGTGATGAAGAAGAAGGCGCTGGTTGAATTTTTCGAGAAAGAGATTGCTGAAGCGAAAGCACAAGACGTGCTGCTGTCTCTTCATATGAAAGCGACGATGATGAAGGTTTCTGACCCAGTCATTTTCGGCCATGCAGTGAAAGTTTACTACAAAGACGTTTTCGATAAATACGGTAAGCTGTTTGAAGAACTGGGCGTTGATGTAAACAATGGCATTGGTGATGTCTACTCGAAAATTGAGTCTCTACCTGAAGCGCAAAAAGCAGAAATTGAAGCGGCCATTCAAGCGGTTTACCAAACTCAACCAGAACTTGCGATGGTTGACTCTGATCGTGGTATCACAAACTTACATGTACCAAGCGACATTATTGTAGACGCTTCTATGCCAGCAATGCTTCGCTCTTCTGGTCAAATGTGGGGACCAGATGGTAAACAAAAAGACACCAAAGCGATGATACCAGATCGTAGCTACGCAGGTATTTACCAAGCGGTGATTGATTTCTGTAAAGAGCACGGCGCATTTGATCCGACCACTATGGGTAGCGTGCCTAACGTTGGCTTAATGGCTCAAAAGGCAGAAGAATATGGTTCTCACGACAAGACGTTCATTCTAGATGCAGCGGGTACCGTTCGCGTTGTTGATACTGCGGGTAACGTATTGTTAGAGCAAGCGGTTGAAGAAGGCGATATCTTCCGTATGTGTCAGGTGAAGGACGCACCAATCCAAGATTGGGTTAAACTAGCAGTGACTCGCGCACGTGCAACAGGTGTTCCAGCTGTATTCTGGCTAGACGAAAACCGTGCGCACGATGCTGAACTCATTAAGAAAGTAAATACCTACTTACCAGAGCACGATACTGAAGGTCTAGAGATTAAGATCCTATCTCCTGTTGATGCTTGTAAGTACTCGCTAGAGCGTATGAAAGCGGGTCTGGATACTATCTCTGTAACGGGTAACGTTCTTCGTGACTACCTAACAGACCTGTTCCCAATTCTAGAGTTAGGCACGTCAGCTAAGATGCTATCTATCGTTCCATTGATGAATGGCGGTGGTCTATTTGAAACCGGTGCTGGTGGTTCTGCTCCTAAGCATGTTCAACAAGTAGAAAAAGAGAATCACCTTCGTTGGGATTCTTTAGGTGAGTTCTTAGCACTAGCTGCATCCCTAGAACATCTAAGTGTGGTGGCAAACAACCCGAAAGCACAAGTTTTGGCGGATACGCTAGACAAAGCGACTGGTGAGTTTTTAGATACCAACAAGTCTCCATCACGTAAAGTGGGCGAATTAGATAACCGCGGTAGTCATTTCTACCTCGCACTTTACTGGGCGAAAGCACTTGCCGAGCAAACAGACGATGCTGATCTCGCTGCTGAGTTTGCACCGATTGCGAAAGCGTTGTCAGAGCATGAAGAAAAAATCGTCGCTGAGCTAAACAACGCACAGGGTGTGAAAGGAGAACTGGGCGGTTACTATCTGCTAGATGATGCATTGGTTTCTAAGTTGATGCGCCCAAGCGAAACCTTTAACGCGATCATTAACAAGTAAAATAGATGAAAAGAGCACGTCGCTTTCGGCGTGTTTCTTATTTTATCAATACTTTGTATGTGGTCTATCTGCATTTCATAAGCTACAAATAGTAAGAAACCCGCTATCTTGGCGGGTTTATTTTTCTCTTCAGAACATCAAAATGATGTTTCGAGAGCAATATTTTTATTTTTCGACAGCGCTCTAATTATTTGGCTTGACCTTCAAGAGGCACGACGCTACTCGCGTGACAGCCTTTGGGACCTTTTTCAATCTCGTATGAGACTTGTTGGCCTGCTTTCAGTGTACGATAACCGTCCATCTGGATAGTTGAGTAGTGGGCAAAGATATCTCCCTCTTCTTCATCTGAACAAATAAACCCAAATCCTTTGGCATTGTTAAACCACTTTACTGTACCTGTAGCCATGCTTTTACATCCCTCATGCATTTTTTACTGAGTTGTTACAACAACCAAGTTATACCTTTAACCTGGTACTACTATTGTCAGCGAACGCTAACAAACATCTAGTCAATGAGAAATCACATTCACCAAGCTGCTTAAAAACAAATGGATTCAAAATGACGATTTATGCATCAACACTTTCCACTGTAGTCAATGAATCCCGACAGTCAATAGCATTAAGCAACAAACAGAAACATAATTGAAAACAAATCACTTTTGAGATTAACAAATTTGCAAACAGTTTTTCGTATATACGCGGAAGTTTGGTCAATTAGCCTGCAAAGTAGTATTCACTGGAAAAACCATACTGTTCGTGTTGCTTATGATAGATGAATCCTCTAACTGAATAAAAAATGAAGTTTTCGTGATAATTACCCCATTCTCAGTTAGGAAGTGTGATCTCGGTAGAAGACTGAGAGATGTTTCGCAATAGCTCGGAGGGGGTAAAAAGAAAGTTATTTTATAAGTAAAAATGTGTAACTTATCGACAAGCATCTTTTATTTGCGCCCCCTCAAGACCTGCATTAGTCTCTATATTAGGTAGCAACTTTTATCGATCAAAGATCGAATTCGGTGCCATATCTCACTACACCGCGCTGCACGCTTGTGGTAGATTGTTTTTATAGGTCGAAAACATCAACCCTTTGATACGATATCTTTGAATTGCCATGAGTAAAAATTTTGAATGGGTCACTCCGGACTCTGATCTTCTGGAGCGAGAAAGTACGAAAGTTCAGCCACCTAAGCTGTACAATGTTGTACTAAATAATGATGACTATACACCTATGGATTTCGTCATAGAGGTACTTGAGCGATTCTTTTCACATGACATTGATAAAGCGACTCAGATCATGCTCAAGATTCACTATGAAGGAAAGGCAATCTGTGGCACATACAGTGCAGAAATTGCCGAAACAAAAGTAGCGCAAGTTACGATGTACGCAAGGGAAAATGAACATCCGCTACTTTGCACTATGGAGCAAGCGTAAACAAAGAAGACTTGCTCGAACAACCCAAGTTGTTTTTTCGGGAGGTACTTATGCTAAATAAAGAACTAGAGTCAAGCCTTAACGGTGCATTTGCTCGGGCGCGAGATAAACGCCACGAGTTTATGACTGTCGAACACCTCCTACTTGCATTATTGGAAAATGATGCAGCTAAGGAAGCCCTTTTAGCTTGTAAAGCGGATCTTGACGCTTTACGTAACGAACTCGATATATTCATCGATCAAACTACGCCTCTTATCCCAGACAGTGATGAGACGCGTGAAACCCAGCCGACTTTGAGTTTTCAACGTGTGCTACAACGCGCCGTCTTTCATGTACAGTCGTCTGGCCGCAACGAAGTAACAGGTGCAAACGTGCTTGTGGCGATCTTCAGTGAGCAAGAGTCGCATGCCGCCTACCTACTGAAGAAAAACGACATCTCCCGATTAGATATTGTTAACTTTATCTCCCATGGTATTACTAAAGCGTCAGGTGCAAGCGAAGACCCATCATCAGATTCGTTCAGTTCAGAGAGTGTCGAAGAGCCGAATTCTGAAGAACGTTTGGAAAGCTTTGCGACTAACCTTAATCAGGTCGCTAAAGATGGCAATATCGATCCACTGATTGGTCGCGATAAAGAGCTAGAGCGCACTATTCAAGTACTTTGCCGCCGCCGCAAGAATAACCCATTATTAGTGGGTGAAGCCGGGGTAGGTAAAACAGCCATCGCAGAAGGTCTTGCTTGGCGAATTGTAGAAGGGCAGGTCCCGGAAGTTATTCAAAACAGCGTGATTTACTCATTGGATATTGGTTCTCTATTGGCTGGTACTAAGTACCGTGGTGATTTTGAAAAACGCTTCAAGGCGATTTTGAAACAGCTTGAAAAAGAAGAAGATGCAATTTTGTTCATCGATGAGATACACACAATCATCGGTGCGGGTGCGGCTTCTGGTGGTCAAGTTGATGCCGCAAACCTTATCAAACCTCTACTAAGTAGCGGTAAGTTGCGTTGTATCGGCTCGACTACATACCAAGAATACAGCAACATTTTCGAGAAAGAGCGTGCGTTGTCCCGTCGTTTCCAAAAGATTGACGTTGTAGAACCTTCTCTGGATGACACAACTAAAATCTTGATGGGCTTGAAGCCGAAGTACGAAGCACACCATGAAGTACGTTACACCAATAAAGCACTGCGTGCCGCGGTAGAACTTTCGGCGAAATACATCAATGAACGTCATTTACCAGATAAAGCCATTGATGTCATTGATGAAGCTGGCGCTCGCAGTCGTCTTGCTCCTGCAAGCCGCCGTAAGAAAACGGTTGGTGTTGCCGATATCGAAGCGATGGTTGCCAAGATGGCACGAATCCCAGAGAAGTCGGTTTCTTCTTCAGATAAAGACATCTTGAAGAACCTAGATAGCAAGATGAAGATGTTGGTATTTGGTCAAGATAATGCGATTGATGCATTATCCGAAGCGATCAAGCTGACACGTGCAGGTTTGGGCGTGGATAACAAACCAGTTGGTTCATTCTTGTTTGCTGGCCCTACTGGGGTGGGTAAAACAGAGGTGACGGTGCAGCTATCTAAGCTTCTAGGGATCGAGCTACTTCGTTTTGATATGTCGGAATATGGTGAGCGTCACTCCGTGAGTCGCTTAATTGGTGCACCTCCTGGTTATGTCGGTTACGACCAAGGTGGCTTGCTGACAGACGCTGTTATCAAGCACCCACATTCAGTCGTATTACTCGATGAGATTGAGAAAGCGCATCCAGATATCTTTAATTTGCTATTGCAAGTGATGGATAATGGTACGCTAACGGACAACAACGGTCGTAAAGCAGACTTCCGTAATGTCATCCTCGTTATGACAACCAACGCGGGTGTGGCTGAAACTGAGAAGAAATCAATTGGTTTGATTCAGCAAGACAACAGTCACGATGCGATGGCGGAAATTAAGAAGGTATTCACTCCTGAGTTCCGTAACCGTCTTGATAACATCATCTGGTTTAACAGCCTTGATGAAAGCGTTATCCATCAAGTTGTTGATAAGTTTATTGTTGAACTGCAGGTGCAACTTGATGCTCGTGGCGTATCAATGGAGGTATCGCAAGATGCACGCCATTGGTTAGCGAATAAAGGTTATGATAAGGCGATGGGTGCTCGCCCAATGGGACGCGTTATCCAAGAGCAACTTAAGAAACCTTTGGCTAATGAATTGTTGTTTGGCTCTCTAGTCGACGGCGGTACTGTGAAAGTAACACTAGTGAATGACACACTTAAATTTGAATATTTGAGTGAGAAAGAGGCAGCGATGCATTAATTGCTCCGTAGGGAAGTAAAAGCGCACGATTTTATCGTGCGCTTTTTGTTTGTCTGAACCTACTCGGAAATAAAAATCATGCAATAAAAAACGGAGCAAACTGCTCCGTTTTTTATTGCATCCGAAAATCAGAGATTAACGAGCGCGGAAGACGATGCGGCCTTTTGACAGGTCGTATGGAGTCATCTCTACAGTTACTTTGTCACCCGTTAGGATACGGATGTAGTTCTTACGCATCTTGCCAGAGATGTGAGCAGTCACAACGTGACCGTTTTCAAGTTCAACACGGAACATAGTGTTTGGTAGAGTGTCAAGGACCGTGCCTTGCATCTCGATTACGTCTTCTTTAGCCATTTAATCCTCTTTAGAAATTAGGCAATATTAGCGGTCTATATTCTGCCGCTAAATAGTAATTATGTAAAGTTGAGGCGTATTCTACCCTCGCCAACGCTGATTTACTAGCCTTTGGTGGCGTTGAAAGCGTGTTTTATAGTTCATTGCTGGACACTCATCAATCTGATAACCCAAATAAAGCCACTGTTGTTTGTTTTCTTGGCAGTATTTTATTTGATAGAGCACTGCCAAAGTGCCAAGAGATAACGGGTAGTCAGGGTCAAAAAAAGTATAAAATGCACTCGAACATTGAGTCATTACATCCGTTACCGCAATGGCGAGTAATTGATTTGACTCATCGTAAATATGCAAAAATGAAGTGGTCAACCAGCTGGTTTGGGCAAACCGATAAAATTCATCACGCTTTGGTGGATACATAGTGCCGTTTTTATGCCGTTTGCAGATGTACCGACTGTAAAGCGCAAACCATTCCTCATCCATTTCGGGTTTCATTTCCCAACGTAAAGGCTGTGCTTTACTGAGCAGCCTCTTCTGACTTTTTGTTAGTCTAACGTCTGGAATCGAGACTCGAATTGGCTGGCAAGCGGTGCAATGCTCGCAGTGCGGTTTATATATGGTATCTCCACTACGACGAAAACCGTTAGCCATCAGTAGTTGATAGTTTTCTTCAGTATGCAGCCCTGCATCAAGTGCCACCGCCACACGCTCTTGCCGTTCAGGCAAGTAACTGCAAGGGTGATTATTCGTTAATCCAATTCGAATATGTTGTATATCCGTACTCATACTGAATCCTGCAAAACTTGGGGCTTATAGGTATCAAATAGTGTTTGTTTTTCTCTTAAAGATAGTAGTTTTTGCATAAACTCGTTACGCTGTAGTTCAAATGCGCCAAGTGATGCCAAGTGCGAGTTCATAACCTGACAATCGATTAATTGACCTTGCTTTGACGCCAAATGGTTGCATAAGTACCACAATGCAATTTTAGATGCGTTATCTTTTAGGCTAAACATCGACTCTCCGCAAAAAAGTTGACCAACGCAGATGCCATATAGTCCCCCAATGAGCTCGTTGTCATGCCATACTTCTACAGAGTGACAGTGACCAAGTTTAGCTAACTCAATGTAAGACGCTTGCATTTCCTCGTTGAGCCAAGTTTCCTCTGCAGGACGTGTTGATGAACATAGTCTAATCACTTCTTCTGTCGCGAAATTGAGCGTTACTTTATAGTTATGTTTACGCTGAAATTTTTTGAGACTTTTAGACGGTTTAAACGCTAAGGGATCAAAAACAGCGCGTGGGGAAGGGCTCCACCATAGAATAGGTTCTCCAGGACCATACCAAGGGAAAATGCCTTGATAGTAACCATTGAGGATTCTCATGGGATCTAAGTCACCGCCAAAAGCAAGCAAACCATTGGGATCGCTGAGTGCTTTATACGGTGAGGGAAAGTTGAACGTATCATCGAGTTCAGTTAAATAAATAGCCATAAGAAGTCGTTACCAACATTAGAGTCAGAGGAGTTTATGATGACCTGGTCAAGAAATATTGTGAAAGTATGGCTTTGGATCATACTGTTTTTCCCACTTGCCGCCAACGCAGCATATGAAAGAAATGTTGCCAAGCCGGTAAATGAAGTGGTGTATGGGAAGATTGACTCTGTCCGTTATATTACTCAGCAAGAGGTCGTTCAATCGAAAAATAATGGTTGGAAAACGCTACTTGGTGCCACAATAGGCGGTTTAGTCGGCAATCAATTTGGTGGTGGTACTGGACGAGAAGTTGCGACGGCAGTGGGTGCACTTGCAGGTGCGGCGGTTGCACAAAATCAAAGTAATTACCAATACACGGTTGAATATAAGTTAGTTGAGCTACTCATCAAAGTGAAGGGCGACAAGCTGATTAATGTTATCCAAGATGTTGATAAAAATATGCTATTTAGTCGAGGGGATGAAGTTCGTATCTTATATTTTGATGATGGAGTCAGGGTTGATATCGCTTATTAATCCTACGTTATTTTAACCTAAGGTAGCCTAACCAGGCATGCACAGTAGGGCTGGCTTATCGTCAAATAAAGTCGAAATAGCTTGCTGTTTCGTCGCGCCTCTTTCGCTCTTATTTACATCGCTGGCAATGCCTTTAATTCTGCATCTTTAGGCTACTTGAGTATATTCATAAATTAGCGCCGATTTGCTCTGGTTTTGTCGTGTTTTTTTGGGTAGTCTGAATTCACGAAGAATTGTTTAGCTCTCATAAAAAATCGTATGTTGAGGGCACAAAGGATTATCAACTTTTAATGGAAAGCCTAACGTTACAACCTATCAATAAAATTCAAGGGGAAGTGAATCTTCCTGGCTCTAAAAGCGTTTCTAATCGAGCTCTTTTACTTGCTGCTCTTGCTAAAGGCAGAACTCGCCTTACTAACCTCCTCGACAGTGATGATATCCGTCATATGCTGAATGCGCTGACTAAACTCGGCGTTCAATACCAACTTTCCGAAGATAAAACAGAATGTCTCGTTGAAGGCCTTGGGCGTCCGTTTTCTGTCTCAGAACCGGTAGAGTTATTTCTCGGTAATGCTGGCACTGCGATGCGACCATTAGCTGCGGCTCTTTGTCTTGGAGAAGGGGAGTATGTACTGACGGGCGAACCTCGTATGAAAGAGCGTCCAATTGGTCACCTTGTCACGGCACTGAAAGATGCTGGTGCGAACGTTGAGTACATGGAAAACGAGAACTTTCCGCCTCTCAAAATAGTCGGTACTGGCCTAAAAGCAGGTACAGTTTCTATCGATGGATCCATTTCAAGTCAGTTCTTGACCGCTTTCTTAATGTCTGCGCCATTGGCTGAAGGTGAAATTCGCATCAACATCGAAGGCGAGTTGGTTTCTAAGCCTTATATCGATATCACCCTGCATATCATGAAGCAGTTTGGGGTCGATGTGATCAACAACGACTATCAAGAGTTTGTGATTCCTGCCGGTCAGCAATACATCGCTACAGGTGATTTCTTGGTTGAAGGTGACGCGTCTTCTGCTTCTTACTTCTTGGCGGCGGCAGCCATCAAAGGCGGAGAAGTTAAAGTCACAGGTATCGGTAAAAACAGCATTCAAGGTGATATTCAATTTGCTGATGCGCTTGAAAAAATGGGTGCAGAAATTGAGTGGGGTGATGACTACGTAATTTCACGTGTTGGTCAATTGAAAGGCATCGATATGGATTACAACCATATCCCTGATGCTGCAATGACCATCGCGACAACAGCGCTATTTGCCGAAGGCACTACTGCTATTCGTAACGTTTATAACTGGCGTGTAAAAGAAACAGACCGTTTGTCAGCTATGGCGACGGAATTACGTAAAGTTGGTGCGGAAGTGGAAGAAGGGGAAGACTACATCATCGTCAAACCTGTCTCTCAGTTAAAGCATGCTGCGATTGATACTTACGATGATCATCGAATGGCGATGTGTTTTTCGCTGGTGGCACTTAGTGATACGCCTGTGACGATTAACGATCCAAAGTGTACGTCGAAAACGTTCCCTGACTACTTCGACAAACTTAAGGCTTTAAGCTGCTAAATATCCTGACCTGAAACAGGAAAGCCAGAGTGAATAACACTCTGGCTTTTTTGTTTTCCGCTACTATTTAACCAGCGTAAATTCCTTGGAAAGGTGATGCGCTAAGTATTTGAACATATTGAATACTGCAGTCGTATTTGAAGTTGGTAAACCTTTGTCATCAAGGAAGTATTCACCTTTAAAAACTAAAACACCTTCTTTTTCTTCTACGCTTGTTGCTCGCATTCCCTCGATGTAATCATCGTGCTCTTGGATGATTTGGTTAGCGATCAAAAGAAGGTCGAACTCTTCGATAAACGTTCTATCAGACATAATTTTTCTACCATTCATTTCAGTTGAGAACGCTGAGTATACCTACAACTAAAATGGGTTTGCATGATTAATTCAGTCAATCGTTCACTTAGCCTAAACAGATCAATTTTTAGAGTGTAAGTATGATTAGTTGGAGGATATGACAGAGCCACTGAACGAAACTATTTTGTGATGCGTAACAAAATTTATTGCATTGGATTAGCGGATGCTAAGTTTGCCTGTTTAGATATGCCGCTCAATACCTTTCAGAACCCTGTCTCTTTGAAGTATAAAGACGATGAATTGTCAACCAATCGGATCTGAATTTCAAAAAAGCAGTTGATCTTCTTTTCATCTCGCACAATAGTAAAAAAAGAAGCAATGAAATAGAACATTATGCGGGTGGCCTTTAAACAAGGTTTCTACCCGCATTATTATGAAGGACGTTAGAGTCAGTTATGGGTAAATCACTCGTTATAGTGGAGTCACCAGCCAAGGCAAAGACGATAAATAAGTACCTTGGTAAAGACTTTATTGTTAAGTCTAGTGTTGGTCATGTGCGTGATCTGCCTACGGCCGGTCAAAGCACTGGTGAGAAAAAAGCCGCAGCCATCTCAACAAAAGGGATGAGTCCGGAAGAGAAAGCGCGCGTTAAAAAAGAGAAAGACCGCAAAGCGTTGATCAAAAAAATGGGGATTAACCCATATCATGACTGGGAAGCGAATTACCAAATCCTTCCAGGCAAAGAAAAAGTTGTCAACGAACTACAAAAACTCGCCAAAGACGCAGATTGCGTTTATCTCGCAACCGATTTGGACCGCGAAGGGGAAGCAATCGCATGGCACCTTCGTGAGATCATCGGTGGCGATGAAGAGCGATACAAACGTGTAGTTTTTAACGAAATTACGAAAAACGCGATCCAACAAGCTTTCCAGACACCTGGTGAGCTGAACATGGATGGTGTAAATGCCCAACAAGCACGTCGCTTCATGGACCGTGTCGTTGGTTTTATGGTTTCACCTCTACTTTGGAAAAAAGTGGCTCGTGGTTTATCTGCTGGTCGCGTGCAGTCTGTTGCGGTGAAACTATTAGTTGAGCGTGAGCGTGAGATTAACGCGTTTGTACCAGAAGAATTCTGGGATATTCATGCGAATACGAAAACGAAAGACAAAGCGGACTTTAAACTACTTGTTGCTCAGAAAGATGGTTCTGCGTTTAAGCCAGTTAATGAGGCAGAAACCAAAGCAGCGATGTCTGTGCTTGAGAATGCAAGTTACGAAGTATGTAAGCGTGAAGATCGCCCGACGAAGAGCAAGCCTTCAGCACCTTACATCACCTCTACGCTTCAACAGGCAGCGAGTACACGTCTTGGCTACGGCGTGAAAAAGACCATGATGCTAGCTCAGCGCCTCTATGAGGCCGGTTATATCACTTATATGCGTACGGACTCGACTAACCTAAGTGCCGAGGCTGTGGACGCTGTACGTGATTTTATTGGTTCTGAGTTTGGTGATAAGTATTTACCAGCGAAACCGCTGACGTATGGCAGTAAAGAAGGGGCACAGGAAGCGCACGAAGCGATCCGTCCTTCAAATGTGGGTGTTAAAGCGGAAGACCTGCAAGGTGTCGATGCTGATGCGCACAAACTTTACGCTTTGATTTGGAATCAGTTTGTCGCGTGTCAAATGACACCAGCAGAATACGATTCAACAACCATCAGCGTAAAAGCAGCAGAATACACGCTTAAAGCGAAAGGCCGTATCCTTAAATTTGACGGCTGGACTCGTGTACAACGTCCAATGGGCAAAAACGAGGATACAATCCTTCCTGCGGTACAACTTGGCGATAAGCTAAGCTTAGAGTCACTTGACCCTAAACAGCACTTTACAAAGCCACCTGCGCGCTACACTGAAGCAGCACTGGTTAAAGAGCTGGAAAAACGAGGTATTGGTCGTCCTTCGACTTATGCATCGATCATTTCTACGATTCAAGATCGTGGTTACGTAAAAGTTGATCAGCGTCGTTTCTACGCCGAAAAAATGGGCGAAATTGTTACCGACCGCCTTGATGACAGCTTTAACGATTTAATGAACTACGACTTCACCGCCCGCATGGAACAGAAACTGGACCAAATCGCTGAAGGTGAAGTGAACTGGAAAGCAGTACTAGATAACTTCTTTGCTGATTTCACTGGCGATCTTGAAAAAGCGGAATTGGATGAGTCAGAAGGCGGTATGAAGCTAAACCATATCGTCATGACGGATATCGAATGTCCGACGTGTAGCCGTCCAATGGGTATCCGTACTGCTTCGACAGGTGTGTTCTTAGGCTGTTCTGGTTACGCGTTACCACCAAAAGAGCGTTGTAAGACAACCATCAACTTGGGTGACGAAGAAGGTATTATTAACGTTTTAGAAGAAGACGTTGAAACGGCCGCGCTTCGTGCTAAAAAGCGTTGTCCGATCTGTGAAACGGCGATGGATGCGTACCTGATTGATGACAAGCGTAAGATGCATGTTTGTGGTAATAACCCGAACTGTGAAGGCTACCTTGTTGAATACGGTGAGTTCAAAGTCAAAGGCTATGATGGTCCAGTTGTTGAATGTGACAAATGTGGCTCTGATATGGTGCTTAAGAACGGTCGCTTTGGTAAATACATGGACTGTACGAGTGAAACGTGTAAGAACACTCGTAAGATTCTGAAGAATGGCGAAGTCGCGCCACCGAAAGAAGATCCTGTTCATTTCCCCGAGTTGCCTTGTGAAAACTCAGATGCGTATTTCGTACTTCGTGATGGTGCTTCAGGTCTATTTATGGCGGCAAGCAACTTCCCGAAATCGCGCGAGACACGTGCTCCTTTGGTTGCTGAACTGGCACGTTTTGAAGAGCGTTTACCTGAGAAGTTCAAATACCTAGCGACCGCACCGCAAGAAGATCCTGATGGTCGTCCTGCAGTTGTACGCTTTAGTCGCAAAACAAAAGAGAACTACGTTCGTTCGGAAGAGAACGGCAAACCATCTGGTTGGACAGCGCTCTTTGTTGAAGGTAAGTGGGAAGTCACAGATAAGCGTAAAAAAGCGAAAGCATAAAAATGCACCATTAAAGTAATGTAAAAAGGCAGCGATATCGCTGCCTTTTTTGCGTAGGGGCCTACAGTTTTCTTCTGCGCATTCTTCCTCTAATCGACCTTTCCTCACTTTAACAAGCACCATTGTCGCTAGAAAACACCAGAGTCACGATTTATTAGTAGTGAACGTATTTTTTATGTAAAAAACATTCGTCGTAACTTTCATTTTGCGTTCATATATTTGTTATATATTAAGCTCAAAAAGTCGGTGGTGTAGTGAATCCGTTCGTAAATTGTTTTCATAATGTAATCGTTTGCTTTTGCATGTGTGATCTAGATATCGTCTTGAGTAAGCAAGAACTGTATGGAACACAGAATGGCGTATTAAAAATTGTAATTTAGAACCTGCTTAGATAATTTATTACAAAAATTAGTGCAACTGTGTGCATTTTGCGTCGAAAAATAAGAAAAGAGTGGACGTTGCATACTGGAAGTGCCGTAGCTTTTTTATCGTGTTGTAAGAGTTCAAAGAAACTCCTGATACGGTTACTAAATGTATTCGCTTGACTCCCCGAGTATGACTCATTCAAGCGAGTACCAAATCCAAGCTATAACGATATGGAGAACAACAAATGGCTGGTGTTTTGGGAATGATTCTTGCTGGCGGTGAAGGCTCTCGTTTGAGACCTTTAACAGAATCTCGTAGTAAACCTTCGGTACCGTTTGGTGGTAGCTATCGATTGATCGATTTTGCTCTAAACAATTTTGTAAATGCGGATTTAATGCGCATTTACGTCCTCACCCAATTTAAATCTCAATCTTTGTTCCATCATTTAAAAAAGGGCTGGAACATTAATGGCATCACTGACCGCTTTATCGATCCTATTCCTGCTCAAATGCGCACTGGTAAGCGTTGGTACGAAGGAACGGCAGACGCGATCTATCAAAACCTCCGTTTTATGGAACTAGAGGAACCGGATCAAGTTTGTATTTTTGGTTCTGACCATATCTATAAGATGGATATTAAACAAATGCTGAACTTCCACTCAGAGAAACAGGCTTCTCTCACGGTATCTGCATTGCGTATGCCACTAAAAGAGGCGTCGCAATTTGGTGTTATCGAAGTGGACAGTGAAGGTCGCATGATAGGCTTTGAAGAGAAACCAGCAAACCCGAAGTCGATTCCTGGCGATCCTGATTACGCTTTAGTTTCAATGGGTAACTACGTTTTTGAGGCTCAGGTGTTATTCTCTGAGTTGGTTGAAGATGCGGATAATGAAGCTTCATCACATGATTTTGGGAAGGACATTATTCCTAAGATGTTCCCTCGAGGTGACGTGTACGTGTATGACTTCAGTACTAACAAAATCAGCGGCGAAAGAGAAGAGGTGTATTGGCGTGACGTGGGAACCATTGATGCGTACTGGGAAGCGCACATGGATCTGCTAGAAAAAGACGCACCGTTTTCACTATATAACCGTAAATGGCCGCTGCATACTTATTATCCTCCATTGCCGCCAGCGACATTTACAGACTCTGATAATGGCCGTGTTCAGATCATCGACAGTTTGGTATGTAATGGCAGTTATGTCAGAGGCTCAAGAATAGAAAAGTCGGTGCTTGGGTTCCGCAGTAATATTGCATCTGCTTGCGATATCAGCGAATGTATCCTTCTTGGTGACGTGAAAATTGGCGAAGGCTGTGTTTTACGTCGTGTGATTGTCGATAAGGATGCCGATATTGCCCCTGGTACTCAGATTGGTGTGAATCTTCAAGAAGATAAAAAACACTTCCACGTGTCTGAGGAGGGCATTGTTGTTATTCCGAAAGGAGCTCGAGTTGGCTACTAACAACTTATCTATTCTGTTTGTAGCTTCTGAGGTTGAAGGTCTCATTAAAAGTGGTGGCTTGGCAGACGTTGCCAAGGCACTACCGGAAGCCCTTCAAAACCTACAGCAAGACGTAAGAATTACCATCCCTGCGTACAGCAGTATTGATAAACTCGCTGACGCAGAAGTTGTATTAGAAACAGAACTAACATCATGGCCGCATACGGAGTATCGAGTTCTGCGGCTCATGCTAGGTCAAAATCCTGTTTATCTGATTGATTGTCAGCCGTATTTCAATCGACCTTCGATGTATGCGGAGAACAACCAAGCGTATACCGATAACGGTGAGCGCTTTGCGTTTTTTAGTGCGGCATGTTTAGACATGTTGCCAAAGCTTGCTTTTCAGCCAGATATCATACACGCGAACGATTGGCACACTGGTCTTGTTCCATTTTTGCTCAAGCACAGGTATGGCAATGATCCGTTTTTTGCTCATACTAAAAGCGTCATTTCAATTCACAATGCGGTCTTTAAAGGCGTATTTAGTTATGAAGACGTGCAGTGCTTGCCAGAGTTTCATTGTCGAAACGTTCCCGATGCTGCGGTGAGTGCAACGCATATTACGATGCTCAAAGCTGGTGTAATGAATGCCGATAAGATAAACGCGGTCAGCCCTACGTACGCAGAGGAACTCAAAACAGAGCTTGGCAGTCATGGAATGGCTTGGGAGTTTCAGCAACGCGCGCAGGACTTAGTTGGTATTTTGAACGGTTGTGATTACAGTGCTTGGAACCCGGAAACGGATACTTACTTGCCAGTTAATTACTGCGCTGACCAACAAAGTATGACGCAAGGCAAGAAAGCGTGTAAACAAGCATTACAACTGCGGCTAAATTTGCCTGAAAAAGATGTAGCCATGTTCGGTATGGTTTGTCGGTTGACCCAACAAAAAGGTGTGCATTACTTGTTGCCTGCTTTGGCCGATTTTTTGAAGCACGATGTTCAACTAGTTGTCGTTGGGACCGGAGACCCTGTACTAGCCGCTCAGCTAGAAGAGGTTGCTGCACAGTTTTCTAGTAAATTTGTCTTCGTAGACGCTTATGATAATGAACTTGCGCATATCGTTGAAGCGGGTTCTGATTTCTTTCTGATGCCTTCTGAGTTTGAGCCGTGTGGTTTGAATCAAATCTATAGTATGGCTTATGGGACATTACCGATAGTACGTGGTGTCGGTGGTCTAAAAGACAGCGTCAACGATTATGATGTGAACCCTTCTGAAGCGACGGGGTTTGTTTTTTTCGAACCGACACCGCAGGCATTGTTGTTAACGATGCTAAGGGCACTGTTGCTCTATGCTCAAAACGAACCTGAAGTGAATAAAGTACAGTTGCATGCGATGCAACAAGATTTTTGTTGGCAAAAGGCCGCAGAAGCTTATTTGCAACTTTACAATTCGGCGTTAAATTGACTTAAAATTGTAACGAAAGGCACCGAATGAGGTGCCTTTATTATCTTGAGTAAGGGGAGTGTGGTAGGATGGCTTTTTACTCAATAGCACGACCTTTTTGATACTTGAATATGACCCAGCCGCTACTTTTTCATAAAACCTATTTGCACCCTACTAGTCATGAGTGGGTTGTATTTGTGCATGGTGCTGGCGGTAGCTCTTCTATCTGGTTCAAGCAAATCAAAGCTTACAAGCAACACTTTAACTTATTGCTGATCGATTTAAGAGGTCATGGAAAGTCAAATCAGTTACTTAAAGAGCTCATTGCCAGCCGTTATACCTTTACGGAAGTTACCCAAGATATTTTGAAAGTATTGGATCATTTAAAGATCCAATCCGCTCATTTTGTCGGTATGTCACTTGGTACCATTATTGTTCGAAACCTTGCTGAATTATCAGCAGAGCGCGTGCGTTCAATGGTACTCGGTGGCGCTGTCACAAGGCTCAATACTCGTTCTCAAATATTGGTTAAATTAGGTAATTTTTGTAAGCATATCCTGCCGTACATGTGGCTCTACAAACTTTTTGCGTACATTGTTATGCCACAGAGAAGCCAGCGAGAGTCTCGCCATCTTTTTATTCGTGAGGCCAAGAAGCTTTGCCAAAAAGAATTTAAACGTTGGTTTATTCTTGCTGCTGATGTAAATCCTTTAATGAAGTATTTTAAAGATCGAGAGTTACCCATTCCCACACTCTATTTAATGGGCGACAGAGATTACATGTTTATTAAGCCTGTTAAAGAAATGGTTGCGGCGCATAAGCTTAGTGTTTTACGAGAGATCCCCAACTGTGGTCATGTTTGTAATGTTGAGCGCCCTGAAGATTTCAATCAACATTCCATCGAATTTATTAAGCAGCAAACGGTTTCTGCTTAGCGCTGAATAAATCGATTGAGTAGGAGTAGGGGAGTTATTAAGGCTCCCCTATTTGATGTCCACATTGCCAACAAGCACCAAACTGCCCCTCGTTTACCTCATGGCACTTCGGGCACTGCCAATCTTGATACTCATTTCCATCGGATTGTTTGCGGTAGGCTTGTACTATTCCTTCTGCTTTTACTTGTTGTTTGGCGTCAAAAAGCCAGACATAAGGATCGGTATCATCACTAAACGGCAGCTCTCCTTTTAAACCGAAAATACCCTCTCCGCGGACTTCACAATAGACTTGCTCGGTTTTCAATAATTCGCACACGATATGCGCTTCTGCTGGGTTTTTAGCAATGAATATTTTCATTAAACACGTCCACTTACTAATTATGAGTTTTGCTGACTCGGTGTTGGCCTTACTTTATTCATAACCCATTTAGTGATGATTGGAAACAGCCCCAGTAATGCAAAAGAGGCCAATACCGCAGGTGAAACAATGCCTGACAGGCTTTCAATTGTGGCTAACTGAGTACCGGCGTTTAAGTAAACTGCAGTGCCTGGCAACATACCTACTTGGCTAGTAAGATAAAATCGACCTACAGACATTGGCGTTAAGCCCATCAACAAGTTGATAAGAAAGAAAGGAAATACCGGAATGAGACGTAAGGAAAATAGATAAAATGCTCCGTCTTTCTCGACGCCTTGGTTAATTGCGATTAACTTATTGCCAAACTTGTTTTGTACCCAGTCACGCAGCAAATATCGGCTGCTTAAAAATGCTAGTGTTGCACCCATAGTACTGGCGAAAGAAACCAGTAATAAGCTCGTCCAAAAACCAAATAGAGCCGCACCAAGTAATGTAACCACAGCAGCACCAGGAATAGAAAAAGCGGTAATTGCAATGTAGGCAAAAAAGTAAATAGCTGCCGAAAAAACAAAGTTCTGATCGATGTATGTGGTCAGCGCTTCTTGTTGTGCTTTTGCATTTTCCAACGTTAAATACTGACTAAAGTTAACGCCTAAAAAGATAATGATCGCGACCAGGATTAGGCCTAATATCAGTTTCTTATTCATATTTATGATTCCAATTTGGGATATATGTAATAAGACAGAAGGAAAGTCGAAAAAATTTCACAAAAAAACCGCAGATTAGACTGCGGTTTTACAAGATAGTTTTTAAGGCCGACTTTTATTGGAGGCCATTCATCAACTCATCTCGGCGAGCTTGAGGTACAACGCTCCAATGAGTACCGTTAATAGCCCCTTCTAGTGCCCATAACAGCTCAATGTTGACGGTTGCAGAGTGCGTATCTCTTATCGCTTTATAAGCGTTAAGTGCACCTTCCTCTTCCAGTTTTTCTACTGACTCAATGCCTGCTTTTTTCAGCATGCGTTCAGTCGCCAGTCGTAAGTTAGGCAAATCTTTTAAGCGATTAGGCTTTGTAGTTGCTTGCTGTTCTTTTTCAAGCTTTGCCTTTTTCAACGATTGGTTAGCTACTTCGATTAAGCGTTCGCTAGACTCCCATAAATCGTTGGAAATTGCGTAGTACTTAGTAACGACTGGGAAGCCACGTTTCTTATAAACGTAAGGCTTTAGCCCTTGTTTCTCGAAGTCAGATGAAGTTTGTTGGTCTGCTCTTATATGAAGCTGATTATTTACAACTAGTGCAAACATTGTTTCATCAGCGAATAGTCCGAAGCCACCAAACATTGAGCGCGACTTGATATTACCAAGTGCCTCAAATAGCTTCATAGAGTCTTTGAGTATCGGTTTATCCATGTTTTGTTATCTCGGTGTAATTAATATTACGCCACCAAAAGTCAGGTCCGAGAGAGTAGCAAACATGCGCAAAAGCAATGTCATTACAGGGTAAAGTCATCGCTTGCACACTTGCCATCGGTAACCCCGCTACCTTCCATATAGTACTATGGTTCAGGCCGGAGGCTTTGCGTCCCACCCTTTCGAATGGTTTGCCCTGTGCGTGACAGAATGAGCATACTTCGTATATTGAATTAACATCACGTTTTACCCGTAAAAGTGTGATTCTGGTTCAATAAAAAGTGTCGACAAGCGCATATTTGTGCATATTTGAGAATAAGGCGGGATGATCTCGAGGTTGTGAGGGAGTGTGATTTACCTACATATAAAACAGAGACTTAGAGATTCGAGATTTTTTGTCTAACAAACCTAAGTCAGGGAAAAGTTATTTAGAGATAAAAAATAAGCGCCCTTTTAGAGCGCTTATTTGACATCGTTATATTTGGCGAATATTAGTTCATTTTCTTCACGGTGTTTCGAATTACAAGCTCAGGTTGCATTTCGAAAATTCGCTTTTCGTGTTCTTTATCTTTGATTCGCTCAAGTAGGATCTCGAACGCATTTTTACCCACACGACGTTTAGGTTGGTGGATAGTTGTTAACGGTGGAGAGAAGTATTCCGCAAGCTCGATGTTGTCGTAGCCGATCACTGAAATATCATCAGGAACTTTGATACCGTTTTGTTGTAGGCGGCTCATTAGGCCCAGAGCCATTGTGTCGTTAAAACAGAATACCGCTGTCGGACGTTTGTCCATTGCTGTAATTTTATCTGCGACTAATACGGCCGTATCACATTCAAAGTTACCTTCAAGGATCCAGTCCTCATTTACAGTTAGGTTCGCTTCGCTCATCGCGCGACGGAAACCTGCAATGCGCTCTTGGCAAGCAAGTTTTTCAAAATGACCGCTTAGACAAGCAATATCAGTATGGCCATTGTCGATCAGATGTTTGGTTGCGATGTAGCCACCTTCTTCTGAGTTATCCATGATCTTGTCCGCTTGTGAGCTTTCTGGACCCCAATCCATGACCACTTTAGGAATGTCGGCATGACGGTCAAGCATCTCTTTAAGCTCTTCGGTTAAGTCAGAACACATCACTAGGATGCCATCAACACGTTTTTCAGCCAGCATACGGATGTAATCGCGTTGTTTTTCGTAAATCCCACCCGTATTACACAGAATCAGAGTGTAGCCTTGGCGGTAACAGTAGCTCTCAACCCCGTCAATCACTTCTGAGAAGAATAGGTTGGTTGACTGCGTTACTAACATGCCAATCGTACGAGTTGAGTTGCACTTTAGGCTGCGTGCAACAGCACTTGGCGCGTAATTCAACTCGTCCACGGCTTTCATTACTTTTTCTTGCGTTGC
This sequence comes from Vibrio sp. CCB-PB317, assembly GCF_022808245.1. Classification (NCBI taxonomy): domain Bacteria; kingdom Pseudomonadati; phylum Pseudomonadota; class Gammaproteobacteria; order Vibrionales; family Vibrionaceae; genus Vibrio; species Vibrio sp. CCB-PB317. The sequence goes on from NZ_JALGNU010000001.1 coordinate 1,244,217, forward strand.
TTCTGCAACGAAACGCGTTTTATTGATAACGTGCGAAACTGTCGTAGTGGAAACGCCGGCTAAGCGAGCAACGTCTTTTATAGTGGCCATAAATGGTGTCCTGTATCGAGCTACTGAAATATGTCGTGTTGGATGTACCTGATGCTCTAATGGTTTTACACCCAGCAATCTAAGGTTGGCGCTAAGTGTTTCGGCAGCGGTTGGTCCAAGTACGACAAAAGGGTACGTAGCAGCATCGGTCGATGAATTTTATCTTTTTTCTATCTGATGAGAAATTGCCATCAACCTGTTAAAAAACACAAAAACCGCTATATTTCAGCGGTTTACATATAAATCATATTTAATCGTTTGCGCTCACATTTTAGCCCTATGTGGACTGACTAGCAATGTTTTCAGCAAGAGATTTGTGTATTTGAAGTCACATTTTGACTGCTAAATAACCAAGCGTCTTTGAGCTAAGTTAAGGCAAACGAATAATATACCCAACTTACTTACATTCAGTTATTTCAGGTATACAGGAAGCCCGATAGGCGGGCTCCTTAAAAAATAGGCGGCAATTATTCCCCAATAAGGTAAGCGCTGTCTAGTTTACAAAATGCAACTAATAGTTTCGCGACGCTCGAGTAGAACCCAAATTCGTCGAATTGTTTACATTTGTCTGCAAACTGAGGTAGCCAAGACATCAACTGTTGCTGGATAAAGTCGTTTTGTTTAACGAAGGCTTCTTCCATGTGTTTTTCTTGCTCAAGTTCGTTTGAGCGGATAATCATGTTGCCGAGAAAGTCGAGTTCAACGGCTAAGTGGTCCGCAGGCTCTTTTAGATTTTCATCTACTTGAACGCCAAATTCTGCCATCAACTTTTCCATTTCCTCGGCTGGCTTGTCATTCAGCAAACCTGATTCACCGATGTACATCGATGCGTAAGGAAGAGCGCCGTATTTTTCTGTCTTCAAAAACAGTTCACAAAAGTCAGCAGCAAGCTCCAATTGAGCGTCTTCACGATCTTGCAATCGGTTTAGCGCATCAACGAGGCTATCAACGGCTGGTTTCAGCGACTCATTTTCACCTAAACCTGCTAGAAAACTGCGAATTTCAACACTGTGGTAGGCTTCCAGCTCTTTCTCTGTTAGCTCTTTTGCGAACAAGCTCGAAAACCACCAGTAAATTTCAGCGCGTTTTTCATTAAAAGCTTTCACTTCTTGCATTTTGGGCTCCTGAATGATGCTTCAAGTTGTGCATCACAAAGTCAATTAGGGATATCCCCTAAGTGTAATCAATTAAAATGAATAGCAGTAACTATAATTATTATGTTTTATGGTCAAAAATTAACGTTTATTAATAGCGATGGGTAAGCTTGTTTTGAATCAATAAAAACGCTAAATCTTGCTTTTTAATGTATCTATGACTAGAAATGTTACTAGTTATGAATAGAATACGTCTTGGATAATAAGAAGACAGAAAAGTGGTGTAAATGAGCTATCACGTATTAGTCGTAGAAGATGATGTTGTAACTCGTAGTAAGCTTGCGGGATATTTCCAAAATGAGGGTTACCAAGTCAGCGAAGCAGAGAGTGGCGCAGAAATGCGTGAGGTCCTGCAAGCGGGCGATGTAGACCTGATCATGCTGGATATCAACCTGCCGGGTGAAGACGGCCTGATGCTTACTCGTGAATTACGTAGCCAATCGGATATTGGTATCATATTAGTAACAGGACGCACGGATAGCATTGATAAAATCGTAGGCCTAGAAATGGGCGCTGACGATTATGTGACAAAACCTTTTGAACTGAGGGAATTGTTGGTTCGCGTTAAAAACTTGCTGTGGCGTATTTCAGCAGCGCGTAGCGGTAGCGCGAAAGCGAACGAAACCAGTGAAGAACATATTGTACGTTTTGGAGAGTGGACATTCGACATTCAACGTCGTGCGCTGAGCCGTAACGGTGAACCCGTAAAATTGACCAAAGCAGAATACGAACTTTTGGTGGCGTTATCGTCTTACCCTAACCAGGTGTTAAGTCGCGAGCGTATTTTGAATATGATCAGCCACCGAGTTGATGCTCCCAATGATCGTACTATTGATGTTCTTATTCGACGTATGCGCGCAAAAATGGAGTTTGATCCAAAGAACCCGCAAATTTTTGTGACGGTGCACGGCGAAGGCTATATGTTTGCTGGTGATTAAACTGAACAAACCTAAGTCTTAAAAAGAAAAAGGAGAGCTTCGGCTCTCCTTTTTTGTGGTTTCAAGATAGTACTACTTTGCTTCAACCATTGGTGTTTGGCCGACAGTATCACGCAACCTTTGCCAAATGCTGCCCAAGTACTCATGCCAATAAAGCTCTGTTTGTTCTAAGTAACGTGCTTTAGGTGAGTATTTATCCCAAGGTTGACTGATTTCGCTAATAGCCAAGAAGTTGGTCGGGGCTGGGATTGGTTTAATGCCTGCTGCGTTGAACTCATACAATGCACGGTTCATGTGGCTCGCAGAAGTGACTAACACAATCTCCTTTTGTTGAACGAATGCAGCCGCTTGACGCGCCTCTTCCCACGTATCTTTCGCATCTTCTAATAAAATGATATCGGATTTCGCGACTCCCAACGCAAGGGCAACGTTCGCCATCATTCTCGCATGGCTAATTTCAGAACCGCCAGCATAGCCAGACAAAATTAATTTAGCACCTGGATACATTCTTAAAATACGAATGCCTTCAGTTAAGCGCATTAATGCTGCACGGCTTAACTGCGAGGTGGGTGGAATTTCGTCATCGATAACATGACCATTTCCTAAAACCATCACGTAGTCGATGGTGCCAGAAACTGGCAAAAAGGCTTTATGCTCTCGCTCTAATGGCATAAGAAGCTTGGTTGAAACAGGTTGGAAGGCAACAAGAAAAATGCCAACAAAAGAGAATAGAACAACGAAGCAGCCAGTTTTACGTTTTGTGGTAAAACTAATGAGAGCAAGACCCAACAAGCCTATCAGCAGCAATGCCGGAAGTGGCATAAGCAAGGCTGACACTACTTTTTTCAGCTCAAACATACATAAATAGTCCGAAAAAACATCAATTGATAATAAAAATGAGGGTACCCCTCTTTATTCCTGCTTTCCTTGTGCCAGAATAGCGGCACAATCCGTTATGATAACTCAGCAGAAGTGACAGAAGACCGCAATTTCGACGATATCGCCCACAAATTTGCAAAAAATATTTACGGCTCCGACAAAGGGGAGATCCGCCAAATCATTGTGTGGGAAGATTTTCTACAGATTCTAAGTGAATTAGATGCTGACCAGCAACCCCTAGAGGTGTTGGATGCTGGTGGTGGTTTGGCACAAATGTCGCAAAAGCTTGCTAAGCTCGGACATCGAATCGCTTTATGTGATCTATCTTCGGAAATGCTGCAGTTGGCTAAGCAGGATATTGAAAAAAACGGTTTGCTTGAGCAGTATCGCCTGATTCATTCGCCTGTCCAATCCATTGGTGAGCATATGGATGAACAGGTGGATCTTGTTATGTTTCACGCCGTCATGGAGTGGTTGGTCGATCCTAAGGCCGCACTTGAAACGGTACTAGAACAAGTAAAACCGGGAGGCATCGCATCAGTGATGTTCTATAACCACCATGGTTTAGTCTATAAAAACGTGGTTTGTGGCAACATTCCTCATATATTAGACGGCATGCCTCACCGAAAAAGATTTAAACTACAGCCGCAAAAAGGCTTAAAACCTGAAGAAGTCTACCAATGGATAGAAGATTCAGGCTTTAGTATTTGTGGCAAATCTGGTATCCGCTCATTTAGTGATTACATAGGTAATATGCAATACATGGGCGATTACGAGTTTGAAGATGTGTTGGCGCTAGAAAAACAACTTTGTCGACAAGAGCCATACCTCTCATTAGGCCGCTACATTCATGTGTGGGCTAAAAAGAACGATAAACAGGAATAACAATGAGTGAGATGACTCTCAATGCTGCAGAGCAACCAATCGATGAGTTGGTTGGCTGGGTTAAGCAGCACGATTTCTCGTTGAACCTGACCACAGAGCGATTGGCATTCTTGATAGCCATTGCCGTACTGAGTAATGAAAGGTTCGATGAAGAATTGGGTGAAGGTGAATTGCATGATGCGTTTGCCATCGTCACTCGATTATTTGATGAGACTGGCGAAGCATCCGCTTTTCGTGCTAACAACGCCATCAACGAGATGGTAAAGCAGCGCCTTATTAGCCGTTTTGTCAGTGAGATTACTGATGGAGCGAGCATTTACCGCTTGTCGCCTTTAGCGATAGGAATTACCGATTACTACGTGCGTCATCGTGAGTTCTCGAAACTGCGCCTTTCTATTCAACTGTCTATGGTGGCAGATGAAATGGCGAAAGCGATTGAGGCAGCACAAAAAGGTGGCACACCGGGCCACTGGAAGAAAAACGTATACGGAGTTTTAAAATATTCTGTAGGCGAGATCTTCGATCAAATCGATCTTAACCAGCGTGTGATGGATGAGCAGCAGCAATCTGTAAAACAACAAATTGCCGACCTGCTAAATAAAGACTGGCGCGAAGCGATCAACAACTGTGAAGCGCTACTGTCAGAAACGTCGAGCACGTTGCGTGAACTTCAAGATACGCTGCAAGCCGCCAGTGATGAACTGCAAACTCAGATCCTAGATATTCAAGAAATTGTTTACGGCGATCCTGAGCTTGAGTTCATCGAAGAAGCGTTGTTTGGTCTGCAAATGAAGCTGGACCGAATCACAAGCTGGGGCCAGCAAGCGATCGACCTTTGGATTGGTTACGACCGACATGTGCACAAGTTCATCCGTACTGCAATTGATATGGATAAGAACCGTGCGTTTAGCTCGCGTTTACGCCAATCAATTAAAGAGTATTTCGATATGCCTTGGTATCTGACTTATGCAGATGCGGAAAGGCTTTCTGACCTTCGTGATGAGGCGTTGGTGCTACGTGATGACGAAGTGACCGGCCAAGTTCCGATGGAAGTAGAGTATGAAGAATTTCAACAAGTCAATGATGAGTTGTCTGAACGAATTGGTGACATGCTAAAAGCGCATAAAGATCAAGGCACGCCAATCGACTTGAGTGTGGTATTGCGAGATTACCTTGCACAGCATCCTTACACTCATCATTTTGATTTAGCTCGCATTATCGTTGATCAAGCCGTACGTCTGGGGTATTCAGAATCGGATTACCAAGCGATTCAACCGGACTGGAAAGCAATCAACGAATTTGGGGCAAAGGTACAAGCGAATGTCATCGACCGATACTAATGAATACATGTCAGATAAACTGGCAAAAGCAATTTCTAACCCTCTGTTCCCAGCGCTAGACAGCATGCTTCGAGCAGGGCGTCATATCTCAAGTGAAGATCTAGACAACCACGCGTTGCTGTCAGATTTCGAACTTGAGCTTTCTTCTTTCTACCAACGCTACAACACCGAATTGGTGAAAGCGCCAGAAGGTTTCTTCTACCTTCGTCCTCGTTCAACGTCTCTGATTGGCCGCAGTGTGCTTTCTGAGCTGGATATGCTGGTGGGGAAGGTACTGTGTTTCCTTTACCTAAGCCCAGAGCGTCTTGCGCACGAAGGTATCTTCACTAACCAAGAGCTGTACGACGAACTGCTTGCACTAGCAGATGAAAACAAGCTGATGAAGCTGGTGACCAACCGTGCTACCGGTTCTGACCTTGATAAAGAAAAGCTGTTTGAAAAAGTACGCACGTCACTTCGTCGTCTACGCCGCCTAGGCATGATCATCAACATTGGTGAGACCGGTAAATTCAGCATCAGTGAAGCTGTATTCCGCTTTGGTGCCGATGTACGTATAGGCGATGATATGCGTGAAGCGCAATTGCGTCTGATCCGTGATGGTGAAGCGGTAGTGCACACCAAAGAGCCAAGCCAAGGCAGCCTATTGTCTGAAGAAGATCAAGACGACCAAGCCCAAGAAGAAACAACAGAAGAGGGTGAAGCATGAGCATGATTGAACGCGGTAAATACCAATCGCTGACCATGGTCAACTGGAACGGCTTCTTTGCCCGTACATTTGACATCGATGGTCTAGTCACCACGCTATCAGGTGGTAACGGTGCAGGTAAATCAACCACAATGGCGGCATTCATCACCGCATTGATTCCTGACCAAACGCTACTGCACTTCCGTAACACAACCGAAGCGGGCAGCAGCCAATCGTCTCGCGATAAAGGTCTATATGGTAAGCTACAACCGGGGGCGTGTTATGCAGCGCTAGACGTGGTGAACTCACGTAACCAACGCCTATTGTTTGCAGTAAAACTGCAGCAAGTTGCGGGTCGTGATAAGAAAGTAGACATCAAACCGTTTGTTATCCAAGGTCTTCCTAGCCATGTGAAACCAACGGATATCTTGGTTGAAAGCGTATCTGCGACTCAAGCTCGTGTACGTCAAATCAACGAAGTAAAAGAATCGATCGCGGAATTTGAAGGTGTTCAATTCAAAGCCTTCTCTTCTATTGTTGATTACCACGCACAAATGTTTGAATTCGGTGTAATTCCGAAGAAACTGCGCAACTCTGGTGACCGCTCTAAATTCTACCGCTTGATCGAAGCATCGCTTTACGGTGGTATTTCAAGTGCGATTACGCGCTCGCTACGTGACTACCTTCTGCCACAAAACGGCGGCGTGAAGAAAGCGTTCCAAGATATGGAATCGGCGCTGCGTGAAAACCGCATGACGCTAGAAGCGATCAAAACTACGCAAGCAGACCGTGACTTGTTCAAACACTTGATTACAGAGTCGACCAACTACGTGGCAGCGGACTATATGCGCCATGCCAACGAGCGTCGTAAAAAACTAGAACAGACACTGTCTTTGCGTTCAGAGTTATTTGGTTCTCGCGAGACCTTGATTGAGCAAAACAACCTGCTTAACCGCGTTCAAGAAGAGCTGGAACTGCTGATCGAATCAGAATCTTCTTTAGAGCAAGACTACCAAGCGGCTTCGGATCACTTGCAACTGGTGCAAAACGCGCTGCGTCAGCAAGAGAAGATCGAACGTTACCAAGAAGATCTTGAAGAGCTGAGCGAGCGTCTTGAAGAACAAATGATGGTAGTGGAAGAAGCGCAAGAACGCGTGATGATGGCTGAAGAGCAAGCGACCGTTGCAGAAGAAGAGGTGGACAGCCTTAAGACGCAACTTGCTGATTACCAGCAAGCTCTTGACGTTCAGCAAACTCGCGCGCTGCAATACCAACAAGCGGTTCAAGCGCTGGAGAAAGCGAAGCAGCTACTTGGTGATGACAGCCTAACGGCAGAATCCGCACAAGCGTTAGTGGCGGAGCTGAAAAACAAAGAGACAGAAAATACCAATACGTTGTTGTCTGTGAAACATAAGCTCGATATGTCATCAGCTGCGGCAGAGCAGTTTGATACTGCATTGAAGCTTGTACAGAGCATCGTTGGCCCTGTTGAGCGCAAAGACGCGTCTGAACATGCGAAAACCGCAATTGCGAAAGCGCGTGAGTCACAACAAATTGCACAAAACGAACAGCAATGGCGAGCGCAACATCGCGATCTTGAGCGTAGCCTCAATCAGCAACGTCAAGCACGTGAACTGGTTGCTGAATACAAAAAGCAATATCACGTCGAGCTAACCGATGAAGTTACGTTTGAACAAGAACGTGAACGTCATGCGATGCAAATCGAATCACTAGAGATAGCTCAAGAAGAAGTTCGTGATCAGCGTGGTGAACAGCGCCGTCTAGAGCAAAACGCGGCGGCAGAAATCAGTAAACTTGAAGCGATAGCGCCAGCTTGGATTGCGGCTAATGATGCGCTAGAGAAACTGAGAGAGCAGAGCGGGGCAGACCTTGAGGATCGCCATGCGGTAATGAACCACATGCAGGTTGTTCTTGAGCAAGAAAGGGAGCTGTCCTTAGCTAAAGATAAACTTGCTGAGCGTCGCAGTCAGCTTGACACTGAGATTGAACGTCTTGCTTCTCCTGGTGGTTCAAACGACCCTCGCCTGAAAGGTTTGGCTGATACTTTAGGCGGTGTATTACTGTCTGAGATCTACGATGACATCACGATTGATGATGCGCCTTACTTCAGTGCGATGTACGGTCCGGCTCGTCACGCTATCGTTGTTTCTGACCTGTCAGGTATCGAAGAGAAACTGGTAGAGCTAGACGACTGTCCAGAAGACTTGTACATCATTGAAGGTGACATCGATGCCTTTGATGACAGCTCGTTCGATGCAGAAGAGTTAGAGGGCGCGGTTTGTGTTCGCATGAACGATCGCCAAATGCGTTACTCTCGCTTGCCTGAGATCCCATTGTTTGGTCGTGCGGCACGTGAGCAGCGTTTAGAGTTGCTGCGTAACGAACGAGAAGAAGTGGTAGAGAAGCACGCAAAAGCGGCGTTTGACTCTCAGAAAATGCAGCGTTTGTACCAAGCATTTAACCAATTTGTGTCTAACCACATTCAAGTAGCTTTTGACGCTGATCCAGAACAAGCGCTCGCAACCATTCGTGATAAGCGTAACCAAATCGCTCGCGTGCTGGCGGATCTGGATGCAAAAGAGCAGCAGCAACGCTCTCAGCTTCAAACTAGTAAGCAAGCACTGTCTTCTCTGGACAAGTTATCATCACACATGGTGCTTGTTGAAGATGAATCATTGCAAGCGCGTTTTGATGAGCTAGAAGAGAAAATCGCTCAGCTTGCAGAGGCGAAAAACTTCTTAAACAACCATGCAAAAGCCGTCGCGCAACTAGAAAATATTGCGTCTGCGCTTGATGCTGACCCAGAGCAATTCGATGCACTAGAAGCAGAATACAAAGCAGCAGATGAACAGTTACAAGATCTTAAGAAGCAAATCTTTGCACTCTCGGATCTGGTTGAACGTCGTCACTACTTCGCTTACTCAGACTCGGTTGATCTTCTGAACAAAAGTAGCGAACTGAGTGAGCAGCTAAAAGCGAAGTTGGTTCAAGCTGAACAGACTCGTACTCGTTCTCGTGAAGAGTTGAAGCAAGCACAAGGACAAATGAACCAATACAACCAAGTATTGGCGTCTTTGAAGAGTTCGCATCAAGCTAAGCAAGAAACCGTTCAAGAGTTCAAACAAGAACTTCAAGAGTTTGGTGTTAATGCGGACGAAGGTGCGGAAGAACGTGCAATGCGTCGTCGTGACGAACTGCACGAGCGTCTACACACGTCTCGCAGTCGTAAGAGCGAATACGAGCGTACGATTACCTCTACTGAACTAGAGATGAAAGGCTTGGCAAAACGTCTGAAGAAAGTTCAGAAAGAATACGTTGAGCTGCGTACGTTCGTGGTTGCTGCGAAAGCTGGCTGGTGTTCAGTACTTCGTCTGGCGCGTGAGAACGATGTTGAGCGTCGTCTACACAAGCGCGAACTGGCTTACATGTCGGCGGATGAATTGCGTTCGATGTCGGATAAATCATTGGGTGCGCTGCGTTTAGCGGTTGCGAACAATGACGACTTGCGTGATGCGCTGCGTCTATCAGAAGACAACGCACGTCCAGAGCGTAAAGTTCTGTTCTACATTGCTGTATACCAACATCTTCGTGAGCGTATTCGTCAGGATATCATCCGTACTGATGATCCAGTGGAAGCGATTGAAGAGATGGAAGTAGAGCTAGCGCGTCTAACGGAAGAGCTAACGCAACGTGAAAACCGCCTAGCGATCAGTTCTGAGTCGGTAGCGAGCATCATCAAGAAGACGATTCAGCGTGAGCAAAACCGTATTCGTATGCTGAACCAAGGCTTGTCGAATATCTCGTTCGGTCAGGTGAAGGGCGTACGTCTAAACGTGAAAATTCGCGAAAGTCACGAAGTGCTACTGAACGGTCTAGCGACACAACAAGAGCAGCATAAAGATCTGTTCGAATCGACTCGCTTTACCTTCTCTGAAGCAATGGCGAAACTGTTCCAACGTGTGAACCCACATATCGATATGGGTCAACGTTCTCCTCAGGTTCTGGGTGAAGAGCTACTGGATTACCGTAACTACCTAGAGCTAAGTGTAGAAGTGAACCGTGGTACAGATGGTTGGCTACAGGCCGAGTCTGGCGCGCTATCAACAGGTGAAGCGATCGGTACTGGTCAGTCAATCCTTCTGATGGTTGTTCAAAGCTGGGAAGAAGAATCTCGTCGTCTACGCAGCAAAGACATTGTGCCTTGTCGTTTGCTCTTCTTGGATGAAGCAGCGCGTCTGGATGCGAAATCGATCGCGACATTGTTCGAATTGTGTGACCGTCTGGATATGCAGCTTCTTATTGCGGCACCAGAAAACATCAGCCCAGAGAAAGGTACTACCTACAAGTTGGTGCGTAAGGTGTTTAAAGACCATGAGCACGTACACGTAGTTGGTCTACGTGGTTTTGGTCAAACGGATAAGCCTAAGACCGAAGCGCAAGAGATGATTGAAGAGTTTGAATCGTAAACTTCGAATCTAGCAAAACGCCCGCATTTATTGCGGGCGTTTTTGTATTTGTTAGAGGGAGGCTTCAAAGCGTATAAAATAAGCCGAGACTGTAGGACGACAGTCTCGGCTTATTAATAGAACTCAGCAGGGAGGCTAAGTTTTATTCCTCTGAAATATCGTCTCTGATATCGATCATTTCAGCAAGCTCTTCAAGTGCTTGGACAGAAAGCTCAGACAAGCGTTGTAAATGCTGGTCTAAGCTCTCTTGTTCTTCAAGCTCTGGTTCATCGTTATCTGTTTCTTTTGTTAGCATTTCTCAACCTCTCAAGTTGAGTAAGGGGAGACCTCATCATACTCAAAAGTTAAAGGAGAAAAGAAACGATCTATGTTGATTCTGTTAGCTCGATCATTGATTCAAGTTATAGGTGAGATGGGTTTGTTTAATAAGATGAGTAGGTAGACGGTTTTGGAAACGGAAACAAAAACGCCAGCAATCAGAACAATTACTGGCGAATGATATTTTGATTGGCGATTAGAACTGTGGTTTTACCCCAAACTGCTCTGCTGCGTAGGCGACACGTTCAATCGGCTTTGGATACTCGGCAGGTGTGCCGAGGCTCTCTATGTGTTTCAAACGAGGAAGCAAGCCTGCACCATTGGCGATTTGGATTGCCAAGCCAGGACGAGCGTTGAGCTCTAAAACCATAGGTCCTTCTTCTTTATCTAACACCATATCCGTGCCCATGTACCCCAACCCTGTCATCTCCCACGCACTAGACGCAAGCTCAAGCAAGCGCTCCCAGTGCGGGACTTGGAGGGTAGAAAGGTCTTTGCCTGTATCCGGATGGTGGGTGACTGGATGGTCGAATTGCACCGCTCGGATTGCTTTACCTGTGGCGATATCAATGCCCACGCCCACAGCGCCTTGGTGGAGGTTTGCTTTACCGTCCGACGCCGCCGTAGAACAGCGCATCATTGCCATAACAGGGTAGCCTTTAAATACGATGATTCGAACATCAGGCACACCTTCATAACTGAAGCCATCGAAACAATCATCAAACTTAATCAGGTTCTCAACGACTGCGACGTCGTTTTTACCGCCAAGAGAGAAAAGGCCAGCAAGCGCATTACTGATATGACGTTCAACTTCGTCCTTACCAATTGTAGAGCCGGAAGGTTTGGTATAAACCCCATCTTTATGCGAGGTAATAACCAAAATACCCTTACCACCACTACCTTGAGCGGGCTTGATAACAAAACCAGGCCAATCTTGCACCATCTTATGGATGGTCTTTACTTCTGCTTGGTTATGAATAACGCCGATCAGGGCAGGGACTGTCGCCCCTGCTGCCTGCGCAATAATTTTAGTCTTGAGCTTGTCATCAACTAATGGGTATTTAGAACGATCATTGTAACGGCCGATATAACTGTGGTTACGTTTGTTCATTCCCATAATGCCTTTATGGCGAAGCTTAGCTGGCGAAGTAAAACTTTCGAACATCGTTTAGTCCTCCGCTAGTGGTTTGAAACGACGTAACTCAGTTAGACGGTAACCTGTGTAAGTACCTAGCAATAGAATACCGGCCAGAACAATCAACTGTAGACCAATGAAATTAAAGGTTAGGTGCTGAATGTATGAGTTCGTCATCGCTAAGTAAACCAATACTGCGGTGAGCAGTGAGCCCCCACCTTGCAGAGCAACTTCTTTCGCGCCTTCTTCTTCCCATAGGATAGACATACGTTCAATTGTCCAAGACAAGATGATCATCGGGAAGAACGTAATTGTTAAGCCTTCCGTTAAGCCCATCTTAAATGCGACTACTGTGAACACCGAAATGATCATAATAACGGTAATAATGACCGCTGATATCCGTGCTACAAGCAGTAAGTTCAACCTCGATAAGTAACTTCGAATAATCAAGCCTGTGCCAACGATCAGTAAGAAACCGACAATACCCGTTAATAGCTGGGTTTGAACAAATGCAACAGCAATCAGTACTGGCATGAAAGTACCGGATGTTTTTAGACCGATAATCACACGCAAGAACACCACGATAAGGGCACCGATAGGGATCAGCATGATGGTCTTAAACATTGCTTGTTCTTCAAGAGGCAAGCTATGAATTGAAATATTCAGCAGCCCATCAGCTTCTATCTTGTTGTTCGTCGCTTGCTGTGGAGTCATTTCTTGCTTGATCATTGAGAAATGAACTTGGCTATTTTTACCACCAACAAGATCAAGCAGGGATACATTCGACTCATCCCAAACTAATAAGTTTGGTTTCACGGCTTTCTGTTCGGAATTTGGTGAGAACAGTACCCAATCTTTACCTGACCAAACCTGAACCATTGGTTGAATGGTTTGGCGTCGACGGCCATCTTCTAGTTCGATAACACCGACAGTTTTGCTCTGTATACCTGCGGTAAGCAAAATATTATGTAGTGCATCAGTACGGCTGAAGTCATTCAGTAGTAGCGATGAGTTTTGACTGTCTGGGTCATTAAGCGCTTTGATGAGTTCACGAGTAAAGGTCACATTGTCGGCAGAACGACTCATCGCACGCTCAACAAGGGCATTTGCCGCCGCAGCTTGTGGCGCTGATAGAGTTGGTGGCGTAATGTCTTCAGTTGGTGGTAGAGGCGTAACTTTAGCCTGAGGGTCCACTAAGAACTGCGCTTTGTAGTAAATGGTTTGAGGACCTTTGGCCTGACGAATTGACCACTCGGCACGACGTCCAGAATCAGAATTAATGTAGGAAACGCCATAACCAGAAGAGGAAGCGGATTCACCGATAAGCGTATAACCACTTTGTGTATGAGGTGCTGCGAGTGAAGCTTTGACTTCATTGCCGTTAGCATTGAACTCAATACGTGCCTCTACATCCCATACCTGACGAGTTTCGCCTGGTGTCCAAGGCACGCCGTAGTTTTCATGTCTGAAAACACTCAAAGCAATGCCCGCAATCACCAATAAGATGATTGAAAGGTAAAACGGTATTTTTGACGTCATAATCTACCTTATTATTTTTTATCTTCGTCCGTTTGGATATAGGTACGACTTACATCGACAAGTGCGATGTCGCGCATAAATTCTCTACCCAGTAAAATAGGATGGTTCATATGCGAGCGATCTGCCAACGTAAATTGCGCTTTTTCATGAATTTTTCCAACGCGCACCCAAAGTTCGACTACAGCGCGACGTTCTAGTTCTTCACTGGTAACTTGGCGAATTTTTACGTAACGAATGACTGGCGCTTCGATCCAAGTATTTTTTTCTTCTTCAGATTTACTGGTATCTGCCAGGTGGAATCGAACCCAGTTTTTGCCGTTTCTTTCGAACTCTTCAATATCAACTGCATTTAAAGATGAGGTTGCGGCACCAGTGTCGACACGTGCATCAAAAGTCTGCTTAATGGAGTCGATAGTGACCTTTTCAATTGAGCCAAGGACAATATCATGAGTTGGTGTTGGTTCCACAGGAGCAGGAGATTGGACAATAATCGGCTCTTTTGGCTTTTTCACTTCTGCCATTGCTTCATCACGAAATGTCAGAAGTTCAACCTGTAGTTTATCGACTTGTTCTTCAAGGCTGTCGATATAGTCCGATTGGTTGCTGAGCTGAAGCTCTAAGTTAGTAATGCGATTATTGACATTCGCTTCTGAAGTTTGAATAGCCGCTAACGTTTCTTGGTGGTACTGTTCGCCTTTGGTTAGTGAGCATCCAGATAGTAAGGCGATGGCAACAATCGGGGTCAATCGTAATAACATTGAAAACCTTGGGATTGGATTAAGTTGTTTATTTTTTAGGAGTTTAGCTCATATCGATAAAGCCTCACAAGTAAGAATGTTTCTCTATTACTTATTGTTTGAGGAATAGTGATGAAAAGCTAAAAATCAAGGACATAAAAGCGCATCCTTATTTAGAGCGTGCTTATGTTTTGATGTAACAAATGGACTCGAAAAACAAACACGCTCAGTACGAGGAAAGAGGGTAATGTCTTAACTCGTAAAATGAGTTAAGACAATGTCAGGAATCTCAGCGAATTATGGTTTGCGAGCGACAAGAACCGCGCGGCGAGGGGCAGGGTAACCTTCTACAGTCTTGCTTGGGTCGTTCGGATCTAGATAGTCTGGTAGAGAGTTATGCGTCATCCAATCTGTGGTACGTTGCTCATCAACCGAAGTGACGCTTTCATCAACGATGCGCACATCTTCAAATCCTACCAACTCTAACCACACTTTCAGCGCTTTTGCTGAAGGGAAGAAATAGACATTACGCATTTGTGCGTAACGAGAAGTTGGAACCAACACTGCATTCTCATCACCTTCAATCACGAGTGTTTCCAATACTAGTTCACCACCAGACACTAATTGATCTTTTAGCTGCACCAAGTGATCCAGTGGAGAGCGACGGTGGTAAAGTACGCCCATGCTGAATACCGTGTCGAACGCTTCTAACTTAGGTAGTTGTTCAATACCCAACGGCAGTAGGTGCGCACGTTGGTCATCGCCCATTAGTTTACGAATTGCTTCGAACTGAATTAGGAACAGGTGAGATGGATCGATACCGACGGTTAAGCGTGCACCTTCACCCAGCATACGCCACATGTGGTAGCCGTTACCACAACCAACATCGAGTACGCTGCGGTTCTTTAATGGAGAAATATGCGGAAGCACGCGGTCCCATTTCCAATCACTGCGCCACTCAGTATCAATATGAATGCCGTGTACGTGGTATGGCCCTTTGCGCCACGGATGGAATGTACGAAGTAAGTTCTCTAATTTCTTCAGCTCACCTTCATGGAAAGGAGTGTCGTTGCTGATGGTCACTGAATTCTTGATGTCAATTTGATCCGGTGAGCCTTCTGGGATCTTGTTCAGTGCTTTCAACCAGCGACCAAAGTCACCGTGCTCTGCATTTTGCCAATCCGTTAGCTGTTGTGGTAGCACATTGAGCCAAGGTTGAAGACGTGTGTCTTGGGCAATCAATTGGTAGAAGTTTGCAAAGTTAAACATAGTTAGTTAATCGCTGAGTTGATGGTATTAAAATTATTAAATAACAGCCTAAAGTGGCGTGATTCAGGGCCTTTGTATGCAAGGTTTATTTAATTGCGAACATAGAGCCAAAGTTAAAGCATTGGAACCAAACATCGTAGCTAGAAAAGCCAATTTTAGCGAAACGCTCTTTATGCTCTTTCTTTGAATCTGGGCGCATTACGTTTTCTATCGCGCTGCGCTTTTGGCTGATTTCTAGTTCGCTATAACCATTTGCACGTTTAAAGTCGTGGTGAAGGTCAATTAACAGCTCGTTTGACACTTCATCTTCGAAGACGAACTTCTCCGACAAAATCAAAATTCCGCCGGGACGTAGACCCGCGTAGATTCGTTCAAGCAGGGCGTAACGATCGTCTGGAGAAAGAAATTGCAGAGTAAAGTTCAGTACGACAACCGATGCGTTTTCTATATCGATATTACGGATATCCGCTTCAACCACATCTACAGGAGTATCGCTTCGGTACGCGTTTACATGCAATTTGCAACGCTCAACCATTGCAGGTGAATTGTCGACCGCAATGATCTTACAGCCTTCTTGTTTGATATGACGACGCATAGACAGCGTAGCAGCACCCAAAGAGCAACCTAGGTCGTAGATGTTTGAGTGAGGTTTTACAAAACGCTCTGCCAGCATACCAATTGCAGAAATAATGTTGCTGTAACCCGGCACCGATCGTTGAATCATGTCAGGAAATACTTCCGCTACGCGTTCATCGAACGTGAAATCCCCAATTTTATCGATTGGAGCCGAAAAAATAGTATCTGGATTGCTCTTAGGGTTCATAACCAAGTCTCTGCATACAAGCCGCCTGAAAACGTCAGGCACCAAAAAAGGCGCGTATTTTATGGGAATTTCGCGCCTCTGTCATGTGTTGCGTTAGAACATCTGCAACTGCGAGTTGCCATCGTTAGCCGGGAAAGATGCCAAGTCAGGAAGTGTTATACGCTTTTGTATGTC
This sequence comes from Vibrio sp. CCB-PB317, assembly GCF_022808245.1. Lineage (NCBI taxonomy): Bacteria > Pseudomonadati > Pseudomonadota > Gammaproteobacteria > Vibrionales > Vibrionaceae > Vibrio > Vibrio sp. CCB-PB317. The sequence continues at coordinate 1,260,670 of NZ_JALGNU010000001.1, forward strand.
TTTATACAGATTGGCTGCCAACTCCGGCGCAATTATATTGTCCGCAGTATGGATCATGACATACGGCTGTTTACCTTCTGCAATCCATTGCGGCAACTTGCTGAGCCATGGTGTAAAAAACTCGTAATTTTGCTGTTCTTCTGGATGACCAATAAAGCGAATCAAAGGGTGTGAAGCGGTAGCAATGGCGTGGACTGGTACTCTTGGTTTTTTCATTTGCGCATCAATGATCGCTTCATTGTTTGGCTTAGCGGCAAAGACAGGGCGGCTATCCATAATAATGCGGTCAATGTTATTTTCTACTAACCATTGGTTAAGCGCTCGCTCTTCTTCACCTTTGGAGAAAAATGCCATATGACGAACCTCAACACCAAGAGGGAAGTTAGGTGGAAAGCTCGCACAGAACTTTTTCAGTCGATCAAGGTGCTCAGGACCAAATGCGGCTGGCAATTGAATTGTCCATTGCCCCACACGGTCATGCAACGGCTCCATGACTTTCATGAAGTCTCTCAGCTGTTCGCTGCAACCTCTTAGCATTTGCTCATGAGTGATGGCTTTAGGAAGTTTGAAAGTAAAGCGAAAATCATCGTGGGTTGCTGCTCTCCAGTTTTGCACCGTGTTGAGCGTCGGCGTGGCATAAAATGTCGTGTTGCCTTCCACGGTATGGAACACCTGTGCATACTTTTCTAAACGTTCAGCGGACTTTGTCCCGCTGCCGTAAAAGCTTTGTTGCCATTGATTGTGCGACCACATCGTCAATCCAAGTCGAAGAGGTAAGTTATCCATTATTCTTTACTGCTTGCTACTCGTGTGAATACTTTACGAGAGTTTTGCTGAAATAGGTAATTTCACGCTATAATCCCCACCAATTTTTTCGCTTTGGTGCGCTTTTGAACATTTGTTGTACTAAAAAGCACCAGTGAATGATAAAACACACGTAATTGTATGTTGAGTAGTCGATTTTCGTGGACATTCAGCGTATAACTGAATCTTTACTCTGCTTGGCAATGAGGCTGACAGAGCGTAGTTAACAACATTTGAGAGATTGGGAATTTCATTATGCGTACCCATTACTGTGGTCACCTGAACAAGTCCCTTGCAGGACAAACTGTAGAACTTTGCGGCTGGGTTAACCGTCGTCGTGATTTAGGCGGTCTTATTTTTATTGATATGCGAGATCGCGAAGGTATCGTTCAGGTAGTTGTTGATCCAGATATGGCGGATGCGTATGAAGTGGCTAACACACTTCGTAATGAATTCTGTATCAAATTAACGGGTGAAGTACGCGTTCGTCCAGAAAGCCAAGCAAACAAAGACATGGCAACAGGTGAAGTTGAGATCCTTGCGACAGGTCTTGAAATCATCAACCGCAGTGACGTTTTGCCTCTAGATTTCAACCAAAAGAACTCTGAAGAGCAACGTCTGAAGTACCGTTACTTAGACCTTCGTCGTCCTGAAATGAGTGACCGCATCAAGCTACGTGCTAAAGCATCTAGCTTTGTTCGTCGTTTCCTAGATGACAACGGCTTCCTAGATATCGAAACACCAGTACTAACGAAAGCGACACCAGAAGGCGCGCGTGATTACCTAGTACCTAGCCGTGTTCACAAAGGCAGCTTCTACGCGCTTCCTCAGTCTCCACAGCTATTCAAACAGCTTCTAATGATGTCTGGTTTTGACCGTTACTACCAAATCGTTAAGTGTTTCCGTGATGAAGACTTGCGTGCTGACCGTCAGCCAGAATTCACTCAGATCGATATCGAAACGTCATTCATGACGGCTGACCAAGTACGTGAAGTGACGGAAAACATGGTTCGCGATATGTGGCAAGAGCTACTAAACGTAGACCTAGGTCAGTTCCCAGTAATGCCATTCAGCGAAGCGATTCGCCGTTTCGGTTCTGACAAGCCAGACCTACGTAACCCACTAGAGCTAGTAGACGTTGCTGACCTAGTGAAAGACGTTGAGTTCAAAGTATTCTCTGGCCCAGCAAACGATGAGAAAGGTCGCGTTGCCGTTATTCGCGTTCCAGGTGGTGCATCTTTGACTCGTAAGCAAATTGATGGCTACGGTGAATTCGTTGGTATCTACGGTGCGAAAGGTCTAGCTTGGATGAAGGTTAACGATCGTGCAGCAGGCATGGAAGGTATCCAATCTCCAGTCGCTAAGTTCCTAAACGAAGATGTGATCAACGCTATCCTAGATCGCACTCAAGCGGAATCTGGTGACATCATCCTATTTGGCGCTGATAAAGCGGGTATCGTTGCAGAAGCAATGGGCGCGCTACGTTTGAAACTAGGTAAAGATCTAGAGCTAACTGACGAATCTGCATGGGCTCCACTATGGGTTGTTGACTTCCCAATGTTCGAAGAAGATGACGAAGGCAACCTACACGCGATGCACCACCCATTCACGTCACCTCTAGGTGTGACTGCGGAAGAGCTAAAAGCGAACCCAGCTGCGGCAAACTCTAACGCTTACGATATGGTTCTAAATGGTTACGAAGTTGGCGGCGGTTCTGTTCGTATCCACAACGCAGATATGCAAGAAGCCGTATTTGATATTCTAGGCATCACACCTGAAGAGCAACAGCTTAAGTTCGGCTTCCTGCTTGATGCACTAAAATTCGGTACGCCTCCACACGCTGGTCTTGCATTCGGTCTTGACCGTCTAGTGATGCTGCTATGTGGTACCGAGAACATCCGTGATGTTATTGCATTCCCGAAAACAACAGCAGCGGCGTGTCTACTAACAGACGCACCAAGCATTGCGAACCCAGCTGCGCTAGAAGAGCTAGCAATCGCAGTGACTGCAGCGAAAGAAAAAGACGCAGAATAAGCGCACAACATTTGAAGAAAACTCCCGCAACTGCGGGAGTTTTTGTTTAAATAAACCTAAGAAACTTCCAAAGCAATTTCCCAAGCAACGCTTTTTAGCTCATGTTTGCTATTAAGCGTCAAAATACATTAAAAGGTGAATTATGGCAGGTCATAGTAAATGGGCGAATATTCGTCACCGTAAAGCAGCGCAAGATGCGAAGCGCGGCAAAATCTTTACCAAATTAATCCGTGAAATCGTTGTTGCTGCAAAAGAGGGAGGCGGTGAGCCAGAAAATAACCCACGTTTGCGAGCTGCAATTGATAAAGCGTTGTCTAACAACATGACGCGTGACACTGTCAACCGCGCTGTCAGCCGAGGTGCTGGTGGTGAAGGCGATGACAATATGGAAACCGTAATCTATGAAGGTTATGGTCCGGGTGGCACTGCGGTCATGGTCGAATGTATGACGGATAACCGAAATCGCACAGTATCTGGCGTACGCCATGCGTTCTCGAAGTCAGGAGGCAATCTGGGTACGGATGGTAGTGTAAACTATCTTTTCGACAAGAAAGGCGTGATCTCATACGCCCCAGGTTTAGATGAAGATGTGGTGATGGAAGTGGCGTTAGAAAGTGGCGCTGATGACATCGAAACATCAGAAGATGGCTCGATTGATGTTTACACCGCGCCAAGCGATTTTGGACTCGTAAAAGATGCCCTTGATGCTACAGGTTTTGAGGCGGAAAACGCCGAAGTGTCGCTTATCCCTTCAACGAAAGCAGAACTGGATGTGGACACTGCGCCAAAACTACTTCGTTTGATTGACGCTTTAGAAGATCTGGACGATGTTCAGGAGGTTTATCACAACGGTGACATCTCTGACGACGTTGCAGCCTCTCTAGAGTAAACTCAATGTGCAGTGAGCGGTATTCGCTCCGAAGTTAGAAAGTAATAATAAGAAATTGAGGCCGTATTCGGCCTCCTTTTTAGGAACATTCATGTCAATTATTTTGGGCATTGACCCAGGTTCACGCATTACCGGTTATGGGGTCATTCGTCAAAATGGACGCCATTTGCAATACCTTGGTAGTGGCTGTATTCGTACTTCAGAAAAAGAACTTCCGGGCCGTCTTAAGCAGATTTACGCTGGCGTCACGGAAATCATTACTCAGTTTCAACCGGACGTATTTGCGATTGAACAAGTGTTTATGGCTAAAAATGCGGATTCAGCATTAAAGCTTGGCCAGGCTCGTGGCAGCGCAATTGTTGCTGCGGTGAATGCAGAGTTGCCGGTATATGAATACGCCGCGCGTCTTATTAAGCAAGCTGTAGTCGGTACTGGTGGTGCGGACAAAGCGCAAGTTCAGCATATGGTTCAGCAGATGCTTAAACTGCCCGCCAAGCCTCAAGCGGATGCAGCCGATGCTTTAGGTGTGGCGATTTGTCATGCCAATACGAACAAAACCCTCGTTGCCTTAGCGGGCAAAGCAACCAGTGCTAGAAAAGGGCGCTACCGATAAAATTAACTGGATGTCTATCCAGTTCTTTATTATCCTGTCGCAAATTCATTTCCAAAGAGTATTTATAGTGATTGGACGTCTTCGTGGCACACTGATTGAAAAACAACCACCTGAAGTATTAATTGAAGTTAATGGCATCGGTTATGAAGTCCAGATGCCAATGAGCTGTTTTTACGAGCTGCCAAATGTTGGCGAAGAAGCCATTATTTATACTCACTTTGTCGTCCGTGAAGATGCACAATTGCTATACGGTTTCAACACAGTAAAAGAACGCGCACTTTTCCGTGAAGTGATCAAAGCCAATGGCGTTGGTCCTAAACTCGGTCTTGGTATTCTCTCTGGTATGACAGCAACGCAATTTGTTACTTGTGTGGAACATGAAGACGTTTCTACGCTGGTTAAGCTTCCAGGCGTTGGCAAGAAAACCGCAGAGCGATTGGTTGTTGAAATGAAAGACCGCTTGAAAGGGTGGGGCGCTGGCGATCTATTTACACCATTTACGGATGCTGCTCCTGCGGATTCTGGTGCGACATCCAACAACGCGGAAGAAGAGGCAATTAGCGCGCTTCTAGCTTTGGGTTACAAGCCGACTCAAGCGTCGAAAGTGGTGTCTCAGATCGCTAAACCGGACATGAGCAGTGAGCAAATGATCCGTGAAGCTCTAAAATCAATGGTGTAACGCTGGTTTCACAGTGAGCATTTGTTCAAGATAACTCATTCTCTAAGGTTAATGCCAATCGCTTAACGATATTTTTTGTGTCATTCCAGCGAGCCTAGCGAGACTGGGAATCTAATAGCAGCACGCTGAGCGGTTAATGAAACAATTTGACCATAAACCGCTCGGATAGAAGATCCTGTATCACGCTCCTTCGTCGCTGTACAGGATGACGAGATATAGAAAAAATATGCCACTTGCTGTTAAACGAGCGGCATTATTCTCTCAGGTAACCATTTTTCAAGGTAAAAAGATGATTGAAGCCGATCGTTTAATCGCGCCAGAAAACCCTGCCTTTCGTGATGAAGATGTCATTGACCGTGCTATTCGGCCAAAAAAATTAGCGGATTACCAAGGTCAGGACCATGTCCGTGACCAAATGGAGATCTTCATTAAAGCTGCTCAGTTACGTAGTGAAGCACTTGATCACCTTTTGATTTTTGGTCCTCCAGGTTTGGGTAAAACCACACTTGCGAATATCGTTGCCAATGAAATGGAAGTGAACATTCGCACCACTTCGGGCCCTGTACTTGAGAAAGCAGGGGATTTAGCCGCGTTACTAACCAACCTAGAAGAAAACGATGTGTTGTTCATCGATGAGATTCACCGCTTAAGCCCGATGGTTGAAGAGGTGCTGTATCCGGCGATGGAAGATTATCAACTGGATATTATGATCGGTGAAGGTCCGGCCGCTCGTTCTATTAAGATCGATTTGCCGCCGTTTACTTTGATTGGTGCAACGACCCGAGCGGGCTCTTTAACGTCACCATTACGAGACCGTTTTGGTATTACTCAGCGTCTTGAATTTTATAAGATAAAAGACCTACAAGATATTGTGCAGCGCAGCGCGGATTGTTTAGGTTTGTCAATGGAACCTGAAGGCGCATTGGAAGTGGCAAGACGTGCACGTGGCACACCACGTATTGCTAACCGTCTACTACGTCGTGTTCGCGATTATGCGGAAGTGAAAGGAAATGGTCACATTTGTGCAGAGGTTGCCGACAAAGCGCTGAATATGCTTGATGTGGACGCCGAAGGTTTCGATTATATGGACCGCAAACTACTACTCGCAATTATGGAGAAATTTGGTGGTGGTCCGGTCGGACTCGATAACATGGCGGCAGCGATAGGTGAAGAAAAGGATACTATCGAAGACGTTCTTGAGCCTTATCTTATTCAGCAAGGTTATTTACAACGCACTCCACGTGGAAGAATCGCGACAGATCGTGCGTATTTGCATTTCGGAATTGAAAAATAAGATTCCCGCGCTGGGCCTTTGCGGCCCAGCGCTTCATTAAAGTTGACCAAACTCACATTTTTTGAATTTCTTCTCATACCAGTTTAGTAAGTAAAAAGCATTGATTGTTAACTCTATGTTTGCTCGCAACTGGTTAATTTCTCTCCTGATTACTCTCTCTTAACATCCGTATCTAATACTGGTTGATCTGGATCAATGTGATGGATTTTTGTGCAAATTCCGCGCATAAACATTGATGTATATCAAAGCGCATTCCGGCTATAAACCTTTTGAAACAATCTGTTTTTACAAGTAATATTAGCCCTAGCTATATTAGCTGATGCTTAACAATTAACTAACCAATGAAGCACATTTTTGCAACAATGAGTTGTGATAATTCAACATTTTTCAAGTGTAAATAACACTTGAATATGGATTGCAATATGTAGAGAGTGTCATTCAGCCGACACATAGGAGTTACCATGATTGACGTAGTTGATCTATCGCGGTTGCAGTTTGCACTGACAGCGATGTATCACTTCCTATTCGTACCATTGACCCTTGGTATGGCCTTCCTTCTGGCCATTATGGAATCGATGTACGTAATGACGAACAAGCAAATCTACAAGGACATGACCAAGTTCTGGGGTAAGCTATTCGGTATTAACTTTGCACTTGGTGTGGCGACAGGCCTTACCATGGAATTCCAGTTTGGTACGAACTGGTCTTACTACTCCCACTATGTAGGTGACATCTTCGGTGCGCCGCTAGCGATCGAAGCCCTTGTCGCATTCTTCCTGGAGTCAACTTTTGTTGGTCTATTCTTCTTCGGGTGGGATCGTCTATCTAAACGTCAACACTTAGCGGTTACTTGGCTTGTGGCGTTGGGCTCTAACTTCTCTGCACTTTGGATTCTTATCGCAAACGGCTGGATGCAAAACCCAGTAGGCGCGGACTTCAACTTCGAAACCATGCGAATGGAAATGGTAAGCTTCTCTGAAGTTGTACTAAACCCAGTTGCTCAGGTTAAGTTCGTGCATACGGTTGCTTCTGGTTACACTTGTGGCGCAATGTTTATTCTAGGCATCAGTTCATACTACCTATTAAAAGGTCGTGACATTGCGTTTGCTCGTCGTTCATTTGCTATCGCTGCATCTTTCGGTATTGCAGCTATCTTATCTACCATCGTTCTTGGTGACGAATCTGGCTACGAGCTTGGTGAAGTTCAAAAAGTGAAGCTTGCTGCAATTGAAGCAGAGTGGCACACAGAACCAGCTCCAGCAGCGTTTACGTTGTTTGGTGTTCCTAACCAAGAAACCATGCACACAGATTACGCAATCAAGATCCCTTACGTAATGGGTATCATCGCGACACGTTCTTTTGATGAGCAAGTAACAGGTCTTCGTGACCTACGTGATGAGCACGTCGATCGTATTCGTGACGGTATGTACGCTTATGAACTTCTTGAGAAGCTTCGTGCGGGCGACAAGTCAGAAGAAAACATGACTGCGTTTGATGAAGTGAAGGGTGACCTAGGTTACGGTCTACTTCTAAAACGCTACACAGACAATGTTGTTGATGCGACAGAAGAGCAAATCCAAGCTGCTGCGGATGACTCAATCCCAACAGTATGGCCGCTATTCTGGTCATTCCGTATCATGGTTGCTTGTGGTTTCATCATGTTGTTTGTCTTTGGTGCGGCGTTTATCCAAACGTGTCGTCAGAAGATTGAACAGAAACAATGGATTCTAAAAGCTGCACTATTTAGCATTCCACTACCTTGGATTGCAATTGAAGCGGGTTGGTTCGTCGCTGAGTACGGCCGTCAGCCTTGGGCTGTAGGTGAAATTTTACCAGTGCATGTTGCAGCTTCTGCACTAACTGCAGGTGAAATCTGGACTTCACTATTCGCAATTCTGGCGCTATACACGGTATTCCTGGTTGCAGAAGTTTACCTAATGTTGAAATTCGCTCGTAAAGGCCCAAGTAGCCTGAAAACGGGTCGCTACCACTTCGAGCAAAATGCTGACTCTGTTGAAGACAAAGTTAGTCGCCAAGTAGAAGCGTAAGGTAAGGAGATAACAACATGTTTGATTACGAAATCTTGCGACTCATCTGGTGGGTACTAATCGGTGTTCTACTAGTTGGTTTTGCAGTAACAGACGGTTTCGATATGGGTGTAGGCGCGCTTGTACCTATTATCGGTAAAAACGACACGCAACGTCGCGTCATGATTAACTCAATTGCCCCTCACTGGGATGGTAACCAAGTTTGGCTTATCACTGCTGGTGGTGCATTGTTTGCAGCTTGGCCTTTGGTTTACGCAACGTCATTTTCAGGCTTCTACTTAGCGATGATTTTGACACTAGCAGCGCTATGGCTTCGTCCTCTGGGCCTAGACTACCGCTCTAAAATTGAAGATCCAAAATGGCGCAATACCTGGGATATCTGTATCTCAATCAGTGGTTTTGTTCCACCAATCATCTTTGGTGTAGCGTTTGGCAACCTACTACAGGGTGTACCATTCCAATTGAGTGAGTTCTTGATGCCAACATACCATGGCTCATTCTTTGGTCTTCTAAACCCATTTGCACTGCTGTGTGGCTTAGTTAGTTTGTTCATGATTTTGATGCAAGGTTCGACTTGGCTACAAATGAAAACAACGGGCGAAGTGCATGTGCGTGCTCGCAACGTTGCTCAGTTGGCTGGTTTACTGACGGTTGCAGCGTTTGTAGCTGCTGGTTTCTGGATCCAAAATATTGATGGTTACGTCATTGTTGGCGGTATCGACACTAATGCAGCTTCTAACCCTCTAAACAAAGAGGTAATCCGTGAAGCTGGTGCGTGGATGAAGAATTTTGAAAACTACCCACTACTATGGGCTGCTCCTGTACTAGGTGTCGCAATGCCGCTTCTTGCCGTATTGGCATCTCGTCTTGAAAAATGTGCGATTTCGTTCATTACTTCAAGTCTGGGTGTTGCTGGCGTTATCTTTACTGCAGGTTTTGCGATGTTCCCATTCATCATGCCTTCAGACTTAATGCCAAGCCACAGCTTAACAATGTGGGATGCAACGTCATCTGAACTGACTCTGAACCTAATGACAGGCGTTGCGTTTGTTATGGTGCCAATCATCCTTGGTTACACGTCTTGGACTTACTACAAGATGTTTGGTCGCCTTGATGATCAGTACATTGAAGACAACAAAAACTCACTTTACTAAGGAGCATTTACTATGTGGTATTTCGCATGGATTCTAGGTGTACTACTTGCTTGTGCATTCGGTATCATCAACGCTCTTTGGTTAGAGCACTCAGAAATGATGGACAAAGACAGTGAGTAATCTCGCTGATAAGGTAGCGCAACTTCACGCTCCGATGGATAAGACTCTGTTAAGAGTCTTATCTCTCATCCTTGGCTTTATGCATGTAGGATTGGTGATGTGGGATCCTGAAGCTTACCATCAAGCAATTGGTGGTTTTAACTCAATCATCGCACCAGCACTGATTTGGTCTGTATGCTCAAGCATGGTTTACGGTGTGGGCTTCAAACCGAGAAACTGGTACTGGCAAGCTTTGTTTAGTCCCTACTTTTCGTTAGCTATCTTAATTTATTTAACGGCACTTTATTTCTTTTAGGCTGAAATACGCTGTAATAAAGTCGGTTACTAAATCATCGAATAAAAGCTAGGTATTTCGCCTAGCTTTTATTTTTTCTACAAATTTCAAAAATATTCCCTTAGCTCGGTACCAATTGCTGTCGCTTCAGTTATAGTAATTACTTTAAAGAATTGAATATATTGGGACTCCCTTGCTAGGCACATCAAATCTCTTTCGCTGGCCGATCACCGTGTACTATGAAGACACCGATGCGGGCGGCGTTGTATATCATTCTAATTATCTAAAATTCTTTGAGCGCGCGCGGACAGAAATGTTACGTGCCAAAGGCATTTCTCAACATGTGTTACTGGAACAAAATATCGGCTTTGTTGTCCGACACATGGATATTGATTTCAACCAAGGGGCAAGGCTGGACGAGCATTTGACAGTATTAACCCGAGTGTCAGAAATAAAACGTGCTTCCCTGCAATTCTGTCAAGAGTTGGTCAATGATCAAGGCAAGATATTGTGCAAGGCCTCTGTTAAGGTAGCATGTATCGATAATAAGAAAATGAAACCAATAGCTATTCCAACCTTTATAAATTCGGAGCTAACAAATAGTGACTGCTGATATTTCCATTTTAGATCTCTTTCTTCAGGCTAGTCTGTTGGTAAAGCTTGTGATGCTGACGTTGCTTGGTATGTCAATTGTGTCATGGGCAATGATCATCAAGCGCAGCAAAGTGCTTTCTCAAGCCTCAAAGAATGCAGAGCAGTTTGAAGACAAATTCTGGTCGGGTACTGATCTTTCTCAGCTTTACCAAAAAGTAAAAGCGCGTAAAGACGAAATTGAAGGCACAGAAGAAATTTTTTACGCAGGTTTCACGGAGTTTGCTCGTCTACGTAAGAGCAACGCAAACTCACCAGCGTACATCATGGAAGGCACTGGCCGCGCAATGCGCGTTGCTGTCTCTCGTGAAGTTGATGAACTAGAAACAAGCTTACCGTTCTTAGCGACAGTCGGTTCTATCAGTCCTTACATCGGCCTATTTGGTACCGTTTGGGGCATCATGCACGCTTTTATTGCGTTGGGTGAAGTAAAACAAGCTACGTTGTCTATGGTTGCACCGGGTATCGCCGAGGCATTGATCGCGACAGCGATGGGTCTATTTGCGGCTATCCCGGCTGTAATGGCCTACAACCGCCTAAGCAATAAAGTGAGCAAACTAGAGCACACTTACGCAACATTTTCTGAAGAATTCCACAGCATCCTTCATCGTCAAGCGATGGCTGGCCGAGACAGCGCGGATAAGGAATAAAGCATGGCGGGTTATCAACCTAAAAAGCGAAAAATGACAGCGGAGATCAACGTTGTTCCGTACATTGACGTAATGCTCGTACTGTTGATCATTTTTATGGCGACCGCTCCATTTGTGACTCAAGGCGTCGATGTTGATCTTCCGAAAACATCGACCGCTGAATCTATACAAGACCTTGCTGGCGAAACTGACAGTAGTTTTATCATCATCGAAATTGATAGCGAGGGTAATTTAGGCCTAAGCGTAAACGATGAAGAAGTTCAGCGAGGTTTGTCGTTGCAAGATGTTATTGTGCGAGTGAAAGCGGAGCGAGAGGTTAAGCCAGATTCACCAGTTGCGGTAGGTGGCGACGCGGCAACACCATATGCCGATGTTGTTCTATTACTGGATGAACTAAGTCGAGCTGGTATCCCTAAGGTGGGTCTAATGACCGATATCAGGGAATAGACATCAATTATCTATGAAAGATCACAAGAAGAAGCCCAACCAATACGCCAAACCGATAGCAATATCGGTTGGTTTGCATGCAATTCTAGTTGCAGCCCTGCTTTGGGGGACGGACTTCAACATGTCTAAACCAGAGCCTACAGGGCAAATGGTTCAAGCTGTTGTCATCGATCCAAAACTTGTGCAGCAACAAGCGAAAGAAATTCGCCAGCAACGCGAAAAGGCAGCAAAAAAAGAACAAGAGCGTCTTGATAAATTGAGACGCGAAGCAGAGCAGCTAGAAAAAAACCGTAAAGCTGAAGAAGAGCAAATTCGCAAGTTGAAAGAACAGCAAGCGAAAGATGCTCAAGCGGCACGAGAAGCAGAAGCTGCACGTAAGAAAAAAGAACAAGAGCGCAAGCAGGAAGAAGAACGCGTTCGCAAAGAAAAAGAGCGAGCTGCTAAGCTAGAAAAAGAGCGTAAGGCAAAAGAAGAAGCTGTGCGTAAAGCTGAGCAGGAGCGTTTAGCGAAAGAAGCCGCTATAGCAAAAGCTGAGCAAGAACGTCTAGCTCGTGAAAAGGCAGCAAAAGAAGCGGAAGAAAAAGCACGTCGTGAGCGTGAAGCCGCTGAAAAAGCTGAAAAAGAGCGCATTGCAAAAGAGAAAGCGGCAAAAGAAGCGGCAGAGCGAGAGCGCAAAGCGAGAGAAGCTGCAGAACGTGCGGAGCGCGAGCGTAAAGCACAAGAAGCCGCGCTAGATGATATTTTTGCGGGTCTTGAGGATGAGGTTAGTAAAAATAGTGCTGCTCGAAATCAATTTATTGACGATGAACTTTCTCGAATGTCATCCATCTATACTCAAAATATTCAGCAAAAGTTGATTAAGGATGACTACTTGCTGGGAAAGGAGTGTAGGGTAAACATCAAATTGATTCCGACAGGAACTGATATGATGGTCTCTGGTGTTACCGTTTTGAGTGGTGATACTCGAGTATGTGCAGCGGCGAAGCGAGCGATAGCTCAGGTAGGGACGTTCCCTAAATCTTCAGAAGCTGCAGTAAACGAAAGACTAAAAGACATCAACATAACTGTTGCTTTGGACTAAAAGGAATAAGACGTGATTAGACGCCTTTTACTAGGAATGTTTGTACTGTTTAGCAGTATGACAAATGTGGCGAATGCCGCATTAGAGTTGGTCATTACCGATGGTATTGATTCAGCACGACCAATTGCTGTTGTTCCGTTTAAGTGGGAGGGTACTCAAGCGCTTCCAACGGATATTTCTGCTGTTATTGCCTCGGATTTGCAACGCAGTGGTAAGTTCAGCCCCGTTCCAACGAGCAAGATGCCACAAACTCCGTTCAGTGAATCAGAAGTCAATTTTGATGCCTGGACTAATTTAGGTGTAGATGCTCTGCTGACTGGCTCAATCAAACAAAATGCTCAAGGTGATTACGTTATCAACTATCAACTTGTTGATATTGTGCGTGGTCAGCTAACGGGTGGAAAAAGTAAAGCGCTTGGTAGCGATGGCGAATTAGTACTGTCAAAAGATCATGTGCTGTTCAATAAGGTCGCGACCGTTCAAGGCCCTCGCATGCGTGAGTACGCTCACCGCATCTCTGATTTGGTGTATGAGCAGTTAACGGGTGACCGTGGTGCCTTCATGACCCGTATTGCATACGTGGTGGTGAATGATAAAGACCGTTTCCCTTACCAACTTCGTGTGGCTGATTACGATGGTTACAACGAGCGCTTGGTTTTACGTTCTAAGCAACCATTAATGTCACCAGCATGGTCGCCAGATGGTAAAAAGCTTGCGTATGTTAGCTTCCAAAATGGTCAAGCAGAAATCTTTATCATGAACATCTACACCGGTGAGCGTGAGAAGATTACGTCATACCCACGTCATAATGGTGCGCCAAGATTTTCGCCTGACGGCAATAAGTTAGCGATTGTTCTCTCTAAGACAGGCTCGCTTCATGTTTACACGTTCGATCTTAACACTCGCAAGCTGACGCAAATTACGCGTGGCAGATCAAATAATACTGAACCGTTCTGGCATCCAGATGGAAAATCGTTGATTTTCACATCGGATAGGGGTGGTAAACCACAGATTTATCAAGTAAATTTGGGCAGCGGTTCTATTGACCGTTTGACTTGGCAAGGCAGCCAAAATTTGGGTGGCCAGATTACTCCTGATGGGCGATTCCTAGTAATGGTGAACCGCAGTAACGCAGGATTTAACTTGGCGAAACAAGATTTGGAAACTGGTGCTCTTCAAGTCTTAACTAAGACCTTGCTTGATGAGTCTCCTAGTATTGCCCCAAACGGTGGCATGGTTGTGTATAGCTCGATTTACAACAAGAAAAACGTACTATCGATGGTGTCAATTGATGGTCGATTCAAAGCTAGATTACCGGCAACAAATGGGCGTGTTAGAGCGCCTGCATGGTCACCGTTTTTGTAGTAATAAGTTTGATTAATAAAGGAAAATAAGATGCAACTGAACAAGGTTCTAAAAGGGCTACTAATCGCGCTTCCTGTAATGGCTGTTACAGCGTGTAGTTCAAGCGACGACGCTGCTTCTAACACTGGTGCAGCAACAAACAACAATGGCGCAGTTGAAACAACAGTAGCTACGCCAATTGATCAAAGCGGTCAGCTAACAGAGCAAGAGCTAAAAGAGCAAGCGCTACGTGAAACTCAAACAATCTACTTTGCTTTTGATAACTCAACAATTGCAGCAGATTACGAAGAGATGCTAGCGGCTCACGCTTCTTACCTAAGCAAGAACCCAGCACTTAACGTAACTATCGAAGGTCACGCTGATGAGCGTGGTACTCCTGAGTACAACATCGCTCTAGGTGAGCGTCGTGCACAAGCAGTAGCGAACTACCTACAAGCACTAGGTGTTCAAGCTGACCAAATCTCAATCGTTAGCTACGGTGAAGAGAAGCCACTTCTTCTAGGTCAATCAGATGAAGTTTACGCTAAGAACCGTCGCGCGGTTCTAGTATACTAATTCGAGGTAATCCTCATGTTCAGTAACACTAAGCGCGCTGTTGCGCTTACGTTACTGGCAAGTGCAGCGAACTTTGCGTTCGCTGCACCAGCTCCAGTATCCGATCTCAACAGCACATCATCCGTCTCTAAGAGCCGTTCATCTGAAACGGAAGTAGAGCGTCTAGAGCGCTTGCTACAAAACCGCAATCGCGTTCAGCTCCAAATGCAACAGCAAATTGACCAAATGTCACAAGAGATCAGTGAATTACGTGGTCAATTAGAGCGAAATAGCTACGAAATGAAGCAAATGTTGCAACGTCAACGAGAGTTGTTTGTCGAGCTAGATCGTGTGCGTGGAGAAATCAAATCCGCGCCTGCGCAAGAAGCGAAACCGGCTAAAACAGGTGGTCAGTACACACCAAATGTTGATGAGCAAACGGCATACCAAAATGCAGTCGACCTCATTCTCAAGAAACGTGACTACACTGGCGCAATTGCAGCGTTCCAGCAGTTCCAGAAAGATTATCCTGACTCCACATACTCAGCGAACTCTCACTATTGGCTAGGCCAATTGTACTTCGCTAAGAAGCAGGACAAAGATGCTGTAAAGAGCTTTGCTGCGGTGGTGTCTTATAAAGACTCCAATAAGCGAGCCGATGCTTTGCTCAAGTTAGGTGAAATCGCTGAGCGTAATAACAATGCAGCTCAAGCGAAAAAGTACTACCAACAAGTGGTTGATGAATACCCAGGTAGTGCATCTGCAAAACTTGCCAGCTCTAAGCTGTAAGACGTTATGTTTTAAAAAGGAAGCTTCGGCTTCCTTTTTCTTTTCCGTTTCTTTATCGGTGGTGATCGAATAAATCGAGAGGAATGGCATCGAGCCTTTTACCCCCATCTTGCAACGGATTCTTTCAATCAGAAATGCTACCTGTAACAAAGATATACGGCTAGATAGCTAGAAATCCCCGCGACAAGTTGGTTTTTGAAAATTAACGAGGTTACAATACTCGGATTAAAGGAAGTTGCGTAGAGCAAGAGCAATGAGCCATATATTAGATAAAATCGACACTGTTTACCCATTCCCACCGAAGCCAGTTCCATTAAGCGAAGAAGAAAAAGCGTCTTACATTGAGCGCATTAAAAAGCTGCTAAAAGAAAAGGATGCGGTACTTATCGCACACTATTATACCGATCCTGAGATTCAAGCCCTAGCGGAAGAAACGGGTGGTTTTGTTGGTGACTCGTTGGAAATGGCGAAGTTTGGTAATCGTCATCCTGCAAGCACACTGATCATTGGCGGTGTTCGCTTTATGGGCGAGTCGGCCAAAATCCTAACACCAGAAAAGCGAATTCTAATGCCAACGTTGGAAGCGGAATGTTCGCTCGATCTTGGCTGTCCAGCGGATAAGTTCAGTGAGTTCTGTGATGCTCACCCTGATCACACGGTTGTGGTTTATGCAAATACGTCTGCTGCTGTTAAAGCTCGTGCCGATTGGGTCGTTACATCAAGCATTGCGCTTGAAATCGTGGAACACTTAGACGCTGAAGATAAGCCAATTATTTGGGGACCGGACCGTCACTTAGGATCGTACATCGCTAATAAAACTGGCGCAGACATGCTGCTATGGCAAGGTGAGTGTGTGGTTCATGATGAGTTTTCTGCTGATGCGCTACGCAAAATGAAGAGCGTGTATCCAGATGCGGCTATTTTGGTTCACCCTGAATCACCAGCAAGTGTCGTAGAACTTGCCGATGCCGTTGGCTCAACGAGTCAGCTGATCAAAGCAGCGAAAGCGCTTCCTCACAAACAAATGATCGTTGCGACAGACAAAGGCATTTTCTTTAAAATGCAGCAACTTGTGCCAGAGAAAGAACTTATCGAAGCTCCAACCGCAGGTGCTGGCGCAACATGCCGTAGCTGCGCACACTGCCCTTGGATGGCAATGAACGGTTTGAAAGCGATAGAGAAAGCGCTTAGTGAAGGCGGTGAAGAACACGAGATCTTTGTTGATGAAGAATTGCGTGTTAAATCGCTCATTCCGTTAAATCGTATGTTGGACTTTGCTGAGCAGCTAAATATGCAAGTGAAAGGTAATGCTTAAAAAGTAGGCGTAACTGAAAGTAAATCTCAAAAACCAGCCGAATATGGCTGGTTTTTTTGTGTCTTACTATCAATGAGTTACTATTGATGCAATCAATGAATGTCGAGGTTATAAATTTATGGCGGTGTGGTTAGTAGTTAAAAAGTGGCTTAGTTCACACCTTTTTAAATTGAGCAACCGAAGTCTTCTCATCTTTAGTGGCTTATATGTGAGCGTTTCTTGGGGGTTGCTCATTCTCGCTGGTGAAACCGCATTAACAGACAGCTTCTCTAACTTTATCTATTACCTTATGGTTACGGCGAGTACGGTTGGCTATGGCGATTATTCTCCAGTGACAGATTTGGGTAAATGGGTTGTTGTACTGTTTGTGATCCCAGGCGGCTTGAGCCTATTCGCTGCATTATTGGGACGTGTCGCTGGAGCAGCGATGGATTACTGGCGAGCGGGTATTTTAGGAAAACGGAGAGTAAGAGTGGAAAACCATATTGTATTGTTGGGTTGGAATGGATCGAGAACGATGCACCTTATTCGCATGTTACAACATGAAGAAGAGGGGAAGCGTCCGATTGTTTTGTGCAGCCGTTCAGAAATAGAAAACCCGTTACCAGGCGAGATCAGTTTTATCAAAGTGACCAGCTACACGGATTCACAAGAGATGAAAAACGCCAATATTGCTGAAGCAGCTTGCGTTATTGTTGATAACCTCTCGGACGATATCACGCTGTCAGCCGCGCTGTACTGTGCTTCTGTGAATCCTTCCGCACATTTGGTCGCTTACTTTAAAGATGAGGCGTTAGGCCGTCTTTTAAGTCAACACTGTCCTAAAGCGGAATGCATACCTGCTGTTGGCGCAGAAATGTTGGCAAAAGCGGCGGTAGATCCAGGCTCAAGTGCACTTCACCAAGAGCTATTAGCTTCAACACGAGGCATGACTCAATACTCGGTTATTTATCCTGAAAGGCTGCCAGTAACTACTGTTGAGAGTCTCTTTGTTTTTCTCAAAAGACGTCATCATGCCACGCTAATTGCTTTTGACATTGGCCATGGTATCCAACTCAACCCAGATTTAGATGCAGAAGTACCACCGAGTACCAAGCTGTTTTACATTGCAGATGAACGTATTGAAGATTTTGCATGGAAAGAAATGAACAAGGAACAATAATGCACATGATTGCTGACCTGTTAGCAGGTTTTCCCAACTTTTTACTCTATTTTTCTGTTTCTATTATTTTCGTTTTGGCGTTTAAGTTCATCTACGTCAAGCTTACGCCTTACGATGAATGGCACCTGATCAAAGAAAAGCAAAATACAGCGGCAGCGATTGCACTAAGTGGTGCATTTCTTGGTTATTGTATTGCGATTTCGGGGGCGGCAAAAAACTCAGTCAACATTGTCGATTTTATGGTGTGGGGCGTTGTTGCAATGCTGGCGCAGATCATTGCATTTGCGATTGTACGTTTTGTTTTACTTCCAAAAGTGACTGAGCGTATCGAAAAAGATGAGCTGCCTGCCGGTATTGTATTAGCGGCTGTTTCTATATCGGTCGGTGTATTAAATGCCGCTTGTATGACGTACTAGGAGGAACGATGAAGCGGAGTTCTAACGTTAAACGTTCTTCCATGGACAAAAGTTTAAAGCTTGGGAAAATTATTCCCTTTGCTGCTTTTGGCGGTATTTTCTTCTTTGCGACACAAGAATCGAAAACCGAAGGCTACATTTTTTCTGACGCTGATGAATGCAAATCAAACTCGCCAGAGTTCAGTGAGCAGTGCGATATTGCTTATCAAGAAGCTTTGGCTCGAGCCGAACGAAATGCCCCTCGCTACAACAATGAGTTCGAATGTGAAAATGACTTTTACGAAGACGATTGTTACTACAGTTCCAGTTCCCGATCTTATGTGCCTCACTTTGGGGGCTTCTTTTACAGTCGCGCACTGAGCGGTTTGAAAGGTTACAACAAGAGCTATTACTCTGAACCAATGTATCGCTATAAATCCAAATTCTATAATGGTGCCGGACAATTTTTTGGTTCCTATCGTAATCAGCCGACGAAGGTTGCGACCAGTAACCTAAATAAACGTGGTGGCGGAACTATTGGTAGAGCAATGTCTCGAGGCGGGTTTGGTAAAGCGGTATCGGTCAGCCGAGGCGGTTAATAAGCACTATGTTTCGACGAGAAATACAAGAACGAGAAAACTGGCGTGAGTTAGCACGCCAGTTTGGTTTTGGCTTCCATTCCATGTATGACCAACCGTATTGGGATGAGAGTGCTTACTATCAATTCACGCTTGAGCAAATAGAGAACGATATTGAAGCGCCCACTGAAGAGCTGCATCAGATGTGCTTGGCTATTGTGGATGAAGTAGTTCGGAGTGAGAGGTTGCTGACGCAATGTGCGATCCCTGAATTTATGTGGGAGCAGGTTGCTTCTTCGTGGCACCGAAATGAACCCTCACTCTATTCGCGTCTGGATTTTGCATACAACGGAACTTCGCCAGCTAAGTTACTGGAGAACAATGCGGATACGCCGACCAGCCTGTTTGAAACGGGTTTTTGGCAGTGGGTGTGGTTAGAGGATGTTGTAAATAAAGGTCTAATTCACCAGAGCGCGGATCAATTCAACATTCTTCAAGACTTTTTGATTGAGCGTTTTTCCGAGATAGCCAAATATCAACCCGGGCAAACCCTTCACTTTAGCTGCTGCAAATACACTGAAGAAGATAAAGGGACTGTCCAGTATTTAGAAGATTGCGCGCGCGAAGCTGGGTTAGCGACGGCGTTTGTTTATGTCGAAGATATTGGTGCGACGGAAGATGGTCTGTTTGTGGATGCAGATGACAGAGCGATTCGTTGGATGTTCAAGCTTTATCCGTGGGAGTTTATGTTTGAAGAGGAATATGCGAAATACCTAGCGACCGCGAAAGTGAATTGGTTAGAACCCATGTGGAAGTCGATTCTATCCAACAAAGCACTTTTACCGTTATTGTGGGAGCGCTTTCCGAATCATCCTAATCTTTTACCTGCCTATTTTGCTAACGATTCAAAAGCGAACACTTTGAAAGACTATGTAATCAAACCACTATTCTCTCGAGAAGGCGCAAATATTGAGGTCGTCAAAGGTGGGAAACGCATACTCAAAACAGCAGGGCCTTATGAATCTAAATTCAATATCGTCCAGCAGTATCATCCGTTACCCAAGTTTGGGCAAAGCCATACATTAATTGGCAGCTGGCTAGTCAACGATAGAGCCGCTGGGATTTCGATTCGGGAAGACACTAGCTTAGTCACGCAAGATATGGCGCGATACATTCCACATGTGATTTTAACATGATCAAAAAAGCTCTCCATCCAGAGAGCTTTTGTCTATTCAGCGGTTCAATCTTGATGGTCGACAGCGTTGTGTCTTATTGTTCTTCAGCTAATGCAACACCGCGCTGAGTAAGACCACATAGCATCACTGGCATGGCATTGAAGATCTCTTCAAACTGTTCTAAGCCTTCCATGCCTTGTTCTGCCAACGTTTCAATGGTCGTTTCTGGATCGTAAAGCATCGTAAGAGAAAGCAAAACACCGCCGAGCAGAGCATTATCTTCGCTGTCCTCTGGCATTAGCGTTTCCCAGTCATCACGAGCAAGTTGCCAACCTTGTAATACACCTTCACAGAAATCACGGGTCTGGCTTGTTACAATATCTTGTTCATCTAACGCGCATCCTTCAGGCCACTGCCAAGATCCTTCTAGAAGAGCAGGACGAGTTTGGTTCCACATTTGTACAATCTCATCAATGTATTGCTCTAATTGCTCACCGTCAGTAAATGGCGCTGTTTCTTCACCACCCCATAAGAATGGCAACCACTCTTGAGGCATTAATACGTTTGGCGCAGCAGCCATCGCTGTTACAAAGCCTTGAGTTTTTGCTAGGTTTAGTAGTTTACCGTCAAGTTCTGGGAGAGAAAGGATGTCTTGTAGTTTCAAAATAGAATACCATTTGTTAATGGGCTGGTTGATTGCGCTCATCTTACCAATCAATTTGTGATAAATCGATATTAGGGAATGATTCACAGACATCTATGGAAATTCGCTCATCACTTAGAAAAAAAAGCATTCTCGCCCTGACACTGTACCTGTGTTTCTTTATCGCAACGATTGGTTCTGTTGCCTATTTGGTTGTCGAGCCTCCGGTTAGGCAAAAGCTAGAGCAAAACCTAGAGTTACGCACCCAACTGCTTGCACTAGAGATTAAAGAGCCTCTCCTTAGCTCTACTGGTGTATTGAGCAGCCTAGCAGGACTCGCCCAGGGGACAGAAAAAATTCAATCTCTCAACACAACAATTCCGCATATTCTCCAATTGAGTGATGAGATGCTCGTCAGTGGTGGCGTATGGCCTAAACCAGAACTCAAAGCTGAACAATGGCGATATAAAAGCCTATTCTTCAATAAAAACAGTGATGGCGGTATTGACCAAATTCACTCCTACAATAATCCTGAATCTGGCGGTTATGACAATGAACCATGGTATAAGGCAGCTGCTGACGCGCCAGTTGGTTCTGTGAGTTGGTCTACGGTTTATATCGACACTTTTACTCAGGTTCAGATGATTACTGCGTCTTCCCCATATTATCAAAACGGTCAATTCGCTGGCGTTGTAACGGTAGACTTATCACTTGATGCACTTTTTCAGTTTATTCGAGAGCACACGAACCTGCATTCTTTAGGTGTGGTGGTTCGCGATGCTGAATCGAACGTGATTATTGAGCACAACTTCCAACTAACAGACGAAATTTACGTCAGTGAGCTTGATTTTGGAGAGTTCGATTGGCGTATGGAAGTTGTCAACGCGAAAGCTAAAGTAGCCGATCAAGTGTTTGAACAAGTCATGAGTGTTGAGGGGAGGATCATTCCATTCTTACTCTTGTGTGTACTGGTCGGGTATTACTTGCTGAATCGTTACGTTGTCGAACCGATTGTCCGTATTGCGGCTAAGATTGATGACTCGAAAACTGGCGGGATCATAGATATTGACTACGATAGCGAAGATGAAATTGGACAGCTCATCGAGAAGTTCAATGAAAAAACCATCTATCTAGAGCAAGAGAGAATAAAAGCCCAGGCTTCGACGAACGCTAAAACGGCATTTTTAGCCACATTATCCCATGAAATTCGTACGCCAATGAACGGTGTATTAGGAACCGCTCAAATATTGTTAAAAACACCACTCACCGATGATCAACGTAAGCACCTGAGAACACTTTATGACTCAGGTGATCATATGATGACGTTACTTAATGAGATTTTAGATTACTCAAAAATTGAGCAAGGGCATGTTGAATTCGAAAATACGCCTTTCCCAATTGAGTCGATCATCGGCAGCATAAAAAGTGTTTATCAAACACTATGTGCAGAAAAAGGCCTTCGTTTTAGAGTCGTGTCTCATTTACCAACAGGGCGCTGGTACAACAATGACAAAGCCCGTCTGCGCCAAGTATTGTTTAACCTACTAAACAACGCTGTCAAGTTCACCGACCGAGGCATCGTAGAGGTAGAGCTGACCGAGAAATCGAGCAAGGCAGATACCAAGCTTATTCTCGCGGTGAAAGATACGGGTATCGGTATTTCTCAAGAAGCGCAAAAACGCATTTTCCGTCCTTTTGAACAAGCGGAGTCCTCGACGACGAGGCGGTTTGGTGGGACAGGGCTTGGTTTGGCGATAGTAAAAGAAATTGCCGAGCATATGGGAGGGCATGTGATTGTGCAGAGTCAAGAGAATGTCGGGACAACCTTTACCGTCGAGATCGCGCTTACGCCTTGTGAGCCTGGGAAAGTGGAAGCAGTCAATGCACATAAGCTGAATTGCAAAGGTTTGAAAGCGCTCATTGTCGAAGACAACCGAACAAATGCGATCATTATGGAAACTTTCCTAAGAGCCAAAGGCTTTGAGTGCACAAGTGTTGAAAATGGTCAGCTTGCCGTCGATGAGGTGGCCGTTCAGTCATTTGATTTGATATTAATGGACAATCATATGCCTGTTCTTGATGGTGTTGGGGCGATATCAGCCATTCGAGCGATGAGTTCGCCTGTAAAGTCGGTACTGATCTTTGGCTGCACAGCGGATGTATTCAAAGAAACACAAGAGCGCATGATAAATGTAGGAGCCGACCACATAATTGCGAAACCAATTGTGGAGTCTGAATTAAATGATGCGTTATATCTCCATGCAGCACGGTTATACCAATACCAGTCGGACTTTGGCGATAATACAACGAATATCCTTGATGCGGAAAAGTGGCTACTAAACTTCTATGTTGCTCTAGATAATGGTCATCTCAACGAAGCGCTAGAGGCTATTTCAGCGATTATTGCTCAAGTCACTCCAGATGCTAATAAAGACGTTTCTTTAGTTGCCGAGCGAATAAGGCGTAACTTAAAGCGTCAGCAGTCTCCAAACCAAGATGATATCGATACATTAACGCTCTTGCTCGCATCATCATAGCTTAATCCATATAGCGCGATTCAACGCAATCATGAATTGTCTTTACTCTTCATACCTAACCTTTGGCTGAATCGTCTATTTTTTCCTTACTTTCAATGAGCTTAGCGCTGCTGTTAGATTCTGTCATAAGAGAAACGGTGCGGCTCTCAGTTGCGCTCACATCGGGAATACTCTGAATTTTTACAACTCAGTAGCATAAGTTATTAGAATGATCGTTTATTCCCCGAACTTTATCCTAACCCTCCATCCAAACAATCACTTATCCCACTTTTTGTGTAAGTTAAATCCGTATTTTTCTACCATTTTTACGTCATTTTAGGCGTTTTTAGTTGTTGGTGGTGAAAAAAACTACTTTCATTTTAAAAAATGGTTATAAATTTACAACTTGATTTCAAATACAGTGCCATACGCTGCTTTTTATGTGATTTAATTGCCTTATTAACTGGTCATTTATTTGTTTGATGGTTGATAGTTTTATTTTGTTTATTGTTGGTGGTATTTAATTTTAGGGGTTGGTTAATGAAGTCTCGCGGACCATTTTGTATTCGTCACGCCGCAGCGGATACCTTTGCTATGGTTGTTTTTTGCTTTATCACAGGGATGATTGTCGAGATTTTGATTTCAGGGATGACGTTTGAGCAATCTTTAGCATCACGTACACTATCTATTCCAGTGAATATTGCTATTGCTTGGCCGTATGGCGTTTTTCGTGATTGGGTGCTACGTCAGGGCAACAAGGTATCGCCGTCTTCATTTATGAAAAACGTATCTGATCTGGTCGCTTATGTGCTTTTTCAGTCTCCAGTTTATGCAGGAATTTTATTCGCAGTTGGTGCGTCTACAGACCAAATAGTGACCGCGGTGACAAGTAACGCCATTATTTCTTGCGGTATGGGTGTGTTGTATGGGTACTTCTTGGACATGTGCCGCCGTTGGTTCCGTGTTCCCGGTTATTCTCAAAGTATCTAAATGACCCAGTTTTGCTCAATTTAGTTACTTAGTGAGCAATCGAGTGGAAAAGGGCGCTTTTTTTTATGTTTAGCCTTGACCATCAGGCACATAATCATTAAATTAGCGCCTCGTTAGCCAATGATGCTAACCAAAATTGATTCGGTGAGTTGTCCGAGTGGCTGAAGGAGCACGCCTGGAAAGTGTGTATACGGCAACGTATCGAGAGTTCGAATCTCTCACTCACCGCCACATTCTGTGAGCCCTTGTAGTGTAAGGAAGCCTTATGTTACAAGGGCTTAGTTGTTTCTGGCGTAGCTACCTACTGGTACAAAGGGTAGGTACAAATGAGCATTATGACGTCCCCATATAAACATCCCCAAACGGGAGTCTATTACTTCCGCATGGCTGTTCCCAAAGCCTTAGTTCCCTTAATTGGGAAGACCGTCTTCAAGACCTCCTTAAGAACTAAAAACCTCCGTGAAGCAAAACTCCTATTTGGTCAGCATCTAGAAGATGCCCAAAACCAACTAGAGCTAGCAAAACTCAAACTATCAGAAGCGTCTAATGTTGAGCTTAATGTTAGAGACTGCGCAATTATAGCTGAGCGTTGGTTTGAGCACGCTAAAACTGAAGTTGATACTTCTGGTGATTACCATAGTTTCTTAACGACTACTCGTGACCCTAATAACGGTAAAATTCATGAGTTTGGTCTATCTGACACATTACCTATATGTGGTCAAGAAATTGAAACTGCTACAGAAGAACAACTTCAAGAGCTTACTGACAGCCTAGAAGGTTTCATCATTGAACAGTTAGATCGTGAGGGCTTGGTCGTTTCTACCAATAGTGATTCATTTCGTCGCTTAGCTGTTGCGTTCTACCACTATATTCACCGTATAGAAGCCTTGTGTAGAGCTCGTCATAAACGTGACTTTGGCTTTGACCCAATCACTAACCCTATTTCAAATAACCACCTTTCAGTAGCTCCTAAGGCTCCTGTGGCTGCACTGCCATCACGAACTAAGGCTAGACCATCTGCTAACTCCATCTCAGCGTTGTTTAAACGGTACGTTGAGTCTGAAACTCTTAAAGGTAAAGACTCTAAGTCCCTTGATGAAGTCACATTACAAATAGAGCGTCTTATTGAAATCATTGGTGATATTGACGTTGCTGAGGTTAAGCGTAGTCATATTGCTGACTATAGAGATACTTTGTTCCAGTTGCCTAAATCCAAAGAAAAGGCTGTTAGGAGAAAATCTCTACAAGCTCAAATTGAGATGGTGAAAGCTAAAGGTCTTCCGACCATAGCCCGTACAACAGTTAAGAACTGCCTAAGAAAGACCTCTGCTGTGTTTGGCTATGCTATTGAGCTTGGTTGGATTGATGTAAACCCCCACAGAGGTGTACCTGTTGCTACTCTTGAACGAAAGACAGAAGTTGATGACGGTAAGGGCTATTCTACTGCTGAGGTGAGCTTACTCTTTAAAGCTGATATTTTTAATAACCCCCATGCTCCAAAGCCGTATGGGATGGCATGTTATTGGGTTCCAATTCTATGTAGATATACAGGGGCTAGGGTAGAAGAGATGGTTCAGCTTCGTAAGTCAGATTTAGTAATGTCTGATGATGGGATTCACTACATAAACATACGTAGGGGTGATGACCAGAGTGTTAAGAACAACATTTCACTTAGACATGTGCCAATACACGACCATGTAATTGAGCTGGGCTTTCTGGATTACGTAAAGGATTCTTCAGAGTTTTTATTCCCTGAATTGAAAGGTAACAAACATGGTAAGCGGTCTCCAGCTTTAGGTAAGTGGTGGAGCAGGCAGGTGAAAGCTTTGGGCATCAATACAAGTCAGCCTTTTCATTCATTTAGGCATACGTTGAGGACTCAGTTAAGAGGTTTAGAGGTATTAGATACTGTTAGTGATTCAATTGCTGGTCATGCTCCTTCTAATGTTGGCGCATCTTACGGTACCGTTGATCTCAAGACTAAAAAAGCGGCTTTAGACCGTTTGCCAAGCTTACCTCTAAATAGACTACAGTTCTTGTAAACGAAGTATCTTTGGGAGCTATTAGATTGTGGTGGCTCCCTTGTATATTTAAGCTCTAGATGACGCTATCAGGCTTAACCGTTTGTAACCTTTTTGTTTTAATCCAGCATTCACTGTGTGTGTTAACATTGCTCAAAATACCAATATAAATTTTAAGGTTAATATTTTGATGTGGTTGAAAGCTTTATTGTTAGTAGTGATGTCTAGTAACTTGGCTTACGCTCAGTCTCCTTTCGTAGAAACTAATAACCAACTACCTACCAATTTAGGGTTGTTTACTTCTGTAGGTGTTAATTGTCCTTTCAATTATAGTGATGTAGAGAGTCGTCTAGAAGGTGAATTTCTTAGGGCTAACCTTGTTCCAAGTGCTGGAAATAAGTCAAAAAATATCACTGTCACAATCACTTGCCTTCGTTTAGCTAACAAATCTGGTTTTGAAACTGGATACGCTATTAACTCAGATATTAGATTTGGTTCGGAGTTGGAAGGGGTTGCTATTGTTGAAGATTTAAATCACGGTGGGTTAGTTGTTGGTGGGACAGATGCTGACTCAAAACTCTTTTATCTAAAAGTAATACAAGACCAATTATCTCAAGTTTTGACTGGATATATTCGTAAAGGAATTGCCAAAGAAACGACAAATAATAGCTTTGAAATCAAGGATGGGGATTACATTCTTCAGTTGCTTGCTCTGAGGAGCCATGACAGTGCTATTGCTTTGGTTGCTGATTTGAGACGCAGAGGTTACGATGCTTATACTCGTCAAGAAACTGAGTTTACAAGAGTGATAGTTGTTCCTAAAAGCCAGAATCCAAAAGATATAGATAATGAAATATTGGAGTTACAGTCTATAACTGGTTCCACAGCTCAAAAACTTAAGTTTAAGAACTCACCTGCCTGACCAAGGATTACCCTGTTGTGTACACCCTAAGTTTTTCTCACTGTACACACGTGTACACTCCGACCAAGAATAGCCTGTAGACCCCGTGACATAAGGCTTACAGGCTCTCAATGTGACTTCTAGAAGTCAGGGTCTTCAGATACTACTACCATAGAAGAATCCCAACCTTTAGGGGCATCATCCCCCTCAACAGACCCAGCTTGCTCTAGCCACTTACTGCGTAGAGATACGGAGACTCCTAGACCATTGCCCTTAACGGCTTTCCTTAAGCCCTCTCTGAAGTAATCCGCTCCGTATGTCTCTAAGATACGGCTGATATCATTTGAGGCTCCTTTGATTTGATGCTGCTCCCATTCATCATTGTTCATATCACTTGGTAAGTTATCTTTACCAGTAATAGCATCTGATAAACGTCTAATCTTTGGGAAGCCTTTAGAATCCCAAGCGCTTTGGGGTAGATCGTAATTACACTCTAGCCCTTCCTTCAGTTGTTCTGTAAAGGTTTCTAAGTCAGTTAGCTCTGTATTAATACAATCCCCAAGAGCTTCTCCACAAGCCTTTAGACCTCTTGCAATATGATTAGCTTGACCACGGCTACACCCAACAGCACTGGCTACTTGAGAGACACTTAGCTCAAATTGTTTAGACACAATCAAAGCTCTGAACTTAGATTGCATCACCTCATCCTGTGTAACCCCAACACCATGAGATTGATTAGCCTCTTGTGCTTGTGTAAAGGCTTCTTGGTAGGTTCTATTTTCTACCAGTAGAGCGGGGATAAATAGGTCTGCGTCTGGGTTTTCCTTAAGGTGTGTAAGGCAAGCGCCTGTACGGTGAAAACCATCAACAACATAGAACGTCCCTTCAACCTCAAAGACCGTAATTGCTTGGCGGATAGGTTGCCCGTTTCGTAGGTCTTCTAATATCTCTTTGTCCTGTGCTGCTTGCTTGATCTCTTGTGCTGCTCTGAGTTGCTTGTCTTTGATTAACTCAACATCACGGGCTTGCATAGCAGGGTCTAGAGTCAGTGTACGTGGGTCTAACTCTGTACGTCTGCTACTTTGCATGTATTCATTCATAATGCTTCTATGTGGCTATCTAAGCCTTAGTTCTTATTTATTTAGACACGGATGGGGCTGCGCATTCTACACAACTTGAATATGTCTGCACGAGCTTTCTACTAGGTGCAGGAGGTATGGGGGGAGTGTACCTTTACGATTACATCGTCTCACTACGTTCACTTAAAATTAGTGAATTCCATTGTCTAGGAGCTGGTGATATAGACGGTGAGACTGCTAATTGGACTTTAAGCTACCATCTCAAATAAACAGACGTACCGACTATTGTGATTTGTTTTTTCTCTGCTTCCAAATCCAGCCAGCGACAGGAACTAAGATGGTTGCCCATAGCCATTGCCAATTATTTGATACAAAAGCAGTAATTTTCTGTATTCCGGTGACTTCAACTTCAATAACTCTATCAAAAGTTTTAATAGAGCGTGCGGTAGGTCGTCCGTTAATATCTAGCAAAGCCACCAAAGTTAAGTGTAGGTTATGTTTCCCCTCTATTTTTGGGGTAATTTCCCATCTCCATTCAGTTGGCATAGATTCTGATATGGCTTGTATGTCTGGTGTTATTGAGGTAATAGAAAATTTATCCCCAGAAAGTGTAGCCTCCATTATTCTGCTTACTTTAACTTCTGCACCTTCCCTTTCCCCTTGCTTAAGTATATATTGCTTGAGTTCTTCAACTGTACGGTTGAGGTCTAGTAATAATTGAATTTGATGTGAGCTATCTATATTGATAGGCTTTTCAGGGACATTGTATGCTATTACAGCATCAAGCATACTCCTAAGTGCATTTTCTACATCGGACTCTATAGACTTCGGCTCTGAATCTGTAGAGTTACTGCCCCGTAGTTGTGGTGGCATTACTCGTGGTTCTACTTCTTCACGAGGCGAGGCTTCTAACTTCCTTCTTTCATCTTCTTCAAGAAGCAAGGCTTCTCTTTCACGAAGCAAGGCATCTAGCTTCTTTATTTCATCTTCTACGTGCCGTTCACTTGCAGTGCTTACTATTCTTGGTGGTGAGTGAGGTACTGGCGTAACTGACTTATTTGAATCAACAAAAAAGAGACTAGCTATAAAGAGACCAGCTAAGAATACTAAAATTGTAGTTGGAAGTGCCTTTAGAGCATATACAAGTATTGAGTTTGATTTCATATATACCTCCAAGTGGAGCAACTTAGACAAAGTGTACTGGGTGCAATAACAGAGTTTATGCAATGCGCATGTATTGTTAAGTGGTAAAGTATCAATAAGGTTAGGCTAAAAAATGACCTGTATATGGGCAATTCATCGCATAAACCTGATTTAAAGCATGCTCAACGGCTAGCATTAAGAATTACATATGCGCAGGAATGTGTTTAAGTTAATTGATGAACAATATTTTTATTCTTTTAATCAAAAGGTTGAGCGTTTAGTCAGAAGTTTTTCTGATTCATAATCTAAATTTCCCGGTGTTCTCCCTTTCGGGAATTTTCCACTAACAGGGATTTTTCCCCTAACTCTGGTAAGAAACAGATTAGAGGGAAAGAAAACCAAATGACTCTTCTTAAGATTATCCTTATCGTGTTAACCACTAACTATTAACCACTTAGATTAAATAATTTTAGAGAGTGAGTCTGGTGGTTATAGGTATAGGGGGGAGGGTAGGAGGTGTAGGGAAAGTGTTACGATTGCATCGTCTCCCTACTTTTACACAAAAGGTGTTTTACCAGAGCGTGTTTTTTAAACTGTAAACTGTAAACTGAAAACTGAAAACACTCTTAGCTCTATCAGTAGTGTTTTTTTAGAGGAGAGTCGGCATTTGCCGCCTTTATGATAAAGCCAAGCTCATTCTCACCTTTAT
Source organism: Vibrio sp. CCB-PB317 (assembly GCF_022808245.1). Classification (NCBI taxonomy): domain Bacteria; kingdom Pseudomonadati; phylum Pseudomonadota; class Gammaproteobacteria; order Vibrionales; family Vibrionaceae; genus Vibrio; species Vibrio sp. CCB-PB317. The sequence goes on from NZ_JALGNU010000001.1 coordinate 1,290,723, forward strand.
CTCCATCCCATATATAGTAAGCGCCACTCGTCACCACTATGTTGTCTTTGGGTAACCCAAGCTTATGAAGTTTATCAATTAACCAATCTATATGATAACTAAGCTCGGCATACTCGGGGGCTAGATTCCTTAATCTTACGCTGATATTTACGTCCACGTGGAAAGCAAATGGTTTTTGTAAATCTACTATCTTCAATTGCTTTTCATCATTGAAACTATCGGGGTTTCCCGCTATCAAATCTTCAAGAGAAAAAGTTTGAGAGTAATCCTTTAAGACGATTACTAGTTTTGAAATCACTCTTAGCCCTTCTTAAAATACTTTTGTTAAATGAGACATTCCTTGTCAATTTTGTAAGCTGCTTTATTACGGCTTTGGTATTGCAGCGCGAGCTAGTGCGTCAGCTTTCTCGTTAAGTGGGTTTCCACTATGACCCTTAATCCATTCCCAAGATACGTTCAGCGCATCATTTAAAGAGTCTAACTGTTGCCATAAATCAGCGTTCTCTACAGGCTTCTTAGAGGCGGTACGCCACCCGTTACGTTTCCAGTTAGTTATCCACTCACTGATTCCCTTAATCACATACTGGCTCCCTGAACGAACCACAATAGGGTTCTTAGGGCGACGACGCTGAAACTCTTCTAAGGCTTTGATTACCGCTGTTAGTGCCATTCTGTTCCCAGTGGTTTGTAGCTCACCCCCTGAGCCTTTTCTTACCATATCGTCTCTGCTTAGCACATAACCCCAGCCACCGAGTCTAGTTTGAGTAATACACGCACCGTCAGGGTATGCGTAGTAAACTGTCGTCGTAGGAATTTCTTTCTTAGTTGTCATATTTTCTCCTTGCTCGTTTTGTTTTTTGTTTTTAGAGATCGAGGTGGAGATTATACATAAGTTATTGTTATTACAATCAATTGTTCCACTTCGTTATTAGTCAACAAAGCGGAACTAACTTTTTTAAGCAATTGAAAATTAGGTAGACTCCAATTATTTTGATTAACATTTGAGCTAAAAAATGCTGAAAAATTCTGAAAAAAAGTTTCTGATTGCAGGAATTTTAGGCACATTTCCCCTTATGAAGTGACTTGGTCACGGCGTATTAGCCGCTAATGCTCTCTGAACGGTGGACAAAGACACACCAACCTCAGAAGCAATCTTACGCAGTGATACCCCTTCAGAACGTAGCTCTATGATCCGCTGGTGGTTCGTTTCGTTACTAGGTCTACCTTTGTACTTACCAGCCACTTTAGCCTTCTCAATGCCTTCCTGACGCCTTTCTTGAATCATTGCTAACTCAAACTGAGCAACAGCCCCTAGCATATTCAGCATCAACTCAGACATATGGTCACTGCCACCAGCGTTAAAGCTAAGGTTCTCTTTGTGGAACTTAACGCTCACACCTAGTTCATTCCAACCATTTACTAACTGCTTTAAATCAACCAAGTTACGGGCTAGACGGTCAATGCTATGTACATGAATGGTGTCTCCATCCCTTACGTATTCCTTCAGTTCCGTTAAGGCTGGTCGTTTAGTTGAGCCACCACTGCACTTGTCAGTGAAAGACTTATCAAATGAGATACCAGTATCAGTAAGTTGACGGTCTGTGTTCTGGTCTACAGTAGAGACCCTTAGATAAGCTATGTGTGCCACTGAGTGTACCCGTTTGGTTCTTAGAAGTGCTTAAGGCTATAGTACCTATAAATGCAAATCAACCCTAATGGGTACTGTTAGATCAGTGTTTGACCATAGTCATATGGGTATACCTAATGAGTACGTGTGCTTGGGTTGTATTAATAGATATTAACTGGACTCTGATGTAGGTCTTGAATCTCTGATGAAGTGGAAAGGTATATATTTACACATTATATAAATATAGTATTATCATTTATTGTGGTATTTTTGGGATGATAAAATAATTATGGAAATTGTTAATAAATCTTTAACTATCGATGTTGATTTAGATGATGACGTCTGGGGTGAAATAGTTAAAGTTACTAAAAGTCATGATGATATTAGCCTGATAGTAAAGGGTGTGGGTATTAACATGTCAAAGTTGGTTATCCCTGAATCAATAAGTAGCATTGAATTTAAATACTGCAGTTTCAATGAAGAAATCGAGATATGTGGTCTTGAAAAAGGTCGTTATTTTGGTATTAAAAATTGCAAGAAGAATTTTATTTTTGGTAATGTTACTCTTAAAGAAATTTGTTGTAGAGTGTTTTCATTTATAGAAGAAGTCCCTGAAAATATTGATGAAGAAGAATTGTTTTCTAACTTAAATTTGTCACCATTCATTAAAAATTGTGCTTTTCATCATTTTAATTGTCATTCTATTTCATGTCCTGAGTTTACTAATGTTGTCTTTATCGATAAGTTTACATATAGATGCATTTTGGCTAATGAAAATATATCGTTGTTTTTTGGTAATTGTAGATTTATCTCTGGGTTGAAAATCGAGGTTCTAGATGTTGATAATCTTGAAATAATTATAAAAAAATCACAAGTAACTGATAAGGATAATCATGAGGATCTATTTCAATCCCTATCAGGCTTAGTAAGTTTTAATGTTAGTAAAAACACTGTTATTAAAAACATTGAGGTTTTTGACTCTAAACTTAAAGGGATGAACCTTTACTTTTTTAAAAAGAGGATTGAGAATGTTGATATTAAAAAATCAGTTCTAGGTATTCTTGAGTTTTACACGGCAAGTGATGATGAGAATAACTATATTTATAATATCAACATTATTGAATCAGAAGTGGATAAATTATCTCTTAGATATAAAAATATCGTTCATGAAATGTCACTACTTAATACTACTTTTAATACCCCTCCTGAGCTTTTAGGAGCCAATATACCTAGTGGTAGTATTTTTCCTAAAAAGGAGTATTTTAAAAGTAGAAGTGGGGTTCATGATGCTTCTTGTTACCGGAATATTCGTTTTGCAATGGAATCTCAAAGAGATAGAGATTTAGAAGGTATGTTTTTTGGTTTAGAGCAAGAAAGCATAATGAATATAAAAGACGGTGTTAGTAAATATTTTAGCCTGAGTTATCTTTACTTGGCTTTATCCAATTATGGAACTAATTACACTAGACCTCTTATCATACTATCTCTATCAATTATATTCTTCTCTTTGACCAACTCAATATTATTATCACCTATAGTTTCACCAAGTTTACCTATTGATTGGGAACTGGTTTTTAGATCATTTATTTTAACAATTAAGCAGGTCTTACAACCATTCTCTACACTAAAAGATATTTCATTTAATATTGAAGAAAGTGGGACAGTAAATTATCTATATGTTATTTTTGGTGTGATAAACAGTTTAATATCTATTGGATGTATTGCCTTATCTGCTTTAGCCATTCGATGGAAGTTCAAAAGAGGCTGAAAATAAGACAATTCATGTGAACTATAGATGCTCCGATTTTATGCTGAACTTATTTGTACAACAGGGTGGTACAAAGTCTCTAGATGGTTTACATTTAAGTTGTTGATTTTAATTGTTTTAAACTTGGTAGCTAGCACTCGAGAGTTCGAATCTCTCACTCACCGCCACATTTGAGCCCTAGCAGAAATGCTGGGGCTTTTTCGTATTACGCGACAAGTTCAATCCCAGAGCTGTATATCGTATTGGTTCTCAATTACTCATTGAGTCGGCAAGCCCTTCAAAAAGCCTCCTTTTTTATTCATCTTTTGTTACACATTTTCCGTACAGGTAGTGCGTTTTTATTCGCATGTTGTGATGAGCGTTCCTTATTAAATTTTCCATAAAATCAATTAATTGTTGAAATTAGAACGCTTGTCAAAAAGTCATCAGATATCATGTTTAATAGAGTCTTTTACCTAATGGGATACTCTATTTGTTTGATATAATTTCTCGCAATTTGTATACCATAATTAAAGAGAGTCTATTCATGTTCCAGAACTTAACGATCAAGCAGAAGATAGTGATTCCGCTGTCACTGATTATTGGATTGTTTATTGTGAGCTCTGTATTAAACGTTATGACAAGTTGGAAACAATCTGAGTTGAGTGAAACACTTAACGAACAGATAGTGCCGAACTTATTAACGATTGAGGATGCTTACCGCGATCTTTACCAAGCTACATCTGCAATCCAAGGTGTTGCTCTTTCTGATACTCAAACCGATATTGACCACCACATCGGTGAATACAAAGACAACGCATACAAAGCGCTGCCTCGTATGGAGAAAATGATTGAGCTATCGCAAGCTGGCGTGATGCCTTCTTCGCACGGTAATGAAGTGAGAAAGCTTGTCTCCCTAGGTGAAAAATGGTTGGCGAGTTATGAAGCGATGTTGCGTTTACCTCAATCACAATGGCTTGGTTACTACAACGAACACAAACACACCTTTGAAAATCAGTTTATCGAGGTAAGAGCGCAACTGAATGTTGTGAAAGATGCGATAGAAGAAAAACAAAGCCTATTGAAAGATGAAATCTCAGCAGCCGCAACAAGAGCTCAGGTAATTCTTGAAGCGGGCATTGTGATTGTTATTCTGGCCGCTATTGCGATGGCGTTTTTGTTGTTGCAAACCGTCGTGAAGCCTATCAACGATATCAAAAATGCGATGACAGAAATTGCTTCTGGTGAAGGTGATTTAAGCCAGCGAATCGATGTGAAAACACAAGACGAAATTGGCAATTTAGCGAACGCGTTTAATCAGTTTGTGTCTAAAATCCAAGCGACAGTTTCTCAAGTAATTGAAAGTTCGAATACCTTGCGTAATGAGATGGAAAATCTTAGCTCGTTGACCACGACCATCGCGAACTCGACCGTTTCACAGCAAAAAGACAGCGAGGCGGTAGCAGCGGCAGTGCATGAAATGCAAGTCACCAGCAGAAATGTCAGCGATAGCGCTAACGAAGCTGCGGTTGCGAGCCAAACAGCGAATGATGAACTTACCAATACCAATGTTATTTTGGATCAAACCGTTAGCTCAATTCGTAGCCTCGCAAGTGAAATCGAAAGTGCAAGCCACGTCATTAACACATTGGATCATGATGTGAGTAACATTGCTTCTGTATTGGATGTCATTCGTGGTATCGCAGAGCAAACGAACTTATTGGCGCTTAACGCAGCGATTGAAGCGGCTCGTGCAGGAGAGCAAGGGCGAGGTTTTGCTGTTGTAGCAGATGAGGTTCGCTCGTTAGCCAGTCGCACACAACAGAGTACGGGTGAAATCCAAACCATGATTGAAAAGCTACAATCTGGTGCGGGACAAGCCGTAGAAGTGATGCGTGGTAGCCAAAATAGCAGTGATGAAACAATTCAATCGGCAGGGAGGGCGAGTCAATCCCTTTCTGAAATCTTGAACGCGATTTCACGTATGAACGAGATGAATACACACATTGCAACGGCTGCAAGCCAGCAAAGTACGGTAAGTGACGAAGTAAATAGCAACGTACAAGGCATTGCAGATAGCAGTACATCTATTGTGGAAATCGTCAACCAAGCGCAAGCATCTTTAGCCATGTTATCAGAGCAAACCCAGCGCTTAGATCATCAGGTTAGTCAGTTCAAAGTATAAGCTGAGAACTGCAGTCTCACTGACGAAATAACCCGCTTCTTAGCGGGTTATTTTTTAGATAAGGGTCGAACCTGATTTGTGAAGGCTCGACTATATTTACATTCCTCTTTTACTTAACTTTGTATACCAGAGGGGTAAATAATCCTAGACAGCGGTGACAAACTCTGTACAGCGTGATGATGCTTTTATCATCACTTTTGCTGCTTTTTAACCATTGCAATTGCTCACAGGAAAGTGTGATTTCCAACCCAAAATCTTCAAATTTGAGAACTTCATTACACCTTTACCATAAACGTTTTTCGTAAGCGTATAGAACTGTAAATTTTGTTGTATGTACAACACTGGGTAATTATCATCCTAATTAATTTGTTCTGGATATACATCCGTTAGTCATCATTAAGTCATTCTAGAAGTTTTTAGCAAGGAATCTTGAAGGCTTGTAGGTAAAAGAGAGAAAAATTCATGAGACGTAAAACCACGCTATCTCTGCTGATTGCGTCGAGCCTTTTTGTGGTTGGATGTCAACCTAGCGAAGAAGGATCGAGTCAAGGTAGTGGTCCTGCGCCCGCAACCGAAGTTGAAGTGTTAACGGTGGAGCCAACTCGCCAAGCGTTAACTGTTGAGTTGCCAGGTCGTAGCCGTGCATTCAAAGAAGCGGAAGTTCGTCCGCAAGTTACAGGCATTATTTCAGAACGAAATTTTGTTGAAGGCGGCCTTGTTGAACAAGGACAGTCCCTATATCAAATTGATGATTCATCATTTCAAGCGGATTTGCTGAGCGCTGAAGCGGAATTAATCCGAGCTCAAGCAGCGGCAGAATCGACCCATGCCACAGTGAAGCGTTACAGAACCTTGATCACCAAAAAGTCCATCAGCCAACAAGATTTGGATGAAGCAGAAGCAGCATACAAGGAAGCGCAAGCACAGGTCCTAGTCGCAAAAGCTAAGATCAATACGGCAAAAATCAATTTAGATTACACGCAAGTGAAAGCTCCGATTAGCGGTGTGATCGGTAAATCGAGTGTGACGGCGGGTGCGTTGGTTACGGCTAACCAAGCAGCCAAATTAGCGACCATTCAGCAGCTTGATCCTATCAACGTTGATATTGTGCAATCATCCGCGCAACTGCTGCGTTTAAAAGCGGCTCTTTCCCAGGGTCATATGCAAGAAGATGACTCTGCGCAAGTTACATTGATGCTTGAAGATGGCAGCACGTACGAACATAAAGGCACGATGAAATTTACCGAGGTCAATGTGAACGAAAGTACGGGTAGCGTGACGCTTCGTGCTGAATTCCCAAACCCTGACGGTTTGTTACTACCAGGAATGTTTGTTCGTGCGACGGTTATTACTGGTGTTGACCCTGACGCGATTCTGATACCACAAAATACCGTTTCTCGTGATGCGACAGGCAAAGCAACAGTGATGATGGTGAATGGTGAGAACAAAGTGGAAGCGAGACCAGTGAAGACAGCTGAAGCGATCAATAATCAATGGCGTATTATTGATGGTTTAAACGCGGGCGATAAAGTCATTACTGCTGGGTTACAAAAGGTAGGTCCAGGTAGTCCTGTAACTATCCAAAACGGTGAGCAGGAGTAATCATGGCACGATTTTTTATCGATCGTCCGGTATTTGCTTGGGTTCTCGCGATTCTAACGATGTTGGCGGGGGTAATGTCATTATTCAATTTACCCGTCTCGCAATACCCAACGATTTCACCGACAACGATCACCATCAGTGCACGTTATCCAGGTGCATCAGCGAAAACCGTTGAAGACTCGGTAACGCAGGTTATCGAGCAAAATATGACGGGATTAGATTATCTTCGCTACCTATCATCGAGCAGTGATGCATTCGGTAATGCGACAATTACCCTGACGTTTGATAGCGAAGCTGATCCTGATATCGCGCAAGTACAGGTGCAGAACAAACTGCAATTGGCATTGACATCATTGCCGATGGAAGTACAAAACCAAGGTATCGTCGTGAATAAATCCAACACGGCGTTTCTCATGGTGGTGGCAGTTTATTCTGAAGATCCTGACTTTACAGAAAACGATATCGGCGACTTTGTTGTAACGAATATTCAAGACCCGATAAGTCGTGTAACTGGCGTAGGACAAGTGCAGGCGTTTGGTGCGCAGTATGCGATGCGAGTCTGGCTGGACCCATTTAAGCTTACGCAGTTCAACTTGACCGCAATCGATGTAGCGAATGCGATCAGTGAACAGAACGCGCAAGTTTCTTCAGGTCAACTTGGTGCAGCACCTGCGCAGGAAGGTCAGCTGTTGAATGCAACGATTTCGTCTGCAAGTCGTTTGAGCAGTGTGGAAGAGTTCCAAGACATCATTCTTAAGTCTGACGCCAGCGGTTCGAATGTTTATTTGAAAGATGTAGCTCGCGTTGAACGTGGGGCAGAAAGTTACGACATTCGAGGCCAATATAATGGCTTCCCAGCATCGGGGTTAGGTATTTCATTAGGTACTGGCGCAAACGCGCTTGAGACAGCCAATGCGGTAAAAGAGCGCTTAGACCAACTGAGTGCTACGTTCCCAGAAGGGTTACAGATTGCTTACCCATTTGAAACGACGCCATTCGTCAAAGCCTCGATTCAAGAAGTGGTTAAAACGCTATTAGAAGCCATTCTTCTTGTGTTCTTAATCATGTACCTGTTCTTGCAGAACTTCCGTGCGACGATCATTCCAACGATCGCAGTGCCTGTCGTACTACTCGGCACCTTCGCTATTTTGTACGCGACTGGATTTAGCGTAAATACGTTAACCATGTTCGCGATGGTTCTGGCTATCGGTTTGCTGGTGGACGATGCCATCGTTGTGGTGGAAAACGTCGAGCGCGTGATGCATGAGGATGGGTTAGAGCCCAAAGAAGCGACCAAAAAATCGATGGGGCAGATCACTGGTGCTCTGATTGGTGTGGGTCTGACGCTTTCTGCGGTATTCGTCCCTATGGCGTTTATGTCTGGCTCTACAGGGGTTATTTACCGTCAGTTCTCGATAACGATTGTGGCGGCGATGACACTTTCAGTTTTGGTAGCAATAATTCTGACTCCAGCATTATGTGCAACATTACTGAAAAAAGGCGATGCTGAGCTTCTAGAAAAGAAAGGCTTCTTTGGCTGGTTTAACCGCAAGTTTGATGCGATGACAGCTGGCTATGAAACCGGCGTTGCTAAACTCCTAAAGCGCACAGGTCGTATGTTGGTTGTATTCTTGGCAATGAGTGCAGGTGCGGGCTGGCTGTTTATGAACCTTCCGACGTCATTCTTGCCGGATGAAGACCAAGGCACGGTATTCTCAATGGCCATTTTGCCGCCTAACTCAACGCAAGAGCAGACGGAAAAAACACTTGAGAAAATGCGCGACTTTTACCTTGTGGATGAGAAAGACAACGTGAAATCAGTCTTCTCCGTTGCGGGCTTTAGTTTTGCAGGTCAAGGCCAAAACATGGGGATGGCCTTTATCGGTCTGAAAGATTGGTCAGAGCGTGAAGCGCCGGGTGCTGATGCAGCTTCCATTACGGGTCGAGCGATGGGGTACTTCTCAACCATTAAAGAAGCACTGGTGTTTGCATTTGCACCTCCTGCGATTCAAGAATTGGGTAACTCGACAGGCTTTGATTTCTATCTTCAAGATTCGTTGAACAAAGGTCACGACGCATTAGTCGCTGCGCAAGGTCAACTGCTTGGCATGGCTGCACAAAACCCGAAACTTGTCGGTGTTCGTCCGAACGGCCAAGCAGATGCGCCAATGTACAAAGTGAACATTGACCACGTTAAACTGCGTGCTCTGGATGTTAGCATTAATGACGTCAACCAAATCCTGTCAGCGGCATGGGGCGGGGCGTACATTAACGACTATATTGATCGCGGTCGAGTGAAAAAAGTCATGATGCAAAGTGATGCGGAATACCGTATGCAGCCAAAAGACTTCGATTCGTGGTACGTGCGCAACTCAAAAGGTGAGATGGTGCCTTTCTCTGCCTTTGCGAGCGGAGAGTGGACGTATGGTTCACCTCTTTTGCAGCGTTTTGATGGTTTGCCAGCGATGAATATCCAAGGCGGCGCAGCTCCTGGCGTCAGTACTGGTGAAGCCATGGCAGAAATTGAAGCAATGGTAGAAAAGCTACCAGAAGGCTTTACGGTGAACTGGAATGGCATCTCTTATGAGGAGCGTCTGTCTGGAAACCAAGCGCCAATGTTATATGCGCTGTCTATCCTCGTCGTATTCTTAGTTCTCGCCGCTTTGTATGAAAGTTGGTCAGTACCTTTCGCCGTAGTGTTAGTTGTGCCACTTGGTGTGCTTGGCGCTGTGCTCGCGGTAATGACGCGAAGTATGGACAACGATGTATTCTTCCAGGTGAGCTTATTAACGACGGTCGGCTTGGCAACTAAAAACGCCATTCTGATTGTTGAGTTTGCGAAAGATTACTACGAGAAAGGCGCAGGCCTTATCGAAGCTACCCTGCATGCCGTTCGTGTTCGTCTGCGCCCAATTATTATGACATCGCTAGCCTTTGGTCTGGGTGTAGTACCGCTTGCTATCAGTTCAGGTGTGGGCTCAGCAGGTCAAAATGCGGTAGGTACTGGTGTACTTGGTGGCATGATCAGTGCGACGATCTTAGGTATATTCTTTGTGCCAATCTTCTTTGTGGTGGTTGAGCGATTGTTTGATCGACGTGCGAGAAAAGAATCGGAGGCAGAGTTGTCTGAGACTAATCCTAAACCAGCTCAGCAAAGCGAGTAAGACTTGGTTGCTGTAACTGAGTTATACTGGTGATAATAAACACGATAAAAGGGCGCTTCGGCGCTCTTTATTTTATGTTTTCACTTGGTGGTTACCGTCTTTGACGCAAACTTGAAGGGGGAGCGTTTTGCCTTATGCAGAATCTGCTTACTCCTCCGACCGAATGAAAGCCTAAAGAAGAACAAACGACGATGAAAGATCAGAAAATCTCCCCAATTTCCGTTTTGGATCAAAGCCCTATGTTTGTCTGCGGTGTGATGCAGCGAATGTATCGCAACCGTGCTCAAGCTGAGCTCTCTCAGCAAAATTTAATGACACTCGAGATGGCAAGTGCACTGGCCGCTTTGGAAGAGTTTCAACCCATGAGTCAGCAAGCGTTGGCTGACGCGGTTCGAACTGAGCGAAGTGTAGCAAAGCGAATGGTGGATAATTTGGAAAAGCGAGGGTTTGTTCAAGTTTCTAAAAGTAAATCGAATCAGCGTCTCAAAATGCTCAGCATGACAAAAGAGGGGGCAAACGCTTTAAAGCAAGTGCATCAAATCATGACGAACTTACAGAAAGAATTTTTTGCTTGTTTGTCTGAATCAGAAGCGAGTGAGTTTTTTCGTTTGGTAAGAAAGCTCACTTTTGCAAATCACGACCAGTAGCTTATCTTAATGCTATCTAACGCGCCTTTACTTTATCGGTGATCAATTATATTAAGTCGTAAAACTTAAGAAATAGAATGCCCAACGTACACGTGATGGTAGAAAGTACCGTAGTGAGTGCGATGATATTTGCGGCTAATGTGGCATTGCCTCCCATAGAACGTGCCATGACATAACTGGCTGCTGCCACTGGGGAAGCGTTCATAAAGAAAAGAATACCTAACTCAATTCCTCGAAAACCTACTAAGTAAGCACCAATAGTGATCATTACGGGTGCCACGATCAGCTTGTAACTGCTTGCAAACCAAGATGGACCTTTCTCTTTTCTCATCAAGCTAAAATCGAGTGAGCCGCCCGTACACAACAGCGCTAAAGGTAATGTCATTTTGGACAAGTAGTCCCCTGCATCAATAACAACATTCGGTACTGGAATAGAGAGCAAATAGAAAGCCATCCCTAGGACGATTGAGATTATCAGTGGATTCCTCGTCAGTGTTCGGCCCATCATTTTTGCGGCTTGTGGGACAGAAGTTGCGCCCTTGGGAGATAAGCAAATAACTGCTTGGACGTTATAAAGAAACGTGGTGACCGCGACATAAAGCGCTGCTAACGCCACACCTTGAGAACCATACGCATTGGCAACGTAAGCGATGCCAATAATACCTGTGTTTGCTCGAAACCCACCTTGGATAAGAACACCTTGGTCAGGTGATGCTTTGAACAGAAGCTTGACCGAAAGGTAGGTGAAAATGAAAAACGAAATGCTAGCGATGACGCCGAAATTGACAAAGCCACTCGCCGCGGAAAAATCGTGTTCTGAAGCCACAATACTGACAAATAACATCGCAGGTAGCGTAGCTTGAAACACCAGTTTAGAGCCCACTTCGATAAAATTATCGTTGATCAGTCCAATGCGTTTGAACACCACGCCAAGTATTAACATTAAGCAGATAGGGCCGGTTATCGACAAAGAGAATTGCAACTGATGTAGAACAGCTTCCATGTAAGTACCCGCAGCAAAAGAAAAATATTCCTGCTGTCTATTAAGCCATAAACTCTGGGAGACAGGACAGAAAAGTGATGAAATTTTCCTCTTTTGTTGTTTCCAGAACCATTTGCATTCCAAGTTATGGACGAGGTCCCAGTTTAACAAAGCTGTACTGGTTCTATGCGCGATATGTTGGTTTACTACTTGCCGTGATGCATCCACATGCGTATTAAATAAAAGGGTTGGTCATTGTGGTTATGGATAGGAGTTCATCGATGAAAAGGAAACACAACAAAACCGTACTTTGTGCATTTGTCTCAGGTTCGGTGTTTGGTGCAGCTTTAGTCATTGCGATGTCTTTACCAATGTAATCGTTTCTGTAGGCTCTTTGAATACTTACGCTAATTCAATACAAAAACAGATTGAGTTCAGCTTGATGTACTGTTAGTTTGAAAACATGAAAATACACGTTAGCCCTTCATCAACAACCTTCTTTTGGTGGCGCTCTAAATAGAGCGGCACGGAATACTCACATTCTTAAGCTGCTGGATGGTAGCTAAGAGTGTTTTATCTTTTTATCTCCAGTAGCGATCTATTAAATACTTGGAGATAAATATGAACACCATTCAAAGTACATCACAGCGTGAAATTATCCTGACCGGCGATCGAGCGACAGGTCCGTTACACCTCGGACACTATGTCGGTTCATTGCAACAACGAGTCAAATTGCAAACGGAGCATGAGCAAACGATCTTGGTCGCGGACATGCAAGGTTTGACGGATAACGCCCACAATCCATCAAAAGTATCCTCCAATATTCTCAATGTCGTTGCGGATTATTTGGCCGTTGGTATCGACCCCACACAAACCACGATCACGTTGCAATCTCAAATACCAGCGTTAGCAGAGTTAACGATGTATTACAGCAATCTTGTCTCTATTACGCGTTTAGAGCGTAATCCCACGGTTAAAAATGAGATACAGAGTAAAGGCTTTGAACGCTCTATTCCTGCTGGCTTTTTAACGTATCCAATTTCTCAAGCTGCCGATATTACGGGGTTTCACGCGACGTTGGTTCCGGTAGGTGATGACCAACTGCCGATGTTGGAGCAAACTAATGAAATCGTAAGAAAAATAAACTACCTGGGTGGAAAAGAGGTTCTTAGAGAATGCCGTCCATTACTTAGTGATGCACCTCGTTTGCCGAGTACTGATGGTAAAAATAAGATGTCTAAAAGCATGGGGAACGCAATCAACTTAGGGGCCTCCGAAAAGGAGATTTCCGCGGCAGTGAAATCTATGTATACCGATCCTAATCATCTGAAAATTGAGGACCCTGGCCAAGTCGAAGGGAATATTGTATTCATCTACCTCGATGCCTTTCACCCTGATAAAGATTACGTCGAACAGCTAAAAGACCATTATCGACGAGGTGGGTTAGGTGATGGTTTGACCAAGAAAGTGTTAGAAGAATGCTTACAAGAGATGCTTCGCCCTATTCGAGAAAAGCGCGCTATGTATTTGAATGATAAAGCGCAGCTGATTGATATTTTAAAACAAGGTAGTGAGCGTTCTCGCGAGAAAGCCGAAAAAGTGCTATTTGATGTGAAAGATGTATTTGGTTTAAATTTGTTCTGAATTAAAAGTAGAGAGTTGAACATAAGGCACGACGGCTGGTTAGCAACGTGCCTTTTTAAGTTCCCAGTCAGTCAAAGCGCATTGTTAAGAAGAAAAAAATTCACGACGAAAATCCGCTACTTCTTGTTGGTAATAGCTTTGCCATTCCGGTTCTGACAAATTCGAATGGCTTGTGGTTCTTTCTTTTCTGAGTCTGGACTCAAGTTGTTGCAATGCTTGTTGGTAATCTCTGACTTGCTCTTTTTGCTCAGCAATTTGTTGCTGACGATCGTGAATCTCTTCGCTTTCGTCCTTCGTTAAGTAAGTTTTTTGCAGCTCTGCGATGATGGTTTGGCGATCTGGAAAGCTCATGCTATTGGGTATCAGGGCGACTGCACGCTCATATTTTGCTTGGTCGTTTGTAAGCCCGATAGCCTCTGCATTTTCTTGCCAGTCTATGATGAGTTGCTCGAAAGCTTGCAAAAAGCTTTCTGGACTTTGCGTGTTGAGCTGTTGGGCCTCTAAATTGAAATCGTATAGGGCGAACTCATCCGCGAAAATAACATCAGCCAACTCGCCCCAAATGCCTCTTGCCTCGGCTTTAAGTTGTGCAATACGTGAGGCTAGTGGTTGTTGCTCATCAAACAACAAATTACCCACACTTTCTTGCCATTGACTGTTGAGTTGATGGTAGCTCGCCAAAAGTTGAAATCGTGCTGACGATAAATAAGGCTCGAGCAAGGCTAACTGTTCCTCACAGTCGCGGTTCGACATACACTCATGCCAAAATGACTCAAGCTCTGCGACCAGTTTTCTCCCTTTGAGCAGAGTTAATCTCTCAGTCGTTATTTGAACCGCAGAAGGGAGCTCTGCAGTCTGTGGTGAAGCATCTGCATTGGGAGCGATATTGCTTGTTTTTAGTGATGTACTGGGGACGTTCTTATTTTTTGTCTTCGGATCAGAAGCGGACGCGGCCGTTTCTTGCTGCCCATCTTGACTGAAAGTTAAAAACATCATGCCCGCCATAATGGCGGACATGATTATCAACGCGATTTTCTTCATGGCTTGATTGTTGCGCTAACTGGGAAATGGTCAGAAAGATTGTAGTGTTTCCATAAACTCTCTGCGGTTGTGCGCGGCACGTCTACACGGTTGTCATTGAATGATTTCACCCTGTATTCACTACTCACCATAACATAGTCAAGGTATTCCACGTTTTCGCCACCTGATAACGGTTCACCTGCGAAGTTATTGATGCGGGGATCAAAGGTTGACTCCGTGTAACCAGAATACTGAGGCTCTATGGCGCTTAAGTTAGCGATCATTTGTTGGTAGTCACCAGGGAACTTTCTTTTGTTTACGTTAAAGTCGCCGCTATATACCACAGTTTCGTTTGAGGGAATGTTGAGAGATTTAGCGAGTGCGCGGATTTGTTTGAACTGGCGCTGACGATACTCGCGAGCGGTGTCTGTATCGAAAGATGCGGTATGGGTAGCAAACACATGGTAAGCCTGACCACCTTTAATAATTTCCGCATAATTCACGCCTTTGTCGGCAAAGCAGTCTGTGCCAGAGCAGTCGGGGAAGACATATTGCGCTTCATTCACGATAGGATAGCGACTGACAATGATCACCCCACCATCATGAATATTAACGCCTTCTTTATCTAACATCTTAGTTTGGTACGGATATTCCTTAGCTAACTCACGTAGGAATGCTTCACGACCGCTTGCAAACACTTCTTGCAGCGCTAATACATCATAACCTTTGACGTATTGAGGAATCAGTTCGTAACGATCACCGATGTGCGAGGCAATAGCCGTAAGAGCCCAGATGTTGTATGTCATCAACTTAAGGTTTTGTTCTTCGTTATCGACAGGTTCATTTACTTTGCTTGGTGTGATGGTGTAATAAAGATCGTCGTATCGAGCGGTACTGTCTGACTTAAATGCCAGTTCGGTTTCTCGGATGCCAAAAGCGTTAGTGTTGGCACGATGAATATTACGATCATCTTTAAGAGATAAATCGACATCGGCCGCCGATAAGCCATATTCAATGGTTGAATTATACCAATGACCTTCCATGACCTGATTGAGTGTTATGCTTTCACCTTTAGGGCTAGAAACCACAGTTTCAAAACGGTAAGTTTGGTTGGATTTCACGCCTTCCCAACGATTGAAGCTCAATACAGGTTTGGTTTCCCACGGACCAAGTACTTGTACATGTTGCTGCCACTCTTCTCCATATTGAAGTAAATCACTGCCTTCGTGCTTTACTTGAATAGTTAAAGGCTGATCAGAGTTATTGGTTAGATAAACATCTGTATCTGCAATGCTTGGCAATGCCACCAAGCCACTTAATAAAAGACCCCACTGCGATAATTTCATCTTATTTTTCCATCATTTGAACTAGAGCAATCATTCTTGTTTATAAATATTACTTGCACGTTAAATATGGATGACATCGAAGCCAGTACTAAAAATTGTTATCAGAATGTGATCTTTATTCAATGGTGAGGAGTCGGGGTAGAGAGTTAATGGTTGCTTAAGCGGTTGTAAATAATAGCGATGGTTACCGAATCGTACTCACTGCAATCAAGTTGTCATCTTCGCTCTATAAGTTGTGCGGCGTCATTCATCCAGCCACATGGCTAGAACTTAAATTGATAGATGGAGCACCATGGCTAGAGCAGTAAATCCAATCGATGAAACCATCATTAAATTACTACAAGACCAAGGTTTGATTAGAAGCGAAGCAGAAGCTCGTTTAAAGAAAGAGGTATACCGCTTACAGCCTAACGAGATTGAAAAAGTCAAAAATTATGCCCAGCACTTTGGCATCAACGCTAAAGAAAAACTCATCGATGAGATCTTAGAGTTGCGCCGGGAAGCGCTCATAAAAAAATGTAGACACAATACGGAGCATGCGAGCCTATCTCTAAAATAGCACGTGATAAAAATATCAATTACTGGTCAAGATTTGATCTCTCAGGCCGATGTATATAAGAGTGCTCAATGATATCGAGCGCAAAAAACAGTGTGTTTTAGAGGTTAAGCTTTCACTTAAGTGAGAGGTTTGGAAAGGCTGCAGGGAGAAAGTGCATGCGTATTAAAGACTTAAGTGTCGTAAAGAAAATATCGGTTAGTTATTTAACCGTTTTTGCCGTGTTTGGTTTAGTGTCAGTAATGTTGGTACAAGGTTTGTTAACACTGAATAAAGACATCTCAGTGCTAACAGATAAAAGTTTACCTTCTGTTGCGATTTTGAAAGGTATCCAAGTTGATATTACCAAAGTGCGTAAAGATGAGTTCTCTTTATTGCCAAACGCAAATCACCCCAAAATTGGTGAGTGGTTAAAAGGCCTCGACCAATGGCGTTCTGATGTGCAGGCTGGTATTGCAGAATACGAAAAGCTCGACCTTAATCAGCGTGAAACGCAGTCTTTTAGCGTTTTTAAAGAAACTTGGAATCAATACATCAAAGAAACGAAGACTTACAACGTATTGCTAAGCCAAGGCGATGCTGAAAGTGCAAATGATGTGATTTTATCAAGTTTCGATACCTACTCAAAAGCGTTGAGCAGCTTGGATGATACCCTCGCGTTGAACGATGAGTTGGTGAATTTGATTGGCGAAGAAGTACAAAATGAAGCGGCATTTACACAATACAGCGCTGCTGTTGGGGCGCTTGTCGTCGCATTGGTCATGGTAATGTCTGCCATGTTGCTTTCTCGAGTCATTTGCGGGCCTGTTGATCGAGCATTGGAATTCGCTTCTAAAATCGCCAAGGGTCAATTGAATAATCAAATCGACGAAAGTGAATTGAGCAAAGACGAGTTAGGAACGTTGCTCAAAGAGCTTGTCGGTATGCAAACAAACTTACATTCGCTGGTTTCTGAGATTAATGACTCAACGATTCAGCTAACGGCAGCAGTAGAGGAAGTGAGTGCTATTTCTTCTCAGACCGCTTCTGGTATGCAAAATCAACAAATTGAACTTAGTTCGGTGGCTTCTGCGATGACAGAAATGCAAGCTGCTGTAAGTGAAGTGGCACAAAATACCGAAGTTGGCGCGACCTCTGCTTACTCGGCAACGGAAGTGGCTAAACAAGGAACGGCGACGTTACAACAAACTATCGCAGTAATTGAGCGTGTATCACATACGATCCAAGAGTCAGATGAACTGGCACGTGAGCTTGAATCGAGCTCAAACAATATCAATGTGGTCGTAGATGTGATCCGCGGGATTGCGGAGCAAACAAACTTGTTAGCACTGAACGCCGCAATTGAAGCTGCTCGGGCCGGTGAACAAGGACGTGGGTTTGCTGTTGTGGCAGATGAGGTTCGTTCTCTGGCGCAACGCACTCAAGACTCCACTTCACAAATTGTGGAAATTGTTAATCAACTACAAGAGAGCAGCAGCAAAATAGGGCATTCAAGCCGTGATTGTCAGGAGGGCATTTCTCAGTGTGTTGAGCAAGTCAATGACGCTGATAGCCAGATAAAAGAAATTGAACATTCTGTCGATAACATAGCGCAAATGAGCACACAAATCGCAACGGCGTGCAGCGAGCAGAATTCTGTATCCGAAGAGCTGAATCGCAGTGTGGAGCATATTAATAGTGCCTCAACAGAGATGGCTGAGGGAGCTTCGCAAACGGCTGTGGCTTGCCAGCAGATCAGTAGCCTAGCGCACAACTTGAAAACTCGAATGGGTTCATTCCAGCTCTAGTTGTTGTGTTTCAGCTTTATTCCTAACCTCATTACTACAAAAAATAAGCCGGACGAAATGTCCGGCTTATTTATTCTCTGTCTATAAATAAGTTCAGAGCATGCTCAATCTTGGGAGAATATGCTCGCTAGGCTGGAATACCACTATGGAACTTAAAATCTGTATCTGGCGTAGAAATTAAATCCGCCTCAACTCGGCCAAAATAGGCTATGCGTTCGCTGATGTCTTTGCCCGCGATTTGCTCTGCCAATACAAGATAATCTTGATAGTGGCGTGCTTCTGAGCGCAGTAAAGAAACGTAGAATTTTGCGATATCGTCATCCATATGTGGTGCTAGTTTGGCAAAACGCTCACAAGATCGGGCTTCTATGTAGGCACCAATGATGAGTTTATCGATCAGCGTTTCCGGTTCATGAGTCTTCATATGCGAAATGAGCCCTTTAGCATAGCGACTTGCTGGAATATTTTTATACTCAATTCCACGACTTTCCATGATCTCTAAAACTTGATAAAAGTGGTGTAACTCCTCTTTAATCAAAAGCACCATTTTATCGATCAAATCTTGGCTGTACGGTGAGTTTGACTTAGCCATGATCGCTTTGGAAATATTGCTCTTACCTTTTAAAGTTTCTAGTGAGCCTACATTGCGATAAGCAAAATCTTCATAGGGTTTAAACCAGTCAAGCAGAGCATGTGAACTGGATTGGTCAACGGCATACTTACGAATTAAAAACATCGCAGATTGGCCAGCTTTTAGCTCACACAGTAGGTGGTCTAATAAAATGGTTTGAAGGTTTTCTGGTTTCTTTGCTTCCTCTACCCATTCATCAGGTGTGCTGCATTGCAGAAATTGGTTAATGGGAGCAAGAAGATCTTGATAGGCGTCTAGATTCATCATTTTAGTTTTAGTACTTCACATTCTAATTGGGCATATCCGCTATCTTACGGATAGAAAAAAGGCTGCGATTGCAGCCTTTATTGACCTTAAGTGAATGTTACCACTTTTTCTTCTCGCCGAAGAGTGCTTCCATGTCATTGTCGCGCTCTTTATCGGCGATCTGCTGCATTTCGGCATCACTTTTATCTTGGCGTTTTTTATCTAGGTCGCCCAGCATGTCTTCAAGCTTCTGTTTCGCTTGAATCGAGTAGGGATCGCTCTTTGTACTCAATGCATCGATACCTTTGCGTAGCAGTTGAAGTGCTGTACCAGGTTGACCTCGAGCGATTGAGTCGTTTGCTCTTTTAATGACGTTTTCGATGTTGATACGAATCTGCATCGTTTCTAAACGCGCATTTTCAGCGACATAAGTCTGGGTGTCGATACGGCCTTTATTGTGTTCGTTACGGATAGTATCGCGGAGGCGCTTCACCAACTTAAGCATGACGATGGCTTGTTTATCACTGCTCGGCATTTTGAACGTGGTACTCTCGCCAGTGGGACCATTCTCTTTCAGTTGCTCAATCTGTTGCTTCATGTTTTCGATACGTTGAGCAAGTTGCTTATTCTTCGGGTCAAGCTCATGCATGCTTTCTAGCGCGTCAAGAATACGATTGTTTAGACACAGCAACAGCTCCTTACTAAAAGGGATATGGTGCGCGTGACCAATCAACTCTTCAGTGCCATCAATCAAGGCAACATAGCGTGCGGACTCCTGTCTTTTCGCAGTTTCTACCTTGACCTTATACTGCAACATAATGTTATAGCCTAGGATCAACACCAGTAGGATGGCTACCAAAGCGATTATTAAACCAATATTCATATCTTTGCGTCTGCTTTACTTTTCTACGGCTAGCGTTAAAGAATACATGAATCTTATCTTACTCGGCACCCTATTTGTTTGATTATTTTGTCTCTCCCACGTTTTAGCTACTGATAGAAGTCACATCATAGAACTTCAGTCATTTATTGGCTCAACTTTGTGCATATTGTTTCTATGTTGAGGATTATCAGTATGTGATTGAGGTATAAGTTAGAAATTACTGTTCATTTCGATTTGAACGCGTTATAACTAATTATTATATCGCTCGTCCGAGTGGCCAATAAATTATCTCATGAACAAGTAAGGGATTACGATGAAACTGCAGCAGCTGAAGTATATTGTTGAGGTTGTAAACCATAATCTGAATGTATCCGCGACGGCAGAAAGCTTGTATACCTCTCAGCCAGGTATCAGTAAGCAGGTTCGGTTGCTGGAAGATGAGTTAGGCATTCAGATTTTTGAACGTAGCGGTAAGCACTTAACACAGGTGACACCTGCTGGTGAAGAAATTGTACGTATCTCTCAAGAAATTCTCGCTCGTGTAGAAAGTATCAAAGCTGTAGCAGGGGAGCACACCCACCCAGAAATGGGGACGCTGAATATCACCACGACACATACGCAAGCGCGTTATGCTTTGCCGGATGTCATCAAAGGTTTCACTTCTCGCTACCCAAAAGTGTCATTACACATGCATCAAGGTACGCCGTCACAAATGTCTGAGGCAATTGCTAAAGGTACGGCGAACTTTGCGATTGCGACAGAAGCGCTTCACTTATATCAAGATGCCATCATGCTGCCTTGTTATCACTGGAACCGTTCAATTGTCGTGCCTAAAGATCATCCATTAGCGAAGAAAGATAAGGTAACGATCAGCGATCTTGCCGCTTATCCATTGGTCACTTATGTGTTTGGTTTTACGGGCCGTTCAGAGTTAGATACCGCATTTAATCGTGAGGGTTTAACCCCGAGAGTGGTGTTCACTGCAACTGATGCGGACGTTATTAAAACGTATGTTCGCATGGGTATTGGTGTTGGTGTGATTGCGAGCATGGCTGTGGATGAAGAGCAGGACAGCGATTTAGTCGCAATAGATGCGAGCCATTTATTCGGGGCTAGTACGACAAGTATTGGCTTCCGTCGCGGCACATTCCTGCGCTCATACATGTTCGATTTTATGGAACGCTTTGCTCCTCATTTAACTCGCCCAGTGGTAGAGCAGGCGATTTCGTTGAAATCTAATGCAGAAATCGAAGAGATGTTTAAAGACATCGAGCTCCCGGTGAGATAACACTTCATTGATGTTTCGATTCCCTCTACAATGCGCTCGTTGTAGGGGGGAGTTATGAAAACGCAATTTCAATTTATTAATGACTGCTTATTGGAAAACGAATCGCTATGGCGGTTTGAACCATTTAAAAGTAGCATTCACACCGCATTACCTTGGCAAGAGCAACACCCTCAGTTGTGCCAGTGGTTAGTGTTTCTTTCTCCCTCTCAAATCGAAGAGTATAAAGCGGAACCTGAACTCGCCTTAAAAGCGATAAGCGCGTTCGTGCCTCAACTCGAACAACTCGCTTATCACACGCGTTTAGAGTCTTTAACCTTAAATGGTTTGGCACTCGCTCGTGGTTTAGACAACGGCATTCCCGGACGTAAGCTGGAGCAAATCAGCTCGATGGGTGAAGCTGCAATTCAACAACACTGTGGCGAAGAATGGTTAGAGTGGTGTTCAGGGAAAGGTTATTTAGGACGAATCCTGGCAACACAAACCGATCAGCCTGTGACCAGTTTCGAATATCAACAAGCACTGTGTGATTCAGGGCAACAAGCTGCGAATGAACACCATTGGAAAATGACGTTTATTCAAGGTGACGCGTTTGATAGCAAAGCAAAAGCGGTATTCAAGCCAACGCAACACGCGGTGGCACTGCATGCGTGTGGTGACCTCCATGTTCGTCTAATGCAGTACGGCAGTGAGAATGGGATTGCTGCGATGACCATCTCACCTTGTTGTTATCACTTGATTCAGTCGGAACAATACCAGCCGATGTCGAAACCGGGGAGGGTTTCTTCTCTCTCATTGTCTAAGCAAGAACTGCGTATCCCGTTACAGCAAACGGTGACAGGGGGAGAGCGTGTACGTCGCCATCGTCAGCAGGAAATGGTGTTTCGTCTTGGCTTCGATTTGATTACTCGACGAGCGTTAGGCATGGCAGAGTACCAACCTGTCCCCAGTATTCGTAAGTCGCAATTAAGTGAAGGCTTTGAATCTTTGTGTCGCTGGGCGGCGGAGCAGAAAGGTATCGTTCTTTCTCAAGAAATCGATTTCGATCATTTTGAAAAGTTAAGCGAACAACGCTTCTGGCAAATGGAGAGAATGAGCTTAGTGCAACTGGTTTTTCAACGTCCATTGGAGATCTGGCTCGCATTGGACAAAGCACTTTATCTTGAAGAACGTGGTTATCGTGTTAGATTGTCAGAGTTTTGCCCTAAATCAGTTACACCTAGAAATATTTTAATTTGCGCATATAAGAATTAGTTATTTTTTATAGCTAAACGCTCTATATGAAAAAGCCCACTTATGCGTGGGCTTTTGTAAACAAAACGTGACAAGTTGTGTTTTATTTTGTCATTAATTGAACATAGCGATAGCTTGAGTTGGTTCAACGTATTCCAAGTCAAAGCTTTCTGCTACTTCTTTACATGTTACTTTTCCGTGAATAACGTTTAGACCTTCAAGGAAGCCTTTGTCTTCTAGAAGTGCCTCACGGTAGCCTTTGTTTGCGAGTTTCACAATGTAAGGGAGTGTTGCATTGTTCAATGCGAAAGTTGAAGTACGTGCAACCGCACCAGGCATATTTGCTACGCAGTAGTGAACCACTTCATCAACGATGTAAGTTGGATCTGCGTGGGTTGTTGCGTGAGATGTCTCGAAACAGCCACCTTGGTCAATAGCCACGTCAACCACTGCCGCACCAGGTTTCATCTTAGCAATGTGCTCTTTTGTTACCAGCTTAGGCGCTGCTGCTCCAGGAATTAGAACGGCACCGATAACAAGGTCAGCTTCTAGAACATGCTTCTCGATAGCGTCTTCAGTAGAATAAACCACTTTAGCGCGACCTTGGAATTCTTCGTCAAGCTTACGAAGTGTATCTACGTTACGGTCTAGAATGGTTACGTCAGCGCGAAGACCAACAGCCATACGAGCTGCGTTTGCACCAACAACACCACCACCAACGATGACGACTTTCGCTGGCTCAACACCAGGTACGCCACCTAGAAGTAAACCACGACCCCCGTGTGATTTTTCTAGAGTTTGGGCACCAGCTTGGATAGACATCCGCCCTGCCACTTCTGACATTGGTGCTAACAGTGGCAAACGACCCATATTATCTGTTACAGTCTCATAGGCTATACAGACAGCTTTGCTCTTGATTAGCTCATCAGTTTGTGGAAAATCTGGTGCTAGGTGTAAATAAGTAAATAAAATTTGCCCTTCGCGGAGCATTGCTCTCTCTACTGCTTGGGGTTCTTTTACTTTTACAATCATGTCTGCTTGCGCGAATACGTCTGCAGCATGAGGGAGAATGGATGCGCCGACAGCGATGTAATCATCGTCTGAAAAACCAATGCCGGCACCTGCATTGGTCTCAACTAAAACTTGGTGACCATGTGAGATGAGTTCTCTCACGCTTGCTGGGATCATACCAACACGATATTCGTGGTTCTTGATTTCCTTAGGTACGCCAATGATCATCCTGTATCCTCTTTCTATAATGGTTGTATTAACTGTTTGTAGGGTGTTATTGTCGAATTAATAACTAGTATAGTTATAGATTTGTAAAATTTGGCACCAAATATTAAAAAGTTGTAGTATATTTTTTTGCAAGGAAGTAATAAGGTGGAATAAAAAATGGCAGACAACTATAAAAAGCCGTCCAAGGAACTAGACCGTATCGACCGCAACATTCTTAATGAACTGCAGAAAGACGGTCGTATTTCAAACGTTGAGCTTTCAAAACGTGTGGGACTTTCTCCAACGCCATGTTTGGAGCGTGTACGTCGCTTAGAGCGTCAGGGTTACATCACAGGATACACTGCATTATTGAATCCGCAGTTCCTGGATGCGTCACTATTAGTATTCGTTGAGATTACATTAAACCGTGGTGCGCCGGATGTATTTGAGCAGTTTAACTCAGCTGTTCAAAAGCTAGACGACATACAAGAGTGTCATCTTGTATCAGGTGACTTTGACTATCTTCTTAAAACCCGTGTATCAGATATGGGTGCTTACCGCCGACTATTGGGCGATACGTTACTACGTCTACCTGGCGTAAATGACACTCGCACATACGTTGTAATGGAAGAAGTGAAGCAATCTAACCAGCTTGTGATCAAAACTCGTTAATTTCTTGCAAAGAAAGCGGTATATGCTTCCGCTTTCGCCAGAGAGTAATTGGGTTTTTCTCTTTGATATGGTTAAATCAATTTACCGAGCGGCTTGATGCCGCTCGGAATGTTTTGCAATTTCCTATTTCATTTCCATATTCAAGTTGATTTATGTTCAAAGAGAACGCAAAGAAAGTCGAAACCATTATCAAAACCAGTGAAGAGCCCCAGTCTTCACGCTTAAATGGCTTCCAACGCTTAAAAGAGTGCTGCTTTATCGTTGGCGTTCTTAGCTCGGTATTGCTTGCGGTTGCACTATTTACCTTCAGTCCGGCCGATCCTTCTTGGTCCCAAACCGCATGGGGAGGGGAGATCGACAATGCTGGTGGCCTTTTCGGCGCTTGGCTTGCGGACACACTATTCTTCACATTTGGCTCTCTCGCTTATCCCATCCCTTTCTTGCTAGCTGCGGCTGCATGGGTGATTTGCCGTAAACGAGGAGAAGATGAGCCAATTGATTTCATGTTATGGGGTACGAGGTTACTCGGCCTTGTCGTCCTTATAATGACGAGCTGTGGTCTAGCCGATATTAATTTTGATGATATTTGGTATTTCTCGTCCGGTGGTGTCGTCGGGGACGTGTTGTCTAGCCTAGCTTTACCTACATTGAATGTACTTGGCACGACATTGGTACTGCTGTTCTTATGGGGAGCGGGTTTTACTCTCTTTACTGGCATCTCATGGCTTAACATCGTTGAGTGGCTTGGAGATCGTGCATTAGCGCTAATTGCGGCGCTTGCAAATAAGATAAGAGGCTCTGAGCAAGAAGTTTTAGAACCTCAGTTAGATGAGTTCGTGGAAGATAAAGTCTCTACGCCTAGACATAACGTAGACCATGACATTGATGATGAGCCGCTTCCTCATTTAACGGCGTTCGATGTCGATGAGCCGAAAGAATCGGCGCCTGTACATGAGTATCCTATTTATATGCCGCAAGCTAAACCTGAGAAGCCAGCGGAACAAATGATGGTGGAACCAACGCCACCACAACGCAAGGCTACGGTTAATGCTGCGCCAGTTTATGCTCAACCTGAGCACCAAACGCAACCTGTCCATGCGGTGAATACTGATAACGTTGATCCGCTTCTGGAGCGTACCAAGCAGCTGAATGTCACGATAGAAGAGCTTGAAGCTGCAGCGCAACAAGCAGATGACTGGGGAACTGAAGAACAGGTAGCCCCATCACTTGCAGACACTTACTCTTCCTATGTAGAGCAACATACAGCTACAGAAGAACCGAACAGTGTTGAACCAGATTATGCGGAGTACGAACAATTTGAAGCAGAGCAAGTACAGCAGCCAAGTATTGAGCATCCTGTGCATGAAGAGCCTGTAATTGATTCCGCTGCGCTAGATAGCATCACGGAGCAAACAGAATCGAGTCAACACATTGAACCTACGATCTCTGATTTTGACGTGTTAGACGATGAAGACGAAGTGGAGTCACAGTCTGTACAACAACTACAGCCAGCTCCAGCAACACCTCATCAGCAAGTGGCAACACCTTCAACAACATTTGAACCTGCACTTCAAAAAGCGGAGGTTGAAGAGGTTCAAGACGGCGACGAAGATGTAGCGGCATTCCAAGACATGGTTTCTAGTGCGCAAGCCAAAGTAGCAGCGACACAGAACCCATTTTTGGTACAGAAAGAAGAAAACTTGCCTGTTCCAGAAGAACCACTTCCAACGCTCGAGTTGCTTTACCATCCAGAAAAACGCGAAAACTTTATCGACCGTGATGCTCTAGAGCAGGTCGCTCGATTGGTTGAGAGCAAGCTAGCGGACTACAAAATCAAAGCCGACGTGGTGGGGATTTATCCTGGTCCAGTGATCACTCGTTTTGAGCTTGATTTGGCGCCGGGGGTAAAAGTAAGCCGTATTTCTGGTCTTTCAACTGACTTAGCTCGTGCATTGTCTGCAATGGCTGTACGTGTTGTAGAAGTAATCCCAGGCAAGCCTTACATCGGTTTGGAACTGCCAAACATGAGTCGTCAGACGGTCTATTTATCTGATGTAATCAGTAGTCCTCAGTTTGAGCAAGCAACGTCACCAACAACGGTTGTGTTAGGTCAAGACATTGCGGGTGAAGCTGTTGTGGCTGATCTCGCGAAGATGCCTCACGTGCTAGTAGCAGGTACAACCGGTTCTGGTAAGTCGGTGGGTGTGAACGTGATGATTTTGAGCATGCTGTATAAAGCTGGCCCAGAAGATGTACGCTTCATCATGATTGACCCGAAAATGCTAGAGCTTTCTATTTACGAAGGTATCCCTCATCTTCTTTCTGAAGTTGTGACTGATATGAAAGACGCATCAAACGCTCTACGTTGGTGTGTGGGTGAGATGGAACGTCGTTATAAATTGATGTCGGCATTGGGCGTTCGTAATGTGAAAGGCTTTAACGAGAAGTTGAAGATGGCAGCAGAAGCAGGTCACCCAATTCATGATCCATTCTGGCAAGAAGGCGACAGTATGGATACGGAACCGCCATTGTTAGAAAAACTGCCTTACATCGTTGTTGTTGTCGATGAATTTGCTGACCTGATGATGGTGGTTGGTAAGAAGGTAGAAGAACTGATTGCACGCTTGGCACAAAAGGCGCGTGCGGCAGGTATTCATTTAATTCTTGCGACTCAGCGTCCATCGGTGGATGTTATCACGGGTCTGATTAAAGCGAATATTCCAACTCGTGTTGCGTTTACGGTATCGACTAAAACAGACTCCCGTACGATTCTAGACCAAGGTGGTGCAGAATCACTGCTTGGTATGGGTGATATGTTGTATCTACCGCCGGGCTCAAGTCATACAACTCGTGTCCACGGTGCATTTGCATCAGATGATGATGTTCATGCTGTTGTAAACAACTGGAAAGCGCGTGGTAAACCGAACTACATTGAAGAGATCATCAGCGGAGATCAAAGTCCAGAAAGCTTATTGCCAGGTGAGCAAATGGAAGCGGATGAAGATGTGGATCCACTCTTCGATCAAGTCGTTGAGCACGTAGTTCAGTCACGTCGAGGCTCTGTTTCTGGCGTACAGCGTCGATTTAAGATCGGTTACAACCGTGCCGCCCGTATTGTTGAGCAACTCGAAGCGCAAGGTATCGTGAGTGCTCCGGGTCACAACGGTAACCGCGAAGTTTTAGCTCCTGCGCCGCCAAAAGATTAATGAACTTGTTTTACTCACTTCAGTCCAACTGAGGTGAGTAACTTTAGGTCTTTGACCCTCTGATAGGTATCTGAATGAAAAAACGATTTTCAGCGAAACTTTTCTCAGCGCTAGTTTTAAGCGTTTCTTTCTTCTCAGCTGCGAATGCAGCATCTCCAAAAGATGAACTCAATAAACGTCTCGCAATGAACGAAGGTTTCAGTGCCGATTTCTCCCAGCAAGTGATCAGCCCTGAAGGTGAAACGGTAATGGAAGGTGAGGGCACGGTTGAAATCGCTCGTCCAAGCTTGTTCCGTTGGAGTACGACTTTTCCTGATGAAAATCTTTTAGTATCTGATGGCAAGACGTTGTGGTATTACAGCCCATTCATTGAGCAAGTAAGCATTTACTGGCAAGAGCAAGCGACCGAGCAAACACCATTTGTGCTGTTAACTCGCAATAGAGCAAGCGACTGGGATAACTATAAGATTTCTCAGAAAGGTAATGAGTTTACGCTCATTCCAACGGCAATTGACTCTACTCAAGGCCAATTCCAGATTAATATTGATGCAAAAGGCGTAGTGAAAGGCTTTAACGTCATTGAGCAAGATGGTCAGAAAGGGCTGTTTACTTTTAGTAATGTTAAGCTTGGTAAACCAAAGGTAGACAGATTTACATTCACAATTCCAGATGGCGTGGAAGTGGATGACCAAAGGAATTAATTGGTAGTGAGTAATTACACGTTAGATTTCTCAGGGGACGAAGATTTTCGTCCCCTTGCTGCTCGTATGAGACCACAAACTATCGAACAGTATATTGGACAGCAGCATATTTTAGGTCCGGGTAAACCCCTACGCCGAGCGCTAGAGGCTGGACACATTCACTCGATGATTTTGTGGGGACCACCAGGCACAGGCAAAACGACATTAGCGGAAGTGGCAGCAAACTATGCCAACGCCGAAGTTGAGCGTGTATCTGCGGTGACGTCTGGCGTTAAAGAGATCCGTGCTGCGATCGACAAAGCGCGTGAGAACAAAATGGCAGGTCGCCGCACTATCTTATTCGTGGATGAGGTGCATCGCTTTAACAAATCACAACAAGATGCGTTTTTACCGCATATTGAAGACGGTACGGTTACGTTTATCGGTGCGACCACAGAGAACCCTTCGTTTGAGTTAAACAACGCATTACTCTCGCGTGCTCGCGTTTATAAGTTGACTTCTCTTGGCCAGAGCGAAATATCGCTGGCGCTTGATCAAGCGATTAACGACAAAGATCGCGGCTTGGGGAATATACCAGCACATTTCGCCGATAACGTACTAGATCGCCTAGCAGAGCTAGTTAACGGTGATGCTCGCATGTCTCTCAACTACCTTGAGCTACTATACGATATGGCAGAAGACAATGCGCAGGGTGAAAAAGAAATCACGCTTAAGTTACTTGCGGAAGTGGCGGGAGAAAAGGTCTCTCGCTTTGATAACAAAGGTGATATCTGGTACGACTTAATCTCTGCGGTTCACAAATCTATTCGTGGATCAAACCCAGATGCCGCTTTGTATTGGGCTGCTCGTATGATAGCTGCAGGTTGTGATCCACTTTACATTGCCCGTCGATTACTTGCGATAGCATCGGAAGATGTCGGCAATGCGGACCCTAGAGCCATGCAAGTTGCACTCTCCGCGTGGGACTGTTTTACACGCGTTGGTCCAGCAGAAGGTGAGCGTGCGATTGCTCAAGCAATTGTTTATCTCGCGTGCGCTCCAAAGAGTAATGCCGTTTATGTTGCTTGGAAACAAGCGCTCACTGACGCACATAACTTGCCTGAATATGAAGTGCCGCATCACTTGCGTAATGCACCCACCAGTCTGATGAAAGACATGGGCTATGGCGCAGAGTATCGTTATGCTCACGACGAGCCGGGTGCCTATGCAGCCGGTGAGCAATATTTGCCACCAGAAATGGCAGATCGTAAGTATTATCAGCCAACAAATCGCGGTCTAGAAACCAAAATCGGCGAAAAGTTAGATTACTTGGCTAAATTAGACGCAAATAGCCAACAAAAGCGCTATGAAAAGTAGGCGTTTTTGGATACATTTGTTCAGTAAATTTTTTTAACGCGTACGCTTGGAAAGTGCGCGTGATTTCACAACAAAAAGCATAGGATTAACAATGCTGGATTCTAAATTACTTCGTACAGAGCTGGATGAAACAGCTGCTAAACTGGCGCGTCGTGGCTTTAAGCTAGACGTAGAGACTATTCGTAAACTTGAAGAACAACGTAAGTCCATTCAAGTAGAAGTAGAAAATTTACAATCCACGCGTAACTCCATCTCCAAGCAAATCGGCCAAAAAATGGCGGCTGGCGACAAAGAAGGCGCAGAAGAGATCAAGAAACAAATCGGTACTCTAGGTAGCGATCTTGACGCGAAGAAAGTTGAACTTGAGCAAGTAATGGCTCAACTAGACGAATTCACGCTTTCTGTACCAAATATCCCAGCAGATGAAGTGCCAGATGGCAAAGACGAAAATGACAACGTTGAAATCTCTCGTTGGGGTGAGCCTAAGACTTACGACTTCGAACTAA
Organism: Vibrio sp. CCB-PB317; assembly: GCF_022808245.1. Taxonomy (NCBI): domain Bacteria; kingdom Pseudomonadati; phylum Pseudomonadota; class Gammaproteobacteria; order Vibrionales; family Vibrionaceae; genus Vibrio; species Vibrio sp. CCB-PB317. The sequence goes on from NZ_JALGNU010000001.1 coordinate 1,320,967, forward strand.
AAGACCATGTTGACCTAGGTGAAATGGGTGGCGGTCTAGACTTCGCAAGTGCAGTTAAGATCACTGGCGCACGTTTCATCGTGATGAAAGGCCAATTTGCTCGTCTACACCGTGCAATCGCTCAGTTCATGCTAGATCTTCACACAGAAGAACATGGCTACACTGAAATGTACGTACCTTACCTAGTGAACTCTGACAGCCTATTCGGTACTGGTCAGCTTCCTAAGTTCGGTAAAGACCTTTTCCACACAGAGCCTCTAGCGGAAAAAGTAAACGACGAAGAGCCACGTAAACTGTCTCTAATCCCTACTGCAGAAGTGCCTGTAACGAACCTAGTTCGTGACACGATTTCTGACGAAGCGGATCTACCAATTAAGATGACAGCTCACACGCCATGTTTCCGTTCAGAAGCAGGTTCTTACGGTCGTGACACTCGTGGTCTGATTCGTATGCACCAGTTCGACAAAGTTGAGCTAGTACAAATCACTAAGCCAGAAGATTCAATGAACGCACTAGAAGAGCTAACAGGTCACGCTGAGAAAGTTCTACAACTTCTTGAACTTCCTTACCGTAAAGTCGTTCTATGTACTGGCGACATGGGCTTCGGCGCTCGTAAAACTTACGACCTAGAAGTTTGGGTTCCTGCTCAAGAAACTTACCGTGAAATCTCTTCATGTTCTAACATGTGGGACTTCCAAGCTCGTCGTATGCAAGCGCGTTTCCGTCGTAAAGGCGAGAAGAAACCTGAGCTTGTACACACGCTAAACGGTTCTGGTCTAGCTGTAGGTCGTACCATGGTTGCTATCCTAGAAAACAACCAAGAAGCAGACGGTCGCATTGCAATCCCGGCAGTACTTCAGAAGTACATGGGCGGCGCAACGCACATCGGTTAATGCATTAGCCACTAGAACACCAAAACCCAGCCATAGTGCTGGGTTTTTTGTTATCTGCGTCGAGTGAAAATACGTTGTTATGTAATTAGCACACGCAATAGTGAAGAGCTCGCCCAGAATCTAGCAGTACGAGACAAATGATATTTTTCTAAACGGTTTTTCACGTGACAAGCTAATGGCATCATTTGCCCTTGTTGTTAAACGTTATGCCAGTAAATCATCTTTCATTGCTTGTTATTTTTGCGCTTACTTTGCTCGTTAGTAAGAGTGTTATCGCAAGTGAACTTATTCAGCCTCAATACTTAGATAGTGAGCGAACCGATCGCTTTTTCGCGCGCGAAATAGCGCAATCTTCCAAAGAAAATATGCAACTTCGTAACTCACTCGATTGGGGCTATGAACTTGAATTGAAACGTGCATCTGATGAAGAAAAACTAGTATCTAATTGCCAAGACTTAGCTACGGCATACTCTTCGGGCTTTACTGCGGCAAAAGCCTATGAATACGGCGCGTTTAAAGCATATTTAACTCAGTGCCAAACATGGAGTGAGACGGCAAAGTTAGCTGCCTCTAAGCGCTCATTTATATCAGACTTTAAGTTAGACGATACCTTTCCTAATTTCGCTCCAAGTGCACTTGCTTTTGTTATTTCTGACGAAAGTGCAGAGAAAGCAAAGACACTATCAACGTGGGATGAAGCAGACCATATCCAAAGAACTCAGGTCATCAGTGAAGTCAGAGCAGAGTATTACGATTCGACTGATGGCTTTCAGGTTATTACCGTTACCGCAAAAGGTGATTACAACGCTGACGGCATCGAGGATATCGTTATTGAGAAAGAGAATAGTGTACTCAGTGGCTCGTATTCATCTTCACACGGATATGTATTAACCCGTATGTCTGAACAAGCGCTATTTACAGTGTTGGCTGAATGGTAATGAAACGATTGGCGGTCACTTTGGGTTTAAGTGTTGCGATGATGAGCACGTTTGCTGTTGCTAACACCTCGCCCAGAAAAGTCTTTGAATGCTCAGTGAACCAAACTATGAACTTTAGTATTTTTATAGAGCAAGGCAAAGGTGGGATTATCTTTGATGAGTCCATTGGGAATCAAAGCTCTGTTTTACAGCGGATAAAACCTCAAGATTATCGTGTTGAACATTATCATCGAGCGTTGGTAGATGAGAAGTCACTGGAATTTAGTGTTGGTGAGCGCGTCATATTAGTCAGTGAGTACTTTAGCGAGGAGTTAGGTGAGGTAGAGAAGATACTCAGTGTTACTTTGAGAGAGCCTGAGCAAACACAGTACTTTGAATGTGAGGAAGGGAGTATGAGTAACCTTGCATTGCTTTTCCATGAGAGTGCCGAATAATCGATTGCAGAGTAATTATTACCAAAGCGTAATAGTGTTTTCGAATTTACCCTAATTATCTTGTTATTTGTAATCGATATAATCATCCACCTTACCACGGTAAGTAGATTTTCTCATTCAAGTAACGAGGAGGGCTTATGGCCGTAGGGGGGGGCAAACGACGATAGCGTCAGCCAACAAATTCAAAACACAATAGGCGACGAAATTTCCCGTGTTCGTGGCAGTATCACAAAGGGTGAGAGCGCCCATTACTGCGATGAGTGTGGTGATGAGATTCCGGAAGCGCGTCGTCTTGCAATGAAAGGCGTTCGTTTGTGTATCGAATGCCAGTCAACAATCGAATTGACATCTCAACGCCAAGTATTATTCAATCGACGCGCGAGTAAAGACAGTCAACTTCGATAGCTTTGCTTTTCTTGTAAATAAAGAGACGGTTTGAGTCTCATACTCAAACCGTTTTCGTGTTGAGTTGAACTATGAAGCGAAGCAGTCGTTACGTTGCAAAGCAGCATCAATCGCATTCACTAGCTTCTCAATTTCGTCTGGTTTGCTGATAAACGGTGGCATCATATAAATCAGCTTGCCAAATGGGCGAATCCAAACTCCGTGTTCAACAAACAAGGCTTGGATGGTTTCCATATTCACTGGACGATGCGTTTCCACAACGCCAATGGCACCTAACCAACGAGTGTTTTTCACCAAGTCGTATTTTTCAAGTTTTGGCAGTAGTTCAGAAAACAGCGTTTCAATTTGCTGGGTTTGCTGCTGCCAGTTGCCTTGTTCTATCAATTCTAAACTTGCGGTGGCAACGGCGCAGGCGAGCGGGTTACCCATAAAGGTTGGACCATGCATGAAACAACCAGCATCACCACCACAAACAGTATCCGCGACGTGTTTGCTCGCTAGGGTCGCAGAGAGCGTCATGTAGCCGCCAGTGAGTGCTTTCCCGACACACAAAATGTCTGGCTGGATATCTGCGTGTTCGCAAGCAAACAGTTTACCGGTACGCCCAAATCCGGTTGCGATTTCATCTGCAATCAATAACAAGCCGTATTTGTCGCAAAGCCTACGCACGCCTTTGAGAAATTCTGGATGGTAGATACGCATGCCACCTGCGCCTTGAACGATAGGCTCTAGGATCACCGCAGCGAGTTCTTGATGATGTGTTTCAATCTTGTGCTCAAAGTCAGCAAGATCTTCAGATTTCCACTCATCCCAAAAGCCACAAGTTGGTGACTCCGCAAAGATATGCTCAGGCAAAAAGCCTTTGTAGAGAGAGTGCATTGAGTTATCAGGATCGGTAACCGACATGGCCGCAAAAGTGTCGCCGTGATAACCGTGTCGCAAAGTAAGAAACTTCGGTCGGCGTTCGCCTTTTGCATGCCAATATTGCAGTGCCATTTTTAAGCTGACTTCTACGGAAACGGAGCCTGAATCGGCAAGGAATACATGTTCAAGATTACTTGGTGCTAAGGACAGCAACTTCTTACACAAATTGATTGCTGGCTGATGGGTAATCCCGCCAAACATCACATGAGAGACCTGATCGATTTGCTGGTGAGCCGCTTGATTTAAGTGCGGATGATTATAGCCGTGGATTGTCGACCACCAAGAAGACATGCCATCGACAAGCTCAGTACCGTCTTCCAATTTAATGTGAACACCACTTGCTGATTCTACTGGGTAGCAGGTCAGAGGTGTTAATGTCGAAGTGTAAGGATGCCAGATATGCTGGCGGTCGAAGGCGAGATCCATGTGCGATTCCAATAATAATTAAGATTAAAAAATAAACAGGTGTAAACTTTGTTGTTTTGTGTTGTGTTGACAGTTTATCGAGACTCAGTAGACTGTCAACACAACAACAAAAGTGACTAAAGGAATACACGTGGAAGTTCGTCATAACTGGACGCATGCTGAAGTGCGCGATCTCATGGAAAAACCATTCATGGATCTCCTATTCGAAGCGCAGCTTGTACATCGTCAATATCAACAAACCAACCATGTTCAAGTAAGCACGCTTCTGTCGATTAAGACAGGTGCTTGTCCAGAAGATTGTAAGTACTGTCCTCAGAGTGCTCGTTACACCACAGACATCGAGAAAGAGCGTTTGATGGAAGTAGAACGCGTACTCGATGCTGCGCAAAAAGCCAAAAATGCTGGTTCTACTCGATTCTGTATGGGTGCAGCATGGAAAAACCCGAAAGAGCGTGACATGCCGCATTTGACCGACATGATCAAAGGCGTGAAGGGCATGGGTTTAGAAACGTGTATGACATTAGGCATGCTGACGCCAGATCAAGCAAAGCAATTGGCAACTGCTGGTCTGGATTACTACAACCACAACCTAGATACCTCACCTGAGTTTTACGGCAACATCATTACCACACGTACTTACCAAGACCGTTTAGACACTTTGTCTCACGTTCGTGATGCTGGCATGAAGATCTGTTCCGGTGGCATCATCGGCATGGGTGAAAGTGCTAACGACCGAGCAGGTTTGTTGGTTGAACTGGCTAATTTGCCAGTACATCCTGAAAGTGTGCCAATCAACATGCTGGTTAAGGTGAAGGGTACACCATTGGAAGAAGTGGACGACGTTGAGCCGTTCGACTTTATTCGTCTGATTGCAATAGCACGAATTATGATGCCCCAATCCGCAGTCCGTTTATCGGCTGGTCGTGAAAACATGAACGAACAAATGCAAGCGCTGTGTTTTATGGCGGGTGCAAACTCCGTCTTCTATGGTTGCAAACTTCTGACCACGCCAAACCCTTCTGAAGACAAAGACATGATGCTGTTCGACAAGCTCGGCATTAACAGCCAAGAGGTGTCTCAAAAACCTGATGAAATCGAAGAAAACGAGTTGCTGGATCGCGTCGTAGAGCGCGTTGCTGCTCGTCCGACAAAAGACGACCTTTTCTACGATGCCAGCGTTTAAATCTCGTATCGAGTCCGCCCTTGCCGATCGTAAAGCGCAGGGGCTGAATCGTTCGATGAATGTGGTGTTTTCCGGCAACCAATCGATTTTGGAATACGAAGGCAGACGCTACATCAACTTCTCAAGTAATGATTATTTGGGATTGGCCAATGACCAAGCGCTCGTTCGTGCTTGGCAGCAAGGCTTGAGTGTATACGGCAGTGGCAGTGGTGCATCTCCAATGGTCACAGGTTTTAGTGCCGCGCACAGCAATTTAGAAGCGGCACTAACAGAATGGCTGAGTTACGAAAGGGCAGTCCTGTTTGGCTCTGGATTCAGTGCTAACCAAGCTTTGTTATTCACCTTGCTAGAAAAATCAGACGCACTCATCCAAGACCGTTTGAACCATGCCTCTTTGATGGAAGCGGGGGCGTTGTCACCAGCTAAGATGAAGCGCTTCAAGCACAATGACATCGAACACCTGAAGTCGCTGATTAATAGCGAAGACAACCATCTAGTTGTGACTGAAGGGGTATTCAGCATGGACGGTGATTGTGCCCCACTTGCTGATATAGCTGAAGTCGTTCGCAGTCATGATGCTTGGTTCGCCGTCGATGATGCACACGGTATCGGCGTTCTTGGCCAATCTGGCGGTGGCTCATGTGAATTAGCGGCGGTTAAGCCTGAGATACTGATCGTTACTTTCGGCAAAGCGTTTGGTATGTCTGGCGCGGCTATTTTATGTGACCACGCAACGGGGGACTTTTTAACTCAGTTTGCTCGTCACCATGTGTATTCCACGGCGATGCCTCCTGCACAAGCCTATGCGCTCACGCATGCTGTCTCGATGGTTCAAGAGCAGTCTTGGCGACGTGAAAAGCTCACAGAGTTAAGTGAAGTGTATCGAGATAGCCTCAGCGACGTTAAGGGCTTTGTTGAGACTCAAACTTCGATTAAGCCGTTTGTGATTGGTGAATCTGATTTGGCTTTGCGAGTGGCAGGTGCTTGTCGCCAAAACGGTATTTGGGTTACTGCTATTCGCCCGCCAACAGTACCGAAAGGGACGTCTCGTCTTCGAATCACACTCACTGCTAATCACACTAACGAACAAGTTAAAACGCTTTCAATGGCATTGAAGCAAGCATTAGGAACGCAGTAATGGATAATGCAGAGCAAATGAAGTTGGATTGCTTACTGCCTAATAAACAAGCGATCGCCGCTTCCTTTAGTAAGGCAGCTAACACGTACGACAAACATGCCGCTTTCCAGCGTGATGTCGGCCATCGCTTACTAGACAAACTTCCGAATGACTTAACTCATAAACGTGTTTTGGATTTAGGATGTGGTACTGGCTATTTTTCTCAACGTCTTCAAGAGCTTGGCGCTGAAGTGTTTTGTGTGGACATCTCTCAAGAGATGTTAAGCAAAGCTATGGTGCGCTGTGGCCATGAACGAATGAATTATGTGCTAGCCGACGCAGAAAACTTGCCTTTCGACGATACAAGCTTCGACTACGTATTCTCTAGCTTGGCTTTGCAATGGTGTGCCGATTTAAGTTATCCCCTGAGAGAAGTTCGTCGTGTACTAAAAGCTAATGGGAAGGCGGCTTTTTCTACCCTAGCTGAAGGGTCACTGTGCGAGTTGCGTGCATCATGGAAAAAAATTGATGCATATCAACACGTCAATAACTTTCTATCGCTCAATCAGGTAAAAATTGCGTTAGCGCAATCTCGATGTGACAACCATCAACTAGACTTGACCACCATCACAGTTTGGTACGACTCAGCATTTTCAGTTATGCGTGATCTCAAAGGTATAGGTGCAAATCACGTAAGCGGGCGCTCACATGGTTTAACCAGTCGAGAGACTTTGTTGCAAGTTGAGCATGAGTACCAAGCGTTTAAAAATGATCAAGGTCTTCTACCTGCAAGTTATCAGGTTTGTTTTGGAGTAATACATCTATGATTGATGCTTTTTTTATTGCTGGTACGGATACTGATGTAGGAAAAACGGTAGCGTCTAAAGCCATTTTGCAAGCGTTGGCAGCAAAAGGACTAAACACCATTGGTTATAAACCAGTGGCAGCAGGGAGTGATAAGACTGAAGCTGGATGGCGTAACTCTGACGCCTTACATTTACAAGCGGCCGCGACACTCGATGTCGCTTATGATGATGTGAATCCATACGCTTTAGAATTGCCTGCTTCTCCTCACATCGCGGCAAAACATGAACATGTCGAAATAAAATACGAACTCCTCAGTGAAAAGCTGGCTCAACACAAGCAGCAAGCTGATGTCGTTCTCGTTGAGGGTGCTGGTGGTTGGCGTGTGCCTGTGTCAGATACCGACTGTTTATCTACTTGGGTACAAGCAGAGCAGTTACCCGTGGTCTTGGTGGTTGGTATTAAATTAGGTTGTTTGAGCCATGCTTTACTCACGGCTGAGAGTATTAAAGCGGATGGCTTGAATCTTGTTGGTTGGGTGGCAAACCGAGTTAACCCTGGCACTGAGCACTATGCTGATATTATCGAGATGCTTGAAGCGCGTATCGGTGCGCCTAAGCTTGGCGAAATCCCATACATTCCAAGTGCTAAGCGCAAAGAGCTAGGCAAGTACATTAATGTCGAGCCTTTGCTAAATACTGACTGATTGTGTTTAAAATACTAAAAACCAAAGGGCTGCGTAATGCAGCCCTTTTTTATTGGTGTAATCTATAACATCAGATTACTTATCTTGGCTAAGCCCCATCAATGCTTGCTGTGTTTCTGCAACACGCTGAGACATATGATGATCGGTTGAAATACCAAGTTGTTGCTTCGCCTCATCCTCTGAGATGCCTAGATGACAACGTAGTAAATCAATAGCCATTTGATAGTCGTTAGTTTCTACCATGGTTTTTCCCTCAATACATGGAAGTTTTGAGCTCACCTAATGCACCTTTTCATGTACTTAGAGTAGCTCTGTTTTGTTCATCTCACTTGAATCTAGCATGTCCATGTCGCCGCACAATAAGACCAAAGTCTATAGCGGGGCTAACATACTGTTTTTGGTCTAGTAAAATATTTCTAGCTAAGTTGCCTAGAGGTGATAGATTTAACATCAAGGTCATCCATTGATAGGTGAGGTGCGATTCAAAGTACTTTTTATTACGGAAAGGAATGAATATGAATGGAGGTAATGGCTTTTATCAGCACGTGCCTAGAAATCGCTTGAACATAATCTTTCAGTCTCGAAAACAAATGTTGCAATTTATTGCTTAACCTTGTTTTTATCGCGGATAGACTATATCTATAACGCACGGAACATGAAACTTAGCGGAATTGGCTTTTACAGCGATTACCACCTGTTCCTTATAACAATCCGTTTTAAAAAAAACGATAAGCTTCCTCGGAGAAAAGTAATGAAGCGAATTATGTTATTCCTAGCAACTAACCTAGCTGTCGTGCTAGTGCTTAGTGTTGTTCTGAATATTGTTTACGCTACCACTGGAATGCAACCTGGCAGTCTTTCTGGTTTGCTAGTTATGGCCGCCATATTTGGTTTTGGTGGTGCACTTATTTCGTTGATGATGTCAAAGGGCATGGCACTGCGCTCGGTTGGCGGTATGGTCATTGAAAGTCCGCGTAACGAAACTGAGCATTGGTTAGTCGAAACTGTGGGTCGTCAAGCTCAGCAAGTGGGTATTGGTATGCCAACGGTGGCTATTTATGACTCACCAGATATCAATGCATTCGCGACGGGTGCAAAGCGAGATGACTCTCTTGTCGCGGTTTCCACTGGCCTTTTACACAATATGACTCGTGATGAAGCAGAAGCGGTACTGGCCCACGAAGTGAGCCATATTGCAAATGGTGACATGGTCACGATGACATTGATGCAAGGTGTTGTGAACACGTTTGTTATCTTCCTATCCCGTTTTATCGCCAATATTGTGGCATCGAACGATGATGAAGAAGGTCAAGGTACAAACATGATGGTTTACTTCGGTGTATCTATGGTGCTTGAGCTAGTGTTTGGCTTCTTAGCAAGCTTTATTACCATGTGGTACAGCCGTCATCGCGAATTCCATGCCGACGCAGGTGCTGCTCACTTAGTTGGTAAAGAGAAAATGATCGCGGCATTGGAACGTTTGAAGATGAGTCACGAATCTCAACTTGATGGCACAATGATGGCGTTCGGTATCAATGGCAAGCAGTCATTGACTGAACTACTGATGAGTCACCCTCCGCTAGATAAACGTATTGCAGCGTTACGTAGTCAGCAATACTAGTCGTAAAAACTGACAGCGCACACGAAAGTAATCGTTAATTTCCTGAAAAGGCTTGGTTTTGACCAAGCCTTTTTTTTGATCGATTGATCGCTTGCGAGATCCATCACGTATCTACCTACAGAAACAAAGTTATACAAAATAATTTTTGTACAACTTTTAAGGAATGAACTATCTTGTACATATAATAATTTTGTACAACTTGATGGGCATGTAGGAGTAAACACATGGACATACAGTCTGTTGGCAATATCTATCAAAAGCTGAATAAAGCGAACTTACATCTGCTTAAAGACGTATATCACCAAGATGTCGTATTTGAAGATGCTGCTCATCGTTTAGAGGGGTGGCCTGCACTTTCAGATTACTTCACATCATTATATGCCAACGTCATAAGCTGTGACTTTGTTATCCACGAACATCAACAAGTCGGAGATACTGGCTTCCTAACGTGGACCATGGATCTTCAGCATCCCAAACTTCAAAAAGGTGCACCTATTCTCGTTAATGGTGTGTCGCATCTTAAATTCAGCGAAGGCCAAGTTATTTATCACCGAGATTACTTTGATCTCGGAGAAATGCTTTACGAAAACTTACCTTTACTTGGCTCCGTCGTAAAAACCATCAAGCAGAGGTTAGGACAATGAACAATACTATCTTAATCACTGGCGCTACCTCCGGAATAGGGAAGCAACTGGCTTTAGATTACGCGAACTCTGATTGGAGCGTTATTGCTTGTGGGCGAAACAAAGACGTTCTTGCTGAATTGGGGGCTGCTTCTTCTAATATCCATACATTGCAGTTTGACGTGACAAACCATGAACAAACTCAGCAGGCGCTGTCCAGTTTGCCTTTCACGCCGAGTACCTGGGTTTTTAATGCAGGGGATTGTGAGTATATGGACAACGGTGTGGTTGACGCGAAACTCATGGCGCGTGTGATGAATGTAAACGTCGTTGGTGTTGCCAACTGCGTAGAAGGTTGCCAACCACACTTAGATAAAGGGCATCGCATCGTTATCGTGGGTTCTATTGCTTCAGAAGTCGCGTTACCAAGGGCTGAAGCCTACGGCGCTTCTAAGGCCGCTGTGAGCTACTTTGCTCGCACATTAGCTGTTGATTTGAAGAAGAAGGGCATTCAAGTGGTGACCGTGTTCCCGGGCTTTGTGGAAACCCCGTTAACTGACAAAAATGACTTCGAAATGCCGATGATTATTTCTACGCGGCAAGCCTCCAACTCTATCAGAAAACAGTTGGCTGCCAACAAGACTCACATCTATTTCCCCGCGAGGTTTACCAGTATTTTACGTTTTATCTCGTTACTTCCATACAGTTGGCAAGCTCGCCTAACTGCTAAACTCGTGTCATAAGAAGGAATAAAAATGAAAACAGCAGGAAGAAAGAAGATAGCGATTGTGGGGACCGGAATTTCTGGCCTTACGTGTGGTTACTATCTACATAAAGAGCACGATGTCACCGTATTTGAAGCTAACGATTACATTGGCGGGCACACCGCGACGGTGGATGTAAAACTCGATGGTAAAGAATATGCGATTGATACGGGCTTTATCGTTTACAACGATCGCACTTATCCTAATTTCATCAAAATGATGAACGAGATTGGTGTCGAAGGATTGCCAACCCAGATGAGTTTCAGCGTAAGAAACGACGGCAATGGCTTGGAATATAACGGTCATACCGTGTCGACATTATTTGCTCAAAAGCGCAATTGGGTAAATCCTAAGTTCTATCGTTTTATCTTCGAGATCCTTCGTTTCAACAAACTTGCCAAAAGCGTCGCTAGCAAACAATCGAGTCATTCTCAGACGCTAGGTGAGTTTCTTGATGAGCACAACTTCAGTACTTTCTTTTCAGATAACTACATTTTGCCGATGGGCGCTGCAATTTGGTCTTCGACTTTAGCGGACATGCGCGCATTTCCGCTGATGTTTTTCCTTCGCTTTTTCTTAAATCACGGATTGCTTGATGTCACTAACAGGCCGCAATGGTATGTAATTAAAGGTGGCTCTCGTGAGTACATTCCACCTTTGACTCAAGGTTTTATCGATAAAATTCGACTCAATAGTCCGGTAGAAAAAGTGCTCCGTAGTGAGAATGGTGTGGGTTTAAAAGTTAACGGTGAAATGCACTGGTTTGATGATGTCATCTTTGCTTGTCACAGTGATCAAGCGATGAACATGTTAGGTGACATTAGCCCAGTCGAGCAAGAGGTGCTGGGTAATATGGCTTATCAAGCGAATGAAGTGGTGCTTCACACTGATACGAGTTTACTTCCAAAGCGTAAAGCGGCGTGGGCTTCGTGGAACTACCTACTGGAGGGCAGTGAAGACGAACAGCAACGCCTCCCTTCGCTTACTTACAACATGAATATTCTCCAACATGTTCAATCTGAACACACATTCTGTGTCACGCTAAATAGCACTGAGCAGATCGAACCGAGCAAAGTATTACGGACGTTTACCTATCACCATCCAGTGTTCTCCACCGACTCTATCGCTGCACAGCAACGTAAAGAAGAGGTGCAAGGGCTGAACAATACTTGGTTCTGCGGCGCTTATTGGTACAACGGTTTCCACGAGGATGGCGTTCGCAGCGCATTGGACGTAGTGAAAGGGCTTGAAGAGAAATATCGCGTTCAAACTGCTGTCAACTTAGAAAAAGGTGCAGCGTGATATGGATAGCCAAATGAACAGCCAGTTGTTTGTTGGCAACGTTCGACATCGCAGGTTCACGCCGATAAAACATGAATTGAACTACTCATTGTTTATGCCAGCTATTGACGTCGATGAGCTAAAAAAACTAGAGGAAAAAGTTTGGGGTTTTGGCTCTCGTTGGTGGCATTGGGCACGCTTTAAACGCAGTGACTATGTTGGTGAGGGCTGCTTAAAGGTGGCCGTGCACGACAAAATTGAAGAGTTAACAGGCGTTCGTTGTGCCGGCAAAGTCATCGCTGTTTGTCATTTGCGCTATTTAGGACTTTATTTTAGTCCGGTGAATTTCTACTACGTTTATAACAAAGAAGGGGAATGGAAATACCTCTTAGCTGAAGTCAGCAATACACCTTGGAACGAGCGTCATTACTACGCAGTCGCTGCTGAGCAAAACGATGAAAACTTTGGATGGGAACAAGAGAAAGCCTTTCATGTTTCTCCGTTTAATCCAATTGACCAACAGTATCACTGGAAGATTAAACCACTGACGGACAAGTTAAGGATTCATCTTGAATGCCACAAAAGCGAAAAGCACTTTGATGCGACGATGACAATGAAAGCTCAAGTGTTTTCGAGCAAAAGCTTATTGAAGTGTTTGATCGTTACGCCAATACAGACGGTAAAAGTAATGGTTGGTATTTATTGGCACGCATTAAAACTTTGGGTGAAAGGCGCGCCTTTTTATTCTCATCCTAAATATTCAACACACGACGAAATAGAAGCCGACACTAAAAAAACAGACAAAAAAAATAAAAAGCACAAGGAGAATTCTGCATGTTAAATACCAGTTCTATGACATTGCCGCGCAAATTGACGACAACACAAAAGGCGGCTCGCGGAGTTATTTTTCAATGTCTGCAAAAAATGGAAATCGGCTGCTTAACTGTTATTGAAAGCTTTAAGACGGAAACGACAGAAAGAAGCGAGCGCTTTAATGCGCCCAACGGTGAATACAGCGGTCAGCCTGTTGTGGCGACGATTGAGGTAAAGCATCCTGGCTTTTACTCGCGAATCTTGCAAGGTGGCAGCATTGCAGCGGGTGAGGCTTATATGGATGGTTGGTGGGACAGCCCGGATCTAACCTCGTTAATGAAACTTATGGCTCTCAATATGCGAGCGCTAGATAAACTTGAAGAGAAAGGAAGTTGGATGACTAAAATACTGTACAAGTTCAGTCATTGGACCAACCGCAATTCTCAAGAGAACTCTCGTAAAAACATTCATGCGCATTACGACTTGGGCAACAATTTGTACGAGTCATTTTTAGACGACAACATGCTGTACTCATCGGCCTTATATGTGCAAGACAACGATACTTTGGAACAAGCGCAAATCAACAAAATGGATCGTTTGTGCCAGCAACTTGAGCTTCAACCATCCGATCGAGTGATTGAGATAGGTACAGGTTGGGGGGCTATGGCCATTTACATGGCAGAGCAATATGGTTGTCATGTAACGACAACGACGATTTCTGAAGAGCAGCATGCCTACGCTGAACAAAAAATTAGAGAGCGAAATTTGGGTGATAAGATCACTCTATTAAAACAAGACTATCGAGACCTTTCGGGGCACTACGATAAGTTAGTCTCGATAGAAATGATCGAAGCGGTTGGAAAACAATTTTTGCCTTCCTACATCAAGCAATGCCAATCATTACTCAAGCCGGGTGGTTTAATGGCAATTCAAGCCATCACTATCGCTGACCAGCGTTATGATTACTACAGTAACAACGTTGACTTTATCCAGAAATACATCTTTCCAGGTGGGTTCTTACCTTCGGTTACATCTTTAACTCAAGCTGCGACCAAATACAGTGACTTGGTGGTGAGAGACTTATTTGATATTGGTCTGGACTATGCGAAAACCTTGAGCGAGTGGCACTCTAGATTTAATCAAGCTGAAGATCACGTACGCTCTCTCGGTTATGACGACCGCTTTGTCCGCATGTGGCGCTACTACCTTAGTTATTGTGAAGGTGGGTTTTTAGCTCGAAGTATCAGTGCCGTTCACATGACATTCCAGCGACCTTAAACCGTTATGAAGTTGCTGATTGCCTCTACATGGTTCCAGCTCTGTTGGTTCTCTGCAGTGCTTGGGACCTATCAATGGCAGTGGCTAACACTGATCTTAACATTTATTACTCTTGTCTATTGTTGGAGGACGGACGCTTCTGCCTTGAAGCACATCGCGAGTATCGTTTTGGCGGGTGTAGTGCTCGATACGCTCAATCAACAGTTTTCTGTTTTTGTCTTTCCAACACAATGGTTACCCATTTGGTTGTTGTGCCTTTGGGTTCTGTTCTCTTGGTATGCCTATCAGCTCAAGCCTGTTTTGTACCGTTTCCCAAAAATCTACGTATCAATTGTAGGTGGCGTTGGAGGAACCGTCAGTTACTACGCCGGTTACAAGCTCCAAGTCGTTGAATATGGATTTAATACCAGCGTTACGTTGGTCATTCTATTTGCTGAATGGTTTGCCATGACGCTTTTAATACTCAAGGTATACGGATATGAAAAGCTTGAAGAGAGATTTAACCCAGAGGCTGATTAAGGTAGTTGCTTCTCTAGTAGTTATGGGCTCCTTTGCTCTACAAGCTCAGCCAGTTGGAAACAGTGAAAACGCAGATAAGATGTCGAGTTGGAAGGGGTGGAAAACCGTCGGTGAGGCACAACTCACATGGTTCATCTTCGATATATATCAGTCTCGACTAAGCGCACCTGATGGAAAGTTCATTGTAAATGGCGATGTATCACCACACCCTCTGGCATTGGAGATTAACTATCAAAGAGACATCAGCAAGCAGCAGTTGCTTGATGTAACTGATGAGCAATGGGCAAAACTTGGTTTTACTGAACCATATCGAAAAAGTTGGATCAGTGAACTAAACCGTATGTTCCCTGATATAAAAAAAGGCGATGAGCTTACTTACTTAACCGATGGTAAAACTGGTCAGCTTCTTTACCGACAAGCTGGCATTGCACAAATCAAGACAGTCGGCTTCGTTCAAGATGAGCGAATGAACGATGCGTTTTTGTCTATATGGTTGTCACCTAATACAGAGTTCCCGAAACTTCGAAAACAATTAATAGGGCAGGTTAGATAGTGCTTAAACGAATTTTAAAATCAGTCGCCTTGGCCGCTGCGGCCTTACTTTCAGCATGCTCAGCAGATATCGATAATTATCAATCTTCTACACCGACTTTTGATTTATTCGGCTATTTTGAGGGCGATACAAAGGCGTGGGGGATGGTCCAAGATTACACTGAACAACAAACTCGTCGTTTTGAAGTCGACATAGTGGGTACTGTGGAAGGTAACACGTTGACGCTGGTGGAAGACTTTGTGTTTGATGATGGAGAGGTTGACCAGCGAATTTGGGTTATTACCAAATTAGAAGATGGACGCTATGAAGGTAAAGCAGAGGATATTATTGGTGTAGCAACAGGGGCTGAGCAAGGCAATGCGTTGCAGTGGCGGTATGACTTTGAGTTGCAAATGGATGACTCAACAGTAACGGTCGCTTTTGATGATTGGCTTTATCGTCAGGACGAGAAGCATGTTTTCAACCTCACCAAAATTAAAAAGTTTGGTATAGAGGTCGGGACAATAACCTTATTCTTCCAAAAACAGCCATAATAGTTGAGTGATTTATCCTCTTGCATTACCACCAAATAACCGAAATTATTTCTTCCTAACTAAAAAGGTTGACGCTTTCACGTCAACCTTTTCAATTGCAGATCATCAAGGTGTGATTACAGCTTATCTGTCAGCTCAACCGCTTGACCAATGTAGTTCGCTGGCGTCATCTCTTTCAGACGTGCTTTCTCGTGCTCAGGGAGCTCAAGACCGTCGATGAAGTTGCGCATTGCTTCGCCGTCTACACGCTTACCACGAGTTAGCTCTTTTAGCTTCTCATATGGCTTCTCGATGCCGTAACGACGCATAACTGTTTGTACTGGCTCTGCTAGTACTTCCCAGTTTTTATCTAGTTCAGCAAGAAGCGCTTCACGGTTTACTTCTAGCTTGCTGATGCCTTTAAGCGTAGAAGTGTAAGCGATGATTGCGTAGCCAACACCAACACCAAGGTTACGTAGAACCGTTGAGTCAGTTAGGTCACGTTGCCAACGAGAGATAGGCAGCTTTTGTGCTAGGTGGCCGAATACAGCGTTCGCAAGACCTAGGTTACCTTCTGAGTTTTCAAAGTCGATTGGGTTAACTTTGTGAGGCATTGTTGAAGAACCGATCTCACCAGCAATAGTTTTTTGCTTAAAGTGGCCTAGTGCAATGTAACCCCAAACGTCACGGTCGAAGTCAATCAGGATAGTGTTGAAACGAGCGATAGCGTCGAACAGCTCAGCGATGTAATCATGCGGCTCGATTTGTGTTGTGTAAGGGTTCCAAGTTACGCCTAGAGACTCTGTAATGAATTCTTCAGAGAACTTGTGCCAATCTAGCTCTGGGTAAGCAGAAAGGTGTGCGTTGTAGTTACCTACTGCACCGTTGATTTTCGCTAGGATCTCAACGTTTTCGATTTGCTTGAATTGACGTTCCATACGGTACGCCACGTTTGCCATTTCTTTACCCATTGTAGATGGAGAAGCAGGCTGGCCGTGTGTACGAGATAGAAGAGGAATGTCGCGGTATTCAACTGCGAGTGCTTTGATAGCGTCAATTAGGTTACGGATTTCTGGAAGAATCACTTGCTCACGTGCTTCTTTTAGCATTAACGCATGAGAGGTGTTATTGATGTCTTCAGAAGTACATGCAAAGTGGAAGAACTCATTAACAGCGTGCAGTTCAGGAACGTCTGCTACTTTCTCTTTTAAGAAGTACTCAACCGCTTTAACGTCGTGGTTAGTTGTACGCTCGATTTCTTTAATACGGCGTGCATCTTCTTCAGAGAAGTTAGCAGCAAGGTCGTCTAGGAATTGGTTAGCTTCTGCGCTGAATGCTGGCACTTCTGCAATTTCAGCAGTAGCCGCTAGCTTCTGTAGCCAACGAATTTCTACGATAGTACGGTATTTTAGTAGACCGTACTCGCTGAAAATTTCGCGTAACGCAATCGTCTTACTTCCGTAACGGCCGTCTACTGGTGAAACAGCAGTCAATGCTGACAGTTCCATGATGTTCTCCTGAATTGGGTTTCTAAATTTCGTGAGCGTTATACCAATAACTGTGGCAATTGTCACGAATATTGCGCAAACGTTTGCGCGGGATTTGTTTTATTCGAAAAAAAGTAGCTCGCGATAAACGCGAGCTAGCAGAGTATTCTACATTCTGGCTAACAGGATTTGAGCCTGTTCGACCATTTTCTTTCGGCCAAAAATTAGATGACGACGTTTACCGCCTACTTGGCGCCACAGAACAGCACTACGAATGCCAGATAGCAGTAGAGCACGGACTTTGTGTTGGCTGGCCGTTTGTTGCAGTACAGAAGGCGTGCCTGTTACTTGAATGCGTGGTCCTATAGGGCTAACAACATCCAAGTAGATGCTTGCTAAATTGCTGATCATCTGATCATCTAGCAGTTCAAAATGCTCTGACTGGCGCTTGGCCATCTGGATACGGTCACCAAGCTGGGACATGGCATCGTTGCGAGCGCTTAACTTACGTTCTAGCGCCATTAAGCTAATGATGTAACGAGTGATCTCACTGCCTGATGGGGTGCTATCAATCCCTTTAACCAGACACTCCAGACCGAGCTTTAGATCGGCTTCGCGACCGAATACGCCAACGGTGTTAGCAGGGTTTGTGTTCAAAATAGCGTTGATTGATGTTTCAAAAGCATCTTGATCACAATGCCCGTTTCTCGCAACTTGTTGAACCAAAGCGACAGCTTGGCAAATACCAGCGAAAGCGATAGTACGGTCATAAAGTGTATTCGCCACGTAACGACTCCTAAGCTTGAGAATATTTAATGCGTTGCTCGATGATGCCGCCACCTAGACATACGTCATCTTTATAAAACACTGCTGATTGACCAGGCGTCACTGCAATTTGTGGTTCATCAAAGATCACTTTAATGTTTTCATCATCGATCGGGATGATTGTACAAGGAATATCTTCCTGACGGTAACGAGTTTTCACTGTGCACTTCATAACATCGCGAATTGGCTCACGATCTACCCAGTGAAGTTGTGACGCAAGTAGACCTTCTGATTTTAGCATCGGGTGGTCTTTACCTTGGACTGCGATTAGCACGTTACGCTCTAGGTCTTTTTCACCAACAAACCACGGCTCTTCGTTACCACCGCCGCCTTTACGGCCACCGATGTGTAGACCTTTACGCTGACCTAGTGTGTGGTACATCAAACCTTGGTGTTGACCGATCACTTCGCCTTCTGGCGTTTCGATATTACCAGGCTGAGCAGGAAGGTAACGACCGAGAAAGTCGGTAAATTTACGCTCACCGATGAAACAAATACCTGTCGAGTCTTTCTTCTTCGCTGTTACTAAACCTTGCTCTTCCGCAATACGGCGTACTTCAGGTTTCTCTAAATCACCAACAGGGAAGAGGCTACGGCCAATTTGTTCGTGGCTTAGTGTATATAGAAAGTAGCTCTGGTCTTTGTTGCCATCTAGGCCACGCAACATCGCTGGTTTCTCACCGTTATCCGGGAAAGAGCGACGTACGTAGTGACCCATTGCAATGTAGTCAGCATCAAGCACTTCATCAGCGAATTCTAGGAATGCTTTGAACTTGATTTCTTTGTTACAAAGAATGTCAGGGTTCGGTGTACGACCCGCTTTGTATTCAGCAAGGAAGTACTCAAATACGTTATCCCAGTATTCGGCAGCAAAGTTGATGGTGTGTAGATGAATGCCTAGCTTGTCACATACTGCCTGAGCATCAGCAAGATCTTCTGCTGCTGTACAATATTCTTCGTTGTCATCTTCTTCCCAGTTCTTCATGAACAGGCCTTCTACTTGGTAGCCTTGTTGCTTGAGAAGATACGCAGAAACAGATGAATCAACGCCGCCGGACATACCGACGATGACTTTCTTTTGGCTGTTATCAGACATTACTAAACACCACTTAAATAAACGGGATGCAGATTCTATCAGAATCCACAGACCGGTGACAGATCCGAGATCGAAATCACAATTCGTTTCGCTGCATTTTTCTTCAACAGAAATTCGAACGGGCAATTTCGCAAGTATAGAAGAGGTATATATGGCATAGTTGGCAAAAATCCAAGAGGAAAGTCCAAATGACAGAAGAAAACCAGTTTATGCAAGAAGCCGAGTTGATTGAAATTGTTGAAAACCAACTTGAGGACGGCAATCCATTAAAAGTTAAAGAGACGCTAATGCGCTTAATGATGACAGGGACACCTAGAGAAGAAGCGGTTGCAATGATGGCATGTGCCATGTCGATTGAAATTTTCGATGTGATGAAAAATGAAGGTGAGTTCAACCTAAAGCGTTACTGCGAGCACCTTGAGCAACTGCCAGATCTAAGTTTTATGGAAGGTGAATAAGGAGTCTAGAAGAAAAAAGTGGCTAGCAAACGTTTGCTATAATTGCTTTTATTGCCGCTTTATTATTAGCGGTATAGAATCCGTTCTCCTTTTCATCCCCTTACTCAGACTGACAATATGAAATTTCCTGGACAACGCAAATCGAAGCACTATTTTCCTGTTCATGCTCGTGACCCGCTGGTGAGCCAAGCACAAGAAAGCAAGAAGATGACGCGCACTCACATCATTGGTATTGACCAAACTTTGGTTGATATTGAAGCTAAAGTTACAACGGATGTGATTGAAAAGTACGGTCTGAGTAAAGGTCACTCTTTGGTTATTGATGACGAAAGAGCAGAAGAGTTGTACCAGCAACTTAAAGAAGAGAACTTAATTACCAATGAGTATGCGGGTGGCACAATTGGTAACACGCTACACAACTACTCTGTGTTAGCAGATGATCGCTCTACGCTGCTTGGAGTGATGAGCCAGGATATCAAAATTGGCAGCTATGGCTACCGTTACCTTTGTAATACATCAAGCCGCATGGACTTGAACTACCTACAAGGTGTTGATGGCGCTATCGGTCGTTGTTTCGCTCTTATTACAGAAGATGGTGAGCGTACTTTTGCGATCAGTGAAGGGCAAATGAACCAACTGCATCCTGATAGCATTCCAGAAAAAATCTTTAAAAATGCATCGGCGCTTGTACTAACGTCATATTTAGTACGTTGTAAAGAAGGCGACCCAATGCCTGAAGCAACAATGAAAGCGATTGAGTACGCGAAAAAGAATGATGTACCCGTTGTTCTGACTCTTGGGACGAAGTTCGTTATTCAAGATGACCCGAAATATTGGCAAGAATTCATTCGAGATAACGTTTCAGTCGTTGCGATGAATGAAGATGAAGCAGAAGCTCTGACGGGTGAGTCAGACCCACTTGCTGCATCTGATAAAACACTGGAGTGGGCAGATCTAGTATTGTGCACCGCGGGGCCTGTAGGCCTATTTATGGCGGGTTATACGGAAGATAGCGCGAAGCGCGAAACTTCTTTGCCATTACTTCCGGGGTCAATCGCTGAATTTAATCGCTATGAATTTAGTCGTCCGGCGAAAAAAGATACATGTGAAACACCAATAAAAGTGTACTCACATATCTCGCCATATATGGGTGGTCCAGAAAAAATCAAGAATACCAATGGTGCAGGTGATGCTGCGTTATCTGCTGTTCTTCATGATATGGCGGCAAACAAATACCATAAAGAAAATGTGCCTAATTCAAGCAAGCACAGTAACGAATATTTAACTTACTCTTCTTTTTCTCAAGTATGTAAATACGCAAACCGTGCGAGCTACGAAGTTCTCGTGCAACATTCTCCACGTTTGTCACGTGGGCTTCCTGAGCGAGAAGATAGCCTAGAAGAAGCATACTGGGAACGTTAATACACAGTAGTTTAATTAACCATTCTATAACTAAAGTAAAAGGCGCATTAAAAAATGCGCCTTTTTTATTTGTAATGAACCAAATAAAAAAGGCTCCCATTGGGAGCCTTTTAAAAATAGCGCGGATTTAGATCAGGAAATCATCCAGAGATTTACCTGCATCAAGTTGCTCTTGAATTGCAGAAGGTGTACGACCTTGGCCAGTCCAAGTCTTCTCATTACCGTTTGAGTCTGTGTATTTGTATTTAGCTGGACGAGGTGCACGCTTCGCTTTGCCTTTCGTCTTAGTTTCGCCAGATAGCGCAGTAATAAGCGCTTCTACGTCAATACCGTCTTGAGCAATTTTCTCTGCGATCTCTGCTAGCTTAGCTTCTTGCTCAGCTTGTGCTGCACGTTCTGCTTCTTCTGCTTCACGACGCTCTTCTACGACAGTAGTTAGTTTATCTAGAGCTTCTTCCAATTGTTCTAGAGTCAGCTCACGAGAAAATGCACGAAGGCTACGGATATTTAGAAGGGTTTTAGTCAGCTCTGACATAACGATTCCTATTAAAAGGTTAATGTGTTGGGCACTTTTTATCGTTACGATTAAATAATGCCAATCTATAAATAAACAAAGAGTCCTTATATTTAACTTTATCTTTTCCTTATGTGCAAATACTAAATCAAGATTTTGTTTAAATTTAGCTATTTTTTTAAAGCAATAAATATTATTACACTCGAAATAAATCTTATTAGATGAGAATTGAAATCAACACTCGTTATTGTATAGAGATAGAGCTAGCTTGGTTTTTATAAAAAAAGTTGAGTTATTACTTAAAAATATGAAGCGTCCATCTTTGATGGAGTGTCATATATCCTTAATTTATTGATACAAGATAAACCATGATATTTTTAAGGTAGTAATAATGTTTCATAAATAACAAAATTGATGTGATTTCAGTTGCACAAAACTAACTTGAAGTAGACAAGGTTTATAAATTATCTCAGTCATTATTTATTTGTTTAATTTAGTTTGATGTGTTGCATTGACTCTCATCATAAGTACAATGGCTGCTACCTGATGCAATATTGCAGACAATTTGTTGTTAATTTGTACAGTTAGTGGTTAATTGTTTGTTGTTGCCGTAGAGGCGCGGTCTCGAAGAGTAGCTATTATTGGGGTGATGCCAATGAATAATAGTGGAAGGCGAAGATTGCCGAAGTAAGTAACTCATCAAAGTTACTTGCTGGGGTTGTATCTGAAAGGAACAACACTGCCATAGTATATATTCACATTAAACTATGGAGCGCTACTGTAGGGTTGGGTGGAGTGTTCGCTTCCCTGTCGCTAAGTTCAACATGAGCACGTATCGTATGCTACGTGACTTGTCTGCAGTAGATCTCTAGCCAAACTTTGGTTTTTGAAGATCATGAATTTAATAGATTTTTCTAGTTCTCCTGTTTCATTATTGCCACCTATTGTCGCTTTGACTTTGGCGATTCTGACTCGACGTGTATTAGTTTCCTTAGGTGTAGGTATCGTGCTGGGTGCGGTTCTACTTAATAGCTGGTCTATCGGTGATACCGTTAGTTACGTGAGTTCTCAAGTTTCTTCTGTCTTTATTGAAGATGGCGGAATTAACACTTGGAACATGAGCATTGTTGGTTTCCTAATCTTATTAGGTATGACAACTGCGTTATTAACGCTATCTGGTGGTACTCGTGCATTTGCCGAATGGGCACAATCTCGAGTAAAAAGTAAACGCGGCTCCAAACTTCTTGCTGCCTTTTTAGGCGTATTCATTTTTGTCGACGATTACTTTAACAGCCTTGCTGTTGGTGCCATTTCTCGTCCAGTAACCGATCGTTTTTATGTGTCTCGCGCGAAGCTTGCATACATTCTAGACTCAACTGCTGCACCAATGTGTGTGATCATGCCTGCTTCTAGCTGGGGTGCTTACATTATTACGATTATCGGCGGTATCTTAGTCTCACATGGGATCACTGAGTATTCGGCTCTTGGCGCGTACGTTCGTCTTATTCCAATGAACTTCTACGCAGTTTTTGCACTGCTTATGGTGTTTGCTGTGGCGTGGTTTGGCCTCGATATCGGTAAGATGCGTGAGCATGAAATCTCTGCATCTCAAGGCCGCGGCTTTGATAAAGACAAAGAAAACGACTCGCAAGAAGCGCATGATCTAAACGAAGAGCTAGATATCCGTGAAAGCGAAAAGGGTAAAGTGTCAGACTTGGTACTTCCTATCGTGACGCTGATTATTGCGACTATCGCTTCTATGCTTTACACGGGTGGCCAAGCATTGGCTGCTGACGGCAAAGAGTTTGCGCTTCTAGGTGCGTTTGAAAATACAGATGTAGGCACATCACTAATCTACGGTAGCTTGCTTGGCTTAGCTGTCGCATTATTTACTGTTGTGAAGCAAGGTCTTCCAATGGGTGAAATTGCACGCACACTATGGATTGGTGCTAAGTCTATGTTTGGCGCGATTCTAATCCTAGTATTTGCCTGGACTATCGGTTCGGTTATCGGTGATATGAAGACGGGTTCTTACCTTTCTACAATGGCTCAGGGCAATATCAATCCACATTGGCTACCGGTTATCCTATTCTTGTTGTCTGGTCTAATGGCATTTTCAACAGGTACTTCTTGGGGTACGTTCGGCATTATGCTTCCAATCGCGGGTGATATGGCTGGTGCAACCGATCTTGCGCTAATGCTCCCAATGCTAAGTGCAGTTTTAGCCGGTGCCGTTTTTGGTGACCATTGTTCACCTATCTCCGATACCACTATTCTGTCGTCGACTGGTGCACGTTGTAATCATATTGATCATGTATCGACCCAGTTGCCTTATGCATTGTCCGTGGCGCTAGTTTCCTGTGTTGGCTTCATTACTTTGGGGATGACTGCGTCAATTGCATTCTCATTCATCGCTGCATCAATCACATTTATTATTGTATGTGGAGCACTTTCTTGGTTGTCGAAGTCTAAAATGGCATCGTGCCAAAATGTCTAGTACAGCTCAGTATTTTTAATAAAGAGGAAGCTCCGCTAAATTTAGCGGAGCTTTTTTTTAACGCGATTTAGGTGAGGGGGGCAATCGCGTTTTTGGGGATAATCGTTTCGTGTTAAAAGCGAGCTATTTGTGTTCTGAGCACTCCTTTCTGTGCTGTGATAGAAAATCTATCAACCGACTTCTTCTTAGCTCTAAGCAAAGACTATGCCTAGTTTAAGTTGTTGATTTTAAAGGCGGCAATATCAAGAGGTTTATGATGAGGGGCTAAGTAAATGATATATGATGAGTTGTCTGTTACACAGTGTCACGTTACACCTGTACAGCAACTAAACATTTAAGTTGTATTTCTTTATTAGACGATAAAGCGTTGTTCTTGAAATACCAAGATGACGTGCAGCCGCACTCATATTGTGCTTATTTTCTTCGATAGCTTGCAGTAGGTAGTCAAGATCAATTTGGTCCACTGAAGGAAGTAATTGCCTTTCATTATTATCAAGGCCCAAGTCAGCGACGAGAAGCGTGTGATCTTCACACATGACAATCGCTCGTTGGATTACATTTCGCAGTTCTCTTACGTTACCTGGCCAACGATGCTTGAGGAGCTTGGCTTTCACTTTATCCGACATTTTTTGTACCTGACCATGAGACAAATCGGTCAAGAAGTGTTCTGATAACATAAGGATATCTTTCCCACGCTTTCTCAGTGGAGGAATAGTTAATGGCAAGATATTAAGCCGATAGAATAAATCTTCACGGAATCCGCCTTGTACAACCTCATTTTTCAAATCCACGTGGCTCGCAGCAATGACTCTACAGTCCACGTCAATGAATTTATCAGCGCCGACTTTATGGATTTGCTTACTTTCTAAAAAGTGCAGAAGGTGGATTTGTAGATCCGGCGGCATATCACCAATCTCATCTAGGAATAGGGTACCTCTATGCGCTTTTTGAATAAAACCGATACGATCTGAAATCGCTCCTGTAAATGCTCCTTTTTCGTGACCGAAAAGTTCGGACGCAATAAGACCACTTGGAATTGCGCCGCAGTTAACTTCAACAAAAGGTGCCGAGTGTCTGTTCGACAACTGATGAATAAGACGAGCACAGAGACCTTTGCCCACCCCTGTTTCACCCTGAATGAGTACTTCAGCATCACATTGAGCGTACTTTTGGATTGCCGTGCGAAGTTCTTGGATACATGCACTATTGCCGATTAATGGGTATAGTGTTGTATCGCTGAAATCCACAGCTTGTTTGTTACTACCGTTACGCAGTTTCATGGTTAATCACTATTTTTTGCCCCACTCAAATAATAGTTTTGAATGAGTCGTCTCAAACGTGAGTGGATGTCTCTTTATTGAGAATGATGTCAATTACTAAGGGCGGTGAGATCTAAATAGTTGTTTTGATGAAAATTCATACTATTCTTCTTTTTCTTTAAGAATAGGGTTGAATAGAAACCTAATTTCTACCCATATACTCAACTGAAATTAAATTTAAATCCTTTAAAATCAAGTAATTATAAAAAATAGTTAGAAAATGCTAAATTCAGTATTGAAAAATATAGAATCCTTGGTTAGTGTGGTTACTAACGAAGCAACTCAATAGAGCCTTAAATAAGTATGCGTAATTTTGTAATGAACATTCATCACCATCATCACCCAATCTAGTCTTTCGGGCGATGCACGCATACCCGGGAGGCAGGAAACTCCCGGAGGTGAAATCAAAGTAAAAGCAGATTTTAAACCCTCGGGAGACTCCAATCTCTCGAGGGTTTTTTAGTTTTATTAATTCAAAAATTACTTAGATATCAAAATCTTGCACAGGGAAAAAGCAATGCAAACACAACGCTTAAGAATCGCAATTCAGAAAAAAGGTCGCCTTAGCAAAGAGAGCCAAGCTCTGCTAAAACAGTGCGGCGTAAAATTTAATGTAATGGGTGAGCGTTTAGTGGTTCACTCGGAGAACATGCCAATTGATTTGCTTTTGGTTCGTGACGATGACATCCCTGGCTTGATCATGGATGGCGTGGTTGACCTTGGTTTCATCGGAGAAAACGAACTAGAAGAAGTTCGTCTTGATCGCAAAGCTTTGGGTGAGCCATGTGAGTTTGTTCAACTTCGTCGACTGGATTTTGGCGGTTGTCGCTTGTCTATCGCTATCGACAAGGATGAAGAGTACAACGGTCCACAAGACTTAGCTGGTAAGCGTATTGCCACAACTTACCCTCAACTCCTAAAAGCTTACATGGATGAAGCAGGCGTTCCATTCTCCACATGTATGCTAACTGGCTCTGTAGAAGTTGCACCTCGCGCAGGTCTAGCTGACGCTATTGCTGATTTGGTATCGACTGGCGCAACGTTAGAAGCGAATGGCTTAAAAGAAGCGGAAGTGATCTTTAAATCTAAAGCGACGCTGATTCAACGTATCGGTGAGTTTGATGCAGACAAAACAGCACTGATTGAAAAACTACTGACTCGCATGCAAGGCGTACAACAAGCGAAAGAGTCTAAGTACATCATGCTTCACGCGCCAGCTGAAAAGCTCGATCAAATCAAAGCACTACTTCCTGGTGCTGAGGATCCTACGGTTCTTCCTCTTTCTGCAGATAAGCAGAAAATGGCTGTTCACTTAGTGAGTTCTGAAAACCTGTTCTGGGAAACCATGGAACAGCTAAAAGAGTTAGGGGCTAGCTCAATCCTAGTGCTACCAATTGAAAAAATGATGGAGTAAACATCATGAGAACAGTCGTTTGGCAATCTTTAAGTGAAGAGCAGCAAGATTCGATCTTAGAACGTCCTGCTATTGCAGAAGGTGCAAATATCACTGCAGCAGTGTCTGAGGTTATCGCTAAAGTTAGAAATGAAGGCGACTCTGCTCTCAACGAGCTGACAGAAAAGTTTGATCGCGTTAAACCTGAGTCCATTCGTGTTTCTTCTCAGGAAATTAAAGCCGCTTCAGAGCGCTTGTCTGAATCAATGAAAAACGCATTAGAGCAAGCTTATGCCAATATTTCTAAATTCCACAAAGCGCAAAAGCCACAGCCAATTAAAGTCGAAACTCAACCGGGTGTGCTTTGTGAACAGGTAACACGTCCAATTCAAAAAGTGGGTTTGTACATTCCTGGTGGTAGCGCGCCATTGCCATCGACGGTTTTGATGCTGGGCGTGCCTGCGAAAATTGCTGGCTGTCGTAAAGTTGTGCTTTGCTCTCCGCCTCCAATCGCTGACGAGATCCTTTATGTAGCAAAATTGTGTGGCATTGATGAAGTGTACAACGTCGGTGGTGGTCAAGCTGTTGCTGCAATGGCATATGGTACAGAGACCGTATCAAAAGTTGATAAGATTTTTGGCCCGGGTAACGCTTACGTGACGGAAGCAAAGCGTCAGGTGAGCAATGATTTCCGTGGCGCAGCGATTGATATGCCAGCGGGTCCTTCGGAAGTTCTTGTGATTGCGGATGAAACAGCGGACCCAGATTTTATTGCGGCGGACCTTCTAAGTCAGGCAGAGCATGGACCTGACTCTCAAGTTGTACTTGTGACGCCATCAGCCATTATTGCAGATCAGGTGACAGATGCCGTTCGTCGTCAATTGAAAGAGTTGTCTCGTTCAGAGATTGCAGAAAAAGCGCTCGCATCGAGTTTAATCATTATTGCTGAATCGATCACCCAAGCGATCTCTATTTCTAATTATTATGGCCCTGAGCACTTAATTGTTCAGACTAAGAACCCACGCGAGCTTCTGCCTCTATTAGACAACGCAGGTTCGATCTTCCTTGGTGATTGGTCGCCTGAATCTGCAGGTGATTACGCATCGGGCACTAACCACGTTCTTCCTACTTATGGTTACACACGGACATATTCAAGCTTAGGTTTGGCTGATTTTTCTAAACGAATGACGGTTCAAGAGCTTTCAGCTGACGGTCTTAAAAATCTTGCGCCAACGGTTGTCACCATGGCTGAAGCAGAAGGTCTGGACGCCCACAAACGTGCTGTTACTATCCGTGTAGAAAAATTAGCAAGTAAGTAAGAATAAGAGAGTAAAGAGATGGAAAAGCTAGCGCGTAAACAAGTCCAACAACTAACACCTTATCTTTCGGCTCGCCGAATTGGTGGAACAGGTGACGTATGGCTGAACGCCAACGAATCGCCATTCAACAATGAATACAAAACAGACTTTGCTCGTCTTAATCGTTACAGCGAATGCCAGCCGAAAGAACTGATTTCTGCTTACGCCGCGTATGCTGGAGTGAAGCCAGAACAAACGCTGACTTCTCGCGGTGCAGATGAAGGTATTGAGTTATTGATTCGTGCTTTCTGTGAACCGGGTGAAGACGCGATTTTATACTGCCCACCGACTTACGGTATGTACGCCATCAGTGCAGAAACCATCGGTGTAGAGCGCAAAACGGTGCCGCTAACGTCAGATTGGCAACTAGACCTCGCAAGTATCGAAGCGAGCCTGGATAACGTGAAACTGGTTTTCGTATGCTCGCCAAACAACCCAACGGGTAACTTAGTTAAGCGTGACGATATTGTCTCTCTGCTTGAGATGACAAAAGACCGCGCAATCGTGGTCATGGACGAAGCGTATATCGATTTTTGTCCAGAAGCGTCAACAGTAGATTTACTGGCAGAATATCCAAACCTAGCGATTCTGCGTACTCTGTCGAAAGCTTTCGCGCTTGCTGGTCTTCGTTGCGGATTTACGCTAGCAAACGAAGAACTGATTAACGTCCTTCTTAAAGTTATCGCACCATATCCAGTCCCAGTTCCAGTGGCAGAAATTGCCACTCAAGCGCTCTCTGAAGCAGGCCTAGCGCGAGCGAAGTTCCAAGTTCTCGATTTGAACGCGAACCGAGCTTACTTACAAGTTGGTTTGTCGATGATTCCGGGTCTGGAGGTTTTTGAAGGGTGGAGTAACTACTTATTGGTGAAATTCCCAGATGGCGATGCTCTTTTCAAAGCTGCTTGGGATACGGGCATTATCCTGCGTAACTCGCCAATTGAGAACTGCGTGCGTATCAGTGTTGGTAACCGCGACGAGTGTGAAAAGACACTGGGTTTCATTAGAAACTACTATTCATAAATAGAATTCTCAACGTTCTCGGTTTATGCCGAGAACGAAACAAGATTAGTAATAAGGAAGTTCGAGTGAGCAAGCAACAAAAAATCCTATTTATCGACCGAGATGGCACGCTGATTGTTGAGCCACCGATTGATTTCCAAGTTGACCGTTTAGATAAGCTAAAACTAGAGCCATTTGTTATCCCAAGCCTGTTGTCGTTGCAGGATGCGGGATACCGCCTAGTGATGGTAACTAACCAAGATGGTTTGGGTACCGACAGCTATCCACAAGCTGATTTTGATGCTCCACACAACATGATGATGGAGATCTTTGAATCTCAGGGTGTGAAGTTCGATGACGTGTTGATTTGTCCTCACTTTGAAGAAGATAACTGCTCTTGCCGTAAGCCTAAGCTAGGCATGGTGAAAGAGTACCTTCAAGGTGGCAAAGTTGATTTCCAAAACTCTGTAGTGATTGGTGACCGCCAAACCGATCTTCAACTTGCAGAAAACATGGCGATTCGCGGTATTCAATACAATCCAGAAACCATGGGTTGGAAACAGATCCTGAAAGACCTAACGGTGAAAGCTCGTATTGCTGAAGTGATTCGTACCACGAAAGAAACGGACATCAAAGTTGCGGTTAATCTTGATGAGCAAGGCGGTAACGATATCTCAACGGGTCTTGGTTTCTTCGACCACATGCTGGATCAAATTGCGACGCACGGTGGATTCCAAATGGTGTGCAAAGTGGAAGGTGACCTGCACATTGATGATCACCACACAGTAGAAGATACCGCTCTTGCATTAGGTCAAGCCTTGAAAGAAGCACTTGGTGACAAGCGTGGTATTGGTCGCTTTGGCTTTAGTCTTCCAATGGATGAGTGTTTGGCACAATGTGCTCTAGACCTATCAGGTCGTCCTTACCTTAAATTCGACGCGCAATTTAGCCGTGAGCAAGTGGGTGATCTTTCAACAGAGATGGTGGTTCACTTCTTCCGTTCTCTGACTGACACCCTAGCGTGTACGTTGCACCTTTCTTCTGCGGGCAACAATGATCACCACATCATTGAAAGTCTATTTAAAGCGTTTGGTCGTACTTTGCGCCAAGCAATCAAAGTAGAAGGCACTGAGCTACCAAGTAGTAAAGGCGTACTTTAAGGCTAACCTTAGCAAGGAGAAAAACAGTGACAGAACAGAAAGTTGTCATTATCGATACCGGCTGTGCCAACGTCTCTTCAGTGAAGTTTGCTGTTGAACGCCTAGGCTATGACGTAACAATTTCAAAAGATCCGCAAGTTGTATTGTCGGCAGACAAGCTATTCCTACCGGGCGTGGGAACCGCCAGCGAAGCGATGAAGAACCTAGAAGAGCGCGATCTTATCAGCTTAGTAAAACAGGTAGAAAAGCCGCTGTTAGGTATCTGTCTAGGCATGCAACTGTTGGGCAAAGTGTCTCAAGAGAAAGGCCAGAAAGCCGACGAGTTAGTTGACTGTCTTGGACTTTGTGATGGCGAAGTGAAGCTGCTTCAAACCGGCGATTTGCCACTGCCGCACATGGGGTGGAATACCGTTTCTGCAAAAGCAGGCAATCCGTTATTCAAAGGTATTGAAGAGGGTGAGTACTTCTATTTTGTGCACAGCTTTGCGATGCCAGTTGGAGACTACACCATTGCCGAATGTGATTACGGAAATCCATTCACTGCTGCGGTTCAAAGCGGTAACTATTATGGTGTGCAATTCCACCCAGAGCGTTCTTCAAAAGCGGGCGCGAAGCTTATTCAAAACTTCTTAGAATTATAAAAGGGATTTAGTGTGATTATTCCAGCTCTTGATTTAATTGAAGGACAGGTGGTTCGCCTTTATCAAGGTGATTACGGCCAAGTAACCGAGTACAAAGTCGATCCAGCAGAGCAGTTTAATTTGTACCACCAAGCAGGTGCTAACTGGCTACACTTAGTGGATTTGACAGGTGCGAAAGACACAACAGCGCGCCAACTTGATTTGATTGCAAAACTACTCGCAAGCACGCCAGCGAACATCCAAATCGGTGGTGGAGTGCGTACAGAGCAAGACGTGATTGATCTGTTAGAAGCCGGTGCTCAACGTGTTGTGGTTGGTTCTACAGCAGTAAAACAACCAGAGCTTGTGAAAGGTTGGATGGAAAAGTATGGCGCGGAGAAAATCGTTCTCGCTCTAGATATCAACATCGACCAAGACGGCACGCGTAAAGTGGCAATATCTGGTTGGCAAGAAGACTCAGGTGTGACTATCGAAGCTTTGATCAACGATTATCTGACGGTAGGTCTACAGCATGTGCTTTGCACGGACATTTCTCGTGATGGTACGCTAGAAGGCTCAAACGTTGAGCTTTACGTCGACTTATGTAAACAGTACCCACAAGTGCAGTTTCAATCTTCAGGCGGCATTGGCTCATTAGCGGATATCGAAGCACTAAAAGGCAGCGGTGTTGCTGGTGTGATTGTTGGTCGCGCATTGTTAGATGGTAAGTTCACAGCAGAGGAGGCGTTTGCATGCTGGCAAAGCGAATAATTCCATGTCTTGATGTTCGTGATGGACAAGTGGTGAAGGGCGTCCAGTTCCGCAACCACGAAATCATTGGTGACATCGTTCCTCTGGCGCAGCGTTATGCTGAAGAAGGCGCTGACGAGCTTGTGTTCTACGATATTACCGCTTCAAGTGATGGGCGTGTCGTTGATAAAAGTTGGGTCGCTCGCGTTGCTGAAGTGATTGATATTCCTTTCTGTGTGGCTGGTGGTATTAAATCAGCAGAAGACGCAGCGCGCATTCTTGAGTTTGGTGCAGATAAGGTGTCTATCAACTCACCTGCATTGGCGAACCCGCAACTGATTACTGACCTTGCTGATAAGTTTGGTGTGCAATGTATCGTCGTTGGTATCGATTCATACTACGACAAAGAGACAGGTAAGTATCAGGTTTACCAGTTTACTGGTGATGAAGAACGAACCAAAGCGACCCAATGGGAAACGCGTGATTGGGTGCAAGAAGTACAAAAACGCGGCGCTGGTGAAATCGTACTGAACATGATGAACCAAGACGGTGTGCGTAACGGCTACGACATCGAACAACTGAATATGGTGCGCGAAGTATGTAATGTACCGCTGATTGCATCGGGTGGCGCGGGTGCTATGGAGCACTTTGCGGAAGCATACCAAAAAGCAAATGTGGATGGCGCGCTTGCCGCGTCGGTATTCCACAAACAAGTCATCAATATTGGTGAATTAAAGCTGTATTTGAAACAACAAGGCATTGAGGTACGACTATGAGTGTGAAAGCCGCCGAAGTAAGTTCGCTAGCTGAGCGAATCAACTGGGAAAAGGTGGATGGTCTGGTACCTGCCATCGTACAAGACTTCCAATCAAGCCAAGTGCTGATGATGGGTTACATGAACCAAGATGCGCTGGCAAAAACGGGCGAAACAGGTCAAGTGACGTTTTTCTCTCGTACCAAAGAGCGTCTTTGGACCAAAGGGGAAACCTCAGGCAATGTATTACAATTGGTGAACATGCAGCTCGATTGCGACAACGATACGCTACTGGTGAAAGTGAATCCCATTGGCCCTACGTGTCACTTGGGTAACACAACTTGCTGGGATGTGGACCCTCAAGAGGAGTCACAAATGGTGTGGCTTCATCAACTTGAGCAGCTATTGGCTGCCCGCAAGAGTGCCGACCCAGATTCCTCTTATACTGCCAGTCTTTATGCCCGTGGCACCAAGCGTATTTCGCAAAAAGTGGGCGAAGAAGGCGTTGAAGTCGCGCTTGCGGCGACGTCGGGCGATAAGGCGGAGTTAGTGTGTGAATCAGCAGATTTGATTTATCACTTAATGGTATTGCTTCAAGACCAAGGCTTATCGATGAATGACGTAGTGAACAAACTGAAAGAGCGTCATAAGTAAGCTTGCTATAGATAAGTGAAAGCCCCTATGCTCTCGAGCCTAGGGGCTTTTTTAATTTAGTGTTCTTGATTCGGGGGTAAAAACCGGCAACAGTGCTGGTGGCGATTAGATTCTGAATCACGCTCGTCCCTCGCTGTTCAGAATGACGGAATATTTTCTAATGGTATTTGAAGTCGCGTTATCTATTTCAAACGAAAGTACATATTCACGTTATTCCGACGAGCTTAGGTGAGATCATAAATCTCAATAAAGCGAGCTCAATAAGCTAAGCGTGGATGCCTTTACCCACAACACTTCTTAAACTTCTTACCGCTTCCGCAGATACACGGATCGTTACGACCTAGCTTTAGGCTACTAACTGGCTGGCTCAATCGTGGATCCTGTTCTGGTTCTTCTTCTGGCTCTTCTTCAGGAAATGTGCCGTCAATGTAGTACCAAAGCCCATTTTCTTTTACGAAGCGAGAAAGTTCTGTCATACAGTAGCGTTTGCCGTCTTCATCAAAATAAGCGCTAAACTCGACAAAGCCTTCATTGTCATTACTGCCAGCTTCTGTTTTTAATACTTCAAGTTTGCACCAATCGCTGTCGATAGATTGGGCAATGCCTTCTCGTTGTTCTTCTGCATTACAGCTTGGGTGGTACGTGTTCACCACGTAATCTACTAGACCTAACACATGCGCACTGTAACGAGAGCGCATTAACTGCTCCGGAGTGGTAACGTCAGCATGGTTATTGTGGGCAATTTCACAACACTGTTGGTAGGTGCGGTTAGAGCCGCAAGGACAAGAAGAAGCCATAAAATGAAATCTCGATTAATTAAGCGGTAAAAACAAACAACCTCACATCAGTGAGGCTGCAGTATTCTTTGGGGCATTATAGCGATTTAGGGCGTTTGAGACAGCAGTTCTTGAGCCCACTCGGTAGATTGATTAAAAGCGTCTGCTAATTGAGGCTCGGTTAATTTAAGAACGGTGCAATACCGCTCAGCTAATTCCCAGTCTGCTTGTTCGTAGGCGATCGTCATTGAAAGTAAGTGGCCAAGTACGCCTTTTCGACTGGTTAATGCGAGTTTTATATCTTCGTCAACGGGGATATCTTCAATGACATCCGAGAGCGGTTGATCGAGCAACGAACCGAGTAGAGAAAACATTCCCGTTAAAAAAGCCTGCCCAGGGTCATACCTAGTGTTCATTTGACTAAGTAACAGTTCACACATTCTTGCACGCTGAATCGCTAAGGAGTAAAGAGAATCTGGTTTATCTTCTTGAACGGACGCAATGGCAACTAAGGATATGAAGCGTCGTAGTCGCTCTTCACCCAGATAAATAAGTGCTTGTCTGAACGACTTAATCTTGGTCGTTAATGTATAGCCTGAATTAACGTAAGTAAGCAGCTTGTATGATAGCGTCACATCAATCGAAAACAGACGTTCCACTTCATTGAAGTCGATGGGCTTATCTGCAATCTCTTTACAAAGCTGGATGACGGTAAGAAACGCGGGGTTCAACCGTTTTTTCTGGATCATCTCAGGCTTGCTGAAAAAATATCCCTGAAAGTAGTTAAAACCGGCTTCTAAAGCTTGCTCAAACTCTTCGTAGGTCTCTACCTTTTCCGCAAGAAAGTCGATTTTAAATGGGCTTAATGCCTGAATAAAAATAGCGGCTTTCTTAATCGGTACGAGTCGAATGTCAAACTTGATCATGGAAACGTATGGAAGAAAACGTTTCCAAGCCTTCGTCGGCACAAAATCATCTAAAGCAATTTTGTATCCGCATTCATGCAGGTGCTTGATGGCTTCTAGCAACTCTTCTGTCGGTTCACAATCTTCAAGGACTTCAATGACGAGAGACTCTTTGGGAAACAGAGTTGGGACCAGATTCACTAAGCTTTGATGCGGAAAGTTAACAAAGCCAAGTTTGTTCCCTAATGTGTTGTAATGCGTCGACAAAAAATGATCGGATAGCAGTCGACTAGTAGCCAGCTCTGGTTCTACTTCAGGGAAGGTATTTTTAGGACCGTCTCGAAAGAGAAGTTCGTAACCTATGGTTCGTTTTTCTCTATCCAGAATCGGTTGGCGAGCTACGTAAGAATACTTCAATTAGGTACTTCGTTCTGTTTAACTTAGTATTATGATAATAGCGATTTTTTACAAAATATCTACGACTTGAGCGTGAATCTTCTACACGCTCTACATGCTTAACGCAAATTCTGTATGAATGGTCTCGTTTGTAGGTCAAAGCCATCAGAATTTACTTGTAAAACTGAGCCTTGCGTATACCAATCCCCTAAAACTATCCGGGTCTTTTTAACGCCATCGACGTCAAAAAAATGTGTATTCGGGCGATGAGTGTGACCATGAATCATTAAGTTGACGCAATTCTGAGACATCACTTTCTCGACTTCATTTTGATTGACGTCCATGATGTCTAAAGGCTTGCTCATTTTATCATCACGAATATCGGATTGAACTTTTGAGACAATTTTCTTCTTAATAAACCAAGGAATGTGATTAAACAGCCACTGCAACCAAGGTTGATGAACAGTCTTACGGAATTTTTGATAATCAATGTCGTCAGTACACAGGGTGTCACCGTGGAGAATAACCGCTTTAGTACCATAAAGGTCTATGAGGCTAACTTCATCCAGTAATGTAATGCCTGTCTCTTTACAGAAGCGTTTTCCCAATAGGAAGTCGCGATTGCCCTGAATGAAATAAACAGGAACGCCAGTCTTTGTTAGTTGCTGGAACTCAGTACGGATTTGATTGGCAAAAGGAGTTTTGTCATCGTCTCCAACCCAAAACTCGAACAGATCGCCTAATACATAAAGTGCATCGGCTTTCGTTGCTTCTGTTCGCATGAACGTCACAAAACATTCCGTAATATCCGGACGCGATGGGGTGAGGTGAAGATCGGAAATAAATAATGTTGTCATAGAAATAAGGGGAAGCGATGCCTCCCCATTAACTTATCTCTTAGAAATAATTCTTACGAATTATTCTTCAATTGTTGTACCAGTGATTACTACGTCCTCTAGAGGTACGTCTTGGTGCATGCCGTAAGAACCAGTGCTAACGCCTTTGATCTTATTTACGATGTCCATGCCTTCTACAACTTCACCGAATACACAGTAACCCCAACCATCTAGGCTTTCGCTACGGAAATCTAGGAATGTGTTGTTGTTTACGTTGATAAAGAACTGAGAGCTTGCTGAATGCGGTTCCATAGTACGTGCCATAGCAAGTGTACCCACTTTGTTGCTTAGGCCGTTGTTTGCTTCGTTCTTGATAGGTGCACGTGATGCTTTTTCACGTAGACCAGGTTCCATGCCACCACCTTGGATCATGAAACCGTCAATAACACGGTGGAAAAGAGTGTTGTCGTAAAAGCCATCGCGGCAGTACTGAAGGAAGTTTGCGCTAGTCTCTGGCGCTTTCTCTTCGTTTAGTTGAATCTTGATGTCACCAAAATTAGTGTGAAGGGTGATCATGCTACTTTCCTTTACTGTGTTGTGTTGAGCCCGAGATTCTAGCCTAAGTTCTAGTGCTTTAAAAACTCAGGAAGAGGAAATTCTTCGTTTTGTGCTTGAAGTTTAGCCGATTATCGTTTTATCGGTTAATTGCTATTACCTAACCAGGTCGGAGTTGATATACTCGACCTTCTTTTATTCATTCACAATCATAGATAGAGATCATGTTAAAGATATATAACACACTCACAAGACAGAAAGAGGAATTCAAACCAATTACAGCTGGCAAAGTCGGCATGTATGTCTGTGGAGTTACCATCTACGATCTCTGTCACATCGGTCACGGTCGCACTTTTGTCTCCTTTGACGTGGTATCACGTTACCTTCGTTACCTAGGTTACGATCTAACGTTTGTACGCAACATCACAGACATCGATGATAAGATCATTAAACGTGCGGCTGAAAATGGCGAGTCTTGTGACTCATTGACCGAGCGCTTGATCGGTGAAATGCACGCAGACTTCGACGCATTAAACATGAAGCGCCCAGATATTGAGCCTCGTGCAACCCAGTTTATTCCAGAAATCATCGAACTTGTTCAAAAACTGATTGAACGTGGCTTTGCTTACGTTGCGGATAATGGCGATGTAATGTTTGAGGTTCGCAAGTTTGACGAATACGGCAAACTGTCTAAACAAGATTTGGATCAGCTGCAAGCGGGCGCGCGCGTTGATGTCGAAACAGCCAAACGCAGCCCACTAGACTTCGTTCTTTGGAAGATGTCTAAACCAGGTGAACCTACGTGGGAATCACCATGGGGCCCTGGTCGTCCAGGCTGGCACATTGAATGTTCTGCTATGAACTCTTCAATCCTAGGTGATCACTTTGATATTCACGGTGGCGGCTCTGATCTTCAGTTCCCACACCACGAAAACGAAATCGCGCAATCATGCTGTGCACACGACACTAAGTACGTAAATACTTGGATGCACAGTGGCATGGTGATGGTAGATCGCGAGAAGATGTCTAAGTCTCTAGGCAACTTCTTTACTATCCGTGACGTACTTGGTCACTACGATGCAGAAACGGTTCGTTACTTCCTTATGTCTGGTCACTACCGTAGCCAGTTAAACTACAGCGAAGAGAACCTAAACCAAGCACGCGCTTCGCTTGAGCGTCTATACACTTCTCTACGTGGTTTGGATCTAAATGCTGCTCCTGCTGGTGGTGAAGAGTATGTATCTCGCTTTACAGCAGCGATGAACGATGACTTCAATACGCCAGAAGCGTACTCAGTTCTGTTCGACATGGCGCGCGAAGTTAACCGTCTGAAAACAGAAAACCTAGAGAAAGCGAGCGAGCTAGGTGCGTTAATGCGTGAACTAGCAGATGTGATCGGTATTCTTCACCAAGATCCAGAAGCCTTCCTAAAAGGTGATGCAGGTAACGATGATGAAGTGGCTGAAATCGAAGCTCTTATCAAGCTGCGTAACGACTCTCGCGCTGCGAAAGATTGGGCGAATGCAGATATGGCTCGTGACAAGCTGACCGAAATGGGTATTGTTCTGGAAGATGGTCCAGAAGGCACAACGTGGCGTCGTAAGTAATTGAATTTTCAATTTTAAAGGGCTGATAATTCAGCCCTTTTATTTTCCATTTCCATAAATTAAAACTTTAACTTTAGGTAATGCTCTGTGGCTCAGATGTATTTCTATTACTCAGCAATGAATGCGGGTAAATCAACAACGCTTCTTCAATCCTCTTTCAACTATCAAGAACGCGGCATGACGCCAGTTATTTTTACGGCGGCACTAGATGATCGCTTTGGTGTCGGTAAAGTGAGCTCTCGTATTGGTCTTCAATCTGATGCACATTTGTTTCGTCAGGATACCAATTTATATCAAGAGATCGCAGCTCTGAATGAGGTTGAGAAACGTCACTGTATTCTTGTTGATGAGTGTCAGTTCTTGTCGAAAGAGCAGGTTTACCAACTTACTGAAGTTGTTGATAAACTGCATATTCCAGTATTGTGTTACGGCCTTCGCACCGATTTTCTAGGCGAACTTTTTGAAGGCAGTAAGTACCTGTTATCTTGGGCAGACAAGTTGGTTGAGCTCAAAACGATCTGCCACTGCGGTCGCAAAGCGAATATGGTTATTCGTACCGATGAACATGGCGTGGCGATTAAAGAGGGCGATCAAGTTGCGATCGGCGGTAACGACAAATATGTCTCCGTGTGCCGTCAGCATTACAAAGAAGCACTCGGTAAATAATCCGTATTAATACAGAAAAGCCACCGTAATCGGTGGCTTTTTGTTGTCTGCTAGAAAGGGCTTAGACTAAGTCAAAACCAAATCTCTCTAGCAAAACCTGGTAAGACGATTCGACTTGCTGAGGGATGTTCTGCTCGGTTTGAAATCCTTTCTCTGGATAGCTTTTTACACGAGAGAAATCTTCCATTAGTGCTTCTAGCACCATCATTAATGGCATGTCTTCATTAATATACTCAAAAAACGGATGAGCCGTAGAGCTTACTTGGAGCTGGGAGTAGGGTGACTGCCACTGTTTTTCAAATGTCGCTATAGCTCTGCGTTCCATAAATGGTTTTTGCACCAGAATAAACGATGAGCAATTTTTTCCTTCCTCTTTCAATCGTTGCTCAGTAAAGCGAACGTTTTCTCCACTGTTGGTGGATTCAGTTTCGAGCAAAATTGCTTCACTGGGCACGCCTGACATCTTGGCAATTTCGGCAAAAGTTTCCGCTTCGCTTTTTTCAAACAGTCCATCGGTAAAACGACCTTCTCCCCCTGAAAATACAATCAAAGGCGCTAACTTTTGGTGGTACAGATTTGCTGCATGCTCTGCTACACGCACATCGTTACTGCACATCACAAACAAACAGTCTGCGGGTTTCAGCTCATGTTTGAGTTGCATGTAATCCCAAAGTGTTTCTATGTGTCGATAGAGTTTCATAGCGCGTCCAAAGTTGAGTTGAAATGAAATTGATAGCCAAGTGAGAGTAGTTTGTCTGCGAGAATGCGCTTATCTGTTTGTTCTGTGACTGGGGGAAGAGGTATCTCACTTTCGCTCTTATTTATAGCGGCTTGGTAGAACTCCGCCTTGCTGACGGTATGCGGTGTGGTCACGTTAATGACTTGGTTACTTAAATTATCTAAAGCAAATTTGACCGCCGATACCGCATCATCTTGATGAAGCATATTAGCAGGCGCTTTACGACTGACTTGTTTTAGTCTCATTGCAAAGCGAGAAGGGTGCCTATCTGGCCCAATTAGCCCGCTACAACGCATAATGACGAAGCTAATATTAGAATCGATAACATGCTGCTCGGCTTGCAGCATAATACGTGCATTGTCAGAGAAATAAGGGCTGTCGGCTGCTAAAGAGAGTGACGCATCTGCTTCTTCCATATCAGAAGCTAGGTTGGGATACACCGTTGTAGAGCTAATCATAACGAGCTTTTCAACGTTGTTTTGCTTTGCTGCGTTTGCGAGCATTTGCCATTGTTGAGCGTATTCTTGTCCGCGTCCTTTACGAAAACCAGGGGGAAAAGCACCGACAACGTGAGTAATTTTATGTTGCTTAAGCAACTCATCTAGCCGTTTCGCCGCGTTAAGTTGATTAAAATCGAATAATGCGGAGTGAGTTAATGAAGCGGGTAACTCGTTTAACCGAGCTTGGTTACGACGAGTAACGACAACGTGGTGTCCGTCTTTCATCAAAGTTTCTGCTAGCGGAGTTCCGAGCCAGCCTGCACCTACGATCAATGTATTTGCCATTTGGGTCTTCCTACTTACTTATTTATGTCTGCTCGAATAGATTGAGCAGCTCTGCTTTGGCTTGTTGATGGAGGGGATCTGAATGCCATTTCTGATGTTGAATAAGGTCAACATTGACTTGCCAAGCCAGCTTTGTGAAATCATCCCCAACTCTTGTCAGTGTGTTCGGTGAATACGCGACTAAATGCTCCGGAAGAAAGCACCAACCAAACCCTTTATTCGCTAATTCCAACAAAATATAGTAGTTATCAGCGT
The DNA here is from genome assembly GCF_022808245.1 of Vibrio sp. CCB-PB317. Taxonomy (NCBI): domain Bacteria; kingdom Pseudomonadati; phylum Pseudomonadota; class Gammaproteobacteria; order Vibrionales; family Vibrionaceae; genus Vibrio; species Vibrio sp. CCB-PB317. The sequence goes on from NZ_JALGNU010000001.1 coordinate 1,361,587, forward strand.
ACCAGATATCCGGGCTGAATGCTTGATTGAGACCACATGGCTCTGCGTTTTTGGAGCGTATGACCAGTTGACGATGTTGTTTGAGTTGATCAATGTGAGTGACGCGTTGTTGTGCCAGAGCGTGTGTTGAAGAGACATAGACATCGAACGTAATGTTACCAAGATTAGTGAAATCGATATGTCTTGGCATTTGTAAGTCACTCAAAATAATCCCAGTAGTGGCGCGCTCCGATTTGACCAATTCAATGATATCCGGACTTGAAGCTGTTAAGCATTCAACTTGCAAGTGTGGAAAGCGTTGCTCTAAATTTTTTAGCACGTCGGGCAAGCGAGTCAGAGGAATCCCTTCATCAATGGCTAAAACTAATTTATTAGTTGGTGTTGAAAAAAGCTGTGATGCTCTGTTGTTCAATCGGTCGAGTTGGCTGATTGCCGCTTGTGCATAAGGTATGAGCGCGAGGCCACTCTCGGTTAATTTCGGATATCGACCAGAGCGATCAAATAGATCAACACCACAGTCGACCTCCATATTTATGATGTGTTGGCTGACTACGGATTGAGCTCGCCCCAGTTTTCTTGCCGCGCCTGAAAATGATCCGGTTTCTGATGTAGCAATGAAAGCTTGCAGTTGTTCGATGGTAAACATATCGCTTTTGCCGATGGTATCTAACTTTTTGTTATCTGAATAATAGATAAAATTCTAAGCATTGAGTAGAACTATTTGGACAGAGAAATATGACTCGTAACGAACGAATTTTTCATGCAGTACTTTTTGAGTTAATCGCACTCGCGATCATTGTGCCAGCGGCTTCATTGATCACCGGAAAGGGATCGAGTGATCTCGCGTTAGTTGGGATTGGGTTGAGCATGTATACCGTCGTGTGGAATTACATCTACAACTTGTACTTTGATAAGTGGTTTGGCAGCAATCGAACTGAGCGAAGTTTAGCGATGCGTTTTGGGCATACAATTGGATTCGAGGGAGGGTTGATCTTTATCTCTATACCCGTCATTGCTTGGTTCTTAGAAATTACGCTTCTCCAAGCTCTGGTGTTGGAAGCTGGCTTCCTAGTGTTCTTCCTATTTTATGCCACAGGCTTTAATTGGTTGTACGACAAGGTTCAGCCATTTAGCAAAATGAAAAAACGATTAGCACCGCAGGTTTCGGCAGGAACAAAATGCAGGGACCAATAAAAAACGCCACCGAATTCGGTGGCGTTTTTGTTCAAATTACACAGAAAGGACTCTTAAAATCTTATCCGCATGCTCTGCGACTTCAATACCTTCATCTGTTAAATAACCACCATCAGGCTGTGTACAAAGTTGCTTCTCGTATAGACGAGCAACGGCTGCCTGCATTTCTTCTGACGCGTCTGTATGAACTTTAATACCAGTTGCAGCACTACTTAAGTCGAACTGAAGAAGTAGGTTCAATTCGGCGATATGTTCAGCTGAATATTTCATAAATGATTCCTTTACGCTTTTTTTACCAAGCTAGTCTGAAAAGAAGAGTTGAGCAACATTAAACGATAAGAAGTGTTAAGTATGGCGCTATCAGGCTGATATAACGCAGGATCTTTGTTCGAAAGGCAGAATACTTGTTAAGTATCAATGATAGTTACGATTGCGAATGATAGTTAACCTTTATCGGTTGATCTCTCGATAACAACATTTTTAGTAAACATGTCAAATAGCGCTTGAAAAAGTAGGGAAATGGAGCGATTATCCGCGCCTCTTTAATTGTTTCTAAATGTTACACCACAATGAACTTCAATCAGTTTGACTCACTATTACCGCCTCAGGCTGCGGAACGCGCGGCTGAAGTGGGGGTAGGTAAAGCAACTAAAGCACCGATCAAATCTTTTTTATTGGCAATTTCTGCCGGACTTCATATTGGTATTGCGTTCATCTTTTACACCACGGTGACAACAGGTGCAGGCGACCTTCCATGGGGTATTACCAGGCTAATCGGTGGCCTAGCCTTCAGCCTTGGTTTGATTCTTGTTGTCGTTACAGGTGGTGAGCTTTTCACTAGCTCAGTATTAACATTGGTAGCGCGAGCCAGTGGAAAGATCTCGTGGCAAGCGCTAATCAAAAACTGGTTTGTGGTTTATTTCGGCAACATGGTTGGTGCTCTTTTGTTGGTAGCATGCATGTTGGTCACCAAGCAGTATATGTTTGATCACGGCCAAGTTGGCCTCAACGCGATGGCGATCTCTCAACACAAATTGCACCATGGTTTCTTTGCTGCTGTTGCGCTTGGCATCATGTGTAACGTGCTGGTGTGTATTGCTGTTTGGATGACGTTTAGTGGACGTACATTAACTGACAAAATAGCGGTCATGATTCTGCCAGTAGCTATGTTCGTGTCGGCAGGTTTCGAGCACTGTATTGCGAACATGTTCCAAGTACCCATGGCGATTGGAATCAAATATTTTGCACCGGAAGCATTTTGGCAAATGACAGGGGCGGATATTGCAAACTATGCGGACTTAAACATGATGGGGTTCATCGTAAATAACCTTATCCCTGTAACGATAGGGAACATCATTGGTGGCGGTGTATTCGTTGGTATGTGGTATTGGATGATTTATCTACGTGATGAAGACAAGCATTTACGATAAATCTAAAAGAATAAAAGAAAGGCGAGCCAAATGGTTCGCCTTTCTTTTATTCATGTCGATAAGTTTCACACAAATCGAGTGAGTTAAATCAGCTCTTCATTGATGCCAAAATCGGTTGGGAGCCAATGAGAAGTCACTTCCTTTGGTTCTTGAACGAGCCAGTCCAGAGGTGCATCGGATAGGAGTTCATCGTAATTTTCTTTGCTCATTAAGACATCCATGTACGTCTCTCCAAGTTTGTGGTCACTATCTTTACTCTAAAATTAGAATATGTCAGGCAAGTGATCAAAGCATGACGATTAGATTGATCACTTATGCTGCTATGTTTCTGGTTGCGTATGTGTTTAGGGTGTTTATCCACATTTTCTGTGGATAACCTGTCTCAAAGGCCGTGCGTATCTAAACTTGCAAAGAAAATTTCATAAAATTAGAGGCTTATACTCGAGAGAATTCTGTCTGACTTTTCTCCAGAAAGCGTCTTGATGAATGTTTAAAGAATGGATGAGTTATTCAGGTAAAAGTGCGTTTGACTTGATAATACAAGCCCTTTCACTGGCTTTGTTCACACGCTTAAACTATCTATGAGTTTTGGTAGGTTCTGATTGTTGGATTTTTATTTTGATCCGGCCTTCTTTCGTTTGTACCCAGCTCAGTGTCATCTCCAGCGTAATAGCGACGGAGGTACTCAACATGACGAAAATAGCCAGCATAATCACCAACTGATATTTAATCGCAACCATCGGGCTTGCGCCACCTAGAATTTGACCAGTCATCATGCCTGGCAAGGTAACCAGCCCTGTAGTGGCCATAGAGGCTAAAGTTGGAGCAAGTGACTTTCTAAGGGCCTCTTGAATGAAGGGGAATGATGCATAACGAGGAGAGGCACCAAGTGAGATAGCAGCCTCGTATTCTGATTGTCTCTGTTCAAAAGCCGTAAATAAATTCTGCAGTGCGATGATGTTACTACTTAAGCTGTTACCCAATAGCATGCCCGCAAGTGGGATCATGTACTGGGCGTTGTAAATAGGGGATGGCTGCACTAGGCCTGCGGTAATCGCTATAAGAAGTGGAATTAGGCCACAGGTCAAGCCTGTAAGAAGAGGAAGCATGAGTGGCTTTTTAGGCAGGCGAGCTTTTCCTGCAATTGAGCTTGCACCAATCAGTAACATGATGGCAAGCCAAAGTATATTGACAAGTAAGCTGTTTAATTGAAAAAGATATTCTAAATACACGCCAATCAATATGAGCTGAAGTGTCATACGAATAACACTAATTATTGTGTCTTTCGCAATCCCTAATTTGTAGCGGGCATTAATAAAGAAGGGAACCAACAAAATCAGACCAAACAATGCCAGTTTGGTCCAACTTATATCCACCACGCTATCCATAATCGCTCCTCGAAAATCCGCGAATAATTGTAACTAAGCTCCTCCTTTATATGAACATCAATGTGCATTTTTTGATGTTCTCAACGTAAACCTTTAGCGCTATTCTTGTCATTATTTCGCATCATTTTATTCACAATTGATTATCTTTTGACGGGTTTTTAAGCCAATTTATGACCCGTTAATTACTATCCAAATGTAACTTATGTTTGGTAAATGTTGTTGTTTTAACAATTATTTAAAAGACTTATTTTGTCACATCTGTTCATGTTTTTTAATAAATAACATCAATCAATCACATCTCTGGATGAGCTCAAAAAAGTGTTGAATTACAAGGCCTGAGAGCTCTTATTTGATTGAACCTTACTATTAGTATGGTCTAACATTTTCCATTAGAGATTGTAAAAACTTAAGCTTGGTTACGCGGGCTTTTCAATAACACTAGATACAAAATAGGCAAATGTATGAGTGATGTTAATAAAATTGAGAGTGGTGAAAAACGCTCCCTGGAGTGGAAGTCGTTCCTCTTCATTGCAGTTGTTCTCTTCCCAATTCTGAGTGTGGCTTTTGTCGGCGGTTACGGGTTCATCGTTTGGATGTTGCAAGTGTTCTTCTTTGGACCTCCAGGCGCGCACGGCATGTAAGCCTGTGAGCTCATAACCACACTTTTGAAAAGATTTTAAGAGAGCAAATAATGAAATCATTAATCATTAAACTGTGGCGTACCATGACGCGCCCAGCTGTACATATCAGCCTAGGTGTGCTGACTATGGGCGGCTTCATTGCTGGTGTTATCTTTTGGGGTGGCTTTAACACCGCTCTAGAAGCAACCAACACAGAAGAATTCTGTATTAGTTGTCACACAATGCGTGACAACGTGTACGTTGAGCTGCAAGAAACGGTTCACTGGAAAAACCATTCAGGCGTTCGTGCTACTTGCCCTGACTGTCACGTTCCTCATAACTGGACAGACAAAATTGCTCGTAAAATGCAGGCATCTAAAGAGGTATTTGCACAGGTATTTGGCAACTACGATGAACCTGGTGTTTTCGAAGAGCGTCGTATCGAACTTGCGAAACACGAATGGGATCGTTTCTCGGCAAACAAATCTTTAGAGTGTAAGAACTGCCACAACTACGAATCGATGGATTTCGAGCAAATGTCCCCAACCGCTCGTATCCAAATGAAGCAAGCAGCAGAGAAAGATCAAAGCTGTGTTGACTGTCATAAAGGTATCGCGCATAACCTGCCAGCAGGTATGGACAGCATCGGCGGTATCGTGGGTGACCTAGAAGGTATGACTTCAAATACAGATTACTCAGTAGGTCAGCAACTAGTGAGTGTTCGTCACCTACCTATTTACTTTGATGCACAAGGCACTAAAGAAGCCGGTCTTCTTAACCCAGCATCGACCGTTAAAGTTCTTGAAGACAAAGGCGAGTTTGTTGAAATCGAAATCGATGGCTGGCGTAAAGCGAAAGGTTTTGGTCGCGTAATTCAAGAAGACTTCGGTAAGAACATTGCGACTGCGTCTCTGATGAAAGAAGCAGCGACAGATAGCAACATTGTGACGACTGGTGAGAAAAAAGTGGATGAGCTAACGGGTCTTCCATGGGAAAAAGTGGCAGCGAAAGTATGGCTTAAGAAAGAGTCTATGCTGAACGACATCAATCCTGTTTGGGAAAAATCTCGTGAAGCGTACAAAACCAACTGTTCAGTATGTCACACGCAACCTGCGGAAGCGCACTTCGACGCGAACACCTGGCCAGGTATGTTCGACGGTATGTTGGCGTTCGTTAACCTAGATACAGACAGTGAAGCCCTGATCTTGAAGTATCTACAGAAACACTCTTCAGATTATGCTGAAGGTCACCACTAATAAGCGTCGGATTGGAGTAATTTAAATGGCTATTACACGAAGAAGTTTTCTTAAAGGTGTAGCAACCACAAGTGCAGCGTCAGTTATTGGTCCTAGCTTATTGGCGTCAGCCTCTGCCAATGCTGTTGAGACGACAGGTACTTGGAAAGTAACAGGTTCTCACTGGGGCGCGTTCCGCGCCCACATCTACGCGGGTAAAGTTCAAGAGATCAAACCGCTAGAGCTAGACAAAAACCCAACTGAAATGCTAAACGGCATCAAGGGCATTATTTACAGCCCTTCACGTGTGCGTTACCCAATGGTTCGTCTAGATTGGTTGAAGAAACACAAATACAGCGCCGATACTCGCGGTAACAACCGTTTCATCCGCGTGACTTGGGATGAAGCGCTAGATTTGTTCTACCGTGAACTAGAACGTATTCAAAAAGACTACGGTCCATGGGCGCTACACGCAGGTCAAACGGGTTGGAACCAAACAGGTTCATTCAACAACTGTACCGCGCACATGCAACGTGCAGTGGGTATGCACGGCAACTTCATCACGAAAGTAGGTGACTACTCGACGGGTGCAGGTCAAACCATCATGCCTTACGTACTTGGTTCAACCGAAGTTTACGCACAAGGTACGTCTTGGTCTGAAATCCTAGAGAACTCTGACAACATCGTTCTTTGGGCTAACGACCCAGTGAAAAACCTTCAAGTAGGTTGGAACTGTGAAACGCATGAGTCGTTCAAGTACCTAGCACAACTAAAAGAAAAAGTAGCGAAAGGTGAGATCAACGTTCTATCTGTAGACCCCGTGAAGAACAAGACTCAGCGCTACTTAGAGAACGATCACTTGTACATCAACCCGCTGACAGACGTAGCATTCATGCTTGCTGTGGCGCACGTGCTGTACAACGAAGATTTGTACGATAAGAAGTTCATTGATACTTACTGTCTAGGCTTTGAAGAGTTCATTCAATACGTTCAAGGTAAGACAAAAGATAAAGTAGAGAAAACACCAGAGTGGGCTGCGACTATCTGTGGCGTGAAAGCGGACAAGATTCGCGAATTCGCGCGTATGCTAGTAAGTGGCCGTACACAGATCCTGATGGGTTGGTGTATTCAGCGTCAAGAGCACGGTGAGCAACCATACTGGGCGGCGGCTGTGGTTGCGGCAATGGTTGGTCAAATCGGTCTACCTGGCGGTGGCATCTCTTACGGTCACCACTACTCAAGTATCGGTGTACCTTCAACTGGTTTCGCGGGCCCTGGTGGTTTCCCTCGTAACCTTGACCAAGGTATGAAGCCGAAGTGGGACAACAACGACTTTAACGGTTACAGCCGTACTATCCCAGTTGCACGTTGGATCGACTGTCTGCTTGAGCCAGGCAAAGAGATCAACTACAACGGCGGTAAAGTGAAACTGCCAGACTTCAAGATGATGGTTATCTCGGGTTGTAACCCATGGCACCACCATCAAGATCGTAACCGCATGAAGAAAGCGTTCCGCAAACTTCAAACGGTTGTAACGATCGAGTTTGCTTGGACTGCAACATGTCGTTTCTCTGACATCGTTCTACCTGCGTGTACGCAATGGGAACGTAACGACATCGACGTGTACGGTTCATACTCGAACAAAGGTCTGATCGCGATGCATCGTCTCGTTGATCCATTGTTCCAATCTAAGCCCGACTTCCAAATCATGAGTGAACTAACTCAGCGTTTTGGTCGCCGCGAAGAATACACTCGTGGTATGAGCGAGATGGAGTGGATCGAAAGCCTATACAACGATTGTAAGAAAGCGAACGAAGGTAAGTTCGAAATGCCAGAATTCAACGAGTTCTGGGAGAAGAGCGTACTAGACTTTGGTGAAGGTAAACCTTGGGTTCGTCACGCGGACTTCCGTAAAGACCCTGAGCTTAACCCTCTAGGTACACCGTCTGGCTTCATCGAGATTACATCGCGTAAGATCGGCCGTTACGGTTACGAACATTGTCAAGAGCACCCAATGTGGTTCGAAAAATCAGAGCGTTCACACGGTGGCCCTGGTTCAGACAAATACCCATTCTGGTTGCAGTCTTGTCACCCAGACAAGCGTCTGCACTCTCAAATGTGTGAGTCTGAAGAGTTCCGCGCGACATACGCGGTGCAAGGTCGTGAGCCTGTTTACATCAACCCAGCGGATGCGAAAGCGAAAGGCATCAAAGACGGTGACTTAGTGCGCGTATTCAACGGTCGTGGTCAGCTATTAGCTGGTGCTGTTCTTACTGACAGCTACCCACGTGGCGTTATTCGTATCGAAGAAGGTGCATGGTACGGTCCTCTAAACGAGAAAGAGGGCGCAATCTGTACTTACGGTGACCCTAACACGCTAACGCAAGACATTGGCTCTTCTGAACTTGCGCAGGCGACTTCTGCGAACACATGTATCGTAGACTTCGAGAAGTTCACCGGCAAAGTACCGCCAGTGACTTCATTCGGTGGTCCAATCGAAGTTGCTTAATTAATGCAATTCACATCAATCGAAATACCAGCCTTCGGGCTGGTATTTTTTTAACCAAAATTTCAGTGAGCGTTATCTCAATAATAAATTTGTGACGCTAAACGACAGTAGGATTCGTGACGTCGATAACGAATTGGGTGGGACAAGCAGGGGATAATGAACCAAGCTAAACAATAATAATTAAGTGAGTAGACTCTTTATGGCTCAGAGCATTCAATTGGCAAATCACATTGAGATCACTGTGAATAACAACGACTTCCAAGTTGAAGTTGAGGGTAATCAATTACATTTTTCTTTTGCTGGGCTTCACAATAAAACGTTTACCGACCGTGAAGTGTTGTTCGAGATGCCGTATTTGTACGAGCACGAGGCCAACGTGATTGGCGATGGCTTCCAAATGCTGGCGCAAACAGCGGGAACGGTTAGCCATCCCGTTGAGATTGGTCGCTGTCCAGACAACAACCCTTCTTATCGAATCTATCCCAAAGATGCCCCTAAGCGTTACTACAACTATTTAGTGGTGGAAGGCTCGGCTGGCTACACATTATTTGGCTTCACATCATGTCATCGCTTTGCTGGCTATTTTGATGTTGTACTGCGTGATGGACACTGGGTTTTATCTGCCGCGATTGATGGTGAGTTTACTCAAGTGGCGGATTGGGAAAGTAATCAACTTGAATCCGTGGCGGTACTCTGCGGCCAATCTCTGTCTGAGCTTTATCAAATCTATGGAGAGATGATTGCAGAGCATCATCCTGTTCGCCAAGGTGTGACACAAGATGCGCCTGTCGGTTGGTGTTCGTGGTATGCCTACTACGCAGACGTGACAGAGCAAAACATCATGCAGAACGTTGATTGCATGCAAGATAAGCTTGAAGACCTAGAGTGGGTACTTCTGGATGATGGCTATCAAGCCTTTATGGGCGATTGGTTAATCCCATCGGATAAGTTTTCTGGTGGTGTGAAAGAGCTCATTCATAGTATCCGTGCAAAAGGCAAAAAGCCGGCGATTTGGATGGCGCCCTTTATTGCTCAACCTGAGTCGGAGATCTTCAAACAACACCCAGAGTGGTTTGTTCGTCACAAAGATGGAAGCTTACTTAAAGCAGAAGATGTCACATACGGTGGTTGGCGCTGCACGCCTTGGTACATACTCGATACCTCAAATCCAGAAGTGCAAGACCATCTGACGAATGTGGTCTCTGTCATGAGACAAGAGTGGGGCGTTGAATTGTTCAAGCTAGACGCGAACTATTGGGGCACCTTGAAAGGTGTGCGTAAACAGTCTGGTATTACCGGCGTTGAGGCGTATCGCTTAGGAATGGAAGCGATTGCTAAAGGCGCTGGTGATGCGTGGCTTTTAGGTTGCAACGCGCCAATGTGGCCATCTCTAGGGCTTGTGGATGCAATGCGTGTTTCTGATGACGTAGAACGCCATAGTCGTCGTTTCGAGCAGATAGCCAAAGAAACCTTTTATCGTAGTTGGCAGCATCGAAAACTGTGGCAAATTGATCCGGATTGCGCGACATTCACGTCATTAGCTAATCAAGCCGCATCCAGAGAAGAGTATGAATTTCATCGCACGGTGTTATTGGCGTGTGGTGGTTTGCTGCTGTCTGGCGATCCGCTCCCTGAGATTACGCCATTTGCAAAGAAGACATTGGCTAAGCTCATGCTACGTCAACAACGTAACCAAGAGTCAGCAAAGTTCACGGCTTTGAGTTTAAATCATGCGTTTTTAAAACTAACGACGAAGAATGACCTTCACTGCTTGTTTAACTATGCCAGCTACGGGGCGATGGAATTTACGCTGACGTCTGATCAACCGATGGATTGGTATGATTACTGGACAGGAGAAAAGCTAAACCAAGAACCTTGTCAATTATTAATGGTTAGCGTTGATAAAGGGTTAAATGCGAAAGCGATCGTCACGGCATAACGTGAACCAAATCGTTCGATTATAAAAACAAGAAAGGAGCCTACTGTGGCTCCTTTTTCGTTTTGACGTCCTGAGCGTTAGAACTCGAATAAAAAGTAATACCCGTATCCAACGATAAAAGCAGGAATGGATGAATAAATAGTCGCGACCAAAGCGGCTTTCGGTGCCATAGCAATGGCGGGGAATAGGGCGTCACCATCATTGGAAATCGCATTTGCCAGCTGCGCCGAAAGTGGGGCTGCACCAGAGATGTAAAGGCTGGTGACTAAAATTTGCGGACCACAACCAGGTAGCATACCAATGGCTAAGCCAGCTAATGGCATCCATATCCCCCAATGAGAAAAGGTTTCTACGAGATTGATTCCAGAAAAATAGGTCGTCAGTTCAAACGCCAGAAACGCCACGATCACCCAAGCACTGACGAAATTCGTATCTTGGGCTGCTTTTTGAATCGGGTGTGAGTCCACGATTTTTTCATCTTCAGAGACCGTTGACTGATAATCGCCGAGCTCTTTTGTCATCGCCCACAACGACATTGTGAGCACCGCGAAGATAGCGCCCAGCCATTCAATGGTATTAGCCTGCAAAGACAACAGCTGATTAATATCGATTTGGAAAGACATTAACACAGCAACGACACTAGCAGGCACAATAAGCCATTTCCAAAATGCGCCTTGTAGATTGATTGCACGTTGTTCAAGAGGCGTGTGTCGGTCTGTCTGGTGTTGGCAACAAGCATGTGTCTGAAGTGCTTCTTTTGGCTCTGGGCGCAGAAAGTTATCAGCATGAAAAGCATTAACGACCAGCCCTGAAAGAGTACCCACGATTATGCCTAATCCAACCACGCCTAATCCAACACTTGGTTTGGCGGCAAGAAGTAAAAAGGCAGCGTCACCCATTGTTGAAGTAAGTACCGCGACAATCGCACCAAATCCCACTCGGCCACTAATAAATTGCGTTGTCACAACAATAGCGCCACCACAGCCAGGCAATGCGCCCAATAAAGAAGCAAAGAAAACCTGATGATTACGCGAGCGATGGTAGAGCTCGGTAATTCGATTGGTTTTCGACATAAAGTTTGAAAGATAATGATAAATAGCCAATGTGGCAGCAACATAGCATGACACCGCCCAGAATGAGTCGGATAGCGTCTGTACGGCTACGTCACGTGTATTTTCATTGCCTAGCAAAATGAGCATGACGATAGGGATCAGCAATCGCTTATAAGCTAAACGAAACTGAGTAGGCTGAAACAACTGTTGTGCAGAGTGTAATAATTGGGTCGCGTTCATCGTTTACTCAAATGCAAATAGGAATAATTATCATTATATGTAAATGAGATTTATTCGCAATAGCATTGTGAACTTTTCTTCGTGTCAAACTCTCTGAAATCAGGTAAAGTATCGGCCTTTGTGAGCAAACACGCCCTAATTAACTGTATTAGGCGGCGTATAAAATTGACTTGAATAGGAAGAAACATGATTCTAGTTGTAGGTCATAAGAACCCAGACAGTGACAGTATTTGTAGTGCACTCGTTGCAACTGAACTTCTAAAAGCGCGTGGCGTTGAAGCTATGCCAATTCGCCAAGGCGAAATCAACCGTGAAACTCAGCACATCCTAGAAGTTGCTGGCGCTGAAGTTCCTGAGCTTCGCACATCAGTTGCGGGTGAGACCGTTTGGCTAGTAGATTACTCAGATCTAGCACAAGCACCAGACGATATCGCAGAAGCTGAAATTGCGGGTATTGTTGACCACCACCGCCTAGGTGACGTGATGACAGTAAACCCAATGGAAGCATGGATCTGGCCTGTTGGTTGTACCAACACTGTTCTATTCAACATGTTCAAGATTGAAGGTCACGCGATTACTCCACAAATCGCTAAGCTAATGATGTCAGCAATTCTATCTGACACAGTAGGCTTCGCTTCTCCAACTTGTACACAAAAAGACAAAGATGCCGTTGCTGAGCTAGCGGTAATCGCAGACGTACAAGATGTTGACGCATTCACTAAAGATCTTCTAATTGCTAAGACAAACATCGAAGGTCTATCTGCGGCTGAGCTTGTTGAGAAAGACCTTAAAGGTTACCCATTCAACGGTCGTGACGTAGTAGTAGGTCAGGTTGAGCTTGCAACACTAGAGCAAGTTGACGGTATGATCGAAGCACTAGAAGCGGATCTAGAAGCGCGTTGCGAAAAAGATAATCTTGCATTTGCTGCTGTAATGCTAACAGACATCACGACTGCTCAAACTCGTCTTCTATACAAAGGTGAGTGGGCTGAGAAGCTTGTTAAGCACGAAAAAGACGGCATGTTAATGATGGAAAACACGCTAAGCCGTAAGAAGCAAGGTTGGCCTTGGCTTCAAACTGAGCTAGCGTAATTTCATTATTACCAGCATATACTGTAAATGCCCGCTTAGCTGCGGGCATTTTTCTATGGGAAACAGGAGACGAATATGTCTGAGCAACTCACCCAAGAGCAGATGGATACCATCAATCGCTACAACGAAGAGCAACGCTTAAAGTACTGCGTAAAAGAGATTGTGGCGAATCGTAAAGTTTGGATTCTGAAAGATGAACATGGCTGTGTCATGTTAAATACAGAAGATGATGATTGTGTACCAGTATGGCCAAACGAAGAGTTTGCTTTGCAATGGGCGAATGGTGATTGGGAAGATTGCGAGCCAGAAGCGATCTCTCTAAACAAGTGGCACAGTCGTTGGACATCTGGTCTAGAAGATGACGAATTATCTGTTGTTGTATTCCCAAATCAAAATGAAGAAGGGGTGGTTTTGTTTCCTGATGAGTTTGATTTCGAACTGCGCAAACAAGCGAGCCGCCGCTAATTTTTCGATTCGTGTCCATTTAATAAAGAAGCCTGCTTTAACGCAGGCTTCTTTACATTTGCACGATGACATCTTTGATAGGCTATTTTGTTTGGTGGCTTGGCGCCTTATAGAAGTGGCTTTCGACTAGGCGTTGAGTGATCGGATGTTCTGGGCTAGTGAGTACCTGGTTAGTTTCGCCAAACTCGACCACTTCACCTTCATGCATCACCATCACTTTGTCAGTGATGTGCTTAACAATGCCAATGTGTTGAGATACATACACAAACGACAATCCCATCTCTTCTTGTAACTCGAGGAATAAGTTAATGATCTGTGAGCGCATTGCCATATCCAAACCGTTTAACGCCTCGTCAGCGACAATGATGGAAGGTTGAAGAATAAGCGCACGAGCTAAACACACACGCTGTTTTTGGCCTGCCGCTAGCATTTGTGGGTAAAAATAGGCGTGTTCAGGCAACAATCCGACGCGGAGTAGGGTGTTCTTCACACGCTGCATGCGTGCATCTGGCGGCATGTTGGTGTTTCGCTTTAATGGACCTTCCAAAATACGGCCAATCTGGATACGCGGGTTGAGCGATGTGTTTGGATCTTGGAAAATCATGCGAATGAGCTTACAGCGTGTCGCGTAATCTTTGTGCTCCAACCGTTCGCCATTCACACGGATCTCTCCGGAGCTTGGCTCTACAACGCCTGCAAGCATACGGGCAAGAGTGGATTTTCCTGAACCGTTTTGGCCAATAAAACCGATAGTTTGCCCCGGCTCTAACGTAAAGCTCACCGGTTTGACAGCCTCATTAACCTGACGTTTGAATAGTCGGGAGCGCGTAACAAACTGCTTCGATAAATTATCGACTTCAAGTAACGCACTCATGACTTTTTCTCCGTGTTCAATGGAAAGTGGCAGTTAAATTTATGATTCTTAATTCGTCTGGTGTGTGGAATTTCAACACATTGTTTCTGCGCATACGGACAACGTGGACCGAGTCGACAACCGATTGGCAGATGCTGCAATGGCGGAATCGAGCCCGGTAGGGATTGGAGTTTTTGCTTGTGTGGTACCCAATCATTAAAGTCTGGCATCGCTTTAAGCAAGGCATCTGTATACGGGTGCTTGGGTGCTGCAATGATTTTACTGGTATCGGCAGACTCTACCGACTGACCACAATACATTACCGTAATGCGGCCCGCCCATTGTGTGATGGTCGCTAAGTCGTGACCGATAAGCAGAATGGTCGTGTTATTGAGCTGGTTCATACGGCTCAATAAACGTAATATTTGCGACTGGGTAATCGGGTCCAAGTCGTTGGTTGGTTCATCTGCGATTAGCAACTTTGGTTTGGTCGCTATCGCCATGGCAATCATGACTTTTTGACACTCACCATCGGTCAGTTCATAAGGATAGCTACCCATTAAACGCTTGTGATCTTTAATGCCTACTTTATGCAGAAGCGCGATGGCCTGTTTTTTACGCCATTTAAATCGCTCCCACCATTTCCCTTCAAACGCACGAGATGGAATGGACTCGATCAATTGACGTCCCACTTCTTCTGAAGGGTCAAGACAAGTTGAAGGCTCTTGGAAAATCATCGCAATATCACGAGCAATGACGCGCCGACGCTCTTTTGGCGTAAGCTGAAGCAAGTCAATATTGCCAAGGCGCATACGGTCCGCGGTAATGCGCCAGTTATCTTTACTTACCCCGACAATCGCTTTTGCAACTAAGCTTTTCCCTGAACCAGACTCACCTACAAGACCACGAATCTCACCTTCATTCAAAGTTAGGCTCATTCGGTCCACGGCTTTGACCAACCCTTGAGGGGTTTCAATCTCAATAGTCAAATGTCGAATATCTAACAACGGCATTATTCGATCCCCGCATTAAGCGCTTGACGTACACCTTCACCTACTAAGTTTAGGGTAATAACGGTAAACATGATGGTTAGGCCGGGTAGGGTTACGGTCCAAGGTGCAATATAAATCAACTCGACAGAGTCACCTAATATCGCTCCCCACTCAGTACTTGGGGCTTGTGCGCCTAAGCCAAGAAAACCCAGCGCAGTAATATCTAAAATCGCAGCAGAGAGCGCGAGCGTGATTTCAGCAGCAATAACCGTCAATATGTTGGGAAGAATTGAACTCCACAGTAAGTAGAAATCATTAGCGCCATCAAGGCGTGCCGCCATGATGTAGTCTTTTTCAACTTCGGTGTGGACTGCGATATAAACGGAGCGAATAAAACGCGGAATCAAAGCCAAGCAGATCGCGAGTAAAATATTGAACTCACCAAAGCCTAGAAATGCCACAAAAATGATTGCTAATAAGAGCGACGGTATCGACATGACGGTATCGAGCAAGTGATTGAGGGTACTCGACAGTAAGCCTTTCGTCATACCTGCTAATACGCCAATCAAACAACCTACGACCGCGGCAATCGCAGTGATGGCAACGGCTGCACCAAATGTAAGTTGAGAGCCCATGATCAAGCGTGACAGAATGTCTCGGCCTAAGTCATCGGTCCCCAAAAAGTAATCAACCGTTCCAGCTGGGGCCCATGATGGCGGCACAAGCAATTCGCCTGACTGTGCTTGGGCATCAAACGGCGCAAGCAGTGGCGCAAAAATGGTAATTAGGACGATAAATACCAAGCACCATAGGCCAAACATGGCTAGCCCGTTGGCGCGGTAACTTCGCCAAAATCGCTCAAACTGTGTTGGAATGCGCTCTTCCTGATAAACGTTATTTGTTAGCATACCATTCCTTTCGAACTAAAGGGTTAATCATCGCGCCAATCAAATCAGAGAGAATATTAGCGGTGAGAACCAAAGTCGCAAGTACCATCACGCCAGCTTGGATTGATGCATAATCTTGGTTTGCCAATGCATCTAACAACCAACGACCAATACCTGGCCAGTTAAAAATAGATTCAGTGATGATAGCCAAGGTAATCATACTGGAAAGCTGAACACCGACTTTGGGGATGATAGGCGGTATCGCATTACGCAGCACATGTTGAGTAACGATCTCGCGGTTAGAGAGACCTTTGATTCTCGCTGCACGAATGTAGTTTTGGCTCATCACTTCCGCCACCGAAGAACGCATTAGTCCGACAACCTGCGTGGTTGGAGCCAAAGCAAGCACCAAACATGGCAGCACCATATGCTCAATGACGCTTTGCAGTGCGTGAGCGCGGTATTCACCTTTCGCCATGAAAGCGTCGATAATGGCAAATCCGGTTACATGATCAATTTCGTAAAGCAGGTCATACCGTCCTGCCACGGGAAAGAGTTGGTATTCCAATGAAAAAACCATGATAAGTAGCAGAGCCACCCAAAAAATTGGAGCGGAATAACCAGACATCGACATGAATGAAATGCTGGTGTCGAGCCATTTACCTTGCTTCATCCCAGCCACGGTTCCAAGCGGAATACCGATCAGAAGGGACACCAAAAAGGCAAAAAAGCACAGTTCCAAAGTGGCAGGGAATACGACGGCGAGCTCGTCATAAATCGCGTTGCCGTTTTTACTTATGCCAAAATCAAGCTGAGAAAGGTTGATTAAGTAAGTTTGCCAGCCAGACCAAAAATCAACGTTTGCCCAGTGCGAGAGCGGGTCGAGGCGAAGCAGAGAAAAGCCCACTAACGTGAGGATCATCAAAGTGATGAAAAATAGGTTAAAGCGTCGAACGGTATACCAAAACATCAGTGAATTCTCTCAACTCTATCAAACGGTTGGGCATTGAAAGGGCTTGATTTGAAGCCTGTCAGTGATTTGTCGTGAACACGGAATTGCACACCATGTGCCAGAGGAATTACCGGGAATTCTTGATTTAAAATGTTCTGCGCTTGGCGATATAGGTTCAGACGGTAACGCGGTTCTTGGGTTTCCAATGCCAAATCGAGCAAGAAATCGAAATCATCGTTACACCACATCGATACGTTGAGGCCAACGCGATCAGACTCACAAGATAATAACGGGCGGAAAAAGTTGTCAGGGTCCCCGGTATCACCAATCCAACCAGTTAAAAGTAAATCGATGTCGTTGATGTTCTCTAAATCCACACGTTCGAATCTATCATCGGTTAGCAACGTTAACTCAACCCCAATATCGGCAAAATTCGCTTGGATTAGCTCCGCGGTCTTACGAGGACTTGGGTTAAAGGCGCGTGGTTCAAGTGGTACCCACACGGTCAGCTCTAGACCGTCTTCATAGCCAGCATCACGGAGTAGTGCTAATGCATAGTTACGGTCATAACGAATTTTTACGCTGTCCTTTTGATAAGCCCATGAATTAGGCGGTAGCAATGTATAAGCTTGCGAGCCAGTTCCGTAGTAAACCGAATCTAAAATGTTCTGACGGTTAATCGCTAAGTTAAGTGCTTGGCGGACGCGAGCATCACTCAGTGCCGTCGTTTCAGTGTTGATCGCAATAAAGGATACGTTGTTGGCTGGCGTAGCAGTTAGCTCAAGATTGTCATTTTCTTGAATAACGGGTATTTGGCTCGAAATAGGCGAAGAGAGCACATCGCACTCGTTTCTTAAAAGTTTCGCCAAGGTACCAGTGCCTCGATGAGAGATATCGAACACCACTTGTTCCATTTTTGCTGGTGACTTCCAGTAATTAGAATGACGCTCTAATCGAATCAAGTCGTTCACTTGGTACTCTTTTAGTTGATATGGGCCGGTACCGATAGGAAGTTGGTCGATTTCTTCTTTATGATCTTTTGCTGCCAGTTGCTGTCCGTACTCCGCAGACAATATGACAGCATGGCTGGTGGCAATATTTGCCAAGAAGGAAAAATTTGGCTGAGATAAGGTAAACCTTACCGTATGCTCGTCAATCGCAGTCACGTCTTGCAGCAGGTTTTGAAAATCTAACCCTGCAAACCATGGATAAAAACCACCACCTACTTGGTGAAAAGGATGGTCTACATCAATGATTCGCTTGAAGCTAAATACCACATCCTTTGCATTCAATGGGCGAGTGGGAGTGAACCAGGACGTGGTTTGGAATTGAACATTACGTTTAAGCTTAAATGTGTATTCCGTTCCTGACTCATTCACAGACCAACTCTCAGCGATATTTGCTACTGGCTGATGTGATTTAGGATCGAGCGTGAGCAGCGTATCGTACAACTGCGGGCTCAGTGCCTCTGCGGTAATACCGCTATCAATAAGCTGAGGGTTAAACGTGGTTGGCTTACCTTGTCCGCAAAACACAAAGCCAGCTTTGCGAATGTCATTGTGGTCAATTTCATCACCACAAGCGGTCAGTAGGCTAATCCCAATAAGGCTCAGCGATAATCTTATAAAAGCATTCATAATATGAAATGTTCATTGGATCTTGCTTGTTTCATTTGATCTTACTCTTTCAGAGCTAACAAGCGAAAATGATCTCGCTAATTTATCACCTTTGTGAACTCGCTCCAAACATAAAATCCATACGCTGTAAGGTGTTATGCTTGAAAGACATACAAATTAGAGCGCTGTCACTCGCTCGCTAACCGATCAAGCACCTTCGACCAAGCTAGCTTTGCCCGACTAAACCATATTTTCTAACCATCCCTCGTAATTGGTGGTAGCTCAAACCAAGTAACTCGGCTGCTTGTCGTTGATTAAACTTGGCCTCTTCTAATGCGCGATTGAGTAAGTGGATGTCTTGCTCTTCTTGCCACTGTTTATAGTCTAGAGGGAATTGAACTGCGCTGCTTGGTGCTTCCTCTTCTTGCTGCAGTTCGGCTTGCTCGGCATTATGACCAAGCGTGTTATTCCAAACTGTTTCAAAAGGATTGAAAATCAGTTCATCAATTGGATCGGCACTGAGACCATGTTGGTAAATAGCACGTTCAATCACGTTTTTTAGTTCACGGACATTACCTGGCCATTCATATTCAAGAAGCGAATGCTGTGCTTTTGAGGTAAAACCGACAAAATATTCCAGTTGAAGTTCACGACACATCTTCATCGCGTAGTGCTCTGCTAAAGAGAGGATGTCTTCTTTTCGTTCACGAAGAGGAGGCAGCATGATGACATCAAACGCTAAACGATCGAGTAAGTCGGCACGGAAATCGCCTTGTTCCGCCAATTTTGGTAAGTCCGCATTGGTTGCACAAACAAGTCGAACATCCGCATTGAGAGCGGTATGACCGCCAACTCGTTCATATTCACCATATTCGATGACACGCAACAGCTTTTCTTGAACTAAAAGTGGTGCGGTGGCCAGTTCGTCAAGAAACAAAGTGCCGCCTTCGGCGCGTTCGAAACGTCCTTTATGCTTGCCCTTAGAACCTGTAAAAGAACCGGATTCATGACCAAATAGCTCTGAATCTATTAGTCCTTCGCTTAAGGTCGCACAGTTGAGTGATAGTAGTGGCTTATCCCAACGTCTTGATAAATAATGCAAACGCTGAGCGATGAGTTCTTTACCCGTTCCTCGTTCACCGATAATGAGGACTGGACGCTCAATAGGCGCAAGTTGTGATACTTTATCTAGTACGGCGAGAAAAGCAGGTGATTCACCAATCAGGTTTTGCTTCATAAAGTCCTTCTTATTTAACAGCCGAGCCATGATTTACATATGGAGTTGGTGAATTTCACCAACAGTTGGTGAAAAACATCATAGCATAATAGTGCATAACGACAACAAAATGCATAAACTGCTGATTTTAAATGTAATTTTAAGTTGGCATGCTACTTGTAATGTATTCAGGGAGACGCAAGGTCAATCACCACCTTGTCGAGTTTTAATAGGAAAAAAGAGGAGTTCCGTTATGGGTATTTTTTCTCGATTTGCAGATATCGTTAACTCAAACATCAGTGCATTGCTGGACAAGGCGGAAGATCCTGAAAAAATGATCCGTCTTATCATTCAAGAAATGGAAGACACACTTGTTGAAGTGCGTACTAACTCGGCTAAAGCGATTGCAGACAAAAAAGAGTTGGCTCGTAAAGTTGAAACGTTAGAAGAGCAAATTGGCGAATGGGGCCAAAAAGCGAGCCTAGCGTTGGTAAAACAGCGTGAAGATTTGGCTCGTGCAGCATTAATTGAAAAGCAAAAGCTTGAGCAAGTGATTAAAGGCCTTCACACTGAGCAGACGTTAGTAGAAGAAACGATCGACAAGCTTACAGGCGAGATCGGTAAGTTAGAAAGCAAAATTGCAGAAACGCGTGCAAAACAGCAAGCACTAGCAATTCGTAACCAAACCGCCTCTAACCGTCGTGATGTGCAAAAACACCTGCACACTAGCCGTACTAATGAAGCGATGGCAAAGTTTGAGCAGTACTCGCGTAAAGTGGATGAAATGGAAGCGGAAGCAGATTTGTACGCACAAACTGGTAATGCAAAATCGCTAGAGCAAGAGTTTGCAGAGCTTCAAGCTCAAGACGAAATCGAAAAAGAGTTGGCAAAACTGAAAGAACAGATGTCATCGAAAGATAAATAATAAAGGAGCCATTTATGTCGACATTTTTATTTGCAGGACCAGCAATTGTCTTTCTGATCTTTGTCGCTCCTCTATGGCTCTTCTTACACTATCGCAGTAAACGCAAAACGGATAGTGCTCTGTCAAGCCAGGATCTGGAGCGCCTTCAGGTACTATCTGAAAAAGCGGAAGCGATGCAGTCCCGAGTTGATACATTGGAGCGCATCTTGGATGCTGAGTCACCAACATGGAGACGCAAGTATGACTAATCGAGAGCTGTATCGTGACCCAGTAAATGGCAAAATCTCCGGTGTTTGCGCCGGAATCGCCAACTACTTTGGTGCAGAGGTTTGGTTGATTCGTATTGTAGTGATTTCTGCAGCGCTGTTGGGCGGTACGTTTTTGGTGTTGTTAGCATACGTCGCGATGGCGTTTATGTTAGAAAAGCAACCAGTGACGTATTCTGAAAATATCCGAGCGCAACAAGAACACACACTTAAAAGTAAGCCTTGGCAGAAAGGACAAAGTCCGGACCAATTGCTCAGTGTGTTGGAACGCGATTTTGACCGTCTTGATGGCAAAATCCGTAACATGGAAGCGTATGTTACGTCTGATACATATAGGGTGAATCGGGAGTTCAGCAAGCTCTAAACACTCCGCATCCAAAGAAGATTTAAACGAAGCAGGCGCAAAGCCTGCTTTTTTGTCACAAATTACTAATTTTAAAGCACTATTAATCTTTTCAACTCTGGAAGTTCGCCCAGAATTCATCTACTTTAAAAATAATCCCTTAATTTTTTATGGATGAATGTAATGAGAAGATTGCTCATTCCTGTCGCCATCTCGGCTGTGTTGTCGGGGTGTGGTAAAGAACTTCCCCCTGTTCCAGAACCTGAATCCCGCCCCGCGAAGCTATTTACAGTATCTGTTGGCAATGCCCAATTTGAACGACACTTTCCTGCCACGACGGAAGCTGGTGATAAAGCGGTACTGACGTTTCGAGTTCCTGGACTTCTTCAAACGATTGAGGTGAATGAAGGTCAAGTCGTCAGCAAAGGCGATGTATTGGCTTCATTAAACCCTGATGAATATTCTCTGCTTGAACAGCAAGCTCGGGCAAATTTCGCGCTCGCAGACGTGCAGTACAAGCGATACCAAAAGTTACGTAAAGACCAAGTGGTGTCCGAACAAGATTTTGATGAGGCAAAAGCGAATCACAATTCAGCCAAAGCTCAGTGGAATCAAGCAAAGGCAAATTTAAGGTATACCAAACTTGTCGCGCCATATGATGGTACGATTTCGTATATTCCAGCAGAAAACCATGAGTATGTCGCCGCAAAAGAAGGCGTGATGAATATTCAATCCAACCAACTGCTTAAGGTGATATTCCAAGTCCCTGACTATCTGCTAAATCGTTACACCCAGGGTAGCGATGTCTCTGCCAGAATGGTCTTTGACGCTTTCCCCGAGCAGTCATTTGACTTGACCTTTCAAGAAATCGATACAGAAGCCGATCCTAAAACCGGTAGTTACAAAGTCACTATGGTTATGGAGCGACCAGCAGAAATAGGCCTTTTACCGGGCATGTCTGGTAATGCTTACCTCCTATCTAAAAATGCTGGTGCAACAAAAATTCCTAATTCCGCGCTGCTAGAAGAGAACGGCAAAACATACGTTTGGCGTGTTGATGAGCAAGGCATTGTGTCCAAAGCCGCTATTGAGATGAATGACAAAAACCAAGTGTTAGCTGGGCTTAACGATGGCGATCAAATCATTATCTCTGGTGTTAGTGTAATTGAACCCGGAATTAAGGTAAGAGCCTGGATTAAGGAAAGAGGGTTGTAATATGAAAGGAATCATCTCTCTAGCGGCATTATTTTCAACGTTTCTTCTTGTTGGTTGTGGCGATAAGGCACCAGAAAAAGCTCTTGAGACACCGCGTGTAAGAGTTACCTCATTAGCGGGAAATAAGGTGGATGACAACTTATATTTCCCTGCGGTTGCGAATGCAGCGGATCGCTCTCATTTGAGTTTCCGAGTGACAGGAGAAGTCAGCCGCATCATGGTAAAAGAGGGTGATAAAGTCACGAAGGGTGATGTTATCGCAACGTTGGACCCTACGGACTATGAGTTGGATGTAGATAATGCGAGTGCGCGTTTTTCTGTTGTTGACAGTCAGTATCGCCGTTCACGTCCTTTGGTTGATAAAGGCCTATTAGCTAAGTCTCAGTTTGATGAAATTGCAGCACAACGACAAATCGCTCTGGCTGAGCTTAAGTTAGCGAAACTCCGTTTATCATTTACTGCCTTAAAGGCGCCTGTGGATGGGATCATTTCTCGAGTTAATATCGAGCAATTCGAAAATGTCCAAGTCGGACAGCATATCGTCAATATTCATAGTTTGGAGCGAGTAGAGGTGCTGATTCAACTTCCAGACCGGCTCTATGTGAACCAACCGCCAACGGAAGAAAGACTTACCGCGATAAAAGCATTGGTGCGCGTCCCTAGTGGTAACGAGTACAACGCGACCGTGAAAGAATTTACGACTGAGCCAGACCCAACCACAGGCACGTTTACCGTCACATTATCGCTTCCTATGCCGGAAGAAGAATACATCCTAGATGGGATGGCAGTTGAGGTGACCTCCAAAGATAAGAACGTTGGCTTGGATCTCAATTTAGGAATTAATGTTCCTATTGAAGCCATTTTCAATGCGGACGGTGACGAGCTGGGGCGGGAAAACAAATTTGTTTGGGTACTGAATGATGACAATACGGTATCGCGCAGACAGGTTCGAGCAGGTAAGGCATCTAAAACGTCCATTCAAATCCTTGATGGTCTCATGCTGAAAGACAAAGTTGTGATTGCCGGTGTTTCTCGGTTAAGGGATGGCATGAAAGTGGAAGTGATACAGGAAATGGCTACGCAGGAGGCCGGTCTATGAGCGATCTTAATAAATCAGTGCCTCAAAGTGATGATGATGTGACCGGTATTGCTGCGTACTTCATCCGAAATCGTGTCATCAGTTGGATGGTCGCACTGATCTTTTTGATTGGTGGTATCGCTGCATTCTTTGGGTTAGGGCGTCTTGAAGACCCTGCTTTTACCATCAAAGATGCCATGGTGGTGACCTCTTATCCTGGTGCGACGCCGCAACAAGTCGAAGAAGAAGTGACTTATCCGATCGAAAAAGCGATTCAGCAGCTTACTTATGTTGATGAAGTGAATTCGATTTCTAGCCGAGGATTATCGCAAATCACGGTCACGATGAAGAACAATTATGGCCCTGATGATCTACCACAAATTTGGGATGAGTTACGCCGTAAAGTGAATGACCTTAAAGGGACGTTGCCTCCGGGTGTGAATGAACCTCAAGTGATCGATGATTTTGGTGATGTTTACGGGATTTTGTTAGCGGTGACTGGCGACGGTTATAGCTACAAAGAGCTACTGGATTACGTCGATTACTTACGCCGAGAGCTCGAACTGGTTGATGGAGTGAGCAAAGTTTCGGTATCCGGGCAGCAGCAAGAGCAAGTTTTCATCGAAGTATCGATGAAAAAGCTGAGCAGTATAGGACTTTCTCCCGATACGGTCTTTAATCTTCTCTCGACGCAAAACGTGGTTTCTGACGCAGGGGCGATCAGAATTGGTGACGAGTACATCAGAATTCAGCCGACTGGCGAATTCCAGAGTGTGGATGAGCTAGGCGATTTGTTGATTACTGAGTCGGGAGCTCAGGGGCTCATCTTCTTGAAAGATGTGGCGGAAATAAAACGTGGGTATGTAGAAGTACCGAGTAATATTATTAATTTTAACGGCAGCCTCGCACTGAGCGTGGGTGTTTCTTTTGCTGAAGGTGTCAACGTCGTTGAAGTCGGAAAAGCATTTGATCATCGCCTTGCCGAGCTAAAGTACCAACAACCTGTCGGTATCGAAATTTCCGAAATTTACAGTCAGCCTAAAGAGGTGGATAAATCGGTTAGCGGTTTTGTTGTCAGCTTGGCTCAAGCTGTCGGTATCGTCATTATCGTACTTCTGTTCTTTATGGGGCTACGTTCAGGTCTGCTTATCGGTTTAATTTTACTGCTGACGGTGTTGGGTACGTTCATTTTCATGAAGTATCTCGCGATAGATTTGCAGCGGATTTCATTAGGTGCTTTGGTTATCGCGTTAGGTATGCTGGTGGACAATGCAATCGTCGTGGTTGAGGGGATTTTGATTGGTACCCAAAAAGGGCGAACTCGACTCCAAGCGGCGACTGATATCGTTACCCAAACCAAGTGGCCATTACTTGGGGCAACTGTGATTGCGGTAACTGCATTTGCGCCCATTGGACTGTCTGAAGACTCGACGGGTGAATACTGTGGCACTTTGTTTACGGTTCTGCTGATCTCATTGATGTTGAGTTGGTTTACCGCTATCTCGTTGACACCATTCTTTGCTGACATCTTCTTTAAAGGCCAGAAGATTAAACAAGGTGAAGGGGAAGAAAATGATCCATATAACGGGGTTATTTTCGTTATTTATAAAAAGTTTCTTCAGTTTTGTATGCGTCGTGCTTGGTTTACCGTTGTGGTGCTGATTGCGGGATTAGCGGCAAGTGTTTATGGGTTCACCTTTGTGAAGCAAGCGTTTTTCCCATCGTCGACAACGCCTATTTTTCAGTTAGATGTATGGATGCCGGAAGGAACTGATATTCGCGCCACCAACACAACGCTTAAAGAGCTAGAACGTTGGTTAACCAAGCAAGAGCATGTCGACCATATCACGACGACTGCAGGTAAAGGCTTACAGCGCTTTATGCTAACGTACGCGCCAGAGAAAAGTTATGCGGCTTATGGTGAGATAACCACTCGTATGGAAAATTACGAAGCGTTAAAACCATTAATGGCGAAGTTTCGAGAGTATTTAAAAGCCAATTACCCAGAAATCAATTACAAGCTCAAACAGATTGAGTTAGGTCCAGGTGGTGGTGCAAAAATTGAAGCGCGCATTATCGGCTCTGATCCAACCGTCCTTCGTACGATAGCCGCTCAGGTCAAGGACATCATGTACGCCGATCCTCAGGCAACAAATATCAGGCATGATTGGCGTGAACGAACCCAAGTTCTTGAACCTCAGTTTAACGAGAGTCAGGCACGTCGCTATGGCATTACAAAATCAGATGTCGATGACTTCTTGTCCATGTCATTCTCTGGAATGACGATAGGCCTTTACCGAGACGGCACGACACTCATGCCTATCGTGGCTCGCTTACCTGAAGATGAACGCATTGATATTCGTAACATTGAAGGGATGAAAATATGGAGCCCAGCACAGAGTGAGTTTATCCCACTTCAACAAGTTACAATGGGTTACGACATGCGCTGGGAGGATCCTATCATCGTGCGTAAGAACCGTAAGCGCATGCTCACTGTGATGGCAGACCCTGATATTCTAGGTGAAGAAACCGCATCGACGTTGCAAAAACGTTTACAGCCCCAAATCGAAGCGATTCAAATGCCTCCTGGCTATTCACTAGAATGGGGTGGTGAATACGAATCTTCAGGTGATGCTCAAGAGTCGCTGTTTACTACCATGCCAATGGGGTACTTGTTCATGTTCTTGATCACCGTATTCCTATTTAACTCAATCAAAGAGCCACTCATTGTTTGGCTTACCGTGCCGCTGGCGTTAATTGGTGTCACCACCGGTTTGTTGGCACTCAACACGCCGTTTGGTTTTATGGCATTGCTCGGCTTCTTAAGCTTATCGGGAATGGTGCTCAAAAATGGCATCGTATTACTGGACCAAATTGAAATAGAAATGAAATCGGGTAAAGAGGCTTATGATGCGGTCGTTGATGCTGCGGTAAGCCGTGTTCGTCCTGTGTGTATGGCTGCAATCACGACGATCCTTGGTATGATCCCACTATTACCAGATATTTTCTTCAAACCAATGGCGGTTACGATTATGTTTGGTTTGGGCTTTGCGACAGTCCTGACACTGATTGTCGTGCCAGTGTTGTATCGTTTGTTCCATAAAGTGGCAGTACCGAAACAGGCTTAGTGTTACTGATATAACGATGAAAAGTATCGCGCCTCTAGCTCATCAGTTAGAGGCGCTTTTTAAGGAAGAATAATGACAGAACAAAAAACGTGTGCGTGGGCGATGAATCACCCATTGGAGCGCGAATATCATGATTCCGAATGGGGCGTGCCAGTATATGACGACCAAACCCTGTTTGAATTTATTACGTTGGAAGGTGCGCAAGCTGGGCTTAGTTGGATTACCATTCTTAAAAAGCGCGAAGGGTATAGAGAAGCGTTCGAGAACTACGACCTAGATGCGTTGGAACAAAGAAATGAAGAACGCGCTGAATACATCGTGGAAAACTTCGATGTTGTAAGGCATCGCGGAAAGATTAACTCGGTTTTCAGTAATGCCAAAGCGGCCAAAGCGTTAATTGCTGAATACGGAAGTTTATCAGACGCGTTGTGGCAGTTCGTGGACGGCGAACCAATCGTCAATCAATGGCAACATATGAGTGACGTGCCAGCTTCGACAGAGCAATCCAAAGCCATGAGTAAATTCCTTAAAAAGAAAGGCTTCAAGTTTGTCGGTGAAACCATCTGTTATGCTTTCATGCAAGCCGTTGGCATGGTGGATGACCATATCGTTGGATGTCCTAAAAAGCAGAATAAGTAACGTTTGGCTTATTAAGTTTATGTTGTTAGTTCTGGCTATCATGAATACGTTCCAAAGCTTCGATTCGACGCCATTGAGTGGCATCGAAGCTTTGTTTTCTTAAAGCAATGATTTCTGCCTGTTTTTCGTCTTGCCCTAGAAAATCCCTATTCAGAATCTCTTGACGCTGTTTTAAGTAAGTGGCGAGTTGAGTCTCAAATGATGCTCTTTGCTCATCAAGCTTTTGCAGCCTTTGCGCTCCAGCGTCTCCCACCAGTGCAACACGGGCGATGTACTTATCTTGTGAATCAAGCTGAGAAGCTTGCTCGAGTTGCTCCGCTAATGCGTTATTGCGTTCACTTTCTCGGATATAATCTGGTTGTTCTGATAGCGCTTGATTGAGAAGGTGTGTTTGACTCTCGATATCCGATGCCTGTTTTTTAATCGTCAGCTTTTCCAATGCAAGTTGGCGAAGTCGGTTTTCTTCGTCAAACAATTGAGCTATCTGGACCTCGCTAAAGTATTGAAGTTGTAAATTCAGTATCGCTTCATTCAGCATGGTTAACTGTTCAAGCGTTAGTTGGTTATGCTCAAAAGGCTCCAATGCAGAGAGCGCTTGCTTGTAGGAAAGGTAGGTCTGGAAGAGTTTGGCATCAATATTCAGTGTTTGTTTTGCTAAAGTGTCATCATTGACTTCCGCTTTGATCGTATCGAGATCTTCTTCGCCCAGTCGGCTAAGAGAATATTCGAAGAAGTCTTTTGGGGAAGAGACATCGGCGGCTATATCTTGCTGAGATTGCGAATGGTTAGAGGTTGTCTCTTGTTGTTTGTCGCTTTGCAACAGAGAAAGCGCTCCCACGCCAAATATCGAGAGCAGGATAAAAGTGGTGAGAGCGACTTTCTTCATTGTCATGACCTCTTATAAACCTTGAAGTTTGAGACGATTTGCATGTTGGCGATAAAGCGTGACTGGATCGGTTTCAAAAAGATGATGAATACCGAGTAGGCCGTTAATTTCATCCAAATGGTTCATTTGATAATCATCACGTATGACTTTGCCCAAATGTGTGCTGCACGCACCAACTAAGCCATCATTTGGCCCATCAAAGGCTAAGCCAAGTACCATCATGGCAGCGTCGGTCGGATCGAAAACGTTTGTAAAAGTGGATGATCCGGTCCATGAGTAGTAATAAACGCCATTTGAAGCCAGCAAGTCACCATTACCACATTCACTGGTAGGGACTCCCTCTGGGTAGTGTTGGTTAAACGCTAATGATCCTTCCGTGGTTAATGCTGCTAGTGAGGCTAAAGGGTCTTGGTCGAGATCAGAACCGCCTGATAGAAGATTAATAAGAGTGGTTAAGCCTTGCGCCAGTTTTACCGCGAGCTGCTCACTACCAGAACCCTCAGATACGGTGCCACGAACTAAATCTGCCACTTTAGACCCTTTATTAACGCCACCTATACTCGTAACTGATGCAACTAGGTCTGGACGGACAGAGGCAACATAGCGCGTTGTTGGACCACCATGACTGTGACCGATGAGATTGACTTTCTCTGCGCCTGTTGCAGCAAGTAAGGTTTCTACTTGAGCAAGCAGTTGTTCCCCTCTAACTTCGCTGCTGTTGGTCGCGGATACCTGCGCTACATAAACTTTAGCGCCGTCTTTCGTTAAGGAATGTGGTATTCCGAAAAAGTAATCTACGCCTGCGAGGGTATCAAAACCAAATAATCCATGAACCAGAACAATCGGATACTTGGTTTGGGTATAACCCGTTGCGGCGTGTACGGTGGTTATTGGGACGGTAATTAAGGTAAAAAGCATTAGCGCTATGAATTTGAGTTTCAAAACTATCTCCTTGTGGTATGACCTCTTATGAATGATAAAAAGTAGGAGAGAAACTCTAAATTTGGAAAGCCTATTTGTGGCGCATTATTTCATTCTGTGACTGCTCAATTGAAAAACAACACAAATGATTAACATTAACGAATAGGTGGTGGGAATGTTAGGTAATTCTAATTAAGTCTGCGAGTTATAAAAACGCCCCGCGAAGCAGGGCGATTCAATTACTATTTTAGAGAGACTTCTTTTTCTAAAATTAACGCGTTATAGCGTGCAAAACCAGCCTCTAGATCGGCGAGCAAGTCATCCACGTCTTCTAAGCCAATATGAATACGAACTAAAGTGCCCTCAAAGTGTGGGTGCGCTACGGTTCTCAAGCTGTTAAAGCTCTTTGGTTCGTTAGCTAGAATGAGGCTTTCATACCCGCCCCAAGAATAACCCATACTGAAGTGTTTCATACCGTCAAGCAGAGCCGTCGTCGCTTTTGGATAAGACGTTTTGAGAACAAATGAAAACAAGCCGTTTCCACCAGTGAAGTCACGTTTGAAAAACTCATGGCCAGGGCACGATTCCAATGCTGGGTGGCGGACATGATCAACTTCCGGACGAGAAGCTAGCCACTTGGCGACTTTCAAGCTACTTTCTGCGTGTTGTCTTAGGCGAACATCCAGCGTGCGAATACCACGAAGGCCTAGGTATGCGTCGTCAGGAGAAACGCACTGACCCATCAAGTAGCTTTGTTCACGCAGTTGGGGCCAGTATTTTTCGGAAGCTACGGCTGTACCTAACATTACATCAGAGTGACCAACTATGTATTTGGTGGCGGCTTGAATGGAAATATCGACACCATGTTCAAATGGTGAGAAGTTCACGCCAGCTCCCCATGTGTTATCAAGCATCACAATAATATCGTGCTCGTGAGCAATGCGCGCCAATGTTGGTACATCCTGCACCTCCATTGTGACTGACCCCGGAGATTCTAGGAAAAGGACTTTGGTATTTGGTTGAATCAAATCACGAATACCTTCGCCGATCATCGGATCATAATAGGTAGTTTCGATGCCCATTTTCTTCATGATGGTATTACAAAAATCACGAGTTGGTTCGTAACAAGTATCCACCATCAGAATGTGATCGCCAGTTTCGACGAAAGAGAGAATCGCATTTGAAATTGCTGCCGTGCCACAAGGGTAGAGAGCACAACCTGATCCACCTTCAATCTCAACCATTGCATCTTGAAAAGCGAAGTGCGTGTTGGTGCCACGGCGACCATAAAATAATGTTTTATTGGTGCGGTTCATGGTGGCTTGGTTCTTCTCTGCAACCGTGTTGAATACCACGGTTGAAGCGCGTTGAACGGGTGGGTTTACAACACCGTTTGTCCACTTTTTATCGCGGCCAGCGGTAATGAGCTTGGTTTTTTTGCCCTCTGACATAAAAGTTCCCTGTCTTAAATATTACGATTTTGATTATTTAAAACATGGACGACATAACGTTTGCAAGGGAAAAGTCAACTATCACCCAATAATAGCCGAGATTATCGAGTGAAGGCGTCAAAGCTGAAAGGTTGAGTTGTAGGCTTAGAGTGTATCGCTAAGGTGAAAAACGTAAGTAGAACAAACCTCCAGCAAGACGCTTGAAGCGCTGGAGGCTTTTTAGTCGGTGTATTTGAGGTATTAGAGGAGTGGATTGAAGAGATAGAACACTCGCTCTAAGAATCGAGAAAATAGGCTTCTTTTCTCCCATTCTTCCAATACAACAGTGTGAGATTGCTTAATATAGCTATCTTGTAACCAAGACATTTGCTTCGTGAACTCTTCGTCGTCAACGGCGAGGGTAACTTCGAAGTTTAGCCACAAGCTGCGCATATCCATGTTTACGGTGCCAACTAAACAGAATTGGTCGTCAATTACGACGGATTTCGTATGCAGCAAACCACCATAAAACTCATAGATTTTGACTCCTGCACACAAAAGCTCACTATAAAACGCGCGTGACGCCCATTGCACCATCATCGAGTCATTTTTATGTGGAATAATGAGTTCAACATCAATGCCTCGTTGTGCTGTCATCTTTAACGTTTCAAGTAAGTCTGCATTGGGCACGAAATATGGCGTTGTAATTCGTACCGAGCGATTGGCTTGGTTGATTGCCAATGTTAATACTTGATAGATCAGATATTCCGGCATACCAGGGCCAGAAGGCACAACCTGAATAGGGTGTTGGAATTCACTCTCATCGATCTTGCATTCAGGTAGTCTCGGTAAATGACGTTCGCCAGTTTCGACTTCCCAATCCCAACAGTGGATAGCACTCAATACGTTTACCGTTGGTCCCGTAATGCGAACCATGATGTCCACCCAATGCCCGACGCCACTGTTTTGTTTGAAGTAAGCCGGGTCAACCAAGTTCATTGAACCTGTATAAGCAATTTCATCATCAATTACGATGATCTTGCGATGTTGGCGAAGATCAAGACGACGTAAGAAAATACGCCACATCTTCACTTCTAGCGCTTGAATAACTTCAATTCCAGCATCCTGCATCATTCGATACCAAGGACTTCTGAAAAAACGTGGACTACCTGCTGAATCGAGCAATAGTTTGACATCGACGCCGCGTTTAGCCGCTTGGATAAGTGCAGAAGCGACAGAGTCAGCCAAACCACCTGGATGCCAAATGTAGAATACCATTCGAATACTGCTCTGGGCGTTTTCGATGTCTTCAATAATGGAATGCAAAATCTCATTAGGTGACTGTTGCAGCGACAATGTATTACCGCTTAATGCGGGAAGACCAAGGCGGTTGTTACAAAGTTCATCAATTCGGTAGATGTGCCTTCCCATCGTTTCTGGGTTGTGCGCGTTACAGTCGTTCAACTGACTGAACCACTTCTCGAATGGTGTAAACATCTCTTTTGCGCGTTCGGCCCGTTTTCTGCCTAAGTTCAGTTCACCGAAGAGGAAATAACACGCGACACCCAGAACGGGAAGGATATAAATGATCATTAGCCAAGCTAAAGACACGCTCACTGCACGGCGCTTTAAAACGACACGAATGGTCACACCTGCGACCAGTAACCAATATAGCCCGATGCCAGCTAAAGTAAGAAAGTGATAAAACTTGTCCATATACGCTCAGAGTAATATGCCCTTGTAGGATATTAAGCATAAAAGTGGGTTGGGGGGAATAGATTTCCCATTTAGACGTGGGATTGACCTTATATGAGGAACAAATTTCATAACAGCTGATTCTGTTATTTTAATGTAAAAAATAAGGTCATTCTTTAACTTTTGAACAAAAAAGCAGCATTTAACCTGCGTAACTCGACACTTGTGCGATAAATGTACTTTTTTGGGGTTCCAATTTTAAAGGGGAGCTGCTTTACTTTCTAGACATAGTGCGTCGAACGCTTATTTTATAAGTGTACAATAATTTTTACATAAACTTTTTAGACGCCTATCTCTATGCATACACAACAAACTAATTTTGGAGAAAAAGCGTGGCTACAACTAATACAGCAGCACCACGTGATACGTGGGGGTCTAAACTAGGCTTCGTAATGGCAGCAGCGGGTTCCGCTGTCGGTTTAGGCAATATATGGAAATTCCCTTACACAGCGGGTGAGAGTGGCGGCGGTGCATTCGTTGCTATCTACCTTATCTTTGTTATTTTTATCGGCTTTAGCGTGATGCTGACAGAGTTCGCTATTGGTCGTAAGACAGGTCTTTCTGCCGTAGGTGCATTCAAAACAACTGACCGACGCTGGACGTTCACTGGCGTTATGGGAGTCTTCAGTGGTCTTTTGATCATGGGCTTCTACCCAGTGGTTGGTGGTTGGGCATTGGCCTACATCTTTAAAGTGGGCGGTGGTCTACTCAGCGCGCCAGAAGCAATTGGCGACAGCTTTGGCGGTTTCATCTCAGATCCGATTCAACCTTTAATGTGGATGGGGGTTTACCTGTTCCTTAACGTCATGATTGTGATGAAAGGGATTTCGGGTGGTATTGAGAAAGCCGGTAAGGTTCTGATGCCGCTTTTGTTCTTAATCCTAATCGTTGTTTCTGTTAAAGGCTTGATGCTGCCAGGTGCAATGGCTGGCCTTGAGTTCTTATTCATGCCGGACTTTTCTAAAGTCGATAGCAATGTGGTTCTTGCTGCACTAGGGCAGGCGTTCTTCTCACTTAGCTTAGGTATGGGCTGTATGATGACGTACGGTTCTTACCTGAAGAAGAAAGAGAACCTAGTTCAAACAACCGGTATGGTTACTGCGATGGATACAGGTGTAGCGATTCTTGCTGGTGTTGCTATGTTCCCAGCTATGTTTGCCTTTGGCATGGAGCCTGCGGCAGGCCCTGGTCTTGTATTCGTTGTCGTTCCTCAACTATTTGCTGAAATGGGCGGTGTGATTGGGTTGCTATTCGCGTTGCTATTTTTCATCGGCTTGACGGTGGCGGCATTAACTTCTTCAGTATCACTATTGGAAGTTGTCGTGTCTTACCTAATCGATGAGAAAGGCATGAAGCGCTCTAACGCGGTTCTGTCTGCAAGTGCAGTTATGGCGGCATTATGTATTTTTGCGTCACTATCGTTAGGTGGAATGGGGCCAACGCTGTTTGGTACAGGTGCCTTTGATATCTTCGACTTGCTAACGGACAAAATCTTCCTAGCGGTTGGTGGTATGTTGGTTTGTATCTTTGCTGGATGGCGCCTAAGCCGTGCTGAGCTAGAAAAAGAGATCACTAATGACGGCGAAGTATCCTTCCCGCTATTTGGATTGTGGTACAACCTAGTTAAATACCTGATTCCTGTTGCGATTGCTATTGTTGCCTTCATGGGGATTAAGTCTGGCTTTGATAGTGGCAAAGGTGAAATCATGCTGCTGGGTATCGCAATCATTGGTCTTGCTGGCATTTTCTCGAAGAAGCTTTAGCAAAGACCTTGGGGGCAAGCCTCGATAGCTTTGTCCGGTAACTTATGTATACTGCTGGCTCCAAACGTGGAGCCAGTTTTTTATGTTCGATATTCTACATACCCATCCCGATTTTCTGATCATCAATAAGCATCCCAACGTCTCTGTTCATAAAGACGATGGCGACACAATGCTGCTGCAAGAAGTGGCTAAGCAGAGTGGTGATCAGCAGCTCTATCTTATCCATCGCTTGGATAAAATGACATCGGGTATTCTGCTCCTCGGACGCAACGCCAAAGCGGCCAGTGCATTATCGCAAGCTTTTGCTGACCGCCAAGTGGAAAAGTTCTATCTGGCGATTGGCTCTAAAAAGCCGAAAAAGAAACAAGGTTTGGTCGTTGGTGATATGGAGCGTTCGCGCCGTTCATCATGGAAGCTGGTCAACAGCAAAAATAACCCAGCCGTCACCCAGTTTTTCTCTCTTGCGGCAGAGTCCGGAGAGCGCCTATTTTTATGTAAGCCACACACTGGTAAAACGCATCAAATCCGCGTGGCATTAAAATCGGTTGGCTCAGGTATTGTTGGCGACCCGATTTACAATGCAGGCAATGAGGCTGATCGCGGTTATCTGCATGCATTTTCACTTTGCTTCCAATACCGAGATGAGCAATATCGCTTTGTTTGCGATCCACGAGAATACAAAGTGCTTGGTAACAAATGGCACAGTGAAGTCGTCTCTCAGGGTTTGGATACTTGGCTTTCCCCCTGGGAACTGAACTGGCCTACGATCAAATAATCGTCACAAAGAAAACTAATAAGAGAACTCGATGCAAGCATCACAACTTCCGCTGTTTTTTCAGCATCTAGAAACCGAGCTCGCGCAAGCTCCGAATGAAATTCGTCGACTGTTTCATGGTCGTGGCCGCCGTTTTGAGGGCTTAGAGCAAATTACCTGTGATTGGTTACAAGGTCAGTTGATCATCAACTTGTTTAAAGAAGTCGACGACGCATTTCTAGCTGAGCTGAAAAGCGGCCTCAATGCGTTGGCACTATCACCACTGTGGGCAGACAAGCAAGGTCGCACTATGGTTCTTCAGCACCGTTATGCCGATGGTGCGCCTTCAGAAGTGCTTGTCGGTGAATTAGACGCTCGCCCTGTCGTTGAAGAAAGCGGTTTGAAATACCAACTGGATATTGGCCGCAACCAAAACTTCGGTCTGTTTTTGGACATGCGCTACGGTCGTGATTGGGTACGGGAAAATGCGAAGCACAAAAACGTGCTTAACTTGTTTGCTTACACGTGTGGCTTTTCTGTCGCTGCCATTGCGGGTGGCGCAGATAAAGTGGTTAACGTCGACATGGCAAAAGCGTCGCTGTCTAAAGGTCGTGAGAACCACAAGCTAAATGGTCATAACATCAACCAGGTAAGCTTTATGGGGCACGATATCTTCAAATCGTGGGGTAAGATTAAAAAATCTGGTCAGTATGACTTGATTATCATCGATCCGCCTTCATTCCAGAAAGGCAGCTTTGCGCTGACGAAAGATTACAAAAAGATTCTACGTCGGTTGCCAGATTTGTTGGCAGAAGGTGGTCAAGTGATGGCATGTGTGAACTCGCCATCTGTGACAAGCGACTTCTTGATTGAAAGCATGAAAGAAGAAGCGCCAGAGTTGACATTCCGTGAGCGTCTGGATAACCCACCAGAGTTTATGGACGTAGACAGCGAAGCAGCATTGAAAGTGTTGTTATTTAGTTAAAAGACTTTTGTTGCAACAGCAGTAACATAAAAAAAGCGCCGCGAAACATCTAGACAGACGTATCGCGGCGCTTTTTGTATTTGGAAAACTAACCAATCTGCACTTCAAGATCCGCTTCGATGGTTGATGAGCAGGCGAGCACATAGCCTTGTTCAATTTCGTCTGGCGTTAATGTTTCTAGGCAGGTGGAAGAGACGTTGCCTTGACGAACCTTGCATTTGCACGAGCCACAAATGCCGCTACGACAAGCGACGATTAATGGTAAACCTGCGCCTTCAAGCACATCGGCCAATACCTGACCTTTTTGCGCATCGATGGTTTGAGCAAAGTCAGGAACAGAAACACAAACAGCTTCATCGGATACCGATGTTTCTGCGCCAGTCGCTGGCGTAAAACTCTCTTGGTAGAAGTTCGTCATGTCAAAACCAAGGTCATTCAAATAGCCGTGAACATCTTGCATAAACTGGCTTGGACCACACAGGTAAACGGTGCGCTGTTTGAAATCAGGAACAAGCTCTTTAAGCCAGTCGGCATTCAAACGACCTTGTGGGTGTGACGTTCCTTCGCGGTTTTTAAGCAACAGCTTTAAATGGAAGTTGGGATACACAGCGTCGAACGTTTCTAGCTGATCGTAGTAAATCGTCTCTTCTGGGCTGCGTGCGATATGAAGAAATGCGATGTCCACATCGTTGTCGTTTTCATCTTGATTACTCAGCCAGTGTTTTGCCATCGAAAATACTGGCGTGACGCCGCAACCTGCACTGATAAGCAAGGCTTTTGTTTCGCCATCACGTAAAACGGGTGGATGGTCAATGCAGTTAAATTCGCCCGCTGGTGGTAATGCTTGAACGGTATCACCAAGCAGCAGCGAGTCAACGATGTAGTTCGATACTTTACCGCCAGATACTCGTTTGATGGTGAGTTGAAGGTGATCGTCTTCATTGATCGAGCTGATTGAATAGGCACGAAACTCCATTTTTCCATCAATTTCGACGCCCAAGTTAATAAACTGGCCAGGCTTAAACTGAAACAGAAGTGATTCGGTTAGTTCGGCCAATTTTATGCTGACGGTGTCGTGTGTTTCGAAGTATTTGTCGATGCAACGGAGTGTGACGGGTTGGTTACCTTGCCATTCAAAAAACATAACAATCTCTTTGGTTGTGGCTATTTTTAGTTCGAAATAGATAGCGCCTCCACGTAAGGAGGCGCGTAACAAGCAGGTTTATTAAGCTGCTAGGATGGCTTTTAGATCATCCTGAACATTGCCAATACTGCGCATATCGAACTTCTCTTGGATGATGGCGATTAGGTTTGGCGTTAGGAATGCCGGTGCAGTAGGGCCTGTGTAAATGCCTTTCACGCCCAATGCAAATAGCGTTAGCAAGATAACGATCGCTTTTTGCTCGAACCAAGAAAGCACAAGCGTGAGTGGTAGTTCATTGATGTCACAGTCAAACTCTTTCGCCAGTGCAAGTGCAAGCTGGATTGCAGAGTAAGCATCGTTACATTGGCCCACATCCAATAGGCGAGGGATGCCGTTGATATCGCCGAACGTATTCTTGTTGAAGCGGAACTTACCACACGCCAAGGTCAGGATTAGCGTGTCTTCTGGCGCTTCAGCCGTAAAATCGGTGTAGTAGCTGCGTTCCGCTTTATCGCCGTCACAGCCGCCGACTAGGAAGAAGTGTTTGATGTTGCCTTGCTTCACTTGGTCGATAACCGCAGGGGCGGCGTTCATCAGTGCATTGCGACCAAAACCAACCGTGATGTGGTGTTCGATTTCATCGTGTTGGAAACCGTCTTGCGCTAGAGCACATTCAATCACTTGGCTAAAGTCATTGCCTTCGATGTGAGCCACTCCAGGCCAGCCAACAATACTGCGGGTGAATAGACGGTCTGCGTATTGACCTACATTTGGATTCAACAAACAGTTTGACGTCATTACGATTGCGCCTGGGAAGTTGGCGAATTCTTTCTGTTGGTTTTGCCATGCGCTGCCGTAGTTGCCGACAAGATGAGGGTATTTCTTCAGCTCAGGGTAGCCGTGTGCAGGCAGCATTTCGCCGTTGGTGTAAACGTTAATGCCTTTGCCTTCAGTCTGTTGCAAGATTTTTTCTAGGTCATGCAAATCATGGCCAGAAACAAGAATACATTTGCCTTTTACTGGCTTGACGTTCACCGTGGTTGGTTCTGGATGACCGAAGGTCGTTGTTTCACCTTGGTCGAGCATTTCCATCACTTTATAGTTCATCAGGCCAATGCGCATTGAGCAATCAAGTAGTTCACCGAGATCTTCAGGATCAGTACCTAACCACGCCATGATTTCATGGTATTCGGCATAGATATCGTTGTTGGTTTGCTCAAGAACACGTGCGTGCTCCATGTACGCTGCGGCACCTTTAAGTCCGTATAGGCAAAGTAGGCGTAGGCCAATAACATCTTCATGTACTTGGTCTTTACCACGGTTAACCGCGACTTGAGGAGCAAAAGCTAAGATCGCTTCTGCGCTGTTTGGTAGCTCAAAGTGAGCAACCGCAGGAATGTCAGCGACTTCGGTATCGGCAAGCGTTGCTGCAGACATCACTTGCTCTTTTAGCAATGCTTTATACGTTGCAGCTTGAGAAGTCAGCTCTAGGACACGTGTAGGGTCGAAGTTTACGTTCGTCAATGTAGAGAAAAATGCTTTTGGTGCCCATTGGTTGATTTCATCGTTAATGATATTGAATTCAAGTGCTTTTGATGCCCAAAAAGAAACCCCTTGCAGTGTGTAAACCAACACGTCTTGTAGGTCTGATACTTCAGAAGTTTTGCCACACATGCCTTGTGCAAAAGAACAACCTTTAACAGCAGGGGTTTGAATTGTCTGTTCACATTGAATACAGAACATATTGGGTTCTCCAGTGATTGTTTTAATAGTCGTGATGTTGACCACTAGAGAGCAGAATGCGTGCCAATTGTTATCTTATTGATTTATATTTAATTTTATCGGTTTTAGATGAATGGTTGATGTAATTAAGACAACGCAGTTGATGTCTTAATTACATCGGCTTCTTGTGGTTGGTTATTTATTGATCCCGAGCTTTTTACCCATCCGATATAAGTTCCCGCGATCCATTTGTAAAAACTCCGCTGCTTTTGCCCAAACGCCACAAGTTTGGCTCAAAGCATGTTCAATTAAATCACGCTGATAGCTTTCTATTAGCTCTCGCATTGGCTGGCTTTCTTTAGGCAGATAATGCGATGTGTTTTTTACATCATCGAGAGCCAGTGAGGTGTCGAAATGGTTAAGCATGATCGTGCTCGCACCTTGTTGAATAGCGTGTAAAGCCGCGCGAGTTAAAGTGTGTTCGAGCTCGCGCACGTTTCCATACCAAGGTAAAGACTCCAGTTGAGTCAACACTTTAGGGTGAACGTGCAGATTGGGCGCATTAAATTGTTGGCGTACCTTTTCTAACAGATATCCGGCTAAAACGGGAATATCACCGTCACGGGTACGAAGTGGGGGGACTTGGATTGGGAACACGTTCAAACGGTGGAAAAGGTCTGCTCGAAATGCGCCAGCTTCGACTTCTTTTTCCAGCTGTCGATTGGTCGCGGCAATGATGCGCACATTGACCATCAAATGCTGATCGCTACCTACACGTTGCAGCTCGCCTTGTTGAATCACACGTAGCAATTTTGCCTGTAAAATCAAAGGCAGTTCGCCCACTTCATCAAGGAAAATCGTTCCGCCGTCTGCCAGTTCAAACTTACCGGCGCGGTGGCTATTGGCTCCAGTGAATGCGCCTTTGACATGGCCAAACAGTTCACTCTCAGCCAGACCTTCAGGCAGGGCCGCACAGTTTACGTAAATCATCGGCTTATCGCTACGATGAGATTGCGCGTGCACCGAGTGCGCGACCAGTTCTTTACCAGTACCGGTCTCTCCTGTGATAAGTACTGCGTAATCTGATTGAGCAACGGTCGCAATATTGTTTCGTAACTGGTTGATCTGCGGACTCAAGCCCACCATTTCGCCATGTTGAGAACGGGCTTGCTGGATAAGGGTTTGAGTGACGCTTTTTTGCTTCTGGTTTTGCGCTTTGAGCGCTTTTAATTGAGCAATGTTACGCAATGTCGCAGCGGTCAAAGCCGCAAAGGTTTCGATAGCGACAGGGTCAATGTCATCAAACGCGCCCACCGTTAGGGCATCCATAGTTAGTGCGCCAACAAGTTGGCCTTCTACATACAAGCTAAAGCCCATGCAATCGTGAACATCAATGCACTGGTCTTCGGTTAATAGTGTGCCGTCAAAAGGATCAGGCAGTGAACAATCGGCATCGAAACGCACCGGTTCGCGGCTATGAATAATGGCATCTAAGCGTGGATGCGCTTTGGGGAAATAGCGACGACCTAAGACCGAGCTGGATAAGCCTTTTACCGCGACAGGAGTCAGAAACCCATCCTCATCGAAGATAAACAGGCAACTAGCATCACATGGGAATACTTGCGCGACCCCATCAATGAGGTTTTGATATTGCTGTTCGTGAGAGCGATTAGAGCTGAGGTTTAGCGCGATATTAAGGAGTACGTGGTCAACAGTCGGAGTCATAACAAGCCCAAAGTTATCTGGAATGGGCTCATGCTAGCAACTTGATGTCATTTGAACATCGAAAGGTGTGGGAGATTGATGTTCCATTGACGACGATCAAACTTGATACAAATAGAATCGCGCAAGCCGATAAGTAAGCAATGTACGCTTGCGCGGATTAAGCTCTTTGAAACAAAACAGCAGACCAATGGAACGGAGTCATCGTGTTCAAATTAGCGAGGTACAACCCTTGCTTCATTACCAGACATGTTGATTTGAACCGCTTGGCCTGGCTGAAAAATCATGTTTGGGTTTGCTTCTTGAACGACAGAGATTATTTTTCCATCCTCTAAGCGAATGGTCAGATTCACACCATTTCGTTTCGCGGTTGCTTCAGCGGCTTTACTGCCGGCATAACCACCCAGCAGACCACCACCAATAGCTGCGATATCCGAGCCAGAGCCGCCCCCGACTTTTGAGCCTAATATACCACCCACGGCGGCACCAGCGATTGTACCTATGGCGTTGGATTGGGTAGAGGCATCAATGGTTACTGGTTCAACTTTTTCAATCGTTCCGTAGTAAACCTGCTGAACTTTGCGTGTGTCTGAAGAGCCGTATGCATCTCCGTACGGGTTAGGTGATGTACAGCCGCTAAGCATAACAATACAAGACATGATGAGCAGCATACCTAGCTTGACGTATTTTTTCATATAGCCTCCGAATGATTTCTCTCCATCCAAAGAGTATATACCCCAATTTAATATATGCTTTAGTGTTATATAAAACAGGTACTTAGCGGCTGTTCTCTCAAGAAAACGTGAACTTCTAAGTGGTTTAATGGCCTTTAAGCGTATGAAACCCAGAGTAAATACGTGTGAATGTGGTAAACCAACATGCTGCACCAAAGATATAAGCAATGACGGCAAAGTGTTGCGGTAACAAACAAAATAGCACCAAACAACCAATGGTTTCAGTACCTTCGGTTAAACCGCTCATGTAGTAGAGAGATTTGTGTTTATACACTGGATTATCGATGCCTTGTTTGCCTGCCATGATGGCAAAAGCCAAAAAGCTGCTTCCCGTTCCGACAAAGGAAAAAATCAAAAATGCCCCTGCAATGGCATTTTGTTCTGGGTTTGCTAACACAAAACCAAAAGGAATCAGGGAATAGAACAGAAAATCTAAGCTGATATCGAGAAAACCGCCCGCATCAGTAATGCCTTGAATCCTCGCCAGTGCACCGTCTAATCCATCACAGATTCTATTCAGCAAAATAAACAGCAACGCCAACAAGTATTGTTCGGCGATCAAAGCCGGCAGGGTAAAACAGCCAAGCACAAAGCCAAATACTGTCGTTTGATTTGCGGTGATACCACATTTGTCGAGGTATGTCGCACTGAGTGCCAGCGGTTTGCGGATGAGCTTTATACTTAGGCTATCAAGCATGATTTGTCTCCCACGGCCAGTTTAGACAACGGCTGCCATTGGGAATATCGTCTTCATCGTGCGTTACCATCAAAGTAGGGATGTTCGCTTGCTGTAATTGTTCGACCACCCAATTGCGAAATTGTACACGCAGGTCTTTATCCAACTTGCTATAGGGTTCATCAAGTAGCGCAACTTTCGGCTTTGCCAGCAGCATACGAGTCAATGAGATACGGGCGCGTTGTCCTCCGGAGATTTGATCTGGGAAGGATTCGGCAAGTTTGGTCAATGCAATGTTCTTCAGTGCTTGCATGGCGTGTGCTTTACGCTCCTCACCTTTGATTGAGTTTGGTAGCGCGAATGCAAGATTCTCCCACACCGTTAAGTGAGGGAAGAGCAAATCTTCTTGGAACAGAATACCAACCTGACGCTTATGTGCAGGGAGGGCATCCAACTGTTCGTTATCAAGCGTAATGGAGCCAGAGTAGTTGAACTCGGCGGAGAGGTGTCCAGCAATGGCATCCAACAAAGTGGATTTACCACAACCGCTTGGTCCCATCAGAGTAACAATTTCACCTTTCTCTACGGTCATGTTGAACGCTGAGAAAAGCGTGTCGCCATTGGTTTTACGGATGGCGAGGTTTTCGAGACAAAGACTCATTCAGTAGTAAACCTTTTATAGACAAGCGGCGATACTTCACGTGTAAGCGGCTTAGTAGTATCGCAAAAGAGAAGAACAAGAATGGCAGCAGAGCTTGCCAAATGGCGTAAATCGCGGTGACACGTCGGTCAAAACCACTGGATAGCGCAACGGCTTCGGTTGTGATGGTGCTAATGCGCCCCGCCCCTAGCACCAATGTCGGCAGGTATTGCGCCAGACTTACGCTAATCCCAACCGCCCATGCGAATGCAATCGCAGGTAGGAGGATTGGCAGTTTCACTTTTAACCAAGCTTGCATCGGTGTTTTACCCAAGCTGAGTGCGACGCGAGTTAAGCCGTTATCGAAGCTGCGCCACGGTCCGTCTAGCGAGAGGTAAATAAATGGGAATGCGAAGAATACATGCGCCCAGCATACCCAAAAGAAATACGCGTTACTGTTTAAGTACAGCGTCACTACTTGCATACCGAATAGCACCGATAGCTGAGGAATCAGCATTGGGATGGCGATGATGTAACCTGGCACCTGCCAGCGATAACGAAGGCGATACTCATGTGCGAACAAGGCAAGAGCTAGAGCGACGGTCGCGCTGATAACGGCAATCAGCATGCTCTGCTCCAGCGTGCCAAGAATGCTGTGCCATTCGTATTCCCAAAAACGCAGGCTATAGCGGCTCGGTATTAAATCTGGAAAGCGCCATCGTTGAGCAAAGCTCCATACCACCATGAGTGGAATCATTAGAAGTGCGAGTAGCGTAATCAGTGAAAACAGGGTCTTACCAGGTAAACGAAACCCGTTTCGACCAGAGTACTGCCAGCGTTTGAAGCCTTTGGTAATACACCATTCCATCAAGCGTGCAAATCCAATCAAAAGGCTAGCGATCGCAAACAACACTACCGCGCCTGCGGCAGCTCTTGGTAGAAGTGATAAATCTGGGTCGTTAAACCACTGCCATACCAAAACCGCAAACGTTGGTGGGTTGGTAGGGCCAATAATCAATGCAACATCGACAACCGACAAGCTGTAAGCCAATACTGCCAGCATTGGAAAGCGCAGTTTTGCTATCCATTGTGGGAACACGCACTTCCACCACGCTTGTGCCGAACTGTAGCCCATCGAATGACTGACTTTTTCAATCTTATCGACTTTCAATTGCTGAAGAATAGGAATACTCATCAACAATAAAAACGGCACTTCTTTAATCGCAAGCATGATGACCAAACCGAATGCATGCGGGTCTTTAATCAGCAATGCTAAGTCATTCACCGTTTGCGCATTGGGATCGTAACCAAACAGTTGGTTGAGAACACGAACGCCCATACCAGTTGGGGCAAACAAGAACGCAAAGCCAATCGCGAACGCGACGTGCGGCATGGCAAGAAGTGGCGAGAGGCTTACTTCAATTTTTCGCCAAAACTTGCTGCCCCACGATGCTTGCAAAATCGCAAATGTGATCAAGCAAGCCAAGTAGCTACTGAAAATGGCAGAGTAGAAAGTAAGCCCGATGGATGTCCAAACACCCTCCCAATCAAAAACAGCGTTAAAGCCATCTAAAGAAAAGTGGTGCAAGCCGATAGGAGGCACATAACCGAGCGCAGAGACCACCACTCCGAGTAGTCCCGGAATGGTAGGCAAAATACAAACTGCGATAATGACTAAATATAGCGCTCTTAACATGGGCTCTTACTAATTTCCGTAGCGTTTCAACCATTCTTTTTCTAAGGCAGATTGCCAGCTTGGATGCGGCTCAGCGATAGATTTGAATTGTTGAGTATGTTTAGCCGAACCTGTTAGGTATTGGCTGCTAAGCACTGAAGGATCGCCCCAGATGTTAAGGTTACCTTTGCGAGATTGTGCTTCAGGGCTCAATAAAAAGTTTATCGCAACTTGCGCACCAGCACTGGCATTTGCGTTCCAAGGAATCGCTAAGAAGTGAATGTTTGAGAGTGCACCTGCGTCCATCGCATACGCT
Organism: Vibrio sp. CCB-PB317; assembly: GCF_022808245.1. Classification (NCBI taxonomy): domain Bacteria; kingdom Pseudomonadati; phylum Pseudomonadota; class Gammaproteobacteria; order Vibrionales; family Vibrionaceae; genus Vibrio; species Vibrio sp. CCB-PB317. The sequence goes on from NZ_JALGNU010000001.1 coordinate 1,405,984, forward strand.
TTGGTGGTTTCTGCAAGGTTACCGCTCGATTGCGCAGAGAAAACCGCATTCGGGTTAAAGGTAATCGCAAGATCAATCTGACCATCATCCAGTAGTTGAAGGGTTTCTGCTGTACCGCCTGGAAACTGTTTACCACCGCGCCAAGCGACTTTATGGAACTCATCTAGGTAAGCCCACAGCGGTTGAGTAACTTGTTCAAACGTGTCATCGGTAACTGGTTTTTGCAGAGCAGGGGCGTTGTTAGACAGTTCAATGAGTAATGCTTTAATAAAGCTTGTGCCATGAAACTCTGGTAGGCGAGGGTAAGTTAGGCGATTTGGAAACGCTTTTGCGTAACTCAGCATTTCAGCAAATGATCGAGGAGGGTTATGCAGGGTTTGCTCATCATGGATAAACACTAATTGCCCCACACCCCAAGGTGCTTCCAGACCTTCAGTCGGCTCTGAGAAATCCACATCAATTGGCAATGATTTATCGACGTATTGCCAGCTTGGCAAACCTTCAACAAAAGGACCAAACAGCAATTGGTTATCCTTCATTGATTTGAAGTTTTCGCCATTGATCCAAACCATATCAACACTGCCACCGCTGTTTTTACCTGCGGCTTTTTCTGCGATAAGTCGAGTGGTGGTCTCAGAAATATCGGTGACTTTAACGTGGTTTAGCGTCACGTTATAACGCGATTTTAGCTCTCTACTCGCCCACTGGATGTAGCGATTAATTTCCTGGCTTCCGCCCCAAGCATGAAAATAGACGGATTGCCCATCGGCTTGTTGTTCGATTTTTTGCCATTCACTAGCAACCGATGAGTTGGCAAAAGAAGATGTCGCGAAAGTGGTGGCTAAAATGCCAACGGTACTGAGTAGCTTTTTCATATCTATTCCGTGTTATGTCTTTTTATTCTCGTTTCCGGCGTTATTGACGTCTAAACAAGTCGCTCCGCTTTGTTACAAGGATAGTAATCCATCTCTCTCTATTATCAATGCCAATCCCAAACGGAATCACTCATTGATTCAAAGAATTATTCTCAATGTGAAGCAAAACGAAGAAAGGACAATTCTGGTGTCGTTTTAGGTATACAAGAGCGGACCGCTTGTTTGACGATATTCTTTCAAGTAATTGAAAATTATTGTCCTCAAGCAACTTCGATATGTTGATTTGGAAGACTGAACCCGCGTCGTAGACGTCGCGTTGAGGGCGTAAAGAGGAAAAGAGTTTGTCGTTTTAAACGATTTTGCTAACCGAAACGTGCGAAACAGACATCCTGCCTGCTTTGATATGGATTAGGAGGCATAAAAAAAGCAGCCATTTTATGGCTGCTCTTAGAATATGAAATGGGACTTAGTTTACCCAATCACGCAACTGAAACGTTAGTTCGTGAACGTCATTTTTAAGCATTAGCCCTTCTTTGGTTAGCGTTATATCACTCCATTCAGTAAGAGTTTCAGACATCGCTTGCTCAATTTTCATTTGGTCATCCATACACATCTTCATGGTCATTCCCATTTTTTCGATGCGTAGTTGATTGTTTTTTAGTTCAGCTTGACCAAAGAAGTTGTTACACCCCGCGTTACCATTTGCAGTCAGATTTTCTCCGATTTCTAAGCGAGGCGCTTGCTGACGCTCTTTTAATTCGATGTTTTTACCATCAATCTGAACCAGCTCCCAATTATGGTGCTGTAAATCTTGAGCCGTAATTTCTTTCACATTGTCACCGTTGCTAGCACATGCAGTCATAAGAACAGGAAGAGAGATTGCTGTAACTAACGTTTTTAGGCTAAGCTTCATTTTATAGACTCCGTTTTTAGAAAACGTGGTAAGTATAGGTAATAAAACACTGTTTTTGTCAGCATAAGGTAATAGTTTCGTATTACTGTGACAGAGTCCAGTTTATATACTCAAACGGCTTCAAGGTGCAAGATGTATAGCACTGTTGGGAGCGTATATTGAAGTCGTTATAATATCATTACAGCACAGCGAGCAAAAAACGGTTAGAGCATGGAGCAACTAGAGTTTTTTACCGTCCCAAACCCTTGCGTTGGTATTTGTAGTGTGGACGAAAAAGGGTATTGCAAAGGATGTATGCGTAAAAGAGAAGAGCGATTTAACTGGCTCACTTATACCCCTGCTCAACAGTTGCATGTAATTAAGCTATGCCGTCAGCGCTATAGAAGAAAGGTATTGGCAGGGAAGGGAAAGACAGAAGAGTCTCAAGAAGAATTATCACCACAGCAAGATCTCTTTTAAATTTCGAATTATCCCGGCTCGGCAATAATCAATGATGAGCCGGGACAGTATTAGCTCTTACTATGAAGTGCGTGTAAGGCAAGTTCGCTAAATTAGCGCTACTTCATTGACCAACGGTCACTGACCCATCCCCCAGCATGTTCGTCAAAGTGGCTTCCTGAAAATCGATGATTGAATTCAACATCTAATTTACTAGTAGGGCGTTCATCCATCAGTTGATGAATGTATCTCGCCATAGGGTCCGTGCAAGCTTCGCGCTCTCTACGGGTAACCACTTCTTTGATCATTTGAAGTCTGTAGCTATTGCTGGCTCGTTTCATTTTTGACCTCCTGAACTCGATGGCAGCAGTTTGAACATATTGACGTCCAGATCTCTGCTCATTGGTGAACGCTTGGCGGCGAATCACCTTCGTTTTAGGTCAAAAAGACAAATTGTTTGAGAGCAGTGTTTGTAACGCCATTCACATCTTTCCTAGAATCATCCACTAAGCTACGAAACTTCATAGCGAAAAGTCAGTTGATGAATCTGTATTTTCGAAAGACCTTATCAAACATAGAAGCCCAGCACATGGGCGTCAACAACACAAATGAATAATTTTTGAACACTTTATGAAGGGCGATAATTTTCAGCACTTTAACGAAAATAAAAAAACCGAAGCGTCACGCTTCGGTTTTTAGGGAGGCTCTGACGGAACAACTTCTAAAAGCGCTTCACGTCAGAGTGTAAGGTGTTTTTAGCTATTAGTTGCTGGGCAACCTTTCACAGCTTGACCGTTACTGAAGTACTTGATGTTTTCTAAGTTCTTGTTGTAGCTATCCGCAGAGATCTGTGGGTTATTTACGAAGAACTCACGTAAAACGTATGCATCGGTTAGCTGGGTAGATTGAACATCTATGATTGGGTAGTTATCGCCACCAGCAGCACTGAAGCTGATTACAGAGAATGTGTACGTTGCGTCTAGATCGAAGCCTTTATTGTTAATGTCGGTAATGGTTACTGAGCCAGCATCACAATTTACATCTAAAGTGATGTTATCTAGTTGAGCGTAAGCACCAGAGCCTGCAGATTTCGTCGCAACCACATCTAGGTATTCTTTAACTTCTTTACCTGTCATAGTTGCTTTAGTCACGAAGTTACCAAATGGCTGAACGGTTAGTACATCACGGTAAGTGATATCACCATCTTGGATTGAATCACGCACACCGCCAGAGTTCATCACACCAAAGTCAGCACCTACCGTTTTGTAAGTACGATATGCCTCGCCCAGTAGATGACCTAGGTTAGTTTGTTGAGAGCGAACTACGTTACGATCACCTTCTAACTTGCCCGTCGTATTAGAAATCTTCTCATCTAATAACTCTTGACCTTGCTGTTGGTATGGCAGTAGTAACGCTTTTACCGTCGCATCTTGTTGAATGCGTTCACCGATCACTTCATCGTTGTCGTCCAGAAGGTTTACAGGAATCAGTGCGTAGTTCGCTAAGTGAAGCTTGCCGTCATAGTATTCGAAGTCAGCACGACCCACATATTTACCCCACTCATGCGCTTGCATAATCCAAGTGCCTTTTTGTTGGTCTGGGGCACAATCATCCCCAGGTTTGAAATCAGCATACTCATTGGTACCTGGTTCCATACATACAGGGTTTTGTGAGTGACCACCGATGATAGCGTTTAGCTGTCCTTCTTCAAGAGAGCGAGCGAGTTTAACGTCACCTGGTGCTTCACTACCATTATTACCATCTTGGTAGTGACCCATGTGCGTCGTTGCAAATACTAGGTCTACTTTTTCGTTTTCTTCGATTTCCTTAAGTACTTTTTTGATTTCAACTTGAGGGTCTTCGAAGTGGATGTTTGATACGTTGTCTGGATTAACTAGCTTCGCTGTGTCCTGGGTGGTTAGACCAATAACAGCGATCTTAAGGCCGTTGATAGTAAATACTTTGTAAGGGTCGAAGTAACGCTCATTGGTATCTTTCTTATAGATATTCGCAGCCAGCATAGGGAAGTCAGCTAGCTCAGCTTGCATATCGAGAATATCTAGTGAGTTATCAAACTCGTGGTTACCGACAGCCATTGCATCGTAACCAAGTAGGTTCATCCCTACGAAGTCTGGAACCGCATCTTGCATGTCTGATTCTGGTACGCCGGTATTAATATCACCGCCAGACAGCAGAATGGTTTCACCGCCTTTTGCTTCGACTTCTGCGCGAATAGATTCGATTAAAGTGTGACGCGCAGCCATGCCATATTCGCCGTCGCTGTTATGCCAAAAGCGACCGTGGTTATCGTTAGTGTGGAGAACGGTGAACTTAGTACAAGAATCTGCAGTCTCGCAGGTTACTGGAGAATTATCGCTGTCTGAGCCGCATCCTGCTAGCGCAGCGCCCACTGCCATTACCAAAAGAGATTTGGAAAACTTCATAAGGGATCCTTTCTTTGTGATTTTGTTATTGTTACGGCGTGAAATATACGGAATTAATGTGAAACTTTAGTGATCTATCTCTTATTTATACTTCTATCGGAGAAATGAATTAATAAGCCTGCAAACTACGTCTCCAATTAAACAGAAATAGTTTTTAGTATATTGAAATTAGAGGGAGGGGGTTATTTTGTGAAGTGGCCAATTGAATGAATGTGGTTTGTGTGAATCAATGCGCATTTTTGCGAAGTATAGCGCTGATTTTGGTGATTATTTTGCCAAGTTCATGTTTTTCTTAGCAGCTATGACACAAATCGTTATAAATTTTCGCTCTGATGATGAGGGAAATGTTTTGTATATAAAATGATCACTGTAAAACCCAAACTCGTTTGATCTTGGCTTACTCTGTTTAATACAACCAGAAAGGGTATTTCTCTCTGTACTATAATTGCGACCGTTTAGAAATCTTATGCCTTAGATATCGTTTATTTATTCTTATTCGATACCTTACCGTGTTTATCCCGCTTTCGATACCCGGATGTTAAAACAAATAGATTCAATCTAATGAGCGAAAGTGAAACGTAAATAACGAGGCGTTTTCTTCGGATATTACGATGTGCACTATCATTGAATTAATGAAAATGAAATGGAGTAATGTAAAGCGTTGCATCTGTGGCTGCTCGCTTTGAGCTTCGATTTAAAGAGTAGGGTTGAAAGAATTTGTAAGTGGTGAATTTTAAGAAAGGATAGTAATGAGATACACAGTAAGGAACGCAGTCAGAGAGGAAGCAACTCAAATCGCCAAGATACATGTTGATTCGTGGCAGGTAGCATACAAAGGGTTAATGCCACAGAGCTACATCGATCAGTTTACGATTGAGCGCCGAGAAAGGATGTGGACGCGAGTCATGACTGAGCAACTGGCCCAATTGATCGTCGTTGAGAGACAAGGGGAAATCGTCGGCTTTTTAAGTTACGAACTACCTAACCACACCTGTGAAGATAAAACGGCGTGGGTAACATGTTGCTATGTCTCTCCTTTGCATTATGGGCAAGGGGCAGGGAGTGCATTGTTAGATGAACTAGAAACGCGCCTACTCTCTACGCCCGTTATGCAGATAAGCCTGAAAGCACTGGATACCAATAAACAGGGGCTTAACTTCTACAAGAAGTGTGGTTTTGTACGTACTGGAGAGGAAGAGGCGGAAATCATTGACCGTATGACGCTGACGGATCTCACTTTAGTGAAGTACATTGCCCGTTCGTAAATCAATTGTTATATGCCACATATAGTAAAACCCCGGAGGTGGTAAGACTCCGGGGTTTTGAAATTTTTTAGATGTCTCGGTTGGTAAGTCCGATTATCTTTAATGCAAAAGGTTTGGATTTAATCCGATTAATTCCTTGGTAGGGAATTAGATACGGATGAAGTCCATGTGTTCAACTTTTGGCTTGAACGCGTGACGTTGAACGTCTTGTGGCTTAACTTTAACTTCTTTGCCATCGATAACTAGAACTAGGCCTTCGTAGAATTCAGGCTTGTCCATTTGGTTTACGATGTCGTCGTGGTTAAGAACGATAGCTACTGCTGCTTCTTCACCGCCGTATACAACTGCAGGGAATTTGCCAGCGTGACGTAGGCGGCGGCTCGCACCTTTACCTAGTTCAGTACGTACTACTGCTTCGAATTTCATAGTATTTACTCTCAAATTAGTAAAAATCAAATGTTCACAATCAACAATGCGACCTTGTTGTTCGTGGTAAAGCTTGAAACAGGAACTGTTCAAGCGAGCGCGGATACTATCATTCCACTTATAAATGGGCAACCCAAATCGTATCCAAATCAACAAAAAGGTATGATTTGGCTAGGTGTAAGGCTATCCCTTTTAACGCTTTGCTTGGATTTTGTTCACATCGGCTTCATTTTCATCGGTTTACTAATCATGGTCCGAAGAACAAAGTTTATGCGTTATATGCTTTATGTTCGGCTGAGATGTAAGATTAAAGATGCTTTTAAGCCACCTAAAGCGCTCGCTTCCAGTGTTAATTGACCTCGGTAACTGTGTGCCATTTCACTGACTATATTTAGACCAAGACCTGAACCAGGGGTTGCTTCATCCAATCTAACGCCTCTCTTGATTACTTGACTCAGTTTCTCTTTAGGGATACCTGGTCCGTCATCTTCAATGATGATGTGTATGTTGTCTTTATCCTGAGAGGAGTGCACACGAATCATGTTGTTGGCCCACTTATAGGCATTTTCAAGCAAGTTGCCCAGCATTTCGTCGAGATCGGTCTGCTCTACCGCTACATTCAGCTCTGAATCAAGTTCATTAATTAAGGAGATATCTCGGCTCGCATACACTTTATCAAACGCCATTGAGATAGCATCCACACGCTCTGCTGGGTTCGATTTCACTGATAAAATATTCATAGACCCCGCCATGCGGGCACGGCCCAGATGGTAATCGATATGATCTTGTATTTGATTGATCGGAGTACGCAGACGGGATTGCGTATCAGGTTCTAACGTCTGTACTTCATTTTTTAGGACAGAAAGTGGGGTTTTTAGCGCATGTGAGAGATTGCCTGCATGATTCCTAGCTCGTTCTAACAACTCCTGATAATGGAAAAGCAGAGCGTTGAGGTCGAAGATAAGAGGAGAAATCTCTTTCGGATAGGTTTCTTCTAGACTCTTTTTGTTACCAGACTTCAGCTCGGCCAACTCTTTTTGTAACTTCGTAAGCGGACTCAATGACCATGCAATTTGCAGCAAAATGACGGCAAGAACCCCTGCGAATAATAAGCCTAAAATAAGCCAGAGTTGCCCGATTAGCGTTTGCAGGGTGCTTTTGATAGGCTCTTCGTCAATACCAATAATGATATGGATAGGCCCATCGTAATCTGGTAAGTATAGAGCTTTTTCTATGGTAATCAGCCTTTCGCCTCTCGCGCCGTAAGCATCGTTATCCAGACCTTTGTATTCGATTTTTTTGTCCCACAAAGAACGAGAACGCTCGAGACTCGTCTCAGTGGAGGCACTCCAATATAAACCACTGTAAGGTCGGTTAAATCGAGGGTCTGAGAGCAGAGCAGCGAGTGAGAGGTGCCCAGTCTCATCGACTTCTAACTGAGCGGCGATTTCATCCATAAAAATGCTCAGCTGTGAGCGAGTGTCGTCAACCATATAGTTGTACACTTGGGTCGGTATCGTCACACCAGCTGCGAGGATCATTGCCGTCAACCAAACGATCGCCGCTAAAACGAGGCGACTTTTGATACTCAGTCGTTTTATTGCGTTCAACGGTAGCCTGTTCTTATTCGGCATTTAATTGGTATCCCAACCCTCGGACAGTTTTTATGATCTTTGGCGCGATTTTTTTGCGAATTCGGCCGATAAAAACTTCGATTGTGTTGGAGTCACGATCAAAGTCTTGTTTGTAAATGTGCTCGACGAGTTCGGTGCGAGAAATTACTTTTTCTGGGTTATGCATAAAGTAAGCGACCACTTTATACTCCAGCGCCGTTAAGCTTACTGCTTGCCCTTGCCACATGACTTTAGAAGTGCGCGTATCCAAGCTCAAGTCGCCAATTTGCATCACAGGAGAGGCGTTACCTGATGCTCTTCGTAGTTGTGCGCGAATACGAGCGATAAGCTCAACCATTTCAAACGGCTTAGTTAGGTAATCGTCTGCACCTGCGTTTAGACCTTCAACTCGCTGCGTTAGGGTATCGCGAGCACTCAGGATAACGACAGGGGTATTGATGTTTTCATCTCGAATGCCTTTTAGCACAGTGAGGCCATCCAATTTCGGCAGTCCTAGATCAAGAACAATAGCGTCCCATTCTTCCGATGTCGCGCGATACAGAGCGTCTATGCCATCTTGAGATAATTCTGGTACCCAGCCGGTACTTTCTAATGTTTCGATGATTTGCTCGCCTAAACGAGGGTCATCTTCAACGACAAGTATTTTCATATTGGTGATTCTTATTATGTTGGGAGTGTTATCGAAGTAAGCTACGCATTGCGTCGGGATTACGCATTAGACCAGTTTAGTTGTTTTGTGGCTTTAACGCTTTGTTAAAGCTGCGACCTTTGATCTCAAGCATTTCCAGCGTGGCGGCGTCATACTCAACTTTCAAGACGCTATTGTTGTACAGGATTTTCAGTTCATACACCCAAGCATCATCATCTTCTTCAAGCTCGACCTTGATGATACGGCCGTATAGGTCGTTTTCTACTGCGGCGTAAAGGTCCGAAAATGGTCGTATATATCCTTGTTGAACCGCGCGATAGACCTCATCTTGATCTTCATCGAATTCAATACGTGTTCCAGGCTTTTCGACATCTTGCACGATGGCGTGACCATTTTGTGAGGCATAGTAGTCGTCATGCTTGGCGAAACTTGGTGCACACATCAATGTCGTGATAAGGCCGAAAAGTAACGCAGAATGTTGAGAAGTCGTTGCTTTATACATAGTCAAACCTTTTCTAGAACGTTAGCCGCAGTATATCGGATATAGATGAACAGAGAGTGAATCATCGAGTTCAGTTTTACTAAATGTTGCGGACGTTATTTCAACTCGTCTTCAAAAATTTTGTCTCGCAATTTCCAAAAGCGACCGGATTTCCTTGCAATAACAAACTGAGGTAAACGGAAACGATGTTGATTGGCAACAACACGTGTCGGTGAAGCCTCTTCAAAAGGGCGATGCTTGTCTGCCAAGTGAGGGCGCACAAACTGGTCTTTAAACGTTTGTTTTTGTTTTTTGGTACTCAATGACCAAAACTCATGAACTAACGCATTGCCTTCTCCTTGGTATGGTTCACCAGAATACGTCACCTTGAGTTGAGATTTACCATCACTGGACTTGAATACTGACAGGTCCATTTCTGTGCATTCAAATATCAATGCATCTTTCAGATTAAGGGCTTCTTTTAATTTTTTATCTGGATCAACAAGCGTTGCGTCACACTCATGACAAATGCGCGCAGCGATATCGTTGGCGGCACCACATTCACCACAGTATTTGGCACGAAAACGGTATCCACAGTGTTCACGCTCGCCTGTGTCTTCATCTTCAAAGTAACCTTGGCAACGTCTGCCAAAGTGTTCAACCAAGAAACCGTTACTATCCAATTTACCCCAGAAGTTGTTATTGAATCCGCAAGCCGGGCAGGGAATCGTGATAATTTCACTGTCAGAGTCTGGCTTGGGATCACCGACTTCAGGTTGGTATAAATCGTAGCTGTTGCCTGCGTAATCAAGCACTAAACATTCTGATTTTCCGTCTGATAAGCGTAATCCTCGCCCTACAATCTGCTGGTACAGACTGACTGACTCTGTTGGTCGCAAAATCGCGATTAAATCGACATGCGGCGCATCAAACCCGGTAGTCAGTACCGAAACATTGACCAAATATTTTATTTGACGATTCTTGAACGCTTGGATGATCGCATCGCGCTCCGGCGTAGGTGTATCACCAATGACGATTTCAGTTTCGCCTTCAGGCAGTAAACTGCGGATCTCTTGTGCGTGTCGGACAGTCGCGGAGAAGATCATGACACCTTGACGTTCTCTCGCATATTGCATGATTTGCTCAACAATTTGCGGAGTCGCACGTTTGGCTTTATCGATCACCATGTCCATTTCTGCTTCTTTGTAGCGTCCGGTGTTTGCGGGTTTCAGTTGCGAGAAGTCGTAAGACAAAACGGGCGCGTCCATCATGCGGGCTGGAGTGAGGAAGTTTTCGTCGAGCAAGTAACGGATCGGCAGTTCGAAAATACAATCGCGGAAGAATCGCGGCTCTTCGGTGCGTACTTGACCTCGGGTATGGTACTGATAAATCCAGCCCATTCCTAAACGATAGGGCGTTGCAGTTAGTCCCAGCACCTTAATGCCTGGGTTCAGTTCTCGTAAGTGAGTAATAACTTTTTGGTAGCTGCTGTTTTTGTCATCCGGCACACGATGGCACTCATCAATAACGAGCAGAGAAAACTGGTTTTTGAACGAATCTAAGTTACGTACGACCGATTGAACCGAAGCAAACACGACTTGCTGGTCAGTTTCTTTTCGCCCCAATCCTGCTGAGAAGATGGAACCTTTTAAACCATAACCTTCATACTTCGCGTGGTTTTGCTCGACCAGCTCTTTAACGTGAGCGAGGACTAACACTCTCCCTTTCGCAAGGCGAGCAAGTTCTGCGATCACCAAGCTTTTTCCGGCACCAGTAGGCAGTACGATCACTGCTGGTGTCGAGTGTTTACGAAAGTAGTGAATGACTGCTTTAACCGAGTCGGCTTGATAAGGGCGAAGTGTGTACATGAAAATATGTGAAATTGCTCAACTATTCGAACGAGGAACGCTATAATACCTGACTTTTATACCCAAGTGACCTTTAAACCAAGATTTGGAGGTTACTTGGGTATAATTCAATGAGGTATTCATGCGTTTAGATAAATATTTGTGTGACGCTCTGGGTGCAACGCGCAAACAGGCAACAAAGATCATCAAAAGTGGTGACATCACCGTTGACGGTGAGGTTCAAAAAAGTGGTGCATTTAAAGTACCTGAAGGTGCGGAAGTGATGTGGGAAGACCGTGTTATTGGTGCTCCTGGTCCTCGTTACATTATGTTGTACAAGCCTGCTGACTTTGTTTGTTCACATGAAGATGGCTACAACCAAACTGCATTCGCATTGCTCGATGAGCCTAAAATTGAAAACCTTCACTTTGCAGGCCGATTAGACGTAGACACAACCGGTTTGGTGTTGATTACGGATGATGGTAAGTGGTCTCACCGTATTACCTCACCTAAGCATAAGTGTGAGAAAACGTACCGTGTTTGGCTTGTCGATGCGATTCAGCCTGATTACGCGGAAAAGCTCGAACAAGGCATCATTTTGCGCAATGAATCAGAAGCAACATTACCTGCTCGTTTGGAGATCGTGAACGAGGCAGAGAATGAAGTATTGTTAACTATTGTGGAAGGTAAGTATCACCAAGTGAAACGCATGTTTGCGGCGTTAGGAAATAAAGTTGAGTACTTACATCGTGAGCGTATTGGTTCGATTGAACTCGATGAGGCACTAGAACCTGGTGATTATCGCTACCTCACGCAAGAAGAAATTGACTCTATTTGGAATTAATTATCGGCATGGGAAATTCTTTAGTTCCCAATTGGAACTAGTTTTTTGGTAGGAATTGGCTCAAAATTAATTTTCCTACCAAAATTAGTGCCTAGACAATTCCGGTGTGCTTACTCATCTGAGTGATATGCCTTTGCATTTAGCTGAGCCATGCATACTCTTATTGCAAAGCCTTCGGCTGTGGTGAGTAAGTAAATGGTGGAATCAATTCCATTGCATTGTGTCTATTTCTCATAAACACACTTCGCTTTCACACGCTTTTCTATGTCGAGTTCGTCAAGGTCACACCTTGGTACATATTTGCCCTTATGATTCTCGAACGTTGATAGAGCAGGCCTTTGGCTTCTAGATTCAACGATATGAGAACCGTCCGTTACGTTCACTTTGCTCTGAAAGTATTGACGAAAGGGCTCCAACAAGAGGTAAAAGAATGACAGAAAAAGCGCAAAGCGCTCCGCAATCCCAAATCAGTTTTCTATTGTTTCTTGTATTAGGAGCGATTGGTGCTTTGACGCCTTTGGCGATCGACATGTATCTGCCTGCAATGCCAACCATCGCGAAAGATTTGGGTGTTGCGCCTGGCGCGGTTCAGATTACGTTGACGGCTTATACGGCAGGTTTTGCGATTGGCCAGTTAATTCACGGGCCGCTTGCCGATAGTTTTGGCCGTAGACCTGTACTGATTTTGGGTGTGCTTTTCTTTGGATTAGCGGCGGTAGTGAGTGCGACCACAAACGGCATTGATGCATTGACTTATGTGCGAACAGCGCAAGGTTTTGCTGGCGCGGCAGCGGCTGTCATTATCCAAGCCGTCGTGCGTGACATGTTTGACCGTGAAGACTTTGCTCGTGCAATGTCTTTCGTCACCTTAGTGATCACCATGGCACCCTTGGTCGCGCCTATGATCGGTGGTCACTTAGCTATCTGGTTTGGTTGGCGTTCGATCTTTTGGGTGTTAGCCATTTTCGCTGTGGTGGTAATTCTACTGGTACTTTGGAAAATTCCAGAGACGCTGAAACCAGAAAATCGTCAGCCGCTTCGTTTTCGCACTACGATGAGAAACTACGCCAGATTATGCTCCAACCCTGAAGCGATAGGCTTGATGCTTTCTGGAGCGTTTTCATTTTCCGGAATGTTTGCATTTCTGACCGCGGGTTCGTTTGTTTATATTGATTTATATGGTGTTCGACCAGACCACTTTGGTTATTTATTTGGTTTGAACATTGTTGCGATGATCATAATGACCAGTATTAATGGTCGCTTGGTGAAGAAAGTTGGCTCTCATGCCATGCTTCGTTTTGGGTTGTTCGTGCAACTTTTGGCGGGGATTGGTTTATTCGTAAGTTGGTTAATGGACTTCGGATTATGGGGCATCGTACCTTTTGTTGTGCTGTTTATCGGTACATTGTCGACGATAGGTAGTAACGCTATGGCGCTGCTTTTAAGTGGCTACCCATCAATGGCGGGTACAGCTTCGTCTCTGGCGGGGACGTTAAGATTCGGTATCGGCTCATTGGTTGGCGCGCTGGTGGCATCACTACCAGGTAATGTGGCGTGGCCGATGATCATTGTGATGTTTGCTTGTTCTGTGCTTTCAGCACTGTTTTATTGGACTTTAGGAAGAAAGGCGTAATGTCGAATTACACCAAAGAAATTCAAAACTTAGTTAACTCAGCACTTGGAGAGTTAGATCAAGAGCATCGCTCAGGTAAGTTAGCCAATGCCCCTGTTGCGAATAACCATTATTTAGTGCGCTGGGTTACCAAAGCACTTAAATCTCAGCGTTTCGGTCGAGCCGTAGGCGATGACTTAACACGTTGGCAAAAAGCGGGTCGTTCAAAGGGTAATGACGCTGGTTTGTTGTTTATCTTCAAGCGTATTTCCGCTTTTTACGCTCAGTTTTTTCCTGAAGGTGAAGAGTCCAAGGTGATAAAAGACTCCGATATTGAATCATTTCTTGATTTGATGGAGCAAGCTGGCTGGGAAGTTTCTACCTCTGAACAATTGGTTGGTTGTGGCAAAATCCAAATCTTCACTGAAGGTCAAAACTCTTTGGCGCTATGTGCAGATCAATGCGAAAGCTGCTTCGACGGCGAGTTGCTCGTCAAGCCAATGAGCTGGTTTGTACGTGGCAACCATGCTGAGTTTGTTGAGAAAGCAGCGCAAGCGGGCTTTATGGTGCATAAAGTGACGGACTACAAATCGATGGTGAAATACCACGGCGAGTACCTCATCTTTCCTGCAAACGAAGGTAACCAATTGGCTGAGATTCCGTTGAGCTTCCAAGCTTAATCAACTTCTCACAGCAGTAGAGTTGAAATACGAAAGCATCAGGCGTTTGAAACGTCTGATGCTTTTTTTGTTACGTCACTCTGTATTTAAAAGCGATATTTCCAATAGACGCCACCATATAAACCTTCATAGCTTTGCAAAACGTCGCCCATCGTTTCGGTTTCGTTATTAAACAAGTAATCCTCTTCTGAGTAGTCTTCATAACGGAGGTTAAGCTGCACGTTTTGATTTTCAGATACTTCATAGTCAGCGATGACTTCAAATCGGTACGAGTTCGCCTCGTTATCAGGATATTGGTAGCCACCAGATGTGGTTGAAGATTTTCCATCAGCTTGGCTGTAGCTGTAATCAAACGAGATAGAAAGTTTGTCGTCTAGTAGCTGCTCTTTACTCACACCAAAGCCAATGGTTGTGATGTCATCTTTGAGTTTGGTGGTGTAGCGATTCCAACCGACAACGTCAGAGTTTGCTTGTTGTTGCTCGGAGCGGATGACCTGTTGATTGTAAAAAACATGCCCGTTTAGTCCGTCGAGTAAATTGAAGTTGACGCTGATATCGTAGCCGTAATCTTCTCCTTCGCTTAAACCTATATCGGGTTTAACATAGTCGTCGTTTCCGTACCAAAGCTCAGCAAGTAACTGGACATCGTTTGTTACGTCATAGCCGCCGTCGCCACGGAGCTCAATCCTCTCTTTATCGGCTAAATAGTATTGGCGCAAATTAGGCGAGTCGCTGCTGTCGTCCTGCCAATCAGAGCCATCGCGAAAAGAGTAGGAGACTTTACCGCCTAATTGCCACGGTCTATTTGGTCTGTACTGGGCACCAACAAAAACGCGTTGTTCATTGGTACGTTTCCTATCAGCATAACTTCGCTCATCTTGTCTAAAATGGTAACCCGTATTCACTTTTACATCAGAAGTAACACGATACTTGAGTGTTGCTTCCAGTTTGGTTTTGGTGTGGTCGTATTTTTCTCTCGTCGATCCGATGATGGTGTTTCTATCGGAGTTATCGTCTTTGTCTGAATAGTCTGCAGAAATGGCGAAAGCTGTGTCTCGCGAAAGCTTGTTGTGGTAATCCGCGCTCATTTGCCAAGTGTTGGTTTCGCCATGGAATGTATTAGAGTTAACGGGGGACTGCGGGAATGGATTTAACCCGCCTTCAGAAGACGTCTGTGACCAAAGTAAGCGGCCACTGAACGTTTGTTGATTCAACCGATAATTCCCCGTGACAGCAAACTGGTGAAAGTCGTTGTCAGGCTCATACGCGATGTGGTTGGCGTAAGGGGTGGTAATGCCGCCGTAATAGAGTGCGGACTTGTCATTGCGGAAAAACGAGCCGCGATACGCAATATCCAACAGCCACAAATCTTCAATGTAGCTCACTCCTACTTGAGTATTTAAGGTTTCATGATCGACGTCTTTAGGTATGAATCCCGGTGCGTTGGCGTAACCCGGAATGGTCGATGAATAAAGTGAAGTTGTGCCTTCTTTACGTTCGTGCTTCATGGATGCATATGGCTTCCATGGCGTATGTGGTGTGTACTTGAGCTCTAACTTAAACGTCTCTCGCGTCACTGAGTTTTCATATTTCGATAGGTCACCACTAACGAGTGCACCTTCTCTTGGATGATACGCACTGAGTGAGGACTGACTCCAGAAATACGGAGTTTCGCTGTAACTGCCGAGGACACGTAATCCGTCGTACTGGCTCATTTCCCACTGCAGTAAGAAGCGTTGCAAACCAAGATCTTCGACGACGATTCGATTGTAGAACCCATCGTCTTCATATTGTTCGATATCGGCGTTTAGGCTCGCGTTAAAGTGTTTATTGTCAGAGTTTGTACCGTAAACGGGTGGATTCCAATTATAGAATCGCGAGGAACCATCGTTGTTAAGGTAACCGACGCCAGCGCTGACTTCTCCACTCCACGTGCCATCGCTGCTGCATTCACTGCACTGCCAGCGGCTAGTGTCGGCTGGTTGAGAACGTTGTAACGAATAATCGTTGGCGTGCGCTTGCACAGCAAAAGCAAGGGAAATAGCGATGCACAGTTGAGATAGTTTCATGCCTCCCTCCTAATAACTTAATGTTTGACCACGTGGGTGGTTAGAGCCATGCACTTGATTGTGGCAGTTCAAACAACTTCCGCCGCGCACTCTCAAGTCGTTTTCAGGAATGGCTACGTTTGCATGTGGCACACGGTGACATTCCTGACATAGCATTGGCAGCCGTTTATTGAGCAGGGCTTTGTTCACTGAACCATGAGGTGTGTGGCAGGATGTACAATCTTCAGTTACAGGCTCATGCTCCCATAAGAATGGGCCGCGTTTTTCTGCATGACACTCGTAACAAGCGTTATTGACGGTTGACCAGTTCAGGCTTGCTTCATTTAATGCCTGATGTGGATTGTGGCAGCTAGAACAAGTCATGACGCCGTCAATGATAGGATGACGACTGCGTTTGTGGATATCCGATTTGGTGCGGGAGTGGCAATCGGTGCATTTGTCTGCTTGCATTTCGGCAACCATCATCGGATCGTTTTTTTGATGCAGTTGGTGACAGCTTGCACAAGACAGCCCTTCAAAAGCGTGCTCACTGCTATGCCAAGTCGAGCGTTTCGCATCTTGGTGGCAAGATAAACACACGCTGTTTTGCTTTTCGGCCGGAACAGGGGAGTTTGGCCCAAAGGTGATCATCGGCTCACGAACTTGTCCTTTTCGCGGATTGCGCGCGTGATTGTTTGCTGGGCCATGGCATGCTTCACATTGTTTATCATTCATTGGCCCATGCAAATTCGCTGACTTGCCGTGGATGTTGTCGAAAATACCGGTTGCAGGTTTGTCTGAGGTATCGTCATGGCAACGAAGGCAGCCATCTGGTCCGCGGCGTGAATATTTCCCCTCGGAAAACTTGGTGTCTAATATGGTTTCAATTTCTTCTTGAGTTAACGTCGCCGCCTCGGGTTCTGGCTTGGCGACATCTTCCGAACTGACGGTGAAGATGACGCCTAACCCAAGTATCCCAGCTACCAACCACCGCAGAAACATTGCTTTCATAGCTCTTCCTTTTCTTATCCTTAATTGTCAAAGCATTGTGTTCAATGACGAATTCAACGGTAGTCGTATACCTTGTGAACCTTATCTACCCCTTGTGACTGACCAATAGCATGGCAAGTCGCACATTGTTCGGAGCCTGTTGCTTGTGCTGCTGTGTCTGCTCCAAATACCGCGCCGTGATTCAGCATATGGTTCAGAGGCGCATCTCCTGCCACGGTATCCGGGTCAGCATTAGCTAAAGATGACTCTAAGTGACACGCGCCACAGGCGACTAATGCAGGACTAAAGTACTTACCACTTGCCAGAGAAGGGCGCGTATTTTGTTGGCTAGGTAAGTTGTATTGAGCATTGGTATGGCAGGCCTCACAGTTGTTGACTGCGCCAGGGAAAGGCGCTTCACCGCTATGAGCGGAGCCAAAGGCATGGAATGAGTGCACGTGGTACTTTAGATCAGCCGCCATTCCAGGATAAAACGCAGAACGTTCAGAGTTATGGCAATTTTTACATTGTTGGAAGTCGGTGGCGGCATGTGGATGCTCACCGAGCTTATGGATAGTCAGCTCTTTGTGACAATCGTTACACGATGAAATGTCCGCGCCAACTGGCAGTTTGTGTTGCTTGTTGATACCAGACATATCAAACGAGCCGGATGCGTTATTGGCGGCAATGACGAAAGGCGATTTGATAAGATCGATGCCTTCAAACGTGACGCATTCGGCGAGCTCGCCATCTCTACGGTTGGCGCAAAGTGGCATGTCGGCGATGTTAACCGTCAACGTAGAGTTGGAGATTGGCTTAATCGCAGCGTCAGTGAAGTCTTTATGACACAAGAATAGGCCTTCTCCTTGAGCCTCACAGCCGTCACCAAGTGCGCCATCATCGGCGACGTTGAGACTGTTGTTTGCGACTATCGGGCCTTGGCCGTTATCCCAGTTCAGCAACAAATTGAGGTGCCCATGTTCATTAATGAAAGGGGTCAGTTCGTTGATGGATTCAATACCTGTGCCCGCTTTCGACACTCTTAGTTCAATCTCAAACTGGTCATCAATAAATCGCGCGCTTTCAACGTTGATTTCAAGCGAATCACGCGCTTTTGCAAGATTCTCTAAACGCATTACGTGAACCGTTTTAGCACTTCGGCTTGCGTCTTGGCCGATGATTGGATCGCCATTGTCATCTCGGTCATAAGGTCGGTGACAGCCCGAGCAGGAGTTTTGTGGCTCGCCGTTTCTTACCCAAACCGTACCGACTTGGTTATCATGCGCGCCTCTGTCTCGGTACAAATGACAAGTCTCACAGGCAACTTGGCTTGGGTGTTCAAACCAATTGTTGGCGTCTGATGCTTTCGCGACATCGGTCGAATGGCAGGTTGCACAGTTACGGGCATCTTGCGGGAAAGGGTTGCCTTCAATGACTAAACCATTGATGTCGGTAACGAGCACGTCATTCTCGTCGACAGGCTGTTTGTAAGTGTCGATGTTATTTCTGTCGCTACCTAATTTGAAAACATTACCGTGGTATTGATGAACAACGGCAGCGAGAGGGCGTCTGGCTGGCGCGGCGCCTGGGTTACTGTCATTGTGGCAAGCGGTACAAACGGCAATGTTGTTATCAATTGAGCGATAGCCGGGTCCATGATGAAGCGGTTCGCCCATATGACAGTTTTCACAGGTACCTGTTTCAATCACATTGCGGGAGACAGCCGTATCTGAACTTTCTTGCGGCACCCATTCAAACACGTAGGTAAAACCGTTGCCTTGCTCGCCATACGCCATGACGATTCGGTGGAGTTTATCCGCATCCCAAGCAATAAAACCATTGTTGTTAGAAGAGTCGGCAGTGTAAGGATCGGACACTTTTAAAACGTCAGGAATGGCAAACGTGTAGCGATACCCCTCGTCTGTTTTTACTAGTGTTCCATCCCAAACACTCTCCATGCTGGCACGGTTATTTGTGGTATTACTTGAGTGATGGAAACTCTTCCAATAGGTATTGCCATGACGCCCATTGAAGGCAAAGGCTGGATCGCTCGAATTTTGTGTATCGACACGAGAGGGCATTGCTTTAAGAAGTGCGATGCGAAAGTCCTTCGTTTCGTCTAGCTCATGAGATCTGCCACTGCCGTCTTTGACGGTAAAATCGACTACCAGTTTGGTTTCTCCGGTTTCTTGAGTGATCAATGATGGCTCGGAAACACTGATTTCGAAATCACCAAGTGCAGGTGGTGATGTATTCTGATCGTTTTTGCTGTCTGGACCACATCCGGTGAGCAGTAAAATAAAAAATATTAATGTAGCGATCGACTTTAAACCGTTCATAGTCCCTCTCGATTCGTCCTAAAGTAAGTGGGATTGCGTTGGAATGGTTAAATATCTCAATAAGCAATTGATTGAAATATTAATTTTGTATTCAAGCCAAAAGCAAAATATCCATATTTACATCGCTAGAATAAATCGAAATACATGGCTTGTAAGAGTATAGACGCAATATGAAATATTATTAAAATAAACCTCTTTTTCTGTGCGTGAATTTTGGGTTTTAAATTATTATGTTTTTAAATCAATTATTTGTATTGAGGTTTGTTGTTCTTGAAGAGGTCGGTGCAGAAAAAGTAAGGGTATTGAACTACGCTACTTTAAATGGTTGACGGCTTAATATTTTTATCTTGGATATCGTTGGTTTTAAGTCGCGTTTATAAAATGATTTTCTTATCGTTTATTCGCTGTCTGTTTTTAATTAACAAAGATAATTACTACGGAGTCAGTCTAATATGCACCAACTAATTAAATTATCTCTAAAATTCTCCTCGGTGTTAGCCATTAACTCAGTTTTGGCCTCCCACAGTTTAGCGTCACCAAGTGAGCTAATTTCACAACATGAATGTGAAGCTTGTCATGGGCCAAACGGTGTTAGCTCAGAAACGAATATTCCGACAATCGCAGGGATTCCCGAGTTCAACTTTTTCGACCAGATGTTGCGTTACCTTGAAGGCAGACCCTCAGCTTCGGTTAATCACGTATACGGAGACACGAGCCAAAAAGGCGACATGATGACGATAGTCAAATCTTTATCTGAAGCGCAGATTGAAGAGTTAGCAAAACATTATGCTGGGCTTGAGTTTGTGCCAGCTAAGCAGTCTTTTGATCAAGCGTTAGCGATGAAAGGTAAGGCTATCCACGCGAAAAGTTGCGAGAACTGTCATTCGGATGGTGGCAGTAACGCTCTGGATGAAGCTTCGATTTTAGCTGGTCAGCAGAAGGGCTATCTCGCCACTACGTTGCAACAGTTTAAGCAAGGCAAACGCTCCGTTGATAAAAAAATGGATGAGGCGTTCAAAGGGCTTAGTTCCGATGATTTAAACGCGCTCGTAGAATACTATGCGAGTTATCGCTAGCGCTGTTTTGGGATGAACCCCGATGAGTTTATGGCGTAAACCAAACAGGAAGTGGATGCTCGGCATACCAATTGGTGGCTTGTTGGCGTTTATCCTTGGTGGGTTGGCAGTTAGTGTTTTTCACTTTGGTATGGATTACACCAATCGCAACGAGTTTTGTTACAGTTGCCATATTGGGATGGATACGATAGTTGAGGAGTACCAAGCATCCCCACACTTCAAAAATGCTCAGGGTGTGGTTGCCGCTACGTGCAGTGATTGCCATGTCCCTAGGGAGTTTTTTGCCAAAATAGCATTGAAAATCGGCGCTACAGCAGATATCTATCACAAACTGACTGGTGATATTACACTTGAGAATTTCGAGGCAGAACATCGTCCGAGATTAGCAGCTGAAGTTACAAAGCAGTTTATCGAGAATAAATCAAAGCAGTGCCGATACTGCCATTCTGTTGACAAGATGGATTTCGAAGCGCAAGGACGAACCGTTGCGCGTCGACATCAAATGATGGAAAGTCGAGATCAATCGTGCATTGATTGCCATGCGGGGATTGCCCATCACCTGCCTATTTCTCTAGATTCTCCAGAGACTGTCCCACCTGAGGAGTAATACTGATACTTTCGGCTTCTTTCGCGATGGCTTTGACCATGCCTTTGAATATGAATAGATGGGCTGGCATCATGGCAAACCAGTAAAGCAGCCCGAGAAACCCCTGCGGGTGCCACCAAGCTGTGATATCCAGTTCTCGTTCATCACCATGGTCTTTGATGGTAATTTCTAAACGTCCAAGCCCCGGGCCTTTCATCCCAAAAAACAGTGAGAGGAACTGATCTTCCTCGCAGCGAATCACTTTCCAAGAGTCAATATAATCGCCGACTTTGAGCTCCGGCCCCGGAGGAGAAACGCGAATCGGTTTCCCGCCACCAAAAAAGATGTCGAGCCATTCACGTGTGCGCCACAAAATGTTGGCAAAGTAATAGCCTTTTTCACGACTCCCGATTTTTTGAGCCACTTTCCATAATGCCGCAGCGGAGGCTTGAGTTTTTATGCTCGCACCGGCTTGTTTAGGGTAGTAGCCATACCCTGGTTGCCATCGACGAAGTGCCGCTGGTTCAAAGCCCCAAACATTGCTGCGTACAAACGTGCCTTCATCTTGAATGGTATCGGATACCGCTTGCTCGTAGCTGATCAGCGTTTGCGGAAATCGTGCTTCAATCGCTTTGGAATCGGCAATGTAGTCATGCTCTAACCCCGCGAGTAATGCTTTGCCGATGTTTGCTGGTACAGAGGTGACCAAGCCGAGCCAGTACGATGCCATTTTGGGGGTAAGCAACGGTGTCGACCACAGCCGATAAGGCTTGTTGGTGATTCGGCAAATGACTTTAAACTGCTCGCGGTAGCTGAGTGTATCTGGCCCACCAACTTCATAAATTTGGCTTTCTTCTGGGGGTGATGCTTCGGCCAGCTGCAATAAATAGTGATTGAGGTTGGGTAGGGCAATAGGGTTGGCTTTTGAGTCGACCCATTTAGGCGCAATCAAAATAGGTAAGTTGTAGACAAAATCTCGCATGATCTCGAAAGCCGCGGAGCCGGGGCCAATGATGACGCCTGCACGCAATTCAGTTACTGGAACGCCAGACTGTCGGATAATTTTGCCCGTTGCTTTGCGTGCGGCTAAATGGCGCGAGTTTCCGGTTTGCGGTTGGATGGCACTTAAATAAATGACATGTTTGACACGGCTTTGCTCCAATGCGTATTTAAAGTTCAAAGCAAGGTTTAGCTCGTACTCAACAAAGTCATCGCCTTGTGCCATTCCGTGTACTAGGAAAAATACCAAGTCAAAATCGTTCACCACAGCGAGCGTGGCTTCTGCGTCGGCTAGGTCCAGATACCGCAACGTTAAATTAGGATGGGGTCGAGTCCTTGACTCCAAATAATCGATATGTCGCGCCGCAGCCGTGACGGCGTAACCTTTGTCTAAGAGTAACGGAAGAAGTTGAGAACCAATGTAACCCGAGGCGCCTAGCACCAACACCTTTTTCATTATCTGTCCTTTTAATCGTTGGTGGAATAAACACCACAGAGTATAATCATGAGACACTTTCCCCATTCTATCAATAAGTTGTCGTTGGAGCGCTTGTGACTTTTCTCTCTCAACTCTCAATACATGCAGATAAAGCATTCTTACGTCGCTTATTTGCGATCGCGCTACCAATTACACTGCAAAGCATGATGTTTTCTAGCCGAAGCCTCGTCGATGTGCTTATGCTCGGCCAACTTGGTGAAGCTGAAATAGCCGCTGTTGGGGTAGCGGCGCGCGCGACGTTTGTTACTACCATCATGTTAGTTGGGGTGACGACGGGTGGTGCATTACTGACCGCACAATATTGGGGGGCAGGCGATAAAGTCGGGGTACGTCGCAGTACCGCTTTAACATGGATGATAGCCATGGTGTTTGCCGCCATTGCTGTTGCTTTGTTTGTTATTTTCCCACAGCCAGTTATGAAACTGACTACAGACTCACAAGAAGTGATTGAGTTAGGGGCCAGCTATCTAATTATTTCATCCGTTAGCATGTTTGCTGTTGCGTGTGTCGCTAGTATGTCGGTGGGGTTGAGAGCGATGCACCAACCGGGGCTGAGCACATTTTTTAGTGGTATAGGCATTCTGTCTAATGTTTTCCTCAACTGGGTGTTAATTTTTGGTCACTTAGGTTTTCCTGCTTTAGGGATTACAGGGGCAGCCATTGCAACGGTTATCAGTGGCGCTATCGAAGTCGGTTGTCTATTTGGCTATTTATGGCTGAAGAAACACATAATTGCATTTGGTTGGGATGATATACGCGCAGGTTTGGTTTTAGACAAAATAACGCGTTTCTTGAGCCTTTCCTTACCGACCACATTTAACTTTTTGGCATGGGCTGGTGGATTGTTCGCTTACCATGCCATCATGGGGCAAGCGGGTGTGCAAGGTTTGGCAGCGTTGTCGGTGATGACGCCCGTTGAGTCAATCGCTCTCGCTATGATGATTGGCCTATCGAATGCAGCTGCGGTTTTAGTGGGTAACCAACTCGGCGCGAAAAACTTTGAACCTGTGTATTACCAAGCTTGGGCTACGGTCATTTTGAATGTGTTTATCGCATTTGTGGTCGCTGTTGTATTGATAGTGTCCAATCAATGGATCCTTAATGCGTTTAGTGCACTGACAGCGGATACTCGCCAGTTAGCTGAACAGTTTATGGTGATTCTTGCTTTAGGTGTCGTATTACGCTCGGTGCCGATGATGGTCATTGTTGGGGTATTACGTGCGGGTGGCGACGTTAAGTTTTGTTTGTATCAAGACATTCTTGCGCAGTGGGTGATTGGGATTCCACTCGCGGCATTTGCAGCGATTCAGCTCGGTTGGGAGCCGCAATGGGTTTACTTACTCTTTTTGACCGAGGAAGTTGTGAAGTGGACGATTTGTCTGCCAAGAATGGTGAGCCGAAAATGGATGAAAAACCTTATCGGTCAATAGAGGTAAACAGAGCTTTCTGCAGCTGCAAAAATCTGCTCAATACGTCAACAAAATTAGGAACAGAAAGTGAATCGAGTTGCATTTGTACTCTCATAGTGTGATCAAGCAGTCAAAATACTTTCTACTAACAGGATTTTAGTGTAGATTCTGATCCCAATTTTTAAATACCATCCGAGCGGCATAATCAATGTTAAAACTGTCAGACCTATGTAAAGGCTATGTAGACGGGGGAGAATTTCACCCTGTATTACAAGGGGCAGAATTAACATTACAGCAAGGTGACCAAGTCGCTCTGATGGGAGAAAGTGGTTCGGGTAAAAGTACTTTGCTGAACTTAATTGCCGGACTGGATACTGCAGACTCTGGTGAAGTTCAGTTTCCAAATTTTGCCATGCATGATGCGCCAGAGCATTTGAGAACCCTTTATCGCCGCAACAATATTGGTAATATCTTCCAACAGTTCAACCTGCTTCCTACGCTCAATATTGCCGACAATATTCGTTTTTGTCGTCAGTTAAAAGGTTTGCCAGAAGATAAAGAGTTGTGGCGTCAAATTCTTTCTGCTCTGGATTTAATGCCTCTGCTAGGCCGTTACCCGGAAGAAGCATCTGGTGGTCAGCAACAACGTGCTGCTATTGCTCGCGCACTCTATATGGAACCTAAAATCCTACTCGCTGATGAGCCAACTGGTAGCCTAGACGAGCGAAACGCAGAAGCGGTAATGCGCTTATTGACGAGTCTCGCTCGCCAACTGGAGTGTACTTTGCTGTTAGTGACGCACAGTGAAAAAGTGGCGGCCCATATGGAAGGTAAGATTCGACTTCAAGGAGGGCAACTGCATGTTATGGCCCGTAGTTAAGGCACTACTCGGTCATTACCGTCGTTACCCACTACAAATTATTCTTGTCTGGCTAGGGTTAACCTTAGGCGTGTCCCTTCTTGTTGGTGTTACTTCTATCAACCAGCATGCAAAACAAAGTTATGCGACAGGAGAAAAGCTTTTCTCCAATCCTTTGCCATACCGAATCCGAACTAAACACTCTGCCAATAAAATCCCTCAAGGTTTCTATATCCAGTTGCGTCGAGCTGGGTTTAACCAATGTGCGCCGTTTGACGTGCTGCATCTAGATGCTAAAACCGATATGAGCTTGATGCTGGTGGGGATTGATCCTGTCGCGATGATTCCATTGCAGCAAGGCAAATCTTTGGGTGAGATGCCCGTTTTATCATTAATGAAACCTCCTTATCCCATTCTAGTCAGTCAAGATTTGGCCGCTTACATGAGTTGGCAGAATGGGGACTTTATTGAGATGAATGACGGAAGTCGTCTCGGACCGATTCAAGTCGATAAAAACAAAATGCTCTCAGGGACTCGGCTGGTTACTGATATATCGTTGTTGCGTATGCTCAAGCGGAGCTCAGGTTTATCTGCGATTTCTTGTGGTGAAATGCCAGAGGAAAAGCTAATAGCACTGAAAAATATGCTTCCCAATGGCATGACGCTCGTTAGGAATACGCGTACGGAGCTTGAGTCGTTAACTAATGCATTCCACATGAATCTCACTGCGATGGGGATGCTGTCATTTTTGGTCGGGTTGTTTATTTTTTATCAAGCGATGTCTTTGTCATTTATTCAGCGACAACGTTTGGTGGGTATTTTGAGACAGACGGGGGTCAACGGAACGCAGTTGGCTCAAGCATTGTTGTTAGAGTTGTCGTTGCTCGTCTTTATTGCGTGGGCGTGTGGTAACTTTTTTGGTTTGATCTTGGCAAATGAGCTGATCCCTGCAGTCTCATCGAGCCTGAGCGATTTGTACGATGCCAACGTAGGCTTAACAATAGGATGGTCTTGGCAGTCCAGCTTATATAGTCTGATCATGGCAGCGATGGGCGCATTAATATCGTGTTTGTGGCCATTGATTCGTTTGTTGAAGTCACAGCCAATTCGTCTATCTTCTCGACTGTCATTAATGCGATTTGCAGGGCGTGAGTTCTCTTGGCAGGCTCTTGCTGCGTGTGCGTTTTGTGTCGCGGCAATCGCAGTGTATCAAGCACCGAAAACACAAGAAACTGGCTTTGCCATTATTGCGCTGATGTTGGTTAGTGTGGCCTTGTTCATGCCATTTATTATGTGGCATATGTTCCAGAGCTTTTCTTACACCATGCGTTGGGTACGTGTACGTTGGTTTTTTGCCGATGCAGCTGCGAGCATGAGTTATCGCGGTGTGGCAACAATGGCGTTTATGTTGGCACTGGCGGCAAATATCGGCGTAGAAACGATGGTAGGCAGCTTTAGGGATACAACCGATAAATGGCTCAGCCAGCGATTAGCAGCGGATATTTATATCTATCCGACAAATAACTCAGCAGCTCGGATGAGTGCGTGGCTGCAAAACCAACCAGAAGTCAACTCGGTTTGGTGGCGTTGGGAAAAAGATATGCCAACCGAACATGGTGCTTTGCAAGTGGTGAGTACAGGCTCTTCTGAAGGTGAGCTAGATGCACTGACGGTAAAACTAGGTGTCCCGAATTACTGGTATCAACTGCACGCGACCAAGAGCTTGATGGTGAGTGAATCGATGGCCTTGAAGTTGGATATTCGCCCAGGAGACTTCATTAACTTGCAGGAACCACTGGGTGGAGACTGGCAAGTCGTTGGTGTTTATTACGATTATGGAAACCCGTATAACCAGGTAATGATGTCGCACCGGAATTGGCTGTATGCATTTGCAGGGACGGGCAATGTTGGCCTTGGTGTAGTGTTAAAAGATAGCGTTAATGGGGAGGGGCTGAAAAATCGCTTAGAAAATGTATTCCGCCTCCCGCAAGACCGTGTGTTTGATAATGGTAATATTTATAGTCAGGCAATGAGGGTATTTGATCATACCTTCGCTATTGCAGGAACCTTGGGCAACATCACGCTGATTATTGCTGTGTTTGGCTTATTCTTCGCGACATTGGCGGGCGAGTTGTCGCGGCAGCGGCACTTCTCTTTGCTGAGATGTATGGGGGTATCCGGAAAGGAACTTGTCGCATTAGGTGGTTTGCAGTTGTTTGTCTTCGGGGCCATTTCCGCGATTATTGCGGTGCCACTTGGTCTGGCACTTGCACACTTGATCGTTGATATTATCATTAAGCAATCATTCGGCTGGTCTCTGGAGCTTCAAACGATTCCTTGGGAATACGCTCAAACTATTGCTTGGGCGATGCTTGCCATCATGATTGCTGGCGCATTGCCAGTTATTAGAATGATTAAGAGTACGCCAATGAAGTCATTAAGGGACGCGTTGTAATGAAAAAAGTGGGCTCTAAAAAACGCTTGTTAGTTTCAACGATCATTGTTATTACGTTTGCCTTTTTGACCGGGGCTGCTTTTTACTCAACTTTTTGGTTGGAAGCGACAGCAACACAAGAAAGCGAGCTTAATTCTATTCTAACGCGTGAAAATCAAACGATTTTTGAACCTGTATTACCTGACGAGCATGTCTCTTTACCGTCAGACTTTCGCTTTCATCCCGAGTACCAACATGAATGGTGGCACTACTTTGCGAAACTGAAAGATGAACAAGGGAAAATATACAATGTTCAATGGAGTTACTTCAGGGTCGCGACAGACGAGCGAGAAACCAGCGGATGGCAAAACCCTCAACTGTACATTTCACATGTTGTCGTTAGCCATGGTTCGCACGTCTGGAAAGAGCAACGTGTAGCGAGAGGCGGGATAGGCCAAGCTGGCATGACTAATCGTCCTTTCAGGTTATGGATTGATAATTGGACGTGGCGTTCACTTGGTGCAACGCCTTTCCCTGGTAACTTGAATGTGACTACCGATACGTTTGGTTTAGATCTCAATACTATGACAAATGGCCCCTTTGTCGTGAATGGAGACAAAGGTTTTCAGGTTAAACACGCGTTGCAATCTGTTGCCTCTTTCAGTTTTAGTGCGCCATTTTTAAAGGTGAAAGGGAGTTTGAACATTAATGGCAAACGCTTCTCTGTTGCTGGCTCTGCTTGGGCTCAGAAAGAGTGGGGCAGTGGCTTAATTGGTGAAGGGCAACAGGGTTGGGATTGGTTTGTATTCAATTTAGATGATGGTCGAGCACTGACAGTCAGCCGCTATCGCCACCATGGACAAACACCGCATGTATTTGGCACCTTGTCCACACGCTCAGGTAAAGTCATTAATCTCTCAGATGATGATATCAGTATTAAACCAATGCAAGTGACCAGTTTATCAAATGGAAGAAGGCTGCCTTTGCAGTGGATTATTAATATTCCAAAGCATCAAATTAACTTGACCACTCGTATTATCAAATCAGATATGTGGCTTCCGTTTGTTATACCGTATTGGGAAGGTCCTACCTTAGCTTCTGGCTCCAACGAGGCTTGGGGCTTTATGCAGCTCACTGGTTATTAAATTCTGATAAAAACCACCCTAATGGGTGGTTTTTTAGTGGATGAAACTTCCTGAATTTTTCTCAAAAGTATGGGGTTATCATGACAGTACATGCCATGTTATGCTGATTTTCTCATAATCTTGATAAACATTTGGCGCGATAACAACAAGTACGCGCTGTGATCAAAATTGAGTGTTATGTTGGAAAATACGATGTATAGTAAACTTCATATCGGAAAAATCGAAGTTTATACTCTGAAGAAGCGATTATTCTAAAGTTTTCGACCGCTATACACTCTTATCATTCTTTGTTAATCGTTTATTAAGATAATAAATATAAGGACGAAACCATGAACGATGTCATTCGTGACTTTTTCAAAATGGAATCAGCTGGTGGTATTCTTCTCGTGATTGCAGCGGCAATTGCGATGACCATTGCTAACTCACCGCTGGGCGAAACTTATCAATCTGTACTGCATACTTATGTATTTGGTATGTCAGTTTCTCACTGGATTAATGACGGCCTAATGGCTGTTTTCTTCTTACTCATTGGCCTTGAAGTTAAGCGAGAGCTACTTGAAGGTGCGTTAAAATCAAAAGAAACCGCAATTTTCCCTGCGATTGCAGCGGTTGGCGGTATGTTAGCTCCTGCTCTTATTTACGTAGCCTTTAATGCCAACGATCCTGAGGCGATTTCTGGTTGGGCAATTCCAGCGGCGACAGATATCGCTTTTGCTTTAGGTATCATGGCGTTATTAGGTAAGCGTGTACCAGTAAGTCTAAAAGTGTTCTTGCTGGCGCTTGCTATCATAGATGATTTAGGTGTGGTTGTTATTATCGCGCTATTTTACACCGGTGACCTGTCGACCATGGCGTTGCTTGTTGGCTTCATCATGACTGGTGTCCTATTCATGTTGAATGCGAAGGAAGTAACAAAACTTACGCCATACATGATCGTCGGTGCGATCTTATGGTTCGCGGTGCTTAAATCTGGTGTTCACGCAACATTGGCAGGTGTAGTGATTGGTTTTGCTATCCCACTAAAGGGAAAGCAGGGCGAACATTCTCCACTTAAACATATGGAGCACGCGCTTCACCCATACGTGGCATTTGGTATTCTGCCTCTATTCGCATTTGCCAATGCGGGGATTTCGTTAGAAGGCGTATCGATGTCAGGTCTAACTTCAATGCTGCCACTCGGTATTGCTTTGGGTCTACTGGTTGGTAAGCCTCTAGGTATCTTTACCTTTAGCTGGGCAGCGGTAAAAATGGGCGTTGCTAAGTTACCTGAAGGCGTTAACTTCAAGCATATCTTTGCGGTATCTGTGTTGTGTGGTATTGGCTTTACAATGTCTATCTTTATTTCCTCTTTAGCGTTCGGAAATGTAAGTCCTGAATTTGATACCTATGCTCGACTCGGTATCTTAATGGGCTCGACAACAGCCGCATTACTTGGTTATGCCTTACTGCACTTTTCTTTGCCTAAGAAAGCGCAAGCGTAAGATAAAAAATGCGCTATTTTGTAAAGCCTCCCAATCGGGAGGCTTTTTTATACCCATAGTTCAGTACATCAGCGACTTAATAGCGACACTTTCGTATTAAGCGGATGTCTAGCCCATGGAGATGAACGGAATCATCGAAAAAGGTAGGTTGGTAGATCTGCGGGCGAAAAAAAGCCCAGCCGAAAATTTGACTGGGCGGATACAAACATAGGAGTTAATAAGAAAAAAGCAGCAACGTAACAATTAGATGGAAACAAGTTTGACGGCCAGTGAAACTTAAAATGCCCTAGTTGTTACATTTATTCAGACCGAACCTTTTCCAAACAGTTCCATTTTTTTTCAAAAAAATTCGATTTAATTCTTTCTGCCCGCTTGTATCGTAAAGAAGTAAGAGAAGAGGCGAACAGCGTAACCAACTTAATGGCGGTTTGAAACTCGATAGCCCTCTTTTCTATAGTAGCTATAAACTTAAATTGCATTTCAAACCCGCACCTCCTGCTCCGACCGCCTAACGACATTGCTAGCGTTTCAAATACGATGGTTTGCGAAACTTGGTCATTTTCTTCAGGCGAGCATCATTTGCTTATTAGACTTAAATTCAAAAGATTAGATCACACCTTCTAAGTTCTGGTCAGACCAATTGGTGAAAGTGTGATGTTAATCATTTGTTAATCTAAAGTTTCAGGAGTATATTTTCAAACAGTTGTTTAATACGAGTGATTGAAATGGCCCCGAGAACATCAACAAAAGAAAAAATACTCGATGTCGCAGAAGGACTCTTTGCTGAACATGGTTTTAATGATACTTCGCTAAGAACGATAACAGGTAAAGCGAACGTCAACTTAGCATCGGTAAATTATCACTTTGGCGATAAAAAAACGCTAGTTAGAGCGGTTTTAGATAGATACCTAGAAGCGCTCATGCCGAGCATTAAAACCTCACTAATCGAGTTAAACACGCGTGATAGCTACGACATGGACGACGTCTTTGAGTCATTGCGTTTACCTTTGCGTACATTAAATGATGTGCGCCCCAATGGTACTGCATTATTCATGTTGTTAATTGGCCGTGGTTACACAGACGTACAAGGTCATCTGCGTTGGTTCATCACCACTCGATATGAAGAGGTACTTAACCTCTTCACCTTCTCGATAATGAAGGCAAACCCGGAACTATGTGAGGAGCAGCTGTTTTGGCGACTGCACTTCACGCTAGGTACCTGCGTATTTACGATGGCTTCAAGCCAAGCTCTTTCGGAGCTTGCTGAAAGTAAATTTGAAAAGGAAGTCGATGTGAAATCTGTCGTCGATTTACTGATTCCTTATTTGTCAGCAGGAATGTCAGCGAAGCAGTTGGCACAAGACAAATAAGAAAGTTAAACCAATAATAAAATTATGCCCAGAGCGGTTACGTGAACAAAAGGATCTGAACTATGAGCTCTCTACGAAGAAAATGGATTAGTGACCCAGCTTTTAAAGTGTTCAAAAAAGTATTGCCACCTCTCTCTAGCACCGAGAAAGAGGCGATGGAAGCGGGTAGTGTGTGGTGGGATGCCGAACTATTTTCAGGCAAGCCTAACTTCACTACATTGCACCATTATCCAACGCCGACACTGACAGCAGAAGAGCAGTCATTTATGGATAATGAGCTTGAAACCCTGCTAGAAATGCTTGATGACCAGAAGATTGTCAAAGAAGACAGGGATTTACCGCCTGAAGTATGGGAGTACTTACGTAAAGAGCGATTTTTCTCACTGATCATTTCAAAAGCGTATGGTGGTCGTGAATTTTCCGCTTTAGCGAACTCAACCATTGTTTCTCGTATTGCGACTCGAAGTATCAGTACCGCGGTATCGGTAATGGTACCGAACTCTCTTGGTCCAGGTGAGCTTTTATCGCACTACGGTACACAAGAGCAAAAAGATTACTGGTTGCCTCGTTTAGCTGATGGTACCGACATTCCTTGTTTTGCATTAACAGGGCCCGAAGCGGGATCTGACGCCGGTGGTATACCAGATCAAGGCGTAGTTTGTTATGGCACTCACGAAGGCAAAGAAGTGCTTGGCGTGCGAGTTAGCTGGAATAAACGCTACATCACACTTGCGCCAGTGGCGACAGTGCTTGGATTAGCATTTAAGCTACAGGATCCAGAAGGGCTACTTGGTGATAAGAAAGAGGTTGGAATCACATGTGCACTGATCCCCGCTGACCATGAAGGTGTCGAGATAGGCGAGCGCCATGATCCTCTGGGTTCTGCATTCATGAATGGTCCGACTCGTGGTGAAGATGTCTTCATTCCTATGGATTGGTTGATCGGTGGCGCTGATTACGCAGGTAAAGGTTGGCGTATGCTGGTTGAGTGTCTTTCTGCTGGTCGTGGTATCTCTCTCCCAGCGCTTGGCACAGCGATTGGTCATCTTACTACACGTACAACCGGTGCTTATGCTTACGTGCGTAAACAGTTTGGTATGTCGATCGGTAAGTTTGAAGGTGTCGCAGAAGCAATGGGGCGTATTGGTGGTCTTACTTACCTACTAGAAGCGACACGTACGCTGACGACGACTTCTCTCGATATGAAAGAAAAACCTGGGATCGTAACCGCGATTGCCAAGTACCACATGACGGAAATCGCGCGTACTATTCTAAATGATTCGTTTGATATCCATGCGGGTCGTGCGATTCAAGATGGCCCAATGAACTATCTTGCTAAACATTATCTCGGTATTCCAGTTGCTATCACTGTTGAAGGCGCGAATATTCTGACTCGTAACCTGATGATTTTTGGTCAAGGTGCGACTCGTTGTCACCCATATGTACTGAAAGAAATGGAAGCCGCGGCGAATCCAGATTCTGAACAAGGGGCGAAAGAATTTGACAACTTGCTCTTTAAACACATCAAACATGCGGTAGGCAATACATTTGGTGCATTTGGCGCGGCGCTAACTGGTTCTCGGTTTGTCAAAGCACACATGAGTGGCCCAACACAGCAGTACTACAAAGAAATCACAAGATTAAGCCGAGCGCTTGCTGTTAGTGCTGACTTCGCGATGTTAACACTAGGCGGTGATTTGAAGCGTAAAGAAATGATTTCTGCACGTCTGGGTGATGGCTTAAGTTATCTATATATGGCGTCTGCCGCACTGAAAAAGTATGAAGATGAAGGACGTCAACAAGGCGATCTAGATTTTGTCCACTACGCCGTTCAACATTGTTTGTATAACGCATCTAAGTCATTAAATGAGGCTTATACCAACTTCCCTGTGAAATACGTTGGCGGTGCGCTGAAAGGGTTATTGTTCCCACTTGGCAATCATTTCAATAAGCCAAGCGATGAACTGTGTGTGAATCTGGCGGAAGCGATGATGACGCCAGGAGCACAACGTGATCGACTCACGCATCTTTGTTACATCGGAAAATCCGACGACGACAGCGTAGGCTTAATGGAGAAAGCCTTCCTCGCAATGTACGAAATCAA
Organism: Vibrio sp. CCB-PB317; assembly: GCF_022808245.1. Lineage (NCBI taxonomy): Bacteria > Pseudomonadati > Pseudomonadota > Gammaproteobacteria > Vibrionales > Vibrionaceae > Vibrio > Vibrio sp. CCB-PB317. Next base: position 1,439,431 of record NZ_JALGNU010000001.1, read on the forward strand.
ACCATTAGAGCGTAAGCTTATGAAGGCGGCGAAGGATGGGAAAGTGGCTCGTAAAGGTCTGCTACACGACCGTCTGCAGCAAGCATTTGAAGCAGGCGTGTTAACTGAGCAAGAAATTGACCAAATCATGGCGGCAGACAAATTGCGTTACAAGGCGATTCAAGTTGACCACTTTAGTCATGACTTTTCTGAAGTACGAACCGATTGCCCAAAAAAGTCGCATTTGAACCCGGCGGCATAGTAAACCGTTAATACTAAGAAAAGCACCTCGATGAGGTGCTTTTTTGTGTTCTTGCAGAGTGGATGTTGGGATAGTGCTCCAACCACTTGCCTTTTCAGAGCATTTTTACAGAAATTAGATGCGAAATCCCGACGAAACTTTTATCCTAACAAGGTTTTTTAAAGGAAGTTGAATATGATCATCAAACCTAGAATTCGTGGATTTATCTGTACTACAACGCACCCTGTTGGTTGTGAAGCTAACGTAAAAGAACAAATTGCGTACACTAAAGCGCAAGGCCCAATCAAAAACGCACCTAAGCGCGTTCTTGTTGTCGGTGCATCAAGTGGCTACGGTCTATCTTCTCGTATCGCTGCGGCATTTGGTGGCGGTGCATCAACTATCGGTGTTTTCTTCGAAAAAGAAGGCACTGAGAAGAAACCAGGTACGGCAGGCTTCTACAATGCGGCTGCTTTTGAAAAGCTAGCGCGTGGAGAAGGCCTGTACGCAAAAAGCCTAAACGGCGACGCTTTCTCAAATGAAGCGAAACAGAAAACTATCGAACTGATCAAAGAAGATTTAGGTCAGATCGATATGGTGGTTTACTCACTGGCTTCTCCAGTACGTAAAATGCCAGAAACTGGCGAGCTAGTTCGTTCAGCGCTTAAGCCTATCGGTGAAACTTACACATCAACTGCTGTTGATACCAACAAAGATGTGATCATCGAAGCAAGTGTTGAGCCTGCAACAGAAGAAGAAATCAAAGACACAGTAACCGTTATGGGCGGTGAAGACTGGGAACTTTGGATTAATGCACTGTCTGATGCTGGTGTTCTTGCTGAAGGCTGTAAGACAGTCGCGTACAGCTACATTGGTACTGAGCTAACTTGGCCAATCTACTGGGATGGCGCACTAGGTAAAGCGAAAATGGACCTAGATCGTGCGGCGAAAGCGCTAAACGACAAGTTAGCAGCGACAGGCGGCAGTGCAAATGTTGCTGTACTTAAATCTGTTGTAACTCAGGCAAGTTCCGCAATTCCTGTTATGCCACTGTACATTGCAATGGTATTCAAGAAAATGCGCGAAGAAGGCGTACACGAAGGCTGTATGGAACAAATCTACCGTATGTTCAGCCAACGTCTGTACAAAGAAGATGGTAGCGCAGCAGAAGTGGATGAGATGAACCGTCTACGTCTGGATGACTGGGAACTTCGTGACGACATTCAGCAGCACTGTCGTGAGCTATGGCCTCAAATTACGACTGAGAACCTAAAAGAACTGACTGACTACGTAGAGTACAAAGAAGAGTTCTTGAAACTATTTGGTTTCGGTGTTGAAGGCGTAGATTACGAAGCGGATGTAAATCCAGCGGTTGAAGCTGATTTTATCCAAATCTAATCGAATGACTGATTAGACAACAGATATATAAAAGGCGCTCATTGAGCGCCTTTTTTGCTTTCATCAGTCAAAGTTATTAACTTAATATTATCAGGATCGTACCGGCCAACGTCATCAGAATATTGGCAATCGCATAGGTACCCGCATAGCCAAGAGCTGGGATGGTGGATTTAGCGTAGTCGTTGACGACATCCATAGCTGGGGCACAAGTTCGGGCACCAATAATGGCACCGAAGAGCAGGGCACGGTTCATCTTGAGTATGTGTGCGCCCACTAAATAGGCCAGTACCACAGGCACAACACTAACAATGAATGCTAGACCAATCACTTTTGGACCAACTTGAGTCAAGTGTTCGAACATCTTTCCGCCTGCACTTAGACCTATTCCCACCATAAAGAACATCAAACCCAAATCTTTGACCATATTCAGCGCCCCCTGCGGGACATAGCCGAAAGTAGGGTGATTTGCTCGTAAGAAACCAAGTGTAATACCAGATAACAAAAGACCTACCGCGTTACCCAAGCTGAACGAAACCTGGCCGAATGTCATCGTGATGAGGCCAAACAGAATACCCAAAATAAAGAAGCTGCAAAAAGCGAGTAAATCGGCCATTTGACTGTGGATCGAGATGAAACCGATTTTTTCCGCGAGTCCATGTACTCGGCTTTTCTCGCCGCTTACCTGAAGGACGTCACCTTTAGCGAGAACAATGTCTAAATCCATCGGCATTTCTATTTGCGCACGTACCACGCGGTTTAAGAAACAGCCAAACTCAGATAAGTTTAAATCAGATAAACGCTTGCCTGCGATAGCGTCACTTTTTACGACAATTTCTTCTTCAACGATGCGCAAATCAAGCAAGTTACGATCAAATACTTCTTTACCGTTGCGGAAGCTAGGATCCAAGCGAGCATGGCTATCAGGGAAGCCAACCAGTGCAATTTCATCACCTTCTTGCAAAATAGCATCACCATCTGGATGGGCGAGAATACCGTTACGGCGGATTCGCTCAATGTAACAGCCAGTTTGACGATAAATGCCTAGTTCACGCAAGTTCTTGCCGTCAGTCCAGTCAATCAATTCTGGACCGACTCGGTAAGCACGAATAATCGGTAAGTACACTTTTCTTTGGCTTGAATTTCCAAGGCCACGTTCTTGAGCAATTTGCTGCGCAGAATCAGACAGGTTCTGCTTCTGTAGTTTTGGCAATAGCTTCGCGAACATGATCATGCTAATTAAGCCGACCAGATAAGCCATCGCGTAACCCACGGATAGATTTTCTAATACCAAAGAAAAATCCATATTGCGCGGTATAGTCGCAAGGCCAGAGTTAAGAGCGTCTTGTGCACCAACCAGTACAGGTGTTGCTGTCAACGCGCCAGCCATCATACCGGCTGACAAGCCAAAATCGAGGCCGAAATAGTGGCTCAAGCCATACGTTAAGCTGACTGCGGACACGAGAACGGTCATACTTAAAATAAAGTAATGCTTACCATCTCTGAAGAATATGCCAAAAAAGTTTGGTCCAGCTTCAATGCCAACGCAATAGATAAACAGCATGAAGCCAATGGTTAATGCTTCTGCATTGAATGAGAAGCCAAGGTGACCCATTACCAACGAGGTAATAAGAACGCCTATGGAGTTGCCTAGTTGTAATTTGCCAAATCGGATTTTTCCGATGGCAAGGCCAATGGCTAATACGACGAAGATTAGAAGGATAGGGTTTTGCTCAAGAAGGTATACGACGTCTATGTTCACTGTGTGGCTCGGTAAAGTGTGTGCCAAAAAGATTAAGAATTGCGAATTGTAACTAAATATAGCAAAAAGATAAGTGAATTTTTTTAGGTTTTACCATTAGTTGACGTAAGGTAATAACCAACTGAAAAATAATAAAAAAGCCGCATGAAGCGGCTTTCTTAAAAACTGTCTTTATTATTCGTCAAATAGACCTAGGTGCTCTTTCGCGTATGCTTCGAACTCGTCGCAGCCACCGATGTGCTCTTGGTCGATAAAGATTTGAGGAACAGTTTCAACTGGTTTACCAACTGTTTTCTCAAGATCTGCTTTAGAAATACCTTCAGCATGGATATCAACGTAACGGTAGTTGAAGTCGTCACGCTTCGCTTTTAGCGTTTCTGCGTGTTCTTTTGCACGAACACAGAAAGGACATGCAGGGCGACCAAAGATAACAACGAACATAATCTTATTTCTCCTAAATCTATTCTTTTTTGAAAGCGTACAAAACATAGCGGCTGAGTGCGCTCTCTTTTGTTGCAGTAACTATGCCCGATCCAGATACGGAAATAAAGCAGCAATTACCTCTTGGTTCTATAGGTGAAATCTATCGAATAAAAACTAAACGCGCTCCCTTATTCTATGGCTCTAAAGTATGTGAAGTGACGCATAAAAAACATACATTTTAAGAGGTTAATGATGGCAAGGTGGAATTGGTCAATTTTTTTTATTCAAAAACATAGCAATCTAATCTGGCTATACGCAAATGACTTCAACTCTTACATAAGTGTTAAATCAGAGGGCAAGAGGTTATTTGGGTATATTATTTTGGGAGGATGTGTATGTTTCAGTTTATGACTGCAACAAGGATTATATTTGGTGAAGGTGCACTTCAGTCTTCATTATCCGTTATCAACCAATTTGGCTACAGTGTTTTGCTGGTAACTGGGAAGGACACCCAACGAGCCACGCCCATCATTAACTACCTTAAAGCTCAAAATATGCGTTACCAACACGTAGCAATCAATGGCGAACCTTATATCACAATGGTAGAAGAGACCGCGGTACTCGGTAGAAAATTCCAGCCTGATATGGTGATTGCTATTGGCGGTGGCAGTGTCATCGATATGGGTAAAGCCCTAGCCGCTATTATTCCTAATCAAGGCAATGTTTACGATTACGTCGAAGTGGTAGGAAGAAACGTACCATTAAAGGCAAAACCTCTTCATTTTATTGCAATTCCTACGACAGCAAGCACGGGTTCAGAGGTAACCCGAAATGCGGTGTTGAAGTCTGGACAAGATAAAGTGAAAGTGAGTCTTCGAAGCCCTGATATGCTGGCAGACGTTGCCATTGTGGATCCGACGCTCACTTATGGAACCGATCAATACACATCCGGGCGTGGCGCGATGGATGCGTTCACTCATTTGATGGAAGCGTATGTGTGTGGTGAGCCAAACCCTCTTACAGATATGGTGTGCGAAGAGGGACTTCGTCGTTTAAGCCGTTCAGTGATTGCTGCTTGTAAGCAAGATAATCATAAGGCTCGGTCGGATTTATCGTTCGCTGCGTTGCTCGGTGGCATGGCCATTACTAATGCCAAATTAGGTGCTGCGCATGGGCTTGCGTCGGCGTTAGGAGGTAAGTTAGATGCTCCCCACAGCGTGATCACGGCGCGTCTTGCACCGCACGTGATGCAGGAAAATATTAACGCCGCGAAGCTCGCTGGCAGGAATGATGTGATAAGTCGTTATCGTAAGCTTGCCCAATTGGTTACCGATCGTGCGAACGCGAATGAGCACGATGGGGTTCTTTGGGTAAATATGGTGTTAGATAAGTTAGCGTTGCCGTTACTTGGCCAATTCGGAGTATGTCAAACTTCTTTTGAACAAGTGGCGAACGATGCGCTTAAGTCGATGGCGATCAAAGGCAACCCGTTACCCCTTAATCAGGAACGTTTGATATACATATTGCAGCAAGTCTGTGATTGCAGTGGAGAGTGTGTGGCAGAGAGCACACAACACGTGAGCTCTGTAGAAGTGCTTGAATCAAGAACGGACTTATCGAGTGTGAACGACTTGGGTTGATGTATTGATCTAAAACACATTGAAAAAAGGGGGAGCGTCGAGCTCCCCTTTATTAAATCTTTCACTAAACAGCAGGACTTAGTACTGACTTAGCTTGTCATAGCGACTATCTTTCAACGCATCTTTTACGCGTTTTAGGTTCTCACGGAAACCTGTACCACGGCGGAGTGTGAAGCCAGTTGCCAGTACATCAATCACCGTCATCTGTACAACTCGACTCGCCATTGGCATATAGACGTCGGTATCTTCAGGAATATCAAGCGTAATAGCGAGTGAACTTGCCTTTTCTAGCGGTGAGTCCTTTGCTGTAATCGCAATGACCGTCGCGCCGTTTTCACGAGCAAGGTTTGCTATTTCGACCTGACTCTTCGTTCGACCTGTGTGAGAAATAAGAACCACAACATCATTATCACTGCAGTTAATACAACTCATGCGCTGCATGACAATGTCTTCAAAACAAGTAATTGGAATGTTAAAGCGAATAAACTTGTTTTGTGCGTCTCGGGCTACAGAAGATGATGCACCAAGGCCAAAGAATGAAATGCGCTTCGCTTGCGTTAGCAAATCGACCGCACGGTTCACTTGCATTGGATCTAGGCTGTTTTTCGCGACATCTAAACACGCCATGGTCGATTCGAAAATCTTATGGGTGTACGCGTCTGGGCCATCGTCTTCTTCCACGTTACGGTTAACGTAAGGGGTACCGTTGGCTAGGCTCTGTGCCAAGTGAAGCTTAAAATCTGGAAAGCCCTTGGTGTCCAGACGACGACAGAAGCGGTTTACAGTGGGCTCACTAACATCAGCCATTTTAGCCAACGTTGCAATGCTTGAATGAATTGCAGTTTGTGGAGACGCCATAATTACTTCCGCAACTTTGCGCTCTGACTTACTGAAATTCTCCAGGTTTTTTTGAATTTTTTCTAATGTATTCATAGTGTTCACGAGGGTATAGAGAACAACTCGCTGGCTCTGTTAACGAAAGGAAACACGAAGATTCCAGAGTAGAGTGGGGCGTTAACGAAAACAACCAGCGCCATAGAATCAGTATAAACCTGATCTTCAATCAGTCTAAACCAATAACGGATACTATTTAGTGAGAATTTGACAGGCCTCAAACAAAATGTTGTAAAAACTACAGAATTGGATGTGTAATCGATGTTTTGTTGCGCCAGTCGCACGAGAATGATGTTTGAGTTACATCAAAACGAAAAAAAATTTCAAATTGATGTAACTCTTTCGGGCCATTAAGACGATTGGATATCAGTGACCACCTGCTGAATTCTTTCCATCAAATTTGGCGCTTGCTTGGCGATTTCACGCTGTTCATCAAGCACCGAACTCAAAATCTCTTTGGTCGTCAGCGGATTTGCCAAAACCACTCGGAACACAATTGTGTTCATGCGCTGCCATTGGTCTGGGTTCAGTCTTGTACGTGAAACAAACGATTTGCCCGTTTCGCGCTGACGCTTTTGAATAAACTGTGTTAATTCATTAATCAGTTCATTCAGTTGTTCTTTTTGTGAACCTTCCGCTTTTGCTAATGCCTCACGGATGAATGGCGGCAAGTAGCGGTACGTGAGGAGACAAAGCTCTGGTTCAGAAACCAATTCGAAATCATCTTGCTGCTTGATTAAATCTGCAAAGTAGCGAGCTTTTTCAATGCTTTGGTCTATCAGCAGCTCATAGCCAGGGCGGCTGATGATGTGCATTGCGGCATAGACTAACATTGCCATGCCCGAACGAGAGCCTTCTAATGTATGGCTGCCTAGGTCTTTTGAGCCTTTACGCAAGATATATTGAGCGTGATGCTCTATGGATTTCATTGCGTCAGGGTCTTTGAACAGAACCATACCAGCGCCCATCGGGATGTAGAGTTGCTTGTGCGCATCAATGGTTACTGAGTCTGCCATTTCCACACCGTTAAGAAGGTGACGATGGTGATTAGACATAAGTGTTGCGCCACCCCATGCGGCATCCACATGGAAATGACAACCGTGAGCTTGACAGACTTCTGCGATTTCAGGTAGCGGGTCGACATTACCTGTCTCTGTTGTACCAGCTACACCAATAACAGCAATAGGCTTGATGTTTTGTTTCTCTAGTTCAACAATTTTCGCTTTAAGGTCGTCGACAATAATACGGTTGTTGGCATCCGTTTTAACCGCAACCAAGCCTTCTTGACCTAAACCTAGTACATCGGCTGCTTTCTTAAGGGAGTAGTGACCACGCTCAGACACCAATACCGCTAAGCCATCGTAGCCATAATGCTTCATGGCTTTAAATAGGCCTTCTTTCTCAACGCCTTTAAATGAACCATTGGCTCTTAACGCCTTGTTACGTGCTACCCAAAGTGCAGTGATATTGGCAATGGTACCGCCGGAGCAAAATGCGCCCAATGAGTGGTTTGCGCTATGCATCCACTGATCGTAAAACGTATCGCTCTGACCATAGATCAAGCGATGTAGCATGCCCAAAACTTGACGTTCAAGCGGGGTAAAGGCTTTAGAAGTCTCTATCTTTACCAGGTTTTGGTTTAAGGCGATCATGATCTTTGACAGTGGCATCAAGAAATAAGGCAGCGCCGATGTCATATGACCAATGAAGCTTGGTGAAGAAGTGTGAACGGAGTGCGACACCAAAGTGTCGAGTAAGTGTTCTGTATGATCTGACACGAACTCTGGCTGCTCAGGAATCTGAGCAGAAGAAAAGTCTTTTTCGATTTCGCGTAAAGGCTTTTCTTCTGCCACGATGTGTTCACGAAGAAATTGATTTAGATTTCGCGAGAGGCTCTCGTCAATTTTGGTTAACGTTGAGTCAGGACCTTCTGGGACAGTGAAGATCTTTAGCAAGCTCTCAAAGCTAACGTCAGCGGTTTTTTGTTCCTTAACCATAGCAAAGAATCTTTGTAGTTATTTTGGTAATGCGAGCGGCACAATCTAAACTAAAACGGGCGCAAAGTCCCGTTTTAATTGTTGAAACCCATGTTGCTGAAATGAAAATTTTAGGTGAGGGCTACAATCTTCGCATTAAAAAATCGTTGATTTTAATGTGTTAAAACACTTGGCGTTTTCGAGCATCCTCAACGATTAATTAATCACACTTCTGCTTTTCAATCTTCTCTATTGACTGATTGTACTTATTAAGCGCGGTATCAATTTGTTGTGGATGGCTAAGCAGGTCGGCGAATGCTGAACGGAGTTCGTAGTTTTTTGGATGGTTAGTCGATTGACGGTCACTAAACGTTTGTTTTGCGACTTCACCTAACTTATCACTTCGGCTTGCTAGCTGCTTAACGTCGTGTTGTTCCAATTTTAGCCATGCTTCGATTGGCTGTTCTGTTGCAACACGGCTAGGATCGTTCTCTAGAAAATAGTGAACCGCTTCACGGTTTAATTCAAAGTGATGTTTACGGCCGTCCAAAAACCACTGGCTAACTTCTTTTAGATCTGGATACTGGGTAACCGTCAAATCGACAAGATCTTGATACCACTGTAGTGAGGCATCAACATAGCCGTCGTATTTGCTTGCAAGACATTGTTGATCTGCGGCAAACGTAAAAGTTGAGCTTGTAGCGAGGAGCGCTGCAACGACAAAGCGTTTCATTCTTCTTCCTTCTGGTTGTTATCCCTTTATTAACGCAAGGCACATAAGTTGATGTTTCACCCTTCTTTCTCTTTAGTCGTGATAAATCATTGGGCTAATTGACAAAAAGAAAGCGGATTATTGCCAAAATCTTGATCACTTTGACGTTAACTGGGTATTTGAATTTTTGCCGTATTGTAATGGATGTTAAAGCGAAAACCTGAGATCTAGCTAGCAAGTGATACAAAGAAAAGCATCATAACTGGTACCAGTAAACTCAAAATAAACCCACTAACGATGGCGACTGGGACACAACGCACACCACCTGTAGTCTGAATAACAGGTAGGGTAAAGTCCATTGCTGTTGCACCTGCATAACCAATTGCTGTGCACGGATAGCTGCGAATAAAGAGAGGAATGGCTACCAGCGCGACCAGCTCTCTCATCAATTCGATCAGGAAAGATGCTCCCCCAAACACGGGGCCAAAAGCGTCTCCCATCAAAATTCCTGCGAGTGAATACCAGCCAAAGCCTGAAGCCATCGCGAGGGCTTGATAGAGAGGAAGGTCCAAAAGTATCGCTGCAATAACGCCACCAAGCATACATGTTGCGATCACAACTGCCGCAATGGCCATACCCTGTTTATTTAATAGAATTTGGCGAAGAGTAAGACCACTATTGCGAAGCTGAATACCAATAAAAAATAGGAGCAGGAAGAGTATCCATTCGCTCGCTGTATCCACCCAACTTAAATCGATGGGTAACAGCAGACCAACTACTAGCCCGCCACCAACGACAACAATCAGCTTTACTGATTCTAAAGCCATCGAGGATAGTGGCAGCTTCTTTTGATTCTGATTGGTCTGGAGAGGAATAATCCTATCGATAATAGGCAGCGCTAACAGGTTACAGGTACTTAAACATAAAAAGAAAGTACTCGCATAGAGGAGAATACTCTGTAAGTTGCTACTTAAGTTATCGAGCGCTGCTAGGCTAAGTCCCATCAACGACAAAATGACGTAAATAAGGTAGGACGTTGATTGATTGATCTTCTCCAGTAACGAGGCTCGAGATATAGGAATTAGATACCCCACAACAAGTGGAGCGAAAATAAATAGCATCCCTGAGAACATAAAGCTCTATGATTCCTTTTTTGAGATAATACCAACACACATAAATCAAATTATTTATCGGTTGAAATTAGAGAGATATTTCACCAAATACCAAACGCTGCTCAGCCTTGAGCGAATCGTTTATCGCGAATTAGGTGTGAGAAAACGATAAATTACAAGCCGCTAGCACTTAGCACTGCACGTATTTGGTCATTGAAGTCAGTATCACTCATATTGCTGAGTTCATACAAGACCTCTGCACCTGTTAAGTTGAATTCAACTTCGTGTTCATCAATGCGTTCATCATGATTGCGGAACATCAATAGGTGATGCGCGATTCTTGCAATGTCTAAATAACTCACTTCCGGTCGCGTTTGCTCGTACTTCTCGTTTGAGGAGACCTCTCTAAAGTCATTGTCAAATCCCCAGCGCTCGAGCACCAGTTTGCTTGTTGCTGAACAACGAGTTTGGAAGATTTGCAACGCAATTTCAGGATCTAGGTAATTGCCTCTATCTAAGTACAGGTGGTACTCGTTAATTAGACAAAACAAACCGATATCGGCTAGCAGACCAACCAGCAATGCTTTTTCTTGCTCCAAGTGCCCGTAAGTACCTGGCTCGTGTTTACGAAACGCTTGAACCAATATCACCATGACGGCACCGAGTTCTCGGGATACCGCTGCACTTTTCACCAAGATAGCATTACATTCTTTGGTTAAATTTACTGAATGTTTAAGTTGTTCAATCGCTTGTGCGGTAACAATTTCACGCACGCGCAGTATACCAAGGCGAGATACCGCGGTGGTTAAGTCGTTGCAGGTAATGTTTCTACGATTGAAAATTACAGAGTTTGCTACTCGTAGAACGACCGCCGCCAAGCCGGGATCTTCTAACAAACAGTTAGCAACATCTGAAATAGTGGTGTGTTCTTCGACACATAACTGCTGAATTTTAAGCACGACATCAGGAATAGGGGGTAATGAAATCTTACCCGTTGAGATGGACTGTTCTACCAGCTGAGCAAACTCGGATTCCAGTGCGTTTATAAGCTTATCTTTATTATTTGGCAGCCAAAAAAATGATAAATGTTCCATTGTGACGCTGTACTTGAGATCTTTCGTACAGTGTACCCTTACAGCGTATTCTTTATCAATTAAATGCGTATCACGTGCTCGTAATTGCCAGCGAGATCATAATGATGGCGTGTTTTGGGCATGCCGTGCGTCAAAAAAATATCACCACATGAATAATAAGTGTGAAACTAATCACGTATGCTGAATATATACTTTTTTATATGTGACCTATGTCCTAACTTATTTTTCAACGTTAAGTATGATTAAGCAAGTTGGTGAGCACAACTCACAAAAATATCGCCAACAAATCGACATTTATAATTCGCTATAAGCTGCTGTTTATCTGGTGACATCGCTAATCGGGGTAATTTATTCAGATTAAAGAGGTCAATGGACATGACAGACCAAGCTTTTTTTAAATATGTACGCAACTTTAGTGAGTATCAAAAACGTTCTATGTTCGGTGGTATCGGTTTATTCACCGATGATGCTATGTTTGCGCTTGTCAGCAATGATTGCTGCTACTTACGTGGTGGTAATGGATTGGACGAAGTGTTTACTCAACTGAATTGCGAAAAATATAAGCACGTCAAAAAACAGACGACGGCAACCGTAAATTATTATGACGTAACAGATTTGTTTGAATCCGGATATGCAGGACTCGATGAACTGGTACAAAAATCAATTGAATACTCAATTAAGGAACGAAAATATCAAAAGTCTTCTGCCAGTAGACGTTTGAGAGATCTGCCAAATATGCAGTTAACTCTTGAGCGAATGGTCAAGAAAGCAGGTGTTGATGACGTAGAAACCTTTTTAGAACTTGGACCTGTAAAAGTCTTCAACAAAGTTAAAGTGGCTTATGGCAATGACGTTGATGTTAAGTTGCTTTGGAAATTCGCTGGTGCCACTGACGGTGTTCATTGGAAACTGATTCAAGAGCCGCGTAAAAAGCAGTTACTGGCGCTGTGTGAGTAAGCAAGCTGAACGCACGATGATTGACTCGTTTTGATGGAGTTAGCGGGTCGTAAAGGCAAGTGTTGAAAGCGGAAAAAGGACATTGAAGTTTTTGACCACTTCATTGAGTTAGTCATTAGATTAGACAAAAAACCGAGGCATGGGCCTCGGTTTTTGTTTTTTAATTTGCTCTTTTCTTAAAGCACAAATCTTAAAACTTAAAACGCGTGGTGAACATTACCTGATCACCATAAAAGTCGTTGATACGCGCTTCAGCACCTAGAGAGAAAAGCTCAGTTGAGTGGAAACGAGCGTATGCTGCACCGGTCCAGTCGTCATCGTTATCAATAGAAACGTAGCCGACTTTGCCGCCTACTTCTAATTGAGGACCTAACCATTGACGAACACCTAAGTTCAGTTCCATACCTACGTCAGTGCTGCTATCGCTTGAAGGTTGTACAACGCGCATTAGCATTTCACCTGTAAGGTCAGCCCAGTTGTTTAGTGGCGAATGAAAGCCAAAACCAGCGGCTGAGTCAAAATCACTTTCAAACTCAGAGTCGATACGAGCAATAACATGTGCGTTAGGGTGAATTGATTTGCTGAATCCAGCACCAAATGTCACAGGACTTGCGCCAATACGTGCTTCGAAATAGTCGTAGCTAAAGTTGCTCATAGTTGCTGGCGCATTGCGGTCGTTTGCGGCTAGGGCATGGCTTGATGCCACTAGTAAGGCAGCGGCTAATAGTGTTTTACGCATAACTAACGATAAACCTTGTTCATTATTTCCATGGATTCAAGCAACCACTTGAACCGTAATCTGATTTGTCCGACATCATAATAAAAAGGAAGGTCCACGACCAACAAAAATGTGTCGATGTTTTGTCAATTAACTTAATAGTTAGTTGGTTTAAGCAAAAACTACGCCATATACATAACGTCTAAGAGCATCAATCGGATAAATAGTGATGCTTTTCCATACTCGCGCTATTGCGCGAAATAACGTGGAGCAGCTGGCTTTGGTGACATTCAAGCTAGAGCCACGCATATTACTCGCCGAAGCTTGCTCTGCGTTCAGCCATGGCATTGAGGATCGCCTCAGAATCAAGGACTTGAGTCCAAGATAGTAAGTTATCATCATTTGCAATCATAAAAGCAGTAAGCTGAGACACGATTGCTTTTCTCAACTCTTCACCTCTCCATGGTTTGGCTATGTAATAGTCCAGACTTGCGTTATTGACGGCCTCAACGGTGTCTTCTAAGCCGGCTTGTCCTGTAAGTAAGACTTTGCGGGCCGCTTTTGTGTCACCATTTTGACTGAGTTCGATTAAGAAGCTAATCCCAGTTTGCTCCGGCATAATGTGGTCGCATAAAATGAGCGCAAGCTGAACTTCCTCTTCCGCCATCTCCTCGATCACTTGCCTTGCTTCAGTGACTGATTCCGCTCCCTCGACAATAAAATGTTCCTCAAAGGGAGCGAGATCCTGGAGCACGCTATCCAAGACTTCTCGTTCGTCATCGACACATAAAATTAAATACTTGGTCATATTTCATCTCCTTTTTCGATGACTGGTAACCAGACTGTCATTCGTGTGAACTTGTCGAGCTCTGATTCGACGTCAATCCATCCCTTATGTGCTGTCACGATTTGCTGGCAGATGGACAGCCCAATGCCTAAACCAAAGTTGCCTTCTTTTTTCGTCGTGAAGTTGAGCTCGAAAATGGCATCTCTTTGCGATTCAGGAATGCCACACCCATTATCTTCAAACGAGATAACGGCGTAATGTGTATGATCTTTTTCTGCAAGACGTGTTTGTATTTTTAAAACGCCTTTTTCCGGAAATGCATCAATGGCGTTAGAGACCAAATTCGTCCATACCTGTTGGAGTGCGATTGGTTGACAAAGGATAGGAGGTAAATCCGCATAATCAGTGGAAACCTGATGCATTTTTAGTTTGTTTTCGAAGATCACCAAGGTATCTTCAATACCTTCATGAATATCAGCATAGTGCTGGGTCTCATCATCTGAGCGTGCGTAACCTTTAAGGCTTTTCACCATATCTGCAATTCGCGCAGCACAGACGTTAATTGAGCGAAGAGTAGAACCAGCTTTGTGGTATTGCTCAAGAGTATCGAGAACATGAGAAGATACTTGCTGTTTTTTCGTTAGTTGAGTGAGTAACTCGTGATCTGACTCTAGCCCAAGGTTCACCACTTTCTTTGCCAATGTTCGGTCTGGAAGGGCATGATTAAGTGCTTTAACGCGTGATCTGAGCTCTGCGGTTGAAGCGGGTTTTGCGGTTTGAGCTTTGCTCAGCAACTCAATGCCTTTGGTTTGTATATCGGAACTGGGTACTTCGTTAAGTAATCTTTCTAGCGTATGCGTTAAATTCTCTACGCCCCTCAATATCGCTGCTATCGGATTATTTAGTTCATGCGCCACGCCCGCAACCAACTGGCCGAGCATCGCCATTTTTTCTCTTTCAATGAGTTGCTGGTGGGCAGACTCCAGCGATTCGAGCGTTTTTTGAAGTTGCAGCTTGGTGTTGATGCTTCTTTGTAATCGGCGGTTGAAGTGCCGTAAGAGCAAGTTTGTAAAAAGAGGCAGCAAGTTTGAGTCGCTTTGCATCACTTTATTGAATACGTTGCGATCGAGTTTGATGACCTCTGTCTTTGTCAGCGTTAGGGCTGTCGAGAAAGAACATTCCCCAGTAACAAACGACATGCCTCCGACAATATTACCTTTGTTATGGCGTACAACCTCTCGCTGCATGCCTTGTTCATCGCGCTTGTACAGAGCCACTTCTCCATCGGTAATAAACCACAAAAAGCTATTTGGCTCGCCTTCCACGGTTAATAAGTGTTCAGGTGAGTATGTACGGCACGCTCTTGTTTCGTCGTTATCTTTGAAAAACTGCTGGAGAGCGGAGATCACTTGCTCGGCTAACTCAGCATCAGACATCGAGTGGTAGTCGTGTAAAAAGCCCGCTTGATAATGGCTCATCTGATTATTGATGTGCGCTCGCAACAAGCTGTGATGATCCAATATCTGACTGTAACTTAGCAGGTCTTCTTTACCGTTTCGCAATATAAATTGGGTCAGCTCTTTTTGCACTGTGTTAAATAAGACGTGATCTGGCAAAGGTTTAGTGAGGCAGTGGTCGAGCCTGCCCTCATTAACGGCAGTGAGAATTGCCTCTATATCAGACGAGCAGCTAATAAGAATTTTTCTTGCTTGCTCGGTATGCGGCATCCGGTCTAAACCAATAAGAAAATCCACGCCATTAAAATGAGCGTGATGGCTCGCTATAACTAAAGCAACAGTCTGCTCTCTTTCCTCTAGATACTCTAAAGCGCTTTGAGCCTCTTCTATCGATTCGACAGAAAAAATATCAAACTTACTTGAGAAGGCAGACAGCTCCAATCGAAACTGTTCAGCACTGATTGGGTTGTTGTCGAGACACAACACAGCATAACGATTCACAGATGTTTTAGCTCCGGTTAAAACTTCGCCACGCAAACTTTAACAATAAAAGGACATGATGAGTGGGAGCCAAGTATGATTCCTGATTAATGGACTAGAATAAGCATCAATAGTCTGATTTGTCTCAATGTTTTCTCCGCAGAAGGTTTGGGGTAGACTGACCGAAAATACCTAATAAGTGACGTTATGCAAAATCTTAAAAAAATCGGCGCCATTGGTGGTGCTATCTCATTAGCGCTGTGTTGGCCATTGGCTGTCGGACAAATTGGTCAGTCCATCATTGAAGATGGTATTACCAATATGAATGATGAAATGATTAAAGGCGAAGTGGTCGAGTATCAGCGTGGCTATTTGTCTTCAGTCGTGCTGACTCGTTATTCAGTTGTTGATCCTGAGCTTAAAACGCAGCTAGAGCGTGACGGTATGCCAACGACGTTTGACGTAACCAGTGATGTTAGCCACGGTCTAACAAGCCTAACAGCAGATTCAAAATTGGTGGACAATGACTTTTTGCCTCTCACGATGCATAGTCAGACTCAACTAAATGGCAATACGGCATTCACCCTTGACCTAGACAGTTGGCATTATCGTAACGAAGCGCAAGGTGTTTCTGTTTCTACAAGCCCTGCAAAAGTGACAGGGGATGTGACGGTATTGGGTGATCTCAATTACCAAGTTTCTGTTCCTTCTGTTCAAGTGGATTTTGAAAACGGTGAAGAGCTTCATCTGAATGCATTGACAGGTCAGGGTAAAGGTAAGCAAGCAAAAGGCTATTGGCTGGGTGAGCAATCTTTTTCTCTAGAGAAGCTGGATGTGGTTGATTCGAACTTAACGCCTGTCTTTTTGATTGAGAATGCAAGTTACCGCGGTAACACTACGATGAATGAGTCTGGTGATAAGCTGAACAGTCAGCTGAACCTAGATGCTAAGAAACTGCGTTTAACTGATGGTACGGATGTCGATAACTTTAAGTTGGATTTCTCCATTGCAGATGTGGATAGCCAGTCATTTGACCAAATTATGTCTATCTATCAAAGCTCTCCAATGTTAGACGAGCAGGAAATTGCGAGCTTATTGCCGCATGTTGACACGCTGTTTAGCAAAGGTTTTGATTTATCCGTGAATGAGCTTTCACTTGCATTTGGTGACGGTAAGTTTCATAACGAGTGGCAATTGTCCATTCCTGAAGGTACTGACCACATTACTCAAGACCCAATGAAGTTGATGACGGCGACTACTGGTGAGCTCAGCACTTACTTCTCTGACGAATTAGTGACGCACTACCCATTTATTCAAGAAGGAATCGATGAGCTGCTCATCATGGAGCTGATCGAGAAAGTTGAGGGCGGTTATCAACTCAAAGCAGAAATCGGTGAAGGCAAATTGAAGTTCGAAAATGGACATGAGTTCCCATTGGTGGCGCTACTTATGCCTGCCTTGATGCAACAACAGTAGCCAAGTATTGTTGCGGAATTAATCCAATTTAACGCTTAGTCTTTAAAAAGAGGTCGTAAGACCTCTTTTCTTGTTTTTATCGCTGCGAAAACGTGATATTAATTTCGTAATATTTACATAGCAGGAGCAATGAGCATCATGGAACAAAATACGGACAACGTATTTAACTTCAGTGCAGGGCCAGCAGGTCTGCCTAAAGCAGTTATGCAGCAAGCACAACAGGAACTAATCGATTGGCAAGGCCTTGGTACTTCGGTCATGGAAATCAGCCACCGAAGCAAAGAGTTCATCAAAGTTGCAGAAGAAGCCGAGCAGGATTTACGTGATCTTCTGAATATTCCGGACAACTATAAAGTGCTGTTCTGCCAAGGTGGTGCTCGTGCTCAGTTTGCTGCTGTTCCTCTAAACTTACTTGGTGATGCCGAGACGGCAACTTACATCGACGGCGGTTATTGGGCTGAAAGTGCGGTAGCTGAAGCGAAGAAATACTGCGAGCCAGACGTATTTGATGCAAAAACAGAAATCGACGGAAAAGTAGCCGTTCTACCTGCAAACGAGTGGAAAATTGCTCCAGAAGCGGCTTACGTGCATTTCTGTCCAAATGAAACCATTGACGGTATCGAGATTAACGATCTTCCTGTCACCGACAAACCAATCGTTGCTGACATGTCTTCGACGATTCTTTCTCGTGAGATTGATGTATCGAAATACGGTGTGATTTATGCGGGCGCTCAGAAAAACATTGGTCCTTCAGGCATTGCTATCGCTATCGTGCGCGACGACTTGTTAGGTATGGCGAAGCAGGTACTGCCAAGTATCTTGGATTATACTGTTCTGGCTGAGAAAGAATCAATGTTCAACACGCCACCAACCTTTGCATGGTACCTGTCTGGTCTTGTTTTCAAATGGTTGAAGGCGCAGGGTGGGGTAAAAGCGATCGAGCAAGTGAACCGCGCTAAAGCCGCACTACTGTATGATTACATCGATCAGTCTGATTTCTACCGTAATGGCGTGCACTCAGCAAACCGTTCTTTGATGAATGTGCCATTCCAACTTGCGAAACCTGAACTGGATGCGACGTTCCTTGAACTAGCCGATGCCAAAGGGCTGAAATCACTAAAAGGACACCGAGCCGTTGGTGGTATGCGAGCTTCCATTTATAACGCCATGCCGCTAGAAGGTGTACAAGCGTTAGTCGATTTTATGCAAGAGTTTGAGAAAAACTACGCATAAAATCAAATTCACTGTTATTCATGAAAGCGTCGCAATTGCGGCGCTTTTGTTTATCTCAACTCACATCACTCCAGGAAGGTAATATGACCAAGGCGAATATTGAAGCGCTGATCAAGCAGTTCCCACTCTTGGCGCCACTTATTGATCTTAAGGAGGTTTGCTGGTTTAACCCAAACATAACCTCTTTAGCAGAAGGTTTGCCCTATGTGAGGCTAGATGAGAAAGATATTCAAGCTGCGAGTGAACGGCTAGCACGATTTGCGCCTTATTTGATGAAAGCGTTTCCCGAAACGGAAGCTTCGTATGGCATCATTGAGTCTTCTGTGGTGGATGTTCCCAAGATGAAAGTGCGTTTGGAGCAGCAATACGACACGCCAATATTGGGTCGTTTAATGCTTAAAAAGGACAGCCATCTGCCAATTTCTGGTTCTATCAAAGCGAGAGGTGGCATTTATGAAGTGCTCACCCATGCAGAAAAGTTGGCGTTTGAAGCTGGCTTACTCTGCGAAACCGATGATTACAGCAAATTGTTCAGCAATGAGTTTCGGCAGTTTTTTAAGCAGTACAGTATTGCGGTTGGGTCAACGGGTAACCTCGGTATGTCCATTGGCATCATGAGTGCAAAGCTTGGTTTTTCAGTCTCGGTTCACATGTCTTCTGATGCGCGGGAGTGGAAGAAAAATAAGCTCCGATCACATGGCGTCAAAGTGGTGGAGTACCAGCAAGACTATGGTGTTGCCGTTGAGCAAGGTCGTAAAGAAGCTGAGCAAGACCCTAACTGCTTCTTTATTGATGATGAAAACTCGCAGACGTTGTTTCTAGGTTACTCTGTTGCGGGTGAGCGTCTTAAGCAGCAGTTTGATGACTTGGGAATCGTGGTTGATGAGCATCATCCGCTGTTTGTTTATCTACCCTGTGGTGTTGGCGGTGGGCCTGGTGGCGTGGCATTTGGTTTGAAAGTCGCGTTTGGTGATCATGTTCATTGTATTTTCGCAGAGCCAACACACTCTCCGTGCATGTTGTTGGGCGTGCATACCGGCTTGCATGACGAGATTGCGGTACAAGATTTGGGTATCGACAACATAACTGCCGCTGATGGTTTGGCAGTAGGGCGTGCGTCGGGATTTGTCGGTAGAGCGATGGAAAGGCTAATTGATGGCTTTTACACCATTGATGATGCTCGTATGTATCACCACTTGGGTGAGTTAAGTGAACTCGAAGGCATTAACCTAGAGCCTTCTGCATTAGCTGGTATGGTTGGGGCAGTGCACGTCTCGAATAATCATGCTTATCAGTCTCGAATGCAATTTGACGAAGAAAAACTCAGAAACGCCACGCATCTTGTTTGGGCAACAGGTGGAGGCATGGTTCCGGAAGATGAAATGGCGGCTTATCTCAAAAAATCAGGTCGGTAAATCAGCTCTGTATACGTACTTAACTAGGCAATTGACAATACAGGAATAGCAAAAGGGCCCATCGTTTGATGAGCCCTTCTCGTCACAGAATATCGAATTATAGAGACTGTAATAGCTGGTAGTAACGACCTTTCTGAGCGAGTAGCGTTGGATGATCGCCTTGCTCGATGATCTCACCTTGTTCCATCAAACAGATACTATCCATGTTTTCTAATTCTATAAGTCGGTGTGTAATGAATACCACTGTCTTATTAGCAAAGTGCTCATTGAAAAGCGCCATCACTTTTTGTTCCGTACGCTTATCGAGGCCTTCAGTCGGTTCATCTAAGAGTAGGATTGGGGCATCACGTAGCAATGCGCGAGCGATACCGATTCGGCGTTTCTCACCACCAGATAACTGACGACCACCGTCGCCTAACCAAGCATCTAACCCTGGAGCCTCAAGAAGGCCACCAAGTTCGACTTTTTGAAGAATCTCAGACAGTCGCTCATCACTTGCTTCTGGAGCGGCCATAAGTAAGTTGTCACGCAGTGTTCCATTCAGTACATCAACGCGTTGACTTACCACTGTCATTGCTTCTCGCAGGTCAGACTCGCTCCAATCTTGCAGCTTTGTACCACCGATTCGAACTTCACCTTGGTTTACATCCCAGTAGCGACAAAGAAGCTGAATCAGTGTTGATTTACCTGAACCTGTTTGACCTACAATCGCTGTTTTAGTGCCCAACGGTAGTGAGAGTGACAAGTCTTTCAGCACCTTTTGCTGACCGTCAGGGTAAGTGAAGTCAATGTTGTCGAATTCAATGTCTAACGTTGTGCCTTTATGTTTCGATTGCTCAGGGAAGACAACGTCCGGTTCAGCCAAAATTACTTCATTTAAACGACGAGCAGAAGTCAACGTTTGACCCAGGTACTGGAACGCGCCCGCAATAGGCATCAAAATTTCAAAACTTGCCATCGTTGCAAATGCAAACAACGCAATCCAAGGATCAGGAGTACGACCTCCTACGCCGTCTGCAGCAAACCAAAGCATCACAACCAGTGTAAGACCGTTCACAAGCATAAGCAGGCCTGAAGCCATGCCCGTTAAATTCGCGTTCACAAACTGATTAGACAACAGCTGCTTTTGCTTCTCTAGAATGAGATTGCGATAACGCTCTTCTGCTCCAAAGATACTCAGTTCGCTGTAGCCTTGAAGCCAGTCCAGTGTCGCCACTCGTAATTGCGCTTTATGATGAGTGAGATTCTCGCCATTGTTTTTACCCAGTTTATAGAACAGTACCGGCCATACAAACAACATGACGGTAAGAATCGAGCCAAGCAGTAGGGCGAGATGCCAATCAAAGAACGCCAGGACAGCCGTTAAACTCAATATGCCAAAAATACCAATCATGACAGGGCTGATAAGTCGAAGGTAAACGTGATCCATCGCATCTACGTCCGCCACTAGGCGGTTGAGCAGATCGGCATCACGCATCGTAGAAATACGACCCGGAATCAGTGGTGCAAGTTTCTTAAAGAAGAAGATACGTAGATCGGTAAGTAACTTGAACGTCGCATTGTGGCTGACGACACGTTCTCCCCATCGACCTGCGGTTCGAGCCATTGCAGCGCCGCGTACCCCGGCACCTGGTAACATGTAGTTGAAGGTCTCACGAGCAACCGTCAAGCCTGCCACCGCTGCGGCTGAAATAAACCAACCCGATAGCGTTAATAAGCCAATAGATGCAGCTAAGGTCAGAAATGCCAATAGCATACCTAGAGAAAGACCAAACCAATGTTTCTTATAGAGTTTTAGATAAGGGAGTAAATCACGCATCTAAGTTCCCCTTGTCTGTTTCACGTTGTGCGAGGTTCGCTTCCAACATGTCTTTAAATAAGCCATCTTCTGTCGACAGTGTGTCGTAATCACCACGTTGAACAATCTGGCCGTCCTGCATAACAAGAATTTGCGATACGCTTTGTAAAGGTGCCAACTGGTGAGTAATCATCAAATTCGTTGTGGCATGTGCGTACTTGTTAATGCCTTCCATGACGAGTTTTTCACTACGAGCATCTAAGCTTGCGGTCGGTTCATCTAATAACCAAAAACGACCATTTTGTAGCATAGCGCGAGCTAACGCTAAACGCTGGGCTTGGCCGACAGATAAACCACCAGAGCGGTCAGATATCGGGTAATCCAACCCATGCATTTCAACAAATTCAGCAGCATGAGAGTCATTCAAAACAGAATGAACGTCTGCATCTTGAATGTTGTGTTTGCCTAACGTGACGTTATCTCGAATGCTGCCATGTAATAGCATTGGGTTTTGACCAATCCAGCTTACGGCCTCTCGCCATGTGGCTAGATCCAGTTGTGACAATTCACAACCATTAATCTTCAAGCTACCTTGATAAGGCATGAAACCGAGGATGGTGTTTACCAAGCTTGTTTTACCTGCGCCACTTGGTCCAACTAAAGCCGTACTTTTGTTGGCTTCAAGAGAGAAGGATAGGGGACCTGCGAGCTGCTTACCTTCCGGACTAAAAATAGTTAACTCGTCCGCTTCAATATGGATAGGGCTGTTTTTATCTAACGCTTGGGTACCATCTTTGATTTGATCGACTTCCAAATCCAGAAACTCGACAATACTTTCTGCTGCGCCAACCGCTTGCTGTTTAGCATGGTAGAACGTGCCCAAATCACGTAATGGCTGATAAAACTCTGGCGCAAGAATCAGAATGAACAAGCCAGCAAACAGCGTAACACCTGTGCCGTAGTAGCCGAAATCGAGCTCTCCGATATAACTAAAGCCAAAGTAGACGGCGGTAATTGCGATAGAAATGGAAGTGAAAAACTCTAAAACCGCAGAAGATAGAAACGCGATCTTCAGAACGTCCATGGTACGAGTACGAAAGACTTCCGAAGCACCCTTCAGAGTTTCAGTTTCAGATTTTGTTCTATCGAATAAGCGAATGGTCGTCATTGCTTGCAAGCGGTCATAAAAGTGACCGGACAAACGCTGCATCGCTTTAAAGTTTTTACGGTTTGCTTCTGCGGCTTTCATCCCAACCAGTGCCATGAAAATAGGCACTAGTGGTGCTGTGACGAGGAAGATCAAGCCTGCCGCCCAGTTTACTGGGAATACGACAACCAAAATAATGAAAGGCACTAATACCGATAATGACATCTGAGGCAAGTAGCGAGAGAAGAAATCTTGCATATCTTCTACCTGCTCTAAGATGAGCGTCGCCCAGCTGCCGGCAGGTTTGCCTTTGATGTAAGCGGGCCCAAGTTTATGAACTTTATCTAAAATGAGTTGGCGAATATAAACTCGAATTTGCTCACCGCAACGGTAACCGGCAAGCTCTCGACCCCAGGTACAAGCAGCTCGACCGATAACCGTGCCACCAAGCCCAACAAAATGCCAAATGAGGTCGGCTTTGTCGACTTGGTCAATGATTAACTGGTGCAGAATGGAGGCGAGCAGGGCTGCTTGAGCCAATAAAAACACGCTTGAAAGTACGCCTAGGCCTATCGCAATCATAAGCCAGCGCTTGGCTAACTTACTTTGTTGCTTAAGCCACTTATTCAAGCTGCTTTGCTTTTTCTTATCCATCGTGAAGGCTTAATGATAATTGTTTTAATGAGGCGGTAGTATACAAAAGAAAACCCAGCGGGAATACCGCTGGGCTTTAAGGATATGACACAAATGTGAAAAGTTATTTGTCACCAAGTGAGTCTAAGAAACGCTCAGCATCTAATGCCGCCATACAACCTGTACCTGCAGATGTGATAGCTTGACGGTAGTTATGGTCCATAACGTCGCCTGCTGCAAATACACCTTCAATGCTAGTTTGTGTCGCGTTGCCTTCTAGGCCAGACTTAACGATGATGTAGCCATCTTTCATGTCTACTTGGCCTTCAAAGATTTGTGTGTTTGGCTGGTGGCCGATCGCAATAAACGCACCCATCACTTCAAGGTCTTCAGTCGCACCTGTGTTGACGTCTTTAATACGAACGCCAGTTACGCCCATGTCGTCGCCAAGTACTTCATCGAGAGTTCGATCGGTATGAAGAACGATATTACCGCTTTCAACTTTATCCATCAGACGTTTCACAAGGATCTTCTCTGCACGGAATGAATCGCGGCGGTGGATCAGGTGAACTTCTGACGCAATGTTAGATAGGTAAAGTGCTTCCTCAACAGCAGTGTTACCACCGCCCACAACTGCAACTTTCTGATTACGGTAGAAGAAACCGTCACAGGTTGCACAAGCAGAAACGCCGCGACCTTTAAATGCTTCTTCAGACTCAAGGCCAAGGTATTTTGCTGATGCACCCGTAGAAATAATCAATGCGTCACATGTGTACTCGCCAGAATCGCCTTTTAAACGAAATGGGCGTTGTGATAGTTCTACTTCGTTGATGTGATCAAACACGATCTCAGTTTCGAAACGCTCGGCGTGCTCTTTCATGCGATCCATCAATGCAGGACCTGTCAGACCTTCAGCGTCGCCGGGCCAGTTTTCAACTTCAGTAGTGGTGGTTAGCTGACCACCTTGTTGCATTCCCGTCACAAGCACAGGGTTTAGGTTGGCACGCGCTGCGTAGACGGCAGCTGTGTATCCTGCTGGACCAGAACCAAGAATTAATAGTTTACAATGTTTTACGTCGCTCATTATGGCTCCAAAAAGGGCTGAACATTTCCCTCGATTGTATGGAAATTCTTAGTGCTTTAAAAGCATAAACAACGATTGTGATCGAATAATTGGTTATAGATTAGAACCCACTAAAGATTGATAAAGAACGTTGACTTCTAGCATAAAATTCTATTCGTAGTAGAGAAGTCTAGTTTCAAATATCGCCAAAGCGCAAAACTGAAACATGGTTCTGTATTTTTGCTTTGGATTGGTTTGTTGTGTTGTTTTTGTTGTTTTGTTGAAGCTATCAACGTTAAAAGCTGGCAATTACAGAATATTTGCGTAACCTAGTGTGTAAATTAAATGTTAATTAATGTGCCTCATTAAAGGAGACAATGATGTTACATTCACGTGAGAATACTCTGCATTTAACACAGCTCAGCATGGCAGCAATTGAGCAGCTTTCCCCATCGTTTGAAGAACTGCCTCGTACCGAGCATGCAGATGGTCAGTATCGACTAAGACGTTATTCTGTGGTTGGTTTTGATAACGGCAAAGTCATTGACTTAAACAAAAACAGCTTTGTTCAATCGTCTGATATCAACCGATTCCAAGGTGATGTTGTAAGACAATTTGAGCCGATTGAGAAGGATATTCTCACCAGTGATGGTTTCCGAGAAATGTGCGAATTGTTTGTCAATGCGAATCATTTGCCTAACGGCCAGGAAATAGAAATTCACCAAATCCGAATCACAGCGCTAGAAGAAGAAACTCAAGTGGCACCTGAAGGTGTGCACCAAGACGGTTTTGATCACATTGCAATGGTTGGCGTAGGACGTCATAACATCATTGGTGGTGACATCATGCTGTACAGCAGTCATAACCAAGCCCCATTTTTCCGTAAGGTGTTAGAAACGGGTGAGGTTGCAATATTGGCAGACAGTAAACTGTGGCACAATGCGTGCCCAATCCGTTCTGTCATTGATGATGAAGCGGGTCATATGGATGTGTTTGTACTCACGGCTACGGATAAGCGCAATGAACTTCAATCTTAATCTGATCAGGGAGCAGTTTCCGGCGCTCGCTCAATACCATAACGACAAACCTGTGACGTTTTTTGATGGTCCAGGCGGGTCACAGGTACCTCAATCAGTGCTAGACAGCATGGTGGGATATTTAGGTCGTTTCAACGCCAACTTAGGCGGGCATTATTTTTCTAGCCAAAAGACGGTTGACGTGATGCAAAATGCACGCGAGTCAGCGCAAGCTCTGCTAAACGCGCCGTCGTCTGGCAATATCGTCTTCGGTGCGAACATGACATCGTTAACCTTTCAGCTTAGTCGTGCGATTAGCCGAGATTGGCAAGAGGGAGATGAGATCATTGTTTCTGCTTTGGACCACTATTCGAATGTGTCCAGCTGGCAACAAGCGGCAGAAGATCAAGGCGTTACGGTTCATCAGGTTCGTATCAACGAAGATGATTGTACGTTGGACTTGGAGCATTTAAGCAGTCTTCTTTCTGATAAAACGCGCCTTGTAGCGGTGACCTATGCATCGAATACGACTGGTTCTATCGTGGATGTGCAGCGAGTAGTAAGCATGGCGCACAACGTCGGGGCACAAGTTTATGTGGATGCCGTTCATTACGCGCCGCATCACTTGGTTGATGTTCAAACGTTGGGTTGTGACTTTTTAGCGTGCTCTGCTTACAAGTTTTTCGGCCCGCACGTTGGTATTGCTTACATTGCCGATCAGTGGCTGCACAGTATTCGTCCGTACAAAGTCGAGCCTGCAACCAATATTGGCCCAGGCCGATTTGAAACGGGGACGCAAAGTTTTGAAGGTCTTGCTGGTGTCGTTGCTGCGGTTGAGTATCTGGCTCAATTTGGTGAAGCCGGTTTACCTCTTCGTCAACGATTGGAGCAAAGTTACCAGTTGTATGAACAGCATGAGCAACGCTTGAGTGAGCGTTTCTTACAGCGTCTGAGTGCACTAGATGGTGTCAATCTATTTGGCATTGCGAAAGAAGATAGCCAGCCCCGCACACCAACTTTTGCGCTAACATTCGACCGATATTCTCCAGAATTCATCGCGAAAACGCTGGGTGAACACAACATCTGTGTTTGGAACGGCCACTTTTATGCGCTGGGTTTAGTTCGTCAACTTGGTCTAGAAGAGTCGGGTGGTGTAGTACGAATTGGTTGCATGCATTACAACACAATAGAAGAAGTCGATATGTTGTTCGATGTACTAGAAAACATCCTTGATGCGTAACTGATCATATCTTCCTGATAGAAAAACAAAAGCTCGAGTCAAACTCGAGCTTTTTCGTTTTTATTTCAATAAACCAGCTACATACGAAACTAGGCGCTTACTTCCACTTCATAGGAAGTGAATTTTCTTACGTTGATCACGCCAGTGTCAAAAATGAGGTATTGACCTTTGATGCCTTGCAAAGTGCCAGTAACAACCGGGTTTTTATCGAAATTATGCGAGGTGATCTTAGTTGGGTGCTGTTGCACCGGATAGCTAAGGTCGGTAATGCTTTCGCTTAATATTTCAATTGCATCTTCACCGAATTGCTGTTTTATCTCAGCAATCTCGTCTTCGACTAAAGGTAATAGCTCAGCAAAACGATCTTGCAGTGCCATTGGTTCACCATCGCCTTTCAGCAGTGTGCGCCAATTGGTTTTATCTGCGATGTGTTTCGCCAGTTCAACTTCAATTAATCCGGAGATATGTCGAGTTTTTACCTTAAAAATTGGCAAACCCTGAGTCGCACCTTGATCAATCCAACGAGTTGGGATTTGCGTATGACGAGTGATACCAACTTTTAAGCTGGATGTATTGGATAGGTAGACAAAGTGATCCACCATGCAGTTCTCTTCGCCCCATTGTGGCTCGCGACAAGTCCCTTGGTCGTAGTGACAAGTCTCTGGCTTCATGATGCACATATCGCAGCTTGCTAGCTTTTTCATACAGACAAAACAATGGCCTTGCGAATAACTCTTTTTCGTTTTCTTACCACATGAGCAACAAAAAATATTGCCCGTGTGAGTCAGTGTGAGCGTGTTACCCAGAAACGGCGATAGATCAATCTCTTCCTCACCAACAGGTAGACGGTAACTAACAGCACCGTCCAGAGATGCACGCATTTTATTTAGCGTACCAGTTGCAATTAATGACATGACATTACTCATTATTGTGTTTTTGCACAGTATATCCGAAGTGGTGATGAGATGCAGGGTTGACAGACACATTAAAGCGAAATGTATCGTTCTGAAATGTTATGCACTGGCCTTCATGGGTTAGGAAATACGGCTGTGAAATGCTTCGCAAATAACAAGTGAACCGCATTTTTGAGAGATTTAAAAACGTGATAACGGTTCAAAACACGTTACCATGTATCGAAAGTAAGAACGAAGACTAAAAGTAATTTTGTTTCTTGATAAATGACTTTGTTTGAAGTTCGAAAAATCATTGAGTACATTGTGTTGTATATAAGCTGAGCAGGTCACTCGCCCATGAAGTGGATCCATAAATTTATCTTTGCCCTCTCTATTTGCACTATTAGTTTGGTTGCGCTTTATAGTGTTCTTGGCGATACACGAAAGCTGACCATTACACCAGAACATTTCAATATCTATGCGACTAAAGACGCCAGCGAAGGTGGCTTGAGTGAGGCTGATATTATTTACGATAAGCAAAGCCTAGTTCTCAGCTGTGACTTAAAGCAAAGCTCGTATGCTTGGCCTTATTGCGGAATCTCTGTTTATACCGATTCCACAACGCCAACACAGGGGATTGACCTTTCCAATTACCATACGATTCGATTGAAAGTGAGATATGAAGAGGCGGGGGTGGGGCCCAATCCGAGCCATGATTTGCGTTTATATCTGCGCAACTATAACCCTGAGTATTCCAAACCAGACGACGAGTACACGATTAAATACAATGGCATGCAGTTTTCTCCGTCCGGTTCAAACGACATCATCGAAATTCCGATTAAAAATTTACAGGTGATGACGTGGTGGTTAGTAGACAACAAAGTCGCGATTGAACACTCTGCACCTGAATTTTCAAACATCACACGTATTGATATCGCGACCGGATCTGGTGCGGCACTTGGCGAGCACAAAATTGTGATTGATAAAATTGAGTTTGAAGGCGCTTACCTTGCACAAGAAACGTTACTGTATGCGCTCTTACTCTCTTGGATGGCGCTTGGACTGGCATTTTCGCTGCACGAATTACGAAAAAATCGAGTCGCTTATGAAAAAGCGAAAAAACGTCATCTTCATTTAGAGAAGGTGAATGGTACGTTGCGAGCTCAAAACTATGAGTTTGCAGAGTTAGCGCATCGCGATGCGTTGACGGGAGCGATGAACCGTCACGCAGTGCAGCACTGGCTTGAGCAGCAATCACGGCAAGTTCGCTGGGGTCATAGTACATTCAGTATCCTTTATATGGATTTGGATAAATTTAAGAAGGTGAATGACAAATTTGGGCACCAAATGGGGGATGACATATTGCGCGAATTTGTCATGGTGGTGGCAAGTTCTATCTACCCAGATGACCGACTTGTTCGTTGGGGGGGAGAAGAATTTGTTGTATTTTGCCCTGACACCAATATTGATCAAGCTGTGAAGAAGTCGGAAATGATTCGCAAAAATGTGGAGAGTCATTTGTGGGTACACGGTGAATCATTAACATGCAGCATTGGCGTTGCCCAAATGCAAAATGAACGCGTCTCAGAAACCATGGCGAGAGCAGATGAAGTGCTTTATCAAGCGAAGCGCAATGGTCGTAACCGGGTCGAGGTTCATTATGGTTTGCTTGCCTGCGAAAAGAAGCAAGCCTAACGATTCGTCACTCAAAGGAATAAAAAAAGGTGGCCAACTGGCCACCAAGAGGGAAACTGCTGAACACTACTTAGGGGGAAGTTTGGGTCATAGATATGATTACCGTGAGCAGCAGTGTAGTGCTAATCGAACTTGCTATTTTTTACCAGAACAACCAAGCGAAAAGCGTTAGTGCAGCAATACAGGCAATGTTTAAGACGAAGCCAATTCGCATCATTTCTTTTTGCTTGATATGACCCGTACCGAACACAATCGCATTTGGAGGCGTCGCAACTGGTAACATAAATGCACAAGAAGCGGCGACGGCAATCAATGCAGAGAGAATGACCGGAGACATGCCTAAGGCCTCTGCGATGGTTGCAAATACAGGGACCAGTAGTGCAGCACTAGCGGTGTTACTTGCAAACTCAGTCAAGAAGACAACAAAAGCAACCACTGCAAGAATCGTTAGGAGAATACCGGCTTGCTCAAGGAAGCCTGACAAGCTATGAGCCAAAAATACGCTTGTTCCGGTTGCTTTTAGAACGTTGCTCAAACAGATACCACCACCAAATAGGATTAACACACCCCAGTCGGTTGTTTTCTCAATATCTTTCCACTCGACGGCGCGAGAAGCCCCAAGCAGAAGGATCGCACCTATTGCGACAAGGGTATCGAACTTAGCGAAGCCACCTAGCATAGCGTTAATTGGCTTACTGAATATCCACAAAGTCACGGTCAGTAAGAAAATCGCCAGCGTAATCATTTTGCCGTTTGTCCACTCGACTGGTTGATGGTCAAGGTCAAACTTGTGGCTAAGGTCAGGCTTAGTCATGGTGTACAAAACGAGAATAGCGATTGGCATTAGTACTAATGAGATAGGCACACCGAGCTTCATCCACTCAGTAAAACTTAGGCCGACTTCAGCTGCTGCAATGGCGTTTGGTGGGCTACCAACCAGCGTTGCAATACCACCAATCGAAGCACTGTAAGCGATGCCGAGCAGAACAAACAAAAAGGTATTGTGATTTTTCTTCGCGTCTAGCTTTGTCATCACACCCAGAACAAGGGGCAACATCATAGCAGCAGTGGCGGTGTTTGAAATCCACATCGACAGGCCAGCACTCACACCAAATAGCATGAATACAGCGACAGACATTTTGCCTCGTGCGAGTAACAGCACTTTATCAGCAATAGCTTGGTCTAACTTCTGTTTATGCAAAGCCGCAGCAAGTGCAAAACCACCTAAGAATAGAAAAATGATGGAGTTGGAGAAGTTGTTCAGTGCGGTCTGAGTGTTAAACACGCCTAAAAATACCGCAAGTAATGGTATGAGCAGCGCGGTTATGCTGACGTGAATCGCTTCGGTTAGCCAAAGAATAGCAACAAAAACTAAGATGCTCAGGCCGGTTACTACTTGTGGCTCAAAGGGTAGGGTATTAAACAAGATAATGAACAATACGATATTCGCGTTCAAAATCATGCTGTTGCGAGTGAAGAACCAGTTCTTCAATGTCACAGCGAGTGCGGTCATGGGTAGTGCTCCTTTTGCATTGCCTTTTGTCGGTTTTTTTATGGCAAAGTAACTGACTTGTAGTTATTTATTGATTAAATGTTACTTGGAATGCAAAAAAGAGTTTTGCCTGAATCGTAGAGCAAATTAGAAAATGTGATGTTGAGAATTGGAAATGGGTAGAAAACTACCCATTTGTTTTATAGAAATGTTATTAGCCTTGTGAGCTGCGTTGTTACTCTATTCGACGGGAACTTGCAGAGGCTCATTAGAGATTTTTTCAGGCTCTTTTACTGCAACGATAGGTTCTTGAGGACCAAGAAACTTGGGCTGCGTATTAATAATGTAGAGGTCTAAAAAGGCTTTCACACGGGCGAGCAACTCTCGAATACGCATTGATGTTTTTTGTTTGTTTGTCGTAGGTCCTGCTACCGCAAGACACTGCGCATCAATGTTGTAAGCATCGGCAATAAACAGCGCTCGCTCACAATGAAAGCGCTGAGTTACAATCAGAAAGCGCTCCGAAGCAAAAATCTTTTTCGCCCTCACAATCGAATCTAGAGTACGAAAGCCAGCATAATCAAGGTGAATCACTTCCTCAGGCACGCCGGCTTTAAGTAAGTCGCGTTTCATCGTCCACGGTTCGTTGTAGGAGCGATGGGCGTTATCGCCACTCAATAAAAACTGTTTTACTTTGCCTTGGTTGTAAAGCTCAATCGCCGCATTAATGCGATGAGTGTAGTAAGTGTTGAGGATCTTACCGATGTATTTACTGGTACCGAGAACCACAGCAACCTCATGTTGAGGTATTTGTTCGTATTCAGTGAAAATGCTTTCTTTGGCTTGTAAAACCACCCACCGGTCGATGGCAATAACAGAAACAAGCAGACTAAGTACAGAGATCGACAAAATCAAAGCAAGTCGCTTCCAGGAAAATTTCAGCTTCCACTTTGATCTTATGCGAGAAAACAACAAAACGTTTTATATCCTTAACTAAAAATGTAGTTCTCATCATATCTGATAGAAACAAAAAGAGAGAAGCCCATTTATGCCAAAATCTGGTTAGGATGATAAAAAAATAAAAGCCCCTACATGGTAGGGGCTAATTATTAAACGAAATGTCTCAAGCTTAAAACGCAGTGCGTTTGTAGCGACGGTAAACCGGCTGCCAGAACGATTGTTCAATCGCCACGTTCAATGCTTCATCAGTAATTTCTAATGCCACACCTTGTTCGATTGCCTTCTTACCAACAGCAAACGCGATCTTTTTCGATACCGAGTGGATCTCTTCCAACGGTGGAAGTAGCGCACCACGACCGTTGATTGCTAGAGGAGAGCATGTTGCGAGCGCACGGCTTGATTCCATTAGCATTTCGTCGGTGACACGTTTTGCGTTTACAGCAAGTACACCAAGGCCAATGCCAGGGAAGATGTAGCTGTTGTTACATTGGGCAATAGGGTAAGTGCGACCTTCATGAACCACAGGCTCAAATGGGCTACCTGTTGCAACCAGTGCTTCACCATTTGTCCAACGAATGATGTCGTTCGGTGTTGCTTCTACGCGGCTTGTTGGGTTCGACAGTGGGAAGACAATCGGACGCTTACAGTGTTTATGCATTTCTTCGATGACTTCTTGGCTAAATAGGCCAGGAGCACCAGAAACACCAATTAGTACCGTTGGCTTGGCGTTACGCATAACATCGAGTAGTGAGAAGCCATTTCCTTCATTTTCCCACTCTTTCGTATTGGTATGTTTCTGCACCAGGCGTTGTTGGAAATCAAGAAGGTTAGGCATGCCTTCTTGTAACAGACCCCAACGGTCAACCATGTAAACTTGTGAGCGAGCTTGCTCGTCAGAAATCCCTTCCGATACCATTTGTGCGATGATCGCTTCTGCGATACCGCAACCAGCAGAGCCAGCGCCCAAGAAGGTGATACGCTGTTTAGACAGCTGAGTGCCTGCTGCTTTACAGGCTGCAAGTAGAGAGCCAACAGTAACGGCCGCCGTGCCTTGAATATCATCATTGAAGCAGCACACGCGATCTTTGTAACGCTCAAGAAGAGGCATCGCATTTTTCTGAGCAAAGTCTTCGAACTGGATCAAGGCATCAGGCCAACGGCGCTGTACTGCTTGAATAAACTCTTCTACAAATGCATCGTATTCTGCACCCGTAATACGAGGGTGACGCCAACCCATGTACATCGGATCAGCTAAACGTTGCGGGTTATTGGTACCCACATCAAGCACGATTGGTAGCGTGTAAGCAGGGCTGATACCACCACACGCGGTATAAAGTGACAGTTTACCAATAGGAATACCCATGCCGCCGATACCTTGGTCACCCAAGCCAAGGATACGTTCACCATCTGTCACAACAATCACTTTAACGTTGTGGTTTGCTGCATTATTCAGCAAGTCGTCAATACGGTCACGGTTCGGATATGAAATGAATAGACCACGACCACGGCGGTAAATGTTAGAGAAGTTTTCACATGCTGCGCCGACAGTTGGCGTGTAGATGATAGGCATCATCTCAGAAATGTGGTTTTGCACTAGGCGGTAATACAGTGTTTCGTTGGTGTCTTGGATATTACGCAGATAAATGTGCTTATCCATATCGCTTTCGAAACTCTTGTATTGCTGGTAGGCACGTTCCACCTGCTCTTGGATTGTTTCGGTAGACTCTGGAAGCAAGCCTTCTAAGTTGAATGAACTACGTTCTTCAGCAGAGAATGCACTGCCTTTGTTCAAAAGAGGGGTTGCTAAAAGAGCCGGACCCGCATATGGAATATATAGTGGGCGTTTATCGTTGTTCATTGGGTGCCTTATGTAGGGTTGAAGGATGCGCACCAAATTTTAACGGGTTCACCATTTAGTTGTAAACATGCGTTGATGCACATCAATGTAATGTCGCAAAAAAACTCAGATACCGCCGAAAATATCGGCAATATTGGTTGTTTAGAGATACGTAAAGCAGGATTTTTTTACTTGGGTATAATGTTCTGCATCATCAAATCAAATCCAATTTCTATGTTTCAACTACCTATCGACAGCCTGCAAGCTGAGTTTGACCAACATGTGAACCAAAACCATCTCGTGGTGGAAGCCGAAACCGGGTCAGGTAAATCTACCCGTTTGCCTATGTGGGCGGCAAAACACGGACGCGTGCTGGTTATTGAACCACGTCGAATTGCTTGTACCTCGCTGGCTGAATATCTTGCGGAGCAATCTGGTGAGCCAATAGGTCGCAAAGTCGGTTACGCGATCAAGCTTCATGCCTACTTTGATGAAAAAACCGAAGTTGTATTTGTGACTCCGGGAGTCGCACTGCGTTGGTTTGCGGAAAACAAGCTAGCAGGCTTCGATATCGTGATAGTGGACGAATTTCACGAGCGACGCTGGGATATTGATCTATTAACCGCAATTTTGAAGCAAGAAAATCAACATCGGTTGATCGTCACTTCCGCTACGCTGGAGGGCGAAAAGCTAGCGCGTTACCTGAATGCGAAGCGTCTGCAATCTGAAGGGCGTTGCTTTCCAGTCACGGTGACACATCGTTCTTTAGACAGCCGTTATTTACCGAATAAGAAGGGATGTGAACAAGAGGTTTTCAGAGCGGTAAAAGAAGCATTGGAAGATGAAGATGGCGATATTCTTGTTTTCCTGCCTGGACGCAAAGAGATCACCCAATGTGCTCAGATGTTACAAAGTTGCGGCGATGTCATGGTGGTCAAACTTCATGCCTCGGTTAGTGATGAAGAACGGCACCGCGCGTTAACTACGCAAAAACAACGAAAAGTCGTATTGGCAACCAATGTTGCGGAAACCTCCTTAACGATACCTAACATCCGAGTTGTCATTGATAGCGGCTTAGAGCGTCGAACCATTCAACGTAACGGTCGCACAGCGTTAACGCTGACCCACATTTCTAAGGCCAGCGCCGCGCAGCGAATGGGGCGGGCGGGCCGTGTTGCTGAAGGGGCTTGTATTCGTCTATATGGTGAACACGCGCCTTTAGAATTAGTGACGCCTCCAGAATTGCACAGAGAAGAGCTCGTTGAGCCTATGCTGGCAGCGGCTTGTTGTGGGTACCGTCTCTCAACACTCGATTTTCTCGACTCAATTCCTCCAAAGTCGCTAGAGGCATCTCATTCGACGTTGTTATCTATGGAAGCAATTGATGAGGATGGCAATGTTACGCAGCACGGGAGAAAAGTATATCCACTACCCATTGATGCACTGTTTGCCGATCTTGTTACCAGAATTCAAGCGAAGCCAGAGAAGGAAGCAATGATTGATTTGGCTGCCGCCTTATCTGTGCCTGCGCAGCTCTATCAGCGACAAAGTGGTGAAGTTGCTGAGCTTCTATCTCAAGAAGAGCCATACGGATGTGATGCCTCTTTGCTTATCCGTTTGGTCCGGGGTGAGCGACTTTCAGGAATTGTCATTGATGCCAGCGCACTCGAAGAGGCACAAGGTTTAGCAAAACAAATGCGAGAAGTATTTGAATTACCGGAACTTGACGTTGCTTCTCGATATAAACGTGAAGCGCTATTTTTCTCCATCGCCTCATTGCACCCTGAGCTTGTGTTTGTCCGACGAGCTCGTCGAAGAGATGCTCTAGGAAATGGCGTAGTCGAGATGCTGGTTGGGCGTAACAGCCGCTTTCCTGATAAAGAAGAAGCGGCCATCGTGCTAGATAGCCATAGCGTGCCAGGACGAGGCGTTAAGCAAACACTGAACCTCGCATCGGTCATGATGCCTATCCCGCTAACATTATTACGCGAACTTGAGTTTGGGGAGTGGCAACAAGGTGAGACTAATTATGAAGAAGAGACGCCAAGAGCAACAATGCATTTGGTCTACGCCGGGCGAACAGTCTGTTCTGAACACCAAGCGTTACAAGGTGATGTTGCTGTTCAGTCTATTGTCGAAATGATAGAAGATGAGACACTGTTACCAGGTTTTGCTTCTCAAAGAAAACAACAAATCCAACACTGGAAACTCTACAACGCATTGGGCCTTAATGTCGAAGAAGAAGAGGTTAACGACTTGGCCTCCTTGACATTTTCTAGCTGGTTAAAGGATCAGTTGGAAACATTAGGCGTTGAAAATGTCGATGATATGGCGTTGTTTGAACCGGAAGACTTAACATTTAACGGTGTTCCAGAATGGGAATACGACGATTTCACGGAGCAGTACCCTTTAGAACTTTCGCTGCCAGAACTCCAACTGGATGTTGAGTATTACGCGTCTCGCAAGCTGGTACAGGTCGTTTATCGAGAGGGAAACCGTAAGGGGGATCCAAAGCGTTGGGAGCTGCCACGCTGGGCTGGTTGGAAGATACAGTATAAAAAGGCCAGTCGAGTGATTGATGTGAAGTAGGTAGGCGGATGACGTTGTGACAAGAATTGATATTTTTTTGGTGAATCTATAATGATTTCATATTGATAGCGTTACTTACGTGTTGTTTTTAGTTTCTTAATTGAAATATTAATCAATTGAATGCTTATATATGGCGAAGCTGTACATCAGTTGTTACAAAGCTGGTTTTAATATTTCCTTTTGCATGTAAATTAGTGCATAAAAGACGAATGTTTTATATCCCATTGCTATATCAAAACAGTTGAACGATATTTGGTATATCTCATTTTCGAGTGTCGGGGGCATAGAATGGATCAACAAGGAAAGACGTGCATTGAATTCGACTACACTAGCTTTTTAGGGGCGACAGGTAGTAAAAAATGGACCTTTTTAGAGGCATTTGCCACCATCGCGCCTATTTTCGGTTTGATGTGGAAACAGAACATTGCGGAATTGAGCAAGCCTGAAGATCGGTTGTGGGATGCCGCATTAAAATCGATGTCTTCTCGTAAAAGTGATGAATCCAATTTGGTCCGCTTAACCCAGTTAGCTAAACATGAAGGGATCAATGAATTGCGAGTCGTTATGCCATATTCGCTCGATGTTCAGCAAATCGAGTACATAGAATCTCGCAGTCAGTTGAAGGTGGACACGTCAGAACAAGATGTCCTTAACATCAAGTTTTAGGCTGAGCATTTCCACTTCATCAATGTACCACTTAACAAGAGTGCAATGAAAAGCGACCTCAAAGTAGGTCGCTTTTTTATTTTGAGGTTTTTGTCACAGGTCTTGGAAGTGTGATGAATATAGAGTATTTGCACTTAAATTAACAAAAATGTAACGTTTGGAAATGCAATTGTCATAACTAGCTTCTAACTTTGTGTTTTTAGGACAAATTACCGACTAAGTGGTTGGTACTGTAAGTTCGAATTAACGTCCCTTATTGGCACACAAGGATGATTGAGTCACCACGTCATTTGGGCATAAAAACAAACACAATAAGAAAGGAAGTCAATATGTCTTTGTCTCGTCGAGACTTTATGAAAGCTGCCTCTTCAACGGCTATTGTTACCGGGCTGGTGGGCTGTGGTAGCGATGCTAGTGAATCTGTTGCGGTTACCTTTGAGCACGGAGTGGCGAGTGGAGATCCTACTCAAACACAAGTAATCATTTGGACTCGTGTTACAACCTCAGCGAGCTACGCAGATGTAAGCTGGCAAGTTTCATCTAACGAAAATTTTACTGATATCGTGCAAAGTGGCACTTTTGCCACAGACACGAGCCGAGATTTCACGGTAAAAGTCGATGTTCAAAATCTCAACGCAAATTCTCGCTACTACTATCGATTCATGGTTGGAGATGTCACTAGCGAAGTCGGGCAAACTCAAACATTACCAGAAGATGGTGTAGAAAAGGCATCCATGGCTGTTGTTTCTTGTGCAAACTATCCTGCAGGCTATTTCCATGTGTATCGAGAGATCTTAAATCAACATGAACAAGACCCGTTTGATGTGGTGCTTCATCTCGGTGATTACATTTATGAGTATGGTGCTGGTGGCTACGCTAGTGAAGATGCTGAGGCACTAGGGCGAGAGCCAAGCAAAGGCACTGAATGCATTACCTTAGATGATTACCGAAAACGGTATGCGCAATATCGCCAAGATGCTGATCTACAAGCGTTACATGCGAGCCTACCAATGATTGCTGTCTGGGATGACCATGAGCTTGCAAATGATACTTGGAAAAATGGTGCGGAAAACCATCAAGAAGAGGAAGGCAGCTTTAATGATCGTCGTGCAGCTGCGGCTGCCGCGTGGACAGAATGGTTGCCCGTTCGTGAAAACACTTTCTCAAACATGCTGATTTACCGTCAGTTTTCGTTTGGAAGTTTAGTCAATTTGATGATGCTCGACACGCGACTTGTGGGGCGTGATAAACCGTTGGATTACTTCTCGCTCAGCTCTCCAACGATGGAAGCGATTGGCGGTTTAGTTGCTCAGTCGCGCAGTGAAGACCGAGAGCTGTTAGGCGCTGACCAACTCGCTTGGCTGATGGATGCGTTCAGTACGCACGACGCAACTTGGAATGTGCTAGGGCAACAAGTGTTAATGTCTCGTATGGAGCTGCCAAGTTCGGTGATGACCGCTATGTTTCAATTGTTTACTGCCACTGAAGAACAAAAAACAGAGGCGTTATTAGCAGTAAACTCTGCGATTACGGGTTACCTCTCTGACCCAAGTTCAGATACCATTTCTCTCCCGTATAACCTAGATGCATGGGATGGTTACTACGTTGAGCGAGAGAAAGTTTATCAACTGGCCAAAGCCAACAGTGGTAACTTTGTCTGCTTGGCAGGAGATACGCACAACGCATGGGCAAGTGAGCTTAAAGACGTATCTAAGCATCCTATCGGGATAGAGTTTGCAACTAGCTCGGTGAGTTCCCCTGGGTTAGAGGCCTACCTAGCGTTAGATCCTGTTGCGATCGCTCAAATGGAATACACGTTGCCGCACTTAGTGTCAGAATTACAGTGGGCAGACATCAAACAGCGTGGCTTTATGCGCGTTACTTTTACGCCCGACAAGGCAGAGTCGACCTGGTATTTCGTATCAACGATTAAAGACAAAACATATCAGGTGACGACTAAGTCAGCCTCTATAACAGATGGCACTACGTTAAATATCGGCTAAACTGAGCCTAATACGAAAAAAGTCCGCGAGCTAGTGCGGACTTTTTATTGGAAAGCGTTTAGCAATCTAGCGACAGTGCTAGTCAATCAATCCGTATTCTTTGCTCAGAACTTCGATGATTTCCGCTTTCGGATTCTCACTCAAATGAATCGGCTTGCCTGTAATCTTCTCGGCAATACCAATGTAGGTGCTCGAAATCGCCATCAAAGATTCGACGGGTAAAGCATTATCACGAGCGAGTGCTTCGCGCTCTGGCATACGTTCTTTGTTTAGCAAGATATCTGGGTCAGGGAAGTGGTTAAGTAGGAACTGGCGGAAACCTTCTTTTGAGTTCTCTACGATGTGACCTGCTTGGTACTCTTTAGCATCCCATATACGAGACGAGTCTGGTGTACCCACTTCATCCATGTAAATCAGCTTTTCATTGCCAGCAGCATCATGAACATAACCAAATTCGAATTTGGTATCGACAAAGATTTGGTCGATTTCTTCTAACGCTTGGCTGATAACGTTAAAGCCTTCTTTCAGCAGTTTTTCGTAGAGTGCGATATCGTCGGCACTTGAGAAGTTAAATGCTTCGTAGTTGTCTACGATGTTTTGACGAGTAATATTCACGTCATCCGCTTCTGGCACACCGGGAATACCTTTTAGAATGCCCTTTGTGGATGGGGTCATGAGCAACTCTGGCAGTGCTTTGTCTTTTCCTAACCCTTCAGGAAGTTGGATTCCACAAAACTCGCGCTCGCCATTTGCGTAAGCGCGCCACATCGAACCCGTGATGTATTTGCGGCAGATGGCTTCGATTTTTACCGGTTTGGCTTTTTGTACAATCCAAACAAAAGGGTGAGGAATGTCTAGAATATGGCTATCTGCTAAGCCATTTTCTTTGAACAGTTTGAACCAGTGATTAGAAATCGCATTAAGCGCAGCCCCTTTACCCGGGACACCATTAAGACCACCTTCAGCATGCCAAATACAATCGAACGCAGAGATTCGGTCGCTAATCACCATGATAGCCAAAGGCGCATCTGGCGCGACATTGTATCCTTTTTCTTTGATCAGTCGGGCGCTGTCTTCTTCAGTTAACCAGTAAACTGAACGAACTTTTCCACTATGAACGGGTTTATGGGTGCGAATTGGCAGGTCGTCATTGACGGCAAGTACTTGATTAGCAAGGCTCATTGCGACATTCCTATCATCTTAATCAAACGTCAGAAAGAGAAGATATTCAGCAAAGTTTGGCCGCTGAATAAATCGAATGTGGGCATCATACCAGAACTATTTTAACTCGCCAGAGAAAAAGCAAACGTTTGCCTGTTTTCTTTAATACAAAAAAACCTCCTTAAAAAGGAGGCGAGATGCAGGATGGATAACGTCGAACTTATTAGTGGTACTTATTAACTCTGCCTTCGACGAAAAAGACTTCACACTGATAGCGCTGCGCCATGTCGCGCAACATAGATTGATTCATAAGTGCAATTTTATTGGATGCGACAACAGCACTGGCATTGCCTGATCGGATGGCTTTGATCACGATCTCGACTTCTGAAAGCTGTTGAGAAGGCTTCATTTGAATCACGTTTTTACAGCAAATATTAGAAGCAGTGAGTTGTTCAAAGTCTGGGCGAGGGCAGTCTGCTGTAAACAAAATCCATTGTTTCTGCTGCGATAAAACAGCCAGCTTAGATAGAAGCTGATTCGAAACGGCCATGGGCTGAGTTGCTTGTGCCAATACGTTGTAACGAGAGTATGTATGAGATTGACTTTGTAACTGCATCTTACTGTTCCTTTATACATGCTGTATGTGTATACAGTAGTTTGTTTTGGCGACCTGATCAACCCGTTTCTCAAAAGTTATTTGCGGTTTCTTGAGAAGAAAATAAAAGGTTTATATTTTAAGTATTTGAATTTATTTGGTTATTTTTTATTTCTGATATGTCTAACATCAATTTAAAAATGTGAGATGAGTAGAAAATTGGACGAGATACATACAGGGGTTCACTACTGTATATACAGGTGTTGTTTCACGGACAGTGGTTTGTATACAGTAGGAGAGGGGCTGATAACCGATGCGACATGCTATGTAGGATAGGAGGGAATACGAGATAGAGATTGGAAATAGGGCTTGGCCGATCAAAAAAGCGCCTTAAAAGGCGCCTTTGAAAATCAGTTCCGTTGATTCCGTCTTGCTTAGCTCGCTCGTTGCAAGCGTTCGCGCATTTGCAATTCGCCTTGGTTAAATAGGCGCACGTCGATTTTCGCCATGTCGTAACAAGCTTTACATGAGTAATGGTGCTTGCCATCTAAATAATCGTGACGAGTTACAAGACTAGGTTTTTTACACCAATCACAGGTGCCTTCTTCAGTGAACATTGATTTTCTCCCCACCTAGATTAATTTGAGTCGTTAGGTGTTATTTTGCGCCGGGCATTATGGCATAAAAGCGAGACTTAAGTTAAATGTCTGTTAATTTGTTTGAGAGGGAGATCGATTGCGGCGCTTGATTATATGGGTCTAAAAGCATGCTAGCCAAAGTTTCTTGACCTGTTTTTACTGTTTTGTAACATTTTGTGAGACAAGCTTAAAGGCATGATTGAGTCGCTTCATTTCTTCTTCACTGCCTCTTGTGTCCGGATGATAAAGCTTTGATAGCTGTCTATAGCGTAGCTTGATTGCTTGTAAATCAGG
Source organism: Vibrio sp. CCB-PB317 (assembly GCF_022808245.1). NCBI lineage: Bacteria > Pseudomonadati > Pseudomonadota > Gammaproteobacteria > Vibrionales > Vibrionaceae > Vibrio > Vibrio sp. CCB-PB317. Next base: position 1,480,902 of record NZ_JALGNU010000001.1, read on the forward strand.
GATGGTTTGTGGTGTGTAGCCAAACATAGCACACGCGACGCTTAGCTTATGGTTTTCTACCTGAGTTTTGGATTTCTTAAATTCTTTGAATACTTTCTCTAGCTGGCGTTTCAGTTGCTTGTTCGTAAACTCTAGCTCTTTAACTTTTGCCGCCATTCGCTGATTTTGGCTTTCCTCTTTGGCTTCAAGCGCTTTTCTATTCTGCTTATGTTTCTTGATTACGAAGAAGCTTAAGCCGCTGATGATGAGTATCGCCGCTAGCCAGATCAGCCATAAAAACTGCGAGTATTCTACCTTGGGGTTTGCAACTGTGCTTTTCTCTTCTTGTGTTTGTTCAGCCTTTTTATCGAGCGACTTTATTTGCGAGACTTGTTTAGCTCGCAGTTGATTGAAGCGCTGCTCTAACAGTTGATTATAAGCCTGTTCTGCTGCTGGATTATGCTGAGAAGCCATTTGATACAAAGCTTCAGTCAATTGAGATGCTGTGACCTTATCTTGATTGCGCTGAATAAAGTTAGCGAGAAGAAAGCCCCGATCGGTTGGGTCATTGAGTGCGATAGAGGTTAGCCAATATAACGCTTGTGTTTCATTTTTTTCGCCATTTATCCCTTTAGCAAAGTCGTTCGCGAGCTGTTTTTGCGCAGGGAGGTAACCTTGGTTGGCGGATTGCTCTAGCCAGTAACGCGTTTCTGGTGAGGCTTCAGCTTTGTTTGATGCCAATAATTGTTGTGCGTACTCGTATTGTTCTATGGGGTCATTTGGAGCTTGCGAGGCAAGCGAGTAACCAGAAAAGCTGAGGCTAAATAAGCAGAGTAGGGCAGGCGTTTTGACAGACATTGATATGTCAGGCCTAACGATTATGGTTAGGCCTGCTCCGGTAATTTTTTATTATTACCGCTATGGTGCAACCAAATTACTTCAGTGGCAAGATCTGGATTTCAACACGACGGTTGCACGCACGACCTTCAGAAGTTTGGTTTGAGCAAATTGGGTTACGTTCGCCGTAGCCACGTGCAATTGCACGACCAGGTGCAACGTTTTGAGATACTAGGAATTGACGTACGGACTCTGCACGACGCTCAGACAACGTTTGGTTGTATGACTCACTGCCCGTGCTATCAGTGTAACCGTCGATAACAAGGCTGGTATCTGGGTATTCAACCAAGATGCGAGCAACACCGCGTAGAGTATTATGAATGCTAGCATCAAGCTGGTAAGAGCTTGATGAGAAGCCGATACCATTTTCCATACGCAGTAAAAGCTGGTTCTCACCAACACGCTGAACCTGTACACCAGAGTTTAGCAAAGCGCGACGCAATTCCGCTTCTTGTTGGTCAAAGTAGTAACCAACGCCAGCGCCAGTCGCCCCGCCAGCTGCCGCACCAATGAGCGCATGCTGACGGCGTTCTTTAGCGTCATCGCCCGTTGCTAGACCGATTGCTGCACCAGCGATAGCACCAATAAGCGCGCCTTGCGTGGTTGAGTTAGTTTCGTATTCACCCGTTGTTGCATTTTGGCGTTGAGTGGCTTGACAGCCAGTAAGAGCTAGCACTAGAGCTAGTGCAATAGGCATCTTTTTCAAGGGAAAATCTCCGTATAAAACTGAGGCGAAACCATGCCTCATAATGGGATGCGAATTATGAATAAGTAAGCATTGATATTTGTTATGAGAAAGTAAGATTGATAAGAGTTTCTGTAAGAAAATTCTTATCGTTACTATCACAACTTCAAAAAGTAGGTCCCAATAACATTAGAATATTGGAATCTACGTCAATCAATTGCTGCTCTGGTTATTTCGATGGATTGCCCAACATTTTACGCGCTTGCTCGCCGCCAACACCACGGTTAACGGAGACTCTTCTACCTTTTTTCAAGCCCACTTCGTAGTCTTCGGTTAGGTTTTTCATCGCTTCTTTCAGTTGCTTCTTGAAGGTTTCGCGGTCAATGTTTTGGAATTCTTTATCAATATAATCATTGATTTTGTTGGCCGACTCTTCGTCTGGGGAAATGACTGGAAGTTTCTCTATCGCGCCCTCTACCCAACCAGATACAAATGAGTTCACGCGGCGAGTCACCTCTTGAGAAGAGGTGCCCGTACCTGCGAAGCTGTTTCGGAATTGTCCGGTACTTTCGTTCATCTCGCGATAAATAATATCGAAAGCAAATGCAGCAAAAATCGCGCGATCTGCTTCACCGATAAACTCGACACGTTTGAGCCCTTTGTGATTCAACAACACCGCTTCAACACCGAATTTAGTGTTAATGCCGCGAATCACTCGCAATATGGTAGAACTGATATTCGCTGGTAGTAGGTGGGAAGATTGTGTTTTCCCCATTCTGATAAACTCAATATCGTCTTTATCCAGACCATATTTGAGCATGAGGCGATGTGCCATTTTGATAGCATTGGCAGCCTCATTAACATTAGCGGAATTGCCCAGTTCTAAGCACTTGGCGATTTTTTTCAGAGCTTTTTGTTTATCCATCGACAACCAGTAACGAAAGCAGAAAATTTATGAAGTCAGACATATTACCTTTTTTGACATAAAAACGAAATACAAGGTGGGAGTGAAGGTGGTTTATGGACATAAAAAGAAGCCCCGCGGAAGTCGAGGCTAGGCGTTTTAGTTCGTCATAATCAGTATGAAGTCGTACTTGTGTCTAAGAAGCCATTCTTCATTAAGATTAGTTGGAATTACAACCCGAGCTGGTTGAGTAAATCATCGGCGTCATCGTTCGAACTCGACGATTTAGATTCTTTCTCAGCCATATTTTTACGTGTTGCTTCTAAAATATCGTCTGGATTTTCGTCTTCTGCGATTTCAAACTCTTCTAGTTGGATGAACTCAGTTTTGTCCATCGCTAACTCCAGATAGAAAATGTTGTTATTTTCGGTGGAGAACGTCACTCGGCGAGCTTGAGGGCGGTCAAGGTTGGTATCCACTTGTAAGATGACTTGCTTATTCAGCGCCATCATTTTTGGCTGGTTTTGTGTGATGTTCGTTTGCAGCTCTTTACGAATTTTATTGGTGAAATCTCCAACCAGTTGGTTCATTAGTTCACCCAGAACATCTCCCACCTCGTCAGAAGTATGAGATATTGCCAGTTCTTCTTCTGGCATACCCATATTACGCATGTAGTTGGTGTAGATCTCTAATGCGGCTTTTGCCGTAAAATTAATTACGACTAGCCCGGTAAACCCGCCATCAAACAGAACAAAACAGCCAAAATCTGGCTTGAGGCTAGTCTTGTGGATTTTTTGCACCATTGCAGAGTAATTTACTTGAGAAGATGTCGCCGAAGTTAGGACGCCAGAAACAGACTGGCAAAGTTTGAGAAGGATATCTTCAGTGGTCACAATTTTATTTTTTTTCATTCTGAAAACTCATCTAGAAACGCGATTCGTTCCCCAATGTAAGGCATCAAGCGTGAAAAAATAAAGCATAAGTTTAATTATTGTATCGAGATTCTGATTTGCTCGTCTTTTTAAATGTTGTAAAGTGACGAAATTCAAAGAATATTACTTCACTTACTCTTTTGTGGTGTTTTGTTTCGCTGAACGCCAACTTGTATGATAAGTGAGCAAATAATTACATAACCCGCAGCTGATCGGATTCAGCGTCGTAGGGGCAGGAAGCAAATGTTACCAAGATTACACTCGCAAACTGATGTCGATCCTCTTGTTCTTAGTTTTCTGAAAGAGCTTGAGCACGCCGGATTCACTGGTGATATCGAAAGCCAATATTCAAGCCGACTAGCGGTTGCCACTGACAACAGTGTTTACCAGCAACTTCCTCAGTCTGTCGTTCATCCCAAAACGACAGAAGATGTTTCTCTCCTCGGGAAACTGAGCAATAAAGAAAAGTACGAACGAATTACCTTTTCACCTCGTGGTGGCGGCACAGGGACCAATGGTCAGTCGCTAACCAAAGGTATTGTGGTGGATATGTCTCGCCACATGAACAAAGTGCTTGAGATTAATGAGAAAGAAGGCTGGGTTCGTGTACAAACTGGTGTAGTGAAAGACCAGTTAAATGACGCTGTTCGCCCTTATGGCTACTTCTTCTCTCCAGACTTATCTACCAGTAACCGTGCAACGATTGGCGGCATGGTCAACACCGATGCTTCTGGTCAAGGTTCTCTGAAATACGGAAAAACATCCGATCATGTTTTGTCGCTACAAGCGGTGTTTGCTGATGGCTCAGTTTTAGAATCAGATCTGTCCAACGGCTACCCCAAAGAAGGCGAGTTTGCTGCCAAGGCGCTACGAGTGACGGAATCCGTATGTCGTGAAAAACGCCAGCAGATCGTGGATAAATTTCCTCCTCTCAACCGCTTCCTAACGGGCTATGACTTAAAGAACGCGCTAGATGAAGACGATGATCGTTTCGAGATCACACGAGTGTTGTGTGGTGCGGAAGGTTCATTGGCATTTATTACCGAAGCGAAGCTAAATCTGACGCCAATTCCGAAAGCACGTACTTTGGTTAACGTTAAATACAACAGCTTTGACTCTGCGCTCCGTAATGCACCGTTGATGGTCGAAGCGAAAGCGCTATCTGTAGAAACCGTTGACTCGAAAGTGCTTAATCTCGCGAAGCAAGATATCGTCTGGCACACCGTGAGTGATTTGCTTACCGATGTTCCAAATAAAGAGATGCTTGGCATCAATATGGTGGAATATGCAGGTCAGGACGAAGAAGAAGTTGCAGCGCAGGTTGCAGCGCTGACCGCCAAGCTCGATACCATGCTGGAAACAGAAGAAGCGGGCATCATCGGTTACCAAGTCTGTAACGATGTAGCGAGTATCGGGCGTATTTACAACATGCGTAAAAAAGCGGTGGGTTTGTTAGGCGCAGCAAAAGGCCGCGCTAAACCGGTCGCATTCGCTGAAGATACCTGTGTGCCACCAGAAAACCTGGCGGACTTCATTGTAGAGTTTCGAGAACTGTTAGACAGCAAGTCTCTGAATTACGGCATGTTTGGTCACGTCGATGCCGGGGTGCTTCACGTACGTCCTGCGTTGGATTTGTGTGACCCGCACCAAGAAGCATTGATGCACGAAGTTTCTGATGAAGTGGTTAAGCTGGTGGCGAAATACGGCGGTTTGATGTGGGGTGAACACGGCAAAGGTTTCCGTTCAGAATATGGCCCTGAGTTTTTCGGTGATGAGTTGTTTACTGAGCTGAGACGTGTGAAGGCGGCATTCGATCCACACAACAAAATGAACCCGGGCAAAATCTGTACGCCGCTTGATAGTGATGCAGAGTTAGTAAAAGTTACCGATACCAAACGTGGTTACTTCGATCGTCAGATTGACGTTCAAGTACGTGACAGCTTTAAGCAAGCGATGGAGTGTAACGGTAACGGTTTGTGTTTTAACTACGATACCAGCTCGCCAATGTGTCCATCGATGAAAGTAACAGCCGATCGTCGTCATTCACCGAAAGGTCGTGCGGGTTTGGTTCGCGAGTGGTTGCGTCAGCTCACTGAACAAGGCATTGATATCCTTGACTTAGAAAAGCAAACACTAGAAAACAAAACATCAATCAAAACCATGATTGACCGTGTACGTCATTCTATCAATCGTCGTCACGAATACGATTTCTCCCACGAAGTGTATGAAGCGATGAATGGTTGTTTAGCGTGTAAAGCGTGTGCGAGCCAGTGTCCGATCAAAGTCGACGTTCCGAGCTTCCGCTCACGCTTTTTAAACATTTATCACTCTCGTTACCAACGTCCAGCAAAAGATTATCTGGTTGCGAACATAGAGACTATGCTGCCGATGATGGCGAAAGCGCCAGGTGTCGTAAACGGTGTTTTGAAGCAGTCGTGGGTCAAGAGCTTAACGGCTTCAACAGTTGGGTATGTCGATGCGCCGTTGTTATCAGTACCTACGTTGAAACAACGAGTAGAGTCGCTGACAACGCCTTATGATTTGCAAGCGCTCAGCGGTTTGTCTTCGTCTGAAAAGAGCAAGCATGTTTTAATTGTTCAAGACCCATTCACTAGCTACTACGACGCCGATGTCGTAGAAGACTTCGTTAAATTATTGAAAAAGCTGGGCATGCATCCGGTGCTTCTGCCATTTAAGCCGAATGGTAAAGCACAACACATTAAAGGCTTTCTACGTCAGTTTAAGGATACAGCAGCTGATACCGCGAAGTTCTTGGCGATGGTAGCGGATTTGGATATTCCATTAGTTGGTGTCGACCCTGCATTGGTGCTGTGTTATCGAGATGAATACGCTGAAGTACTTGGCAGTAAGCGAGGTGATTTCGATGTACTAACGGCCCACGAATGGCTTTACCCAAGACTAGAAGCGTTTGAAAGCGGAGAGCATAAGGCGCAGGAACCTTGGTATCTGTTTGCGCACTGTACTGAAAAAACCAAAATGCCGAATGCGGAAAAAGAGTGGGGCGCTATTTTTGCTCACTTTGGTGCGGTTTTAAATACGGTACCGGTTGGTTGTTGTGGTATGGCGGGTACGTTTGGTCACGAGGTCGATAAGTTGTCGATGTCGAAAGACATTTACAATTTAAGCTGGAAGCCAAACCTAGATAAGTTAAATAACGAGAGATGTTTGATTACTGGCTACTCTTGCCGCAGCCAAGTGAAACGCTTTGAAGGAACAAAGCCCAAACATCCCGTTCAGGCGCTGTTAACTTTGATATAATCACATCAAATTAAGCCCAGTTTTACTGGGCTTTTTTAGAAGTCACATACAACAATTTCAAAGGATATGAATCTTGAGAAAACTTGAACTCAAAGTCCCACCTGTTGCGGTGTTTTTGTTGGTCATACTACTCATGTATGGACTGACAGTTCTGGTGCCGAGCCTGAATATTAGCGTGCCCTTTGTCGAGGTTGTGGTTGGCGGGTTAACTTTGCTCTCTGGTTATATGGGCATTGCTGGTGTGTATGAATTCCATAAAGTAAAAACGACGGTTAACCCTGTAAAGCCTGACACGGCCTCTTCCGTGGTGAGAACTGGTGTATTTGCTTTTTCGCGCAACCCGATGTATATGGCGCTACTGCTTCTAATCATTGCAATTGGTTTGTGGTGGCAGCATTTGAGTGTGGTGCTTTGTGGCGTCGTATTTGTCAGTTATATGAATCGATTTCAAATCAAGCCAGAGGAACGTGTCCTAGAGCAATTGTTTGGTGAAGAGTATGTGGATTATAAAAACCACGTCCGCCGCTGGATTTGAGCGTCGAGTTCGGTTTCATTTGGATAAGAAGTAAAAAGAAAGCCCAACATCAGTTTTGGGCTTTCTTTATTTAAATACGTTTTTGCGCTTCTTGAGTTGAGGCAGTCGATTAGGCTGCCTTAACGAACTTTGCTAGGAATGCATCCTTACGTTCATTGAAACGGCGTACAAGGTCATCAACCGCTTCTTGGTCATATGGCTTCAAGCCGCTTGCAACCATGCGCTTGATGCCTTTGCCAACGACTTCATCGTCTTCTTTGAACGCAAAGTTTAAGGTGACTACCCCACGTTTGCCTTCCACGTCGAACGTTGCGCCAGTGAAATCCACTTCAGGATGTGTAAGGTCTAAGCGTGAAAATTCAACTTCCATGCTTTCATAAATAACTAATGGACGTTGGCAGTTGATCATCATTTGCTTCTCTTCCATAAGAGGAACCATGATGTGAGGGAAGTTCATGCCAGAGAATTGCACGTAATTTGTTACGACATGCTCAATAAATGCGGGATCGTGGTTAGTCTCACCTTCACGGGACATGTGTAAGTATTCTTTACCGGCCTCGTCAACAACGGCGCTTTCTTTTTCACACTTATTTTCAATATGAAGTGCTACACCATCGTTTACCATGCCAGAGAAGTTAAAACGCATCTTTTGGCTGACGCCTTCTTTACTAAGAAGCACTGCGAAAAGTAAGTCCCCAGGGACACAAAAGCGTTTGTTGTCTTCATCGTGGATTGGGTTGTAGTCACCTGCGACACGTTTTGCAAAGTGGCTTGCTTGTTCGCGAGTGAACTGAAACTGGTGATTAGTGTTTGAAAAATAAGGTGTTAGAAACATAATTTTTACGTAGTAACCAAAACTGTGTGGGATTATATGCGAATATCTGCGTAGCAATGGTCCATCCAGTGAAAACTTCACCGTATCCTAACAATAAGACACTATTTCGGCGGATAAATCGTTAAAAACGCATACTTTAGCAACGCTTTTATTTGTGAAAGCAATAAACAGCGACTTTATTACGTCGGCTATTTTTAAAAGTATAGCAATAACAATATGCAAGTGTTCATAAAGATCGCTGGGAATACGTTTAATGAGGAGATAAAAAAGCTCCACGCGACACGTGGAGCCTTCAAGTTATCATCCGGTTTTTAGATTAAGTGCTGGTAATGCTGGATTACTGAATACTTGGTAATAGACTCTCTGGCATGAGCGTGTTGTGGATAGCCAGCTTAAGCAGAGTATTCGCCTGTTCAATGTCCGGCGCAAAGTAGCGATCTTTATCGTAGAACGATACTTTTTCACGCAACATTTGTTTGGCAATCTCGATACGCTCAGAAGACTTGTTTGGTGCTCTAAAGTCTAGGCCTTGTGCTGCTGAGAGGTATTCGACCGCCAGAATGCCGCGAGTGTTTTCTCCCATTTCTTTCAATCTGCGAGCCGCGAAGGTTGCCATTGAAACGTGATCTTCTTGGTTTGCTGATGTTGGCAAGCTGTCTACTGACGCTGGGTGAGCGAGCGTTTTGTTTTCGCTTGCTAGCGCAGCAGAGGTGACTTGGGCAATCATGAAACCAGAGTTCACACCGCCATTATCAACTAAGAACGGTGGTAATTTTGATAATGCGCTATCGATAAGCAATGCCATACGACGTTCAGACAGGCTGCCGATCTCAGCAATCGCCAGTGCTAGGTTGTCAGCTGCCATTGCAACAGGCTCTGCGTGGAAGTTACCACCAGAGATGATGTCGTCATCTTCAGCAAACACCAACGGGTTATCTGATACGGAGTTCGCTTCTACTTGCAATACTTCGGCAGCGTTGCGGATTTGCTGCAAACACGCGCCCATCACTTGCGGCTGACAACGCAGTGAGTATGGGTCTTGCACTTTTTCACAGTTAGTATGCGAATCACCAATGTCACTTGATGTATCCAATAGATGACGATAGGCCAGTGCAGCGTCCATTTGGCTGCGATGACCACGTACACGATGAATGCGCGGATCGAATGGACGTCGGCTGCCGAGAGCGGCTTCGACAGACATTGCGCCACATACTGTAGCCGAAGCGAAAAGATCTTCCGCGATAAACAGACCTTCTAATGCGAACGCTGTTGATGCCTGGGTACCATTTAGCAGCGCTAAGCCTTCTTTCGGTGCCAGAGTTATGGGTTCTAGACCTGCGATTTTTAACGCTTCTTGCCCAGAAATGATGTTACCGTTGTGACGAGCTTGTCCTTCACCTAGTAATACTGTGCTCATATGGGCCAGAGGAGCTAAGTCACCTGATGCGCCGACAGAGCCCTTTTTAGGTACGCAAGGGTAAACTTGTGCGTTAACTAGGTCGGTCAGCATATTAATGACTTTTAGGCGAATACCAGAAAAACCACGAGACAGACTATTGATTTTTAATACCATCATCAGACGAACCGTTTCATCTGACATAAACTCACCGATACCTGCCGCATGAGAAAGAACGATACTGCGTTGCAGTGTTTCTAAATCTTCTGGTGCTATTCGTGTGTTAGCCAATAGTCCAAAACCAGTGTTAATTCCGTAAACCGTTCGATCTTCCGCGATGACACGATCCACGACTTGCGTGCTTTCTTCAATGGCCGGAATGGCTTCAGGATCCAAAGTAAGGTTGACTGGTGAACGGCTCACTTGGCGTAGTTCGTTTAAGCTAATATGACCTGGCTTTAGCGTTAAATTTAACATCTCTTTCATCCTTACTTGAGCTTCTTCAGTTCTTCGTTGAGCATTGGCAAATCTAGCCCTTGCTCTGCTGCACATTGTTTAGCAATATCGTATCCCGCATCAGCATGACGCATCACGCCTGTTGCTGGGTCGTTATGCAGCACGCGGGCAATACGTTTTGAGGCATCTTCACTGCCGTCACAGCAGATAACCATACCTGAGTGTTGTGAGAAGCCCATACCTACGCCACCACCGTGGTGCAGTGAAACCCAAGTTGCGCCGCCCGCCGTATTGAGTAGTGCGTTTAATAGTGGCCAGTCTGATACGGCGTCAGAACCGTCCATCATGCCTTCTGTTTCTCGGTTCGGGCTTGCTACGGAGCCAGAGTCTAAGTGGTCACGACCAATGACAACAGGCGCCTTAAGTTCGCCATTTTTCACCATTTCATTGAATGCTTGACCAAGACGCTCACGATCTTTCAGGCCAACCCAGCAAATACGTGCAGGTAAACCTTGGAACTGAATGCGCTCGCGCGCCATATCTAGCCAGTTATGTAAGTGCGGATTATCTGGAATTAGCTCTTTTACTTTTTGGTCGGTTTTATAGATGTCCTCAGGATCGCCAGAGAGAGCAGCCCAACGGAAAGGACCAATACCTTCGCAGAACAATGGACGAATGTAGGCTGGAACAAAGCCAGGGAAATCAAATGCGTTTTCTACGCCTTCTTCCAAGGCCATCTGGCGGATGTTGTTACCGTAGTCGAGTGTTGCGGCGCCGCGATTTTGTAGCTCTAACATGGCTTGAACTTGCACTGCCATGGATTTTTTGGCTGCTTTAACGACCACTGCCTCATCTTGCAAACGCATTTCTGCAGCGTGAGACATGCTCCAGCCTTGTGGTAAGTAGCCATTGAGCGGGTCGTGTGCAGACGTTTGGTCTGTTACTACATCAGGCGTGATATTACGTTCTACCAACTCAGAGAAAACGTCTGCTGCATTACCCAGTAGACCAACCGATACTGGTGTGTCCGATTCTTTGATGATAGCAAGCGCTTCATCCAAAGATGTCGCTTTCTTATCGACATAGCCTGTACGTAAGCGGTAATCGATACGCGATTCATCACACTCTACTGCAATCATGGAGAAGCCCGCCATTGTACCAGCTAGAGGTTGAGCACCACCCATGCCACCAAGGCCACCGGTTAGAATCCAACGGCCCTTTGCTTCGCCGTCAAAGTGTTTTTTCGCAACAGATACGAATGTTTCGTATGTGCCTTGTACGATACCTTGCGAGCCAATGTATATCCAGCTGCCAGCGGTCATTTGGCCGTACATCATCAAGCCTTGTTTATCTAGCTCGTTGAAGTGTTCCCAGTTTGCCCAATGAGGAACGAGGTTTGAGTTTGCGATAAGCACGCGTGGGGCGTTTTTATGGGTAGGGAAAACACCAACAGGCTTGCCTGATTGAACTAAAAGCGTTTGGTCATCTTCGAGTCTTTCAAGTACTTCAACAATCTTGTCGTAACATTCCCAGTTTCGTGCCGCACGGCCAATGCCGCCATATACAACCAGCGAATGTGGATGTTCTGCAACATCAGGATCGAGGTTGTTCATCAGCATACGAAGAGGGGCTTCGGTTAGCCAAGATTTTGCGCGCAGTTTATCTCCGTGAGGTGCACGAATTGTTCTGCTTGTATCAAGTCGTGGATCTTGTCCCTGGCGCTGTGTCATTTCAGACTCCTTTAGTTTCTCGTGATGACCAAGTACTTGCTTGGTCGTAATAATAAGTGGCATCTAGGATGCGTTATGGTTTGTGTTGCTTTTCCGCCATCGCGTTGGCGATATCCCAACACAAACGGGCAGCTAAGCGTGCAGTTTGACTATCGACGTCATAATTAGGGTTGTATTCGGCGATATCAGCCAGCATGAGCTTATTTTTGTAATGAAGAATTCGATCTAAAAATGGTGCAATTGTGTCGTAACTTACTCCTCGAGCCGCAGGGGCGCTGACCCCAGGTGCGGTTGCCGCAGGAAATACATCCAGATCAATGGTCAAATAGAGGTAATCACAGTCGTCAATAAAATGTTGAAGCTGAGTTAAGTGATAACTGTGGTTTAGGTAACAAAGCTGATTGTCTTCTACATACCAAACATTTAACGCATCTGCTTTTTCAAACAGCGCTTTAGTGTTGCTACTGCGGCTTACGCCAATGCAAGCGTAATGAAAGTCCCAATCATTGCGTTGGCAAAAATGATGAATTTGGTTGAAGGGAGTGCCAGAGCTTGGTTTGATGTCGGCGATGCTGCTCTCGAATGCGCGTAAATCGAAATGCGCATCGAAATTTATGATACCGATTTTAGGCTTCTTCTCTGGATAGTGCGCTTTAAAATACTCCGCTAAGCCGGAAAACGAGGCCCACGCAATCTCATGCCCGCCACCTAACACGATGACAGGCGTATGAGGTAGTGCGCTTGAAATGGTTGCCGCACATAGAGATTGGCTCTCTTCCAGTAAGTCGTCTTCGCACACCACGGTGCCTAAGTCATATAGTGGGACGTCTTGGTGCCATGCTAAATTAGCGAGTGCTCGTCGGATTAAATCTGGCGCTTTTTTCGCACCAATGCGTCCTTTGTTTCTGGCTACGCCAGCGTCGGTAGCAAAACCCAGTAATGAGACGCCATGCGCAACTGCCCCTAACTCATCTGCTTTCTGGCGTTGAACCACGTGATGAATTCGCTGACCAAGTTTGCCGTCCTCGGCATCATGACGGCCTTGCCAATGAAATAGGGGAGAGTGTAAGTCGAATTGAGACATATTATTGGCCTCCGTGTGAAATGTATTCACCATTTACTATACGACCTACTAGACGTTTTGCTCCTACTTGATAGCTTAAATCTGCAGGACTTTCGATATCCCAGATAGAGAAGTCCGCATCAAACCCTACTTTGATGGTGCCACGTGAGTTTTGATAACCCAGAGCTTTGGCTGCATGTTGCGTTACACCACGCAGTGCTTCTTGCGGCGTAAGGCGAAATAGTGTGCACGCCATATTCAGCATGAGTGTGAGATCAGAAAACGGTGATGTACCTGGGTTGACGTCCGTAGCAATTGCCATCGGCACGTTATGCTCTCTCAACAACTCAATCGGTGGTAACTGAGTTTCTCTTAGAAAATAAAAAGCGCCAGGCAGTAGAGTGGCGACAGTGTTTGAGCGAGCAAGTGCTTTAACACCTTGCTCATCTAAAAACTCGATGTGATCCGCTGACAGACCGTTGTATTGCGCAGTGAGGGCTGTACCACCGAGATTCGAAAGTTGCTCTGTATGCCCTTTAACCTTTAAGCCGTGGCGTTTTGCAGCTACAAACACTTTTTCTGTTTGTTCAAGATTGAAACCAATCGATTCACAAAAAACATCGACACTTGTGGCTAATTCTTCCTTTGCGACAACAGGGATTATGTCCTGACAAATGTGCTCAATATAGTCATCTGCACGGCCTTGGAACTCTGGCGGAATGGCGTGAGCGGCGAGAAGTGTAGTGGTGATTTTAACTTTGCGCTCTTGTTCAAGCATTTTGGCTGCACGGAGCATTTTTACTTCATCATTCAGTGTCAATCCGTAGCCTGATTTCACTTCGACAGAAGTGACGCCGCTCGCGAGTAGCCCGTCTAAACGTGGCAACGCTAACTCAACTAATTGCGCTTCGGTTGCTGAACGCGTCGCATGCACCGTTGAAAGTATCCCACCGCCTTGTTTGGAAATTTCTTGATATGGCACGCCGTTTAAGCGCATTTCAAATTCGTTGGCACGATTGCCCGCGTAAATAAGATGAGTGTGGCAGTCGATCAAACCTGGCAGAACTAACTTGCCTTGAAGGTCGATACTCTGAGCGTAATGTTGGGCAGACAGCAGAGACTCGGTTTGCGGTTCGTCTTCACCAATTGCACAGGTGCTGATCGCAACGATTTTTCCAGATTGAATGCCAATACGAGCAGGAGACGTTGGCAGATAACCGCGCTCTCCCGGTTGCATGGTGACCAGACGTGCGTTTTCAATCAGCAAATCCATGTTTGTGTCCCTGTGTTTATTTGTATCATTAAATGTATATACAAATAAATAGAGCAAAATAAGAACACTGACAAGATTGATGTTGCTAAAATGTGATCAAACGTAGATCTATAGGACCAATCTTGTCATTAAATGAGCACTTTTGAGCTCAGCTTATATTTGTTACCAGGGTGATAAAGTAGGGCGGTACTGACTAACTTATCTTGGCTCCACGTTCTGCGATTCAAGAGAAGGCAAGGCTCATTGGCTTGCATTTTTAAGTCTTGCTTAATACGGCCGTCAGGCACAATTGCCTCTACGGTATGTTCAATAGCGCTGAGTGGGCAATTATCTGACAGGTATTGATTCGGAGTGATTTGTGTGAAGTCTTGATTTAAATAACTCGGGGCATATTGGCTGTTCACCCAGCGGAGTTCTAATTGAATAGGCGTTTGGTCTTCATAGTGAATGATTTCACTGTAAAACACCGTTGTGCCAAGCATGACGCCGAGTTTTGTCGCAATGCTGTCATCTGCTTTTATGGCAACTTGTTTGAGCACTTTACTGCTATATTGTCGCCCTCGGTCGCTGACTTCTTCGGCAATGTTTCGAATGTCTAACAGAGGAGATTCTGACTTTTCACCAGGATCACACACAAACGTACCTAAGCGTGGGCGGCGTTGTAATCGGCCCTCATTAACTAAGTCCCGAATTGCTTTGTTCACTGTCATTCTACTGACACCAAATTGCTCGGTAAGCTCAATCTCTGTGGCGATACGATGACCGACTATCCACTCTCCAGAATCAATTTTATCGAGGATAAATTGTTTGATTTGAATGTAGAGTGGTGCAGACATAATGATTCCCTTTTATTTGACTATACAAATACTGCTTAATTTAGGTACAAATTGCAAACATTTCTCGACGAATGCACCACTTAGTGACAGAACAATCCTATTGTGGGGCTGAATGATTCTTGCTGCTGAGCATTATTTGGATTGATGATGGAATTCGAACATTTTCTTGTGGTCTATTGCTTGCAGAGTATAAAACAATTGTGTAAACAAACGATTATTAGAAGAAAAGTCGCTAAAAAGGAAAAACATGTTTAAAAAATTGAAAGCATCACTGGGGATTGGTTCTGCAAAAGTAGATACGATTTTAGACGAAATGAGCGTGTTTCAAGGAGCGACGCTGAAAGGGCATGTTCATATCAAAGGCGGAGACGTCGAACAACAAATTGATGCTATTACGATTAAATTGAACACAGAGATGAAAGTCGAAGTGGATGATAGCGTAAGTTACCAAACGTTCACTATTGATCAGCTGAAGGCGGTAGACCCCTTTGTGATTCAACCTAATGAAGAGAAGCAGGTTCCGTTTGAGCTAAAACTGCATGATGAAACGCCAATTACTGCGGTTAGCGCACTTAAGAATCAATGCCATGTTTGGGTTGAAACGACGTTAGATATTGATTTTGCGATTGACCCGCGTGACCGTGACTATATTGAAGTGAAACCACTACCAGTAGCATCTCGGGTTATTCAAGCGATCGAGCAAGCTGGTTTCACTATGGTTAAAGCCGATGTTGAAAAAGGCTTTTTGCGCGGTGGCTCGTTTGCTTCTCGCTCTGGAATTTATCAAGAGCTAGAGTTCCGAAATAACGGCTTTATCTCATCAAAAGAAATTGAGCTTTCTTTTATTCTGGAAGGGCAGGTCATGCATTGTTTGGCAGAGATTGACCGTTCGCTCAGCTTGGCTGGTGACCAATATCGCTCGTTTACGTTACCGATCAATGCAACTGATGCTCAAGTCGCTGCCGCGGTTGCACCAACGCTAAATCTATAGTTCTCATCAACTTGATGAGAATATGTACCGATATCCTATTGTGAAAGCGATATCGGTACTGTTATCCATGTTTCGTGCGTTCTCAACGGCTAAAAACTCAAGCGCGGAGTTTTCAATGAGATATCGATAGCCTAATACCAGTTCATTAGAGGCATCAGCAAACTCTGCGGGTCCTTCTGTTGAGCCTTGATACCAATGGTATTCAAACATCAGGTGGTGGTTATCTTCCAATGCATAACGGTACCCAGCTGCAACGGCAATCGTATTATGCCGATAGGGTAGATCCAGCAAGGCGCGATCATCTGAGCGAAAAGTCATGCCAACCATCGAGTAAAATGCATGGGCGTCACTCAAATAACTGTAATTTATTTGGAAGCCTTGCTCGAAATTACTGCCTTGAAAAGTCCCGTGAGCAACATCATTAAAATATAAGCTGCCACCAATAGATAGGCCGTGATGTTCATTCTGAAACACTTGATATTGCAAATAAGTAGATAAGTTGTTGGCAAGCGTTTGTCCTTCGAAGTCGTCTTCTAGCACATCATATTGCGGCATTGAAATGTGAAAACGATCTCTGTCTACTTTGTCTCGGCCATTCTGTCCGATACCGAAAAGGTTATGGAAGCTTTTCGTCAGTCCATCTAAATGGTTATCAGCGGCAAAAACCCACCGATAATTGAGTTCCCATTGCCAACGGCTATTGATTTGCCACTTGCTGCCAATTTCGATTTGGTTGTGGTAATAATCCAGTGCGTATTCATCAGTATGAGCCCAAACACTAGCCACGGTTCCTGAGCCATAGGTTTCGACAAAGTCAGAGGGAAGGCTATGTCCTGAGCGCAGTATATTGGTATGGCTAACCACTTGCATCGGAGATTGTGCGTAAGAACGTAGCGGCCCATACAGGTCATCTGATGCCATGGCTGGTACACAGCATATCGAAATGCTTAGAAGCCCCATAAAGCGCGATTTGAAATAGATCATGATGAACACCTACATGCAAACTACTCAATAAAACAACTATATACCTAAATTGCACTTTGAGGTGGAACTAGGTGTGCTGGGTCCTGTGTTAGTTAATATGTATTAGGAACTATTATACCAGTTGTGTATTCAAGTTCTATTGGGAGGGGGTAACTCCGTTTACAAGGTATGTGAGCCCTTAAGAAGAATCATCAGATTGTCGCAACGAGGCCTGAGGTTAAGTTCTTATGATAAAACAAAATCGCGCTTTGCAATCTAAATGTGAGCTAGGTACAATCCCACTTTCGATAACGGTCCGGTATTCGTGTTACCGAGAGGCCTTTATTGACTCTCAACTATTTTCAACAAATAGCTTCTAATTTGAATAACATGTGTTGCTTGGTGTGCAACACCACTGTAAAGGACATAGCATGCCTATTATTACTCTTCCTGACGGCAGTCAGCGTCAATTTGACAACCCAGTTTCTACTATGGAAGTTGCGCAATCGATCGGTCCTGGTCTTGCAAAAGCAACGATCGCTGGTCGTGTAAACGGTAACCGCGTTGATGCGTGTGACCTAATTGAAGAAGACGCAAGCCTTGAAATCATCACCGTAAAAGATGAAGTAGACGGTCTAGAAATAGTTCGTCACTCTTGTGCTCACCTTCTTGGTCACGCTCTTAAGCAGCTTTACCCACAAGCTAAAATGGCGATTGGTCCAACCATCGACAACGGCTTCTACTACGATATCGACCTAGATGAGTCTCTAACGCAAGAAGATCTTGAAAAGATTGAAAAGCGTATGAAAGAGCTAGCGAAAACCAAGTACGAAGTTGTTAAGAAAAAAGTAAGCTGGCAGGAAGCGCGTGATACGTTTGAATCACGTGGCGAACCATACAAAGTGGAAATCCTAGACGAAAACGTATCTCGTGATGATCGTCCAGGTCTTTACCACCATGAAGAATACATCGACATGTGTCGTGGTCCTCACGTTCCTAACATGAGCTTCTGTCAACACTTCACTCTATTGAATGTGGCAGGTGCTTACTGGCGTGGTAACAGCGACAATAAAATGCTTCAACGTATCTACGGTACGGCTTTCCACGATAAGAAAGCACTGAAAGCGCATCTAACTCGCCTAGAAGAAGCGGCGAAGCGTGACCACCGTAAGATTGGTAAGCAACTAGACCTATTCCACATGCAGCAAGAAGCACCGGGTATGGTGTTCTGGCATCACAATGGTTGGTCTATTTTCCGTGATCTGGAAGTATTCATCCGCGCTAAGCTAGATGAGTACGGTTACCAAGAAGTAAAAGGTCCGCTAATGATGGACCGTGTTCTTTGGGAACGCTCAGGTCACTGGGATAAATACGCTGATGCAATGTTCACAACTTCTTCTGAGAACCGTGAATACGCAATTAAGCCAATGAACTGTCCAGGTCACGTACAGATCTTCAACCAAGGTCTAAAATCGTACCGCGACCTACCGCTACGTATGGCAGAGTTCGGCTCATGTCACCGTAACGAACCATCTGGTGCACTGCACGGCATTATGCGTGTACGTGGCTTTACTCAGGATGATGCTCACATTTTCTGTACTGAGAGCCAAATCCAAGAAGAAGTAACAAACTGCATCAAGATGGTGTACGATACGTACCAAACATTTGGTTTCGACAACATCGTAGTGAAACTGTCTACTCGTCCAGAGAAACGTGTAGGTTCAGATGAAATCTGGGATCAATCTGAAGAAGCATTGAAGCAGTCTCTTGAATCGATGGATATCCCATACGAAATTCAAGAAGGTGAGGGTGCGTTCTACGGTCCTAAGATTGAATTCACACTATACGATTGTCTAGACCGCGCTTGGCAGTGTGGTACTGTCCAGCTAGACTTCAACCTACCAGGTCGCCTAGGCGCTACTTATGTAGGTGAAAATAACGAACGTCTTGTACCGGTAATGATTCACCGTGCGATTCTAGGTTCACTAGAGCGCTTCATTGGTATCCTTATCGAAGAATATGCTGGTTTCTTCCCAACTTGGTTGGCGCCAGAACAAGCAGTTCTTATGAACATTACTGATAAACAGTCAGGTTATGTTCAAGAAATAGTACAAAAACTACAAAAAAGTGGAATTAGAGCTAAAGCGGACTTGAGAAATGAGAAGATTGGCTTTAAAATCCGCGAACATACTTTGAAGCGTGTACCGTATATGCTTGTTGTTGGTGACCAAGAAATGGAAGCTGGCGAAATTGCAGTACGTACTCGTAAAGGTAAAGATCTTGGTAAATTTAAAGTGGATGATTTTATTGCATACATCCAAGACGAGATCTCTAGCCGTAAGCTCAATCTGGAGGAATAAGCTATTAAAGGCGGAAGACGTGGCCAACAGCCGGTAAAACAAAACCCGCACCGTATCAACGGTGAAATTCGTGGTATTCGTGAAGTTCGACTAACAGGCGCTGACGGTGAATCAGTTGGTGTTGTATCGATTCAAGAAGCCATTGCAGCTGCTGAAGAAGCTGGTATGGATCTCGTTGAGATCAGTCCTAACGCCGAGCCACCTGTTTGTCGTGTGATGGACTATGGTAAGTTCCTCTTCGAGAAGAGCAAAACTGCTAAAGAGCAGAAGAAGAAGCAAAAGCAGGTCCAGATCAAGGAAGTAAAATTCCGTCCTGGAACTGATATTGGAGACTATCAGGTAAAACTACGCAACCTGACGCGTTTCCTTGAAGAAGGCAACAAAGTGAAGGTAACAATTCGCTTCCGTGGCCGAGAGATGGCACACCAAGACATCGGTGTTGACGTTCTAAATCGTCTTAAGGAAGATACTGCAGAACTTGCTGTGGTTGAATCTTTCCCTAAGAAGATTGAAGGTCGCCAGATGATCATGGTGCTAGCCCCTAAAAAGAAGTAATTAACGGCTCATCAAGTAATTAAAACCTAGCCGCTTTCCTTTCGATAAAGGCATAACGGCTGGGTTTTGTTCGCCCTAATTACGTTGTTTATTAAACCTACT
Organism: Vibrio sp. CCB-PB317; assembly: GCF_022808245.1. NCBI lineage: Bacteria > Pseudomonadati > Pseudomonadota > Gammaproteobacteria > Vibrionales > Vibrionaceae > Vibrio > Vibrio sp. CCB-PB317. The sequence goes on from NZ_JALGNU010000001.1 coordinate 1,500,673, forward strand.
CAATGCGGAGTTATTCATCATGCCTAAGATGAAAACCAACAAAGGTGCTGCTAAGCGTTTTAAGAAAACTGCTGGTGGTATTAAGTACAAGCACGCTACAAAACGTCACATCCTGACTAAGCGTACTACTAAGAACAAGCGTCAACTACGTCCGAATGCAATCCTTCCAAAATGTGAAGTGGCTGCAGTAATCCGTATGTTGCCATACGCTTAATTCTTTTTAGTTATCAATCGTTTAGTTTAGGAGAAGCATAATGCCTCGCGTAAAACGTGGTGTACAAGCTCGTGCACGTCATAAGAAAGTTCTAAAACAAGCTAAAGGTTACTACGGTGCGCGTTCACGTGTTTACCGCGTAGCTTTCCAAGCAGTTACTAAAGCTGGTCAATACGCTTACCGTGACCGTCGCGCTAAGAAACGTCAATTCCGTCAACTATGGATTGCACGTATCAATGCGGCATCTCGTCAAAATGGTCTATCTTACAGCCGTTTCATCAACGGTCTTAAGAAAGCATCTATCGAGATCGACCGTAAGATCCTTGCGGACATCGCAGTATTCGACAAAGCTGCATTTGCAGTTCTAGTTGAAAAAGCGAAAGCTGCTCTTTAATTAGCAGTTTAGGATTAAGAGAAGGAGAGCATTAGCTCTCCTTTTTTATTGCTAAAATATATACCCAAATGACTTTTAGCTTGGCTATTTAGAGTATTGTTTATCAGTCTTCTCAACTTATTGGTTAGCATCTTATGTTAGTTATAAGGTAGCTTGGGTATAAATTTTTACGTTTATAAGGGATTAAAAATGATCTACACAACGACCGAAAGCATTCCAGGCAAGCAGATCTCTGAAATCAGAGGGGTTGTAACTGGTAATGTTGTTCAATCAAAGCATATTGGCCGTGACCTCATGGCGGGTATCAAAAGCATTGTTGGCGGCGAAATTCGCGGTTACACGGAAATGATGACCGACGCGCGTGATATAGCTATACAGCGCATGGTAGCAGACGCTGAATCTAAAGGTGCAGATGCGATTGTAGGGATTCGATTTACCACGAGCTCAATCGTAGATGGTTCTTCGGAAATTTTGGCATTTGGTACTGCGGTGAAACTTGCGGACTAATATACGAGGAAAAGCGTTGCTAGGGATGGTGAATTTTTATTCATTTGTCGTTTTTTCTTTTTAGGTTAATTATTCTAGATTTTCGCAGAGCGAATAGGCTTATATTCTTAACTTTACGTTACTATTAAAATTAATCCTAATAATTTAGAGTAATTGCTTCACTTTTGTTTTGTGTGTTATTTTATATTCATAATGAAATTGAATTCATATTGAATTTTCCATTTATCGTGTGAATTTTGATTTCGATATATTAATTCATGTTTTTCTTATAAAAATATGAACTTATACCTTGCCAAGCGGTTCTAAATTGTTACAAATACTATACAGCTGTAACATTGCCAAAAGGAATTGTAGATGAGAGATCTGACTCCCGAATACTTGCTAGCCGCATTACGCCAAGCGATTAAAACAAAAGGGCTAACATATCGAGAGCTATCTGAGAAAATGGGCATGCCGCTGTCCACTTTTAAGAGACACTTAACAAGCACAAATCTCGCTTTGGATAAACTGCTTGAATATTGTAGAGCTGTTGATTGCACGTTAGATGAACTACAAAAGCTTGCGAATCAATTACAAGGCGAAGACGAGGATTACTTTAGCCGTACGCAAGATGAAGTCTTTTTTCAATTTCCCCATCTTTACGATTTTTATCGTGAATTGAGAATGCTGCGAGGCAAAGATGGATATTCCATTTTAAAGAAAAAGTATGATTTGTCTGAGCAGAGCATGTCTGATTACCTAAAAGCTTTGGAGTTATTGGATCTTGTTTACGTTGATGAAGATAAAAATATAACGTTGCACGGGCCGTTATATTACAGCTATGCAGAAAACTCCAAGCTCAATGATAAATATACGGAAATCATAAAAGAACAGACAACAACCCACGATAAATGCGTTCGTGTGGCTTTGGCACGCATGAAAATTACCGAAGAGCAGCTTTTGCAATTGGAAGATCAAGTCGCAAAAACGGTTATCGATTTTCATTCCCAAAATGTTGTGGCAGAGAACTTCAACGTCTCTGATTTTACTAATATTGTTCTACTTGCAGGGCCACATCAACCAGTCACATTCTCTGATGGAATTATCGAGACAGAAGGGCGATTTATTGACGATATTCGTTATGCCATTGCATCTGCAGGTGATAAACCAAGCCTCTCGATTTAGAAATTCAGTCTTTTACTTAAAGAGAATCGCTTTTCTCACCATGTTATTGAGCTTTGCAGCTCTAATATTGAAAGGAAGCAGTAAAAGAAAAGCCCAAGACAGAACACACTATTGTAAATAGAGCATCTATCAGTTGCTGTTTTGAATCCAAACTTTAAGTGTTTTGGGCTTTTTTGAATAACATCATTTCAATATCACTCGTTGTCCAATTTTTAAGGTTTTGATTTTTGGGGTTATGTCCCCGCACTCCACTCTAGCCTTTCCTTACAATCAAATCATTCTCGCTGAACCAAGCATCTTGATGTTACTTGGTTATATAATTAAAGCTTATTTTTCGGTTAGCTATAAATTCACACTTGCAATGTTTGTTTTTTGATCTATTATGACGAAGTGTCATTTATGACGGTTCGTCAAATTTAGTGGCGTTCCTGTATTCAAGAATCGTGTTACAATTATTGGGAGTGTGTTGGTATACGGATCAAAGGATTATGTTTAACTTTCGCTGTAAAAAAGATAGCAAGCAAGACGGATGTCGTACGTCTTCAGGGCTAACTAAAAAACAACAGGCGATTGCTGATCGTGAAATAGAGCTTATTCAATTGGCTAAGTCTCTGGTTCAAGAGCAAGGCTTTGCCAACTTAACGATGGACAAGCTCACAGCGGCAAGCCCTTACTCGAAGGGAACGATCTACAATCATTTTTGCAGCAAAGAAGATGTAATTCTTGCGCTTTGTATTCACTCGCTGAGAAGCGAAGCAATATTTTTCGAACGTACCGCTAAGTTCAATGGCAATACCAGAGAAAAAATCATTGCTATGCATGTAGGTTATCGTATTTACGCTCGTATGGAGCCTGTACTATCAACCTGTGCGATTGTTGCAAAGACGCCTTGGGTCCTAGAGAAAGCTTCGCCTAAGCGTGTGAATGAATTGAACAACTTAGAAGAACAAGTAATAGATGGTGCTGATGCGTTGGTGAATAATGCGGTGGAATGTGGAGACCTTAAGTTCTCTCCCGCAATTGGTTCTGATGCCATCGTATTTGCTAACTGGTCTATTGCCTTCGGTTCAAACGCTCTAGCGCAAAATGCATCGAACAGTCGATGTATTCAGCGAATTCAAGATCCATTCTCAGTACTGCATAACGCGAATATGTTACTTGATGGTTTAGGGTGGTCACCTTTATCGACAGAGTGGGATTACCGTAAAACGTGGCGTCGAGTGGAACAGGAATTGTTCAGCGAAGAGCTTGCTTATTTAGAGTCTGTGAATCGCTAATCGTTATAGAGGCCATCTAATATTTTAGTTGGCTTTTTTATTACAACATTGTGACGAATCGTCAAAAAATTAGAAATTGGTACTCAAGTTACCGATCTCGAGAAGTATAGGAAGTTACTCAAAAACTAACTTATATAACCAAATAAATTCGATCTGATTTTTATATGTTGAAGTTATCTGGTTATCACAGCATTCGCTGTTTTTTTAGTTTTTAAATTTGACGAAACGTCACAAAAGGAGAGTGTGATGCCACATCACAACGTTCAACAACAAGCCCGAATGAGCTGGGTCAAGCTACCAACGAATTACAGTGTGTTGGTTGTGCTTGCTACCGTTTTATTGATTGTTATAGCAACTATTGGAGGAAAAAATCTTTACTTTAGAGGGGATTACGACATCTTTTTTGATGGAACAAATGAGCAGTTACTTGCGTTTGATGAAATTCAGACTACGTTTGCAAAATCTGACAGTCTTGCTTTGGTCATAGCGCCAAAAAGTGGCACTGTTTTTACTCCTAACACCTTATCTCTTATTCAGCAGATCACTGACGAGGCGTGGCAAGTCCCATACTCCACCCGTGTTGATTCCCTTGCCAACTACCAGCATACCGAAGCGTTTGAAGATGATCTTCTTGTCGAAGATTTACTGTATAGCGAATATGAATTGACGCCTCAGCGAATCGAGAAAGTCAAAAGCATTGCGTTGAGTGAGCCGGTTTTGAAAAGTTCACTGATTTCCGAAAAAGGGGATGTCACGGTCGTGAATATTACGGTCCAACTCCCTGAGGTCGATAAAACCGCTGAAGTACAAGAAGTGGTTGCCTACATAAACGGAATGATTGAGCGTTATCAGCAAGTGTACCCGGATACTGAGTTCCACAAAGCCGGTATTATTGCAATGAACTACGCGTTTATGACCGCAGCTCAAGATGACAGCGCGACGCTAGTGCCGACCATGCTACTAGTGATATTGGTTTTCCTGACTCTCATGTTGCGCTCATTGCTTAGCGTCATCGCGACACTCATCGTTATTATCGGCTCAGTTATGGTGACAATGGGATTATCAGGATGGGCTGGTATGTTCTTAAGCACGGCGACAGTTAATGTGCCTACCTTGGTGATGACGCTTGCCGTCGCCGACTGTGTACACATTATAGCGACGATGCGTCAGTCTATGCAAAACGGCTTTAGTAAAGCCCATTCTATTGAACGAAGTATTGCGCTCAATTTCATGCCCATCCTGATTACCTCCATTACCACCGCGATCGGCTTTTTAATGATGAATATGTCGGATTCTCCAATCCTGAGAGATTTCGGCAACCTATCAGCCCTTGGCGTCATGATTGCTTGTTTCCTTTCCATCACATTACTTCCGGCGTTACTTCATATCCTTCCTGTTAGGGTGAAGTCAGACACTGCTGATGAAAGAAAGCACTTTATGGATCACTTAGGGGATTTCGTGGTGTCAAAGCGACATGCGTTATTGCCGTTGTCGGTGCTTGTTATTGTCGCGAGTGCGAGTTTGATTCCGCTGAACAAAGTCAACGATGAATCCGTCGAGTACTTTGGTCATAGCAATGAATTTCGTCGAGCGGCTGATTTTATGGAAGAGCGAATCAGTGGCATGGCGAACATCAGTATCGCGATAAAAACTAACGAATCGCAGGGTATTGCGGATCCTAATTTTCTCAATACCGTGGGTAAATTTACTGACTGGCTAAGGTTGCAGCCAGAAACGGACCATGTTGCGACCTTGAGCGATGTTTATAAGCGTCTAAACAAGAACATGCATGGAGATGATCAGGCTTATTACTCGCTCCCTCAAGACAGAGAATTAGCGGCTCAATATCTGCTGCTTTATGAAATGTCACTACCGTATGGTTTAGATTTGAACAACCAAATCAATGTTGATAAGTCGTCAATCAAGATGGTTCTCACCGTGGAGAACTTGGGCAGCGTCGAGCTTGTTGATTTGGAAAATCGTATTTACCAATGGTTTAACGAAAACGCGCCTCAGTATGATGTTGTTGCTTCTAGTCCATCACTGATGTTTGCGCATATTGGCGAAACGAATATGGCTAGCATGCTGTCAACCTTGCCTATCACTTTGGTCTTAATTTCGGCATTACTGATCTTTGCCTTACGCTCGTTCAAGCTCGGTTTAATCAGCCTGGTCCCGAATATCGCCCCTGCGCTTATTGGTTTTGGTATTTGGGCGTTGGTTTCTGGTGAAATTAATTTGGGGTTGTCTGTTGTTGTGACGTTGACGCTTGGCGTTGTGGTTGATGATGCCGTTCATTTTCTCTCTAAATACCAACACGCTCGTAAAGATGGCCATAGCGCGGAACAAGCGGTTCGTTACGCTTTTCGCACCGTGGGGCGCGCGCTTTGGATTACGACTGTCGTGCTTGTTGCTGGTTTCTCCGTTCTGGCGATGTCGAGCTTCCGCTTAAATGCCGATATGGGACAGTTGAGTGCCATTGTTATCTTCATTGCTCTTGTTGTGGATTTCATCTTTCTACCGACTCTACTGATGTTGTTTGACAAAGGCGTCTACGACGAGGTGGGCCGCCGAAACAAGCTTAAATCAACTGACTCTCAAACCACGGCTGTTACTCAGTCATAACGAATCAAAGGATTGAACATGAATTTACTAAAAAATGCCTTAAAAGTATCTGCACTTTCTGTCTCGCTTTTTATGAGTCATGCGGTGTTAGCGGATGAAGCGAAAGGATTAGAAATTGCTCAAGAGCGCAAAGCCCGTGATGAAGGGTGGGGGGATTCTGTTGCTACCATGAAAATGATTCTGCGGAACGCACAAGGAGAAAGCAGCACACGTTTAATGCGCCTCCAATCACTCGAAGTTGAGGACGATGGTGACAAAGGACTCACAATATTTGATGAACCAAGAGATGTGAAAGGCACCGCGTTTCTCAACCACTCTCATACAGTGGGTGCCGATGACCAGTGGCTTTACCTTCCAGCACTGAAGCGTGTGAAACGTATTTCCTCGCGTAACAAATCAGGCCCTTTCATGGGCAGTGAATTTGCGTATGAGGATCTCAGTTCCTTTGAGATTGAAAAATACCGTTTCAACTACCTAAAAGATGACAGCATAAACGGGCAAGATGTTTTCGTCGTAGAGCAAATTCCGACCGATAAGAACTCAGGTTATACCAAGCAAACGGTGTGGTTAGATAAAGCGCATTACCGCCCACTGAAAGTTGAGTTTTACGATCGCAAAGGGTCGTTGTTAAAAACGCTTTCTTTTTCCGATTACAAGCAGTACCTCAACCAATATTGGCGAGCGCACACTATGGCGATGACAAATCATCAAACAGGAAAAAGCACTGAGCTAACAACAAGTGAAATGCGCTTTAACACTGGGCTCGAAGACAATGATTTTCATAAGAATGTGTTAAAACGAGTGAGGTAGTGGAGGAGAAATGAACCGATCAAATGTTGGGTTGTTGCTTAGCGCAGCAACCTCTCTTTACTCGATGCCTCTTGCCGCCGTTGAGCTTGCAGGACAAGTCAATATTGAGCATCGTCAGTTTTTTGATTCTGGCTCTCAGGGTCAGAGCAAAGCGCAAACGTCATTGGTTTTGCAGCCAGAATTTTACTGGGAGATGCAAAATGGTGATGCGAGCTTTACCCTCACACCTTTCTATCGTTTGGATAGTCTAGACGATGAGCGAAGTCACGGAGACATAAGAGAGGCGCTTTATCTGACTTATTGGGATGATTATGAGCTTCGAGTTGGGATTAGTAAGGTCTTTTGGGGAGTGACGGAATCCGCCCATTTGGTTGATGTAGTAAACCAGACAGACGCCATTGAAGCCGTCGATGGTGAAGATAAACTCGGTCAGCCAATGTTGCATTTCACCTCATTCAAAGACTGGGGCACCGTCCATGCAATGTTATTACCTTACTTTAGGGAACGAACGTTTGCGGGTACTGACGGTCGTTTACGAACCGAACCTGTTGTCTCAGATGATGCTATCTATGAATCAAGCAGAGAAGAAAAGCAGGTAGATGTGGCTTTTCGATATTCGAAAATGCTTGGCGATTGGGACGTAGGCCTGAGCTATTTATATGGAACAAACCGGGATCCTTACTTTCGTTTTGAGTACGGGGAATTAAAGCCTTACTACGCTCTGATGAGTCATGTCGGTCTCGATGTACAAGGAATCGTTGGCGATTGGTTATGGAAACTCGAAAGTGTTTATCGAGATAGTGCTGATAATCATGTTGGCCTTGTGACGGGATTTGAGTACACCTTCGTTGGCGCATTTGACACGGTTTGGGATGTGGGTGTGATTGGTGAATACCTCTATGACAGTCGTGGGAATAATGCACAAACTATCGGTCAAAATGATGTGTTTGCAGGCATTCGTTGGGCGCTCAACGACGAGGACGGAACGGAAGTATTGACGGGAATCACAAAGGATTTAGATAACGCCGATGTTTACAATGCCAAGTTAGAAGCCTCGAGCCGAATATCGAATAACTTTAAGTGGCAAATTGATGCTTGGTTGTTCCAAAATGAAACGCCAAACGATTTGCTCTATTTCGCCCGAGATGACGATTTTATCGAGCTATCTATTCAATACTATTTCTAAAACAAAAGGGCACAACTTAACGTCAGATTAATGAAAGATGACATTTTTGACGTTTTTGTGCTCTTTTTATTCAATAACCTCTTCTTTTCGTAATTCAATTTGGCATTGGTGCCCGGTTTGGCTACTATGTACAGCTATCAAAAAACCAATCACTCCCTTATGGACACTACCAACAGGTAGATGAGGAAACGATGCAACATCTAGAAGAGATCATTGCTAGCGCGAGCACTGCAATTGAAGCTGCCGAATCGCTAGTCGCACTTGATGAAGTGCGTGTTCAGTATCTGGGTAAAAAAGGTGAGCTAACTGCTCAACTTCAAAGCCTAGGCAAACTACCACCAGAAGAACGCCGTGAAGCTGGTCAAGAGATCAACAAAGCGAAAGGCGTCGTTCAGCAAGCTATCGCAGCTCGTAAAGACGCACTACAACGTGCAGAGCTTGAAGCGAAACTAGCCGCTGAAACAATTGACGTGACATTACCAGGTCGTCGTATTGAGAACGGTGGTTTACACCCAGTAACTCGTACTGTAGAGCGTATTGAGAAGTTCTTTGGCGAACTTGGTTTTAACACCGAAGCTGGCCCAGAGATCGAAGATGCATTCCACAACTTTGATGCGCTAAATATTGCCGCTGACCACCCTGCTCGTACTGATCACGATACTTTCTTCTTCAACCCAGATTTAATGCTTCGTACTCACACGTCAGGCGTACAGATCCGTACGATGGAAAATGGCAAACCACCATTCCGTTTCATCGCACCAGGCCGTGTATACCGTAACGACTACGACCAAACACACACGCCAATGTTCCACCAGGTGGAAGGCATGCTGGTTGATGAGAACGTAAATTTTGCACAGTTGAAAGGCATCCTGCACGATTTCCTATGTAACTTCTTCGAAGAAGAAGTAGAAGTACGTTTCCGTCCATCTTACTTCCCATTCACAGAACCTTCAGCTGAAGTAGACGTGAAAGGCAAAAACGGTAAATGGTTAGAAGTACTAGGCTGCGGTATGGTTCACCCGAACGTACTACGTAGCGTAGGCATCGATCCTGAAAAATACTCTGGTTTCGCATTCGGTATGGGTGTTGAGCGTCTAACGATGCTTCGTTACGGCGTGAACGATCTACGTGCGTTCTTCGAAAACGATCTTCGTTTCCTAAAACAGTTCAAGTAATCCAGAGGGTTCATCAACATGAAATTCAGCGAATCATGGCTTCGTGAGTGGGTAAACCCAGCGGTTACTACTGACGAACTCACTCATCAAATTACAATGGCCGGCCTAGAGGTAGACGACGTTCTTCCTGTAGCGGGCTCTTTCACTGGCGTTAAAGTGGGTCACGTTGTTGAATGTGGTCAACACCCAGACGCAGACAAACTTCGCGTTACTAAAGTAGATGTAGGCGAAGAAGAGCTTCTAGACATCGTTTGTGGCGCACCTAACTGTCGCCAAGGTCTGAAAGTAGCGGTAGCAACAGTTGGTGCTGTTCTTCCAGGCGATTTCAAAATCAAAAAAGCGAAACTACGTGGCCAGCCATCTCACGGCATGCTTTGTTCGTTCACTGAACTAGGCATTGATGTTGAGTCAGACGGCATCATGGAACTAGCAGAAGACGCAGTAATCGGTACTGATTTCCGTGAATTCCTAGGTCTAGATGACGTAACGGTAGACGTAGATCTAACAGCAAACCGCGCTGACTGTTTCAGCATTCGTGGTCTAGCTCGTGAAGTTGGCGTACTAAACCGTGCTGACGTGACTGAGCCATCAGTAGAAGCAGTTGCCCCTTCAATCGACGATAAAGTGTCTATTGAAGTGAAAGCTCCTGCTGCGTGTCCTCGTTACCTAGGTCGTGTTGTTAAGAACGTAAACGTTCAAGCTGAAACGCCACTATGGATGCAAGAGAAACTGCGTCGTTGTGGTATTCGCTCTATCGACCCTGTTGTAGACATCACTAACTACGTGCTTCTAGAGCAAGGTCAACCAATGCACGCATTCGATCTAGCGAAGATCGAAGGTGGCATCGTAGTTCGTATGGCTGAGCAAGGTGAGAAGCTAATACTTCTTGACGGCAGCGAAGCAGAACTAAACGCAGATACATTAGTTGTTGCTGACCACAACAAAGCACTTGCAATCGCAGGTATCTTTGGTGGTGAAGAGTCTGGTGTAACAACTGAGACTAAAGACGTTCTACTAGAGTGTGCATTCTTTGCACCTGACCACATCCGTGGTCGCGCTCGTAGCTACGGTCTTCACACTGATTCTTCAATGCGTTTCGAGCGTGGTGTGGATTACGCACTGCAAGTGAGCGCAATGGAGCGTGCAACTCAGCTTCTTGTTGAAATTTGTGGCGGTGAAGTAGCACCTGTTGTTGCAGTAGAGTCTGAAGCAGACCTACCTAAGCCAAACAAAGTTGCTCTACGTCGTACGAAGCTAGACAACCTACTAGGTCACCACATCGCTGATGCTGACGTAGTAGAAATCCTAGAGCGCCTAGGTTTGACTGTTGAAGCTTCAGAAGAAGGTTGGGTGGCAGTAGCGCCAACATGGCGTTTCGATATCGCTATCGAGCAAGACCTGATTGAAGAAGTTGGCCGTATCTACGGTTACGACAACATTCCTAACCAACACCCAGCTGCAGCACTTAAGATGCACAACCACGTTGAAGCGGATCTTCCACTGAAACGCGTTCGTGATCTTCTTGTTGACCGTGGTTACCACGAAGCAATTACATACAGCTTCGTTGAGCCTGAACAACAAAAGCTAGTTGTACCTGGTGTTGAGCCTCTAGTGCTTCCAAACCCAATTTCTGCAGACATGTCAGCAATGCGTCTTGGTCTTATCCAAGGGCTGCTGAACACGGTTGTTCACAACCAGAAACGTCAACAGCCACGCGTTCGTCTATTCGAATACGGCCTACGTTTCATCCCATGTGAATCTGCAGAAAACGGCATGCGCCAAGAGCCTATGCTTGCAGGTGTTATTGCTGGTACTCGTGGTGAAGAGCACTGGGATATCGAAACTAACACCGTTGATTTCTTCGACCTTAAGGGCGATCTAGAAGCGATTCTAGAGCTATCTGCGAACGAAAAAGCGTACTCTTTCGCTGCACTGTCACCTGAAAGCAAAAAAGCTAACCCAGCACTTCACCCAGGTCAATCTGCGGCAATCATCGTAGATGGCAAAGAAGTGGGCGTGATCGGTACCGTTCACCCTGAGCTTGAGCGTAAGTTCGGTCTAAACGGTCGTACTATCGTATTCGAAATCGAATGGTCTGCAATCAACAGTAAAGTGATCCCAGAAGCGGTTCAGCTTTCTAAATTCCCATCAAACCGTCGTGATATCGCTGTAGTTGTGGACGCAGCGGTAGCATCTGGTGACATCGTTAATGCTTGTTTAGAGCAAGGTGGCGAGTTCCTTAAAGATGTGAAGCTGTTCGACGTTTACGTAGGTAAAGGCGTTGAAGAAGGTAAGAAGAGCCTAGCAATCGCTCTGACTCTACAGTCAGTTGAGCGTACGCTTGAAGATGCAGATATAGCTGGTGCGGTTGACGCTATCGTTGCTCACGTTTCTGAGAAGTTTGGTGCGTCTCTACGTGACTAAGCGTTAGACGAACTACCTCTCTTAAGAAACTAAAAACCCTGTCAAATCGGCAGGGTTTTTTTATGTTGAGCATTATCTTATTGTGATTCACGTACTAGGCCGTTTACGTCACCTCCAACAACCTCAAAAATCTGGACCAAACTCGAGGTAACGCTTAATCGAGACTTGGCATATATCGTTTTTCAGCCAACAGACGCTAACGCTAGCTTATTGGCGGCTAGGCGGCGAGTGAGAGGGTATAGCTAAGCAGAAGTGGGAGCGTAAGAATACTGAAAAAGTTGCCAAATAGTACCATTGACGCCACTTTCATGGGCTCTATATTCAGCCTTTCCGCAAATAGGTAATTCATGACGGCTGGTGGCAGCATTGTGAAGAGTACCATCATTTGCAATTGCATCGTTGGAAGGGGAATTAACCAATAAATAAGTGCAAATGCAACCGCCCCAGTTGCAAGCGACTGCACGGTACACAATACACCAACCTTTAAACCGTCCACTCTTAAATGACACATTTGCGCCCCCAGGGATAAAAGCATCACGGGTACTGCCGCTTGGCCAAGTAGAGCAGTCGCTTCGTATAAAGGTGCCCATACACCCACATTTGACACGTTGAGAAACAGAGCCAACGACGCAGCTAAAAAGATTGGCATCTTGACTATTTGCTTAAAAGGGTTGCCATTACTAAGTAGCATTACACCTAAACTAATGTGCAAGCATGCTGACACGACAAATAGCAGTACTGCTGAGGATAGCGCAATTTCTCCAAACGTATAGGTAAACAAAGGAATAGCAAGGTTTCCGCTATTGCGAAACATATGTGGTGGTGCCCAGGTTTTAAACGACAGTGACGTCAATCGACATACTGGGATCATGAGTAGTGCGGGAACCAAAACCGCGACAATTGCTGCAAAAAGGAGTGGTCCCTGATTCGAGTCTAACGGCATGTTAACGAGCGAAGAAAACACCAGCGCAGGTGTGAAAACCTCAATGTTAATGCGGTTGATTGGACGAAAGTCAGGCTTGATGTAACGACCTACCAAATAGCCGACGCCGACAAGAGCAAAAACAGGGAAAAGAATATTTATGATTTGATTAATCATGGTCGCCTAGATGAAGTGTAAGGAGCTAATGTGGAGATACACGAAGAACCACATTATCAACCTTTATATATTGCGTCATCGCTGAACAGTGAGAAGCGTGGGTTTAATCAAGCTTTCTAAGCACAGTTGCAAAGCCAGGTGGTCATACCATTTAGTTCAATTGTTACGTATCGAGTTACATACAAATCACTGAATTTACGACAAGTTCTATGTCAAGTGTCTGTTAAATAACCAATCTCTGATATTTTTATTAAATAGTGATTAATGTTGATATTTAAACTACTTTTAGTTTTATCAGCTGGATGTTTTTCCTATTAAAGAGAAAACAAAAACAAAAATATCAAAATGTTGGCGTTTAACAATAATTTACATAGTGCTATTCCTTTTGTTCGCCAAGAAAAAAGTTGGCGAAAATCATAAGCTTGTCATACACTTCCTGATGTAACCCCGATATGTTGTTGAATTGGTAGGGTAAAACTGCTCTGGCGCTACACTAACGTAGCATTGTTTAACATAGCTTTGAGGAAAGTTTTATGGCGCTCACAAAAGCCGAACTGGCAGAAAACCTGTTTGATAAATTAGGATTTAGTAAGCGGGACGCCAAGGAAACGGTGGAAGTGTTCTTTGAAGAGATTCGTAAGGCACTGGAAAGTGGCGAACAGGTAAAACTGTCAGGTTTTGGTAACTTTGATCTTCGTGACAAGAATGAACGACCTGGTCGTAACCCGAAAACCGGTGAAGATATTCCAATTACTGCTCGACGTGTAGTGACTTTTCGCCCGGGTCAGAAGTTAAAAGCTCGTGTAGAAAACCTGAAGAAAGTACAGTAAGCCGAATAAATGGATCACGCTAAGGCGTGGTCTTTTTTTTGCGTAAAACTTGTGTCGCATATAAACGAAAACCACCGCAATGCGGTGGTTTTTCTGTTTTTGAGTATATCTTAATGATATGGGTTACGCTGCTTCTAGGTGCGTTGTTAAGTATGGTTGCCATGCTTGTTGGTACAAGTTTTTAGACTGTGCACGCATGTTGCGAATAGAAGCGAGTTCTAGTTCGCTTAGTTCGCGTTTCTCCATCATCGCTTGGCGTTCTAGTTTCTGGATTTTTTCGTATAGGTCGTGTTCAGGACCGCTTTTCACATCTGCGATGGCTTTTAAGTGCAGTTGAACTTCGGCAACCAGATTTGTCTTTGGTAAACGAACGAGTAAGTTCAAGTCTCTATAGCCTGAAGGACCAGGTTTTTTGAAGCGATTTTTTACTTTAACAATTGTTGTTTCACGCTCTAAGGTTTCATAAATGGAGACTAAGCTCGCGACGTCTTCAGCAACAATTGTGGCACGGGCTAGGTCAGTAATGCGTTCGACTTTTCCATCTAACTCCAAAGCTATCTTTTCTTCTGCTCGTTGTTTGGACTTTACGCCTGCGAAGTATGGCTGAGCATCATTAAGAAGTGCGGTACTTTTACAGATAGTTTCAAGCTCAAATTGTGCTTGGTGAGCTTTGCTGTAAAGAATGTCGAAGTCAGTGTATGGCTGAGTTGGAGTTGCGTCGATTGACTGAATACCATACAAGCCGCTAAGGCTATGTTTAAAGAGTTTCGAACAAACTTCGTTTTGACTTGTTGAACGATTTTGATCGCCACTCGGCGCTGGGGTAATTGGAAGTGCGGCAAATGCCGGTGCACGGCTAAGTACCAAAAGCATCAATGCTGTAGTACGAAGAAATAAGCTCATTCACTCTCCTTAACTTGCTTGTACTTAGAAAATAGGGAACATAAAGGTCGCTAAGTTCGGCAAATCAGGTACTAACTTATTAATGGGGTCATTACGAAAGATTCCAAGGTTTCAGTTTTGTCTTGAAGTGGAGTCGTGCGTTAGATCACCATTTCTCTTTTCTTTATTCTGTTTATCAGATAAAGGCGTGGTTCCTATAAGAACGTTTACATCCTACCACCGCTGTATTAACCAAAGATGAACGGCATAGACAAATTGAAAAAAATCGTTAGTCTTACTTCTCAAAATCAAAATCAGCCGACAAGTAGAAAGTAAAATGAGAGACCAAGAGTTTTGGCATAATAAATGGGCCAGTAATCAAATCGGATTTCACTTGGAAGATGTAAACCCGCTATTACCTGCATATTGGCAACACACAAACCCAAAGCGTGAAGACAAAGTGTTAGTGCCTTTGTGTGGAAAGTCAGAAGACTTGATTTGGTTAGCGGTGAAGCATGATTCAGTTGAAGGTGTTGAGCTGAGCCATATCGCTGTTCGTGCCTTTTTTGCTGAACATTTTTATACGCCAACCGTGACGCCTGTTAATGGTATGCACGAGCTTTATCAATTTGATGAGCTTTCTATTTATACTGGGGACTTTTTCACTGCTCCAGTATCTCAAGCCGATATCATTTATGATCGCGCTGCGTTGGTTGCTTTACCGCAAGATATGAGAGAGGAGTATGTAGAGCGTCTCAAGCAACTTTTGAATCCAGGCGGTCGTATTTTGCTTGTTACACTCAACTATCCTCAAGAAGAGATGGCGGGGCCTCCATTTAGCGTGCCAGTTGAAGAGATTGAGCAGTTATTTTCAGGTTACAAAGTTACCTGTTTGAACGTAGATGAAGCTGATGAAAACCATCCTAAAATTGCGAAAAAAGGCTTAAGTCGCTTCTCTGAAGAAGTGTACTTAATCGAGAGTGAATAGGTTTTCCTCGGTTTGGAAAACGAAATAGCGCAGCAATTTGAGCTGCGCTATTTTTGTATAAGTGGTTCGTATTTAATAAGTGATATTCACTTTTGATGCACTTTCAACAGCATCTTGAACGGCTTCTTCGGTGGTTTTTCGTCGCGTAAGGACAACACCTAAACGACGGCGACCATCGATTTCTGGCTTGCCGAATAGACGAACTTGCGTTTGAGGTTGATCTAAGGCTTTGGTTAGGTTGTCAAAGCGAATGTTTGTGGAAGTCCCTTGCCCAAGAATAACGGCCGACGCAGATGGACCATATTGTACGATATTATTAATCGGCATTCCGGTAAATGCACGTACGTGGAGAGCAAACTCAGACATTTCCTGCGAAATCATTGTGACCATGCCTGTATCGTGAGGGCGAGGAGAGACCTCATTGAAAATGACCTTATCGCCTTTAACAAATAACTCTACACCAAAGATGCCGTAGCCACCGAGTGCGTTGACTACTTTCTCTGCCGTGTATTCTGCTGCTTTTACTGCGTTTTCTGACATGGCTTGCGGTTGCCATGATTCGCGGTAGTCGCCATCTTCCTGACGATGGCCAATTGGAGCACAGAAGTGAACACCGTCAACGGCTCTTACAGTCAATAAAGTGATTTCGTAATCGAAGTCGATAAAACCCTCCACGATCACGCGACCTGCACCCGTACGTCCGCCTTCCTGTGCGTAATCCCATGCCTTTGCAACGTCGTCTTCGGTCTTGATGACACTTTGCCCTTTACCTGAAGAGCTCATAACTGGCTTTACTACGCACGGTATGCCTACATGCTCAACCGCGGCTTTGAAGTCTTCAAAAGTATCTGCAAAACGATAAGGTGATGTCGTCAGTTCTAGTTCTTCTGCAGCCAAACGTCGGATACCTTCACGATTCATTGTTAGCTTGGTTGCCTTAGCGGTTGGAACAACATTCAGCCCTTTTTCTTCAAGCTCTACCAGTTTGTCGGTTGCGATAGCTTCGATTTCAGGTACGACGTAAGTAGGTTGTTCCTTCGTAATAACTTCTTCTAAGGCGCTTTCATCTAACATATCGATGACGTAACTACGGTGAGCAACTTGCATCGCTGGAGCATTAGCATAGCGATCACAAGCAATCACTTCTAAACCAAGTCTCTGACATTCAATTGCGACTTCTTTACCGAGTTCGCCAGAGCCTAAAAGTAATACACGGGTAGCATTTGCGCTGGTTGCAGTGCCAAACATAGTGTTCCCTTACAAAATAGAGTGGTGAGACAGAAATTGCAGGAGATCATACTGAAGTTTTATGACAAAGCAAACGTTTGCTTTTGGTTTTTAGGCAATAAAAAAGCTCTACATGCAGTAGAGCTTTTTATACTGAAATTGTCGCTTATACGTTGACAAAACTAAGTGGAATATCTGGATTCAACGCTTCTAACGTTGATTGCGTATCAGCCAAATGACTGATCTTGCCTTCTGAGTTTTCTACCAGAGCAGCGGCTTTGATATTGTCAAAAGTTTCACCCGCAAGTAGTACCTGGATCAGCGCAACTTGTAATGGCGGCAAGCTAGGGTTAAATGCTGCATTTTCCGCATAAGCACCTTGGAATATACGGCCGCTAGCCATTTCTAATGCTAAGCCACTCAGGTTGTTGGTATATGGTGAGTGGCTCATGTTCATCGCTTCAACAGCGCTTTGAATTAGAGTGTCTTCATCATCGCATGAGAACTGATGCTTTACTTCTGCCATTAAGCCGGATTCGATACCGAGATCGTTTGGTCCAAAGGCTTCAGGTAGGTATTCATGCAGCGACTTTTCTTCGCGTTCTGGAAGCTGGATTTTAAGCTCGTTTGCGGTAGATAACTCGTTCATGAACTGACGGCAGTGACCACATGGGCTGAAGTTAATGGTGATATCTTTAATACCACGTTCACCTTTCATCCAAGCGTGGCTAATTGCAGACTGCTCTGCGTGAACCGTTTGACCTAACTGAACACCAAAGAATTCCATGTTGGCACCGAAGTAAAGGCGACCTGAGAGACCACGAACGATAGCACCGACATAAAATTCAGAAAGAGGAGCATAGGAATATGCTGCGGCAAAAGGAAGTAGAGCAACACGAAGCTCTTTATCTGATAGACCGGTAGCTGAAAGCAACTGCTCAAACTGTTGAACTGAAAGCGTAGCATCAAAATCATCAGCTTGGATGATAGGAGCAAGTTGTTTGGAAAGTGCTTCTGGAGCGCCTGCTAGCGCCTGTTCAATGCGACTTTTCATGTTGAATCCTTGTTATTGCATGGACAGTTATTCTATGTGAAGGATAGAAATGTTCCGTGCGTTAGATCACGATAAATAATGCAATTGATAATTCTGTTACATAATTAGAGTGAGCTCACACATGTATTCGATTGCACTGACGTGAAGCGTTATCTCCGTCTCACAATTAACCATATCAGTATATATTCATATAACCAAGACGCTGGGATATGTTAATTACGATGCCTACATGTCCACACAACGTTATTCCTAGATATCTAAGCAACGTTGAGTCAGTAATATTGCACTGAATGTTGAAGTTATTAGTGTGTATCTCGTCAGAGTGCCTTAACGATCTTACTAGAACGGGTTGTTAGATGAGGTAATACAGAATTCTGGAAGGGATAAGGAAGAAACGGGAAGGCCACGGCCTGCCGGAAGGAGGGCAGACCGAGAGCGCTTAACTATTGATATAGCCAGACAGCCAAAGCAAAAAAGCTTGGAGCCAAAATAGAAGTGATGATGCCGCATAAAACCAATGCGAGTGATGAGAACGCGGCATCAATGGGCTGTTTCTCTGCACATGTCGCGGTGCCTAAGGCATGAGACACGGTACCCATTGTTAGGCCACGTGCAATCGGGTGTTTAATTCCAATTAAGTTGTAAATTGGGTATGCCAAAATCGCGCCCAATAAACCAACAATCAGAACCAAGATCGCCGCAACGGCAGCTTCACCACCGAGGTGACTCGAAATTTCCATTGCTATTGGCGTAGTGACGGATTTACCCACTAGACTTGCGATTAAACTGATATCCGCTTTGAAAGCGACTGCGATCAAGGTGGTTGTCATCATCGACATCACACTGCCTACTGTGCAAGCAAAAGTGATGATTCGCCAGTTTGCTTTAATCTGTGGTAGTTGTTCATATAACGGGTAAGCCAGAGCAACTACGGCTGGTTGAAGTAAAAAACTGATCCCTTCGTTATCCGCATAATACGTTTCAAACGGTACATTTAAGTAAGTAAGCAAAGGAATGAGCACTGCAATACTGATTAGCAAAGGATTTGCTAGAGGATTATTCACTTTGATTGCGATTTGGCGCGCGACAAGAAAAACCGCAATGGTAACAACTAACCACATATCAGTGCTTCTCCTTTAGCAAGTAGTCCAGCAGCCAAGCGAGGCTGACCAGTACAATGAGTGAGCCTCCAACTGCGCTAGCAATGATAGGGAGGGCATTAGCGAGTAGCATATCGAAATGTTGCATTAATCCCACGCTAATAGGAACGAACAACAAAATCATGTAGCGGATAAATAGCGTGGCGCCCGGTTTGACCCAATCGACCTTTACAAGCCCAAGAGTCATGGAGAAAAACAGTACGAGCATACCGATGACACTTCCTGGGACGGAAACGCCAGTGAACTTTTGAATGGTAATTCCGATGCCAAGTGCCCCCATAATGAGGAAGATTGAAATGAGCAGTTGGATCAGTTGTAAGAATCGTTCTTTAATCATTTTGACAGTATATAAACAACAAGCACACCATAAGGTGCGCTTGTATTGGGAGGAGTTAAGAAGCTAAGCTCTCTACATAACGGTACACGGATTTTAATATCGCAATCTTCTTTTCGTCACTTTCATGTTCGTGAACTAAGTTTTCTAAATTCAGCATGTACTCTTCAATTTGGCTTTCAAACACTTCTCGACAGTGTAATGCCCAGCGTCTCTGTTCTTGCTCGTCTAATGTGCCTGGGAAGTTACGCGCACGATAGCGGAACAATAGAGGTTTAATGCGCTTGTCATCAAATTCAATGTCCAATGCGGCAAGATTGTTCGGGTCGGTTTCTCGAATGATATCCATGGCTGCGCGATCGGCCGGAGAGAAGAATCCGTCGTAAAGTTGCGTATCGACGTCATCACTTTTATCGAATTTACGCTCGACTGAAAAGAGGCTAATCAGCTTTTCTCTAATTTCAGGATGTTGGCGCAACAAAGCGAGATTAGCGAGACATTGCTGGCGGTCAATGCCAATAGACTCCGCATTTTCAGCCGTTAACGTTTTTGCAGGGGCGAGAATAGGGCATTTGTTTAAATGAACCAACTTAACTGGTACTGGTAGCAAGTCACCAAGATCTTCTCGCTTAGTGTAGAGTCTTTCGTGTAGCTCTTCTGCGGATAGCTCTAGAATAGGTTGAGGGTCTTTCGCTAAATCGATAGTGATAACGGCGTTATTATTGGTTGGATGCCAAGCAACAGGCACAATCCAGCTGGTGTATTGGCATTCGCGCCCTAGCATGCCTGAAACGTGCATCAAAGGCGTCATGTTGACGATGTCGACTAATTCATTGAGCTTACGCTTTTGGCGCATAGAAAAGAAGTAGTCAAACAATTTTGGTTGCGCTGCTTTGACTTTCTTCGCCATTTCGATAGTCGCAATCACGTCTGCCATCGCATCGTGCGCGTTACTATGTTCTATGCCGTTAGCAACAGACAAGTGCTCTAATTTAAAACTAGTGAAGCCATCTTCGTTTTCTGGCCATTCTACGCCTTCTGGGCGAAGGGCGTGGCATGCGCGTAGCACATCGAGTAAATCCCAGCGCGAGTTACCGTTTTGCCAACTCCATGCGTATGGATCGATAAAGTTGCGATAACAAGTATAACGGGTCACTTCGTCATCAAAGCGAATGCTGTTGTAGCCTAAACTGGTGGTATTTGGTTTCGCGAGTTCAGCGTGAATCTTAGCGATAAACTCAGGCTCAGAAAGGCCTTCTTGAACCGTTTTTTGCGGAGTAATACCAGTAATAAGCGCAGCTTCAGGAGACGGAAGATAATCAGCAGGTGGCTGGCAGTACATGACTAAAGGTTCGCCGATGATATTGAAGTTTTCATCTGTGCGGACACCAGCGAACTGGCTTGGGCGATCTTTCGCGGGGTTTGTTCCCCATGTCTCATAATCAAAGAAGAAAAAAGTGGGCTGATTATCTTGGTGCATTCTGCTTACCGTTTACAAAACCGATAACAGTATTAGACCATTCAACGCCTTGACTAGCAACGAAAGATGCAAGTTGAATTTTTGAAAATGAAAAAAGCCGATGGCGAACCATCGGCTTGATATTTTACGTTTTATCGCTTTGGAAGGAATTTGAGTTCTATGCTCGTGTTTCTTCCAATGTTGCTTCACTTTCTGGTGACTTCAGCACTCGGCTAGCAATTGTACCCGCAGTCATTGAGCCTGAAACGTTCAGTGCGGTACGTGCCATATCGATCAATGGTTCAATAGAGATAAGCAGCGCCGCGATGGTCACAGGCAAGCCCATTGCAGGAAGAACAATCAATGCTGCAAACGTCGCGCCGCCACCCACACCAGCGATACCAAATGAACTGATGGTGATAATCGCAATCAATGACAGGATAAAGTGCAGATCCAGTGGGTTGATGCCCATTGTCGGAGCTACCATCACTGCCAGCATTGCAGGGTAGATACCTGCACATCCGTTTTGGCCGATAGTGGCACCAAACGATGCTGATAGGTTTGCAATTGCTGGTGGAACGTTAAGCTTCGTGATTTGCGCTTCTACGTTTAGTGGGATCGTTGCTGCTGAGCTACGAGATGTAAACGCGAAGGTCAGTACAGGCCAGATTTTCTTAAAGTATTCCGCAGGGCTAACGCCGACAAAAGAGACTAATACGCCGTGAACAACAAACATCAGTGCGATAGCAACATAAGACGCCACAATAAAGCCAAGTAGGTTTAAGATGTCGCCTGCGCTTGATGTCGCAACCACTTTTGCCATCAGTGCTGCGATGCCGTATGGCGTTAGGGCCATGATCATCTTCACTAATCGCATAACGATAGATTGAGCAGCTTCTACGAAAGTACGAATCGGTGATTCCAACTCTGCTTTTTCCATCATCACTTTACGAGCGGCGATACCAGTTAACACGCCGAAAATCACAACAGCGATAATTGATGTCGAGCGAGCACCTGTTAGATCAGCAAATGGGTTGGTTGGAATGAAGCTAACTAGCATTTGAGGAATAGTTAGGTCACTTACTGTACCGGCACGGCTTTCTAAAACGGCGATACGAGCGGTTTCACGCGCGCCTTCAGTTAAACCCTCTGCTGAAAGGCCAAATGTCGTTGTCACCAAGATACCGATGAGTGCAGCAATTGCAGTCGTTACAAGAAGAACAGAGATGGTCAGGCCAGAAATTTTACCTAATGATCCACCTTTTTCCAATTTAACAACTGCAGAGATCATCGATACCAATACTAGTGGCATGATGACCATTTTCAGTAGACCAACGTAGCCACTGCCTACAATGCCTACCCATTCAAGTGTTTGAGCAATTGCGCTGTTGCCTTCACCGTGAATGAGTTGCAAAGCAAGACCAAAAAGAGAACCAGTAACAAGACCGATTAAAACGAGACGAGAGAGTGTGTGTTTCTTTTGTTGTTGGTTAAATAGAAAGAACAATATGCCAACAAAGACGGCTAGAGAGGCTATCACTGCAAAATTCATAATCTGACCTTATCAACCTGCCGAAATGGCGGTTGTTTTTTATACGGGGTTTTATACGGATTTGTTTATGGGGCGTAAGATAACGCTCGCGATATAACTTTAAAAATGACAAACGGGTATTAGCTAGATCTAAAATGAATATAAAAACGAGATCTAAGTCGCGTGAGAGTGTGAATTAGCACGTTAAATGTACAAAATGGTTATTCGTAGTGATGCAGTAAGTCACGCATTTCTTGCCTTTGTAAGTAAACCACCGAATCTTCTTGATAACTGAAAAGTTGATAAATCATCGCTTTGGCGACATCTTCCGCTCGAATAGGTAAAAAGTTGGACAGTTTGCCAAGCATGAGTGGGCGAATTACCTTAAACAGAATTTGCACTAACTTCTCGTCCGTTCTTGGACTTTGACGTTGACCAACAAGCGGGCCTGGGCGAACAAACACGATTTCCTCAAAACCCATAGCTTCGATTCTTTGTTCCATTTGTCCTTTACAGGCTAAGTAATGGGATGGTGATTTACTATTTGCACCAAGGCTAGAAACAACCGCAAGGCGTTTGACTCCGATCGTTTTCATCTGTTGGGCGACTTTACACACCAGATCAACATCTACTCTACGTAAATTATCCTTACTGCCTGCTTGCTTAAGAGTTGTGCCTAAACAGATAAAGCCGATGGTCGGTGTTGGTTGGTTATCATCCCATTGGTGGATAGAGAGGTCGGCATCAATGAGAGGAACAAGCTTATTGTCCGCATCTAGGACGCCATCGAGTGGGCGGCGAGAAAGATAATATAAGGTACCAACACCTGATTGATTTATGAGGTTTGTAATGACTTTTGAACCGACTAAGCCAGTCGCCCCAGCGATGATGGCGCAGGTGTTGTTATCCATGTCCTTTCTCCTATATGGGAATATAGCCTAAGCTATTGTAGCGGATTTCAAGGAGTTACTTATAATCGAATGCTCGAAAGGTGAGACGCTCTGCGAACTCAGTAGACTTTCCTGACAGAAATCTGATTAGCGCTGCCCCAAGCGGATGCAAGGGTATACAATAGTGGACGCTCAAAACTGGGGCTGAGCAAGATTTCTTAATCAATGGAACACCTCTCACCCAGACAACATCAAAGGAACGTAAAAAATGGATGACTCTTTTGCAGCGGAGATACAAGCGCGCATAGATAACAAAACCAAACCCGTCGGTTCTTTAGGCTTATTGGAAAAGGTGGCACTACAGCTAGCTCTTATTCAAAGTCAGGATAAACCTCAGCCAGTTGATTCCATCGCTATCTGTAAACCGAGCATGCTGGTATTTGCTGGAGATCACGGCGTTGCAGAGGAAGGCGTAAGCATTGCGCCAAGCGAAGTCACTCAGCAAATGGTGGCTAACTTTCTCGCCGGCGGCGCAGCCATCAACTGCTTTTGCGACATCAATGGCATCCAACTCAAAGTAATAGATTGCGGCATGTTGGCATCTATTGATGTGCTGGTTCCAGAATTTAAGTTTCATCCAAACTTGGTTGAACAACGGTTGGGTAACGGTACGGCTAATTTTTCTAAACAATCAGCGATGTCCCCAGAACAAGTGGCGCTAGGTTTAGAGTATGGTGCGAAGATTGCTGAGCAAACCATTTTGCATGGTTCAAACCTCTTGATGTTCGGCGAGATGGGCATTGGTAACACCAGTTCGGCTTCCGCACTGTTATCGGCGCTGAGTTCATTAGATATTGATTATTGTGTTGGCGTTGGCACCGGAATCAATCAACAGCAGTTGAGCCGCAAATATAAACTGGTTGCACAGGGAGTAAACCGATGTCGAGGTCTTGATACTAAAGCGATTCTCGCACAGGTTGGAGGCTTTGAAATCGTACAAATGGTAGGCGCTTTTTTAGAAGCCAAGCGGCTTAAAACCCCAGTTTTAGTGGATGGATTTATCGTATCGGTTGCTGCGTATATTGCAACGTTGCTAGACGAAGAAGCTCGCGAATACATGTTGTTTGCCCACCGCTCCGAAGAAAATGGACATAAGTTTGTATTAGAGTACCTAAAAGCAGAACCTCTACTCGATCTTGGTTTACGATTAGGGGAGGGAACCGGAGCCGCTCTTGCCTTACCCTTGTTAAAAGCTGCTGCCCAGTTTTACAACAAGATGGCGAGTTTTGAGAGTGCAGGAGTTACAGTATAGTGTCAGTCCCTGATAATTCTGAGAACGTCACGCCGTCATCGTTAAGATACCAGTGGGAGTTGTTTCTATTAGCTATCAGTTTTTTTAGTCGCTTACCCGTCCCCCAAGCCTTGCCATACAGTGAAGAACGCATGAATCAGGCCGGTCGTTACTTCGCGTTAGTTGGTCTCGTGCTTGGAGCGCTTTGTGCTCTGGTATTTTCGCTCACCTCAATTCTTTTCCCAGAATCGGTTGCCATAGTATTAACGATGGTGTTTAGCTTATTGTTAACAGGGGCATTTCACGAAGACGGCTTGACTGATATGGCGGATGGCATTGGCGGTGGCATGACTGTCGAGCGACGCCTCTCTATTATGAAGGACAGCCGCATTGGCACTTATGGTGCAGCCACTCTCATTATGGCGTTATTGGCTAAGTATGTTTTTTGGAGTGAACTGGCTAACTTACCGCAGTTTTGGTTGGTCATTGTCGTCGCTTATACCGCAAGCCGAGCACTAGCCGCGACGCTTATTTATGACATGCCTTATGTCAGTGACAGTGATACGTCGAAAAGTAAACCGCTGGCAAATAGCCAGTCTTCTTTAGAAGTCTCCATTTTGTTGTTTACTGGTGGCATAACATTGCTTGTGCTTGGTATCACGCAGGCGATCTTTATATCGCTTGTTCTCGTGGTATTTCGTTTGATGTTCAAACGTTGGTTAACCAAGCGAATTGGCGGCTTTACGGGGGATTGTCTTGGCGCAGCGCAGCAGCTATCGGAACTGCTTGTTTATCTCACTATGATTGGGTTTTATCACATCTCATGAAGCAATTGATACTCGGTGGCGCGCGCTCTGGGAAGTCGCATTTGGCGGAAAAAACAGCCAAGCAATTATCGACCACTTCTCAACACTCATTACATTATGTTGCAACCGCGCTGCCATTTGACCAAGAAATGCGAGAGCGAATAGCGCATCATCAAAAGCAACGAGGGGGCGAGTGGCAAGAGCATGAATGCCCCCTTCATTTATCTGAGTTACTGACAAATTTCGCTAACACCGATGTTGTACTGGTCGATTGTTTAACCTTGTGGCTCAATAATTGGATATTTGAGTTAGGTGATGAATGTTCCAATGAGAAGCTAGAAGCAGAAATTGAAAAGCTTATACAGGTGGTACGTGGCTCAGATGCGACGTTAATATTCGTCTCTAACGAGGTTGGAATGGGTATTGTGCCTTTGGGGGCGGTTAGTCGTTACTTTGTGGATAATGCAGGACGGATGAATCAAAAACTAGCCAGTGTTTGCCATCGTGTTACCTTTGTTGCTGCTGGTTTGCCGTTGGTTCTTAAAGAGTAGGATGGAACAAAATGAAAACACTCAATATCTATCTTGTGCGTCATGGAAAAGTAGATGCTCCACCAGGACTCCATGGCCAAACGGATGTAAAAGTTACGCCTGCTGACCAAGAAAGCATTGCTCGGGCTTGGATCGAGAGTGGACGAAGTGTGGGTGGAGTGATTTGTTCTCCTCTTTCACGTTGTCAAGAACTGGCAAATATAATTGCTGAACAGCAATTATTACCAGTAATGACGGATGAATCTTTACAAGAGATGGCGTTTGGTGATTTTGATGGTGTGCCTTTTGATATGCTTACTGAACAGTGGAAAAAGCTAGATGCTTTTTGGCAATCGCCAGCACAGCACACGTTGCCGAATGCTGAGAGTTTAAGCACATTTTCTGAGCGCATATGTCGCGTGTGGTCTCAAATCATCAACGATATCAATGACAATCTACTTATCGTCACGCATGGTGGCGTCATTCGTATGATTCTTGCTCATGTATTGGAGTTAGATTGGCGTAACTCCAAGTGGTACTCGACGTTGTCGATAGGAAACGCGTCTGTCACGCATATAACAATGACCATCGATGAGCAAATTTACGCCTCGGTCCGTTCGATTGGCGTACCTCTTTTAAATCGTTAACTTATAAAAATTAAAATGCCCAGAGCGATATTGCTTGTGGGCATAGTCACGGAAGATGTCAGTGGAAGCCCATCTGCTAGGTGCAGGAAGCGAAAATTGACTCAGTTACATAAAAAGGAAATATAGAAATGACCACGCCGAGTTGGGATTTGTCCATCGTTTATAACGACCTTTCTGACCCACGAATTCAAGACGATATTGCTCTTGTTGAACAATGTATTGATCTTTTGAATAAACAATCAGCAGATTGTGGCAACGTAGAGATCATGCAAAATGCGATTTTGACCAATGAAGCAGCGAGTCGTTTAGCGGGCACAGTTGCAAATTTTGCGAGTTGTTATGCTTCTGTTGATGTAACAAACGCCGAAGCGAAATCGTTACTTG
Source organism: Vibrio sp. CCB-PB317 (assembly GCF_022808245.1). Lineage (NCBI taxonomy): Bacteria > Pseudomonadati > Pseudomonadota > Gammaproteobacteria > Vibrionales > Vibrionaceae > Vibrio > Vibrio sp. CCB-PB317. The sequence continues at coordinate 1,527,561 of NZ_JALGNU010000001.1, forward strand.
GTAAAATGACCCGCATCTTTTCGGAGCTTTCTCAAGCGTTCAGTCCCTTTGATTTGACACTAACGCATGCCGACGAAGAGTTTATCTTGCGCGTGTTAGATCATGAGAATCCTGATATCAGTGGGCAAGCATTTTCTATCTTGAACTCCAGAAAGCTGGCGGATACTCGTCTTAGTAACGCCGAAGAACAGTTACTTGCTGCGATGAGTGTGGATGGTAAATCGGCTTGGGGTAACCTATACGATAACCTGACTGGCTCATTGAAAGTGAAGCTTGAGTATGCAGATGGTAAGAGTGAAGTGCTTGGGTTTTCTCAAGCGGCAAGCATTCTTTATGGTTCTGAATTCGAGCGTCAAGAAGCCGCTTGGCGAGGTGTACAAGATGCAATGCAAACGCACCAAGAATCATTCGCTGCAATTTTGAATGCGTTAGCAGGATGGCGTTTAACTGAAAACAAAAAGCGTTCGACGAAGCGTGAAGTTCACTTCCTAGAGCCGAGTTTGCATGGTAGCCGAATCCAAGCTGAAACTTTAAATGCGATGATGACCGTAGCCAAAGACAGTCGAGCTATTGGTCAGAAAGCGGGTTTATTGATGGCGAAAGTACATGGTCTGGATGAGATGAAACCTTGGAATCATCTGGCGGCTATGCCTGCTTTGAGCGGTGAAGCGAAGGTCTACGACTTTGATGAAGCGATTGATGTTATTTGTGAAGCATTTGAAACAGTAAACCCTGAGATGTCGGAGTTTGTCCGTTTGATGGTACAAAACGGATGGATTGATGCCGCGCCAAATGCCAGCAAGCGCCTTGGTGCATACTGCACCAAACTGCCAGCAACGCGAACACCACTTGTGTTTATGACTTGGAGTGGCAGTCGCTCAGACCTGATGACTCTCGCGCATGAACTTGGCCATGCGTTCCATAACTGGGTTATTCGTGATTTGCCACTTTGCCAAACTTACTACCCAATGACGTTAGCAGAAACCGCCTCTATTTTTGCAGAAAACATCGTTCGTGATCATTTGATTTCGAAAGCGGAGAGCGTCGATGAAAAGCTAGAGATGTTGTGGGAAGAGTTGTCATCTGCGCTAGCTTTAATGATCAACATTCCGGTCCGCTATGAGTTTGAGAAATCGTTCTATGAACGCCGCCAGGATGGAGAGTTAACCGCAGATGAATTCTGTGAGTTGATGTCTGAAACTTGGAAAGAATGGTATGGCGACGTAATGAGCGAGCCGGATCCGTACTTCTGGGCAAGCAAGCTGCACTTTTCTATCGATAGTGTGAGTTTTTATAACTACCCATACCTGTTTGGTTTCTTATTCAGCAAGGGTATTTATGCAAAGCGAGAAACCAAAGGCCAAGCGTTTTACACCGATTACATCAATTTGCTGCGCGATACTGGCTGCATGATGGCGGAAGATGTTGTCGAAAAGCATCTATCGATGGATTTAACTCAACCAACGTTTTGGCAGCAGAGCGTTGAGCTAGTGCGTGAAAAAGTCGATGAGTTTGAGCGTTTGCTCGCACAGCGCGGCTAAGTTTTTCGCAGTGTTGATGCATAATCTGCTTTATGGCTACAAAAATTTGATCAAATCATAATGATCTTAATCAGGGCTGTGGTAAAGTTCACAGCCCTAACACTTTGTAATTGTTTAAAAATTAAACGCCTCAATGCTTGATTTGAGTGCCTGGCGCGAAAAGGTATCGGATTTTCGAGGGAAATAGTGATTTCTACTCATAAGTGAGATCGCAGCAACAAAAATCCTTTGTACAATTTATTAACATACCCGCCGTGCTATTAAGGAGTAACGCATGACGAAGTCTCTCTTTCGCCAATCGTTTTTAACTGACACGTTAGATGTTCATATCGATGTTGCACCAGCGGAGCAGGTGCTTTCTAACGGTGTAAAACTTAAACTCTATCAGCGTGGTGTACTAGAAGTGATCCCTGAGAACTATACTCAGGATACGAAGAACGTCATCATCTCTTGTGGGGTTCACGGAGATGAAACCGCACCGATGGAGCTGGTGGATTCCATTATTCAAGACATAGAATCTGGGTTCCAGACGGTCGATACCCGTTGTCTATTCATTATCGCTCATCCAGAATCCACTCTGGCGCACACGCGATTCCTTGAAGAAAACCTCAACCGTCTTTTTGACGAAAAAGAACACAAGCAGACAAAAGAGCTTGTCATCGCTGATACACTAAAGTTGCTCGTTCGCGATTTCTATCAGGATACCGACCCGACAACACGCTGGCATCTTGATTTACACTGCGCGATTAGAGGTTCGAAGCACTATACGTTTGCAGTAAGTCCTAAGACTCGTCATCCTGTGCGAAGCAAGGCATTAATCGATTTCTTGGACAGTGCACACATTGAAGCTGTGCTCTTATCAAACTCACCATCGAGTACGTTTAGCTGGTACAGTGCTGAGAACTTTGGTGCGCAAGCTCTCACAATGGAGCTTGGTCGTGTGGCTCGTATTGGTGAAAATGACCTCGATAAATTGACTGCGTTTGATTTGTCTTTACGTAATTTGATTGCGGAAACGAAGCCAGAACACCTACCAAAACCATGCATTAAATATCGCGTAAGTCGCACAATCGTTCGCTTGAACGAAGACTTTGACTTTATGTTCGACGACAACGTTGAAAACTTCACTTCATTTGTTCACGGCGAAGTGTTTGGTCATGATGGCGACAAACCATTAATGGCGAAGAACGAAAACGAAGCGATTGTCTTCCCGAACCGCCATGTCGCAATAGGTCAACGTGCAGCTCTGATGGTTTGTGAAGTGAAAACCCGTTTTGAAGAGGGCGAGTTGGTTTACGATTAATCCAACATCGCTTTGAGAAGTTAATTGCAATTTACCGAGGCTTAACTGTAAGGTTAAGCCTCGTTTGTTTTTATCGGCCGCTATGGATTTTCAACAACTTATCCTGAACAAGGAACGACGCTGGCAACGTAACCTGATGGTTATGTCGATCGTGCTCGCTGTACTCTCTGCCATCCACTTGATGGTCGGAGAAATTTTCCTTTCTCCTTTTCAATCTTTATCTGCATTTGAACATAAGCTACTGGTGGACTTGCGTTTACCGAGGTTGGTGTCTGCGGCAATTATTGGTGCTGCGTTAGCGGTATCTGGCGCGACGTTACAAGTGTTGCTTGGGAACGTTTTGGCTGAACCCGGCGTGCTTGGTATATCTGGTGGTGCAAGCTTAGCAATGGTCTTAATCATGTTCGCGTCACCTGTTCTTCCCACCCCGATTGTTTTTATGTTGGCAGCGATTGCAGGCTCGATGGTATTCACGTTTGTTTTGGTGGCGATAGCAAGGGCAATGCATCTGACGACGGCTCGATTGCTTTTGGTTGGTGTCGCATTGGGTATTTTATCGAGCGCGATTGTGACGTGGGCATTTTACTTCAGTGATGATCTTAGCCTACGCCAACTGATGTATTGGTTAATGGGCAGCATTGGTGGCGCAAGTTGGTATCAACATACCGTTACCTTGGTGATGTTACCAGTGCTTATCTGGTTATGTTGTAAAGGCAAGTCGCTTGATAAATTGATGCTTGGTGAGATTCATGCGACCCAATTGGGAGTCGATGTACATCAAATGCGTTGGAAACTGATCCTCGCCATTTCTGTTTTGGTGGGGAGTTCAGTCGCTTTGGGTGGCATCATCAGCTTTGTTGGCTTAGTGGTACCGCACTTGTTGCGTTTGGCTTTTGGTACAGAAAACCGTTATTTATTGCCACTTTCTGCAATATCTGGCGCTGCGTTACTTGTATTTGCGGATATCGGCGCAAGGCTGTTATTGGACGCCGCAGAGCTACCTTTAGGTGTCATGACAACATCGATTGGCGCACCTATTTTCATCTGGATGCTGGTGAAGAGTCATGATGCACGTTAAACATATGTCGGTTGGTAGTCGATTATTGCCTCTTTCTTTTGAATGCAAAGCAGGCGAAATCGTACATGTCGTTGGGCCTAATGGTTCAGGTAAGAGTACTTTATTGGCTGCGATTTCTGGTACGTTAAGCTACCGAGAGGGTATGAGTGGTGAAGTGTACGTTGGCGACAAAAACTTGCTTACTTTACCGTTGCCAGAGCAAGCTCATGTTCGAGGTTATTTGTGTCAGCAATCACGCCCAGCATTTAATGTTGATGTGTTTCAGTATCTCGCTTTATCTCTGCCAAGTGGTGCTGAGATTGCGGATATCAAAGTGCGTGATGCCGTCAATATGGTGGTGGAGCTGGTACAACTGCAAGATAAGCTTCATCGCAGTATTCAAACATTATCCGGTGGTGAGTGGCAGCGTGTCCGATTAGCAGGTGTATGTTTGCAGGTGTGGCGTACCATTAATCCTTTTTCGCAGTTTTTAATTTTGGATGAGCCAGCAGCACCGTTAGATATTGCGCAAGAGGGTCTGCTCTATCAATTGATTAACGCTATGGCGGCGCAGGGAATTGGAGTATTGGTTGCTAATCACGATCTCAATCGCACATTAAAGCACGCAGATAAAGTATTGCTGCTTAACAACGGTGTGCTGCACTCATCAGGAAATGCCGATACTGTGCTAACGGAAGAAGCTCTCGGGGAAGTGTTCAATACTCAAGTCAAAAAGGTCATCGTAGATGAACAACCTTATTTAATCTTTGATTAGTATTTAGGGACAATAAAAAACGACCTACTTGAGGTCGTTTTTTTTTAATCGAGATAGCCAAACTCAACGCTTATTGAGTTAACGGTTTTAGATCTGCTGGGCGGTAGTAAACAGATTTGAGTACTTTGCCTTTACGAATGGTTTTACCTTCCGATACGAAATCTTCGGCGCATTTCGCGATGATGTATTCACCTTTCTGCACCGCCATCAACTTGATGCCTTGTTCCGCGTAGAATGCTTCGGTTTCTGAGTACTCTTGCTCGTTACGGCATACTTTGCTCATGTTGCTTGAGTGCACTTCATCCCAGCAAGGAATAAATTCGATACCACGGTTTACCGCAACGTTTAATAGAAGATCAATTAAGTAGCTGATCGCCAGGTTGTCTTCTACTTTGCTGTGGCCAAGATGAACGAGACGGCCCATTAATACATACACGCTGTCTACGATGGCATCTGCTTGCTCAGTTTTACAATCTGCTTCTGCTAGCTCTGTTAGCTCTTCGATCGCCAAAGAGGTGTGTAGTGTGTCTGCTTGCGCATCAAGGCTTGCAGCGTCTGCGACTGGTAAGTCGAACGTACTACGGAACTCGGTGATATCACGGTATAAGTGATCAAAAATCTCTTGGGTTAGCTTTGACAGTTGCATTCTAATTTCCATTGAATCGATTGAAGCGGCAATGATATCAAACCGCACTTTGAACCCCAAGGGCATTGCATCTAACTGGTGATAAATCTGCCTTTGGGGAATGGTGGTGCTTAACGAAATAGGTAAGGGAACAGCTTTTTACGTTCTTCCTCTGAAAGGGCGGAAACACGAGCGATGTTTGAATCGGGAATGGATTCAGGGTCAGGATAGTGTTTTAGTACCTTTTCCATACTCTCTTCGCGAATCAAATGGAAGAGCGGGTAAGGAGAACGATTGGTCAGGTTTTCGTCGTCTTCAGGCCTTGCGCCACCAAAACAGTAATCAGGATGGAAAGTTGCTACTTGGAAAACACCTTCCCAGTTTTGCTGCTTAATTAATCCTTCAACCCAATCGATACAAAAGTTGTAGTCCCAGAAATCTTGTAGCATGTTGGGAACCACAACCAACGTGGTCTCAAGTTGTTCGGGCTCTGTGTTACTCAGCTCAATCAGCTGCAATAAAATATCTTCAAGAAGCGCTTCTTCTTGAATCGCTTCACTAACAAAGATTTTGATTTGTTTATTACGTTGCGGTTTGGCAGCAAACGGACAAAGGTTGAGTCCTATTACCACATCGTTGAGCCATTGATCGACCTGTTGAGTGATCGCTTCGATATCTGTGTTTTGTGTTGAATGCGTTGACATACGACTTTCTGGTTTTTATTAAAGTAGCGCAAGCATAGCAGAGTTGGTTATCCAAGTAATCAGAGAGGTATTACGCAAATGAGCGTACCTTAGCTACTCTTTAAACTCGCTGCGTCAGGTGTTTGGTCTGTATGCTTTCTTTCGGCGATATGTTTCAAATACGCAATCGCAGCAAACATTGCTAGGTAGACTGCGCTTCCCCCCATGAGAACACTCGACCAACCACCATGTTGCCAACAATAAAGAAGTAAGAATCCTCCCAAACTACCGCCTACGTAGTAGTGCACTAAGTAGAGCGCTGTCGCGGTGGCTTTGGCGCGAGTGGCATTCTGACCGACCCAACCGTAGGCGAGGGTATGAGTAAAGAAGGCACCAAAACTTATCAGCAACAACCCAAATAGCATTGCAGTCAAGCTTTCAACCGCCGCAATCCACATCCCCGTCATGCTCACTATCGCGCCCAAGAACATACCGAGGATTGAGGAATAACGTTTACTCCAGTGGCCTGCACAACGAGAGGAGAAAGTCCCTCCCAAGTAACAAATAAAGATCAGTGAGGCCAACCCGACGGGCACATTGTGAGGTTCACTCACCAGACGGAAACCCATTACGGAATAAAGGTTGACGAACAAAGCAAAGTTGAGTCCTCCTATCAGCATCGCGAACCACACGCGTTGGTTTTTAAAATGACCAATAAGCGCACGATTTTGATGGCGCAAACTGCTTGATGACGGGGTGAAGTTGCGCTGTGTTGGCAATAAATAGTGAACACCAATGACACCAAGAAGAGTGAACACCATCATAACTTCAATGGCAACATCAACACTGAAATTGTCCGCCAATAAGCCGCCGCTAATACGCCCTGCAATACCGCCTAATGAGTTAGCCGCAATGTACGTTCCAATTGCCATCGAGAAAGCGTGCTTGTCGAGCTCTTCTGCCATGTAAGCCACGGCGACCGCAGCAAAAGCCGCGAGCGCGACACCGATCAGTGCTCGACATACCACTAAAAACAGGAATGAGTCACCAAACAGCATCAAAGTGGAAAGGGTAGGAATCGAAAACAGACCGGCCATCATGACTGGCTTTCGTCCCACTGATTCTGACAACACAGCCATTGGAACGAGGCTAAAAGAGAGAGCGAGTGTTGAGGCCGCAAATAACCAGTTCACTTGCGTTTCTGAGATCGTGAAAATTTGGGCAAAAGTGGGCAGCATTGGCTGTAGTAGGTATAAATTTGAAAAAACCAAGAAGGAACCAAGCGCTAGCGAGAGCGTAATGCGTTTGTATTCCGGTGTGCCAAAACTGACCATGAATCCTGCCTAAAGTGAGCAAATGGAGAGACTGTGATCAATCTATCAGTTCGTTGTAAATTAAAAAAATATATTAAAAATATGGACACCATATATTTTTGATCTAATGGAATCGAAACAACTTAAACATTTTCTGGCGGTTGCTGAACATGGAAACATTACCCATGCGGCGAAAGCCCTGCATATTGCCCAGCCCGCATTAAGCATTTCTATCAAAAAGTTTGAGCAGTCTTTGGGCGTTACCCTATTTCGCCGTGATGATAAAAAAATCAGCTTAACGAAAGAGGGCGAAACGCTACTTGTACATGCCAAGCGGGTGATTCAACAGTTGCACGACGCGCAGCTCGCGATTGATGAGTTGAAAGGTTTAGCGAAAGGCGAAGTACGACTCGGGACGCCATCAATGATGGGCAGTTATTTCTTTCCACGAATTGTGATGGCGTTTAAAAGCCAGTTCCCGGAGTTAAAATTGACCTTGGTCGAAGCTGGGACTCAATCGATTCGTCGTATGCTGCTTAATGGTCAACTCGATATCGGTGTGATCAGTTGTGATAACGTGCCTGATGACCTAGAAACTGACCATTTATTTACTAGCCAAATGGTCGCAGTTGTTTCACCTGAGCATGAGTTAGCCCAGCGAGACTCTCTTACTTTTGATGAGTTCTTTGAACACGATTTGGTTATGTTTCAGCATGGCTATTTTCACCGCGAATTTTTGGATCAGGTGAGTGAGGAGCATGGGTTTACCATGAAGTCATCATTCGAGACCAACTTACTGCCTTTGATTTTGAGTATTGTGAAACAAGAGTTTGCGATTACCGCGTTACTGGAACTGGTGACTCAACATGAGTCGGGCGTTGTTGGCCTACCGTTTGAACCACCAGTGACGCTTGATCTGGCACTTGCTTGGCGCAAGCAGGGGTACTTATCAATAGCAGATCGAACGTTTATCGACTTTATCAAGCGCTACGTTTAAACGCAGCGCAGATTCATCGTCCGAGCACTAGTCGCCTTTGTACATCTTCTCGAAGTTCTTTGGGTTCCAGCCAATCATTACCCGATCACCAATTTTTAAAACTGGCACTGAACGAGCACCAAGCGCATCAAGTTCTTTGCGACCGCGTTGCATCTTAGCATTGCACAAACGATAGTTAATATTTTTCGAATCCAGATAACGTTGAGCATCTTTGCAGTGAGGGCATTTGTCTTTGACGTAAAGGACGACACGTTTCATTGAGTTTCTCTCCATTATCATTGGGAGGCGAAGTTTAACGGCCTTTCACCATAAATGAAAGGCGAAAGCTAAGGTGAAACTGTCCTTTATCTCAGGTATATTGAGCGCCTTTATTTTGTCATAACAGACGTTAATTCTATGCATCCGTCACTTCGATACATTCAAGGCTACCCACAAAACATCGTAGAGCAGGTGAGCTCATTGATAGCGAGTGGCAAGTTTGTTCCTTGGTTCGAAAAGCGTTATCCCGATAGGCACCAAATCAAAAGCGAAAGGGCGCTCTATGAGTACGCCATGGCAATCAAAAACCGCTACATGAAGAAAGCCGCGCCAATCAGTAAAGTTGTCTACGATAAGAAAATTCACGCGGTAAACAACGCGCTTGGTTTGCACAGTGTAATCAGTAGAAACCATGGCGGTAAGCTGAAGTCGAAAAACGAGATTCGCATTGCCAATGTATTTAAGGATGCGCCCGAGCCACTATTAAGAATGCTGGTGGTACATGAGTTGGCGCATACTCGTGAGAAAAACCACGACAAGGCGTTCTATCAGCTATGTTGCTACATGGAGCCTGAGTATCACCAACTCGAATTTGATGCTCGTTTGTTTATGATTTACCTCGATTTAAAAGCGAATTTGAATGAAGAACAATAATCACAACGCGAAGCAAGCAAAGCCAAAGACTTCAAAGGCGGCTCAGAATAAAGACGCGAATAAAGCCAAACCGAAGCGTGTTAAAGACAAAGTTGCGCGCAAATCCCCGCAGCCTGCAGGAAAGAGCGAAGTCGAGTTCATAAAAATAGCGAAGAATGGTTTGCATGAGCGTAATGTTCATCGAGGTCGTTACGATTTTAAAAAACTCGTGGAAAGTGAACCACAGTTAAAGCCATTCGTTATCAAAAATCCGAAAGGGGAAGACTCCATAAACTTCGCTGATCCTAACGCTGTCAAAATGCTCAATAAAGCATTGCTTGCTGCGTATTATGGTATCGAGTTCTGGGACATTCCCGACACCTATCTTTGCCCACCGATTCCGGGCCGCGCTGATTACATTCACCGAGTGGCAGAACTACTTGATGGTGAAGTAAAAGGTCAGTACGCGCACCAAAAAGTGAAAGCGTTGGACATTGGCGTGGGAGCAAACTGTATTTATCCGATTGTTGGTGTAACAAAATACGGTTGGCACTATACGGGCAGCGATGTCGATCCAAAATCCATCCAATCGGCTCAAACGATCGTAGAGCACAATCGTGTTTTGACGGGAAAAATTGCACTGGTACAGCAACACAATGATGCCAATATTTATCGAGGTATCATTCAACCGAATGATCGTTATGATGTGACGACATGTAATCCGCCATTCCACCGTTCGGCGGAAGATGCCGCTATGGGCAGCCAGCGTAAAATCGATAATCTAAAAGCAAACCAGCGTAAGAAAGGGCTAAAACCTCAAACCGCACAAGTAAAGACAAGTAAACCTGCGTTGAATTTTGGCGGTCAAAACGCTGAATTGTGGTGTGAAGGCGGAGAAGCGGCGTTTATCCGAAAAATGGCGAATGAAAGCCAAGCTTTTGCCGCGCAGGTCTTGTGGTTTACAACACTCATATCCAAAAAAGACAACGTTCGCCCGATGCGCAAGCAGCTTGAAAAATTGGGTGTGAAAGCCATTCGTGTGGTTGAAATGAGTCAAGGGCAGAAAGTGAGCCGCTTTGTAGCTTGGTCATACATGGATAAGCAACAGCGCAAAGCATGGATTGAACTAAAGTAACGTTGACCGTTTCACATTGAGCAATAAAGTAGGAAGCCCGCTGATATCAGCGGGCTTCTCTTTTTGGGAGATCTAAAACTTAATGATGGGCTCACAATCTAGTGAACTGAGAGTGACAAAGGTATCTGTTTTGGCGTAGTACAAGCCACAGGTTTCACCTCTTATCTGCAACGTATATTGGTCTGGAAGATCCGTATAGCTGCCATCCAACAGTTGATTGTTATTCCCTTTTACTCGTCCTTTTTCAATCAACAAATGCGGTGAAGATTCAAATACGTTATTTGCGATTCTAGGTGCTGGTGTCCCTTGGATTTCTGCGATCGCATTTTGAATCTCTATGACTGTTTCCGGAGAGTTCTTTTTACTCAATGCTTCAACGGGTTCTTGTGACATAGCTTGACATCCTATCAAAGAAATCGAAGTGCCTAAGAAAAGCGCAACCCGAATCAGCATTCGTAAAAAGTTAGTTGATCTCAACATGAATTGCCTCTGTTCGTAGCGGAGAGCGAAGATCGCTTAACTCCGGAGATGAAATGTTACGCGGCATGGCATTGAAACTTGAAGAGGAGACTGGCGGACAGGTTCCAGTTTCCATGTAGTTTAGTGCCGCAGAAAGCATACCTTCAGACGGATCGCCTAATGGTTTTGTTAGGTCATCATTGACCCAGCAACCTTCCACTCTATTGTTTAAGCCTAGCTCGGTATTGATTTGGCTCTTTGGAGTAGGAATAAAACCATCAGAGAAGTCGCCAAATTTTTTCTCGTTCGCTGACTTGAACTGAATAGTGTAGTACATAGTGCCGCAGTTTTGTTCTGCTGAGAACCCATACGGTTTACCTGTGGTTGTTGAGCCTATTTGGATAACCTCAACATCAATGCCGCGCAAAGCGTTGATCAACAGTTCACTTGAGGAAGCCGTGCCTCCTGAAGTCAGCACATATACGCGCTTTTTGTTCAGTGTCGGCAGCACTTGGTCCGAATACTTTTGTGCTGCCCAGTCTATTGCTAGATTCGTAAAGCGATAGATGTTATCCCCATCTTTAATGGTACGCATCACTTTGTCGTTGTGAATCAACTCACTGAAGACTCGGTTCTGACCAGCACCGCTTAGCATGTAGCCTACTTGCGAGGACTGAAGTACTAAGCCACCGCCGTTGTAACGTAAATCAACGACGATCTCGTCAACATTCTCTGCCGAGAGCGTACTGAACGCCTCAATAAGTGGGGCTTGAGCGCTTGGTTCAAAGGAGTTGTATTGTAGATAGCCGATCTGCATACCATTGTGTGCGATCACTTTGGCATTTTTAACTGGAGAAGTCATGACATCAGAGGCGGTAAGCGTCACGGTTTTCTCTAGGCCGTCAACACTCTCAAATGTGAAGGTGTAATCTTGATTGATGTCAGGGTTAAATAGAGTTTTATTAATAAAATCAATGTCGGACTGACTACCGGTGTTAACCACATCAATATTATTGATTTTTAGAAGCTTATCACCGCGAGCAATGCCGTTTCTATCAGCTGGAGAAGCTTCTTCAGTATAGGAGATACGAACGTCTCTAGGTTGTACGCCGCGTAGGAATGCCCAGTTAAAACCAAATCCAGCGACTAAACCAGATTGCGATGATTTCATCTCATCTTCATAAGGGACGGTAAAGTGGAAGCGATCTTTCGGTTTACCAGTCGTGGTAGTAGCAGAGGTGACCAATGTGTTGAAGTAATCCGTCACGGTTTTGTAGTTTGCTGGATTATTATCAGGAACTTCGTCATACCAAAGGTAAGTTTCGTTAGTAAAAGCTCTTAAAAAGAGTTTTTCGTGTAAAGCAGAACCTAATTTATCTGGATAGGCGGCATAATTGTTATATGGGTCTCGACCCACTCGGGGGGTTTCACATTGGTTGACAAACGAGCTTGATGGTTGGCTAAAATCACCGGCTTTCCATGTTGGCCCGGTTGCGCTGCTAGTTGATGGAGTAGATGAATCATCACCGCCGCCACCGCCACAACCTTGTAATAATGCGAGAGTGACTGCCGTTGCTAAAGAATACTTAAATTTCACTTTTCTATGTCCTTATAAATAATAGAATTATAATTATCTGTTTTGCTTTTGTTTTTATTAGCTAGGTGAATGTATTAATTTAATTCGTTCGTCTGCAAATTTATATTTAAAGAGTGTGAGGTAAATAACGTAAAAATGGTTATCTTTTATTCTTAAAAATCCATTAGTTATTCCTTAAGTTCCTTAGCAGTTTCAACGTAATAATAAGGAAAAAAACAAAGGTGAAATGGAGGGTTCTCTTTGTCGACTAATTGTTGTTTGCTAAATAGAAAGTAAGTTTTGGGTCGGGAAATTCTATTTATTAGAGATTTAGCAGGAATAAATGATGCGTTCTAGGTTTGGAGTGAATCTTTAATCTGATGTTTTAATTTATTTTAGTCAATTGGGCGACGTGCTTTAACAGGCTTCCATCAATATCCGGTAAGTCATCTGCGAAAAATATCTGAGCGCCAGGAGTACAGCGCATTAATATATTTGTTAGTTCACCTTCGTTGTTGGAAGTGTTAACTGCGTTAAGTTTCGCTAATTTATTACAAAGCTCGTCCTCTATTTGCACTTTTTGCTCTTCGGTGAGCCTAATACGACCCACACACACACCTGGGTTGATGTTATGAGAAAGCGACTCTTGTTGAAATCGCTCTTTGAATAAGGTGTCCAATGCGGTACCTTCTTCCATAATAAATCGACGACCAGAACGGTAAAACAAGCCGTCTCCGAAGTTTTCGACATATCCTAGAATTTCCGCGATACGCAAATAGAATCGTAAGCTTGTATCAGAAAGTCCGTAAGTATGGGCTATCTCTTGCGGTTTAATATCACGAGAAGTCAGCATATAAATAAAATCAAGTAAATAAGGATGCTCAACGAAAAGGGCGCTCTCTTCATCTGTTAGCATTTGCTCGTTTTGGTGCTGAAGCTCGTTGGCTAAGGTTGCGAGTTCGATGAGATCGGTATTCAGGTAGTTCAGATAAACAAGTACTTTATCCAAACCTAAAGCAGGATTATGTAGGTGGCGTTTAATACTAGATAGAGGGATGCCACTTTTCTCTGACAAGGAATTGTAGCAAAGCCCTTCTTCTTTAATCTTTTGTCGTAGCGCTGCGAGTAAAAACTTTGGTCCAACATTCATCCTTGAATATCACCTTATTCGTTATTCCGTTTACTGGCTGATATTTTGCCTTTCAAGCAGCAGGTTTCGAATCGCTGTGCCTGCTTCTAGAATGTGTTTTTTCAGCAGATACTTGGCGCCTTCTATATCGCGATTTTGGCACATTTCAAACAAGCTTAAGTGCTCTTCTTCTGCCTTTTTAATGCCTGTTGTGAACAATAGCTGCATACGTATGTATCGGTCACACTTTGTGTTCAAGTTGTAAATGACGTCCATAGTTTCAGGCATGTTGGCTGGCGCATATAGGGCTTTGTGGAACTCGTAGTTGTAGTTGCTCCATTCTTCTACTTCGTCGCCACTGTTCACTACTGACTCGAAACGTTCGCGAACTTCTCGCGCGCGTTCAAGGTCAGCGTCTGTCATATTTTGAATCGCACGCTCTAAAATGTGGCATTCCACGACAGCGCGCAGTTCAAATAGCTCATTGATTTTCTCTGGAGATAGCTCAGTGACCGTCGCACCTTTGTGAGGTTCAAAGCTAACGAGTCCTTGTGCTTCCAATTGAACTAACGCTTCACGCACAGGAATTCGGCTAACATTAAACTCTTTTGCTAACGCATCTTGACGTAAAGGTTGACCAGTTTTTAACTCGCCCTTCAAGATCTGAGTTCGAATTGCTTCCTCAACGAGCTGAGTGCGCGTTTTAAAAACAGGTTTCTGTGACATTGAAGTCTCCCGTTAAATTAATATTGTATCCAATCCATTTTACTTTAGTAGTTTATTATTTTTCTGGCACAAACCAACTAGGAAAGAAGGTTTTGAGAAGTAGAGTGAAATAAAAGGCATCAGTTGATGCCTTTTTGAGCCATTTGGTGAGCTTATTGGGACACTCTGCCGTCTATGGCGCGTTGAATACCCAGTGGGTTTGACGCTTTTAATGAATCCGGCAATAAAGATTCTGGCAAAGCTTGATAAGCGACCGGACGCAACCAACGATGAATAGCCTCCGCACCGACAGATGTTGAGGCAGAATTGGTTGAAGCCGGATATGGTCCACCATGAACCATTGCGTAACCAACCTCGACGCCAGTTGGCCAGCCGTTGAATACAATTCGTCCGGCGATTTCTTCCAAACTTGGAAGCAGTTGCTTGGCTTGTTCTTCGTCTTCAGCGGTAGCGTGAAGGGTTGCGGTGAGCGAGCCAGTCAGTGAATCACTCAGTTTCAACATGTCATCGAAATCTTCACAGATTACGATTAACGATTGAGGACCAAATATTTCTTCTTCCCATTGCGGGTTTTCACGCCAGTTTTTACTGTCCGTCACGAACAGTGCTGGTGAGACATTGGTCACTTCTGCTTGTTCAGAGCGAGTTACATTAATGCCCGTTTCGGAAGCTCGCTTGTTAACTTCTGATTCATACGTTTCTCGGATTCCTTGCGTTAGCAAAGTGGCCGTTGATTGTTGTCGAATTAACCCTTGAGCAGTTTCGATAAAGGCTTGCGTTTCTGGGCTATTCAAGACAAATACAACGCCTGGTTTTGTACAAAATTGTCCACAGCCCAAAGTCATAGAAGCCACAAACTCTTCAGCCAATGATGCGTTTTCTCGTATGGCTGAAGGGAGAATAAATGTTGGGTTAATCGCCCCTAGTTCGCCATAGAAAGGGATTGGCTCTGGTCTTTGCTGAGCTAGGTTAAACAGCGCACGGCCACCACCGACTGAGCCTGTAAAACCAACCCCTTTAATTTTTGGATGGGTAACGAGTGCTTGGCCAAGTGCGCGTTTGTTGCCTTGCAATAGCGTGAAGATGGCTTGCGGTAAGCACTCTTTCTCAAGTGCAGCCTCAATACACTTAGCAACAAGTTGACTGGTGCCAGGGTGGGCGGTATGGCCTTTTACAATCACAGGACAGCCAGCTGCCAGTGCCGAAGCCGTATCACCACCAGCCGTAGAAAATGCGAGCGGAAAAT
This sequence comes from Vibrio sp. CCB-PB317, assembly GCF_022808245.1. Lineage (NCBI taxonomy): Bacteria > Pseudomonadati > Pseudomonadota > Gammaproteobacteria > Vibrionales > Vibrionaceae > Vibrio > Vibrio sp. CCB-PB317. The sequence goes on from NZ_JALGNU010000001.1 coordinate 1,543,017, forward strand.
TAGACGCACCAAACACGGCGACAGGGCCAATTGCGATTTGTTGACGGCGAATATCTGGTTTTGGCAGTGGTTGACGGTTTGGGTTTGGCGTATCGAAAATTGCTTGATGGTGATTACCCGATCTCACGACCTCGGCAAATAGTCGTAATTGGCTCGCTGTACGTCCTATTTCACCGCTTAAACGTGCTTCGGGAAGAGCAGTTTCCAAATGAGCACGAGCAACGATTTCTTCACTCTTCACTTCCAATTCAGAGGCGATAGAGCAAAGTAAGCTCGCTCGCTTTGCATTGCTTAGTTGGCGAAACTCACGCGCAACGCTTTGGGCGGCTGAGGCGGCTTGATTAACTTCTTGCTCTCCATGTACCGGAAACGCTGTGGGTAGAGGCTCACCAGTAAAGGCGTTGACTGCGTAAAAAGTGGTTGGTTCTTGTGGGTTCATCATTCTTCCTTACTATCCTTATTACTTCACTTCAAATCCGTACGCATATGGGTCTTCATCGTCTACCCATATCGTGTTGTGACCGTATACTTGTGCCCATCCTTCAATACTTGGCAAAATAGCTGCTTTGCCATTCACTTCGGTAATGCCTTCTATACGTCCTTGAAATAGGCTGCCGATGATACTTTCGTGAACAAAGTCTTCTCCTTGATTGAGTTTGCCTCTTGCATGCCATTGCGCCATGCGTGCACTAGTGCCCGTACCACATGGCGAGCGATCCAACGCTTTGTCGCCGTAAAACACAGCATTTCGAGCGGTGGCGTTTTCTTGAGTGGGCTCTCCGGTCCATAGCACGTGAGAAACACCGCACACTGTCGGATCTTCTGGATGTACGCATTCAACCGCGCGAGATACCGCTTCGCGAACTTTTGGTGAAAGCATCAAAATTTCATCTGGAGAGTAGTGTTCAAGTCCGGCGTAGTTTTCTTGAGGATCGACGATTACGTAATAGTTTCCGCCATAAGCAACATCGACAGTGAGCTCACCTAAGCCCTCTATGTCCACGGTTACGTCTTGGTGGGCAAGGTAAGCTGGTACGTTAAATATCTTTACCGACGTGACCTTGTCACTTTTTGTTTGGTAGTGCACTTCGATTTGTCCTGCTGGGACATCAAGTATCAAACGACCTTCTTTTTTGGGAGTGATAAGGCGATTCTCGATAGCGGTGGTGACGGTTCCAATGGTGCCGTGGCCACACATTGGTAAGCAGCCACTGGTTTCAATAAACAGAATTGAAGCGTCTGCGTTATCGCTGCAAGGAGGCAAGACAACGGACCCCGACATCATTGAGTGTCCGCGAGGCTCAAACATGAGTGCCTGACGAATCCAATCATAATGCTCAAGAAAGTATTGGCGCTTTTCGCTCATGGTATTGCCTTCGAGTGGAGGCACACCGCCTGCGACCAGCCTAACTGGGTTGCCGCAGGTGTGGGCATCAATACAGAAAAAAGTTCCTTGTCTCATTTTTCGCTCCTTGCTGAAAAAATGGTTGAATTAAACAATAGTGATGTTAACGTAATGTAAAATATATTGTATACAATCTACGTTTTCAAGTGTGACTCGGAGCATATTTATGTTGGTCAAGGATGAAACCAAAAAGGAAAGGATCGCCGTGATAGGTGCGGGGATTATTGGCTTATCAATTGGATTGAAGTTGCAGCAGCAAGGTTATCAAGTCACAATTTTTGATCCCAACGGCGTGGGGAATGGATGCTCTAAGGGAAATGCAGGTCATATCGCGACTGAGCAAATCTTCCCTCTTGCAACGCCAGCGCTGCTTCCACAATTACCTAAAATGCTGCTAGATCCCAAAAGTCCGGTTTCGATCCGTTGGCAAGATATTCCAAACACAATCGGGTGGATGATTCGTTTTCTATTACAAACAAAGCCATCAGCCGCGAAGCGGGCAAAAAACGCGATTAAGAGTCTTAACGAGCGGTCAGTGGCAAGTTGGCGTGGCGTGCTTGATTCAATCGGAAAAGCACATCTAATAAAAATGAATGGTTCATTGCTCACTTTTGAAAACGAGAAACTGTTTAAAGACTACCAAAGTACGCTTAACTCACTGGCTAAAAACGGTGTGGCGTATCAAGTTTGGACACAAGAGGCGATTCGAGAGCGGATACCTGATCTCAGCCATAAGGTTCGTGTCGGAGTCTTTTTTCCCGAAACAGGTCATACGCTAGACCCTTATCAGCTCTGTGCTGAGCTAAGTGAAGCCTTTGAAGTTCTTGGCGGTAAGGTTTTACAAAAAGGTGTATCTGCGTTGGCGAAAAATGGCGATGTGCTGGTTGAGTCTCAAACACATTCATTTGACCGAATCATTGTTGCCGCAGGTGTACATTCTAAGCCTTTGATACGGCAACTAACCGGAGTCAAAGTGCCTATTCAAGCCGAGCGTGGTTATCACCTAATGGTGGATGACAAGCGTGATGTATTGCCATTTCCTATTAGCTCTGCCGATAGAAAATTCATCATGACTCCTATGTCAGGTGGGTTACGCTTGGCAGGCACTGTTGAGTATGCCGATGTAGAGTCACCACCCAATATGAAACGTTCAGAAATGCTTTTTCAGTTAGGTGATGAGATGTTTGAATCGGGGTTACATCCACTCAAGCAAGGAGAAAAGTGGATGGGGAATCGGCCTTCAACAGTCGACTCGTTACCGGTTATTGATAGCATTTGGGATGGAAATGTATTACTGGCATTTGGTCACCAACACCTTGGATTAACTCAAGCGGCGATTACGGCAGATCTCCTTTTAGAGCTTATCGAAGGAAAGCCGACATCGATTGATCTTTCACCTTTTTCACTACAACGATTTGCCTGAAAAATTTAATATTAAATATTGTATAAAATATATTAAATGCCAATGTTAACTTGATTTTAACAAAAACTGGTGTCCAACAGCCGTATTCGGATGCCTCCAGAAAAACAACCAAAAGGAGTAAAACATGTCACGAATGACCAAAGCACCATTGGCGCTGTTGATTTCAGGAATGCTGTTGGGGACCTCTGCTTATGCTGAAGACAAATTGACGGTCGTATCTTGGGGTGGTGCATTCACCAAGAGCCAAGTGGAGGCATATCACAAGCCTTTCATTAAAAAAACAGGTGTAGAGATCGTATCCGAGGATTTCAGCGGCGGATTAGCCGAAATTAAAGCGCAGGTGGAAGCGAACAACGTGCGCTGGGATTTGGTTTCTCTCGACAAGCCGGACATTGTTCGTGGTTGTGCAGAAGGGCTATTAGAACCAGTGAGCCCAAGTATTTTGCCTCCGGGCGCAGATGGAACACCAGCACAAGAGGATTTCATTGATGGTGCGATTCACGAATGCGCAATCAATACCATCGTTGTGTCCACAGTATTAGCGGTGAACGAAGACGCGTTTAAAGGTAAGGCTTTGCCTAGCAAGTTGACCGATCTTTTTGACCTAAAAACTTTTCCAGGTCGACGTGCATTGCAAAAACAACCTCAGGGCAATCTTGAGTGGGCACTATTGGCAGATGGTGTAAAGCCAGAAGAGGTCTACAGCCTGCTCGAAACCGAAGCGGGGCGTGAGCGTGCTTTTGCTAAGTTGGATACGATCAAATCAGAAGTACTGTGGTGGACAACTGGTGCCCAGCCACCTCAAATGCTTGCTGACAAAGAAGTGGTGATCGCCTCGGCGTTTAACGGCCGAATTCACAATGCCCGTAAAGATGAAGGTCAACCATTTCGGATTATATGGGACCGTCAAATGGGTTACATGAATGGATGGGCGATACCTAAAGGGAGTGAGAACACAAAGCTTGCATTGGACTTCATCGCTTTTTCTTCAGGAACAAAACCATTAGCTGATCAAGCTAAGTACGTTGCCTATGGGCCTACGCGTAAGTCGTCTTCGGCGGAGGTGAACCCAGACATTTTAGCGAACCTTCCTACCGCACCTCAAAACTTCCAAACCGCCTTCCTGATTAACGATGAATGGTGGTCAGACTACGCGGATGAACTAAATGAAGAGTTCAATACCTGGCTGCTTAACTAGGCGTTAATTTGTGTATGGGGCCGAGTTTTCATCCATAAGCGAGGTTCCGTACTTTTCCTCAACTGTATTTATGTTTTCGGAGAAATGATGAAAGTCATCGAAGCACAGCAAGTCGCGCAATGTTTAACAATGAAGTCTCTTATTGAAACGATGCGTGAAATGTACTCGCGGCCAGCGACAATACCTCAACGCCGAGTCATACCCTTAGAAGAGGGAGAATACGAGGCGTTTGCGCTACTTCCAGCTTGGAACCAGGAGTTGATTGCGGTGAAAGCCTTTACGTATTTCCCGCATAACCCTGAGCAAGGCAAAGATACGCTTGCATCTAAGCTACTTGTTTTTAGACGAAATGATGGTGAGCCGGTCGCACTCGTAGACGGTAAAGTTTTAACGTTTTGGCGCACCGCCGCAGCTTCTGCACTGGCAGCGGACTATTTAGCGCGCCCCAATGCTGATCGTCTGTTGATCTGCGGAACGGGCAATCTTGCGCCTTATTTTGCGTGGGCATACGCTGCGGTTCGCCCACTTAAGCAGGTTTACATTTGGGGGCGCAACTCAGACAAAGCCGAGGCGACGGTAGATGCCATTGTGTCATCTTCAGAGTATCAGTCGCTTCCTGATGAGCGTCGGTTTCGCGTTTCAGTTGTAGAAAATGTGGACCACGTTATCAAACACGTTGACATCATCAGCTGTATTACCGCATCAGCAGAGCCTTTGTTTGATGGCGCAGACGTGCAGCCGGGCACCCATATTGATTTGGTCGGTAATCATGACTTGGACAAGCGTGAATGCGACTCTAAAGCAGTGCAACGAGCGCAGGTGTATGTCGATAGCCGCATTAATGTATTAGCCGAAGCGGGCGATCTTCTCATTCCAATTCAAGAGGGCGTGTTCACGTCAGACGATATCAAAGGGGAATTACCGCAGCTTTGTGCCCAACAAATCTCAGGACGTCAAAACGATGAGGTCATTACTTTATACAAATCAGTTGGCAGTGCTTTGGCTGATTTGGCCGCTGTAAAGGCGGTGTTGTTAGAAAATGGCATAGATAGCCATGCCTGAGCATTTTTGCTCGTTTATTTAAATTGCATACAATATACATATAAGGAAAGTAGTTCATGAAAATTGATTGGAAAGGTGTTTATCCGGCGGTCAGTACGCAATTTCGTCAAGATCAGTCAATCGACTTAGACGCAACGCAAACCGTTATAGACAACCAGATTAAAGATGGTGTGAATGGCATTATCTGCTTGGGTACCGTCGGTGAGAACTGCGCGTTGTACCCGGAGGAGAAACGCCAGGTCTTGCAAGCGGCAAACGAAGTCGTAAATGGCCGTGTGCCTTTGATTGCTGGTACAGCAGAGTCTATTACCACAGCAGCTGTTGATTACATGCAGGATGCGTACAAAATTGGTATCGATGGTTGTATGGTGATGCCTGCCATGGTTTACCGCACGTCTGAGAGCGAAACGTTCGAATATTACCGCACGCTAGCAAAAGCAACGCCAGAAATGCCAATCATGATTTACAACAACCCGGTTGCTTATGGTGTCGATGTAAACCTCGATATCATGGCGAAACTGGCTGAGTTTGAAAGCATTGTAGCTATTAAAGAGTCGACCACTGATACTCGTCGTATCACTGAGCTTTACAATAAATTTGATGACCGCTTTACCGTGTTCAGTGGTGTTGATGACATTGCTCTTGAATCATTGATGCTAGGCGCGACCGGCTGGATTTCTGGTTTAACCAACGCATTCCCAGAAGAATCCGTCGCGATTTATAAACTGGCAAGCCAAGGTCGTTATGCTGAAGCGTTAGAAATCTACCGTTGGTTCTTACCGCTACTGCGTTTAGACACCATTCCTACGCTGGTTCAGTGCATTAAACTGGCCGAGCAAGTCTGCGGACGTGGATCTGAACAAGTTCGTGCGCCACGCCAACTTTTACAAGGTGAAGAGCGTCAACAAGTCATTCAAATGGTTGAACATGCGTTAGAAACCCGCTTAGACCTATCCAAATACTATCTGTAATTGTGCTGTTTAGTAGAGCGTTAACTGACGCTCTACTCATTCGTAATATTCAAAAAATGAGAAGAGGGAAGTCATGAGCACGGAAAACAAGGACTATGTCAGCTTTCAACACGTTAAGAAAACCTACGATGGCACGAATTTGGTGGTGAAAGACTTCAACTTAGATATTGCTCCTGGAGAGTTCGTTACTATGTTGGGGCCGTCAGGATCGGGCAAGACCACTTGCTTGATGATGCTAGCAGGCTTTGAAACTGCGACCGGTGGAGACATTTATATCGATGGCGTTCCTGTCAATCATCTCGCGCCGCACAAGCGCGATATTGGTATGGTGTTTCAAAACTATGCGTTGTTTCCACATATGACCATTGCTGAGAATCTTGCGTTTCCTTTAAAGGTGCGAAAACTCGACAGTGACATGATTCAAAGCAAAGTTCAGAGTGTATTAGAAATGGTCGAGCTTGAGCATGTTGCGACTCGATACCCAAAGCAGTTATCAGGTGGTCAACAACAGCGTGTTGCGTTAGCGCGAGCATTAGTGTTTGAGCCTAAACTCGTGTTGATGGATGAGCCGCTAGGCGCATTAGATAAGCAGCTGCGTGAGCAAATGCAGATGGAAATTAAACATTTGCATGAAAAGCTTGGTATCACCATTTTGTATGTGACGCACGATCAAGACGAAGCTCTCACTATGTCCGACCGTATTGCGGTTTTTAATCACGGCGAAGTGCAACAACTCGCGACACCAACCGAGCTTTATGAATCTCCGAGTAATACGTTTGTTGCGCAGTTTATCGGAGAAAACAACCAACTCTTAGGTTTAGTCAAAGAGTGGAACGGAAAGTATTGCCAAGTGCTCGTTGGGAAAGAGTTATTTACTGCGAAACCTGTCAGAGTCTCTGAGCAAGGGCAGAGGACAACACTTTCCATTCGACCAGAAAAGATTGTTATTCAACCAGAGAAAGCGTCTTGTGAGAACCAAGTCTCAGGCGTCCTACGAGAATTGATTTATCACGGTGATCATTATCGTCTGGTCGTCGAAGTAGAGAGCGTTGGTCACTTCATCGTTAAAGTACCTAACGATAATCGTAAACACTTGCAGTTAACGCTTGGCTCCATTTGTCGTATTGGTTGGCAAAGTGACGATTGCCATGCTCTTGATGGGACACAAACTCAAAGTAGCGAGGTAGCAGCATGAGTCGAGAGCTAACCGCATTAGATTCTGTATTGGAAGTCGAACGTCAAGTTCATCAGCAAGAAACCAATCTGAAAGCGCAGCTGCAAAAGGCGGAGCGCCGAAAAAAGCTTCGTTCTATTATGCTTACAATTCCATTGGTGTGCTTTATCCTGTTTACGTTTGCTTTTCCTATCCTCGACATGCTTTATCGAAGCGTGGATAACCGAGAAATATCCCAGTCACTCCCACAAACTATTCAAGCCTTAGAAAGTTGGGATTATCAAGGTCAGCCTCATCAAGAAGTCATTGAGGCATTCTCTGTTGAAGTACTTGCGCTTTATCAAAGCAAAGAGCTACCGAAAATAGCCAGCCGGATGAATATTGAAGAGTCTGGTATGCGCAGTTTACTCATGAAAACCGGCAGAAAGTTGTCTCGTTTGACGTCGCTGCCGAGCTCGGTGACACAGTTGGCCAAGCTTGATAAGCGATGGACTAATCCTAAATATTGGGCGGCGTTTAAGAATCTTAGTGGCGCATTAACATTCAGTCATTATCTTGCTGCGCTAGACTTGCAAGTGAATGAGTTTGGAGACATTGAGCCCCAACCAGAAAAACGCCAAATATACGTCGACCTTTTCTTTAAAACTTTTTGGATGTCTATTTCAATCACCTTAATTTGTTTGGTGATGGCGTACCCCGTTGCTTACCTGCTTGCCAATTTACCTGATAAGCGCGCGAACTTACTTTTAATCATTGTGCTGCTGCCATTTTGGACGTCATTATTAGTCAGAACCACGTCTTGGATTGTTCTGCTGCAAAACCAAGGGGTCATTAATGATCTCCTTATTTGGTCGGGTTTTACTTCCGAACGAATTCAGATGATTCACAATACCTTCGGAACGGTGGTGTCTATGGTTCACATTCTGCTGCCGTTTATGATCCTGCCTCTGTACAGCGTAATGAAAGGAATTAGCCCAACTTATTTCCGTGCCGCTCGTTCTCTAGGCGCGACGCCTTTCATTGCGTTCATCAAAGTTTATATGCCGCTTACGTTACCGGGGATAGGTGCGGGGGCCTTGCTCACTTTCATTCTTTCTATTGGTTTCTACATTACGCCCGCTTTGGTTGGTGGAAGAAGCGGACAGATGATATCCAATATGATTGCCTATCATATGCAGACATCACTGAACTGGGGGATGGCTGGCGCATTGGGTGGACTGCTTTTGTTCGTTGTACTGGTTCTGTTTTATATATTCAACCGTGTGGTTGGCATTAATAACCTTAAGGTAGGAGGATAACAATGGCATTACCAAACTATGCATCAAAAGTAGAGCGAGTTGCTTACGCAGGCTATTTAGTTTTTTGTGGGTTGGTGCTGTTCTTTTTAATCGCTCCAATTCTGACCATCATCCCGTTATCGTTTAATGCAACGCCTTACTTTACTTTTACCGAGGGGATGCTAAACCTTGATTCGGCAGCGTATTCTACTCGCTGGTATCAAGAAATGTTTACTAGTGATCAGTGGCTGTTGGCGCTGAAAAACAGCACGTTCATTGCTTTTATGGCGACACTCGTTGCAACAGGGCTAGGAACTCTGGCGGCGTTGGGTTTAGCCAGTAGTAATTTGCCTTTTCGCAATACGATTATGGCGCTGTTGATCTCACCTATGATCGTACCAGTCATTATCTCTGCTGCTGCGATGTACTTTTTCTACACACGCCTTGGCTTATCACAAACTTATCTAGGCGTCATTTTGGCACACGCCGCGTTAGGTACACCTTTTGTTGTCATTACCGTTACTGCGACCTTAAGCGGCTTTGATCATAGCCTGGTAAAAGCGGCGGCTAGCTTAGGAGCAAACCCTGTTTATACTTTCAGACACATTACCTTTCCGCTGATTCGTCCGGGGATGATTTCTGGCGGCTTGTTTGCTTTTGGCACATCGTTCGACGAGGTTGTGGTGGCGTTATTCCTGACTGGGGCAGAACAAAAAACCGTTCCGAGGCAGATGTGGTCAGGAATTCGAGAGCAAATTAGTCCGACCATATTGGCGGTCGCTACGTTGCTGATTTTTATGTCGGTGTGTTTGCTCGTGACTTTAGAAGTTCTACGTAGGCGTAATGTACGCATTCGAGGCATTCAAGAATAACCAAACTTTTTCTTTGTTGCTCGCTATGCACTTTTGTTTAGGGGCTCCTCAATTTTTGACCAAATGCGCCTCATTGTAGGCGCTTGTCTTTTGTGTTTATCGTCAGCGATGACTGACATGTCACTCTTGTAGCTTAATGCCAGCCTGCTCGAAACGTGCCAAAGGCGACTTGTTCGATTGCTGATACCAACTAGCTGGCATGTTTGGTTTAAGTCGGGCTTTTTCTTCCTTGCTAATCACAACATAGTGTAAAAACGCATCAAGTGTGGTTCCCATCACGTCAAACGTCATTTCCCCATCTTTGCTGATGGTTTTCAATAATCCAACGACGGCTTCCTCAGGGACTAACGGTTCAACCACCGCGTTTTTTCGCTCTTTTATTGATGTTGAAGCGGGCAGTCTTGCACGTGCCGTCTCCCAGCAAACTTTGTTGGTTTTACTGACAAGGTTGTGCTTGTAGCAGTAGTAACTGAATAAAAAGCGTGGCAGGTTTTGCCAGCGTTCGGCTTGGACTTCTAACCAAAGGTGTTGTAGCTCGATATCAGCGTCGGTCATAAATATTATGCTAGGTTACCAGAGTAGTGGCATTCTAACGTTTCATCAGTAACCCCGTCTATGATCAGCATAGTCCGATGTAGTATGTTGAAATTTTGGTTCTCAATGAAATAGTGGCTTTTCATTACTGTAAATAGTGAGTGTTTTGTCCAATCTCTGACATTGATATTTGACTTTGGTAGTAGAGTGTGAGCGTTTTTGTTTTTATAGTGTCAATTTTATACCGTTACATACTTGGGATTGCCTTTTCTAAAATAAATACTTTTATCAAAGTAACTGTGTGATTTTCATTCAAATAGTTGGTGGTTCTAAGTGATGAAAATTCTGTTTATTACGTTACAATCGAGATTAGGTAGTAATGTGTAGCGTGCTGACGAAAACCTCGCGTCTTCTATCTTGCTTTTTGTGTGCTACTTTTTAGTAAGTATCTTTTGGGTGGATTTTTATGTTTGGAGTTAAAAGAAATGCTGCTATATCTGGCTTGTATCAAGCAAGTGAGTTAAAAGCAAAGCTGTTCTCCAAGGAGTTGGAAATCTTAAGACTTAGGGCTGAGTCTGAGTTTAATAAAGTGCTCGATGAGTTACTAAGAATTAAAGATAACAATACCAGACTACGTGAAAGTGGACTTATTGATAAGCTCGAGCAAGAAAAGTCTAAGTGGAACAGCGGTCAGCTTAAAGATATCGAACAGCGCATAAGTAACGTTGAGCTCTTTATCAAGGATTGTGTTTTATATATCAGCAACATTGAAACCCAATTCGCTAAAGATAGCGACTCAGGGTATGGTGAATTGAGTTGCCGTGCTCTTGAAGATGAATTGGAAACACTGTCTTTTAGTAAGATCCTTAACGCATCAGCGCATGAGTACTTTTATAATTCTAAAGAGTATGAAATGTACCTTGAAAACACACCAAATACCGAATTTTTGCATGCGTTAAAAGAACAAATTACCGCACTCTTCGACCACAAAGCAGCCTAGAACCTACAGAGTATTAGCCCATTGTCCGATTCCTTCTTTAGGGGCTTTGATTCGCGAATTTTTACCGACCCGCTTTGGAGTATACCTAGCCATTTAACGTGCTGGGTATACCCGTTTAACTACACGTTTCTTCTCTAGCTCATCTCTATTTTTTAACAAATACGAATTTTTAAAGCTCACTCCGTGTTCCTTCTGGTACCAAAAACTGATACCGCCACATCTAGTTGTTAACAAAATGTTTCTTCTTGTCTTGCGAGTAGATTATATGGAGATGCTCTTGCAGTAATAAGGGCAGTGGCGATGCAAAAGACGTAATGCATCTAAGGAAAACTCAATATAGAAGAAATTAGATGGAACTGAAGATTTTGAGTGTCGCGATTGCGACAACGTTAACCAGCACTGGCGTATTTGCGTTAAGCGAGCCAGTTTCTCAAGTTACAGAGCAACATGCACATTCGGCTCATACACACGGTGTTGAATCCAATCGAGTTGAATACCAACCAACCGCAACTCTCCCTATTCAGCCCTCCAAGGTAACTCGAGTACAGTCACTCGAAAGCCTTGATGAGTCGAGCACAGCTTGTGATTTGGAGGCATTGGTTACCGAAAGCAGTAACCAATTGATCAGCGAAATTTTAAGTCAGGGCGCGACGTGTGTGAACCAGTTATTCTCTGCTGAAAGTCGGATTCAAGAGTCGGTATTTAGCTCCGATCATATGTACAACATCGCTAAGCACACTACGACATTGGCGAAGGGGTATACGGGTGGCGGGAGCGATGAACTAGAAACGTTGTTCTTATACTTACGCGCGGGTTATTACGCCGAGTTTTACAATGACAACATCTCATTTATTGAATGGGTCACACCAGCGGTGAAAGAATCAGTGGATGCGTTTGTTAATAACGCAAACTTCTACGAGAACAGCGACCGTCACGGCAAAGTGCTTAGTGAGGTCATCATCACTATGGATAGTGCCGGCTTGCAGCACGCGTACTTACCGCAAGTGACCCAGTGGCTTACACGTTGGAATGATCAATACGCCCAGCACTGGTATATGCGCAATGCAGTTAACGGTGTTTTCACTATTTTGTTTGGTGGGCAGTGGAACGAGCAATTTGTGCAAGTAATTGGTAACCAAACAGACCTTGCCAAAGCTTTAGGCGATTTTGCTCTAAGGGCGTCATCAATCGGTGCTGAAGATGAGTTTATGGCCGCGAATGCGGGGCGAGAGCTCGGGCGTCTGACCAAGTATACGGGTAACGCGAGTTCTGTTGTGAAGAGTCAGCTGAGTCGAATCTTTGAACAGTATGAAATGTATGGTCGGGGTGACGCGGTTTGGCTTGCGGCGGCGGACACCGCCTCATATTACGCAGATTGTAGTGAGTTCGGAATTTGTAATTTCGAAACTGAGCTAAAAGGCTTGGTGCTATCGCAAACTTATATTTGTAGCCCGACAATTCGAATATTGTCCCAGAATATGACGCAAGAGCAACACGCGGCCGCATGTTCTAAAATGGGTTACGAAGAGGGTTACTTTCATCAGTCTTTAGAAACTGGTGAACAGCCAGTAAAAGATGACCACAACACTCAGCTCCAAGTCAATATATTCGATTCAAGCACCGATTATGGTAAGTACGCAGGGCCAATTTTCGATATTAGTACTGACAATGGCGGTATGTACTTGGAGGGCGACCCTTCCCAGCCGGGGAATATTCCCAACTTTATTGCTTATGAAGCCTCTTATGCGAACGCGGATCACTTTGTCTGGAACCTAGAGCACGAATACGTGCATTACTTAGATGGTCGATTTGATCTCTATGGAGGGTTTAGTCATCCAACTGAAAAAATAGTGTGGTGGAGTGAAGGCATTGCAGAGTATGTCGCTCAAGAAAATGACAACCAAGCAGCACTTGAGACGATTTTAGACGGCTCGACGTATACCTTAAGTGAGATTTTCGAGACTACTTATGATGGGTTTGATGTCGGTCGAATTTATCGTTGGGGGTACTTAGCTGTACGTTTTATGTTTGAAAATCATAAAGATGACGTAAACCAAATGCTGGTGGAAACACGCCAAGGGAATTGGAGCAATTACAAGGCCACGATCACCCAATGGGCGAATTTGTATCAAAGTGAGTTTGAGCAGTGGCAGCAAGCCCTTGTCTCAAATGGTGCACCTAATGCAGTCATAACCGCAAACAGTAAGGGGAAAGTCGGTGAAAGCATTACATTTAGCAGTGAAAACAGTACAGACCCAAACGGGAAGATCGTCAGCGTCTTATGGGACTTCGGTGATGGCTCGACAAGTACACAAACCAAGCCGACGCACCAATATGGGAGTGAAGGGGAGTATTCGGTCAGTCTAAGTGTTACAGACAGTGAAGGCTTGACGGCAACCGCCACTCATAGTGTTTTTATCTCAACGTTGGGCGGTAATGACACATTGCCACAAGACTGCGCGGTGCAAAGTAAAGTAAGCGGTGGACGCCTAACAGCAGGAGAGCCTGTTTGCTTGGCAAATCAACAAACCATTTGGCTGAGCGTGCCAGCGGTGAATGAGAGCTCAAATCTGGCGATAACGACGGGAAACGGTACGGGCAACCTAAAGCTTGAATACAGTAACTCGGGTTGGCCGGATGGTACTAATCTTCACGGGTGGTCAGATAATATTGGTAATGGAGAGTGTATTACGTTGTCAAATCAGAGTAACTACTGGGGCTACGTTAAAGTCTCTGGTGACTTTGAGAATGCCGCCATCGTCGTTGATTTTGATGCTCAGAAGTGTCGTCAGTAGGGCATTAACTGCATCATTTTAATTTAATTGATCGCCTCGCTAACATTGCGGGGCGTTTTTGTTTTTCACGCCGTTATCTCTATAAAAAAAACCAGCCCGAAGGCTGGCAAACAAGGAGTTTGAGATGAAAATGAAAACGTTATAAAGCTTGCTGATATCCTATTTCTCAATAAGTTGGGTTGTGCGTTGAAGCCAGTTTTTATCTTGCGTATCAAGAAAAGGGCTAAGTGCTTGATAGACTCGTGAATGGTAATGATTGAGCCAGTCTAGCTCTGCTTGATCTAGCATTGATAAATCAAGGGCGTTGGTCGCAATTGGAGCAAGAGTGATAGTCTCAAAACCGTAGAACGTGCCGAACTCATTTTGTTCTACTTCTACAACTTTAAGAATGTTCTCTATTCTTACCCCGTACTCACCTTCGCGATAAACGCCTGGTTCATTAGTAATGACCATCCCCGGTTTTAGCTCAACCTCGTGGTGGCTTTGCGAGAAATTTTGTGGGCCTTCGTGAACATTCAAGCAAATGCCTACGCCGTGTCCAGTGCCGCACTTGTAATCAATACCATGTTGCCATAAGACGCCACGCGCCATGATATCAAGATTGGTACCCGTAGAGCCTTTCATGAATCGAGTCTGAGTCAGTCGGATGACCGCTTTGAGCACCAAGGTATAATCTTTGCGCTGCTTAATGGTCGGTGACCCGAAGTGGAAAGTACGGGTGATGTCTGTTGTCCCGCCAAGGTATTGGCCACCAGAATCGACGAGAAAGAAGTTGCTTTCATTGACTGCCGCATTGCTTTCTTCATCGGCGGCATAATGCATTTTTGCCCCGTGAGCTGCGAAGCCTGCGATAGTGCGGAAACTGTCACTCACATAATGTCGGGTTTGACGGCGATAGTGATTCAGTTGTGCCTCAGCAGACAATTCTGTAACGAGTCCGCTTGGAACTTGCTCTTCGAGCCAGTTCATAAACCTTACGATTGCCACACCATCATCTGTTAATGCCTGTTCTAGGCTAGTTAGCTCGGTCGCATTTTTTATGGCCTTCATTGCCGTTACAGGGCAAGCCATTGGCTTTAGATTCACATTCTGTTCAATCGAACTCACCAATAAGCTGTCTGTGTGGGTTGGGTTAAAAGCGAGCGATAATCCCTCACATTGCTGATTCAAATACTGACTTACGTAGTTGTAATGGCGAATGTGTACACTCTGCTCGGTCAGCGCTCTTTCAACGTCTTGAGGCAGTTTGGCTTTATCAATAAACAGTGTCGCAAGTGATTGCTCTACGATTAGATAGGCTTCAGAAACTGGGCAGTAATTAGTATCACCACCTCGAATATTCATTGTCCACATGACATCATCTAGCGTTGACACTAATAAGCTATCTACTTGGTTCTCGGTTAACCAAGAACGGATTCTCGCTAACTTATTTTCTGTGTCAACGCCAGCAAAAGCGGTGGGATGCTCGAATACGGGTGTACTTGGGCGAAGTGGTCTTTCAAGCCAAATCGGTGCGAGTAAATCCAGGTCGAGAATGATCTTAATGTTTTTCGCTTCAAAGGCATGTTTGAGGCCTTGATAAAAAGCGTAACTGATGGCGCGCCCGTCAACCGCTACAATACTGTTTTCTGGGAGCGTGGTAGCTAGCCATTTGGCAATTGTCGGCGTTTCTGGTTGTTTGGCTTTAAACAGTTCAAGTCCTGTGCCGTGTAACTGTTCTTCAGCTTGAATATAGTAACGACCATCAGTCCACAGGCCACCACCTTGTTGGGTAATGACGACATCGCCTGCAGAACCGGTAAAACCTGAAATCCAGCTTCGCGCTAACCAATGATCCGCTGAGTATTCACTGTTATGTGGATCATTGTTGGTCACGATATATGCAGACACGTTGTGAAAGGACATTGCCTCACGCAATAACGTAAGGCGTTGGTTTACTGAGTTAGTATTGTTCATTAAATGTTTCCTAAAGTCATATTTGAGCAATAGATATGATGCTGCTCCGAGCCTGTTTTTATTGGGTTCTGTTGCCCGCATACTTCTGTGGCTTCTGGGCATCGAGTACGAAAAACGCAACCGCTCGGTGGGTTAAGTGGAGAAGGAAGATCGCCGGGCAATAGTTGTATTTCACGGTCACGTGCTAATTGCGGATTAGCTATCGGGACAGCAGATAACAGTGCTTTGGTGTAGGGGTGTTGTGCATCATCAAATACTTTATCGTAACGTCCTACTTCCATAGGTTTACCAAGATACATCACCATAACGCGGTCGCTGATGTGGCGCACCACGCTTAAGTCGTGCGCAATCATTACCAGTGTTAACCCCATTTCTTGTTTAAGATCATCTAGAAGATTGATGACCTGAGCTTGTATGGAGACATCTAGCGCACTAACAGGTTCATCACACACGACCAAATCTGGATTGAGAATTAACGCTCTGGCAATGCCCACACGCTGGCATTGACCTCCGGAAAATTCATGTGGATAGCGGTTTCGCTGGCTCGCCAAGAGACCCACTTTATCCATCATAGCGATGACACGCTTTTCTACCTCTGCCCGTTTAAGTTGTGGCTCGTGGGTGAGCAGTGGTTCGGCGATGCATTCTGAGATGGTTAATCTCGGATTCAAACAAGCGGATGGGTCTTGAAACACCATCTGAAATTCTCTACGTCGAGAGGAAAGCTCTTTTTTACTAAACCCGAGCATGTCTTGACCTTTCCAAGTCAACTCGCCATGTGTAGGTTCAATTAAGCGAAGTAAGGCGCGTGCAAGCGTTGATTTTCCGCAGCCTGATTCCCCCACAATGCCAAGTGTTTCACCTCGATAAACATCTAAGTCGATACCATTGACCGCTTTAACGATTTTACGTCGACTTGGAATAAGGTGACGCGAAACAGGAAAGTGGACGTTTAAATCACGAGCAGACATGAGGACTTCTTTTTTATTCATAATGCCTCCTTAAGCTTTTATTTGAATAGGAGTGATAACACTGGGTGCGTTAACGTGACAGGCAATGGACTGGCTCGTGTTTAATGGGGAAAACAGTGGGGTTTCGTGTTGGCAACGCGTCTCTCGATGCTCGCACCGCTCTCTAAACGGACACCCTTGATGGTTAATCAACGCACTTGGTGGGTTACCTGGGATGGTTGGTAAACGCGGCATATCTTCAGTGATGGAAGGAATCGCCTTTAGCAGGCCTTGAGTGTAGGGGTGCGCAGGTTGAGCGAACAATGTCTCGGTATCGGATTGCTCCATTTTTTGACCACCATACATAACCAATACGCGATCACACATCTCGGCGACGACGCCCATATCGTGAGTGATCAGTAAAATTGCCGTGTTGAACTCTTGTTGTAAGTCTCGTAATAGCGTCAAAATTTGAGCCTGAACGGTCACATCTAACGCGGTGGTTGGTTCGTCTGCAATTAACAACTCGGGCTTACACAACAATGCCATCGCTATCATGATTCGCTGACGCATTCCGCCAGATAATTCGTGAGGGTATTGGTTCATCCGAGTTTCGGGAGAGGGAATACGCACCGCATCCAACATGTGAATCGATTCAATTTTTGCTTGTTTTCGGCTCATTCCTTTATGAATCATGAGAACTTCACAAAGCTGTTTGCCAATTTTCATGAATGGATTGAGTGACGTCATCGGATCTTGAAAGATCATTCCGATTTTCTCTGCTCGGATGCGGTTGATCTGTTTTTTCGACATCGCGAGTAAATCATCATCGTGGAACATCGCGCTGCCAGACACAGCGCCGTTATCCGCGGTTAACCCCATTAACGCGAAGACAGACTGGCTTTTTCCCGAACCTGACTCTCCAACAATTCCAAGAGTTTCGCCTGCTTTAATCGAGTAGGAGAGATTACTGACCGCTTGCACTTGCCCATCTGGCGTATCGAAGCGCACGTTCATGTTTTCAATAGATAGCATGGGTTTGTCCTTATCGGTCTTTCGGGTCAAGAGCATCACGCAAGCCATCACCGATGAAGTTAAAACAAAAGAGGGTGGCAACTAAAAACAGAGAGGGAAAAAGCAGCATCCACAATGCAACGTCAATCGTTTTTGCGCCTTCGGAAATCAGGATCCCCCAGCTTGTATCCGGTGGTTGAACACCAAGCCCTAAGAAGCTTAAAAACGATTCGAACATAATGAATCCAGGCACCATTAGGGAGGAATAAACCATCACGATACCAAGCACATTAGGCAGAACATGGCGTCGGACAATTGTCAATTTAGAAACCCCAATAGAGTGTGCGGCTTCGATGAATTCTCGCTTTTTGAGACCGAAGGTGACACCACGTACAACACGGGCAATGCCCAGCCAAGATACCATTCCGATCACGATAAAAATCAGGTAGATGTTGTTGCCAAAAAGGGTAACAAACAGGATAACCATAAACATAAATGGCACCGAATCGAGCACCTCAATAATGCGCATCATTACGCTATCGACAACGCCGCCAAGATAGCCGGAAATACTTCCCCAAATCGTACCAATAACAACGGCGACTAAGGCGCCAACAAAACCTACCAAAATAGAGAGCCTGCCGCCTTGCATCGTGCGAGCAAAGACATCTTGCCCGAGATCATCGGTACCAAAGTAATGACCACTGCTCAGTGAAGGTTTTCCTAGCTCGTATGGATCGATGAGCACTTCCCAGTCAATTTCATCATGGCCAAAAGCGGCAAGAGAGGGGCCGAAAGTGATGCATAAGGTAATGAACGCCAAAACATACACTGATGTCATCGCGGCTCTGTTTTTACGAAATCGAGTCCATGCATCCTGCCAAAGACTGCGACCTTCGACGGCTTCAATATTGTCGACGACTTGATCTTGAAGAGCTTGTGTATCCAGTTTTTTGATCGTTAACATGCCGGACTCCTAAACGCGTATACGAGGGTCGATAATCGTATATAGCAAGTCGACCACAAGGTTAAAGAAGATAGTGAGTGAAGCGACAATCAGAGTAATGCCCATTACTAGGCCGTAGTCGCGGTTGAGAGCTCCAGACACAAAGTGTTGTCCCATGCCACCTGTACCAAAGAAAATGTCGATAATCACCGAGCCTGTCACGACAGACACAAACGCAGGGCCGAGCATCGCAACGACGGGAATCAAGGATGGTCGCAAAGCGTGATGGAATAAAATGTAGGTTGTGGACAAACCTTTGGCTTTTGCCGTTCGAATGTATGGTTGGTTGAGCGTTTCAATCATTGCGCCACGCATGACGCGTGCAATACTCGCAATGGAGCCAATCGCTAAGCTGAGCACGGGAAGAACAAGAAAAGCCAGCTTTCCTCCTTCCCAACCACCAGCAGGGAACCAGCCAAGCTGAATAGCGAAAATCATGACTAAAACTGGAGCAAGCACGAACGCTGGAACTACAACTCCAGTCATCGAAAGTGTCATCAGGCCGTAATCTAGGCGGCTATTTCGGTTCAATGCCGCAATGGTGCCAACTAACATGCCAAGTGGAACGGAGATACAAAAAGAGAGTACGCCTAATACTGCTGAAACTGGCCATGATTGTGCGACGAGCTGTGTAACACTGAAGTCTTGATAAACGAAGCTCGGACCGAGATCTCCTTGTATGAAATTACCAATGTAAATCCAAAACTGAGTAAGGAAAGGTTGGTCCAGATGGAATTTTGCTTCAATATTCGCACGCACCACTTCTGGCATAGGCCGTTCCATATCAAATGGTCCCCCTGGTGCAATGTGCATCAGCCAAAATGATACGAGTGCGATGAATAGAAGCGTGGGGATAGCGATAGCTAATCGCTTAACAATGTACCAAATCATGATCCATCATCCTTTGGTCATCCGAAATCACTTCGAACGGTTATGAATAAAAAATGGTCTGAGCTCAGGTTGCCTTCTTCACCGAGAGATATGAGGAACGACAAGTAAACATTGAACTTGCCGACTCAGACCGAAAACATGCTTTTAGTGGGCTTTCACATAGACATTCTTGCGGTAATACGACGACTCAGGGTTTGTCAGTTCGTAGCCGCCCACATAAGGCTTGATGAGGTATTGATCGTTACCCGGACGATAAATAGGAATAATGGCCATGTCTTCAATCAGCATGCTTTCTGCTTGTAGATACAGTTCTGATGGATTGCTCATGGTCTTTGAACGAGCCATTAACTCGTCGTATTGCGGGTTGTTATAACGAGAATCGTTGTACTCGCCATTAGAAACAAAGATATCTAACCACGTAGAGGCTTCATTGTAGTCGGCCGTCCAGCCGCCGCGAGTAATGTCGGTTGGCTCTTTAAGTGCGTAGAACACTTTCGGTTCTAGCTGTTTTATCGTGACTTGCGCACCCAATCGGCTTTTCCACATGCCTGCCATGGTTGTTGCCATTTTTACGTCCATCGAGAAAGTTGGTACGGTAAACGTTAACTTAAGCGGATTGCTTTTATCGTATCCAGCTTCTGACAGTAATTGCTGCGCTTTTTCGATACGTTTATGGCGGTTCCAAGTTGCGAACTCAGGAGTGTGAGATTTAAAACCATCTGTTTGAGGGGGCACAAGGGTATACATTGGAACCCCACCGTTTCTCAAGATAGCACTCGTTAACAGTTGACGGTCAATGGCATATGAGAGGGCTTTACGGACCCGCACGTCTTTTGTTGGCCCTTGTTGAGTGTTGAGGTAATAGAATGTGGAGCCAAGAGACGCACTGGTGCTTGCCACTTCTTGTGGGCGTTGTTGAATTAACTTTTTCTTCTGGGCGGCAGGAATGGAAACCGCTTGGTCTATCTCACCAGCTAGGTAGCGGTTTAGCACTACGTTTGCATCACCAATTGGTAGCCAGGTGACTTTTTCCAGCACTACATTGCTTGCGTCCCAATAATGTGGATTTTTAACCATCACCAGTTTTTCGTTAACTTTCCATTCAGAGACAGTAAACGCACCATTTGTAACGATATGCTCAGGCTGGGTCCAACGGTTGCCATATTTTTCTACGGTCGCTTTGTGAACGGGGGCAAGCACTGGATGACTTAATAGTTTCGTAAAGAAGGGAATAGGCTCTTCGAGTGTTACCTGGAACGTTTTTTCATCCAGCGCTTTCACGCCCAAAGACTCGGGTGCGGCGTCGCCTTTCATAATGGCTTGCGAGTTTTCGATATTTGGAATGGCCGCAAACCAAGCGTAGGGTGAAGCAGTGCTTGGATTCAGTAAGCGTTGCCAGCTGTAGACAAAATCTTGTGCAGTGACCGTTTCGCCATTTGACCATTTTGCATCACGTAAGTGGAAGGTATAAACCGTATTGTTGTCATTGACTGACCAAGACTCAGCAACACCAGGAATGGTTTTACCTTGCTTATCTTGAATGACCAGACCTTCAAACAGGTCTCGACCGAGATTAAAAGCGGGCTCTGCGGCTTGCTTGGCTGGGTCAATAGAAGTAACTTCAGCTCCATTGTTTAGCGTAATTTCTTGTATCTCATCGAGGGTCACACCTGCGGGATGCGGCACGGCATAGCTTGATGTTGCCAGTATTGGACTCATCATCGACGCTAACAAAAGCAACTTAGGTAATTTCATCCTTGTCTCACTCTTTTCATCCTGAAAGATGCTAGAAATGTATATTGTATAAATTGTCCACACAATCGAGTTTTAACATTACTGTAACAGGGTGTCGGGTATTGAGCTGTCTGGTCTCAAAAAGTGAGCTAGGGGAATTTCTTTGAAGATCTGATATCAAGTTGGCATGACGGGAAGTAATTTTACTTAGATACAAATTAAAATCCCCTTCAAGCACAGGCTAGAAGGGGAAGATAGTCAGTCTGCTCTTCAAAAGGCACGACATTAACTGACTAGGAAGTGCTTTACGAACTCAGTGATTTTGACCATATCACTTACCGCGATAAACTCTTCTGTCGTGTGTACTTTTGCCATGCCAGTTGAAAGGTTGACCGTTGTGAGACCTTTCTTGTTAAAGTTGTTGGCATCGCTACCGCCGCCAGTGCCTTTTGTGAAGGCGTCAACTCCCAACTCTGAAAACGCTGCTTTTATAGCGTTTACGTGTGGGTGGTTTTCTTCAATAACAAAAGCGTCGTAGGCTCGGCTAGATTCAATTTCGACTTCTGCACCGTGTTTTTTACAGACAGACTCTAATGTTGAGATCATATGATTGACCTGAGCATCTAGTTTATCGCCATTCAGGGAGCGTGCTTCTGCCACGATTTTTAATTCAGGCATAACAATGTTTGTGGCCTGACCGCCGTTAACCATACCAATGTTGGCTGTCGTTTCTTCGTCGATTCGAAGCAGCTTCATTTGGTTGATGGCATCTGCCGCCACCATGATCGCACTGATGCCTTCTTCTGGCGCAAGCCCTGCGTGTGCTGGTCGACCTTTGATTTTTGCCATGATCTTTTGCTGGCCTGGGGCTGCGGTCACAATGGTGCCAATAGGGCCACCCGTATCTAACACGATTGCTTCCGTTGAAGTGACGTGTGACATATCGAAGTATTGTGAACCGAATAAACCGCCTTCTTCATACACGGTGAAAGCAAGTTCTAACGTTTTGTGCTCACGGTTTTCCGCTTGAATACAACGAACGGCTTCCATGATGGCAGCAATACCAGATTTATCATCGCCACCAAGAATCGTATTGCCTTTTGAACGGATAACGCCGTCTTCGATGAGTGGCTCAATGCCAATACCTGGAGTGACCGTATCCATATGACAGCTCATTAGAATAGAGCCGTCTTTTTTGCCGTCTAAACGGGCGTACACGTTAAAACCGTTAGAAATGTGCTCAGGTACTGGAAGTTTGCGTACGGTAAAGCCTAGCTCGCCTAGCTGTTCTGCCAGTGTTTCTGCAATTTGTTTTTCGTTTTTTGATTCGCTGTCGATACGTACTAGTTGGCAAAAGTGTTCAACTAAGCGTTCTTGATTGATGTTTGTCATTAGATGTCTCTTTTTCTGATCGAGCGTGAAGCCTTGTGGCTCGGCTCGATAGGGAACAGAGCACCACTTATGGCATAGTTACTTTTGAATAAAACTGAGGTGAATCAATAAAGGGGTATCCATGACACGATTCTGACCGATGAGCCTTTCGAACTGTATGAAGCGTCACGAAACATTACTTTTGATGTTTTGCAGGACCAAATGAATGAAGCAGATAGAAATAGGGGGCAATAGGCTTTCTATCCCTCTTTTACTTTTTGAGCTACGTTGCCAAGATAAAATGCCAAGGTAACAACTTGTTTACATTTTATGTGTTGGCGTAAAGCCGAAAATATCAATCTAATATATTGAAAATAAGCAGTTTGTTTGATGTTTAAGAAAGTGGGTTCGATGCGCTCTCTGTGTGTAACATATATTTTACAATCATGCGTAAAAATCGCCAAGATAAAGATTTCTCCCCACGTATTCCAATTTCTCAAGACCTGCGCCAAGTTAGAAAAATAAGTCCAAACAAAAGCTACTGAGACAAGGAGAAAGTCATGGTTGATGCATATAACCCACTAGGAACAGACGGATTTGAGTTTGTTGAATATACCGCTGCTGACAACAAAGGCATTCAACAGCTTAAAGATCTGTTTATATCGTTAGGTTTTGCGGAGATTGCAAAGCATCGCTCAAAAGAAGCGTGGTTATATCGACAAGGTGACATTAGCTTTATTGTGAATGCGCAGCCGCATAGCCAAGCTGAGGGATTCGCCAAAGTTCACGGTCCGTCGGTTTGTGGCATGGCATTTCGTGTGAAAGACGCCACCGTTGCTCTGGCGCATGCATTAGAGAATGGCGGTAAAGAATATAAAACGGAAATTGGGCCGATGGAGCTAAGCATTCCTGCTATTTATGGCATCGGTGAAAGCTTGCTTTATTTTGTCGACCGTTATGGAAAGCAGAGTATTTATGATGTCGATTTTCGTTTTTATGATGATGCTGATGAGCGTTTATCAAAAGCGAATGTTGGTCTTTACGAAATCGACCACTTAACGCACAACGTTAAGCAAGGCAACATGGATGTCTGGTCTGGTTTCTATGAGCGCATTGGTAACTTCCGCGAAATTCGTTATTTCGATATCGAAGGTAAGCTGACTGGTCTTGTCAGCCGTGCGATGACCGCACCTTGCGGCAAAATCCGAATTCCTATCAATGAGTCGTCAGATGATAAATCACAGATTGAAGAGTTTATCCGTGAATACAATGGCGAAGGTATTCAACACATCGCATTGACCACTGACGACATCTACGAAACGGTCAAAACCTTGCGTGAGCGAGGCATGGACTTTATGCCAACGCCAGATACTTATTACGAGAAAGTCGATCAGCGTGTTGAAGGCCACGGTGAAGATGTAAGCAAGCTTCGTGATTTGCAGATTCTTATTGATGGTGCACCAACGAAAGATGGCATCTTGCTACAAATCTTTACTCAAACCGTTATCGGCCCTGTGTTCTTCGAAATCATCCAACGTAAAGGCAATGAAGGCTTTGGCGAGGGTAACTTCAAAGCGTTGTTTGAATCGATAGAAGAAGACCAAATTCGCCGAGGAGTATTGAGCGATGCATAAATGGATCACATTCCCTCACCGGGAGGGAGTGTGCTCTAAACAAGCGCATGCTGACTTCCCGGAAGAGGCAATTTATGAACGTGAGGCAGGTCGAAGTGGCTTCTTCGGCCCCGCAACACATTTCCATCATCAACATGCCCCAACGGGGTGGTCTGAGTGGGAGGGCGAGCTACGTCCACGAGCGTTCGATTTTAATCTAGTCGAGAAAGCCAGCCATATTACCCCTTGGGCAGTCCCGCATCTATTACACAACGCGAATTGTAAAGTTCGTGTTTGGCGTATGGATGAAAAAATGGACTTCTTGGTGAGAAACGCTGATGGCGACGAACTGCTATTCATCCACCAAGGTACGGCAGATCTCTACTGTGATTATGGTCATTTGAAAGTGAGCGAAGGGGATTATGTCATGATCCCGCGCTCAACGAGCTGGCGTTTAGAACCAAGCGAGCCGATGTTCATTTTGATGATCGAAAACACCGATGCGGCCTATACATTGCCCGAAAAAGGCATGGTTGGAAACCACGCGGTGTTTGATCCAGCGGTTTTGGAAACGCCGTCGATCAACGATCAGTTCCGTGATCAATATTCTGAGAATCAAACACAGGTTCAGGTGAAACGGCACGATAAAGTCAGTGTTATCACTTACCCATTCAACCCGTTGGATGCGATTGGCTGGCATGGTGATTTGGCGGTAGTAAAAGTGAACTGGCGTGATATTCGTCCACTTATGTCACATCGTTACCACTTACCGCCTTCTGCACATACTACATTTGTAGGAGCAGGATTTGTGGTGTGCACCTTTGTTCCTCGTCCGATTGAAAGTGATCCCGGAGCGCTCAAAGTACCGTTCTATCACAACAATGACGATTATGACGAAGTCTTGTTCTACCATGCAGGTGACTTCTTTAGTCGTGACAACATTGAAGCGGGTATGGTGACATTCCATCCAGCAGGTTTTACACATGGTCCTCACCCGAAAGCTTTCAAAGCAGGGCGAGAGCATAAGAAGACTTTTACCGACGAAGTCGCGGTGATGATAGATACGCGCCACGCGCTTCAGTTCTCGGATGAACTGGAAAAAGTAGAAAACAAAGAATACGTCTATAGCTGGCAAGAGAAGTAAGAGGCAAGGATGAAATTAGCAACCAAGAAAAATGGCACTCGTGACGGTTTGTTGATGGTCGTGAGCAAAGACTTAACGCGCTGCGTACCTGCGACAGAAATTTTCCACCCAATGAATTTGGCAGCGACGATGCAGGTGGCACTTGATAACTGGGATGCGCTAGCACCGCAACTGGAAGAGCTGTACGTCGCACTGAACAACGGTACGGTCGCAGGGTATGAAGAGTTTGAAGCGCATTACTGCGAGTCGCCGCTTCCTCGCGCTTATCAGTGGGCTGATGGCAGTGCTTACGTAAACCACGTTGAGTTGGTTCGAAAAGCTCGCGGCGCTGAAATGCCTGAAAGTTTTTGGACGGATCCGTTGATGTACCAAGGAGGCTCTGATGCCTTTATTGGTCCTTGTGACAACATCGAGTTTGCCAGTGATGAATGGGGTATTGATTTCGAAGGCGAAGTTGCTGTGGTAACTGGTGACGTCCCGATGGGCGCAAGTGTTGCAGAGGCTCAGGAGTCGATTCGTTTGATCATGCTGGTGAATGATGTCTCACTGCGTGGCCTAATTCCCGCAGAATTAGCTAAAGGGTTTGGTTTTTTCCAATCTAAACCTTCTTCTGCGTTTTCTCCGGTGGCAGTAACACCTGACGAACTAGGCGATGCGTGGTACGAAAACAAAGTGCATTTACCACTGGTCTCGACCTACAACCACAAGCCGTTTGGTCGCCCAAATGCGGGTATCGATATGACGTTTGATTTTGCAGACTTAATTGTTCACGCGACTAAAACGCGCCCGCTATCTGCTGGGGCGATTATTGGTTCTGGCACGGTATCTAATAAGCAAGGCACCGAACATGGCACTTCGATTGAGGAGGGTGGCGTTGGCTATTCATGTATCGCGGAAGTTCGTATGATTGAAACCATTCGTGATGGTAAACCGTCGACTAACTTCATGTCGTTTGGCGACTCAATCAAACTGGAAATGTTCGATGCGGATGGCAACAACATCTTTGGCTCGATTGACCAACAAGTTAGCCAATATCTCAAGCATTAAGAGCGCCAGTTGGGAGACGATATGAGCGATAGCATGGTTTTGTACGGATATTGGCGGTCTTCAGCGGCGTATCGTGTGCGTATTTGTTTGAATCTTAAAGAGTTATCGTATGATTCAAAATCGGTACACTTGGTGCGCAATGGTGGCGAACAACACAGTGACGAGTACCATGAATTAAACGCTTCTGAACTGGTTCCTGTACTGGTGGATGGGGAGGTTCAGTTAACCCAGTCACTGGTCATCATTCAATACTTAGAAGAACACTATCCGGATGTCACTGTGATCCCCGAGCAAACGCCGCTTCGATATCAAGCACTAGCTTTGGCTCAGGATATTGCAATAGAGGTTCATCCCCTGAATAACTTGAGAGTTCTACAGTATTTAGAGGGGGAGTTAGCTTGCGAGCCAGAGCGCAAAGTCGCTTGGATTCATCACTGGATCCACAAAGGTTTTGCAGCATTAGAAGAGAAACTTCAGAAGCATCGTAAACTAAATGGTGATTGTAAGTTTAGCCTGACAAGCTCGCCATCTATTGTCGATATTTGTCTGGTACCACAATTTTATAACGCACAACGCTTTGGTGTAGATACTTCTCTTTACCCAACCATTAACGCTGTTGTGCAAGCATGCAATCAACTGCCTGCATTTATTGATGCGATGCCAGAGAATCAGCCAGACGCTAATAGTTGATTCTTAGCATCATAATGTATTAACAAAATTTAAACGAGCCAATCCGAGTGTGTGATTGGCTCGTTTTTATTGGGGAGTCAAATTTTCTGTATCACGCTATCGTAGTGGCTCCTCAAAATTGCGAGGTTTTGTTGCTCTGCATAGCATTTCCATTTACGCTTTGAGCAACGAGTTGTTTTGGATGCACTTTATTTATGACCAACATTTTTATCATTGTTGTTCTTCTGGTTTTATTCTTCTTTGTTATTCAAAAGTACGTGATTAAGCACGACGACACGCGTGATTATCCTTATCGCTCGAAAGGTCCTCTGCTCAGAGGTCAAGAGGGTGCGTTCTATAATGCGTTAAGAGCGGCGGTAGGGGAGCATGCCGTAGTATTCGCGAAAGTAAACATGTCCAGTTTGGTTACGCCAAAAGAAATCAAAAATAAGAAGCAGTTTTTTGTCGCGAACAATCGCATATCTCGAAGTTATTTTGATTACGTTATTTGTGATCCTAGGACGCTAGAGCCGCGTGTGATCGTTGAATTGGATAACGGGCAAGAGTTAAGCAAGGGCAAGGTAGAAAGACAAAAGTTACTGATTCATGTTTGTAAGACGGCCAACCTGCCTTTAATCGGCGCTTCTGTAAAGCACAGTTATCAAGTCGGGCGATTACGTCGTTTGCTTGCTGCACACATTGATTTGATTGAGCCTGACAAGGAAGTACGCTTTTGTAAAAAATGCGGCAGTCCGATGATCATTAAAACCGCAAGCCAAGGTGAATTCAAAGGTCGACGCTTCTTTACTTGCAGCCGCCAACCAAATTGTACTTACACCGAGAATTACAATGTGGTGTTTGATTCGGACGACTAAAGACGACAGTTGAACAGCAAAACGGATGAGTCTTTGATTCGAGATAATCAAAGCCTTTTTTGTATCAGTCCCCAAGGCAAGACCTATACTTTGAAAAAGAGTGCAGAATAGGGAAGCCATATGCGATACGGATGGATTTTGTCAGCGTTGTTCATCGCATCTAATGTTAGTGCGATACCTAATTTGAAACCACTGGAGTGTGAGTTAACGGAGACACCCCAAGATCATTTCTTGTTTTACCGAGAGCAAATGGTTTACCACAGTGAGCAGTTTGTTATATTTCAAAACTTCAAAGGCAGGGTGAGCACTCAAGTGGATGTTAAAACAGGAGAGTTGATCCGTACAACCTATATCGGCGAACCATTTAAACCTAAATATCAGATTTTGTTTGGTACTTGCCCCAATGTATCGCAAACCTTACAGATTTGGATGCTCAGTGAAGTACCTTACGACAATTAAGTGAGATAATAAAAGTTATATAGATCACACTTTTAAACCCTACAGGCCCAGTCCTTGTCGATAAAATCATCTGAAAACGCGTGTTGAGTTTACATTTTCGCCAAACGGTTCAAAGTTGGCAAATTTGTGCTTGCACCGTCGTTCGCTTATAGCTAATATCCTCGTCGTTCCAGAGAAATGCGTCCGTAGCTCAGCTGGTTAGAGTATCGCCTTGACATGGCGGGGGTCGGTGGTTCGAGTCCACTCGGACGCACCATTCTGAATTGAATGGTTAGGAACACAAAATTTGGGTCCGTAGCTCAGTTGGTTAGAGTACTACCTTGACATGGTAGGGGTCGGCGATTCGAGTTCGCCCGGACCCACCAAATTTTAGAAAAAGCCCACCAAACGGTGGGCTTTTTTGTATTCATAATTTGTTGATACTCAGATTTAAACACCTTACTTTTCCTTTGCACACTTTCTACAAATACTCTGCATTGCCATCAGTGTAAATTTGAGTGGTTTTACAAGAATTTAACTCGTTCATCTAAACATTCATTGGAGCCCATTTCGAATTCGCGGCAAATCCAAGGCCTATTTTCATAAATCGTACACATTAATGTGTCTCTGTCTAAAGCTGCACACCAACCATCATTTAGCCGCATCATGGTTTCGCCTCCATACTGGTCACGTGCAATAAACTCTTCAGGTACGCCAGTATCTGAAATAATCATAACCTCGAGACGGCAACAACAAGCCTTACAGTTAGAGCAAGATACATCAGAGGGCAGGGGAGAGGGAGTTTTAGTTGGTATAATCATGAATAACTACAATTTGGTCAATTGTGCATGGTACCGTAAATTTAACACGAATGAACTTTATTTCTAAAATAGAAAACCCTATGAATGGTAAACCTAGTGAACGCATTTTATGCGTTCACTTGCGCGCCTTTCCGAGTAAGTCGGTCGAACTGACAGTGATTCACACCAATTAACCTTATAGTCAGTATAAATTTGAACGCGATTTTTTGTTATACACGTACTTTACACAAGATCTGCTTCTGTAAAGTTTGTTTTAAATGTGAAAGCAAATGGCGTATCTCCGTTTTCGCGCAAATGCTGAAGGCGTAACAAGGCTTCTTGTGGTGTTGGTATATAACCGTCTTCTACCCACCACAGAACATAGCTATCCTCCGCTAAACGATGAAACCATTCGCTTTTTCGGCGCATGAAATCTCTATGACCGGTACGAAACATAAAGTTTTTAAGTGAGTCAGTACTTTCCCAAATAGACATGTTTACAATCATGTTCGGGTCATCAAATAATTTAATGCTTGTTGCATCGCCGGAGTCGTCTTTTAGACGCCAGATAAAGCCTTCACTTTCTTCAGCTATACCATTAATTAAGTCCAAATTGTCTACGAACTCTTTAATTTCTGGTGCATCCAAAGGGTATTTAGCAAGCGCAATATTTAATTGAGCTAATTTCATTTCATGACCCTCCCTGGTCGATAAGCCTGTAATGCTGGTAAAAAGCTCTAAGTAGCTTTTCCTATTTTATCATGCAGTGTGTTGCTAGTGCCTTCAAAGGTCAATTAGAAAGTTAGTGACTGTGGCGAGTCATTGGATGGCAAAAAAGTCGTTTTATACATTGGTTATGTTGAGCACAAGCCCCTCTTTTCTCGCGATTATCGTCGGTAAGTCTCACTCAAGAGAGTTGCTATCTTGGATATGCAGCAGTACTCTCATTTTCTGTGGCAAGCCTTGCGCTTCTATACTTCTTATTGAGATTCGATCCTCACTTTTTGGTGTGTGAACGTGAGATAGTGTTCATGTCACTCTTTAATTTAAGTTGTTTGGCTGAACGTTAGGAGGAACTTTGATTACAAAGATAACAAGAAATGCCATTTTGCTTGGCCTAGTTCCCATTGCAGTTTTTGTTGTGGCTTTTAATTCAATAGCCAATTTTTACATCAGCTATATCAAAGAGACTAAAATAGACACCTATGTCGATTATTTACACCAACGATCCATGTATTTGGATGAGGCGATTGTAAAGCAGGTTTCGCAGTTAGATTTCACGTGCAGTAATAGTGATGTTAGAACATTACGCGACCCACGTTTTTATAATCGTTACATCCGTTTTATTGCGATGGAAACGAATGACGGTAAAACATGCTCCACGATTGGTCGCGAAGTATCTCATTTATCCAATGCGCAACGATTTCAGCTTGGCGAAAACTTTTTTGTATCACTTATTTTACCGGAACACCAAGATCAAGTTGAGTGGATGGTCATTTATGAAAATGAACATGTCGAAGTTATCTGGGTTCTCGATAATAGTTGGGTTAAAGAAGTGATCAAAACGCCTTGTGAAGACTGTTTGTTCGTCGAGTTTATATATGATGAGCCTGTATTTGGAGATTTAACAATAAGTCGAGGAAAACCAGCCATTGCAGCAGAAGAAGCGGCAGTTTCAAAGGAGTTATTCTTCTCGGCTGATTCTCAAGCCAATATGCTCATCAAAATACACAGTGGCGAGAAACTGAAGAGCTATGCTCAGGAAAGAGTCTTTCTATGGGGAGGCCTAGTCAGTGTGCTTATGGGGCTGGCTTTTGCGTTTGTATATGTGTCCAGTAAGAGCTTGAGAAAGTCTATCAAAGGCTTGATCCAGAATGGGATTAATAATGCGGAATTTGTCCCTTATTACCAAGCGATTGTCGATAGCCGTGATGGTGCGACAGTGGGGTATGAAGCACTGATTCGGTGGTCTCGTCGTGAGGGTATGGTGTCGCCAAACATGTTCATTGGCGCTGCAGAAGAAAGTGGTCTGATTGTCCCAATGACGAATCAGCTTATTCGTAAAATCATACAAGATCTTAGTGTATTACCTGAGCATGTGTGGGTCAGCATCAATATTGTTTCTTCCCATTTAGAATCAGGTGAACTCACTAAGTTACTGTCAGAACTGAATTGGCCATGTCCGAAGAGAGTGCATTTTGAGTTGACCGAGCGAATTCCTGTAAAAGATACAGAGGCAGCGAAAAAAGAGATTTTGTATCTGGCGAGTAAAGGCTACAAGTTCAAAATTGACGATTTTGGGACTGGGTATGGCGGCTTTTCTTATTTGCAAGATCTGGGTATCCGATGCTTAAAAGTGGATAAGATGTTCATCGATCCAATAGGCTCTGATGACCAAAAATTGAAAGTGTTAGATTCTATTGTCTCGGCAGCAAAGAAAGCGGAATGTGAGATGATTGCAGAAGGTGTAGAGAGCGAGGCTCAAGTCGCGTATTTGGCTCAGCATTCTATTTACCTTATTCAAGGGTATGTCTACGCTAAACCAGAGCCTATTAACAACCTTGTGATGACTTAAAGCAAGGCATAATGGGGCGTATTCATTATTAAAGGTGTCTTTCGGCACCTTTTTTATTGCTGAACCTTTTTGGGTTCACTGTTCCATAAAAAACCTGTTGAAGTCTTAGAATTCAAACAGAGTTTACAGAGAATATGAACGCCCGATTTTAGCATCGGGCGTTAGGATTTTACTTAGGAAGAAAGGGCGGCTTTTTTGGTTTTTAATGAAGCGATCAATTGAGGGAGCAATGACATAACAATCATCCCTAGCATCAAGCTGTATTGGAGAGGGGTGAAAGTCTCACCTAATAGCAGCAAACCTGACACAATGCCCGCAACGGGGTTGGCAATGCCACCAAAAGTAAAGTCAACGACCGACATACGCTGCAATAGCCAAACATACATGCCGTAGCCTAATGCAGTGTTCAGAATGATCACCCACAGCAGCCCAAGGGTGTTCGTCATTGATAAGTTTTGAATGGCTGTAACGTATGGCTCTGGATTGTTTATTGCTAGCACGCTTGTTGCGACAGACATAATCACACCACCCAAAATGAGCTGCCATGTTAATACTGTCCACCAATGCATTTTCGTTCCTAGTGATTTCGTTACGCTACTGCCTACCACAATACACATGATGGCGGAGATCATCGCCAGCAAACCCATAGGGTTGAGCGAAATAGAACTAGGATCAAATAAGAACCAAGCCAAAGCAATCAAAGTCGCTCCACTTATTGCCTGTATTGCGCTTGGCTGGCGCTTATAGACTACCCAGCCAAACAGCATCGCAAAAACGGGCACTGATACCATACCTACACCTGAGATCGCAGAAGGAAGCGTCAACGCCATGACAAAAATGAGACCAAAGAAGCAAGCGATGTTGATAGTTCCTAAAACAAGCAGCACTTTCCATTCACTCTTTTTCGGGGAAGATGGCTTTATTGCGAGCAACAAAAGACCCGCAGGCAATGCTCTTAGCGCACCAAGTAAAACGGGAGGCCAGTCCGGAAGCGTAAACTGAGTAACAGCATAAGTTGTCCCCCAAAAAAAAGCCGGGATCATTGCAAGCAAAATGTTCATGTTAAATATCTTTACGTTGAGATAATTAATTGTAAAGATATCGGTAAGGTTACTTTTTGTAAAGTATCTTTATGTTAAAATAAAAATTAAATGACGTTTGGAGAGAAACCATGGACGCAATTGATAGAGTGGTAGAGCAGTGGGCTAAGGAGAAGCCAGAGCTCGACACTGAACCGATGGCAATTATGGGTCGGCTAATGCGAATTGCTAAGCACATGGAGTGTCGGGTCGCTGACCTACATAAGAAGTACGATCTTAAGATGGGTGAATTTGATGTGTTGGCGACACTTCGCCGAGCAGGTTCACCATATTGCCTTACTCCCTCAGCGCTAATTGATTCGATGATGCTCACTTCGGGCGCGATGACGAACCGATTAGATAAACTCGAGAAGAAAGGCTTTATTACCAGAACACACAGTAAAGAAGATAGACGCAGTGTCACCGTTGAGTTAACTGAAAAGGGCTTAACCTTAATTGACAAGTTGATCTTAGAGCATGTGGACGTTCAGCAATCGCTGCTACATGGTTTAGAAGGCAATGAGAAAGCGCAGGTTAACCAGGCGTTAAGACTACTATTGCCTTTGTTTGAGTAAAAGATACAGGAAGGGTGGGACGGAATGAGAAGCAAAGAGTTAGAAGGTTATTTAAGTACCTTTATGTGTGCAGAGAGTGATTTCCCATTTGGGCCAGAAGCGCTTGTATACAAAATCAAAGGTAAAATGTTTGCGATTATTGCAGAGAGAAACGGTCGGGAGTATGTCAGCGTAAAAGTAAAACCAGAAGATGGAGAAGTCTTAACATCGCAGTTTACGGACATCACTCCTGGTTATCACCTAAATAAGCGTCACTGGATAACGGTTTATTTTAATGGTGATGTGGAAGATGGATTGATTCAGGATTTATGTGAACGCTCTTATACTCTCGTCGTTGCCAAACTACCAAAAGTGCAACGAGCATTGCTTGGTCAGTAATAGCTATTACAGAAAAATTCGCACCTTTTCCATCCTCAAGCTATATAAGAATAAGTAGGCGGAAAAGTAGGAATGATATGCGAGCATTATCTGAATGGCTAAAAGAATATGGGGAGAGCCATCAAAACCCCATCAACCAAAAGATTCACACAATCGCAGTTCCGGGTATTTACCTATCTGTGGTCGGTCTAATTTGGTCAATTCCTCAAATCTCCATCTTGGGTTTCGAGTTTAACTGGGTCTGGATTGCTGTCATACCGGTATGGGTTTTCTATTTTCGTTTGTCTCTCAGCGTCTTTATGATGATGTTAGGGTATACATTAGCGTGCATCGGCCTGATATGGTCTTTGGAGGTATTGGCGCTGCCCGTACTGCATATTTCGATGCTCCTATTCGGTGTCCTGTGGATCTTGCAGTTCATTGGTCACAAAATAGAAGGGAAGAAACCGTCTTTTTTCGAAGATTTGCAGTTTCTTCTTATTGGTCCAATTTGGGTGTTCCGAAAACATTAACTCACTCCGTAATTAACAAGCTGATATCTCTCTGTATTGCACGATCATGCTAGCGTCCATAAGGTCGTAAAATGCGCAGCATGATGTGCCGCTTTCTCATTGCCATGACAAGCATTCGCTTCTGATTCACACTATCATTAGAGTGCAGCTAAAGCCGTTACTTTGCCTGAATGTTTTTGGCTAGTGACATTGTCACTTGGGGGGATAAATGTACGACCGACAACATAAATATGCCTATTGGCGAGAAGAGCGTAAAAAAGGCAAATGGCATTACATCATGAAGTCTTTTTTTATGATTTGTTGCGCACTATTGCTTGGTAAAGTCAT
Organism: Vibrio sp. CCB-PB317; assembly: GCF_022808245.1. Lineage (NCBI taxonomy): Bacteria > Pseudomonadati > Pseudomonadota > Gammaproteobacteria > Vibrionales > Vibrionaceae > Vibrio > Vibrio sp. CCB-PB317. The sequence continues at coordinate 1,577,679 of NZ_JALGNU010000001.1, forward strand.
TGGTTTATTCATTTTTGGTGAGCTGCACTCCCTGAGTGATATTTTGGAGCAGCTGCCCGCGGATCTTTTTATCATGATGCTAGTGGGCTTCCCGGTTAGTGTTATCGGCTGGTATCACGAGGAGTCGAAGTTTTTCCGAGCGTTACGACGTAAAGAAAAGCGCTTGAAAATGAATCGAGATAAACAAAGCTAACTCTGCATCGATCTTTGTGTTATTTAATCGTCTGATTCACATATTTCTTTCAACTTATTCGGTATTTTGCGTTAGGCCTCGCAAGCATGTCATTAAACTTATTGTAAAAAACGACATCATGCATTCTGTTAGCCAATCTTGACAGGAACTTGTATTGCGAGGTGTTCCAGCAGCCTGAAGCTACTGGGCAGATAGAACGGAGGATATTATGGATAGTGAATCAATGCTTCATAGTCAGAAAATATATTTTTGTAATGATGAAGCGTTAGTCGAGCAGCAAACACAGTGTTTAGAAGTTCTTTACGATTACAATCAAACTCGGCCTTCTGAATCTGAAAAGCGTACAGAAATATTACGACGTTTGCTCGGCGCTGTTGGCGACAACTGCTATTTTGAGCCGCCGCTTCGGGCGAATTGGGGGAGGCATACATACGTTGGTGATAACGTGTATGCAAACTTTAACTTAACCCTAGTCGATGATACATATATCTACATTGGCAATAGTGTCATGATTGGGCCCAATGTGACACTAGCAACGGCAGGCCATCCGGTTGAACCGGAGCTCAGAAGAGAAGTTGCGCAATTCAATATCCCTATTCATATTGGTGATAATGTATGGATTGGCGCTAACTCAGTGGTATTGCCTGGCGTCAAGATTGGAGAAAACAGCGTAATTGGTGCCGGTAGTGTGGTAACAAAAGATATTCCAAGTAATGTTGTTGCGGTAGGGAACTCGTGTCGTGTATTGCGAGAGATAGGCGAACATGACAAAGAATTCTATTACAAAGAGCGTCAAATCACGCACAACATGTATCAACGATAACAAAGGTAAATGCCCACGGTTTATACGGTGTCAGTATAGAAAAGTTAAAAAACGAAATTTAACATCAGGGTGTAAAGATTGGCGCTGTTATCTTCTGGTATTGATGAAAACGCGCCAGTATCGTTATTGTGGGCGTTAAACTTTTGCCATTCAGCATTCAGTGACACGTTATAATCTAGGTCGTATCTCACTCCAAACAGATAGCTGTCCCCATTCTTTGTATCACTGCTATTAAACTGTTGGCCGTAAACTATGTAGGGGGTCAATTTATTCACGTTGTAACTCGTTGTTGCGTACCAAGAGGAGGAAATGTTGCTGTTTTGTCCTTCAGCCATTATCACAAGGTTATCAAGCTCATACCTTACTCCTAGAGAAAACTGGTCAATCGTGTTGCCTTTTTCTTTTAGAACCAAGCGGTCAATTAACATGGCTCCCCCTTCTGGTGTGGATTGCTTGGTATTGGAGAGAACCGTAGTTTGGTCATAATCGCCATGTAGATAAGAAAAGTTCAAACGGTAGGCATTTCCGCTGAGTGTTAAGTTTATTCCGGCTGTGTTGTCTGATTCGATCTTCAGTTCAGTATCTTCGTTGAGGGTGACATCACTGCTGTCTTTAAACCCTATAAACGGCATTGCAGTAAGCATGATTTGCTCATTGAGGTCGTGATTCCAGCGAATGGATAAACCATTGTAAGCGGTGATGCCTAATATGCTGTCATACACTTCATTTGGTGGTCGAGCTTGGGTAAAAGCGTGACCGACATAATTATACTCAGACATCAAAAACAGCGGCAGCCTCAATCGTCCCCCACGTATCTCTACATTTTTATAGGTATAAGCTAAATATGCCCACTCTAATTGGGGCGAGCTCCAATGATCTTGCGGACGCTTGACTACTTGTGCGGATGCTCGAAATGCCTTGTAAAAGTAATCAAGCTGCAGGCCGAAGGTTGTGTCACAATCGTAGCAGGCTTCATCATGAATAAAGCGGTTGACGAGAACCGTTGTAGAGTTATCGGACTTAGACCAAGATGTCGAACCAAAACCACTCAAAGACAGGTGATCTGATAACTCAATGGTGGCTAAGCTCGGAAAGGCGACAACACTCAGTGATAACATGGTCAAATATTTTTTCATATTAATCCTCCGAGCTCACCACACACAAAATACGAGCATTTCCAGGCACGCTCGAAGCAGGGGCATAACCAATCCGATTGGGCTTTTCTTGCATCCAAGTGATCAGCGCATCAATGCTAGAGTTTGCAATCACTTTGGGTGGTCTCGCTTTGCCTGAAAAAGACAAGCTCGCCCAGTGCGCGTTCATTTGCGCCAAGTTTTTATTGAGAAGGTAGCGATAGAACTCCGCTCTCTCCGCTGATGTCGCTGGCCAGTCAGATAGCTCAATTCTCTGCCCATGTAAGAGTTGCGTTTTTCCTCTGTACAACTTTCGCGCTTTATTGATGGTTAGGGGCGAGAACTCACTATTAAACGAGAAAACGGCGTAGCTCTCTGCAGCAAGTACTTGACTATCTATGGGTAGAAGGAAAACAACAATGAATAGGTAGCGTTTTATGCAGCGCAAAAGAAAACAGAGGAGAGAAATGTCGCCGCTCATCATCGCTACCTATATCGCATTTTCAATCTGGTACAACAGCTTTTCTCTACGAACAGGCTTGGGTACATAAGCGTCCATGCCTGAATCGAAGCAGCGTTGAATGTCATCATCCACAACACTCGCCGTTAGCGCGATGATGGGAGTCTTAGGAATACCTTTACTTGCTTCATAGGCGCGTATTTGTCGTGAGGCTTCGAACCCATCCATGATCGGCATCATGCAGTCCATCAAAATGATGTCAAACCCACCATCTTTTTGGAACATTTCGACCGCAACCTGTCCGTTTTCGGCCACTTCAAATTGATAACCTGCTTTGGATAAAAGCAGCGAAGCGACTTTTTGATTTACTCTGTTATCTTCGACGAGCAAAATCCGTTCTGAGCGAATAGGCGTCACGGTCGCTTCTGATTGTTCAGCATGCGAGGTTTTTTCAGGAGTGTGAGTGGTGTTTGTTGCCAGTCGCTTTTCATCAGAAGCAATATTGGAAATGCGTAGTCCAATGGCTTTATCTAATTTCTCTTTCAACAAACCCGCTTTAAAAGGTTTGGGCACATAATCATCCATTCCAACATCAAAACACTTTTGAATGTCATCATCGACTACACTTGCTGTTAGCGCGATAATTGGGATTCTGATCGTCCGTTTTTCTTTTGCTTCAATTTGACGGATCATTCTGGTTGCTTCAAACCCATCCATCACAGGCATCATGCAATCCATTAAGATTAAGCTGTATTGATTCTGTTGAAACATATCTAAGGCTTCTTCTCCGTTTACGGCGATATCAAAGTCGAAGCCCGCTTTTGTGACGTGTAATCCAGCGATTTTTTGATTGACGGTGTTGTCGTCGACCACCAAGATTTTTGGGAGAGTCTTAGCATTGGGTGTTGTCGTGTTCTCCTGGTTTGCTTGAGGGAAGTTTGCAGCACAAGTTTCAAGTGCTTTTACTAAGCGCTGTCCTAAGAGGGGTTGAGTGACCAATGCACTAATGCTGTTACCAAAATCACGTTGGGCACTATGAAGGTGTTTAATAAGACACACTCGAACATTTTGCATGCAAAGTCTTTTCATTTCACCTAGATGTTTGGCTGTGGTATTTGGAGAAGTTTCTACGTTGATAACAACGATGCGCTCGTTATCAATCCACGTTGGCAGAGCATCCAGTGTATTTACTGATTGCTGAACATTGATGTGGAAAAAGCTCAACTCGTCACGCAGCTTTTGCTCCAAAGTAGGGTTGTTGCAAACTATCCATATATCGTTGTGATTAAGGGAGTGATAGCCATTGAACTCTTGAGTCACAATTGGAGCCGTAAGTTCGAAGAAAAATCGGCTACCTTTGCCTTTCTCGGATTCAAGCTGAATCTCACCGCCCATCAACTCTACCAGCTGCGTGCTAATTGCAAGCCCGAGCCCTGTCCCTCCAAACTGTCGGGTGGTGGAGTTATCTTCTTGGGCGAAAGGAGCAAATATCTTCTTTTGTTGCTGCTCATCAATACCGATCCCTGAGTCTTTGACTGAAAACTCGATACTCGCTTCACCATTTTTGATTTCTCTAGTGATGACAGAGAGTTCAACGCTACCTTGTTCGGTGAACTTTACGGCATTGGACATGAAGTTCATCATAATTTGGCGTATACGGTGATCATCCAACATAACGTGATAGGGCGTATTGCGGCTGATGCTGACTTGAACATCGATGCCTTTTTCTTTCGCTTTCGGGGAAATAATAGAAGCAATATCGTAGATGGATTCACGAACGCAGGTTGAATGAGGGCTGATAAGCAACATACCAGATTCAATTTTAGAGAAGTCCAGAACGTCATTTATTAAGCTCAACAGTAATTGCGAGGAGGTTTCTATCGTGTCGACATAATCACGTTGTGTCGCCGTTAGCGGCGTGTCTGACAAAACTTCTGAAATGCCAATAACGCCGTTTAAAGGGGTTCGAATCTCATGAGACATATTCGCCAGAAAGCTACTTTTGGCTTTGCTTGCCTCGATGGCATCATCTTTCGCCTTTTCAGCATCTTCTTTGGCTTGAGTTAACTTTTGTCTTGACTGCTCACGTTCGTAACTCAGTTTTTTTACCTCTTTAGCAAACTTACTGAGTTCATCTTTCCCTTTGGTCAACTCTGTCAGTGGTGAGTTTTCATTGTTGTCCTCTTCGTAAGTGTCTCGACTTAGGAATTCGAGGACTAAATTCAAGTTGCCAGTGACCTTGCGCACTAACCTCAGGGTTAAACTCACGACCAGCAATGTCACGAGGCTCATTAGCGCAATGAAGCCAATGCGGTGCTGTGTTGTTTCACTGATCGTCTTGGTTATATCCTCAACAAGTTGTCGTTCCATCTGGTCATCAACGTTACGTAATAAACTTAAGCGTTTATAAAGCGCAGACAACCCGTCATCTATTTGAGCGGGGGTCAACACGCTAAGGTTTGTTGGCTGCAACAAATTGGTTCGAAATGCTTGGCTTTTAACAAACACATTATCGGTAAAGGTTTCGATGAGGAGGTTGACTTGCTGCTTATTCGCATTAAGTGTGACAAAACGTTCGAACAGCAGTTGTTGGTTCTGGATTAATGATTGGATACTGGCTTGGATAGCTGGATCGTACATCTGCCCCTGTTCTGTGGATTCCACTAAGTATTTGCTGAGTCTATGTTCTTCTGTTGACCAAAACATTAACCACTCAAGCTGCATCAATGAGGAGAGGTGAGTGTTGGTTTCATAACTTACATGGCTGAAGTAGACTCTATCCAAACTCAAAAGAATCTCTTTGAATGTGTCGGCACGCCACTCAGCAGCATCTAACTTATCTTCTGTATTATTGGACGAGAGCATTGACAGTGTTGCTTCTTCGAAATTCGCGAGCTGATTTAATATATCGGCATTGTCACCAAAAACAGGTGAAGCTATCTCCTGTAAAGTGTGAACGAGTTGGCGGGTTTCTTGAGCGTTATTCGCGACCTTTGGATCGCTCGTCAAATAATACAATGAGGAAACACGATCTATATATTGGGAGAAGAGTTGTGCTTTTTGAAGTTCTTGAGCTTGGATAGAGAGGTTTTGTACATGTTTGCCCGCCAGAAGCAATAACAATAATATTGGTAGTAGGACCAATCCAAAAAGTTTCTGCTTTACAGACAGGTTGTTCCAAGCAAATATCCCGACCACACGCGTTTCCATATCCAAAGAGTTGATATGAAAAGTGTAGTTTACCTATCTCAAATGTTAGATTTTAAGAGGAAATTCATACTTGCGAGATGGCGAAGTGTGACCAATATTGCAGAACGAATCCCCTTTAATTAAATGAACGCGATAAATTATTCAGTTAAGCATAGTTGCTGGCGGTTGAGTCATCTATTGCTTGGCGTTGTTGCTCAAACTCTATGATTTCTTCTGCCGGCACTGGTCTACCCAAGAAAAAGCCTTGCACAACGTCGCAGTGAAGTGATTCCATCCTTGTTAGTTGGGTCTGGGTTTCTATGCCTTCAGCTACCACTCTCATTCTTAGGTTATGAGCCATGGATATAATCGCACGGACTAATGAATCATCTTGTTCATTTTTTTGGATTTGAGCGATAAATGAACGGTCAATTTTAAGCCCATCAAACGACATTTGTTGTAGGTAGGCGAGGGCAGAGTACCCAGTTCCAAAATCATCTAGCCACACTTCTACGCCGTTAGCTTGTAATTTTTTGAGCACGTACTGCGCTTTCTCAATATCATCAATAAACAGAGACTCTGTCACTTCAACATGAATGGTTTGAGGGGGGACTTGATATTGTTGTAAATATTTCGAAAAGAGCTGACTTAAATCTTGGCGGTAGATCTGCCTAGGAGACAAATTTAATGCGATATGAAAATCAGCAGCGAAATGATTCGCCCATTGTGCTCGCTGGCTAATTGCTGTCTCGATGAGGTATTCACCAAGCTCTAAAATTAAGTCACTTTGTTCTGCAATCGGGATAAATAATTCTGGGCTGATATAACCCTTCTCCGGGTGATTCCACCTAACCAATGCTTCGACACCAATCAACTGGTAGGTGTTGAGGTCGAACTGGGGTTGATACCAAAGCTCGAACTGAGATAAATCACGTATTGAGCGGCGCAGTTCCTTTTCTATGTATAAGCGCTGCTTCACGGTCTCATCAAACGCGGAATCGTATATCGTCATGATATCTTTGCCGCGTCGTTTAGATTCTTGCGCCGCCAGTGAGGAGAGTTGTAAAAGAGACTCTGCGTTTGAGCCAAATTCCGGATACACCGCTACTCCAAGGCTTGCCGTAATTTGAATATCGTTCTCTTCCAAATTAAAAGGAGAAAGCAATTGGCGATGAATCTCGTCCGCTTTTTCTCTAGCGTGGAGGCTGTCTTTGCATGGAAAGACCAGCACAAATTCGTCAGCGCCGACTCGGCTTACGATGGTTGAAAGACGGTAAAGAGGCTGGAAGTAACTCGGCAAACGACCTTGAAGTTCTGAGGCGAGATGACCTAGCAATTTATCCCCGATGCTATGCCCGTAGTTATCGTTAATATGTTTAAAGTCATCCAGATCAATAAAAACAACCGCGAGTGAGGGGGATCTGCGGTTCGTTATTTGCTTTTGGATATCAATGAGTAACTTTTCTCGGTTAGGCAGGGAGGTAAGAATGTCGTGATACGCCATGAACGCCACCCGGCTTGTGTATCGGTTCACTTTGTTCGACATTTTGTTATACGCCGAAATAAGATCACCCACTTCATCTTTACTTTTTATATCAGTGATTGGTAGTGCTTGAGTATTTGACTCTGTAAATTGTTCTTTAAGTTGTTTGAGTGGTTTTATTAATGAGCGACCCAAAGCATACGCGATGGCACTTCCGAGCAGAACGGATATCGCACTGATCGTGAGCAGCAAGTTAAACATCTTTTGCTTATCGTTTGAGGTAAGCGCTTGTACTTGATCAATGTTTTGTTCTTTCTCTTCTAATAGATGTGCTAGGTTGAGTTCAAGATACACTGCGCCCAGTGTGATATTCGATTGCTGAATCGGTGCCGCAATTTCTAATTGATGATTAGAAAAAGAAATGAGAATTCTAGACTCTTCTATTGCTTTTAAAATAAAGCGAGAACGGTAATGAGGCTGGGCAAACATACTCAGCTGAGTCGTACCGTCGTGAAAGATTAGCCCTTCATTATCAACAACGTGTATCTTCGAGACATCTGGTTGGCTTAATGTCGCTTTAATTTGCTCGTACGCTTGGCTGATATTATCCGTATAGAGTGGGTCAAAAAGTTGTTTTGATAATAACTCTGCGTAAACCAATCCTTTTTGCTTGACGTAAGACTCTGTTTTTTCTTGTGAGTTCTCGGTGATTTGGCGGGTTAAGTTATTTGAGTACGTATCGTAACCATGCATATATAGTGCGAGGTTTATCACTACGACAAACAGGACAACAAAAATGGTCGAGCAAATGTATTTAGTTTCGAGTGAGAGTTTATGGAACATCAATCCACCTTCGGTAACAAGTGAATAGATGTTCGAACGGTATTTAAGGACGCGGACATTTCTGGCGTTAGAGCGGTGATCTTTTTCGTGTTTTGGAACTGTTTAAGTGCTAGGGCACCTTGCTGAGATGCCTCCATACCGAGCAATATTGACGTGATTTTATGTTGCTGATCTTGGCTTAAGGTCGGAGAGGCGAGAATTAAGTCTCTAGGTATTTCTACCGAGCGAGCGAAAATCGTTAGTTTGTCTTTCATGCTTTCTGGAAGATCTTTAGGGTTTCTCCAATTGAAATTGCTGAACGCTCCTGCTGCGACTCTCTGCTTATACACCCATACTGAAAGGTTGATTTCATTTGATTGAGCCAAGTGCTCGTCAAGGAATAAATATCCAATACTATCTTTGGCTGGTTTATCATCAGAGGAGGGGAGGTATTCTAATTTCTCCCCTTGATTAAGCAGTGTAATAGCGGGTAAGTAATAGCTGCTGGTAGAAGTACGCTTTTCAAAAACAAGTGTTTTTCCGCGCAGATCAGAAATCGACTCGATACCACTCTCTTTGTGGGTAAAGAATACCGTATGATATTTTTGTAAACCTTTTTTCCAGCGTATGGCAATGACTTGGCTGCCAGACTCTGCCTCGAGGGTCATTGCATTGAAGGGGGTGGCTGTTGCAATTTGAACGGTGCCATTTTCAAGTGCCACCGCGAGCTGGCGATAATTTTTAAATACTTTTACAGCACCCTTGGTGTATCCGTATCCGGCCAAACCATTGGTCACGTACTGCGTAAAAGGCGTCGACTTTTTGATTTTGCTTTGAGCTTTATTGGAAACAATGCCAAACGTGAATGTTTTTTCAATATTTTCTTGTGCACTGACGACAAAAGGCGAACTCAGCAAAGTGAGTGATAACAGAGTGCAGGCAGGTTTCATCCGGCTTCAACTTCCTTCTGGTGCATGTCAGTAATATTTAGCATTTATCAATGCGCCCCAAATCAATAGTAGAAACAGTATGATGTACAAATTTCGTTTTACTAGCGCACTTTTATAACGTGACTTGGTCACTTATTCCGTTCAAATAGTACCGAATTTGAAGTTTATGTACAGGATGAATGTTTCACCGTGGGTTTTAATTCACTGGATTCTTAGTCAAGTTCAGTAGTGTCTGTGAGCGAGTACACCTTCTTTATCATGATGTCGTGTTAAGAAAATCTCTCCAATTGCTTTTGATATTTTTTCTCGAGTGCTTCATTACCTGCTGCACGTTCAAGTTGAATCATGAGCTGTAAAGAGGGTTTCTTAACGCCATACATTTGATTAAATCTCATTAATCGAATTCTGGCTTCAGTGTAATTGCCGCTATCAATTTCTAGCTTGGCTAGCTGCAAAATAGATTTTGGCCTATGAGGGTCATGATCAATAGCTCGGGCGAAGTAGTATTTCGCTTTGTCTTTATCTTGTGACTTCAACGCGCAAAATGCGGCGTTTTCATAACTGGCCGGAATGAGATAGTAATAAGGCTGCTCAATGGCTCGATTAAACATTTGATCGGCTTTCTCGAAGTCACCCCGCTTGCAAAGAAAGGTGCCGTAGTTATTGAGCACGTTACCGTTTTTGGTGTGTTGGCGTAGAGAGCGTTTATACATTTGCTCGGCTTTAGCATCTTCACCAACCGTTTCATAGTAGTGAGCCATCGATAACTGAGCACGATAGTATTGAGGTGCGTGGGTTAAGGCTTGTTGCAAGTTATCATGCGCGCGAATCATATTGCCGCCTTCTAAATAACCTAGGCCAAGTGCGATACGTGATTCTGCCATTGCTACAGGATCGGCTTTAACGACAGGACTACCATCTTCTTTCACCGTCACGCAGCCCACAAGTGCAAACTGAGACATTAATAGTAGTGCACCGAGCTTTGTTGTTTTCATTCTTTGTCCCTACATCCCTGAATCTCCCAGCATGATATGAATTACGTAGCAAAAGCCTATGGAGGAAAAAACACTATGCGATCAGGTTTGCAAACTGGTATGAAAAAGCCGCCATATGGCGGCTTGGTTCACATATTACATTTAGGCATCATAAGCGCTTTGTTTGCGTGCTTTGAGGTTAATCGTCTTTAGTAAAAGCGTCTTCACTGAAGTGATCAAGATCATAAGGTGTTTGCTGGTAAACGCAGTAGTTCAGCCAGTTTAAAAAGAGGAGATGTCCATGACTTCTCCAACTGGCAATTGGTGGATTATCAGGATTGTTGTTTGGATAGTAGTTGACGGGAATGGCTGGTTCCATGCCTTCGCTTAAATCGCGGATATATTCGTTATGTAAGGTATGCGAATCGTATTCAGGATGCCCAGTAACAAACACATTTCTCTTGTCTTTTGTTGTAGCTAAGTAAACACCTGCAACATCCGATGTGGCTAGGATGTCTAAGTCGGTATGTTCTTCTAAAAAGTGAGGTGAAAAGTCGGCATAGCGTGAATGAGGCGCTAAAAATGTGTCATCAAACCCACGTAACATAGGATGGAATTGATGATGAATCTGGTGATGGTACACGCCTGAAAGTTTTTCTTTACGCGTTTTTTTAGGTAGATCGTAGAGCAACTTCAGCCCTGCTTGTGCTGCCCAGCAGACATAAAGAGTCGATGTCACATGATCTTTTGCCCATTCCATGATGGTTTTTAGGTGGTCCCAATAAATGACATCTTCAAATTGAACCAAACCTAGTGGGGCACCAGTAATGATCATGCCATCGAAATTTTTATCTCTCACCATTTCAAATTGACGATAAAAAGTATCCAAATGTTCGGTTGGCGTATTTTTGCTTGGGCGGTTATCAATGCGCAATAACTCGACATTGACTTGTAATGGGCTGTTTGAGAGTAGACGCAAAAACTGAGTTTCAGTTTCTATTTTTTTGGGCATCAGATTCAGGATCAGCACTCGTAAAGGACGTATTTCCTGACTCGCAGCACGCGTTTCACTCATTACGAAGATGTTCTCTGTCCTTAGCACATCGGTGGCTGGTAATTGATCTGGAATTCTAATTGGCACGACTTTCTCTCCCTAAGTATAGTCAATCTAGACGTCTATACTTCTAAAGCTAACTTAATTAAGTTTAGATGTCGATACGAAATATGACTTTTCAATCTACTCTTTACATTATGGTAAACCGAGCTCGAAGCTGTCACACAATTGTGACTAGAGCGGAGTTTCTGATGAGATATGTTTGAAACGCTGTTCGTACTATTTGCTGGTAATTATGTGATCACGTTAATATGCGAAAGTGACTTCGTTGTAAGGAAGTCTCAGATTAATGAGCCATACTAAAAACAATCAGCTCACCAATATGCATTAAAGTGTGTATTTGGAAACATCGTCAGTGGAGGACATTATGTTCGGTATTTTTAAAAGAAAGACAAAAATTCAGAGCATCGCTCAAGAGGTTCCTAGCGTACTATTGCGCTTGTTTGGCGATAAAGACACTTATACGCCGAAAGAAATTGATCAAGCCCTTCAAGAGCTTGGTTATGATAAGAGCAAGGATCTAAGTCATTATCAGTATGCCTATGGAATGTTTGCCAATGAACCTTCTTACGAGCAGTTAGGGTTGACGGATGAGTTAGGTAATTATGGTCACTTTCAACGAGAAGTGGGCAAGATGCTGCTCAATACACCAGAGCCAATTGATATGCACATCTACTTTGAAATTGCTCGGCAGCACCAAAAAGCAGGCCTGTCGCTTACTCATCAAGAAGTGAGTGAAAGCGATGGCGTGTGAATGTCTCTATATTCAAGTGATCACGCTGTGAATCCTGCATTTTGAAGCCGCTTGAGTAAGAGGTATTCCATCGAGAGATGAGTTGGGTATAATGCGCGACCTAATTATCCGGACGTGTTGTCGGTTACATTTCTGTTGAGCGTTAATGCCTTATGTTCAAAATGCTTGTCTCTATGCCGCCAATGTTGGCGCTGTCGATCGCGATTGTATGTGAAGTGATTGCCACTTCCTATATTCCCAAAACAGAGCAATTTACGAAAATGATGCCGAGTACAGTCGTTCTGATTGGTTACGGCATTGCTTTCTTCTTGCTTTCCGTCACGGTAAAAACGATGCCTGTTGGGGTTGTTTACGCCATATGGAGTGGGGCGGGTATTGTTTTAGTTGCGACGGTTGGCTACTTTGTTTATGGACAGCGGCTAGATTTGCCGGCGCTTGTTGGCATTGGGTTTATCCTCACTGGTGTGATGATTGTTAACCTGTTATCCAAGACTGTAGGACACGGATAACTAACACAACTTGTGATGCCAAATAAAAAGCCGTAGCGAGAAATTGCTGCGGCTTTTTAATGTCAATCCAATAGTTAACTTACTAGTACCTCAAGAATTTTGCTTTGTTGACGATGTTTTCGATTGCGATACATCACGGCGGCGAACGCTGGGAGGCTAAATGTGATAAACCCTAATATCAGTGCATATGCCCCAGTTTTTGCGCTAATTCCTGCTGGTACGTCAAAAGATACAACAATCGTCACCAAGCAACTCATCAAGCCTAATCCTGCCACTAAACACATTCCTATTTTTCCGCCCGCAATTCGAAATGGGCGCTCAATATCTGCGTGTTTGTAGCGTGAGACCAAAAAGCTAACAAAAATACAGATGTACATCACCATATAGAGCTGAGTCATCAGGATATTCAATAGCCACATGCCTTGATTGACGTTTGGAACAAAAATGAAAACCAAAGAGAGCACGCTAACAATCGCGCCTTGCAAGAGCAACAATGAGACGGGGGCTTGGTTGCGGTTTTCTTTGGCGAGCGACATCGGCATGAAACTATCTTTTGCGGCAACATGCAGACTTTTAGTCGGGGCGATTATCCAGTTATTCAGGCTTGCAAGCGTGCCAAAAACAATAGCAAGGGCAATGACAGGAAGCAGGAATGAGAGGTGCAGATCATCAAAAAAAGCTTTGAAGGCAAGTATCACTCCTTCACTCAAACTAGAATGGTCACTTGAGACGACCGAAGAAATGGACAGTGAGCACGCCGTCAGAGAAACCAAGATTAAGATTGTGGAGATCAGCAGAGCTTTGGGATAGGCTCTTTGCGGATTTTCGACTTCGCTTGCATAAGAGGTCGTGATTTCAAGGCCTGTAAGTGACAGAACTACCGCAGTAAAACCCGCTCCGATCCCATCTTGAGAAAGGTCCGGCAACCAGTCAGATACGTGGCGAAGCGAGATATGAGACTCACCAGGATGGGTATACGCCCAGTACCCGCCTAATCCGATAATCAATAGAATCGGAAATATCAAACCTAGGGTGCCGAATACATTTGTAATCAGGGAAGAGAGGCGCAAGCCAAAGATATTAACTAAAGTTAACGCCCAAAAAATCACATTAATCATCACCAACATAAACATGTTGTTTTGCGCCAGGTCTGGGAAAAAAGGGTAGGCCCCCGTTGCAACAATGAATGAAATTAAAGGTGGATAGTAAACAATATTTTCAGCGTATTGATACCACACGGTGGCAAAGCCAAAGTTTGGCCCTAGTGTTTCTTTGCCCCAAAGATATACACCACCTTGCTCTGGATAAGTGGTACTTAGTTCAGCACACACTAGCGCTGTAGGGACAAAAAAACAAAGTCCAGCAAGTAAGAAGAAAGAGATGGCATGGCTACCAAACAAAGCCGCCCCAGGAATGTTCCTTATGCTGTCGACCGAAGTTACGGTGATCATGATGATAGAGAAAACACTCAATTTAACGGCGGATTTAACGATATTGCTCATTCGATACCTTTAATGGATGAGCGCACAGCTTCTAGGTTGTAAAAGTAGCGTGCTACAAGTAAGACTCGCGTATTGTAGATTCCTCATAAATAGTGGGTATATAGCGAAAAACGGTATGTATTTATCCGAAAATGAGCTGAAAACAACGCGCTTTATTTCCATGGGATATAAACGAGTGATATGTCGGATAAATAAACACTTATAGCGATAAATTAGAACCTTTAGGTAAAGGTTTGACTTTCCCCTAAGGTCAAGGAGTACATTAACGCCATATCGAAATGAAACGATGGAGAAACACAATGGGATGCTGTAACAAAGCGCCAAAAGGTGGCACCGGAAAGTTGTCTTACTTGTTCAGGGTAATGGTTATCATGTTTATTGTTATTTTCATGATAGCTGCATTATGGGGTTAAAAAAACACCATTATCTAGCGCATTGAAAACACAAAGTTATGTTTGTCCAAACTTTATGAAAGTGCGGTAGATTAATCACTCCAATCGATGTTAACGTGGTGATTCATCTTTGCTGCTTTTTCATCCCCCTACATATTTCTGCAAAGTTCTTATTGTGTAGTGTGTCGAAGAACCATAGAATCCGCGCGCTTTAATTTATGTTATTAGCGCTATCAATGATAAAAGTGCAGTCCATTATCATTGTTTTTATCACTTATAGATGGGCACATCTGACAATACTCACATGAATAAATACCAAAAGCCTGAATTCAAGGCTGAATTTCTTTTGCCTCGTTACTGGGGAACCTTAATTATCATCAGCGTGATGTACTTACTCAGTCTCCTTCCTTTCAAAGTTCAGTTAGCATTAGGACGTGGCATTGGCCGTTTAGCTATGCGAATCATGAAAAAACGTCAAGTTACGATTAGGCGCAATCTTGAGCTTTGCTTTCCTCAGATGGAAGAATGCCAACGCGAAGCAATTTTAAAAGACAATATCGACAATACAGGTATTGCGCTATTTGAGACGGCGATGGCATGGTTTTGGTCTGATAAACGGGTAAACAAACACGTTACGATAAAAGGAATGGAGCACCTCGAGGCTTTAGAAAAATCAGGCAAAGGGGCATTAATGTTGGCCGTACACTCGATGAACTTAGAGTTAGGTGCTCGTGCTTTTGGCATTAAAAAGTCTGGAACTGGTGTTTATCGTCCAAACAACAATCCGTGTTTTGATTACTTTCAATACAAGGGTCGTTCTCGCTCTAATCGTACACTTATTGACCGCAAGAACGTTAAAGCCATGCTTGAAGCGCTTAGAACGGGAGAGCGGGTCTGGTATGCACCGGATCATGATTATGGAAACCGACGCTCAACGTTTGCGCCATTATTTGCCGTTAAAAATGCTTGCACGACGACAGGTACAAGTCTGCTGGTTGATTCGACAGATTGTGCCATCGTGCCTTTTACGATGGTAAGAGGAAAAGACGGACACTATACCTTGACGATTAGTGCGCCAGTCGACGGTTTCCCGAAAGAAGATCCTCAAGGTGCGGCAGTTTTCGTGAATAAGATAGTTGAAACGTCAATCATGGCAAGTCCGAGTCAATATATGTGGCTTCACCGTCGGTTTAAAACCAGACCTGAAGGCGAGGATTGTTTGTACAAGCCAAGGCTTATCCCTAGCTTGGCATAGTATAGAAAGAGCCTAAAAAAGCCCAAGGAACATACGAACCTTGGGCTTTTACGTTCTATTCTTTTTCTATTTACAGGTAGCGGCCTTTTAGGTGCGCTTGGAAGTGCTTAGCATTTAGTGTTTCACCCGTTGCTTCTCTTACGAGATCATCTGTTGTTAATACGCTGCCTTTACTCCAGATGTTCTTCGACAGCCAATCGAATATCGGCGTCAGATCGCCAGAGCGAATAACCGCGTCCACATCTACCGTTTGCTTCATTGCGGCCATGAATTGGGCTGCGTACATCGCACCGAGAGTGTAGGACGGGAAATATCCAAAACTTCCATCCGTCCAATGAATGTCCTGCATACAACCGTTTTTGAAATTCCCTTCCGTTGAGAGCCCCAAATACGCTTTCATTTTTTCGTTCCAGAGCTCTGGTACGTCTGTATGCTTGATGGCACCGTTCATAAGATCACGTTCAATCTCATATCGAAGAATAACGTGGGCAGGGTATGTTAATTCGTCCGCATCTACGCGAATAAAGCCTTTCTCTACGCGAGTGTAGATTTTGGCTAGATTGTCTTTTTCAAATTCATCCCCAGAAAAATGCTTGGAAGCCATGTGAGCAAGGTGGTCGATAAATGCGTTGTTTCGTCCTATTTGCATTTCAAAGAAGAGCGATTGTGACTCATGAATTCCCATAGAGCGGGCTTGACCAGCTGGCGTTCCTGCTAAATTTTTTGGTAGTCCTTGCTCGTATCGGGCATGGCCAGTTTCGTGGACGATCCCCATCAATGATTGGACAAACTCGCTTTCATCATAACGTGTTGTAATACGCACATCTGTTGGCACACCGCCACAAAATGGATGGACACTTTCATCAAGCCGACCGTGTTCAAAATCGAATTGAAGTAGCTTCATGACTTCCAGCCCTAGTGCTTTTTGTTTTTCCGCAGGGTAGTGCGCAGTTGGCAATAAGATGTTGTCTGATTGCTGTTTTTCAAGCGCTTCGTCTATCAAGGAAGGTAGCCACGTTTTTACGTCAGCAAAAAGCGCGTCTAACGATGCAGACGTTGTGCCTGGTTCATAAATATCAAGCATGGCATCGTAAGGCGTTGTGCCGTTTGCTTCGGCTCTAATTTGCGCTTCTTCTTGCGATAGCTTGACGACTTCTGCCCAGTTCTTTTCAAAGCCAGACCAGTCATTTTCTCCTCGTTGCGTACGCCATGTATGTTCACATTTGGAGCCAGCAAGAGATTGAGCTTGAACTAATGATTCTGGTAGCAAGTTAGCTTGTTGCCATTCACGTTTCATTTCTCGTAGGATGGACTTTTCACTCGCAGATAGCGTCTCTTCTTCTGCCTGAGCGAAAAGCTCGCCCAAGTGTGGCTGAGTCATCAATGAGTGGATGTGTACATCAAGCTCTGCCATAGCATTGGAGCGTGCTTCAGCGCCACCAGATGGCATGACCGCTGCTTGGTCCCAACCTATGATGGCAGAGAGGTGCTCAAAGTTTGCCACTTTTTTGGAATGTTCAATGAGTTTTGTAAATGCTTTCATGTGACTACTCTTATTCTTTTGTTCTTTCCCTAAACACCCGATAACGGGTCCTTTACGTCGAGTTGCACGAAACAACCTGCGTTAATTTACTAATAATTAACAATTAATCGTCACTCATTGTCCATAAATTCACTCAGTTGTATAGCTCTCTTAAAAAAAGAAGCTTGCGAATCTCGTGGATTGACGGTATTGATGACGGATTAACAATTAATTATCACGATAATATGGATATCTTGAATTTTGAGGCATTTATTATTGCCATCACTATTTTAACGCTAACGCCGGGTTTAGATACGGCCCTTGTTATCCGTAATACCAGTCGCGCGGGTTTAAAAGACGGATGTACAACCAGTTTAGGGATTTGCTTTGGCTTATTTGTGCATGCTTTCTTTTCAGCGGTTGGAATTTCGGCCATTCTGGCGCAATCTGCAGAGTTGTTCCAAATCGTAAAAATGATTGGTGCAGCTTATCTTATTTGGCTTGGTCTGAGCAGTTTAAAAGCCCTGATGTCGTCGAAGAATGGTTTGTCAGTGACTGAGCAGGTTCATGAAGTGTTTAATGGCAAACGCTCTTTTAGAGAGGGCTTTCTTTCTAACGTCTTGAACCCAAAAACGGCAGTTTTCTACTTGGCGTTCTTGCCACAGTTTGTGAATCCAGAAGGTTCTCCTTTGCTTCAATCAATGATGATGGCATCCGTGCACTTTATTATTGCGATGGTTTGGCAGTGTGGTTTGGCTGGCGCACTTAACTCAGCTAAGAGCCTGTTAAAGAATGCAAGCTTTATGAAGTGGATGGAAGGGGCGACGGGCGCTGTCTTAGTCGCACTTGGCGTAAAGTTATTGATTGAAAAGCCCGTGTAATGCGCAATATTTACCACCTTTTGATATTGCTCGTTGTGTTTATTACTGGCGTGGTTGGTGCCATTGTTTGGCAGACATGGCCACAGGTACAGTTTGCGCAACGTGGCATGACCTGGTCTTGGCACTGGGGCTATTTCGAGCCATTTTCCAATGGAATACAACAGACGCGAACTCAAGACACGAAACAGCTATTACTTCGACGTGTGTATATGAATGACGGTATTGTCGTTTTTGTCTCGACAACAATGGACAATAAATTTGAAGTTGATGTTGTAAAAGAGCAAAGCTGCGAACCTAAAACGACAACTTGGGCTTCAGTATCCGTCAACCATCAACGCATGAGACATGTGCCGATGGTTTGTGATGCACTGGGGCAGAGCTACTTTTATCGCTACATCGGGAAGCATCTTGAATCGATTGAAGTTGGGGTTGGAGATTCGTTCGTAACAGAGGCGTTTTCAGACTGGCCTCTATCAGAGCTGAAGTCGGATCAATTCAAGCAAAAAAATGCGAAGTTTTTTCAAGAACGCGGAGAAAAGGTTGAGCATCAAT
The DNA here is from genome assembly GCF_022808245.1 of Vibrio sp. CCB-PB317. Taxonomy (NCBI): domain Bacteria; kingdom Pseudomonadati; phylum Pseudomonadota; class Gammaproteobacteria; order Vibrionales; family Vibrionaceae; genus Vibrio; species Vibrio sp. CCB-PB317. The sequence continues at coordinate 1,596,187 of NZ_JALGNU010000001.1, forward strand.
GGTTGAGAGATTAACCGGCTAGCTTAAGATAAAATAAAGCCCGCTGAATACCAGCGGGCTTTATGTTTTTACCATTTCCAATTTACTTTCAGCGATTGACGGTTCATTACTGAACACTTGTCATGTCACTAAGCTTTTACTGCTTCAATTTCATCAGATTGCGATGCTGAGCTAAAGAACAGCTTGGTTTCTGCCAGCACGACGTGACGCAGTGCGATCAAACCGATTAGGTTAGGAATCGCCATCAGACCATTTACGATATCGGCGAGTAGCCAAATCATGTCTAGATGGAGGAACGCGCCTGATGCCACCAAACCAACGAAAATCAGCTTATAAGGAAGCACCGCTTTTGTACCAAAGAGGAACACAACGCAACGCTCACCGTAGTAGTTCCATCCAAGAATGGTTGTGAATGCAAAAAACATCAAACCAATTGACACCAGCATTGGGCCAAATGTATCCGCATTCAAACCTACCGCAAAGGCATGAGTCGTCATTGCTGCACCAGAAAAGTCGCTTTGCCATGCGCCAGTAAGGATCAAGGCTAGGCCCGTCATGGTACAAATAATGATGGTATCAAAGAAGGTACCTGTCATTGAAATCAGGCCTTGTTTCACACAAGAGTCTGTTTTCGCTGCCGCTGCTGCCATAGGCGCGCTACCCAAACCAGATTCGTTTGAGAATACGCCACGAGCGATACCTGATTGGATCGCCAGCATGATACTTGCACCTAAGAAACCGCCAGTCGCTGCTGTTGATGTAAATGCTGATACCAACACTAATTCAACGGCGTTGAACAATTGGTCTGCATTCATGATGATCACGCTTAAACACGCCAACACGTAAAATACAGCCATGGTAGGAACCACTTTTCCTGCAACGTTAGCAATGGATTTGATGCCACCCAAAGTTACGAAAGCAACCAAAAGAGTCAGTACAAAGGCAGAGAGCTCACGGTCAACACCGAGAGATATCTCACTTGCATCCAGAATCGCGTTTACTTGTGGAAACGTACCAATACCAAAACAAGCAACACCCAAAGCAAACACTGCAAACATGATCGCGAGAGCTTTTGAGCCAACACCGTATTGCAGATAGTACATTGGGCCACCAATCATTTGGCCTTTATCATCTACTCTTCGGTATTTAACCGCTAACAAACATTCGGCGTATTTAGTCGCCATTCCGAAAAGGGCGGCGAGCCACATCCAGAATAGGGCACCTGGTCCACCAAGTTTGATCGCGGTGGCAACACCAACAATGTTACCAGTACCAATCGTTGCTGAGAGCGCAGTACAAAGTGCTGCAAAGCTAGAAACGTCACCTTGTTTATCAGATGACTTATCTTTACTGAATACCATCGCTAGCGCTGTTGGGAGATGTTTAAACTGGATCAAGCCGAGGCTAAAAGTGAAGTAAACACCGGTACCCACTAGCAAAATAAGCAGTGGTGGACCCCAGACAAAATTATCGATGGTTTGTAGTAAAGATTGTAGGTCGTTCATGATTTCCCCTTAATAAAACAACTAATAAGGAGAAGAGGGAAAGGACGAGATCAACGATCTCTAAAAGAACTAAGCTATTGGTTGTAGGCGGGAAGGCCAAGCAAAATAGTTAGGTTGTAACTTTCCACTCCTCTGTCCTTTTGCCTGAGAGTTTCACCTTGCGTGAGTGCAAGACTTGCTCCTTCGGCGACCGATTTAACGGTTCTCTCCAGAGGTTCCTCCAACTACAGTCCCCGCTACCTAGGTAGCACCTGAAATAGTTAATTCTTCGGCGAGTTATGCTAATCAAATGTTAAAATTTGATTAATAACCACTCTCCTGCAGTCTTCATCGGAACAATTACTCAATTAAATGAGTAAAGGTTAGTTAATGATGCTGGTCATCATTAACGTGTGAACTCTATCATGTTTTTGGTCCATTTCAACACCCTATGTCAATTTATTTTCAACGAAATAACCCCACTTATTTTCACGAAGCTATGTTTACCAAGTTTTTTGTGTGAGCAACTGCATAAACAAAACTCATTGGGCTAGGGAATAGAACCAAGAACACACTTCAGAACGATAAATGTGTTTCGATTATTACGACATAAGTTATTCAATTAAGGACACAAATTTGATTAAAATCGGAGCACTTATTTTAAAATCTACGCTAAGTTGACCTTATGGGGCGTATAAATGAGTTACAATAAATCTTTGTGAAACCGTCTATGGACCTAGGCAGTTTTTCATGAGTGGACAAGGAGGCGGTATGACCAGATTATTAGCCATTGCGGTGTTGATTGCAGTAGCATTTGTGCTGTTTCGTTATCGAACCAATGAAAAAGTCCAAAAAGCGACCGTTATAACATTAATTGGCGCCTTTCTGATTTATACAGCATCGATTATGTTTGCGGAATTGATCCGCTAGCAAAGTAAAAGAGTCCTTGGAGTAGTATACGGTGAGTTCTCAGAACAAGATGGAAGAACAAGACGACGTTGTTGTCATTGAAGAGCGTGACAAACGTACTCATATCTATATCGCGATTGCTGCGGTATTAGGATTAGCATTTGGTGGCCTTGTTGGATCGATTGTCACTGCGAACAAGTGGGAATCGACTTATCATGTGCTAGAAGAAAAATACCAAGCGTTGACGCAAGATAAAACGCAGTTGGTGTCTCAAGTAAAAGTGCGCGAAGAAGCGCTCGACCAAGAAATACAAGATAAAGTCACTGAACTGCTCGCAGCGAAAGATGAAGCGCACGAGAAAGCGCTTAAGAAGTTACAAAAGCAATTGACTGAGGTCGAGAAAGTTAACCTGTCGCTAGAGTCTCAATTGAAACAACAGGCAGATAAGATCAATACGACAAAATCAGAAAATGAGAAGCTGAGTCGTCAAGCGGATATGCAAGCGACTATCTTTGAACGATCGCGCGAGGTGTTTCAAAAAGAGCTGAAAATTTCGCAAGAATTGGAGTCCCTAGAGAAAGAAAGGGCGAAATTATTGCCTAAGATCGAGAAACTCAAAAAAGAGTGTGATGTATTTTTGGAAGGTAAATCTTGGGACGTGAAATCGGACGCGTGTGATAAACACGATGAAGCCAATTCACGACTAAGTCAGGTCGATCAAATGATTGAAGTTTATAAAATGGATCTCAAGCAAATCAAAGCAATAACTGAAGATATCGGCCTCTAGATCTTTTATACCTGATTTTGGAAAGTAAAAGGAGCTCTTTAAGAGCTCCTTTTTCGTTGCTAGATTTAAACTCGGGAGCTAACGTTTATTCTTAGATACGCGAGGCGTCATAGCCTGAAGCAAGCAGCAATTCTCGCTCATGTTTAATCAGTTGGGCGCGATCTTCAATCAGCTCATTGAGAGCTAGTGAGGGCTTGCCTGCTAAAGCCTTGAACGACTCAAAAGATTCCGCGGTGTCGATTTTATCAATCATCTGACTGATGACATTACGAGCCTCACACGGGTTACTCGTAGTGGTAAAGTATTCCACTTGCTTTGCTGCCGATTTCATCTCTGTCAACAGCTCAAGTGGGCTGCTCTCTTTTGCTACCGCCATGTAGTTATCCAGCACGCGCTTTGCGTAAAGCAGTTCTTTGAGGGGGATATCTCTTCCACTCTCGATTAGAGATTCGCTAAGGATCATACTTGAGCTCATGGGCATTCCTTCTTATATACAACGCAGCTTTTGATGTTTCCCTGAGTCTAATTTATTGAAGTCACATTGGGAATGGGTAAAAAGCATTTTTAACGCATTTTTATTCACTAATGAAAACGCGAATGCGATGTTTATCCGGATCGGTAGCCACAAAATTTAAGCCATACACCGAAGTCATTGGTGGTTGAGCAAACTCAACGCCCATGTTTTTCCAACTATTGTAAACGTGCTCTAACGTATGGCGGTTGCGCACTGCAAATGATAACTCGGTGCCACCACCTTTGATGTCGCTGGAAGGGGAAAGAACATCACTTTGCTTGAGTGTCAGTTTTAAGCCATTTGCGAGTGGCATAGAAGCAAATGTTGGAGACAAAAACGTGACCTCACAATCAAACAGTTTCGAGTAAAAAGCTTGGCTTACGTGGATGTCCTCAACATAGAGGACGAATGAATTGATAGTTAGCATGGTCTGTTTCTCAATTTACTAGAAGTATGAGGTTGAATCTAACGGAAGGGTAAGACAGGCTTTGTCAGTAGACCAAGTTAAAGTACCTTGTTTGAAATAGTGAGAAGTATCACTTTCAATTTTATTGGCTCAGGATCGAGCATATGAACATATCGTTTGCTTTGTATTTGATTCCATTTATCTTCTCGACATTTCCTTGTCAAAAGCAATCCCGTTCATATGTGTAAAACGATTAGTTCACTGTTAATTATTATTTTTTGTGTTACATGTTCATTAAGTATTTCAGCAAAAAATATAGAAAAGAAAGAAAGTCAAATTTTAACTATCAATGAAATTAATAATAAAGAAAAAATTCGTGATCTTACAGAAATAGAAAGAGTGAGCCTTTCAACTATCTATCTTCTTTACAAAAATGGAGTGATAACGGAGAGTGAAGCAAACCAAGAGTTTGGACACTTTCTCGAAAATGAAGACAGAAAAAATGCCTTATTGAAACTCGCTCACATTGATGACGCTCAAAAAGAGCTGAAGCAAGCCGAAGAAAGCAGTGACTGGGTGAAACTATTTAACTTAGTTAACCTGATGAAACTATGTGGAGTGTTGCTTCTTATCGCTGCTGTTGCTTATTTTATCGCTCAAACCTACGAACTTCTTCAAGATATCGGTAGGGTATTTTGGCGACTTATTTGCACATTACCCGCGATTTGTTACCAGATTCTATTTGTTATCATTGGCTTAACCCTAGCCTTAGTTCCAATGATTATCAGTATCTCAGAAGCGCAATATGTTGTCATTTTTGGTGTGTTGCTCGCTTATGTCGCACTAGTATGGTGGACTATTCATTACGAAGAGCAGTCAGAAATTCTCCTAGAAAAACTCTCCTTGGGTTTACCAATTGGTATGGTTTGGTCTTTTTATCATGCTATTTACTTTGGCTTTTTTGCCATCCGCGAAGAGATCGCATTTTTACAGCTAGTGACATTTGCATGGGTTGTTCTTGGTATTGCAGTGGGAATTTTTAAGTTATTTAACTTTGAAGACAAACCTTACAAAGGAACAAAGTGTTTTTCTTTAGCATTATCATCGACCATTGTTACTTGCATAATACTATTCTTAAACCAGAGTTCAGATTGGATTACGCCATATTACAAATTTACTTATTATGGGTTAGTGCCATTGCTGTTGTTGTCCTTTTCTATTTCGGGTTTTTATCTACAAAAACCAAGTTGGGTTAAAAAATTTTCAAATATTATGATGTTTTCACTCCTATTTATTAGCGCACCCTTACCAAGTTTTGGTCTGGATAATTTGTACGCTATGATTAATAGTGGTGTATTTGCCTATGGTTTTATCACGATAACAACGATGGTATTTCGGGTCAGTTTTCTGTTTGGCTTGATATCAACAAGCCTCGTTGTTTACGTGTTGGCCTTAGTCATCGAACACAATCCTGAAAAGTTCATGCTCTACATATGACTATGATTTTCTAGATACAAAGTGTGCGTTCCTCCATGTACTCTAAGAGTGAAGAGTCTTACAGAATAAAGAAAAGGAGCCATTTGGCTCCTTTTTAACTGAATCAGCAGATATTAGTTGGTACATTTCGAAGCGTACCAGTTGTTTTGATACGCCTTAGATGCAAACAATGCGTTTGCTTTTGCGCGTTCAATAACGGATTCATCGACTTCTAGCGGTTTCATGGTTTGGCTTTCAAAGTCGTATTCCATGGTCGACACTTTTTCACCAGGAGAAAGCACAACTAGGTTGTCACGCGTTAAATAACCAAAGTTTTTGTCGTATTGCATCATTGCGCGTTCATCTTCGCGAGCCAGTGGTTTCGTTAAATCACGACCAATCATCGGCGTTTTGGCGTCTACGCCAATAAGAGACAACAGCGTAGGCGGCATATCTATGTTGTTTGCGATACGGTCATCTTTACGTGGTTGAATGTCTTTACCAATGATCAATGCAGGGATATGGAAGTGCTTAACTGGAACCAAGTTAGCACCAGACACGCGGGCATCGTGGTCTGCAATGACAATGAAAATAGTATCATCCCAGTAGGATGAGTTTTTCGCTTTGTCAAAGAACGTACCCAAAGCGTAATCTGAATATTTTACCGCGTTATTACGCGTCATGTGTTCGGAATCGTATGGCTCAATTTTACCTTTCGGATACTCATAAGGACTGTGATTGCTTGACGTAAAAACTAAGCTGAAAAAAGGTTTGTCGCTTTTTGAAAGACGTTCAAACTCTTCGTCTGCTTTGTTGTATAAATCTTCATCACTGACCCCCCAAGAGCCAACAAAGCTTGGGTTATTGTAATCATCTTCTTCGACGATTTGATCAAAACCATTACCGAAGAAGAAGGTTTTCATGTTATCGAAGTTTGCTTCACCGCCATAAATAAATTGCGTGTGATAGCCTTGTGCTTTGAGTAAGTCTGCGATGGTAAAGAAGCCTGTTTGGCTTTTGCTTAGTTTGACCACTGCGCGAGAAGGGGATGGTGGAAAACCCGTGGTTACAGCTTCGATTCCACGAACAGAACGAGTACCCGTTGCGTACATTTGCGTGAACTGCCAACCTTCAGCCATGAGTTCGTCTAGGTTTGGCGTAAGAGGCAGACCACCCAAAGAACCCACAAATTGCGCTCCTAAGCTCTCTTGTAGCAAGATCACTAAGTTCTTACGTTTACCATGGTAGGTCGCAGGGTTACTGTTCATGGTTGGAAGCAATGTTGGATCAAAGTCGGACTTTTTTGACGAAGCGCGAACTAGCTCCAGCATCTTTTGATTATCCATCTTGCCGTAAAACTGCTCTGCGCTTTTTTCTGACTTCATGCTGTTGACAGCAAACAGCAGTGAGTAAGATGAATTTAATGCTAAGTCGTTAAGCAGTGGATCGTTAGAAAATGCCACCATGGCAGGGTTTAGCGGGCGGTGGCCTAAAGACGAGCGTGCACCTGCAACACCAAGAAGCACAACGAAAATTGCTAATAGTGGGCGCCACTTCCAGTTGATCTGCTGTGCATTGTCGGTCAGTTTTTGGCTCCACTTCCAACCCAAAACTAGAGTTAATGCCGTGCCTAACGCGCCAATAAACAGCTCTAGCTTATAGCCAGTCCAAAGCATGCCCATGACCTCTTTCGGATAGATAAGGTATTCCACAAACAGACGGTTTGGGCGTAGGTCATATTCTTGAATGAATGGTGCCGTTGCCAGTTCCATATATACGAGAATCCAAAGCCCTAAAACCATCCATATGCGCAATATCCATTTCCAGCATTGCCCAATCTTGCCGTTTAATGGCATTAGGGCAGAAAGCAGTGCAGGGAGGATGAATAACCAGCACAGTGTTGCAATGTCTACGCGTAAGCCTTGGCCTAGGATGTAAATTAAGTCGTTGAAAGAGTCAATTCGATCAAGTTGCCAAAAGGCGAGCAAAACGCGTGAGATAGACAAAAATATAAGTGAAAACAAAGAAAAAGCAGCAATTGGCTGCAAAGGCCCCCACACAGAGCCCTTAGATAAGTTTTTCATATTTATTCGAATAGTTTAATTGTTATGTTGTGTTGTTTTTAACAAAGCAAGCGTGAAATAAACGTGAATTATAATGTGGGTTTATGGTCGAGTAGTGTAAGTGTTGGTATGTCTATGTAAGTGTGGAATGAAGCTCATGTTCGGCTAGAACATAAATTAAACAGGTTATGGTCTGTATCGCTTTTGTTAGCACTTTGGGAAAGTGACGACAAACGTATTCCTACTATTTTCTCTGGGAATGAGCTCAAGTGTTGCACGGTGTAGTGCTGTAATGTCTTTGCAAATTGACATCCCTAAACCCGCACCGTCGCCATGTTCGGAATGACCCCGATAAAACTGTTCGAAGATTCTTTCACGAGTTTCTTTCGGGATTTCTGGACCAGTATCGGAAATTAAGACTTTGATTGTATTATTGTTCTCAGTGAGGCTGACTTGTATGTCACTGTGCTCGCCGGAGTAACGAATCGCATTATCGACGAGGTTACGAAATAACACCTCTAACAACATTCGATCACCGGATATAGCGATGTTGGAAGATGATAAACTGATGTCTTGCTTCTGCTTCAATGCTAACGGTGCCAAATCAGCAACAACGGTTTGCAACAAAGGGGTTAGCTCAACGGTGTCGAATACACGTTCTGATAAGCTATCTACTTTAGCTAAAGTCAGTAGCTGATGGATAAGGCGGTCAGTGCGTTTAATGCCTTGCAGAATGTTGTGTAAATCTCCTCTCAGTTGCTCCGGATCATTACTTTCAAGTGCATTTTCTACGTTAAGACGAAGGATTGTTAGTGGGGTTTTTAGTTCATGCGCTGCAGCACGTGTAAAGCGTTTCTCTCTTTGCCAGGCTAACTCTAGTTCAGAGAGGAGAGAGTTGAGCGAATCGACAAGTGGTGCGAGTTCAACGGTGTTGTCTTTTACATGAATGCGATCTAATCGGTGTACGTTTCTTTGTGTGATGGCGGTGCGCAGGTCGTTAATCGGTCGGAAGTGTTTATCGATCAACCAAAACAGCAAAAGCAACAAAGTTGGTAGTATCAGCAATTGTTCTATTGATGTGGATAGGGCAATTTCGTGGATGATCTCTTTACGTATCTTGTATTTTTCTGCAACCACGACGTATTCATTATCATGTTTTGTTTGTGGTAGTGAAATCTGAAATGTACGCCATTGTGTAGCGTCTTTTACGATATCAGCGTAGCCGTTATTATCAAAGGACGTAGAGAGTGCGTGCAAGCTTTGATCAGAGCTCCAGATTAGTGTGTTGTCTCGATAGAATTGGAAAACCAAGTTTTGTTCATAAGGGTGGCCGAACTTTGTGACATTGTCATCGTCAGACTTTGATATTGACTCAATGTTTTCCATCCACTCATTAAATAACTCTCGATGGTTAGCGAGAGTCCTCTCTTCCGTTGAAATTGAGAGCGTCAGCAACATTAATTTTGCGGATTGTCCAAGCCTAGCGTCATAAACTTCTTCGACCTCGTGCTTCGCAGATTGGAAACTGAAATAAAGTGAGATGAGTAAGAGAACACTTACCAACACGCCGACTGATAGAGTTAACTGACGTTTGATCGAGTACGATTTCTTATCTTTCAAGAATGTACCCCACACCGCGAATATTTTTAATGACCACTTTGGGCGCTTTTTTACGCAAATTGTGAATATGAACTTCGATAGCGTTGTCGCTTGAACCTTCATCCCAGCCGTGTAGTGATTGTTGCAATTGCTCCTTACTTTGCACGCGTCCGGCGTTCGTCATCAAACTGGTGAGGATTTTAAATTCATTGCGTGTGAGTTTAAGCGGCGCGTCATCGTAGCGAATGCTTTGTTCCGATAAGGATAAAGATAACTGTCCAACTTGAATGATTTCTTCTGCACTACCGGATTGACGGCGAATCAACACACGCAAGCGAGCGAGCAACTCTTCGAGTGCAAACGGTTTTCCGAGGTAGTCATCTGCGCCGCCGTCGAGGCCTTGAACGCGATCGCGAATGTCGTCTCGTGCGGTAAGTATCATCACTGGGAGCTTAAATCCGCCTTTGCGAATATTACGCAGAACTTCCAATCCATCGATATCGGGGAGAGTGAGATCCAAAATCACGGCGGTGAACGCTTCTGTTTTGAGTGCGCTAGTCACGCCATAGCCTTTTTCCACCCAATCCACGGTGTACCCATGGCGACTTAATGAAGTCACCATGGATTGACCGAGTAGTTTGTCATCTTCTACGAGTAATAAGCGCATGGTTTATTTCAATCTCCCAAGAGTCGCTTCAATTTCCAGTTTTCGACCTTTATCAGCCAAAGGTCGGTCAGGACGAGGTGACGCCTGAATTGCGCGAGTCAAATACAATTTCGCTTCTTTGTCTCGACCTTCTTCTGCAAGGAAGTCTCCATAAAAATAGTTCGGATCGATGCCTTTTGGATTGATCTCTAACGCTTTTTTCAACATTTCTTCGGCTTTATCGTCATCACCAAAGCCAATTGGCCACCCCGGAACTTTGTAATACAGAGAACCCAAACTGGTGTATGCAGAGCCATCAAGCGTTTGCGGTGACGTTGCAATTACCCCTTCGAGTAAAGATTTGGCTTCTTTGGCGAGTGACAATGCACCTAAGCCACCTTGAGCACCAGCCAGCGATGCTTTATTGATTGCCAGCCAAACAGTGAGTTCGGGATTGCCCGGTTCTCTGTCGAGATAAATACTGGTTTTGGCAATCGCGCGATGGAAGCATTGTTCCTTTTCGTCTCCATCGGGCGTGCTGTACTGACATTCCGCCCATTTCTTTTGAACTTGTTGCAGTGGAGTATTACCTGCCAACGCAGCGGTCGAAGCTAACGTTGAACAAACCGTCAAAGCGCAAAGTAGTTGTTTGGTCTTCATCGTCTATGTCCTCTTCAGTGACTGACTCGGTTTACGTATTGATGAATGGTTTCTTGCTGCTTACGAATCGCAGAAGAAACCACGCTTGGAAGCAGTTGATTGATGCGCGCAAAAAGCTTTTCTGGCCAACCAATCCATTTCGCGGAAATTTCTTTTTCCAACATGGTGACAACGTGATCGGCTACAACTTGCGGCGAGTCCGTTTTATTACCCAGTTGTCGATTCATTTCATTGACGGCATCACTATTGAGTGAGGTTTCTGTCGCCCTTGGTGCCAAATACAGCGCACGGATTCCGGTTGCGAACAGCTCTCTGTCGAGCGATTCGGTAAAGCGGTGCAACCCCGCTTTTGCCGCGCAATAGGAGGTATAGCCTGGGTAGCCAATTGAGCCGAATGTGGAACCTATATTGAGAATCACCCCAGGCTGCTTTAACCACGTTAACGCGGATTGGCACAGCAGCATCGGCGCAACGAGATTGAGTTGGATTTCGTCTGCAATCTGCGTTGGTCGTTTGTGGCTTAACAACGAGAAATCGTTGCTGCCCGCATTGTTAATCAGTGCGTCCACTTTTTGATGTTGACGCGCTCGATCTTTAATCGCAGTTAGTCCTTCTGGTGAGGTGATGTCTGCAACGACTAGGTCATGGCGTTCTGGATTCGACAGTTCACGCTGTAGTGTTTGCAAGCTCTCTTCGTTTCGCCCAACAAGAATGAGGCTGGCTCCGCGTTTTGCTAACTCTTGCGCGATGGCTTGCCCAATTCCGCCCGTTGCTCCTGTCAGGAGAATGGTGCTGTTGTTAATGATCATGCTTCACCTCACGCCGCTTGTTGGGTTGAGAAAGAAGGCAAAGAACGCAGCATTTGTCCGTACAATGCGAACACCATTTTTGCGGAGTCGATAATGACTTGTTGATCTTCCACTTTGGTGATTTTGTTCATCAGTGATTCAAAAAATTGCAGATGATCTTGGTCTAACACGCTGTGTGAAACTAGGTAAGTCATTGCCGAAGGCGGTAGGCTTAGCGTTGACTGGATTTTTTCAGCCATTTGGCCACCAATACCGACGCTGGTGCCTTCTAATACCCACACCATGCCAAACAGCGCGAGTGGGTTGTGGCGGTCAATGTTGTGGTAAAGGTAGGAAACCATCAGTTCAATCGGTGCACCTACTTGACCTACATCTTTGTTATTGCGCACTGCTTCGGCATCGCCGCCGCACGCTTTGATGTCATTTAAAATCCATTCTTGATGGCCTTTCTCTTCCTCGATGTACTCGGCAATGGCATCTCGTACCCATTCGTATTCGCCAGATAGTCGGCCTCCACACGCCATCAGCAAGGGAACAGTGTGCTTAACGTGATGGTAAGCTTGGGTTAGAAAGGCGATATACATATCTTTGGAAATGTTGCCTTGTTGAACTTCTGCGATGACTGGCGCAGTTAACATTGCTTGTTGAGCAGCGGCAGTGCTTTGTTTGAGTTGTTCGAAAAATAAAGTCATAACCTTCTCCTTAAGAAGCCGTTAACTAAGATGCAGTTTGGAAAGACGTAATGTGTTGCTGGAAGGGCAAAACGATGCGTTGGATCTTTTGCGCTTGCAGCGTTAATTCAGGCGTTGTGCTCGCTAATAACTGAGCCACATCATGTTCGATTTGATTTCGTTTGAGCTTGCCGTTATCCGTGTACCAACCAGAGATGGCTCGTGGGTTGTCAAGTAGCAACAAGGTTCGGATTTGAGCGTAATCGGGTAGGGTTTGGTTTAATGTATGAACCTTTGCTTCGACGTCTTCGCTATTGGCAATGACAGCGCATAATGTTTGTTGGCTATCGCCCGTAACGATCAGTGGCGTCATCGGCAAAAACGCCAACGCTTCTGATTCAATCCATTCCGGTGAGACATTTCTGCCATACGCGGTGACGATAAGGTTCTTCTTACGTCCCGAGAGAGAGACAAAGCCTTGTGCGTCAATTTGGGCTAAGTCACCAGTTGCTAACCATTCTTGAGTAAACGGCTCATTCAAATAACCAAGAGCAACGTTGCCTTTGACGAGCAGTTCACCATCTTCCGCGATACGAATCTGAGTGTGCGGAAGCGGTTTGCCACACGTTCCTGCTTTAAATGCGGCTGGTGTATTCAAACAAACAACAGAGCCACATTCAGACAAGCCATAGCCTTCAAACGCAGGGATGTTCAGCGCATGCGCGGTGTTAATCAGTTGCGACGACACTCTTGCGCCGCCAACAGCGACAAATTTTAGAGAATCCACAAGAGAGGGCTGCTGTTTCGCGATGTGAATGAGCGCAAGCAATAATGCTGGTGTTAGCGCTAAGCTTTCTGGTTTGATGGTCGCTAATGCTTGCGCAAACAAACCCGGTTCGAATTGGCTTGAACCGAGTAAGCCGGTTTGCTCTCCGGGTAAAATATATGACGTCACGCCCAACATGAGTGGTACATAAACGCCTGTTATGTTCTCGAGAAGCGTCGATAACGGAAGCAGCACTAAGTGCGAGTGCGCCGTGCTGTTTACTGCGTCGGCGAGCGATTTCGCCACCAAACACAAATGATCATTGCTTAAACACACACCTTTAGGCTGACCAGTCGAGCCAGACGTAAAAGTGATTTTTCCGGTTTCTGGTAGATAAGCTACCTGTGTACCTTCATCTCCCAACTGGTTACGACGCAGCAAAGGCAAATTTGCAATGGAAAACGGATGGTCTTGCTGGTTAAAGCTTTGCTTAGGATGAGAAGCCAACCATGCTTGCCAATCGCCAACTAAAGCATCTACGCCTGATTGCTCTAACGTATGTTCAACTTGTGCATCAGAGAAAAAAGTCGGAATAGGTACGACGACTATGTCTGCCGCCATCGCCGCCAAATCAACAATGGCCCAATCGATGCTGTTTTCTGCGCGTAGCGCGAGTGCTTTGATGTTCTGTGCAATAAGCTCGGCGGCAACGAGTTCGATCTTGTTTAACAATTCAGAGTAAGTCAGTTCAACCGTTTGATTCGCTTCGTAGCCGACAAGTGCTACTCGATCTGGTGTCGTTTTTGCCCATTTTGTAATGGCATCGAGGAGAATATTCATACATCACCTATATTTTGGCGTTGTGTTTAACCAAGTTGTTCTGGTTGTGTTTGCTTTTCTAACGACGTTTACTTTTCTATCTAGGCTTGTTTGCGTTTTCTTTCTTGGATTAATCGAAGACGTTCGAGTCCTTTTTGCAAATTGCCAGCTAACACACGTGGTTGATGTTCGTAGTACGACCCCCAAGTGGACTCGGCATCGGGGACTTTGTTTTGATCGGCCTGCGCGATGATATGAGGCTCCAACCCTAGGCGCGCCATCATGGCGTGAAGTGGGTCTGTCGCGGTGAAGATGCACCATTCAAAACCGAGATTGACCAGCATTTCTGCGATGAGGTAGAAGTGCAGAGACGACATGCCCTTAGCAAAAGATGCCAAGTGACCGAATTCCACTAAGTTCGAACGTTTTACGTCGCAGTTAAATACGTTAGAAACCAGCTTTTGGGCATCGTCTTCCAAATACTGTTCAAGGAACAAGGGCTCATTTTCGGCGATGCGAAAGCCGCATACGGAAATGATTTGACCGCCTTCGATGAGGGTTAAATACGCCGGCATAAACTGTTTGAGCTCGGCAAAGAATGCTTCTTGATAACGCTGAGAAACATGCTCGATAACTTGGCTCCAAAGCGGATGCATTGGATAGACGATGTCTAAAGTAAAGCCATCTGCAGAAATTTGTGCATGGTGTTTCATGAGCGCTTCCTTTGTTTGATTGGTTATCAACAAAATAAAACGCGAAACTTAAGAAACTCTTAAGGAATGAAATTAAGTAGAAACTTTAAGAAAATACTGAGGAGCAGGGCTCAATATTGTTGTAACTCTTTTTACTACGGTGAATAAAATTAGAGCCAACCGATGTGAACGGTTGGCTCTAAAGTTAGGTGTCACGTATTTTAATGGTTGTGCCGATTACATGGCTGCTTTTTTAGCTTCGTCTACCCATGCGTCGAACTTTTTCTGGTTCGCTTTGATCCAGCCATTTACATGAGACTCGATGTCTGCTGAGCTGTTCTTACCTTGGCTCATCATCATATTCTGCGCACTAACATCATTGATGTTTAGCTTGATGATTTCAAACAGCTTCGCTGCTGCTGGGTTCTTTTCAGTAAACTCTTTGTTCGCAACGATGCGCATAGAGTTCATCTCAAAGCCGTAGTTCTTACCGTTCTCTAGTGTTGTGTCGATGTCCTTACGCTCACCAGGAAGTGAAGAGAATGGCACTTCTAACCAAACAACATCTTTACCCGGAACTAAGACGCCACTTACCCAGTAAGGTGTCCAAGTGTAGTAAAGAATCGGATCGCCTTTTTTGTAACGAGAAATCGTGTCAGCGATAATCGCAGCGTAGTTACCTTGGTTGTGCGTTACTGTGTCACGAAGCTTGAACGCATCCAACTGATGCTCAACGACCATTTCACAACCCCAACCTGGGTTACAACCTGTTAAGTCCGCTTTACCGTCACCGTTGGCATCGAAAAGTTTCGCCAGTTTTGGATCTTTTAATTGACCAATATTTGTGATGCCATATTTTTCAGCGGTTTTTTTATCGATCAAGTAACCTTGAGCAGCACCACTTACATATTGACCTTTGCGGAAAAACTTATCATCACCGCCAGACATCGTGTACTTATCGGCGTGAAGAGGGAACCAACCTACAGCTAAGAAAGTGGCGTCGCCTTTAGCAATAGAGGTATAGCCTACGTTGTAATCGACTTCTTTAGTCGGTTTTACGTCGTAACCAAGCTCTTCAAGTGCACGGTTTACGATCAATGTTTGAAACGTTTCCTCTGCAACGGTTGATTGAACTGGCTGAACAGTCACACCTTCACCCGGTAGTTCGCTTGCCACACCATAAGTTGAAAATGCGATAGTACTTAGAGCTCCAACAGAGAGCGCTTTCTTCCATGAATTATTCATTGATGTTTCTCCTAAGTTTTAGATCGTCTTGGTTCGTCTTTGTTTTCAGTTTTAATAGGTATGAAACAGGACCTGTGTGATACCAGCGAAGCTTGGTGTTACCCGCATTAACCCCTAATACTTGGGTAATACGGTCTAATAAAATGGCGAGAATTACGATGCCTAAGCCACCGACAGCAGCAAGACCCATATCAAGTCGGCCGATACCACGAAGTACCATTTGGCCCAAGCCGCCAACCGCAATCATTGAAGCGATCACTACCATAGAAAGCGAAAGCATCAAGGTTTGGTTTACCCCTGCCATAATCGTTGGTAACGCCAATGGCAATTGGATGCGGTAAAGCATCTGTTTTTTGTTTGCCCCGAAAGAGTGGCCCGCTTCGATCAGCTCTTCAGGTACTTGCTGAATCCCTAAAATAGTCAGGCGCACAACGGGAGGCAGTGCGAAAATGATGGTTACTACAACGCCAGGAACGTTACCAATACCGAATAGCATAACGATTGGCACTAGATAAACGAACGCGGGGGTCGTTTGCATTGCATCGAGTATTGGTCTAACAAATTTGGCTGCGGTTTGGCTTCTCGCCAACCATATCCCCATCGGTAGCCCGATAAGCAAACAGAAGAAGACGGCGGTTAAAACCAGTGCGAGCGTTGTCATCGCCTGTGACCACGCACCAATTAGGCCGATAAAAACAAGGGATACAAGTGTTGAAAAACCGAGTTTTACATTGGAAAACTGCCACGCCAGCAAAAATAAAATGAGCACCATGATAGGCGCAGGTGTAGACACCAAAGCAGTTTCAAACGAGGTAAGAATAAAGTCGATTGGAACTCGAATTGCTTGGAAAACAGGGCGACCATGTTCCACCAACCAGTTCAATCCCGATTCTACCCAGCTATCAAGTGGTAGAACCGCATCTTGGAATGGGTTCATAATGTCGAATGGCGCTTGCTCTACAGTTTCTGAGCTTAACCAGTCATTACTTGGGGCAGCGTCAGCACCTGCACCTTGTGACCAAGGATCATCTTGTGCAGGAGCGGTATTCGACCAGGGATCATTGTTAGTTTGCTCTGAAGACATCGTGTTAATCCTTATCTAGTGTTTGTAGAAGACGTGATTTAGTCACGACACCAAAGTAAGTACCTTGCTCATCAACGACAGGTACGGCATAAGGAACGCCTGCAACTAGCCCCAAAATGTCATTGATTGACTGCTCTGGCTGAAGAGTGACTTCATCCGTCAATTGAGCACTGGCTAGAGAGCGGTTTTCTTTGTGAGCCAAACGTAGTGAGTCAAGAGACACGATGCCGGAATATCGGCTAGATTTATCGACGACAATGCCGTAATCACGGTCATGATCCATCAGAATCTGCATCGCAGAGCCCGGGCCATCATTTTCCGATTTCTTAAAGACGGCGGCTGGCTTCTTGCGAGCGATATCTTTTGCTGTCAAGACACTTGCGATGTTTACGCCGCGGAAAAACGCTTCGACATAATCATTTGCTGGGCTGTGCAATATTTCATCAGGTGTGCCAACCTGAACAACCTCACCGTTTTGCATGATGGCGATACGATCACCAATACGCATTGCTTCGTCCAAATCATGAGAGATGAAGACAATTGTGCGTTTGTCATCGTTTTGTAGACGAATAAGCTCATCCTGCATCTCAGAACGGATTAATGGGTCTAAAGCGGAAAACGCCTCGTCCATTAATAGAATGTCTGGGTCACAAGCCAATGCCCTTGCTAAACCCACGCGCTGTTTCATACCACCGGATAACTCGTCAGGGAAAGATTCTGCATAAGGGTCTAAGCCAACTCTTTCCAAGGCGGAAAGGGCACTTTTCTGACGTTCATTAACATCAATGCCAGCAAGTTCTAAACCGAATGCAGCGTTTTCGATCACCGTCATGTGAGGCATAAGTGCGAAACTTTGAAACACCATTGAGATATTGTTGCGACGAACTTCTCGAAGTTCGTCTTCAGAGATATGGGCAATATCTTTCCCTTTTAGATAAACACTGCCTTTCGTTGGCTCAATGAGTCGGTTTAGGAGTCGAACGAGAGTAGATTTTCCCGAACCAGAAAGCCCCATGATCACGAAAATTTCACCTTCGTTAATGGTTAGAGATACATCGTTTACGCCGACTGTTAAACCTGTCTGTTCAAAAATACCGTCCTTATCGATACCTTTTTCGATAAGCGAGAAGGCTCTTTCTGGGTCTTCTCCAAACACTTTATACAGTCCCTTAACTTCCAGTATGGGATCCATGTTATCTGTCCTTTTTTGTGTGTTTATAACTGTTTAACGATTTGTACTCTAATTAATTTTAGTTCAACTTTCAACGAATGGGGTTCGGTTAACAGGATTTTATGTGCATACAATAAACAATGAAGGTGGTGTGGTTAAATAGTGTTTTTATTAACAAAAATAGATATTTACGGTTGGTTTTGTCTTCGCTTAACTTTTCCATGACATTGGTTTGAATTTATTTTGAAGTTTTTAGTACATTTCAACTCAGCCCATCTGCATAGCTATAAGGAGAAATAGATTAGAGGTCTATATTTAAAAACATTAGAGCTCTAATTTTTGGTTGGAGTTTTATTCTGCGAACTAGGTTAGGTGTTGTTATTCTTAGATTTATTCATTGATTGATTTCAATCTTGGTGATATTTATCGCTGTAGTTTAGGCAACGTATGGAATAAAAGATGGAAGCCGAACAGTTAGAAGTGCTCAACTTCATTAGCCAGTACCCACCTTTCGATGATCTACCCGAAGAGCAGTTAAAAAAGATCGCTCTAAATGCCGAGGTTGCATACTTTCGGCAAGGCACAGAGATACTCAATTTTGGAGACACGATCCGCGACTTATATATGGTGAGAAGCGGCGCTGTGGAGATCTACCGACGTAAAGGCGAACTCTATAACAGGATTGACGCTGGTGGACTGTTTGGACAGATGGGGTTGTTAATGAACAACCGTGTGCGTATGCCTGCCAAAGCGATAGAAGACACCTTGGTTTACTGTATTCCGGAGGATATTTTCAACGAGCTTTGTGACGAGTTTGAAAACTTTGCTGACTACATGGAACTGGAAGACAGCGCGCGCTTGCGAAGCGCAATATCCAGCCGCTCAGAAAGTAATGACTTTACCACTGCCAAAGCACGTAAGATCTTAGCGAGAGATCCGGTAACGTTGGAGGCGACGGCATCGATTCAAGAAGCCGCGATACTGATGGCGGAGGAAAATGTTACCTCTTTGCTTATTGTTCGCCCAGCAGAAGAACTCACAGAAGAAGACGATGAACAACTACTTGGAATATTGACTGATCGCGATCTATGTATTCGCGTATTAGCTCAGGGCATTGATACCAATATCCCAGTGAGTGAGGTCATGAGTTATGACGTGGTGTCTCTGGATTACAACGCTTATGTCTTTGAAGCCATGTTAACCATGTTGCGCTACAACGTGCACCATCTCCCAATTTTAAAAGATAAAAAGCCGATAGGAATTATTGGCATGACGGATATTGTCCGTTATGAATCTCAAAACAGCTTGCTGCTCGTTAGCTCTATCTTCCAACAAACCAGCGTTGAAGATCTCAAGCAAGTTTCTGAACAAGTGAAAGACTGTTTTGTGCGAATGGTGAATGAAGATGCCAACGCTCATATGATTGGTCGAGCCATGTCGGTCATTGGTAGTAGCTTTAAACAGCGTTTGGCTGAATTAGCAGAGCAAGAGCTTGGCCCTGCGCCAATTCCGTATTGTTTGGTCGCTATGGGATCGATGGCCAGGGATGAGCAGTTAATTGTAACGGACCAAGACAACGCCCTTATTCTCGACAACAGTTATGATGTTGAGATGCACGGGGAGTACTTTGAAAAGTTTGCCAAATTTGTGTGTGATGGTTTAGCAGCATGCGGCTATGCTTACTGTACTGGCGACATTATGGCAACCAATCCAGAGTGGCGAAAAACCCGAGCGGAGTGGGAGGAGTGCTTTGGCAACTGGATAGATAACCCAACTCCTGAAAGGTTGTTAAACAGTAATATCTTTTTTGATTTATTAGGTGTTCATGGGCGAGTGAAGTGGGCGGAACAATTAAGCAGCTTTATTGTTAGGCGCGCGAAAAGAAACAACCGCTTCCTTGCATGTATGGCTTACAACGCGATACGTCGTACACCGCCATTGGGCTTCTTCAAAGATTTTGTTATGGAGAAAGATGGTCGTCACCGCAATTCTATTAACTTGAAAAGAAGAGGAACTGCGCCATTGGCAGATTTGATTCGAGTACATTCATTGGCAATTGGTTCCCGTTCGCAAAACTCGTTTGACCGATTAGACGATATCAATGATGCGGGCATTTTACCTAAAGGTCGAGGAATGGACTTGAGGGATGCAATGGAATTGATCTACATGGTTCGAATTCGTCATCAAGCACTCGATATCGAAAATGGAGATGAACCAGATAACAACATTGAGCCAGAGAACATGTCAGAGTTTGAGCGCCGAAACTTAAAAGCTGCTTTCCAAATCCTTAGTAATGCACAGAACTTCATCAAGTTCCGATACCAGAGAAGTAGCAAATAATGTGGTTCTCAAAAAATGCAGCAAAAGATCAGCCGTTGTTGGATACGTCTCGGACGCCAGAGTGGTCAACGTTATTCAAACAGCTCGCGAAAGAAGCAAGAGACGAGAGGCTCAAACGTTATTACTCGACACCGATGGTTAATGGGGAAACACCAATTGAGGAAGTGCCATTTGTCTCGGTAGATTTTGAAACGACAGGTTTGAATGCGGAAGAGGATGCAATTCTCACGATTGGACTTGTGCCGTTTACCATTGATCGTGTTCAATGTAGTGGCTCTGCGCATTGGGTTGTTAACCCTAATCGTGAGTTAAACGAAGAGTCAGTTGTGATTCATGGCATCACTGATTCTGAAGTCAAAAACGCGCCCCAACTAACCCACATTTTAGGGGAAATATTGGATGCGCTGTCAGGCAAAGTTGTGCTTGTTCATTATAAAAATATCGAAAGGCAGTTTTTTAATAACGCGTTGCTAAATAGCATTGGGGAGGGGATACAGTTTCCCGTTGTCGATACGCTAGACATTGAACACGCGATACAGCGCCGTGAATGCAGTGGCCTATTCAATAAGTTAAAAGGTAAGAAACCAGGCTCTGTCAGGCTGGGGCATGCTCGCGAAAGGTATCGCCTTCCTGCTTATCAACCTCATCACGCTTTGACCGATGCGCTGGCAACTGCTGAACTGTTTCAAGCACAGTTGCAATATCATTTTAATCGAAGCATGCCAATCTCTTCGATTTGGCAATAAGCGTTGTTTATGATGAAGACAATAAAATGCAATGAAAGGTAGGGGGCTTTGCGATTATGATGGCGGACTGAGTAACCGCTTATAAGAACTATGTTTTTTGAACATGTGCTTGGTAGTGATGGGAGGCTTCATCACTCAAACTCCGACGAAAGTAATTTAAATTTGGTCACGTATTTTTAAGGAGATTATCCGTGAGCACCGATAATAACGGTGGCATTCAACGCCCCGATGGAAAGGTAAACGCGATAGACACTGACTATCAAATTGGTCAGGATAACGTCGCGTTAAAAGTAGGCCCGTTTGGCCTTGATATTCATAACCGTGTTTTTGCAATTTCTGGTTTAGCAATCATCCTATTTGTTGTAGTAACACTATTATTTCGAGAACAGGTAGAGCCGTTTTTCGCAGATCTAAGAGCGGGTTTGTTACACCATTTGGATTGGTTCTTTCTCGCATCTGGTAATATTTTTGTCATTGTCTGTGTTGGGTTGATTTTTACACCGCTAGGTCGGGTACGAATCGGCGGTACAGAAGCGACGCCAGATTATTCCTATGCGGGTTGGCTGGCAATGCTCTTTGCAGCAGGTATGGGTATCGGTCTGGTGTTCTTTGGTGTATCAGAACCTATGTCTCATTTTAGTTCTGCTATTGGTGGCGTGAACGTTGAGAACGGTGTTCGTACTGACTGGGCCCCTCTAGGTGGTGCAGAAGGCGATGCAAGTGCTGCATCTGCACTAGGCATGGCGGCGACGATTTACCACTGGGCGCTTCATCCGTGGTCAATCTATGCGCTATTGGCTCTTGGTTTGGCGATTTTCTCGTTTAATAAAGGCTTGCCACTTACCATGCGATCCATTTTTTACCCACTGTTTGGTGAGCGTGTATGGGGTTGGACTGGTCACATTATCGACATTCTTGCCGTTGTAGCGACAGTTTTTGGTCTGGCAACGTCTCTAGGTTACGGTGCGTCTCAAGCCGCAACGGGTTTGAACTTCCTATTTGATGTTCCAATGACGAATACTACGCAGGTACTATTGATTATTGGCATCACCGCACTCGCTTTAATCTCAGTTGTTGCGGGACTAGACAAAGGCGTGAAAATCTTATCTGAGATCAATATGGGTCTCGCTGCGCTTTTACTGCTTTTCGTTATTGTTGTCGGCCCGACGATCGCGATTTTAACGGGTTTCTTCGAAAATATAGTGTCATATGTGGCTAATATTCCTGCCCTATCAATGCCATTTGGACGAGAAGACGTAAACTATTCTCAAGGTTGGACAGCATTCTACTGGGCTTGGTGGATTTCTTGGTCACCATTTGTCGGTATGTTCATTGCGCGTGTATCTCGTGGTCGTTCCGTTCGTGAGTTCATTATTTGCGTTATCCTTATCCCTTCCTCTGTTTGTGTGTTATGGATGACCGCTTTTGGTGGTAACGCTATAAGCCAATACGTGAGCGATGGTTATGAAGCCGTGTTCAACGCGGAATTACCCTTAAAACTATTTGCCATGTTAGATGTGATGCCGCTAGCTGAAATTACATCTTTCGTCGGTATTATTTTGGTGGTGGTATTCTTCATTACCTCTTCAGACTCTGGTTCACTGGTTATTGATACTATTGCTGCGGGCGGTAAGGTCGATGCGCCAACGCCTCAACGCGTGTTCTGGTGTACGTTTGAAGGCTTAGTTGCGATTGCATTGATGCTTGGTGGTGGCCTAGCGGCAGCTCAAGCAATGGCCGTGACCACAGGCCTACCATTTACGATTGTTCTGCTTGTTGCAACGGTTTCTCTAGTAAAAGGCTTGATGGATGAACCTCGTCCAAAAGCGGTTTCTAAGAAGAAATCGAAATAACCAACATCAGCAGTTAAATATTTGAATAAAGCGGCATGCGAAAGCATGCCGTTTTTTTTGATTTTTGAATTTTTTGCTGAGAAATGAAGGCCATGGAGGACTGTTTTTTCTGTTCGTTTTTTATACTTATTCTTTAAGTGATTTTTTAATAAATTAGACCTCGAACTATTTTAAGATTTGGTTAAATGACCTATTTTTGTGATTATTGTCACAAAAATGCCGATAAAAAGGCGGATTATTTGATTTTTAGTCGCGAGGGATGCCCATAATAAAAAGGAAATTTAATTAGACCTCAAAGGATATGTATTTCCACATGATCACATCAGCACCTTGGGTTCTTTATCCAGAGATTGGAGAAGACTCAAGTAAAAAATGGATTTTTCGTGAGCCTAAAATCTCTGATGGTGACGACATTTACAGCTTAATCGCAGATTGTCCTCCATTGGACATGAACTCATCTTATTGCAATTTCCTACAGTCTACGCATTTCAGCAAAACCAGTATTTTGGTTGAGCAAAAAGGCGAAATCGCAGGTTTCATTTCCGGTTATCAGAAACCAGACGAGCAAGACGTTTTATTTGTCTGGCAAGTTGCAGTCTCACCTCGCTTTAGAGGTCACGGTTTAGCATTCCGCATGTTGAAAGAACTTCTCACCCGAGAGGAATTGGGCGGTGTTAAATCGGTAGAAACTACCATCACGGAAGATAATAAAGCCTCTTGGGCATTGTTCAAAAAGTTAGATGCGATGAACGGCAACTCTGGCCAAGTAAGCACATTTTTGGATGAAGAAGCCCACTTTAAAGGCAAACACGATACAGAATATTTGTATCGCATTCCTCTCAAATAATCCTCAAACAATAGGAATTAAAAACGGTCTCATCATGGATATTTTCAAAAAGCAGGAATCCAACGTACGCTCATATTCAAACAATTTCCCAGTGGTTTTTCGTAAAGCGAAAGGCTGCTGGCTGGAAACAGAACAAGGTGAACGATACTTAGACTTCCTTGCTGGAGCGGGATCTCTAAATTACGGCCATAACAACCCAGTACTTAAGCAAGCACTGCTTGAGTACATTGAGATGGACGGTATTACTCACGGTTTGGATATGCACTCAGAAGCGAAAGCATCGTTTCTTGAAGCGTTGGATACTTACATCCTTAAACCAAGAAACTTGGACTACAAAGTTCAGTTTACTGGCCCAACTGGTACTAACGCCGTTGAGGCAGCACTTAAGTTAGCGAAAAAAGTAAAAGGTCGCGACAGCGTCGTTGCATTTACCAACGGTTTCCACGGTTGTACAGCTGGCGCACTGGCTGCAACGGGTAACCAGCATCACAGACAAGGTAACGGTTCTAGCTTAAGTAACGTCACTCGTATTCCATTTGAAGGTTACGCTGGCGTTGATGGTCTAGCATTGTTCGAAACCATGCTAAACGACAACTCTGCAGGTATGGATAAACCAGCCGCTGTACTTCTTGAAACTGTGCAGGGCGAGGGTGGTTTAAATGCTGCTTCAAACGAGTGGTTACAACGTTTGAGCAAAATCTGTAAAGCCAACGACATTCTTGTGATTGTCGATGACATTCAGGCTGGCTGTGGACGTACAGGTACTTTCTTTAGCTTTGAGCCGTCAGGTATTCAACCAGATATCGTGACGCTATCGAAATCGATCGGTGGTTACGGTTTACCAATGGCCGTCGTTCTACTCAAACCAGAGCTAGACCAGTGGAAGCCAGGTGAGCATAACGGCACGTTCCGTGGCAACAACCATGCATTTATTACCGCGGCGAAAGCATTAGAAATTTATTGGGCAAATGATGATTTTGAAACACACATCAAGCAGTGTTCAGACAAAGTAAGTGCTGTTATTGATCGCTGCGTTCGTCGCTTCCCACAAATGTTTGTACAGAAAAAAGGTCGCGGCATGATGGTTGGTATTGAGTGTATCAACGGTGATATGGCATCTGAAATCGCGAAAAACTGTTTCGAAAACGGAATGGTAATTGAGACAGCTGGCCCTGACGACGAAGTCGTTAAGTTCTTCTGCCCACTTACGATTAGCGAGTCAGAACTAGACCAAGGACTAAGCATCTTTGAAAGTGCAGTGGAAACCATTGCTGCGAAACATTTCAAACAAGCATCTTAATAAGGATTATTAATTATGATCGTCAGAACACTCGATGAGTGTCGCAACAGTGAGCGACGTGTGGTTTCAGATAACTGGGAAAGTGTCCGTATGTTGTTGAAAGATGACAACATGGGTTTTTCTTTCCACATTACTACGATTTATGAAGGTACTGAAACACACATTCACTATCAAAATCACCTAGAATCGGTTTTTTGTATGAGCGGTGAAGGTGAAATTGAAGTCGTTGGTGGAGAAACTTACCCGATTAAACCGGGTACATTATACATCCTTGATAAACACGATGAGCACTACTTGAGAGCTTATAAGAATAAAGAAATGGTAATGGCGTGTGTATTCAACCCACCAATTACCGGCGCTGAAGTGCACGATGAAAATGGTGTTTATCCTCTCGTTGACTAAAAGATAGAGGTGGGGTGCTTGTCGCCCCACGATCAACTATCTCTTCTTTTTTCTTTTAAAGTTACCAATCAAAAAAGGCTTATCATGACATTTACCGTAGAAAAAATCGGCGGTACATCAATGACAGCATTTGATGCTGTTCTCGACAACATTATTCTTCGTCCTAAATCGCCATACAATCGTATCTTTGTCGTCTCTGCATACGGCGGTATGACCGACGCGCTACTCGAATGTAAAAAAACCAGTAAGCCAGGTGTTTATCAGCTTATCGCGAAACGTGATGACAAATGGGAAGAAGCGCTAGCATATGTAGAAAGCCGTATGCTGCTCACAAATGAAAATATTTTCGCGGACCCAATGAATCGTATCCGTGCAGATAAATTCATTCGCTCACGTATTGCTGAAGCAAAAAACTGTATTGCGAACATTTTAGAAACGTGTCAGTACGGTCAGTTTTCGCTACGTCAGTATTTGCCTCAAATTCGAGAGTTTCTGTCGTCTATAGGTGAGGCGCACAGTGCTTACAACACGGCACTGAAACTAAAAAATATGGGTATTAACGCTAAGTTCGTTGACCTGTCCGGTTGGGACAATCAAGCGCCAAGAAGCCTTGATGAATCGATCAGTGATGCGTTTGCTGATATCGATGTGTCAAAAGAACTGCCAATCGTTACAGGTTATGCTTACTGTAAGGAAGGCCTAATGCACACTTATGACCGAGGTTATAGTGAAATGACATTTAGCCGAATTGCAGCGATAACAAAAGCGGATTTAGCGGTAATTCACAAAGAATATCACTTGAGCTCTGCAGACCCGCGTGTTGTTGGTCCTGAAAAAGTTTTGCCAATTGGTAGTACAAACTATGATGTAGCAGACCAACTTGCTAACCTTGGCATGGAAGCGATTCACCCAAATGCAGCCGCAGGTTTACGTGAGAGTGGTATTGAGCTACAGATTAAAAATACATTTGAACCTGAACACGAAGGCACTTTGATCTCTTCAAGCTACCGCCCAGAAGAAGACAAAGTCGAAATTATCGCAGGTAAAGAAAAGGTGTTCGCACTGCATTTGTTTGACCAAGCGATGGTGGGAAAAGCTGATAACGTTAGCTACGAATTAATGGAAATTATCTCTGATGCTCGCGTAAGTTTAGTTGGTAAAGAGATGAACGCGAACTCTATTACTTACTATCTAGGTGGCAGTACTGATAGCTTGAACAAAGTATTGTATAAAGCTGAAAAACGCTATCCGAATGCGTCGATTAAAGGCCGTATGGTCGCGCTGATTTCAGCCATCGGTTCTCAAATTGACACTAACAAGACACTGGCGAAAGGTGTACTTTCTTTGATGAACAATGGCGTAACGCCAGTTGCACTTCACTCATCAATGAGAAATGTAAACGTTCAGTTCGTCGTGGGTGATAAAGAATATCAGCGTGCAATTTGTGCGTTGCATGATGAATTCTTTCAGAGCAATAGTTTAACTAAATCGGTTAACGTAGCTTAGTTTATTCACGGTTAAAATACAAAGGAGAGCAGGTTTGCTCTCCTTTTTTTTGTTTTTCTGTGTTCTCAATATGGGCCCGTTTTGCATGGAGTAAACTACTGAGCTAAGTGTGTCCGTAGAGATACAGATAAGCCAGCAGAGCTCTGCTGGCTCAGTAACGCAATCTAGAGTGATTAATTAGATTACTTAACTTTATTCACTTCCTGTTTAAGCATTTCTAACTGCTGCATCTTTTCTTGCATCTGCAAAGAGTCGTAATTTAAAGAAGCAGGGTTCATAGTTGTACCGCGTTGCATTGGGTATTCAGGTAACGTTTTAAAGAAGTCGCCAACAACGTCTTGAATTGGTACAAACAACCACATGTTGTCTGCCATCCAACGTAGATACATTTGTGACTCGCTAGGACCTTTTTCAAATGGGTCAGCGCGTAAGTGAATGATTTTAGGCCAGTTTGGCACAGATCGCACGGCGTCGCTTAGGTTTCCTTCTAGAGTTGCAAAGTGAAGTTTCCAGTCATTCCAGCGTACTGCGTTTAGTTCACCATTTGAGGTGAAGTAGAGCAGAGACTCACGTGGTCCTTTCTCTTCTTTGCCCTCGAAGTATGGCATGAAGTTGTAGCCGTCTATATTGACACGCCAGTCTTTACCATTTGCTTTGTAACCTTCAGCAAGCTTTTCTTTCACGTCAGGAACGCCAGCTGCCGCCAACAATGTTGGCAACCAGTCTTGATGAGCCATCATTTCGTTGATTTTCGTTCCTGGCTTAATGACACCAGGCCAACGCACAAGTTGAGGCACACGCATACCGCCTTCCCAAGTCGTGCCTTTCTCACCGTGGAATGGGGTTGCGCCCCCATCAGGCCAAGTCATGGTCTCTGCGCCGTTATCTGTTGTATAAATAACGATGGTGTTGTCAGCAACGCCTAACTCATCGAGTTTGTCGAGCAATACGCCGACTTGATCGTCATGCTCTAACATGCCATCAGCGTAAATGCTAACACCGGATTTACCTCGGTACTTCTCTTGTAATCGGGTCCACACGTGCATGCGCGTAGAGTTATGCCAGATGAAGAAAGGCTTATCTGCTTTAACAGCTTTCTCCATAAACGATAAAGTGCTTTCGAGGAACTCTTCGTCCGCGTGTTCCATGCGTTTACGCGTCATTGGGCCAGTATCTTCAATCTTACCGTCGGCATAAGATTTAATTACACCACGAGGACCATAGTTTTTACGGAACTCTGGGTCTTTAGGGTAATAGTAGGTTTCGGGCTCTTCTTCTGCATTAAGGTGGTACAAGTTACCAAAGAATTCATCAAAACCATGATTGGTAGGTAGGTGCTTATCTTGATCGCCCAAGTGGTTTTTGCCGAACTGAGCTGTCATATAACCTTGGTCTTTTAGTAAGTCAGCAATAGTTGGTGCCCAATCTGGAATCCCATGGTCGGAACCCGGCATACCAATCGTCAGCAAGCCAGTGCGAAATGGTTCTTCGCCAGTAATGAATGCTGCTCGACCGGCAGTACAAGATTGTTGGCCGTAATGGTCTGTAAACAAAGCCCCTTCGTTCGCGATACGATCGATGTTCGGGGTTTTGTAACGCATCATACCTTGGTTATATGCGCTGATGTTCCAGTAACCGACATCGTCACCGAAAATTGCAAGTATGTTGGGTTTGTCTGCCGCCATCGCTGCGCTGGACGTTGCTAACAGTCCGACGCCTACTGCGATTTTTCTCAATTGGTTTGCCATAAAAAACTCCAGATGGTTGAGAGTAACGAGAAGCACAAGTAAACCTTGTGCTTAGGTGCTGCATAAGTTAATGATGTGTATAGAAAAATCCTCTTATACTCTTTATAACCATAAGTTATTGAGGGTATTTAACTATTTGTTTCTAAAGAAAAATACTTGTCATTCTGATGGTTTGGGGAGGTTTTAAAAATAGAGATGGGTCACTAATGAACACCATTGCCGATTGCTGGTGAGACGAATAAAGTTTCAGCAAAAAACACCGAGATACTCCCTAATCGGGGGACGAAGAATGGAGCACTCATTTTGAAGGCCTTTCACTTCTAATTATTTGTATAACCAAGGGGTTAGCGACTATATTGATTCAAGTTGCACCATCTAAATACTAAGGATAGTTATGAGTCAGTGGGCAGGTCGGTTTCGGTGTCTATTTCTGGGTATCGTCATGGTGAGTGGTTCGTTTTTTTCCCAGGCATCAGTGATAGAGAGTCCCCAAAATACCACGAAGCTTGGGTTGGAATATGTTGGCACGCAAACGTGCGCGGAATGTCACCAACAAGAGGTGGAGGCTTGGAAGGGCTCTCATCACGATATGGCAATGAAACATGCAAACTCAGAATCTGTTCAAGGTGATTTTGATAACCGCACAGTGACGCATGATGGGCAACCCAACCGTTTTTTTAGACAAGGCGAGGAGTATTGGGTCAATATTCAAGGCCCTGATGGTCAATGGCATGATTATAAAATTAGCTACACATTTGGCTGGGAACCGTTACAGCAATATATGGTGGAGTTTGAAGACGGTCGTGTACAGCTCATTCCTTTTGCGTGGGATTCAAGGACGAAATCGGAAGGTGGTCAGCGCTGGTTTCACCTCTATCCAGAGACAGCAACGACAGATGAGTTTTACTGGACTAACACTGGGCAAAGTTGGAATTTCATGTGTGCAGACTGTCATTCGACCAATGTAAAGAAGAACTATGACGCAATCAAAAATACCTACAACACGTCTTGGTCCGAGATCAATGTTGGTTGTGAAGCGTGTCATGGCCCTGCAAGTGGACACATCGAGTTGGCGAAAAAGTCCGCATCTACAGGAGGCTCTTTCGATACAGATAGTCACTATGGTTTTGACCGAAATTTATCTAAAGCGGTAACCGAGTGGGTATTTGAGAAGGGCCACAGAACGTTACAACCAAAAGCAATCGCAGAAACAAATCAAGTTCAGACGTGCGCACAATGTCACAGCCGTCGAACGCAGTTAAATGAGACAGGTGATCACATTCAAGGCTCATTTTTCGATAAATATCGGTTAAGCCTGATCACTCCAGAACTCTACTACCACGATGGCCAAATTTACGATGAAGACTATGTTTACGGTTCATTTCTTCAGTCTGAAATGGCTGAAAAAGGCGTAACATGCACCAATTGCCACGATCCTCATTCGGCAAAACTAAACATCCCAGAAGAGGCGGTATGTTCACAATGTCATATTGCGTCAGAATATACCCCAGAAAACCACACCTTCCATGAAGCAGGATCCAAAGCGTCACAATGTACGACTTGTCACATGCCAGAAACGATTTATATGCAAGTCGATCCTCGTAGAGACCACAGTTGGCACGTACCTAGACCTGACTTGAGTAAACACATCGACACGCCTAATGTATGTGCGTCTTGTCATGAGGATAAGAGTAACCAGTGGGCGGATGCGCAGATAGCCGAATGGTTTCCTCACTCTCAATACCGCAATCAACAACACTTTGCTGTCGCGTTTTATGCCGATGCAATTGGGCACAAAGGGGCGGCGAATGCTCTGGCTTACTCTGCTCAGGATTCATCATTAAAAGACATCATACGAGCTTCTGCATTAGAGCGAATGGGCGGCAATACTGACCAAAATACGACTGTTTCGCTCGCAAGGGCCGTTAAAAATGAGAATGAAATGATTCGGCTCGGCGCAGTCGCGGGCTCGTCTGGTTATGAGTTTCATGATCGATGGCGAATTTTAGAACCACTGCTGGATGATCCCGTACTTTCAGTGAGGGCGGAGGCGGCTTCGGT
Organism: Vibrio sp. CCB-PB317; assembly: GCF_022808245.1. Taxonomy (NCBI): domain Bacteria; kingdom Pseudomonadati; phylum Pseudomonadota; class Gammaproteobacteria; order Vibrionales; family Vibrionaceae; genus Vibrio; species Vibrio sp. CCB-PB317. Next base: position 1,626,791 of record NZ_JALGNU010000001.1, read on the forward strand.
ATTAGTGACCAGCTATACGCAAATGACGCCGTTACAAAAAGATAGGATTCAACCATCGCTTGAAGAGTACATGGACATTCAAAAGTTTAACGCCGATCGTGGTTTTGGTAGAACCAATTTGGCAAATGTATACCGCAGCTTAGGCGAAATCGATAAGGCAATTGCGTTATACCAAGAAGCGATAAGTATCGAGCCTTATTTCGAAAATAGTTACGTGAATTTATCGGACCTGTATCGACGCCTTGGGAAAGAAAAAGCTGCGCTCTGGGTGTTACAACAAGGGATGAAAGCTCAGCCTAAATCCAGCTCATTACCTTACAGTGCCGGTCTTTCTTTGTTACGCCAAGGCAAGGAAGATGAGGCCAAAGCTCTACTTAAACATGCCGCAGAACTAGGAAAGACTAACGCTCACTACTGGTATGTTTATGGTCTAGCTTTGGAAAAAAGTGACGTTCTGGAAGCCAGTAAGGCATTGCAGACTGCGTTTAAAGTTGGTGGGAACCCTCAACATTTATATGCTCAATGCGAAGTTCTAGCGAGAAATCATAAAAAAGGCGCTGTCGCTTTTGCTTTCGATAGGTGTCTAAAAGAGCTGAGTAATTATGCTCCTAAGCAGGCTATTGATCAGCTGAAAGCACCTATTACGAATCTGTAGAGATTAAACACCAATAGTAAAAAGTGGAGCCTTTATCGCGCCACTTTCTCTACTTAGTTTAGTCTACGTCTTTCGCTAGTCTAAGGCCCATGTCAGACATAATGACGGATTGGCTGGCAAAATCGCGGCGATAGTTTTCAGATTCGTCTGCGTCATAAGCAAAGCTGCCGCCACGTACAGACTTGTGTGCAAGGCTTTCTTTTTCCTCTTTTGCGTTTACCGGATTATCACTGGGCGCTGTTTTGTAATAACCTTCGTCAAAAGCATCAATAACAAACTCGCCTACGTTACCTGTCATATCGTACAACCCGAGCTCGTTTGGTTGCTTTTGACCTACCTTATGAGCCTTATTGTGCGAGTTATTCGCATACCAAGCCACCTCGTCAATATTGTTTGATCCAGAAAAAGTGAAGCCTTTACTTAAAATTCCGCCTTTAGCGGCAAACTCCCATTCTGCTTCTGTTGGTAGACGGTAATGCTCTCCCGTTTTTTCATTCAATTTCTTAATGAAATAATTGGCTTGTTGCCAACTAATATTATTGACGGGTGTATTTGGATCTCGAAAGTAGCTCAGAGAGGAGCCAGTGACAGCTTCAAAGAGCGATTGAGTTACCTCGAATTTTGACAAATAGAATCCATCAACGTTAACAGTGCGAGCTGGGCGCTCTGACTTTTTGGCTGATGGATTATCTGCGCCCATCGTAAACTGCCCACCTTCGACAAGAACCATATCTTGATCGATTTTCTGAGCGAGAGAGTTTGGTGGGGTTGTTGCACACCCATTAATTATCAGCGTGACCGATATGGTTGAGACAAAGGAAATAATCTTACTTTTGGGATGCTTCATTCGGCAACTCCGTCAACAACTTTGGTCTGAAAGTCTAGCAAGCAAAACCATAACAAACGGTTATACACACTATAACAAGCGCCGAGAATAATTGAACATTATCATCACCCTAGGCGATTAACTCGATGATTAGGTTTGACATCATTGGGGACAGGTTAGCAACTAAGAAGGTGATGAATGCACATAACTCAAGGGCCGCAGTTCAACGGAAAAGCATCTAAGCGTTTACATGTGATGGCAAAGCCCATTGGTGCTGCTTGCAACATCGATTGCACTTATTGTTATTACTTAAGCAAACAAGATTTGTTGGAATATAAGCAAGGGTGCTCGCCAATAATGGATGACGAAACCTTAGAGAGCTATATCCGCCAATACATAGAAGGGCAGAACACACCTGAAATTATCTTCTCTTGGCAAGGTGGAGAGCCAACCATGCTGGGGTTGGATTACTTCAAAAGAATTGTTGAATTACAAGATAAATACCGCCCTCATGGTATTACGATCTCTAATGATCTTCAGACTAATGGCACGCTTCTTAATGATGAGTGGTGCGAGTTTCTAAAAGCGAACCACTTTCTCGTCGGTTTAAGCATCGATGGCCCTGAGATGATGCACAACGCTTACCGAACAAACCGAGCGGGAAGAGGTACATTTAAACAAGTGATGAACGCCGTTGAGCTATTGCATAAGCATGAAGTGAAGTTTGCAACGCTCACGTGTGTGAACAACTTGACTAGTCGTAACCCTTTGGAAGTGTATCGCTTCTTACGAGATGAAGTATGTTCCCCTCAAATGCAGTTTATTCCGATTGTTGAGCAGAAAACTTTCAGAACAACAGCGCCACAAACTTGGAAGCCCAATGAGCAACTGATGCAAGGTGATAAACGTCTGATTCCCGGCCACAAGGATTCGGTTGTCGAGCCATTTTGTGTGGCGGATGAAGCATGGGGTAACTTCCTTATCGCGATATTCAATGAGTGGGTCGTGCATGATATTGGTAACGTTTTTGTACAGTATTTTGAAGCGAGTTTGGAAACATGGATGGGAAGAAAAAACCCACTATGCACGCTAGGTGAAATCTGTGGCAAAGGTTTAGCAATGGAACCAAACGGTGATGTCTTTGCGTGTGACCACTATGTTTACCCGGAATACAAGATCGGAAATATTCACCGCGAAAAACTCGATACTCTCGCTTATAGCCCTGACCAGCAGAAATTCGGGTTTGCTAAAAGTCGTACACTGCCTCAGCAGTGTGTTAATTGTGATTATCAGTTTGCATGCTTTGGAGAATGCCCTAAAAACCGATTTATTCGCACCAGAGAAGGTGAGCCCGGCCTTAACTATCTATGTGCAGGTTGGAAGAAGTTTTTTGCGCATGTCGACAAATCAATGGCGTACATTTTACGAGCGGTGGGCAACCCTGTGGTACACGGTAAATACAGTGATAAGGTTTTGCACCTGAAAGCGTCTAATCGACCTGTTTTTGACACTAAGTTCTAAGATTCAACTGGTCCAGTTTTATAAAAGTAAGGTCTCATCAATGCAAAAGATAACGCGTTTTACGAAGTCACTTTTAACTTTCACGATGAGTGTAGCGTTAAGCCAAGGCGTTTGGGCTCAAGATAAACCTCCGCTCAATTCAGATAGAGTTTCACCCGTTGAGATAGCATCTCAAGAAGAACCTATGACGCCAGCACAGCAAGTCGAAAAGTTGTCTTATGATGCACAAAACAAAAAGTTGTCTTCAGAAAAGCGTATTGATGCTTTACGTGAACTGGCCAACTACCCCAGCCAAAACGCTTTGGTTGCCGTCGCTCGTGGTTTGAAAGATGCAGATGCTGGAATTCGTGAAGCGGCAATTGTAGGAGCTCAACCCTATATGATAGAGCATCGCTGGCGTCTGGTTTCCCCGTTGCTAAGTGATGACGATGCAATGGTTCGAATTACTGCAGCGATAAACTTGGTTCGAGATTACGCCAGTTTAAGTTCGGAGCAGCAACAGTCACTTGAAGGCGCGGTGACTGATTTAACATCCTACTTGTCGCAGAAAACTGACAACGTTTCTAGATTACTCCTTGCCGATGTATATCGTTGGCATCGAGAGTGGGACAAAGCGGCATTGATTTATCCAGAGCTAACCAAGCTGATGCCAAGTAACCCGCAAGTCTGGTTAAGCTATGCGGACAATTTTCGAGCGCAACAAAAAGATCGACAAGCTATCCAAGTACTTGATGAAGCAATCACACTTTTTCCTGATAACGCGGCTTTGCATTACTCGAAGTCATTGGCGCTAGTAAGACTTGGTGAGAAGCATGATGCCGCTAGCGAAATTGAAAAGGCCGCTAACATGGCAAAGAACAACAGTTATTTTTGGTACTTAAATGGTGTTCTGCAAGAAGAGTTAGATCTTAAAAAATCTGTGGACGCTTTTGACAAAGCTTATTTGATCTCTGGCGCGCCGGAGCAGCTTTATGCAGTGTGTGATATCTACATTCGTTACGATAACCCCAAGTCTGAACAGTGTTTAGCGGAACTTAAGAAAGTGGCTCCGGATTACGTGATTGATGAGCTTAATCAGAAAAAGGGACGTCAAAGTACTTCAGAGCAGGTTGACGCCAGCTAACTCAACACTTTATCAGTAAGCTTCTTTAATTAAAGCGTGTTTCTAGTTACAAGGTCACTTTCTGGTGTCGTTACATATGTTGCTCTGAATTGCGCTTGTTAATCGTGAACTATACTTTCATTTGGATTTGCATCCCGTACCTCAATATAAGGAATTAAAATGGCTATAAAGTTAAAGGTGATTGTCCTTGCGACAAGTTTTGCTCTGTCTAGCTATAGCATTGCTGCTGATGTGCAAGATCCTCTGCCGTCATGGAACAACACCGGTGCGAAGCAAGCTATTGTGGCGTTTGTTACTAAAACGACGACTCAAGGCTCGGACGCTTATGTTCCTGAAAGCCAAAGGATCGCTACGTTTGATAATGACGGGACGCTGTGGGCAGAAAAACCCGTTTATCTACAGCTGTTTTTTGCGATCGATAAAGTGAAAGAGATGGCCTCTGAGCATCCTGATTGGAAAACAACAGAACCTTTTGCTTCGGCAATAAAAGGTGACTTGGAGGGGGTTGGCAAGCAAGGCCTTGAAGGTGTGATGCAGCTTGTTATGGCGACTCACTCCGGAATGTCGACTGATCAGTTCCATCAAGAAGTGAAGGAGTGGATGAAAGCGGCCGTGCATCCTACGACGGGAAAGCCATACACTGAAATGGTTTATCAACCGATGCTTGAGTTACTCGACTATTTGAGAGCAAATGACTACCAGACCTATATAATTTCTGGAGGTGGCATTGATTTCATGCGTGTTTGGGCACCAGAAGTATACGGGATCCCAACGCAAAATATCGTTGGGACGACATTAAAAGCGGAGTATCAGGTCGTTGATGGAAAGCCAACGATTCAACGCTTGCCAGAAATTGATTTTGTGAATGATAAAGCGGTGAAGCCTGTCACGATTCAGAACTTCATTGGTAAGCGCCCGGTGATGGCATTTGGTAATTCTGACGGTGACTTACAAATGTTAGAGTGGACTAAAGCGGGGTCTGGCCCACGATTTTCAGCGGTTATCCATCACACGGATGACAAGCGTGAATGGGCGTATGATAAAGACTCTCACGTGGGGAAATTAGACAAATCATTTAAAGTGGGTGAAGAGCAAGGTTGGTTGTTTGTCGATATGAAACAAGATTGGAATCAAGTTTTTAAAGAAGCGATGAAAAAGTAGCGACCCAGCCAACGTAAACATTACACCAAAAATTTTTTGATAGGGGGTGATGAGCAAAACGCTCTTCATCTCCTCAACTTAACAATTCTGTTTGGTATTAGCATAAGCAAATATTGCGTGCGTCCGTATTGGTTATTTGATTGCTGTGTGGCATTATTGCTTAAAACCACTTAAGTGAATTTAAGTAATGACGCAAGAAGAGCGATTGATAGAGCTCAGAGCCAAGCTAGAGCTACAAAACAAAATAACGTTATCGGAAGTTTGCGAGTATTTTGGCATATCGAGAGATTCAGCGCGTCGAGACTTAGTTAAGTTGAGCCAACTACCGGGATTACAAAGAATCCGAGGTGGCGTCATGCTTGCCCCGATATCTTCCTCTACAGAGGCGTACTCCAGTCGAGCAATTAGCGACACTAAACATCGCCTCGCTCAAGCGTCCGCTAAGCTTGTGGATGAGCGTGACCACCTTGTTATTGATACCAGTACTATCTTATCTTTGCTCCCACTTTACGTAGAAAAAGCACGCTGTGAAGAAGATAAGCTCAACGTGGTCACCAACAGTATTGACGTACTGCTCGCTGCTGAAAAAAGTGAATCAATGGACGTCCATTTCTTAGGTGGACACTTTGACCCCTACGCCAGAGCGATCTTGGGTGCACAAGCAGAACAGCAAATGAAGCAATATCATGTGAATAAGGCGTTTATTGGTGTGTGCGCGTTATCATCCCGAGGGTTGACGACAAATAATGAGCTAGAAGCAACCATGAAACAAACCATGATAGAGCAAGCTCAACAAGTCATTGTCGTTTGTGAATCCCGCAAAATTGGAAGCGACAATTTTCACCATGTATGTGATTTGTCAAAGATCGACATCGTTATTACCGATCATGCTCCTCAATCAGATTTTCAACAACTTCTCGACCACAATGATATTGAATGTATTGTTGTTTCACCGAAATAAGGAATCTTAGTATGGCTTACGATCCCGTAAAGACCGCCGTGATTGGTTACGGATATTCAGCAAAAACTTTCCACTTACCCTTCATTAAAGCACTGCCAAACTTGACGTTGAGCGCAATAAGTTCTCGTCAACAGGAAGCGGTCCAAAATGATTGGCCAGATGCTCAGTGGTTTGCAGATGCCAATACTTTACTCGATGACAGTGACGCTGAGCTTGTGATCATCACTGCGCCAAATGACGTGCACTACGAGCTCGCAAAGCGCGCGTTGAACAATGGGAAACATGTCATTGTTGAAAAACCGTTTGTAACGCGCATAGAAGATGGGAATGAGTTGATCGTCTTAGCAGAAGAAAAAGGATTGGTTCTGAGCGTTTTTCATAATAGGCGTTGGGACGGCGACTTTCTCACCGTTAAATCGCTTATCGAACAAGGTAAGTTAGGTGGTGTGAGGTTGTTTGAGTCGCACTTTGATCGCTACCGTCCTGAAGTTCGTCAACGCTGGCGAGAGCAGGCTCAAGATGGCGGTGGTATTTTATTCGATCTTGCTCCCCATCTTCTCGATCAGGCCTTGGTGTTATTTGGTTTGCCAGATGCGATAGACGCACAGTGTCGAATGATGCGTCCGGGCGCGACGACGATTGATTACTACAACTTAGTACTTCATTACCCAGACCATATTGTGCATTTACATTCAAACTTATACAGCCCAGAACCAAACCTGCGTTATAAAGTATTGGGTACTGAGGCTAAATATGAAAAGTTCGGATTAGATCCTCAAGAAGGTTACTTAAAAGAAGGCCGATTACCGGAGAACGATGCTTGGTCAGAAGAGGACGAGGCGTTGTACGGTGTCCGCTACGACGAAGACGGTGCGCAAACTATCAAAACGGAGAGAGGTGCGTATCAAGCTTATTTTGTTGGTGTGGCGGACGCAATTCGCCTGGGTACTGATAACCCGGTTCCTGCCGTTCAAGCAATACAGAATATCGCTCTGATTGAGATGGCATTGGAAAGCAGTAAAACGGGTAAAACGATTCAGGTGAAATCATGAGCTTAACGCTTGAGCTCGTCGCTCAACAAGAGCATGAGCTTCAATTGAAAGAGTTTAACCACCAAGTAGCGTGGTCTATTGGTTTAGCTTTAAAAGAAGCGGCGGAAGCCTGTGACGCGGCTGTGGCTATTGAGGTCTACGGTTTTGGACAAACGCTATTTCAATACGCGATGACAGGAACGTGCGCTGACCATTTGGATTGGGTTCGTAGAAAGCGAAATTCAGTATTGAGATATGGTCACAGCTCTTACTACCTCTCGCTGTACAATAAGCAAAAGCAGCGTGATTTTGAAAATCAGCCACATCTCGATGCGCGTGAGTATTGTGCTCATGGCGGCGCGTTCCCGATTCGAATCTTGGGTTCTGGTTTAGTTGGGGTTGTGACGGTATCGGGTTTACCGCAGTTAGATGATCATCAGCTTGTTGTCGATGTATTAAAGACAATGGTAATGACCAGCACAGAGCTTGCTTAAAGTTGTGCGATATTACAGTGGCACGGCATTTATTTTGTGTCACTGAATTCTCTTATTAGCTCATTTTGCGTCCTATTATGTGAGAAAATATTTAATATTGCTCCCAACTTCCTACCTGAAAATTAAATCGATTTCATATAACCTATACGCTCATTCATACAAAAAGCCATCGAAGCTGGCAGTTGGCAAATGTCCTTTAGAAGAAAAGAAAAACTTAATCTTAGAAACCTTATTGTAATCCTGTGTGTTTTCAGTGTGCTTGTCACTTTGATCAATGCGTTTTATTCGATCTATCGAGTGCAACGAGATCTCATCATCAATAACACGTTAGAGTCCAACCGCGTTTATGCGCAAAAAATGTCAGAAATGACGGACTCTTTCATAGAAAGCTCAATGTCGCAGCTAAAATATAGTGCGAACTTGCTAAAAGATAAGATGCACGATGCTCAGTTTCTTGACGAAGAGGCGGAGAGGCTGAGAAAGCAAACCAAATCATTCAACTCTGTGGTTGTCGTTAATGCGAAAGGCGTCATTATTTCTGTATCACCAGAGACACTTCAGGTGAAAGGTGTAAAGCTCGTTGGTGAAAGAAAACGTCAATCTTTAAATGCTCAAGCGCCCGTTGTCACTGAGCCATTCATCTCACCCGCAGGAAATTATCTGTTAACGATCTCATACCCTATATTTTCTCAGTCCAATGAATATTTAGGCTATATCGGCGGTACTATTTATTTAGAGAAGGACAATATTCTTGCTGAATTACTTAGCCAGCATGCTTACAAAGATGGCTCTTTCCTTTACGTTGTGGACGAAAGCAATACGCTGATCTACCACCCAGATAAATCGCGGGTTGGTGAAGTGATCAACGATAATATGGCAATTAACGCCGTGACAATGGGTCAGCGTGGTAACAAAGAAATTGTGAACTCTCGCGGTGTTGAAATGCTAGCAGGGTATGCACCAGTTGAATCATCAGGGTGGGGAATTGTCGCTCAGCGCCCGAAATCAATGACGTTAATGGTGCTAGATGAGCAGATGTGGAGTGTATTTTTCAAATCGATTCCAATTGGTTTATTAACTCTGCTGTTGATCTGGTTCTTCTCTCTACTTATTTCAAGACCATTATGGCAATTGGCTGGCGCTGTTCGAGGAGTAGAAGAGCACTCCTCATCCATCGATGATTTGAAGCTGGTTAAGTCTTGGTATTTTGAGGCTTCACATTTGAAGCTCAGTTTTCTCAAAGCGTTTGGTATCGTTTCAAAAACCATTGATAAGCTGCAACTGGATACGCTAACAGACGCGATGACTGGGTTGTTAAATCGACGCGGCTTAGACAAAGTTCTAGGCTTGTTTAAGCAAGAAAACACCGCTTTTTCTATTTTAGCTTTGGATATTGATCATTTTAAGAGCGTCAATGATAACTATGGTCATGATGTGGGTGACAATCTACTCAAAGAATTCGCTCAGTTGATGAAAGAGCAAGCCCGAGCGAATGATCATCTTTGCCGTTCTGGTGGGGAAGAGTTCATGATGTTCCTTGAAGCGACGGATGTTCATCACGCGGTTGATGTCGCAGAGCGGATTAGGAATAACGTAGAAAAACACGATTTCCTGGTCGTTGGTAAGGTAACGGTATCACTTGGAGTTTCTCACTGGAAAGGCAACGATATGCCAATTGAAGCGGTAATGAAAGACGCTGACAACGCTCTGTATAAAGCAAAGCGCAACGGAAGAAACAGAACCGAGTTGGGTGAAGACGCACAATAGGTATAGTGCTATGCGCTGAACGTAAAACGCGCCAGTTACCAAGCTTTTGTTTTACTCGTTGGCGTAGCCGCTACCAATTGCTCTAAATGGCAAGTCGAGTTCTAACTCCGGAATTTGCTTGCCCACCCAAGCCGGGAATGTATTGCTATTTGGTCCTGGAAACAACGTGTATTCTTCAGCCCAAGGGTATTGGTTGATAACGCTTTGTATTTTTGGGATAAGTTTATCGGCTTTTTCACCTTGTATTGAGAGTATTTTTTCTGGCTTCGCACCATACCAGTAGCGATCTGGTGTGCCCGTTTGGTATTGATACAGAGCGGGTTGTCCACGATTCACGCGCCACCCGACCACTTCATACACGGTATATTCGTTCGCATTTTCAGGCTTTATCGCAAACCAAGTGTGCACCGCAAACCAGCCTCGCCAACCAAATGCATCTGCGGCATAAAACTCAATTACGGCATGTTTCACATTGGAAGGGTCAGGCGCGATACCGGCAGGTTCTCTGCTTGCGGTACGCCAATCTCCTTGAGTGCATCCACCCATGAAAGCTGCGATTGATATCAAGCCAACTTTTAATAGATGAGTAAAACTGAGAGAGTTTTTCATTGATCGCTCCTAGACCAACCGATGTTGGAAATGCTTTATTGATTTTAGCTATAAAATAGGTGCAAGCCTTATTGTTAAATCTTCCCTTCGTTAAAAAGAAGGGAAGGCTAGCGCCACAATATCGGATCATACGTAATAATGAGGTAAGCAGATTTGTAACATGTGGCATAGACAATATTGTCTCTCTCTATTAACTTGCTTAGTTGCGTATGAAAAGTAAGAGCTTGTACGTATATTGCTTACACTATTTAGTAATTTAAAATTAAATAAAAACAATTGCTTGGGTGTTATTGGGGGCGATTAAATAGGCTGGTTTATCCTCAACTGCATTGTGATTCCCCCATTTTTAGCGGAATTTCATCGTACATCCTTTTACTGTATTTAGAGACTTGCGTACACCTGTGGCACAATGGGCGATTATTGAGAGTGCTGTTTGGTAATGCAAATGGCAGAAAAATAACTAGAAATTGAATAACCAATGTTTAAATCAAAAAGTATACTTGCATTATGCACCTTCGCATTTGGCTGTTTTGCCAATCAAGATAGTGAACCAACGTCCGTTGTACTTAACTATGGTGACTCTTCACTCAGCGCTGATATTCAAGCAAATCGAAAATTTCATGTGGTCCAAGATAATGAAAGTGAACATGTGGAGTTTTCTGGAGGAGTCACGAAGGAATATTCCGATTACATTGTGAATATACATATCATCAGAAAAAGCAAAATACGCAGATCAAGTCGAGAGCTAAATACCACCGTATTGATGAACAGCGATCAGCTTGAAAAGCCTTTAGTGGTTGGTATTGAAAATGATGAATTCACCAGTATTACTTTGCGTTAATACTTGGTATTTATCGAATAGGAATGGTTGAACCGATGCTCTCAATACGTCGCTATCGCACAGAGGATGCTCCAATATTGTGGACACTTTTTTACCACACTGTACGAGTCATTAATCGTCGCGATTATACCGAATCACAAGTTTCAGCTTGGGCCCCATCAGATTTTGATCTCAATTCATGGCAACGCACAATGGATGCTATTCAACCCTATATCGCGGAAATAGAAGGGCAGATCGTTGGCTATTGTGATTTGCAAAGTGACGGCTTGATTGACCATTTCTTTTGTCACCATGAATATCAAGGCCAAGGTATTGGTCGTGATTTGATGTCTTTTCTATTTTCACAGGCGAAAGTAAAGGGGATAGAGCGACTGTACTCTGAAGTGAGTATCACTGCCCGGCCTTTCTACGAGAAAATGGGGTTCACAGTTAAGGTTCAGCAACGTGCTGAAGTTAGGGGAGAAACCTTAACTAACTTTATGATGGAAAAGTATATTTCATTGAAATCGTGAGCATTTAGTGAGCTTGAACACAGATATAAAATGTTTTCCAATGTGAAAACAAGTTCATTGATCTCGCACCAAAGTTTTGTTTGAAAACAGTGTGCATAATCTTCTCTGGAACAAGCCATTACTGCATTTTTCGTCTCTGAAGGCTTAGTCAGAGCCTAAAAGCTTCGGTATTGCGGTGGGTAATGGCGTTCCAAACGCCAAACGTGTCTGGCTAACCATCTCAGGAAGAGAAGTAGTACTATGCGCCCTTATCTCAAATACATTATTCCAACATTGATACCATTGCTTATTTGGTTAATGCCCCTCTCTGCATTCCCATTTGATGGCATTACTATCGTCCAGCAGAGAGTGATCGCAATCTTCTTGCTTGCTGCACTCTGTTGGGTGTTTGAACCCATTCCAATCTACGCCACTTCGGTCGTTATCATTGTGCTCGAACTATTGCTTGTTTCGAATAAAAGCATTGTACTTTTTCGCTTGCAAGAAGGGCAGCCACATTTTGGTGAGCTGTTGCAATATAACGAGATAATGGCGACTTTCGCTAGCCCGATTATTATGCTGTTCCTCGGCGGGTTCTTCTTAGCTATGGCGGCGACAAAGTACAGGCTGGATGTCAACTTAGCGCGCGTGTTGCTAAAACCATTTGGGCAAAACCCAAAGTTCGTTATGTTGGGTTTGATGTTGATCACCGCTGTCTTTTCCATGTTTATGTCAAACACCGCAACAACAGCGATGATGTTGTCGATTCTAACCCCTGTGATTGCGGTATTTGGACCTAAAGATCCCGGTCGAATTGCATTTGCCTTGTGTATTCCTGTTGCTGCCAACATTGGTGGTATTGGTACACCAATCGGCACGCCCCCTAATGCTATAGCGCTGAAATATTTGGTTGGTGACAACTTAATTACCTTTGGTGAATGGATGGTCTTTGGCGTGCCATTCGTCATTGTGATGATGGCGCTAGCGTGGTTTCTGATTGGCTTTTTGTATAAAGCCGAGCAAACCACCATCGATCTGAATATTAAGAGCAAGTTTTTGAAAACACCAAAAGCGATGATTGTCTATGTCACCTTCGCAGGTACGATTATTCTTTGGTTGATGGGTTCAGCACATGGAATGAACTCTTACACAGTGGCATTAATTCCGGTCGCGGTATTCTCATTGACGGGCATTATCAACAAGGAAGATTTGAAGAAAATTTCTTGGGACGTGCTTTGGTTGGTGTCAGGTGGTATCGCTCTGGGTCTTGCTCTGGATAAAACAGGGCTTGCGAAGCTGGTGGTACACAGTATTCCGTTTGATCAGTTCTCGCCATATGTGGTCTTGTTTGGTGCGGCTTTCTTGTGCTTGTTAATGGCAAACTTCATGTCGCATACGGCTACTGCAAACTTACTTATGCCGATTATGGCTGCGCTAGGTACCTCGATGACTTCGTTAACGCCATTGGGTGGGGAAGTGACGCTGATCTTAGTCGTGACATTTGCCGCTTCACTCGGTATGTCGTTACCAATCAGTACGCCACCAAACGCGTTAGCTCATGCTACTGGGCATGTCGAAAGCAGCCAAATGGCTCGTATCGGTGCAGTGCTGGGCGTGATTGGTGTATTACTTAGTTTTGTTATGGTTTGGATTTTACATACCGTTGGGCATATTGGGTAACCCATGTACGAAACGAAACTAGATGCGTTAGTACAACGCTATTTTAACCATCTTGAACGCCGATTAACGGTCCTATCCGGATCGGTGCTTATTGAGCAAGCTGGCTACAACGATCGGTTGTACTACGTGCTGTCAGGAGAGTTGGCTGGCTATTATGCGGAAGATGACAAGAAGCCAATCCAGGTATTTTCTGCGTCTCAAGGTGCGTTTATTGGCGTACATAGTTTCTTTTCTGGTACATGGACGGCCTCTTCGACAGTTATTGCTCAAACCGACGTTGAACTGGCTTGGATACAGCGTGATACGCCCGCGGTGGAAGAGGCGACATACGGACCATTGACGACACAATTTATGCCTGTGATGGTGAACGAGTTATCTCGGCGTCAACGGCGTGCAATGCAAGAGGCCTTGGCTAAAGAAAAAGCGTTGCAAAAGCTGCATACCGCAGAGCAAATGACAACGTTAGGGCAGCTTGCCGCGGGTATTGCTCATGAGTTGAACAATGCTATTGGTGTGGTAAGCAGTAAATCAGAGCGACTCGAGTCGGTCATCATGGAATTGCTTGAAGAAGTTCATCCGGAAGCGAGTCAGTTTTTTGATTTTGGTTTGATGCAAGGACAGAAAGTCTCTTCCAGCGAAGCGAGAAAGCGGGGGCGCCACTTCGAAAAATATTACGGCTTACCTAAGGATCTCGCGCGTGATCTCGCACGTGCCGTTCCAAATAATTTCCTGTCGGAGCATTGGTTAAAAAGACCCGAAGAAGCGATACGTTTCTGGCAAATGGGGCGAGACCTTCATGATTTGCGTATTGCCTCTAAACATACTGTTGGCATTGTACGTTCAGTGAAACAATTGGGGCGTACGGATATCGACCTGGATGAAGCGTTTAATATTAATGACTCAATCAATCGAGCGCTGGCCCTATTGCAAAGTGACTTAAGACGCGTGAGCGTACGTTTTAGCCCAGCGGACTTGCCGGACTTTGTCGGCTCTCAAACCGAACTCGTCCAAGTTTGGGTCAATATTTTAAAGAATGCGTGTGATGCACTTGGTCAAACCGAAGATCCGGGGATCGAAATACATACTCGAGAGAGTAAGGGGAAAATTTTGGTCACGATTGCTAACAACGGACCAGAAATCGATGAAGCGACACGCAGAAAAATTTTCCGGCCAAACTTCACCACTAAAAAGGGTGGGTTGTCGTTTGGTTTAGGATTAGGGCTGTCGATTGTGAAACGCATTATCGCCGGATATAACGGCTCTATTGTGGTAAAGAGCGACAGTGAAAAAACAATTTTTAGAATCAAGTTACCAGTAGAGGGTGAACATGGAGAAGCTTAATGTAATTTGCGTTGATGACCAACGAGAGGTATTAAGCGCGGTTCTACAAGATTTAGAGCCGTTACATCAGTGGTTGAATATCGAAGACTGCGAATCCGCAGGTGAGGTTATAGAACTGATGGATGAGCTTGATGCAGAAGGCGAGATGATCGCATTAATAATTTCCGATCATGTCATGCCAGGTAAAACAGGAGTGGAACTACTGACAGAGGTATCACAAGACAGTCGTTTTGTTCGCACACGTAAAGTGCTTCTGACGGGGCAGGCGACGCACACGGATACCATTAATGCGATTAACTCCGCAGGTATTGATCGCTACTTTGAGAAGCCATGGCAAGCGAGCCAATTGATTGAGTGCGTTAGAAACTTGGTGACTCAATATATCTTTGATATGGGCTTAGATTACACTCAATATCACGAACACTTAGATCAGAGTGTTGTTTTTGAGCGCCTACGTTAATCAAGGCTCTCTAAGGTTGTTTTCGTCACGGCCAGTTAGTGTCTGAAATTTACTGTGAGTAGTTCAGCATGCTTAACGTGGCCGTGCGGAATAGCGTTAATTCTGGGATTATTTCGCCGAAGAACGGTTTAGCTCAATGAATAGCGACTGGCACTGGCAACAGAGAGTGGTTTAGAGAACCAATAACCTTGCAAATAATCGACGCCCATCTCGGAAAAGAAGTCACACATTTTTGCGTCTTCGATGCCTTCTATCACCACTTCAATATTGTTTTCCTGACACATAGTGATAAGAAACTTCAAATACTCTTGAGAGGAGCGATTGGTCAGTGTCTTCCATGCCATCGACTTATCAATTTTGATTTGTGTCATCGGCAAGTCGAAGAAGCTATTTAATGAACTGTAACCAGAGCCAAAGTCATCGAGCGAGAGTGCAAAACCTAACTCCCTGAGCGTGCTTAGAGGGGCAATAGCCGTTTGGTTATTATCCAAAATAAACGTTTCTGTCAGTTCCAAAACAATGGACTCGGGGTCAACGCCAGCTTCATCCGCCATGGCTTTAATTCGCGTAGGGAATTCGCTGTTCATTAACTGAAGTACAGAAACGTTCACGTTAACACGAACTTGGTTTTGGTAACGTTCACGGTAGTTTTTGATGAATTCACATGCTTTGGCAAATACTTGATATCCCAGTTCGACGATCAATCCTTTGTTCTCTGCTACAGGGATAAACTCGTCGGGATAAATTTCGCCAAACTCTTTGCTACGCCAGCGAACTAGCGATTCGAAGCTCACCACTTTTGAGCTTTTGGCGTCAATAATTGGCTGAAACTTAACACTTAATGTCTGTTTTTCTAGCGCACTTTTAAGACCTTGCTCAATAAAGAAGTAGCGATCAACGGCATGCTGCGTCTTCTCACTGTAGACCGCGACGCGGTCTCTATTTTGTTCGCTCGCGTACTGACAAGTTCTTGCCGCTTTACGTAAAATTTCCTCTGCGGAGTGACTAGGGTCAATACAAGGATACAAACCAATGCTAATGTTGCTACCTAGGTATTGGCCTTCTTCAATCACCGCTTCATGGTAGGTTTGTTTTAAACTTTCGGCGTAACTCTGTAGCGCTTCTATTGAGCACTCATCGTGAATCAAAATCGCAAAGTCATCATCATGCACGCGATACACCGAGCTGTTTGGAGAGGGCAAGTGACTGAGAGTTTGTAGCAACTTCTCTACTAACCCATCGACCAGTTCGCTGCCATATTGATTCAAGTAAGATTTGATGTCTTCGATCTGAATATAACAAATAGACGCGCAAGAATCGGTGGTACGTACACTGTCTTCGATATCCAGCAAGAGATGGGCGCGGTTAGCCATGCCTGACGCGTTGTCATGAAATGCAACTTGATGGATGTAACTTTCCATCAGCTTACGCTCAGAAATATCGCGATGGCTGCCAACCATGTAATGGCCATGTTCTGTTTCTTTGGTCATGGCTACGCCTTCTATCCAGACGTATTGTCCATTGGGTTTACGCACTCGGTAAGTGGTTGTAACCCTCTTATTGTTGGTCGTGATGTGCGCATCGACCCTTGTGGACAGCCTTTCTCGATCAAGAGGATGAACAAGCTCTAACCATTGCTCTAAACTGATTCGGCCAGCGTTAATACCGAGCTGTTCATAGAAGCCTTTGTTGTAAAATACCATGGTACCAAACTCATCCATGTAGAAGAGGCCTTCGTTAAATACGTCGAAGATATGAATGAATCGTTCTTCAACGATTTTCAGGAACTCTCGGTCACTATCTGAGGCTTGTTGGTCAAATATGGTGGTCAAGATATTTCCTCCTCGAGCGTGTTAGCATCAGAGATGAGTGTGGGGGTTTGATAACATAGAGTTGATCTGTTGGCGTACATTACAATCACAAAAGTATCAGTTCAAATTGTTTGGCTATCATTTTATGCGCTACTAGGTTAATAACATACTAAGATTAGGCGGCTAATCATCGACATTTATAAAAAATAGTCAACAGTAAAAATCATTTATAAAATACAGTTATTGATGCTGTCCGCAATCTATAAATATTTATGAATAATTATCCTCAAGTTATTTTAAGACGTGTCGGTTAGAGGTTCTGTTCTTGAGTGTCATATCTGTATATTTGCTAGGCTAAAGACCATAATAACAAAAAGGGCTTAGTGATCGCGATGGGTTATTAATTGACAGGATGCTCATTAATAGTAATCAATTCTAATTTATTATCACGCCAATTAATCAAATCTCTTATAATACTGCCGTTAATATCGAGTAAGCTTTCTTTTTATGCAGTACGATCCAAAAAATTCAATCAAAATTGCGCTCGCTGATGTCGGCGTTGGTATGTTTGTTACCGCGATAGAGCACAACAAGCGCGTAAATTTAGCCAATGCAGGGCGGATATCTAGCCCAGAGGGCATTAAGAAGCTTACCGCGAGCGGCGTGAAGTATGTTTGGGTAGATCAAACATTATCTTCTCAGAAGTGTGTCTTTAAGCCTGTGGATGAATCCATTGTTGCCGTAGAAGAGGAGCGAGAGCCCAAGTCCTCTGACTTTTCGAAGGTTCAACGCGCTTATCGCTCGAGAGATGTTCAACATAAACGAGCCAAAAAGCTAATTGCGGAAGCAAAAGATCTGGCGCAGAAACTATTGAATCAAACTTTTGAAGGCAAAATCATTGAAGTTGATGAGGTAGAAGCTTGGGCAGATGATGTCATTGAAAGCGTTTTTATCGACTCAGATGCTTTGCAATGTGTTTCTGCACTCCGAAAAAAAGACTCCTACTTGTTGGAACACTCCGTCAATGTGGCTTGCCTTTTAGTATCATTTGGTAAGTACTTGGGGTTAGATAAGCAGACATTAAAGCAGCTCGCTATTGGTGGCATCATTCATGATGTAGGTAAAATTAAAGTTGATGACAAGATTTTGCATAAACCAGCAAAGCTAACACCTGAAGAGTTTGAACACATGAAGCTACATCAAGTGTTCGCTGGTGAGATTATTCTCCATGTAAAGGGCCTTAGTGATGTGAGTCGCGATGTCTGTTTGATGCATCATGAGAAGTTAGATGGCAATGGCTACCCTAGAGGCTTGAAAGGCGATGAGATTCCGATTCACGGCCGCATGAGTTGTATTGTTGATATTTACGATGCATTGACGGCCGATCGTTGCTACAAAAAAGGCATGAGCTCAGCAGAAGCGTTTAAAATCTTGTTGAGTTTAACGCCATTTCATTTAGATGCAGACCTAGTCTACAAGTTCATTAATTGCGTTGGGATGTACCCAGTGGGCTCTATTGTTGAGTTGAGTGATGGGCGTGTTGGTATTGTTTGGTCCTCAAATGACTCTCAAGCTTTAAAGCCAGAAGTGAAGTGTTTTTACTCACGCAAATATCAGCGTTATATCGATGTGGCGATGGTCGATTTGAAAAATAGCCTACACAAAATAGAAAGAGCAGTCGCTCCGTCATCGTTAGAAATCGATCCCAAGCCTTTTTATGATTAAGAAAAATAAACATGCTTTACAACCTTGCATGCAGAGCGTATTTTGATTGCATAACTATCTATTAATGGTTTCTAAATTATGTAGGGACTAGGTGGTTATTAAAGAATCGAGTTTCATGGATGGAAACTGAGCTAGGAATATCTCAATAAAGATTGAGGTATAACCCTCTACTTTTTGCGGGAAGGGATGCCAATGCAAATTGATACATGGATTTTTTACACTCTGGCCGTTTTGGTGCTTACTGCATCGCCTGGGCCAAGCTCATTGCTGTGTTTAAGTAAAGGTGTGAGCAGTGGGTTTCGTATTGCCCTCATGACTGCGCTAGGCAGTTTATCAGCGATCACTATTATACTAACGCTTTCTTTTACCGGGTTAGGGGTTGTGATTGCCTCATCTGAGCTGGTCTTCAATATCATCAAATGGTGTGGTGCCGCTTATTTAATCTGGTTAGGCATTCAAGCGCTGCGCACTTCTCAAACGGATTTTGACAAAACGGCAGCCGTCCAAAGCTCCTCGAATGCGCTCAGCGCGTTCACCAGTGGTTTTATTGTTGGCGCTAGTAACCCGAAAGCGATTGTCTTTTTTACCGCTTTGTTTCCTCAGTTCATTGATCCCTCTGCGCCTTTGTTGGCTCAATACGCGATTTTTGCATCTACATTTGTGGTGTTTGAGCTAAGTTGGCTAACATTTTATGCATTATTAGGTGTAAAAGCTTCAGACTGGCTGTTTGTCGCTGGAAGAGCCAAGTTGTTCAATCGCCTGACTGGTGGAGTATTTATTAGCGCGGGCGTCATGTTGTCGACGGCAAATCGATGAGAAAGCACGTGTTTGGTGCATGGTTGGGTTATTTCAATAGCGTAAGTTGTAATAACCTAATTTAGCGTTAGCTTATTTCCATTATGGAAATAGACGTTTTGTTTATTTTCATTAGTGGCAACAGGTAAGCCGGAGTAAAATCACGTTACTCTTTAGGGGTAGAATCCATGTTTTATCTTGTGGGTTTGTGGTTACTTTTTCAGGGACATCTCAGATGAAAAGCCTTTCTGAACTACAACAACGTTTTCTAGACATTGCGACTGATGTTCGTCTTTCTCCAAAACAAAAGTCGAACTTTTTGGCCTTGGAGGCGGAAGCATGTATTCCTTACATGTCGATTTCCCCATCGCTAAGACAAGCAATGGATGAAGGAATCATCTGTGATATGTTTGAAGGCCATGCACCTTTCAAACCACGCTATGTGCTGCCTGATTACGCTAAGTTCCTATCGCAAGGCTCTGAGTATCTAGAGTTGCTTCCAGCTGACGATTTCGATGATGCGCTGAATATGCTCACCATCATTTACCATCATGTTCCATCGGTAACGAATATTCCGGTGTATTTAGGTCAGTTGGATCATGTCTTACTGCCTTACATAGGCGACCTGGCAGAGAATCAAATTTACAAAAAGTTAAAACATTTTTGGATCATGTTGGATCGCACATTGCCAGATGCGTTTATGCACGTGAATGTCGGACCGACAGACAACATTATTTGTCGCACTATTTTAAAAGTGGACGCCGAGCTCAAGCAGATTGCGCCAAATCTTACGTTCATGTACGACGAGTCGGTCACGCCTGATGATTTACTTCGTCAAGCGACGCAGAATATTTGCGAGTGTAGTAAGCCTCATATTGCCAATTACCCTGTGCACTCGAAAGCCTACAGCGGTTCACGTTTTGGTATTGTAAGTTGCTACAATTCACTGCCACTGGCTGGTGGTTCAAACACGCTGGTGCGAATGAACCTAAAAGAAGTCGCAGAACGAGCATCGGATTGTAACGACTTCTTAAACAGTGTTTTACCTCTATACCATCAATTAATGGTTGAGTTGATGGACGCTAGAAGTACGCACTTGCATGAAAAGTCCAATTTCTTTCAAGGATTTTTGACGCAAGAAGGGTTGATTGAAGAGTCCCGTTTCGCACCAATGTATGGCATTTATGGTATGGCAGAAGCGGTGAATCTTCTGTTCGAAAAAGAAGGCCAAACAGGGCAGTACGGAAAAGATGAACGTGCGAATGCCTTTGCTCATGATGTTTCAGCCACACTGGCGAAACTAGTGGAGTCAACCCCAGTGAGATATGGTTTGGATGGCAAAGCGCTCTTACATGCTCAAGGTGGTATTAGCTTAGATCTTGGCGTTACGCCAGGTGTGCGTCTGCCTTATGGTGCAGAGCCAGACCCTGTCACTTATGTACAAGCAACAGCTGAGCATCACCAGTATTATCGTGCAGGTATCAGCGATATTTTGACGATTGATGAAACGGTGAAATCAAACCCAGAAGCGATGTTCAATTTGTGCAAAGGGGCGTTAAATGCTGGTTATCGTGAGTTTACCGCGAATGTGGCCTCAAATGATTTGATTCGCGTTACGGGATACATGGTCAAACTTTCTGATATCGCAAAATATGATGCAGAAGGTTCGAGAACCAATACGACGTTTCTGGGAGCAGAGGCGGCAAGAAATACTGGGATTTTAGAACGCTCACCACGTGTGGTGAGTCATGAAATGACACCGACCTACACGCAGGCGTAAAGGTCGGTTTAGGAAAGAACAAGGTGTCTAGACGAAGTGGAAGCCTTTTGGCAAAAGTCACTCGTATCCTTCCTTTCTCTTGTGTTGATGGGCCAGGAAATCGTCTAGTCATCTTTCTACAGGGTTGTAACTATCAGTGTTTGAACTGTCATAACCCTCATACAATAAACCATTGTAATCACTGTGGTGATTGTGTGAGTGAGTGCCCGGCAGACGCACTGAAGTTCGACGAAAACAACAACGTTGTTTGGCTTAAAGAGGAGTGCACCCACTGCGATCATTGTATAGAGATATGTCAGAACCAATCTAATCCAAAAATTACTGACTACTCTGTTGTAACAATGCTCGATTTGATACGCAAGCATCGCTTTTTCATCAGTGGTGTTACAGTATCCGGTGGGGAATCTACCTTACAACTTCCTTTCATTATTGAGCTGTTTAAAGGGATGAAGCAAGATCCTGAGTTACAGCACCTTTCTTGTTTCATCGACAGCAATGGCTCTTTATCAGTGACAGGTTGGCAGCATGTGCTTCCTTTTCTGGACGGTGCGATGATCGATTTGAAATCGTGGCAGACAGAGACGCACCAGTGGATAACTGGGCGTGATAATCATCGTGTATTCAAAACGCTTCAGTACCTTGCAAAGCATGAAAAATTGTATGAAGTTCGGTTACTGCATATTCCAGGGAAAAGTGATTTAGATATAGAAATCGTAGCGATTGGGCGCTATTTGAGTACTTTACCTGAATCGGTGCTTATCCGTTTAAATGCATTTCAACATCACGGAGTCATGGGGGAGGCGCTAACCTGGGATGCGTGCTCTCGCCATGATATCGAACGCTTAAAATCAGAACTTTTACGTTACGTGAGTAACCCCATCGCAGTGCCGACTGTACTCACGTAATGCAGTTTTGATTCGTTATCTTACTCACGCATCGCACGCGTCTAGCATGGCACAGGCATCGAGCAATTGTTTTTGTAGCCATTTTAAAGCCGGATCGTTCAAGCTCGCTTTGTTCCAAACGAGGCTGTAGGCTACCTGTCCATAATCGAATGGAAGGGATTGTTCAACCAAGCCTTTTGCTTGCATGGCCGCCCTTGCCCAAAGTTTGGAACAGGTGAACAAGTAATCTGAGTGCTGACACATCACTGCAGCTGAACCAAAATCCGCTACACGCATAGCCATATTTCGCTTCGAGTGCCTTTGTGTGAGGTTCTGCTCGAAATAAGGTTGTGAGAGATCTTTATCATGAATCCCAATGTGTCTTGCACAGAGGTAGCTTTCAACAGACAAAGGCTGTTTAGAGAGTGGATTTGATGATCCCATTAAACAAACCATTTCGTCTTTCAGAATGGTTTGCCATACCAAGTCTTTGTTTTGCGTGGGCGGCTGACTAAGATCGTGTGGAAGCAGCAAAAAGTCCACTTGGCCTCTTACCAACGCATCGAAACTCATTTCCTCTTTTGCATGCACATTCAAATGTGCATGATTGCCGAGTTGCTGAGATAAATGCTGTAGAACTGGCGCAAAAAGCTCAAACGAACTTTCGCGCATAGCTAATGAGAAACTGCCCTGATAGTAAGCTGGATTAAATGAGCCCTGATGTAATAATCCATTCATGCTAGAGAGTATGCCATGGATCGAGGGGCCAATGTGCAGCGCAAATGCCGTTGGTACCAAGCGAGTACCATCGCGATAGAAAAGGTCATCTTTCAGCATTTCACGTAATTGCCCAAGTGTTTTACTGACGCTCGAAGGTGTCACACACAGGCGCTCTGCGGCAAGCGTAACACTGTGAGTGGTTAACAACATATGCAATACAGTGAGATGTTTTAGGCTAATGCGTGAAAGAGCAATGTAGTCCATAAATAGCATGGTTTCTTATGATTTTTGGCAGTATATCAGGATGAAACAAATTTTTACTATTGTTTATCTCGTAAATGAGCATCTTTCGCTTTGAGCTCAATGTATTTAACGTGTTGCGTAAAAATAATTTGAGCTTTGTAAGATTAAAGAACTCTCTTGGATTTGTTAGGTCTTTGGCGTTTTTCTTTCTTCAATTTTAGAATTTCTATTTTATTTATCTTTCTAGTGCGAGGGCTGAATAGTTTGTGTACGAATGAAAAGCCGTCATTACCTATTAAAAATAGCCATTGTGTTGTTGATTGTTTGGTGATTTACTCAAGATCCTTAAGTAACAGAGGTATAAATAATTAATGGACGACCCCTTTAGTCGACAGAACCCTTCACCGTATGTCTTCCCATCACTGGAGGCGTACTCATGTTAGAACTTTTCATGCAACCAGAGGCTTGGGCGATTTTTGCCACTTTGTTTGCGCTTGAAGTTGTCTTAGGCGTTGATAACGTCGTTTTTATCTCCGTCCTATGTGAAAGATTACCACTGCATCAACGTAAACTGGCAAGAAACCTTGGTATCGGCCTTGCTGTTATTGCTCGTATTGCATTGGTTTTTTCTATCTCTTGGATTATGCAGTTGACTCAACCACTGTTTTCCGTCGTAAACCAAGCGTTTACCGGAAGAGACGTGATCATGATCGCGGGTGGTGCATTCCTATTGGCAAAAAGCCTGAAAGAGTTGTGGAGCTGGTTAAATCACAATGAATCTGGCCACTCGACTCATGCTCGTACTGGATTAGCGGTAGTGCTGCTGCAGATTGTTGCTGTGGATGCGGTATTCTCAATGGACTCGGTGATAACCGCCGTCGGTTTGACAAGTGATGTCCCGCTTATGGTCGCGGCGATTGTCTCGTCTGCAATCGTGATGGTAATGACTGCTGAAAAAATCAATAATCTGGTGACGCGCTATCCCGGCTTTAAAACGTTGGCATTGCTGTTCCTGGTTTTATTGGGTGGCTTATTGATGGCAGAAGGCTTCGCAATTCATATCAATAAAGGTTATGTGTACTTTGCGATGGCATTTGGTTTGATTCTGGAACTTTGTCATATCCAGCTAAAAAACAAACAGCGTCCTAGCATTAAGCGTCTTCGTCCGTTGCGAATTCGAGCAACGAGATTAGAAGCTCGTCAATAACAAACGACATTGCCGCTCACATGAGCGGCATTTTTGTATCTTGTATCGTCATTTTTAATTCTCGTTTTGCTTCATTGTCGTCTCGATAAAAAATCGCATTTGTTGTTGTGTCGCAGATTTTTTATATAGAGCGCCCAACTAACACGAGTGAACGAAAATAATGAATAAAATGATCGATGCGTTAGCAACCAATGGCTACTACATCTGGGATGATTTTCTTTCTGAACAAGAGGTGGCTCAACTGCGAGATTGCATTCCAAGCAATTGGAAAAAAGCACGTATTGGTCGTAACGATGATGTGACTCGTATTGAATCTATTCGAAGTGACAAGATTCAATGGTTATCGCCAAATATGGGGCATGCTGTTGCTTCTTACTTGGATAAAATGGAAGAGATCCGCCAAGAAGTGAACCGTCACTTGTTTCTTGGACTTTTTGAGTACGAAGCTCATTTTGCCAAGTACGAGAAAGGGGACTTCTACCAAAAACATTTAGATTGCTTCAAAGGTAACGAAAACCGTCGATTGACGACCGTTTTTTATATGAACGAATCCTGGACGGAAGAAGACGCGGGTGAATTAGTAGTATACGATTTGAATGACAATAAAATTGCAACCATTCCCCCACGCTCAGGGCGTTTGTTCGTATTCTTATCAGAGCAGTTCCCACATGAGGTGTTACCAACCAATGCCGAGCGTTTTAGTATCGCTGGTTGGTTCAGAATCAATGGTGTGCGAGATAATTTACTTGATATTGCTAGGTAACTATTTGTCGGCCTAGTCTTATCATCCTAAAAAGGGGGGCGTGTGTTCGCCCCTGTTTTGATTAAACGTCGGTTGAGAGTTCGTAACACTCTGTCATGTTTCGTTCTAATACCGCATAAACGTCAGAGCAAAGCTCCTCTTTGGCTATTTGCTCACCCATAATGTCGGCGATCTGTGTTTGAGTCATTCGTCCTCGATAGGGGCGATCTTGAGACAGGGCTTGGAAGACATCCGCGACAGCAATGATACGCGATGGAACATCGAGCTCGTCGCCTGTTTTGTGATAGGGATAGCCCGACCCGTCTAAACGTTCATGATGATTGGAAGCCCACTCCGCTATTTTCGCGTTAGGGAAGACCTTATGCAATGCGAGCTGAGTATCAATGGTATGGCGTTTAATGCGTGTGTACTCTTGTTTGTTTAGAGAGCCTTCTTTGTGAAGGATTTCATCTGGTGTTTTTAACTTTCCAATATCATGCACCAGCCCTGCAATATATAACATTTCTTGGTCGTGCTCGTTTAGCCCAAGCTTAATTGCTAGATACCGAGATAATTCCGCTACTTTTTGTGAATGTTGATAAGTGAACGGGCTCTTTGCATCGACAATTTGAGCGATAAACATTCCCAAGCTGTTCATATCTTGGATGGTTAATTGTTTTTGAAGCCAATCAATGCTTTTAAAATTTAGGCCTATGGTTTCAATATTTTCCGACTCCATCGCGAACCAAAACGCGTCGGTCATGACGAGTTTAACCATTGCTTCGGCCATGCTTGGATTAAACAAGGTTCCAACGTTTGCCATGATGCACTCAGCAATCAATTCTTCATGAAGCGTGACAATGTCACAGTGGCAGTTCATGACGTATTTTGAGCGCATAAAATCAAGGCGGTCCGATAAGTAGAGCAGGGCGGCCACCTCTTTTTCAAAAGGCGGTAAATCGAGCTCTTTTAGTTCGCTCCAATGTGTATGGTGGTAAAGAACTGGTGTCGCAAATTGGCGCAACAAACGACACTGCTCGAGGCTTCGGTACCCTCTTAAGCAGTGTGTTTTCACGTCTTGTGGCACCAGCTCTTCAAGTAACATTTTATGTTCTTGTGTTTCGGAGACTCCACAGTCGTGGATCATACCTGCGAAGTAACAAAACTCCGCTTTTTCTGGCTCCCAACCCATGACGCGAGCACATTGGTAAGCGATATAAGCGACACGATGGCTGTGGTGAGTATCGTCAACACCGACATAATCGAGTGCTCGAGCAACCCAGATAAGTGCTTGTTTTAGATCGACTTCAAAGCCCGTGTCCGTATGGGAATGGCAAGAATGATTCATGGTTTATACCGACATTGCTAATTAGCCCACGCGAAACCCAAATCAGAAGGTGATAGGAAAATTGGGTACGACAGCGAATAGACCCCAAAAAGGTGGGCGTTTAGACGTAGTTTTAATTATGGGGCGGATAATAATCCTAGTTGCATAACAATATCACCTGAAGCTCATGATTAAGAGTCAGTTATTTGAACTAAGTATTAGTTTTGAAAGATTATTGTTGCTTTTATTGACTTATTTGAAAACGACAATAAATCATGATGTAACGCATTCTTATTTGTATTTTTATAAGTGATGTTCGGATTAGATTACTGATATACCGTACAGTTATGTGATTAAGCAGAATCCATATTTTTGAGTTTGTATGAATGATAAAGCATCTTGAATAACCACTTTATGATCGGCGAAGCCGAAGAGGGGGGAGTCATTAAGGTAACGCTAATGGCAAATCATAAAAAATAATTTTCTCTACAGCTCACGTGGTGTGGGGAGATCAAGATAACGGTATTGCTCCCTCAGCAGCATTTATGTGTTGATGAAATGACTTAATTAAAAATGTGTGATTGCAAAGTAAGCATAGGTGATAAAAGTAGCTAGAATGATAGCTCTAAATGAAAAGGATTTCGTATGTTGAAGCATCGCTTATATCGGACTTACACCGCAGGGCTAAAAATAGCAGCTCTTATCCTTCCTATGCCGAGACCAACCTTGTTTTCCGGCCCCGGTTCGATGAATGAGCTATTAGAATCGATGACCGAACTGGGATTTAAACGCGTCTTATTAGTTACCGATGAAGGGTTAGTCCAAGTCGGTATTGTCGATAAGGTGCTCGAAGCGGCAGCACAGCTCGATTTGCAGTTAGATGTTTTCTCGAAAGTGCAGCCCGATCCTACCTATGATCAGGTAGAAAGCGGTCTAGAGGCTTACCATCGTTTTCATTGTGAGGGCATATTAGCTTTGGGTGGTGGCTCGGCAATGGACTGCGCAAAGGTCATTGCTGCGAAAGTTACCAATAAACGGCCAATAAAAAAGTTAGCTGGACTATTGAAAGTATGGCGAATGCCAGCGCCTCTGTTTGCTATTCCAACGACCGCAGGAACAGGAAGTGAGGTCACCATCGCCGCGGTCGTATCAGATCCCTCCTCACACATTAAAACCCCTTTGATGGATCCAAAGTTGGTGCCACTAATGGCAGCTTTAGATGCGAATTTAATGATTGGTTTGCCTCCTAAGATCACGGCTGATACTGGCGTTGATGCATTAACTCACGCTATTGAGGCGTATGTGTCGAGAAATGCTACTCAAGAAACTAGGGCTTACTCTGTTGCCGCCATTAAGTTAATTTTTAAGTATCTTCCTCGGGTCGTAGCACAAGGGGATGATGTTGAAGCTCGACATAAAATGGCCATGGCATCCTACTACGCAGGTTTAGCATTTACGAAAGCGAGTTTGGGTTATGTTCATGCGTTTGCTCACACATTCGGTGCGAAATATGGAATACCTCATGGCATGGCAAACGGATTAGCCTTGTTACCTGTGCTGCGCTTTTCATTATCAGAGATAGAGCCTCAACTAAGAAAACTCGATGCGTTGACGGCCGAAGGGCAGTCAGGTGAGGCGAGTGCTCAACACTTTTTGACGCACGTGGAGTCTTTGTTTGCAAGCATTGATATTAAGCAGAAAAGTGCACTCATTAAGCGCGAAGATGCTGATGCGCTTGTAGATTTAATTCTGAAAGAGGCGCACTGGAATTACCCTGTCCCTAAGTTCATGAGCAGGGAAGAATGTACTCAGCTATTGTTGGATATTAGTACTGTGTAAATTTTAATTTACACTTGTGGTTTTTTATCCTTACACTTTGCTTGATCTTCTGCTGAAGATCCTACAATATCGACAGCATTACAAATATGGTGTTGGTTTCGGTACGCCGTTGCCCGATCTAATACCGATAATTCCTAATAAAGTGTAAAGATAAATATACAATGAGTCGTTCTAAAGTATTCGGTAGTACTCTAATTATCGCGGGAACTACAATAGGTGCTGGCATGCTAGCCCTTCCACTTGCCTCTGCCGGCATTGGTTTTTCAACTTCAATCATCATCATGCTCAGTTTATGGGCTCTGATGGCTTTCACTGCCTTACTCATGCTTGAGCTTCATCAGCATGCAGAAAGTAGTGCAACTCTTCATACTTTAGCGAAACAGATCCTGGGCCAAAAAGGCAAGTGGGTGGCAAGTTTTGCGATGTTGTTTCTGTTCTACTCATTGTGTGCAGCGTACATCGCTGGCGGTGGTGCTCAGTTCGGAGACCGCCTTGCACAATTGTTTGACCTTGATATTTCAGGGCCTACATCAACGATAATCTTTACCTTGATTGTGACTTTAGTTGTGACAGTTGGTACAGGTACGGTCGATAAAGTTAACCGAGTGTTGTTCGCGATGAAACTTGTTGCGATGGTTGCTGTGCTTTCTTTTCTTGCTCCAAACGTTACGGAATCTTACTTATTGAGTATGCCGATTGAGCAAGGTCTTATTGTAGCGGCGATTCCTGTTATCTTTACTTCGTTTGGTTTCCACGGAAGCATTCCGGCAATTGTGAATTACTTAGATGGCGATACTTCTTCTTTGCGCAAAGCCGTTATTATTGGCTCGACGATCCCGCTCGTGATTTACATCTTTTGGCAGATCGTGACATTGGGTGTGGTTAGCCAAAGTACGCTTATTGAAAACGGTGGGTTGAGCGCGCTTATTGGTCAACTATCACAGACGGTGCACCAATCAAACTTAGGCAACATTGTCGGTGTATTTGCTGATTTGGCACTGTTAACGTCATTTCTTGGTGTGAGTTTAGGTCTATTCGAGTTTTTGGGTGACACCATCAAAGGGAGCAACGATAAGCCTAATCGCTTGGTTGCGGCACTCGTGACGTTTACCCCACCGCTGGGCTTCGCACTTTTTTACCCTCAAGGCTTTATTATGGCTTTGGGTTATGCAGCGATTGCATTAGCGATTTTAGCCATCTTTTTGCCTTTGGTTATGGTGATCAAGGTTCGTAAATCGGATGATTTTACGGGGGAGTACCGAGTTGCTGGTGGCCAAGGAGCATTAGTGATAACGGGTATCGCTGGCACAGGTATCGTATTAGCTCAGGTGTTAATTACGTTGGGTGTGCTTCCTGCTCTGGGCTAGTTGTTTAGAACGTTCTCTGAATAACCTCTAGTTACTGAATTCATTGTAATCAATCAGTATTGTTAAGCCAATGAGTTTCGCTCGTTGGCTTTTTTAATCTAGATCAAATTACCGTAAGATATTCGGTGAAAGAATTGGTAGAAATGTGCTTTTATTTCGTACACTTAAGTTGTGGTATATCGATAATTTAAGTGGAGAAAGCCGCTCAAAATACCATTGAATTTGCAACACAATGAGCTTCTCTTGTTTCTCTGCTTGGGTGTGGAGGTGAAGTATGGCGCACCGGAGTTTTTACCCGTTTGCAAAACCGCTTAATGAGCAACTGCAAACGCTAAAGGGCAGGATGCAGGCGCACTTGCCGTGTATTGATAGGGTGTCATTTGCTAAATATCACCCAGACCAAGATGTGCTCAAATCATTTGCAGAAAGTGAGTTCGACACTTGGTGTTTAGCCCACCATGAGTCAGCATTCCGTAAGCTCCACCACCTCAATATTGCCTCCAAAAACGCGATTCCTCGTATCGTCGAAGACCTTCACGATATTAATCACTGTCCTCGGGTTCAAACCTTACTCAAACACGGATACCAGTCGTCGGTTGCTATTCCTTGTTACGACAATAAAGCATTTACTGGCTTTGTGTTCTTAAATTCCACTCAGCCCAATGCATTTAGCTTAGAAGCGTTGAATAGTCTCAAACCTTATTTCGAAATGATTCAATTTGCGGTTGAATCAGAAGACCACGTCGTTAGCGCGATAGAAACGTTGGCGAACCGAATGCAATGTATGATGCCAGGCTACTCCCCTGAGTTTTACGCGCATACCAAACGAATGAAGTACTACAGCCAAGTCATCGCAACGCAGTTAGCGGATCGTTATCACCTGAATGATGAAATGGTCGAAGATATTGGTATTTTTGCTCAATTCCATGCGCTCAGTGATATTCAGCTGCCAGTTGAAATTGCTAGTCGCCGAACAAATTATACTCAAGAACAAGAGGCGATATTGATTCAACATATTGAGCGTTGCATCGACTCGGCCGATGACATAGTGACTCGTATCGGAAATCCGGTTCACCCGAGTGTGACTTTGTTTTTGCAGATGGTTACTTATCAATACGAAAACTTAAATGGTACTGGTTATCCGTATGGTTTAACCGGTGGCGATATACCAATAGCCGCGCAAATTACGGCTGTCGCGAATGCCTTTGATTTTATGACGACGCACCATCCGTACAGACAAGCGTGGTCCATCCCATACGCATTGTTAGAACTTGAAAAATGGGTATATCAGGGATGGTTATCTCGAGAATGTGTTAATGCTCTGCGAGAGCATCAAGGTTATATAAAGCAAATCATCCACAAATATCCCGAGCACTATACAGGATTGGGGCTGATGTGAAGATCAGTAAAGGAGTTGAAATGTTGACGAGGAGGAATATTTAAACAATACTGTTTTTATATACAGTAGTAAGTTTGGAGGTGAAGTATGTTGTGGGAAACCCTTGAAAGAGTAAACCGCTTACGCCAACAAGCACTTGCAAATCCTGAGTTTGTTGAGTCAGCAAAAGAGCACGAACAAGCACTTCAGGAGCAAGAATACCATTATCAAACTAAGAAAAAGCGTTCAGCCAAAGACAAACAAGGTAAAAAGTCGCTGGCCGATATCTATAAAGAAGTAGAGTTTGGCGCTGACGCTCGTCATTAATGTATTCACTGCGGTATTTTTCATTTCTTCATACGCTGCAGTATTCGTTCAAATTTATGCGAGAGCAGTGGGAGACCGCTGCTCTCGTTGACCTGCCGACAATCCGCTAATGAAGTCATCCGCAACGAATAATCATTAACGCTTAGTAATTCTCTCAATGATCTTATTGATGTAATGATAATGACAACGGTTTGCATTTGTATCTTTGTTGTTATATAAAACCTCCCTTATTAATCGTTCTGTTGAATAAGAACGGCAAACGTGATGAACGAATGAAAGCGATTGATTAGCTTTCATTTGTGAATGGCTATTAGGTGAAGTAGGGATGTTGGAAGCTAAAGCACTCCAGTTTGAGATTGAAGGCAAGTCATTGCTAAAAGCGTTTGATGTGACATTTGAACCCGGAAAAACATACGCTCTTGTTGGACACAATGGTTCAGGAAAATCCACATTGTTAAAGTTGCTGGCACAGCAACAGCCATACACCGCTGGTGACGTGGTTCTGCATGGAACGAGCATTAACGATCTCTCAGCGAAAAAATTCGCCCAACACATTGCCTACTTGCCTCAGCATCTTCCGGTGACCGACAGTATTTTAGGTCGAGATTTAGTCGGTTTTGGTCGTTACCCATGGCATGGTTTACTTGGTCGTTTGAGCAAGAAAGATCATGACATTGTTGAAGAATCAATGGCGATGACAGGAACACTAAAATACGCAGATCGCTTAGTTGATACGCTATCTGGAGGGGAGCGCCAACGAGTGTGGCTAGCCATGCTATTAGCGCAAAAAACCGAGTATTTGCTTCTTGATGAGCCTTTGTCTGCGTTAGATATTAGCCATCAAGTCGATATGTTGAAGCTCATCTCTAAACTCAGTAAAGAGTTGGGTTTGGGCGTTATTATCGTATTGCACGACATCAACTTAGCGGCGCGCTTTTGCGATCATATCGTTGCATTACATCAAGGTGATTTGATTGCACAAGGCAATGTTGAACAGGTGTTTACTGAACCTAAGCTGAGGGACATATACGGGATAGAGATGAAGATCTCTGACCACCCTGCGGGTTATCCGGTGGCGATGCCAAGCTAGAGGTTGAATAATGAGCAGTACAAACACTCGACTTAAGCATTTCTCTTTCGCTCTCTCACTTAGTGCGCTTTTGGTCAGTTCCTTTCAAGCAGTAGCTGAGGCGTCACCTCGGGTGATGTCGGTTGATTGGACACAAACTGAAACGATGTTGGCGTTAGGGGTTGTGCCCGTAGGCGTCGCTCAAGGGCAAGATTACGATGCTTGGGTAAAATCGCCACCGTTACCACCTCAAACTAAGGATGTAGGGTTAAGAACTCAACCCAATATAGAGCGTATTTACGAGCTCAGACCTGACCGTATTTTTATTGCCCCGTATTTCTCCTCAATGAAGCATCGCTTAGTCGATATTGCCCCCGTTACCACGATTGACTTATATGAAAGCGGGATTACAGATTGGTCGGTACTTACTCGTTTCACTCGGAGGTTTGGTGAAGAGCTAGGAAGAGAAGCGGAGGCTGAGGCACTTATCCAACAATATGAAGAACGTTTCTCTTTATTAAAACAGCGCATAAACAAAGACCAGCCGCCGCTTTTAATGATTCAGTTTATGGATACGAAGCACGTTCGTGTTTTTGGTCAGAATAGTCTTTACTCTCAGGCTATCGAAAAGATTGGGCTGAGTAATGCGTGGAACGAAGAGACAAATAGCTGGGGCTTCAGCTTAGTCGGCATCGATAAGTTAGCAGGTATAAGAGCCCAAATTGTTATCGTTGAGCCATTGCCTCACGGTGGCGAAAAGCGGCTCTCTCAAGATCCGTTTTGGCAATACGTTGTTCAACAGTCTGGTGAGAAGGTCATGCAAGTCGCGCCTGTTTGGAGTTTTGGTTCTATGCCTTCAGCGCTTCGGTTCGCGGAGTTAGTTACGGCGAGTAAGGTCGAGGAGTTAGAACAATGAAAACCATGCCTTTAAGCCTTGTGGTGTTACTTTCGGCATTTACCTTTTCTATTGGTGCTTTCCAATTGTATCAAGCAAGTTCATTCTCACTGGCTCTTAGCAGTTTATGGAAACCTAACTTTCAATCTATCGATTCCGTCTTACTTCACTTTAGCTGGTGGCCTCGAGTCTTCACCACGATTATTTCTGGTGCCGGATTAGCGGTTGCTGGGGTATTAATGCAACAAGTTCTGCGCAATCCTCTTGCTTCGCCCACAACATTAGGTGTGGCGAGCGGTTCAAGTTTTGCTTTGATGTTAGCTACGCTATTTGCACCTTGGATGTTGGATATTGCACCTAATTTGGTTGCTCTCATCGGCGGTGTGACATCGATGGGGTTGGTTATGCTGTTGTCATGGCGACGAGCGTTATCTCCAACGGTCGTCGTCGTTTCTGGGTTAGTGATAAACCTGTACTTTGCATCATTAAGTGCGGTTATTCTGATGATGAATACCGAAAAGCTGAATGGATTAATGATATGGGGAGCGGGCTCGCTTGTTCAGAGCGGATGGGGTGATTTCTCGTATCTTGCACCTCGAATCGCACTTGCTACGGTTATCGCATTTGTGTTTGCAAAGCCGTTAAGTCTGTTAGAACTCTCCGAGCAAGGTGCCAAGAGTTTAGGTGTCTCGCTAGCCAAACTGCGCTTTGTCTGTCTTGGGCTTGCGGTGTTAATCACTTCTTGGGTCGTTTCTGCAGTAGGAATCATCGGTTTCATCGGATTAGCAGCGCCAGCGATTACTCGATTGATAGGTATCAATAAAATCCAGCATAAGCTTTGGGTATCGATGCTGATTGGTGCCATGTTATTGACTTTAACCGATTTGGTTATTCAGCAACTGCCGGGGCTAATGGCGAGTTTTATACCAACGGGAGCAGCAACGGCTGCATTGGGCGCTCCGCTACTGTTATGGTTGTTACCTCGCTTATCACAAAAGACGCAGGGCCATACTCAAACAGTGTTAACTCGACACCGTCAACATGTTTACAGGCTAAACCCTAAAGCGATCTTATTGTCATTGATCGGCACGCTAATTTCCGTTGTTCTTTTTGCCACAGTTGCTGTGCAAAATGAAGGGTGGACAAACTTGTTTGCTAGCCAAAATTGGATTTTTTTGGAATGGCGCGCACCTAGATTATTTGCAGCAGCAATTGCGGGGGCAATGTTAGCGATTGCTGGCACCATGATTCAACGCCTAAGTGGAAACCCAATGGCCAGTCCAGAAGTGATCGGCATCAGTTCAGGGACAGCGATGGGGTTGATTATCGCGATGTTTACTGGGTTTGGTTCGTCAATTTTCACTCTTTCTTTAGGCGGGCTTGTAGGTGCATTAGCGACGGTATTGGTCATTGTGCTGCTAAACCGTAAATCAGGTTTTCAGCCGGAGCGCATTTTGTTGACTGGTATTGCTATTACCGCACTGATGAATGCAATACAGAGCTTTATTCTAGCCACTGGTGACCCAAGAAGTTATCAAGCATTGGCTTGGTTGTCTGGGTCTACCTACTATGTTTCGGTTGAAACGTTACTCCCATTGTCTTTATCTGCGCTTGTTTTTATAGGGTTGAGTTTTCTCTGCGTAAGATGGCTAGATATTCTTCCTGTTGGCGCCGCTTCCTCTAAAGCACTTGGGATTCGCGTTGATCGTTCACGCTCGATACTGCTGCTTTTAGTTTCTTGTCTCACGGTCAGTGCGACATTGGTTGTTGGTCCTATTAGCTTTGTTGGGTTACTGGCTCCGCATTTAGCTCGCTTATTTGGCTTTAACAAAGCGTCACAACACATGTTATGCGCCGCGATATTGGGTTCCGGCGTGATGTTGTTGGCCGATTGGTTGGGACGACAAGTTCTTTACCCACAAGAAATACCAACAGGGCTTATGGCGTCTCTCATTGGCGGTTTGTATCTGATGTGGGGATTACGTCGTTTATAGATACGAGCTAAGCCTCAATGAAGAAAGTAATTATACAAACAAGCACTCGCAGTGGCATTCGCAACCTATGCGAGTGCTTTATGCAAAACCTCTGGTTTGTCTTTTATGGAAACAACTGGCGATGCCGTAACTCGCTTTTCTTTCAGCGATCGCTGAAGTCATGAAGGGTTGGTTTGGCTGCCGACAAAAAAGGAGAATAATATGACTCGGCAGTTTATGCTGACACCAACGTCAATGGCGGTTGTATTAGCGTTATCAACGCCAAATGTCTTGGCTCAGGAAGATGAAAATATAGTTGTGATTGGACAGCAGCAAGACAGTGCAGTTGGTCCTGATTTTAGTTATCTTGGAGCGAAGAGTCGGGCAGCGACGAAAACTGATATTGCTATCAATGAGACTCCAAGAGCGGTGTCTGTTGTTACGCGAGAACAAATGGATGATCGTGCCTCTATTAGCATTTCTGACGCACTACAGTACACACCAAGTATTCAAACTAATTATTTTGGCGAAGATAACAAGCAAGATTGGTTTATTATTCGTGGTTTTAAACAGGCGAACAGCGGGCTGTATCAAGATGGTACCCGTTTATATTCTTCTGGTTTTTATAGTTGGCAAATAGATCCGTTTGCTTTGGAAAGGGTTGAAGTTTTACGTGGTGCCGCTTCTGTTCTTTATGGGCAAAACCCTCCAGGTGGAGTCATCAATGTCGTCAGTAAGCGACCTCAATTTGATGGGGGCTCAGGGCTTGTATCTTTGGAGTACGGTTCTGAAGACCGTAAACAACTTTCTCTTGACGTAAACTCTGAGGTGAGTGAGCAGTTGGCGTTCCGCTTTCAAGGGTTAGCGAGAAAAAATGGGACGAGAATTAGTGGGGTGGAAGCAGAGCGCATTCTTCTCTCTCCATCAATGACGTACAAATTTAATGAGACGTCTGAAATTACCTTTCTAACGAGCTATCAAAAAGACGACTCAGATCCTTATCTGCAATTTTTGCCAGTTGAAGGAACGTTAACGCCAAACAAAAATGGAAAGATCAGTGATAGTTTAGCAATAGGCAATCCTAACTGGGAGACGTTTGAGCGTGAGCAGGTGTCTCTAGGCTATGAGTTTTCTCATGCATTTAATGATACTACTTCATTTGTTCAAGCTGCTCGTTATAGCGAAATGGATATTAAGTTGAGACAAATGTATTCGTACGTTTACTCGGCTGATGTGCCTGGGTTGGGGCCGATTTTAGACCCATCAAATGAACGCAAGACCATACTTCGGGGCGCTTCAACAGAAGATGGGTCATCCGATGCTTTTAATATTGATAATCGTTTGATGCACCAAGTAAATTGGGGAAGTGTTGAGCATAACTTGATGTTGGGTTTAGATTTTCAAACGATCAGTATCGATGGTAAGGACTTTGCTAATGATCCTATCGTTGCTGATGGTAATGCACTCTTAAACACACCAATGGGAGCTTTGCCTGACCCTAGGTTTAATGTATTTAATCCCACTTATTCGGATAATATAATGTTACTCGATCCGAATACGCTACAGCCATTGAGCGAAACCGATAAGCAAAGAACGAAAATCGAGAACCGACAGCTCGGTGTCTACTTTCAAGATCATATGCTGATTAACGATAAATGGGCAATGTTATTGGGTGCTCGTTACGACGATACAAGTAACGAAGTACATAATGTTACCACGGGTGCTCGCACGAAAGTCGACAACGGAGAGTGGACGTTTAGTGTGGGAACGGCTTATATTTCTGATTCAGGCTTCACACCATACTTTAGTTACTCTCAGTACTTTGATCCAATTATTCAAGAAGATAGCAATGGTAAGCCAGCGAAGCCGGAAAGCGGTGATCAAATTGAAATCGGTGTAAAATACCAACCGGATTCATTCGATGGCTATTTCAATATCGCAACGTATCGGGCAACAAAAGAAAATTTGGCTCGTATCTACTTGAGTGAATTGACGCAAATAGGAAAAATAGAAAATAACGGCGTTGAGTTTGAAGCTGTAGCCAATGTGACACCTTCTTTAACATTAATCGGAAACATAGCCTATGTTGATGCAGAGATAAAAGAAGACGTCAATAAGACATGGGTTGGCAAAACACCTTCTCAAGTCGCGAATACCGTATCATCAGCTTGGGCACATTATCGTTTCTTTGATGGACCTCTTGATGGCTTTTCGGTTGGCTTAGGTGCGCGCTATACAGGTGAGTCATACGGAGATAATAAAGAGAGACTAAAAGTACCAAGTTACTTTTTAATGGATGCGACGGTCAGCTATCGCATTGGAGATTACAAGCTACAAGTCGCAGCCAAAAATATCACTGATAAAGAGTACATAGCGACATGTGATGGTTTTTGTTGGTATGGCGATCGACAAAATATTATTGCCAGTTTAACTTACGATTGGTGATTTAACGGATAAATAAACACCCCTAGTGTAGGGGTGTTTATCTAGAAATCGGCTTTGCGGACAAAATGTGGGTTTTTGTACTTTTTCTGCGGACCAAACGATGATACGACGAGCTTGTTCCATAACGTTTTGTCAAACTCACCCTTTGGAATCGAAGGGTAGAGGGTTTCCTCTTCTTCTCTTGCAAAGTTCATGTACTGTTTCTTCTTAATTTGATTGTACTTTTTGGCGATCTGGTTATGTTTTCTTACCCACTCCAGTTTGTAATTGTGGAGCACTTTTTCACCTTCTTCCGCACTCATTCGAGATAGGAATAATCGCTTGTACGAGACCTTTCTGTCCAACATTGTGCGCATGACGGTTTGGATATATTTACCGTGGTGCGTGACAGTAATATCTTTTTCGTCAATAGGAGTTACGCACCAGCCTTTAGGTAAAAAGTCTGGCTTCTTAAATTGCTTATTACGCTCCATTAGCGCCTGATGTAAAACTAAATCAGAGGTGCCGCGGAACGTTTTTTGCCATTTACCGATACGAATTTGAATCGAACCAGGCAAGCGATAGATGTTAGTAAACTTATCTTTGTCCATGGACTTGTGTCATGAGATTAATATGCATTATTAGAAAGTGAAAAACAGTCTAGTGCGAAGGGCACCAGACTGAAGTACCGTACGATTTTACAACGACCTTGCGTGATATAGCGAGGGGTTATGTCAATAATAGGTAAGAAATAGAAAATTAGTTCACATTATGAAGAAATTGGAAGCTAATCAGGCTAACTTTTGAAGTTGGGCCGATTATGCCCATGCCTACCAAATAAAAAGAAGGCATGGGTATAAAAATCACACCGCTTCTTCGAGTTGCTTGGTTTCTTCTTCAATCTGCTGTAAATGTCGGTTTGCTTGCTGTAACTGATACATTTGGGCATAACGACCATTTTGTCTCAACAGTGTTTTGTGTGTGCCTTTCTCTACTAACTCCCCATGATGAAGAACAATGATTTGGTCCGCATCCAAAATAGTTGAAAGTCGATGAGCGATAACGACTAGTGTCATGTCTTGTCTGAGTACTGCCAAGCTCTTTTGTATTAAAGCTTCTGTTCCTGAGTCAATATTGGCCGTTGCTTCATCTAATATCAATATTTTAGGTTTTACCACAAGCACACGCGCTAACGCTAAGAGCTGTTTTTGTCCAGCAGATAGATTGGTTTCACCTTGACCTAACTGCGTGTCTAGCCCATTAGGATAACGGTGAATTTGCTCTGCCAAACCTACCTTGTCTAACGCATCCCATATTTGATTATCATCAACCGCCCGATTGAGGGAGATGTTTTCTCTGACTGAAGCAGGGAGAATATGTGGATCTTGTTGAACCATTGCCACATCTTTGCGAAGGACGTCTTTCCCTAGTGTTTTAAGTGGACGACCATCGATGAGCAGTTCACCACATTGCGTTGGATAAAAGCCCATTAAGAGTGACGCTAATGTGCTTTTACCGCTTCCGGTATGCCCGACAAGCGCGATAAAGTCTTGGTGGTTGGCCTTCAACGAAATGTCTTTTAGGACGTCCTGTTTACCATCGTAGCTAAATGTGAGGTCTTTAAGTTCGATAGCACCTGACCTTAATGGCTGATGATCGTCCCCATAAGTTTGTTCTTTCGCATCAATCAATTCAAACACACGTTCGCTTGATACTAACGCTTGCTGAAGTAGAGCAAGCTGCTGAGTCATTTCAATTAATGGCTCAGTAACGCGCGCAAGATAACTGATAAACGCATACAGTACCCCCACACCAATCAACTCAATACCGTTAAAGCCAAAGATCGCAACCAAGCAAAGTAACGCGAGGCCAGCGAGCAAGTCCATCAATGGTCTTAGCAGATAGCCGTTTAGCCGAATCACTCGTTTAGATGCCACCAAATGCTCTGCGGTTAGCTCGTTGAACTGTTTATTAAAACGCTCTTCTTGTTGCATTAATTGAATGACACTCATCCCTTGAATGGATTCACTCAGATTCGCATTTATATCAGTCAATAGGTCACGCATCTTTCGGTAGCTTTCTGTACTTAGCTGCTTAAACAAGTACATAAAGCCGATGACGATCGGTAGCAATACAAGCACAACAAGTGTGAGTTTCCAGCTCATGAAAAACATAACGCCAAGCATCACCACAATCATGACCACGTTTTTCACCACGGTCGCGATCAAGAGCTCATAAAATTGCTGTAGAGATTCCGTATCGTTGGTGATTCGCGATACCAATTTTCCAGCAGGAGTGTAATCAAACGCAGATAACGGCTGCTTAATCACGCCAGAAAATACTTGCTTACGAATCGCTTTGATCGTGTTAGCCGCGACAATGCTAAATTGCAATGACTGAAAATACTGGAATGTTGCCGATACGATCTGAAGAGCGATATAACCTACTGCTAGCGAAATCAGAATATTTTGTGAATAGTCACCTTTAGCGATGTGCTCATCAATGAAATATTGAATTAACCAAGGGCCGCCGGCGCTGGCTAACGCTGCAATAAACAGCAAGGCGAGTCCTTTAATCATTGGCTTTGGTTGAGATAATGGGTAAGACATTAACCGTTTAAACGTACTGGTCTGCTTCATTCATTATTCCTCCATCGCCTGTTCTAGTTTTTGGTACTCGAACATTTCGGCGTACCAGCCTTTATGCGCTAATAAAGCGCTATGTTGCCCACGTTCAGTAATGTGTCCGTGATTCAATACAATGATCTCGTCTGCTGCTTCCAATGCGGTGAGGCGGTGCGCAATAACGATTAGGGCTTGATCACGGTAGTGCGTTTCCAAATTCTTAAGGATTTGATGTTCGGTCCGTCCATCAACAGCGGAAAGTGCATCGTCCAAAACCAACACTTGGGCATTCAACAGCATAGCGCGTGCTATCGCAATACGTTGTTTTTGCCCGCCGGAGAGTGTAATGCCTTTTTCACCGACTTCTGTTTGGTAGCCTTCAGGAAACTTCTCAATATCGTCATGTATACAGGCTAACTTTGCAGCTCTATAGACTTCTTCTTTCTCTGCATTAGGGTTACCTAAGGCAATATTGTCAAAGATAGATTTTGAAAATAGAAACGGGCTTTGATTAACCACGGCAAAGCGGTTGCGCCACTGAGGAAGTAGGGCATCTTTAATCTCAACATCCCCGAATGTAATTGAACCGTTTGTTAGGTCGTGCTGACGCAAAAGCAGCGTTAGCAGGGTTGATTTTCCGCTTCCGACAGGGCCAGCTACTCCCAACATTTTACCGGGTTCAAGTTCGATTTTTATTTCGGCTAAAGCTGGTGGTAAATCACTGGACCAGTGGAAAGCATCGATATCAATTTTTAATGGCAGTGGTTTATCTTCTAATGGTTTATTTCCACTGACAATCTCTGGTGTTTCATCAAAGATCTCTTGTAGGCGATTCCATGCTGCGGAGCCTCGCTCTAAAATATTAAATAAGAAAGCGAAGGCCAGCATAGGCCATATCATTAACCCTAAATACATCGTAAAGGCTGTTAGATCACCAAGCGTGATCTCTCCCTTATCGACAAGGTAAGCACCAGCAGCGACACTGAGAAGGAAAGAGAGGCCGATGGTGAGTTGGATAGCTGGATCAAATCTCGCGTCGACTCTAGCGACGGCGATATTTTTCTGACCGGTATCATCGACTACATCGTCAAAGCGCTGTTGTTCTTGATTCTCTAACCCAAAAGCTCGCAACATTCGCACGCCGTTAAGTGACTCTTGCGTCATGTCTGACATGGTAGAAAAGGCTTCCTGAGCAATGCGGAAACGTTGATGCAGTATACGGACAATAAAAAAGATGATGATTGCAAGAAACGGCATTGGAAGAAGTGCCATAACGGTGAGCTTCCAGCTAACTTGCGTTACCATGATGATTAAAACTGCAATACCCGTGATCAAGGAATCGGCTGCCGTTAAAACCCCTTCGCCGGCTGTCATTACGATGTTACGTACATCATTAGTACCACGCGCCATCAGATCACCGGTCTTATAACGTTCGAAAAATCGGGGTGGTTGTGTCGATAAGTGCCTATAGAGACGATTACGTAGAATGGTTCCGAGTTCCCAGCTTGCGCCGAAAAGCCAAATTCGCCATAAGATACGGCATCCATAAATGGCAAAGATCAGTGCAGTGAGTCCCAAGAGCCACAGAATCAGCGTATTTGTATCTAACGTGTTATCTACGACCCCATCAACGATGATACCGACCGCTTTAGGAGGAACAAGTTGTAGAGTTGATATCACAGCGAAAAGCAAAATCGATCCGACATAATGCTTCCACTTTTGTTGGAAATACCAACGTAACTGCCAGAATATTCTCATCACGCCTCCCGCTTTAAATTATTGAATTTGTTATAGAACTATTATTGAGCGAAATGATGAGTTTACAAGCACAAATTATTGGCGGTCGGAAAAACGATAGATTGTTTCGATTACGGGCGCGTGCGGTTGCGAATTACTTGTTTTCTCGCTGCAAGCTAACTATGAAACAACATTATGTGAAATAGTTGTTAATAATGGGTTTTGGGGCCAGTATTCTGCTAAAAGCGATGAAAGCACCAAAAGTGCAACTGTTACTTTCACTCACTAGGGGAACTAGCAGTCGTCAGTTTGTATTTTGTAGCTGACTTGGCCACCTGGAGTTTCTGGGTAGTAAACTTCGACATAACACATATGGTCTGGACCAACAGGTTTGTTTGCAAAGCCGATAAGGAAATAGGGTTCGTCCGGGCTGTCTACCCCGTACCAAGTATTGATAGTGAGTTGAGGGTCGAAACCTGCCAGCTCTTTTGCGGGAATGACATTCTTAATGAATCCAAAGTAACCAATTAGGTCGTTATTGCCGTCATTATCTAGATCAATGTTATATTGTTTGTCGCCATCTACCGTCTCTTGAGATTGAATAACGGCTTTAGTGTACACAAAGTTGTTTGCAGTCATGAGCGCTTCCCTCGCGCCATATAGTACTGCCACTCGGGCATCTTTTTGCAGACCAAGAAATTTAGGAAGGGCAATAACACTAACGACACCAAGGAGAATGATGCACACAATGAGTTCAATGAGGGTAAATCCTTGAGAGCGATGCACTGCCTTTTCTCCATGAGTCATGAATAGTTTGGCGGCTATTTTGATATAAAAATGCGTAGGTCAAGTATTAAAAAAGGATGGGAAGGGGTGACCAAGCTTGCAGATCTTAAATATAAAACAAGTTGCTTATTTGTTGCATGCTGGTGGGAGGCGGCTATCGAATAAGGGAAGAGAGTTAAATTCGGGAGGATAAAATACCTCCCGAAATGATCAATTAAGACTCGTTTGCGACGGCTTGACCGCTGCGCTTAAATACAAATCGCCAAATGAATAAGACAACGGCAATATAGGTTAGACCAACACCTAACGCTTGCCAGTGCATGCCGTTATACATTGCGATTGGCATAAGCGAGATGATGAAAATGTCCGTAATTGAGCCTGGAACATAAGCGATAGCATAGTCGTCTAACACTTTACTGCGCATTTTGGGGTCGACAATGCGTAATAACGCGATACCCATAGCGACTGTACCTGTTAACCATCCCCAAGAGAAAATGCCTTTCTCAAACCAGTCATCTCCCATGATGCGAGGTGCAACCCAAAAGATAAGCCATAGCGTGAACGCGATACCACCAATTGCGAGCACTACCATTGGCATTAAATACTGCGCTAGAACCGTGATCTTAATCGCTGAAATTCCAAAGATGATCAGGTAATCCGTACTAATACCCGCTGCGTGTTTGAATGCGCCGTCACATAGGTAATGAGATGCCTTGGTTTGCTTAGCGATAATTCGAACTAACATACCGCCCAGAAAGCCAGTAACGAAAGTCGGAATTTGTACCTTATCGTGGAAAGAAGATAAGTAGTTGGCTGCTACATAAGAGAAAGCGGTTACCACTACAACCAGCGCCGCGTGAATCGCGAAAGAATCGACTGACAATGATGACATCGTATCTTTCATCACAGGTTCTTGATCGTCAGGTTTCACTAAGCCTTTGCGCTCGTGTTCGTCCATGCTGTCGAATGTCGTAAAGCTACGAATCCAGCCCATTTTCAACGCAAACT
The DNA here is from genome assembly GCF_022808245.1 of Vibrio sp. CCB-PB317. Lineage (NCBI taxonomy): Bacteria > Pseudomonadati > Pseudomonadota > Gammaproteobacteria > Vibrionales > Vibrionaceae > Vibrio > Vibrio sp. CCB-PB317. The sequence continues at coordinate 1,670,413 of NZ_JALGNU010000001.1, forward strand.
GAAGCATTAACATGCCCACCGAGATTGAAATAAAGATCCCAACCGTGGCGAACGTTAAACCAAGTGTAAAACCATCTTCCCAGCCAAGGCCTGTGAAGATTTCACCGACTACAGATGCTGAACCATGTCCGCCCATGAATCCAGCGGACATGGTTACGCCAAATCCAGGATTAATGTCAGGCCAAAAGAAGGTGGTAAGTACTAAACCAAACATTGCTGCAAACAGCCATTGCGACACGGATGCAATTTGGTTAAACGCCCACAATGAGCCTGCTCGTTGAGCAACCACTTTTGGTGACGGGACATCTGTTGCTAAACCCAACGCAGAAAAAAGTGCAGCAGTTAAGAGGCTTGCGTTTGCGGTAAAGGTATCTGTCCAAGGTAATACGTTAAGCAGAGCTGGGCCAAAAATAAGACCAAATAACCCAGCCAATACAGCAGATGGAATGTACATGCGTTGTAGTAAAGGCATATGTACACGAATTACTTTTGCTGCAATTAATAGTAAGCCAGCGATGGCTAAGTCAGTCAGCATTAGACCTTTTGGCATTTCTTGTCCTCCAGTAAATGCGTTCAAGGGGCTCATCCTTTTAACCAGCCTTGATGTAATAAATAACTTCCAGCACAAAACCACGAAAATAGTCACTCATGTGACATCGCGTCATGGTTGTTCTAGTCAGCACTCTATTGCGCTGTCGAATTTGTATTAACGGATCTGTTGATCCTTAAATCTATAAAGTGAGTGCAATTGTTGTGAGTGCTCACGAAGTGTTGAGAAATTTGAATAAATTCCTCGATCAAGTTTCTGATAGTTCACTCAGGAAGGGCGTGTATCCTAGTCAGTTTGTCAGCGCAATGCAATTGAGCGTCATCAATATTTAGTGCCTAAAAACTGTGCACTTGTAATTAAATGTTTGATAAATAAAAATATTGAACAAGAAAAATAATTTGTCGATATGATAACTTTTTGTGATTTGAAGGGGGATTTTGCCACTTTAAGGAGGGTTTTTGTGGAGGAATCGAGAAAGTAGTAATATCAGTAAGAGCTAAAGTAGAGTGATTCGTGCAAATATCATGCGTTATAGGGGGGGCCGGAATTTCGCCCCCAGAGCTACAAAGTGCTTGTTTAAATTCGGTTGTCACCAGTACTAAACGCGATAATTTGACTGATTTCGGTCAAGCTTCTTCCACTTTCTTGCTGCCACTGAATAAAGGCTTTATTAGCAGAGTCCAAGGACTTTTTCGTGTCTTTGCCGCCTTCAATGATCTTGCAGTTGCGTAAATAAGCTTCGACATCGTTAGACAGAATAAAAGTGTCCACGCCCATTTGGCGTAAAGTGTAAGGGCCTGTATTTCCACCCAGACGACTACCATGCTTCTTCAAGTAGCCCCATAGATCCGTGATCTTTTCCCGAGGCCATTCAGCAATCATGTTACTGAACGAGCCATATTCGATTCTTGCTTCATGGATCATGCGAGCGTTGGCCGGAATCGACATGACTTTAGTGAGGTGGCGAATGATGCGTTTGTCGGTCGCTTTGGTTTCCCATTGTTCGTCAGACAGCATCAATAGTGGCTCAATCTTAAAGCCGAAGAACACTTCTTCGAAGTTCGGCCACTTGTTGCGAACCACGCTCCATGAAATCCCGCTTTGGAACACCTTCATCGAAAAAGCGGCGAGCCAACGGTCATCGGGAATCGCTGCTAATTCCTCTTTACTTAATGGGTGAGACAATAGCGCTTCAAGCTGATCTTCTCCGCCTTTTCGCTCAGCAGCACGTTGATAAATCGCGTCAAATTTTTCGATACTCATAAAAGAAGTTAGTCCTAGTTTATGTCGATATTTGCGAAACATACTACGCTTAAGTGGCTGAATCGTAAATTGATGGAGTGTCTCAAATGAAGAAGGTCACATTAACGTTTGTCGGGGAAGGTTCGGAGCGTATCGCGGATAAATTTTATACTTGGCTGGCTGATGGCGGATTAGAAGACAGCTTAATTGAGACTCTATCGGACAGAGAAGTGTCGGTGGTCGGTATTAGTGATATGGATAACGAAACGCGTGATGTAGTAATTACGACAGAAATGAATTAGCGCGTTGTACACGACCAAAACCAAAAGAATGCGATACAACAAAGCCCTTCGTCGGAAGGGCTTTGTACGTCTAACTCGTGTTCTTGTGTAGAGTGGATTTAATGATGAACTAGCGTTAAACCGCTTGGTAAAGCATCACCGAAGACGCGTTTTGATTCGCTTTCTGAAAGCTCTTTCACTTCTTTAACTAGTGATACCCAAGATTCGGGCACTTTACTTTGTTTCAGCTTCGTTAGAACTTGCTCTCGGTAATCGTCAGAAATATCAAACAGGCGGTCACCCGTCTTACGACAAATCATTACGGCTGCGAACGCGATCATTGGCTCTTTCTGCCAGTTCTGCTCTAACAGCTTAGGCAACCACTGTTCTGCTTGTTCACGAGGAATGACGTTGTGCTGGCTGCCATAAAGTGGTGTGCGAGAAGCCAAACGTCCCATCGCCCACCAGTGCGCTTGTTCAAACTGGTTTTGGTTGATGGCTTTGCTCAAGAACCACGTTGCCAATAGAACTTTGTCTTCGACTTCTAGGTGTTCAAGCGACGCCGCCAATCGAACCATGGATTCATAACCCATGTCTTGTGCCGCTTTAGCTGACTGTGGGTTTTTCATCGCGCCAGGGTGTAGGTATTTCGCGATGTCTGCCAAAATGGTTTCTTGTTGTTCTTGGCTTAGACCGCCCGCGATACGTCGCCAGAATACCCACCAGTCTGTCCAGCCTTGATGGTTTTTGAACTGAATATTTTGTTGATACAGTCCCCAAACTTGCTCAATGCGCCAAGAGTCTGTTGGATCGCCAAAGCCCGGACGCAGTACAAAGCCAGCTAAACGAAGCCAGTTTTTCTCATGTTGTTCAGAGCGACGACGACGCTTACGACCCTGCGCAAAAGTATCGAAAAGTTGACGGAGTGTGGTGAAGTCCCACTCATCGCGTTTACCCAGTTTCTTCTCAAGATCTTTGGCTAAGGTTTTGATCTCTTTGCCTTCTGCGCTTTTTTTGTTACCGCTGTATAGACGAGCGATTAGCTCCTTACATTCGTTCAGTTTAGGGTGAAGCTTAACTTGCTCGCTGTCATCGGTTTGCTTGTTACGGACTTCGAATTCCAGCTCCCAACGTTTGTTGTCGTCTTCTGCGCTGACACATTCCATCTTAAGCGTGCCGACTTCGGTCAACTGACACGCCAGTTGCACTTCGACACGTTCTTTCTGGTTAGCTTGCAGTTCGGCACCTTCACCTTCAAGTGTCGTGATGTAAGGCGGTAGCGGAGCAAACAAGTCTGGGTCAACATCAACCATCACGCCATTTTGAATGGCGGTGTTATTGGTTAAGGTGTCGTGGGTAGAAGTCAGCAGATTAAAGCGGACTGGCTCTCCAAGAGTGAGCGAGAAACGACGACCGCTTAAACGGATCTCATGGCCTTCTTCTGTTCCTTTTGCAAGCAAACAGAGCGCTTTGCCCATTTTGTTCTTTTCTTGAAGATGCAAGAAGTAAGAACGCGCTGCACCGCCACCAATTTTAAGCTGCGCACCACGACGTGCTTTACCAAACGCAACAGCACCCAGTGCAACAGACCAATCTGGATGTGGGTTATCTAATACCGTAACTGGTGCGCCGCGCCAGTCAGAAAGTAGGGCGGTGACACGTTCAGTCACCAGATCACTGTTAAACACGCCTCCGTTCAACAACACGCCAACTGGAATCGCGTTTTGTTTATCGTCTTCAATGCCAAGAGCGGCACGAGCGACTTGCTGGTGCTGAGTTAAGAACTCGGCAACGTGCTTGCTCACCGCTGGGTCAGCAACGTATGGAAGGCCAAACTCGACAACCGCGCTGCGGCGTTTGTCTGGTACTTCACTGAAATCAGAAAGCGGGAAGAAGCCATCTAATGCGATTTGGTGCACTTCTTGTTTGCTTAGAGCAATACTCTTTGTGCCTCCAAGTAGCTTAGAGCCGCTACCTAACATGGTGATCTTCACTTCGTCAGGTGCGCTCGCTGAAAGCAAGTTCTCTTTCGCTTTACGTGTTTGCTGAATTAGCTTTGTTAGGCTTGCTGCAGTGAGCTTCTTACTTTGATTGAAGCGGCTTTCTGCAAGGTGTGCTAATGCTAAGTCGAGGTTATCACCACCCAGCATCAAGTGTTCGCCAACGCCAATACGATCAAGGGCTAGCTCATCTTGAGAAGAGAAACTTGCTTCAATCAAGCTTAAGTCGGTGGTACCACCGCCCACATCGCACACCAGAATCAGCGGTAACTCTTTGAGTTCATCGGCTGCGGTTTGCTGGTGGCGTGCGTACCAGTCGTAACATACGGCTTGTGGCTCTTCGAGCAGGACGATTTTCTTTAAACCTGCCAACTCTGCGGCTTCAAGCGTGAGCTTACGAGCGGTTTCATCGAACGACGCTGGAACGGTCACAACCACATCTTGGTCTTCTAGCTTGTTACTAGGATGTCGGTAGTTCCATGCTTGACGAATGTGGTTAAGGTAGCTTGCGCTGGCAATAACTGGCGAGACTTTATCCACGTCTTGCGCACCAGCCCAAGGAAGAATGTCTGAGTTACGATCAACCGCTTGATGTGAGAGCCAGCTTTTCGCGCTGGATACCTGACGGCCTTCTACTTTCGCGCCTAATTCGCGAGCCCATTCACCAACGATTACATTGTTAATGTCGCCGGCAACAGGTTCGTTGTCCCAAGGAAGAGTGAGGTCAGAAGGGGAGATTTGACCTACCGCTGGATGATAGCGGAAAGAGGGCAGAAGTGGTTTACGAACGACTTCGCCCGGACCAATCAGTTGGTCAATGTCAAATAGGGATACTTTGGATTGTTCAAGGTTGTCGGTTATTTCACAGTAGGCCACCACAGTGTTTGTGGTGCCAAGGTCAATACCAACAAGAAAACGAGGAGATGCCATACAAAACCAAACCTTCGTGTATTTAAAAACGGCACCCGATTGGATGCCGTTTGACTTCTAATTATTGTTCTTCGTTTGAGTCACTTTTCGCGTCTTCGCGCACATCGAACTCAACATGCCATTTTTGCCCATTATCTGCGGCGATGGCTTCTAAGTAAAGCGTGCCAAGCTCTGTGACGCGAGAAGCAAGAGTTACTGGAACCACTTCACCTTCACGACGACCTTCAGATACTGGCAGCGTTACTTGGATTTCTGGTAGCTCTTCAAGCTCTTCTGGTGCCCAGTAGTCTAAGTGAGTACCTGCTAGGTCATCACGACGAACGGTTGAGCCGAAGAATTGGAAGTTAACTGGCTGACCGATGATCAAACCAAACTCTTGGCTTGGTACGTCAACGCTTGAGCCTTCTTCCATACCAAATGGTGCTACACACAGTGCTTCCATTGGAGGCGCCATGCCCGGAATCGCAGGCATCGCACTTTCGATACCCACGTAGTACGCTGAAGCAATACCGCCACGGATACGAACACCTTGACCACGACGCACAGAGCCGTAGTAAGCCGCACCGCTAGCAACTGCAAGGTCTAGATCCACACCTGTTAGGCGTTTCGCCATTTCAGCATCTGCTTCTAGTAGCCATTCGTTGATCGTGTCTTCTAGACGAGTTGCTAGAAGTTTCGATTTCAGAACACCACCGTTGAATAGGATTGCGGTTGGCTTGATGAAGTTAGCCGATTGCGCTGCATCCGCGCCAGGCATACCTGGCATGTTTGCAAATGGGTTGAAATCTTGAGCTTGCGCTGATTCACCACCGCTTTGCGCGTGTGCTTGCTTAGACAAGAATGCTGCAATGTGGCGAGTAATACCCGCATCTTGTGCGTAAGGCAGACCCATTTGTGTTAGTGCACCACGGTTACGTTGAACAGGGTGGTCGGTAATCGCAACTTGAGGGAAGAAACCGTCAACTAATGTCTGTTGTACTTCTTCTTGAGTCAGTTCAGTTTTCAGCGTTGCCCCTAGCAGTTTAGAACCGCGGCTTGGTACAACGATTGGCACTGACTGAAGCTCGCTGTCGTTCAATAGCGCTTCTTTAGCATCACGACATGCGTGCGTCATCGCCTGAACTTGCCATGGCTGTAGCTCTTTGCCTTCTTGCGCGAGCTTCATCTTCAAGCGGTACGCAAGTGCAAGGTCCATGTTGTCACCGCCAAGTAGGATGTGTTCACCTACCGCGATACGGTTCAGAGTTAGGTTGCCGTCGTCTTCAGTTACTTCAACCAAAGAAAGGTCAGTTGTACCACCACCGATATCGACCACAAGTACGATGTCGCCAACTTCAACTTCGTCGCGCCATTTGTCGTTGCTGTTATCAATCCAGTTGTAAAGTGCAGCTTGTGGCTCTTCTAGAAGCGTTAGGTGCACAAAACCAACGTTGCGTGCAGCTTCTGCAGTTAGATCACGAGCCGCAGGATCGAAAGAAGCCGGAACCGTAATGGTAACGTCTTGATCGGCAAGGTTGTGATTTGGGTTCGCGTGATTCCAAGCATCTTTTAGGTGCTCTAGGTAAAGCTCTGTCGCGCGAAGAGGGGATACTTTTTCCACTTCTTCAGGGCTACCTGCTGGCAGGAAGGAATCACGACGATTCACACCTGCATGGCAAAGCCAAGATTTCGCACTTGCAACAAGGCGAATCGGTGTTTTTGAACCTAGGTTACGCGCGATAGCACCAACCAGAGCTTTTGGCTCACTCGACCACGGAAGAACGCGTGATTGCGGGTTCATTTCGTGTTCGTGTGGTTGGTATAGGAAAGAGCCTAATTGGCTACGAGTCTCTACCGTACCCGGCGCAGTTAGCTGCGGGATAGGCATTACTTCTACGCGAGCGTCTTCGTCGTGCGTATCAACAAAAGACATGACACAGTGTGTTGTACCTAAGTCGATACCAACACTGAATTTAGGCGTCTGTTGAGTTTCAACAGACGCTTCTTGAGAATGGTTTTCTTGGTTCATGTGTTCCATTACAGCTCAACCTCGGCTGGAGCAATCACAGATGCATCGTAGTTTTCAGCCAGCTTAGGAAGGTTCATCGATGTTGCCTTCCAGCCTTTGTGCACTAACGTGCCTTGGAATGGCGCGCTACCTGTCACGTTGCCAGTAAGGCGGATTTCTTGTGGGTTGAAGCCTTCTTCAACCGTAATACGAGTTTCTTCGTCTTCGTTGCGAACGTGCGCAAGTGTCACGTAATCGTTCAATACTTTCTGCCCACCAGTATGAATTACGCGAGCTGCTGCGCCTACTTCTTCATCAGAGAACGAAGTTAGGTCTTCTTGTAGGAAGTCGATCAGACGAGCTTCTTGTTGCATGATAGAAAGTAGCTGCATTGCAGAATCAGTAGAAGCTGTTGCGAGTTTCGATTCAACTTCAACGACTTTTTCTACGACTTTCTCAACTTCAACGACTTTTTCTACTTCGACGATCTTCTCAACTGGCTTCTCAACTTCGACGATTTTCTCGACCGGTTTTTCTACGACTTTCTCAACCACTTTTGATTTGCGAGAGACCGCGACTAAAAGAAGCAAAACGCTCGATGCGGTTAGGCCAGCGTGAAGCATATCGAACGTTTGAGGAATTAGGTTCAAATCAATGTTCATGACGTTTTTTCTCTTTCTATTGATTATTGGTGCTCAGTATTGGCTCATATGTGTTCACTAAAACGATCGTCTTTGCGATCTTGCACCAAGTTTAGACATTAAAATGATGACGGATGGTAGCATATTCAAGGCTTAAGGCTGTAATAATTCGTGACTATACCGTACGAACAGCGTGAAAAATCGACGATCGGACTACCCAGCATAGGTTGTTGCTTGATGTTTGTGCGTTGCTAACGCAGTATTTCAATAGATCCCGAAGTTTAACTTACGGAAGTATCAAAATTACGATATGACACAAAGCACCGCTCACAAGAGCGTTATCAAACGACATTCAGACTCTATTCTAGCTTTTGCAGCGACGTTGTGTGTCACTGCTGGTGTGGTCGGTGCTGCTTATACGATGCAGCAACGGTATACGCAGACGACGTTTGATACTTTAGCTGACCGACAAGCAGAATCACTGAAAGCGAACGTCGAAAATGATTTAAAGTTCATTGGTGCAGGTGCAAACTTTTTTCATTCGATTGAACGCACCTATTGGTCTTCGTTCCCAATGTATGCGGAACAAGTAATCAATAGCTCGCGAAGTCTAATTGGACTTCAATGGATGCAAAAGGTCGAATTCGAAGACCTTGATGAGCATATTTTAAAGACTCGTCAAACATTTCCTGATTTCCAACCGTTTACCGTTCCTAAAGATGGCCCCAAAACCTACGGGTACATTTTTGAACACAAAGAGCCAATTTTTATCGCATCGGATATTTATCCAAGAACACCAGAAAATCTTTCTCTATTAGGTTTCTATTTTTCACGTAAACGCTTCGATCTCATCTTGGATGATATATCCACAAATGGGCGAGCGAATGTCTCGGATAAAGTTCGCTTACTGCAAGATGGGTATGACAAGTCCATTCCTAAAACTGGGCTGCTAGTGTTCCATCCAGTGTTTGACTTCGAGAACAAACATTTATTAGGTGTAGTGACAGGGGTGATTCGAAGTACGGTTTACTTTGAGGATTTGATTACGAAAACCGCGACCGAGCTAGATATGTCGGTGCGCGTAGAAGACTTAGGCTTTGACGCAGCAGATGATCCCGTTCTCTTCCAAAGTTCAAACTGGGATAACATTCGAGGAACGGTTATAAGCCGTACCATTCAACTGCCTAATCGTGAGTGGCGGATTGATTTTAAACTTTCTGATGCCGTCTCTGCTTGGGAGCGTTCTATTTTAGCGGGTACGACATTAGCCGGGTTGGTAATCGCCTTTTTGATTAGTTGGATTGTGAATTTGCAGTCACGAGAAAAAGAGCGCTTGGCGGTCATGTTAGAGCTTAAAACCGTCGAATTAAAAAGGATGGCTGAGCGTGACCCTCTAACTCAGTTACTTAATCGCCGAGCGTTTAACGATCATTTGCTTAGTCAGATAAACAAAGGTGTTAGCTTCGCATTGGTTGGTTTTGATATCGACCACTTCAAAGTTATCAATGACAAGCACGGTCATTTAGGGGGAGATGAAGCATTGCAGCATGTGACTAAGCTAGTCAGTGCGAATCTAAAGCCTGGAGACCGATTTTATCGTGCTGGTGGTGATGAGTTCTGTATTATTTCTAAAGTCATTGATAAAGAAGCACTGGAAGCTTATCTGGAAAAGTTGCGGAGCATCGTGGCAAGTACGGCTTTTGACTATGGCGATGCTTCAATCATTTGCACGTTAAGTATCGGCGCGGCTGTCCATAAAGATGAAGATCCTGAAAGCTTGTATCACAAAATGGATAATCAACTTTATTTGAGTAAAAAAAACGGTCGTAATAATGTGTCGATTGGCGATTAAATGGGCGTGCAAATTCGAGTTTTACACCGTGTTACGGTAGAATCCCACGCTTTAAAATTTTATGTTAGGAATCAAGACAAACTATGAACCATAACCGTATTGTATGCTTCGATTTAGAAATGTGTTGCTGGAACGAAAATGGTGTCGGCAGCACGGGTGAAATTATCGAAGTTGGGTTGGCTGAAATAGATTTGTCTAGAGGCGAGATAGTAAAGCGAGCTCAATACTACGTAAAACCTGAACATGATGAAGTTTCGCTGTTTTGTGCCGAGCTAACAGGTATTACGCCGCGTAAAATTGAAAAACAAGGACGCCCATTAGAAGAAGTGCTTAAATCCATGGTTAAGAACTTTGGTGGTCGAAACAAGATTTATGCATCATGGGGCCGAGATGACCTCATCCTGCTTGAAGAGTGTAAGCAAAAAGGTATTGAAGCGCCATTTACGGAGTTCATCAACTTAGCGACGCTTTATCGCATTCAAAATCGTCTTAAGGATAAGCGTATTGGTCACCGAGCCGCTCAAGAAGCAAAAGGCATTGATTGGGAAGGGCGCCAACATTCTGGTTATGTGGATGCGTACAATTTAGCTAAGCTCGCTCTGACTATGCTTTAATGGTCCGCTATAGATAGGCAAACTTGTAATCAAATCGTCATTCAACCATTGTCGTTTTGTCATGGAATCTGTTTAGTGTTGAGTTCGTCAAACACATTCATATCTTGACCAGTATTTTAATAACAATGTCGTTGGCTTATCGAAAAACGCGCGTAATGCGCGTTTTTTTGTGGCTATAGAACTCAATCTTCGCCATCATTTCACGGTAGACTTGAAATAGCTTGCGCGACTTACATGTTTACCTTGTTTCCTTACTGAGATTGCAACTTTGCTCGAATGAACTCACTGTGATCAACGTAGAGTAGTTCTGCTGTTTTGCGGATCACTGCATCTTCTAGTGGATCAATTTCGCCATCGGCATACGCCACTTCCCACATGCTTTTGATTAAGTTGTAGCGTGTTTCTTGAGTCAATTCTCTCAGTTGAGAAGTAAAATCGTACAGAGACGCGGAGTCTTTTATTTTCTGTTGCGCTTGATCTAACAAAGCATTTGATTCTTCTTCATTTAATGACAGAAGCTTCATCAATAATGAACGCTTTGTTTCTTGCTCTTTATCATCGACGTTATGGTCTGCGCCAGATACTTCACACAGCAAGCACGCGATAGCCATATTCGGAGAGAGTGTGTTGGTTTGGCTTAAATCAGAGCCTTCAATGAGCTGTTTAAATAATGAGGTAAGAGAGTTAAACATATTGAACACCGAGCTATTGTTTATTTGGTTAACATGGTCATAAATACGGTAGATCTCAAGGTGTAGTATCAAAATTAGCACGCCGTTGACAGTCAAGAGCTTTTCTCATCTACCCAAATCCCTCGCACTTTTAAGTTCAGTCAGAATGACTTGGCGTCAAGAAAGGGCAAGTCATTTTGGGAGCGAGATTTAGCCTTCGGCACGAGTTGGTGGAAAATGTACCTCTTCACCATCGCTCGTTAGAATGCTAATTTGGCTCGGCTTTCCTTCGTCATCAAGACGTAGCTCACCAATGGCGCTATGGTTAACTAAGCGATAAAAATTGTGCGTACTTGGTGCGCGTTTGTAGATCTTTAGCCGCTTACGTTTTGTAAACCAGTTTAAAGGCGAACGAGGGCTATATAGCAGTCTATCTAGACCATCACAAATATTGAGCAATTGGGTTGGGAACTGATTTTTAATCCCGCTACAGGTGATTTGATAGATATTCGGACTATTTTTTCGGTAGCGAAGTTTAATGTCGTATGCAAAAGAGTAGTGCACGTCGCCAGAGAGAATAACGAAATTGGTCGGCGTCTTAGTATGTGTAAAAATACTAATAAGCGTATTCGCACTCCCGGGGTGCGCCATCCAGTTTTCAGCGTCGACCATCAACGGTTTACCAAGCATTGTCACTACTCGCTGCAGTGCTTCGATAAATTTCACCCCGAACATTGGCGCGGCAGAAACAATGATAACTTTGTCTTGATGAACAAGTTCTTGGTGGAACTCAATCATTGCTTCCCAGTCCATTAACCCAGAGGGCTTGTTCATTTTAGACTCAGAACGCCAGCGTCTGGTTCGTGTATCTAGCACGACAACTTTTGGCGTCGTCGGAATGGTGTAATGCCAATTCTCAAAGCGATACAAATATTGAATAAATGAATCTTGAGTTTGTGAGGAACGCTCGTTGAAAAAGCGTTGAGCGATACTCATAAACTCATCATTGAATTTTTCTGGCGCGTTTCCCCACCCTTGGCAGAGCCAGTAGGCAATCAGGCTGTTCCCGATAATACGTTTCGCAAAGGCGTTGCTGTACGCGGCTTGTTCCCAGCCTATGGTAAGGTTCCAATCGTCGGTGACATCGTGATCATCAAAGATCATGTAGGTTGGAATGTGAGCAAGTAAGCGTTGAACCTTATCTAGACCTGAGACGAATTTATCTATTTGAGCTTTTTCTTCGCGCCATTGCTGCTGCCATTTAGGTTCGAGAGTTGCTCCGCCGACAGTAAACTCATTTTCTAATAAGCGATCTGTCCGAATGAGCTTCCATAAGGTCGGAGACCAAACCAATAAGTACATTGCAAAGCATTCGGCAAAGCTTATTAGATGGTTTTCACACTCTTTGGCGCTGAATATTGGCGTCCCTCTGTGCGGGAAAAACGTACTCAGTAAACTGCCATCATTCACATAATGAGGCAACAATTTGTCCCGACCATAATAACAAGCTGAGTGCTGGTAGAGGGCATTGGTATTTTTTATCGGCGCTTGCTCGAATTCTTCGCCCGGTAAACCGAGTAGGGCAATGACTTGTTCGATGGCGTCCAGAGCAGGGCCTGCAACATGGTCTGCGTAGATTTGGTCACCACTCATGATGAGCATATCTGGTCTTTCTTCGATGGTTTGAGATGCGATTTTATGATCCGCAGCGACCAATGTATCTTTACTGAAGTGGTGGGGATTCCGGCACGAGCCATGCAGAACATAATCTGCTTTTTCGCTGATTAGGAACTCAACGCCCAAATTTGGACAGTTATCTCGTTCATAAGTCAGATGAGGAAGCAGTTCCGTTACTGAGCCGTGTTGCGTTTGTATTTGATAGCGTAACGTTTGATGGGTCGGAAACTCGCCCTTTAATTGCAACAAACAGCACCACGCATTGAGACCGATTTGAAGCTGTTCTTTTTGCTCACTTAAGGGGGCTTGATGAAGGACGGAGGCGTTTTCATCCGTAATTTGCACCATACCCTCCAAGCGTTGGGTGGTGACTAGCCAAATATTGATTTCAGTTGCGGTCACTTTGCGCAAAATCGGACCTGCAACGATAAGAGGAAGTGAAGATGTTTCAGTCGTATTCATCAATGCTGGCAAAACGGCTCCTTATGTGTCAGCTTCTTCTTCTAATATTTCGATAACTTGTGAACTGCTAAGTTCATGTCCCATAAGGAATAAACCTAGCATAGCATCGGCTTTTGACGCGTTATCACTGTCTTCATCCAAAATCTGCTGAAGTCGCGTTCTGATTAGATCTATTTCGTGCTCGACGAAGCCGCGTCCCTCTTCGTCTCCCTGACCATCTTCTGGAGCATTATCAAAGTGCAAAAATAACATGTCACCATCAAGTTGAGTCCCTATCAACCTTTCAGGCAGCCATGCTTCTCCCATCACAATGTCTGGGTCCGTGTCTGCGGGTAAATGATTCAAGGTAGAGATAAGTTCTGATGCTTTCACTTTTTACTTCATTATGTTTGATTTAGAACTAAGCTAGAGTTTTAAGAGCTTGTTACGATAGTAAAAATATTCACAAACAAGCTCATCTAGGCGTGCAATATTAATATAATCTTGGGACTCAAACTGTCACGAGGATGACAACATTTGTCATTGTAACGGCTATCATCAGAAGAACATAAGCTTTAAATGGCAAATCATTGATGTTTGCCTGCTTCTCAACCAACATTTTTCGAACTCATGAAGAGATTAATTCTAACAACACTCACTTTGCCTTTAGCTGCGATGGCTTCTTCTGCGTATGGTGTAGAAGAACAAACGTGGGGAATTGCAGCGATGTATCGCACCGCATCGATCCCGTTTTATACCGCCGATAATGACTCGACGGTGAGTACATTTGTACCAATGATGTTCTTTGAAAACGAGCATTTGTATATCAATGGCATTGAAGGCGGCGTTTTTCTGTATAACGAGAGCGATTCTGACTGGCGCGCGAGTGCGATCATGCGATTGAGATTTGTTGATATCCCCATGTCGCTACAAAATGCCAATGAAGGGGACAGAGTCGACTTTGGTGGTCAAGTTCGTTATAGCATTAACGACAACTGGCGCGCAGAAGTAGAATTAATGACGGACGATGAACTCCAGTTTCACTCTAATTATCGCCTTACCGCTAATTATGCGTTTGGTGATTGGGAGTTAGAGCCATCTATCACGATTCGATACAAAGACGCTGACTTCAACAGTGAATATTATGCGTTTAAAGATGTTACTGGGGAAAGAATTGGAGCAGGACTTGATGCCAACCTCGGCATCAAAGCGCGTTATCATGTGACTTCCAACTTGTATTTATTGGGGGAGACGAGTGTCACTCGCTTAGATGATAATGCCTACAACAGCCTGCTTGTAGAAGACCGATATCAGGGAGAAGTGTTTGTCGGTTTTGGTTTTTTCAACGATAAAGGCAAAGCTCCGAAATCAACACTGAGTAATAAACCATATCTACGTATCGCGCATGGTTGGGCGACGCCTTCAAATATTGGTGAAATATTTAGCTTTGAGAGAGAAAAAGACCCATACAACAATCAACTTACTTCATTGTTTTATGGGCACCCGCTAATGGACGAGTTGTTTGGCTTTCCTCTTGATATTTATTTAACGCCAGGTTTGGTTCATCACTGGTCGTCCAGTGTTCAGTCCGCGAGCACAGAATACGTGATGGCGATTAAGGCTTATTATACCGTTAATTGGCCAACGACTTGGCGATTTGGTGTTGCGGAAGGTATGTCATACGTCGACAACATTACCTATATCGAAGGAACCGAAATGGAAGACAAGGGTTATACACCAAGTAAGCTACTGAACTACTTAGACTTCTCGTTTGATGTAAATATAGGTGACTTATTCAACCAAAAAAACTGGGGAAATATGTGGGTGGGTTATTCATTGCATCACCGATCAGCAATTTTCGAAAGTGCGTCCCAGTTTGGGCGCATTAAAGGCGGAAGCAACTACAATACCATTTACTTCCAGTTCGAGTTTTAGAGCATCGTAAGATGCATATAGGTCGGATTTGCAACTGACTTCTTTATCACCCATTATGAGTAATGATGAATAATACAATGCTGCTTTCAACGCGAACCTTTGTGTATCGTGCCAAAGTTAAGGCTGTTTGTGATGCATCTGATGAATCGGATGGCATGAGCACCATGAGTATCGACTCCTCATTCAATATTCAAATTGAGGCGATAAACTGTACCAACGATGAATTTGCCAAGCGCTTTTTTGTCGTCCACGGGGAAGGGCATTTAGAGGGTGATGAATGGTTAGTGTTGTACGTCAATTCTCTTGAGGTTGACGTTGGAGACGATCTCGAAATTCCGAGTGATGTCGCGTTTGATGCGATGATTGAGAATATGATAAACGAAGCCGAGCAGTCTTTGGAAAAGCTCTATCACGAAGCGCTACACAACTTAGAGAAAGTGAATCGCTCTGGGAGAAATAAGATAACTTCTAAACACGATTAGGGTATTTTGATCGACAGGGATTGGCGCGAACCAATCCCTTGTTATTTACATTCTACTATCTAGCTTAGGCCAATTTACGCTATCGCTGCAAGTTGGCTCTGCGCTTCAGAAATGCCTTTCGCAGCGAAATCTTCACCCATGTTTAGCGCTTCCGCATAAACAAATTCCACATCAGTGATACCAACGAAACCTAGCACGGTACGCAGGTATGGTGTGACGTTGTCTGTTGGTGAATCTTTATGGATACCACCGCGAGTCGTGATGACAATCGCTTTCTTACCTTCGATCAGGCCTTGAACGCCGTTTTCTGTGTATTTGAATGTCACGCCAGCGCGAGCAATCAAATCAATCCAGTTTTTAAGCTGAGTCGGAATCGTAAAGTTATACATTGGTGCGGCAATAACCAAAGTGTCTGCGGCTTTTACTTCTTCAATAAGGGTATCCGACAGTTCGACAACCGCTTGTTGTTCTTGTGAAAGATCTTCCGTTGCGCGAAGTGCAGTGGCAACGGCGAAGTCCAAAACTGGTAATGGGTTTGCAGCCAAATCACGAACAGTTAGCTTGTCTTGGTCTACATTTTTGATGAAGTCTTCAACCAGTTTGTTTGATTGAGAGTAATCGCCAAGGATGCTTGATTTTAGAGCTAGTACACGAGACATAATGGTTATTCCTTAAATAAGTGCTTTTGACTATGGGAGCCATTATAAGCGAGGCACGTTGGTTAAAAAGTATAGGGATTCGCTGAACATGTTCGAAAAATTTGAATGTGGTTTCGGTTATCTTGTTGCAGATCTTGTGTGATACAATCCGCGCAGTTTTTGTAATGAAAAGAATAGGAAACGCTTTGACCTCGTCACAGCCCCCAAAAAAGAATCCCGCTGAAGAGCAAGCGACACCGTCAAATGGTGTGCAAAAGGCGACAGCGAAACAAGATAAAGCACCTCAGGCTCAAATGAATAGCGCGGCGTCTCTACGCAAAGCGTTAAGCCAGTGCATGATGCGTGACCGCTTCCGTTTAAGTAAACGCATTTCTGGTGCGAGCAAAATTAAGAAAGATGCAGCACGTAATGCTGTGTTTGATGAAATTGCACTCGACATTGCTAAATCGATGATGGTTGCGGAACAACGCAGCAACTACAAACCAATGATTGAATACCCAGAAATTCTGCCCGTCAGCCAAAAGCGTGACGACATCGCTAAAGCTATTGAAGAAAACCAAGTGGTTATCGTCGCGGGTGAAACCGGTTCTGGTAAAACCACTCAGCTGCCAAAAATCTGCGCTGAGCTTGGTCGCGGTAAGTTCGGTCTGATTGGTCATACTCAGCCTCGTCGTCTTGCGGCGCGTTCGGTTGCTAACCGTATTGCCGAAGAGATGGAAACCAAGCTTGGTGAGTTTGTTGGTTACAAGGTTCGATTCAACGATCAGATCTCTGAAAATACCCAAATCAAATTGATGACGGACGGTATCTTGTTGGCTGAAATTCAGCATGACCGTTTCTTGAATCAATACGACACCATTATTATCGATGAAGCGCACGAGCGCAGCCTTAACATCGATTTCATCTTGGGTTACTTGAAAGAGTTGCTACCACGCCGTCCTGATTTGAAAGTAATTATCACGTCGGCAACCATCGACCCAGAGCGTTTTTCAAAACACTTCAACAATGCACCAATTATTGAAGTGTCAGGTCGTACTTACCCAGTAGAAACCCGTTACCGCCCACTAAGCGGTGATGACGACAATGATCGTGACCAACTTGAAGGCATCTTCGAAGCGGTAGACGAATTGTGCGATGAAGGTTTAGGTGACATCCTGATCTTCATGAACGGTGAGCGTGAAATTCGTGATACCGCAGATGCACTGTCTAAACGCAATCTGAAGAGCACCGAAATTGTGCCGCTTTATGCGCGTTTGTCGGCGGGCGAGCAGAACAAGATTTTCCAACCTCATACTGGTCGCCGAATTGTACTGGCAACCAACGTGGCAGAAACCTCGCTAACCGTTCCGGGCATCAAGTATGTTATCGACCCGGGCACGGCGCGCATTAGCCGCTACAGTTACCGAACTAAGGTTCAGCGTCTTCCAATCGAGCCAGTTTCTCAGGCGAGTGCGAACCAACGTAAAGGTCGTTGTGGTCGTGTGGAAGAGGGTATCTGTATCCGTCTGTACTCAGAGGAAGATTTTGAGTCGCGCCCAGAGTTTACCGATCCCGAGATCCTGCGTACCAACCTAGCATCGGTTATCTTACAGATGACCGCACTTGGCTTGGGCGACATTCAAGCCTTCCCATTTGTGGAAGCGCCGGACAAACGTAACATCCAAGATGGTGTTCGTTTGCTGGAAGAGCTTGGCGCGATTAATTCTGAGGTAAAAGACCCGAAAAAACGCCTGACTTCCATCGGTCGCCAATTAGCTCGTTTGCCAATCGACCCACGCTTGGCGCGTATGGTTTTGGAAGCGCCAAAATATGGTGCGCTTAAAGAAGTGATGATCATTGCAGCGGCCTTGTCGATTCAAGATCCACGCGAACGTCCTTCAGACAAACAACAATCATCAGATGATAAGCACCGTCGTTTCTTCCATGAAGAGTCGGACTTCCTGACGTTTGTGAATTTGTGGGAATATATCCAAAAGCAGCAAAAAGCGTTGTCTAGCAACCAGTTCCGCAAGCAGTGTAAGCAAGATTATTTGAACTACTTGCGCGTTCGCGAGTGGCAAGACGTTTACTTCCAAATTCATCAGTCGATGCGTGAAATGGAATTCAAACTTAACGATGAGCCTGCTTCTTACCATGGTGTACACAGTGCGATCTTGGTTGGTTTGCTGTCGCACATCGGTATGAAAGACCAAGAAAAGAATGAATATCAAGGCGCGCGCAATGCTCGTTTCCATATCTTCCCTGCATCAGGTCTATTTAAGAAACAACCTAAGTGGATAATGTCAGCCGAGTTGGTGGAAACCTCGAAACTTTGGGGCCGTATCATTGCCAAGATTCAGCCGGAGTGGATTGAGCCATTAGCCAAACACCTTATCAAGCGCAGTTACAGCGAACCGCATTGGTCGAAGAAACGCGCGGCGGTGATGGCGCACGAAAAAGTCATGCTTTACGGCGTGCCAATCGTACCGAAACGTTTGGTGAACTACGGCAGTATCGATCCGACCGTTAGCCGCGAAATCTTTATTCGTAGTGCATTGGTTGAAGGTGAGTGGGAAACCAAACACGCGTTCTTTAAACAAAACCGTAAGCTTCTGCAAGAAGTGGAAGAGCTTGAACACAAATCTCGTCGTCGTGACATCTTGGTGGATGATGATGAGCTGTTTGATTTCTATGACCAACGTGTTGGTACCGAAGTGGTGTCTGGTAAACATTTCGATACGTGGTGGAAAAAAGCATCGAAAGAAGATCCTGAACTGCTGAACTTTGAAAAAGAGATGCTGTTCAAGGGTGATGCTAGCCATGTGACCGATTTGGATTACCCGAACTTCTGGCATCAAAATGGTTTGAAGCTCAAGTTGAGTTACCAATTTGAACCGGGCGATGATAGTGACGGTGTCACAGTGCATTTGCCGTTGCCGATTTTAAACCAAGTTGAGCCAGCGGGCTTTGACTGGCAGATCCCTGGTCTGCGTCATGAGCTTATTGTTAGTTTGATTAAATCGCTGCCGAAGACGATTCGTAAGAACTTTGTGCCTGCGCCGAACTATGCCGATGCATTCTTAGCACGTGTAACACCAATGGAAGCACCGCTGCTAGACTCGCTAGAAAAAGAACTGCGCCGTATGACGGGTGTAGAAGTATTGCGTGAAGACTGGAACTTGGAACAGGTGCCTGAGCACTTGAAAGTCACGTTCCGAGCGGTTGATCATCGAAATCGCAAACTGAAGGAACATAAAGACCTTCACGAATTGAAAGAGAGCTTGAAAGACAAAGTTCAAGAAACGCTTTCCAAAGTGGCAGATGACGATATTGAACAGCAAGGTCTGCATACGTGGAGCTTCGGTGAATTGCCGAAAGTGTATCAACAAAAACGTGGTGGCTACGATGTAAAAGCGTATCCAGCACTTGTTGATAGCAAAGACAGCGTTGAAATCAAACTCTACGAAACGGAGTACGAGCAGATAACGGCAATGCGTGCTGGTCAGCGTCGTTTGATTTTGTTGAATGTGCCGTCTCCAATTAAATATTTGCACGCTAACTTACCGAACAAATCGAAGTTGGGTTTGTATTTTAACCCTTACGGCAAAGTGCTTGATCTGATTGATGACTGTATCGCCTGTGGTGTCGATAAGCTTATTGAAGAGCAGGGTGGCTTAGTTTGGGAGCCAGAGAAGTTCGAAGCGTTGAAAGAACACGTTCGTGCTGAACTGGGTGATACCGTCGTAGAGATCGCGAAACAGGTTGAGACTATTCTGACAACGGCGTTCAGCATCAATAAGAAGCTAAAAGGCAAAATCGACTTCACAATGGCGTTTGCTCTGTCGGATATCAAAGCACAAATTGAAGGCTTGATCTTCAAAGGTTTTGCGACGGAATGTGGCTGGAAACGCTTGCCGGATATTCTTCGCTACATGCGTGCGATAGAGCGTCGTATGGAGAAGTTGCCAATCGATCCAAACAAAGATCGTTTACATATGCTGAAGATTGAATCTGTGACTCAAGACTATAAGGAGTTGCTGAACAAGATCCCGAAAGGCGTGGCCATTCCTGAAAACGTAAAAGAAGTGCGTTGGATGATTGAAGAGCTTCGCGTGAGTTACTTTGCTCAACAATTAGGCACTCCTTATCCTGTTTCTGATAAACGAGTCAAAAACGCGATTGATGCTTGCTAATCAACCAGTAAAATAGCGTCAGATTTGTAATTATCGCGTATGAGGTTACTGGTACACTAATTGCTAGTAACTCAATAAGCGTAAATTTTTAGTTCTGGGAGGCAATGGTTCGCCTCCCTTTATTTGTAGTACCAACGACTGAGTTATGCAGACGTGGGAATAATAAAGAGTAAAGGTAGATGATGAAAAAAACTCTATTAGCAGTGGCGCTACTTGGCGCATCTTCTGCGGCAATGGCAGATTCTTGGATTTACGGTGGTGCAACAGTAGGTCAGTCTGACTACAAAGGTGAGACGGATACATCATACTCTGTTCACGTTGGTACAGGCATTCTACCTATCATTGGTATTGAAGCTGGTGTAACGCAACACGGTGAATTTAACGTAAATGGTCAAGACACTAAGCTAACGTCTTACTACGCAGCACTTAAGCCAAGCATCGACTTTGGTCCACTGCATGTGTATGCAAAAGGTGGTTTCCACCAGTGGGACAAAGAAGTGAAAGGCGGTAAAGACGATGACGATTTGGATCTAATGTACGGTGTAGGTGCTGAGTACTTCATTTTTGGTCCGATGTCTGTTGGTGCTAGCTACATGAACTACACGGCGGGTAAAGACGATATCGGCACGTTCTCTGTTAACGCAACACTGCATTTCCTATAAGCGTCTAGCTTTCTAACATCCATATGAAAAACACCGACTTTATGTCGGTGTTTTTTTGTCTGGAAGTCACAAAACAAAAGTTGAACATAAATTATTCACTTTTGGATCTTAAAATGCTCATGCTTTCCAATATATAGTGGCGATTAAATGCGCATATTTGCGTAATGTTTCGCTTAGGAATCGCTCAGGAAGGGATAGTATGAAAAAAACACTCTCGTTATTAGCTCTAACGTTGTGCTCAACATCAGCAATGGCTGACTCATGGATTTACGCTGGCGGTCAAATTGGTCAATCTGATATTGATAGCGAAAACGATACAACCTACGGTATTCATGTAGGTACTGGTATTTTGCCATTCATTGGCATTGAAGCAGGTTACTTTAATCACGGCAAGGTGGATTTATCACTGAGTGGCAGCAGGGGTAGTGCTGATTTTGATTCATTCTATTTAGCAGCGAAACCAAGCATCGACTTTGGGCCGCTTCATGTCTATGCCAAAGGTGGCATCAATGCATTCAATGTTGATTATGACGGCGGACTGAGAAATCTAGATAAAGATGATGGTGTCTCCTACATGTATGGTGTCGGTGCCGAATACTTCTTGCTCGATAATGTTTCTATTGGGGCAAGCTATCAAGCGTTTGGCGTGGATATTGACAGCGATAGTGACACCGTGAGCAGTGTGACGGGGAATATTACCTTCCATTTCCTATAATAATCAGTCTCTATGAAAACTTTACTGACTTGGTTTCATCGCTATCTTTGAAACCAAGTCAGTGTTACTTATCTCAATTTACGCGCCCATCAATGATAAAGCCACAGAGCGCAAGTATTTCCAGTGCTTTTCGAACGATCAAATTACGATAAAATCAATCGTTAGACCTCATAATTTTTGTGTTGATATTACTTTGTTCTCATCTGCCTCTAATTGAGCCAAAAATGCAATAAATGGCGATTTTTTGCAAAAATATGTGATTACTGCTAAACTTCGCCCCGCTTTAAAACTTTAGAGTTCAAATTAATGGAGGGCGGTATTGGAGTTCTTCTCACCTGAGGGGCGTTTCAAATTCACGTTAAATTTGTATTTATGGATAATGCATTTAAAAAATATAGTATCGACACAACAGACTATCAGGTTGGACAGGACAACGTTCAAAAGTGGGGATTCGACATACATAACCCCGTTTTTGGCATCAGTGCGGGTCTCGTTGTTTTCTGTCTAATTTCACTTCTTCTTGTTGAGCCAACCACTGCTCGTGATGTATTAAACGGTCTGAAAAACGGAATTATCGAACAGTTTGATGCGTTCTTTATGTGGTCGACAAACTTCTTCTTATTATTCGCTGTTGCTCTTCTTTTTTCTCCGCTGGGTAAAATCCGCTTAGGTGGCAAAGAAGCAACGCCGGATCACTCAACCGTTTCTTGGTTGTCGATGCTCTTTGCTGCTGGTATGGGTATTGGCCTTCTGTTCTGGAGTGTGGCGGAGCCGACCGCGTACTTCACTGATTGGTGGGGAATGCCACTGAACGCAGTGCCATACACAGAAGAAGCGAAATCTCTCGCGATGGGTGCCACCATGTTCCACTGGGGTGTGCATGGTTGGAGTATTTACGCACTCGTTGCACTAGCACTTGCGTTTTTTGCTTTTAACAAGGGTTTACCGCTTTCATTGCGCGCGGCGTTTTATCCAATTTTTGGTGACCGAGCATGGGGTTGGTTAGGACATGTTATCGACATTCTTGCCGTTTTATCCACGCTGTTTGGTCTTGCAACGTCGCTGGGTCTCGGTGCTCAGCAGGCGACCAGTGGTATTAACCATGTCTTTGGTCTAGAAGGCGGCATTGGTACACAAATGATTGTGATCACCTTTGTTACCTTTATCGCGGTGCTATCAGTAATTCGTGGTATTGATGGTGGTGTTAAGCTACTGAGTAACGTCAATATGGTGGTTGCGTTTGCCCTGCTTATTTTCATTACCTTTATCACGTTTGATACGGCGTGGGGTTCGCTACGCGACACAACAATGGCTTACATTGAAAATATTATCCCGTTGAGCAACCCTCACGGTCGTGAAGATG
This sequence comes from Vibrio sp. CCB-PB317, assembly GCF_022808245.1. Taxonomy (NCBI): domain Bacteria; kingdom Pseudomonadati; phylum Pseudomonadota; class Gammaproteobacteria; order Vibrionales; family Vibrionaceae; genus Vibrio; species Vibrio sp. CCB-PB317. The sequence continues at coordinate 1,693,287 of NZ_JALGNU010000001.1, forward strand.
AAACTTGGATGCACGGCTGGACGGTATTCTACTGGGCTTGGTGGGTATCTTGGTCACCGTTTGTTGGTATGTTTATCGCGCGTGTGTCTAAAGGTCGTACGGTTCGAGAATTCCTGTTCGCAGTGATCGTTATTCCTACTGTCGTTACCTTGATTTGGATGTCTGTATTCGGTGGTATCGCGCTTGACCAAGTGGTGAATAAAGTTGGTGAGCTAGGTGCAAATGGTCTAACTGATATTTCACTGACTCTGTTCCATGTTTACGATGCGCTTCCGTATAGCTCAGTGATTTCAATGCTTTCTATCGTGCTGATTCTGGTGTTCTTTATTACATCATCAGACTCTGGCTCACTGGTTATCGATAGTATCACTGCGGGTGGTAAGATTGATGCACCAATTCCACAGCGTATTTTCTGGGCTTGTATTGAAGGTGCAATTGCAGCCGTTATGCTTTGGGTTGGTGGCAAAGAAGCCTTGCAAGCATTGCAGTCCGGTGTGGTTGCAACGGGATTACCGTTTACCTTTGTTCTGTTGTTGATGTGTGTAAGCTTGGTTAAAGGGTTAAGAACCGAACTGTCAGCTTACAAATAAACACTATCCACTATTGAATTTAAATGCCGAGCCTAATGCGTTCGGCATTTTTTATTTCTACTTTTCTTTTTCAATAATTCCGTTACAGTTTGGGCTTATTCCCACCTCATTTAACAGCATTATGTCACTGGCGAAACTCATTCTTATTCGTGGACTTCCAGGTTCAGGTAAAACAACCTTAGCAAAGCAACTGGCGATAGAGCTTGGTGCTAAGCATTTTGAAGCTGACATGTATTTTGAAAATGATGAAGGTGATTATCACTTTAACCCAACTGAATTACCCCAAGCGCACGAATGGTGTTTTCAGCAAACTCGAGAGTGGTTGAACAAAGGGAAAGTCGTGATTGTGAGTAATACGTTTGTTCGGCACTGGGAGATGAAGCGTTACTTGGACTACTGCGTGAAGAAGCGCATTGAGGTGGAAGTTAAGGTGTGTCGCGGAGCGTATCAAAGCATTCATGATGTACCACCAGCGACCATCGAAAAGATGCGACGCCAGTGGCAAGAGTGACCGTTACCAGAACCAGGGGGTTACTGACCTCGTCCGTCAATCATCACAACGAATGTTTTGCTCATGATTGAAAGGTCCATTGAAATCCAAGAGTAGAACGAACCTAAGCTTAGTGCGTAACTGTGATCAAACCCAACTTTACGTCGTACATCTTCAATACAAGCATCGTAGCCTTGGTTAACTTGCGCTAGGCCTGTAATTCCTGGTAATACGCCATATGTGCGTTCTACAAAATAAGGGATTTCATCTTCCAACTTTTGGTAGAAAGCAGGGCGCTCTGGACGTGGCCCGATCATAGACATTTCACCTCTCAACACATTAAACAGCTGTGGTAACTCATCTAAACGCGTCTTACGTAAAAAACGTCCTACTGGTGTGATTCGAGGATCATTTTCGGTTGCCCAAACTGCACCGGAGCGTTGCTCCGCATCAATATACATGGTGCGAAACTTCATGATTTGAAAAAGATCCATTTTTTCTGGTGTACAGCGCCCAACACGCAGTTGACGATAGATCACTGGGCCTTTTGATGTGATTTTTATAGCTAGCGCGATAAATGGGAATAGTGGTGCAGTGACGAGCAAAATAAACATTGCAACCAGTACATCAAACGTTCTTTTCGCGTGGCATACATTTGAATCGTAGCGTGAGTTTTTCATGATGCTTTCCTTATTGGTTGACGCGTTTCCAACGTCCATTTTCCATTCCTAGCAAATACTTCATACCGCCGATGAAATTGGCGAGATGACCAATGACGATGTAGCTAATCAGTTTAAAAGGCTTGACTGTGTTAAGTGCAGGCACCAAGTAAGTGACAAGTGCGATACCATAAACACAGGCTTGAGCGAGCAGCATTATTTGAAACAGCGGGTTGTGTGCCAGTAGTAGTGAACAAACCAAGCAAACAATCATCAAATAGGGTGTTGCTAAGCGCAGAACCTTTCCCGATAGAAATGCAAAGGCAGTGCCACGATAGCGAGGTAGCAGTAATTTCTTTAATTGCATGAGCTGCTGCATGTTACCCGCTGAAATTCTTAGGCGTCGCTTGAAGTCTGCGTCGTCTGAGCTTTGTTCGAGTTCAAGAGCCAGCATGTTAGGTTCGTAGATAGCGTTATAGCCTCGCAAAACGATTCTCATAGGGAGAATAAAATCGTCATTGATGGTGCTGACTTCAAGTGGTTCAAATAGGTGGGTTCTGAATGTATAAAACGCACCGTGAGAGCCAATCGTTGAACCTAGCAAGGATTCTTGGTGCTTCACTCGAGACTGGTATTGCCAGTACGCTGCTTCACCTTGGTTATCGGTACTCATTATTTGATATGTCGCGTTAACCACTCCAACCTTCTCATTTTGATAATGCTGACTAGCTAGCAACAGAGAATCGCAAGAAATCAATGCCGATGTATCACTCAGTGCGGTAATGTCCGAGTTAACATGACGCATTTCTTCGTTGAGTAGGGCAACTTTACCGCGATTGACTTGGTGGTCATTAATGATGAACAGTGTATCTGAGCAGATTGCTTCTTGAATCGTCGCTTGAGCAATCTCGGCTGTGTTATCTGTGCAGCCATCACATGCGATCACCACTTTCAATTTATCTCTTGGGTAATCTAAGCTCGCAAGGTTGCGGATCTTTTCTGCTATCCACTGTTCTTCATTGTAGGCGGGCACGATGACAGTAATAGATGGTAACTGACTGTCTGTTTGAGAGGCTTTGTAAGCTCGCTCTACAAATGGTGCTGTGGTTTTTTGCTGTTTTAAAGGAAGCCATTTAAGTAGCAATGGATAACCAACATGATGATAGACAATCAAAAATGCGGATAAACCAAAACCTGTAATCCAAAGTAAATCATTCATAGCTAGCCTCCTTGGCCAAACGTGAGTAGCGACTCACCATGTCTCTGATATCAAAATGTTTGAGAATAAAAGTTCGAGGAGAACCATGGGTTGATTTCAATTGCTGCGACAAAGCTTCCGCCAAAGAGAACACTCGGTTGGCTTCAACCAATGTGCTGTTAATCGGGCAGAGCGTCTCTTTCACGCCACCAACATCGGTTGCGACACAAGGAATGTCACACGCTTGAGCTTCTAGTGTTGAGAGGGGGAAACCCTCTTGAAGCGACGGTAAACAAAATAAATCGAGGCTTTGGTAAAAGCTGGGCATATCGTCGACCAAGCCTAAAAAGGTAACGCGATCCTCAAGTTTTAACGTTCTAACTTGTGCTTCCAATTGAGCTCGCTGAGAACCATCTCCAGCAATGGCTAGGTGTGTGTTTGGCGTAAGATGAGAGAAGGCTTCGATAAGCACTTTATGGCCTTTAACAGCTTCTAAACGTCCAGCTACTCCAATCACGGTTTTGTTGGCTGGAAGCCCAAACAAGTTTCTCTTGGTTGCTTGATTACCGCTTTGAAATTTCTGGCAATCGATTCCATTATGTATGGTGCAGACTTTGCGGTAATTCAGTTTTGTCTGGATTTGTTCGGCGACAAAGTTCGCATCGGCAACCACATGTGGACGAATCATTTTTAGCAGTAGGGACTGCAGTCGAGCTGACTTTCTGTTATTCAGATGCCAGGCGTCGTGCTCAGTATGGATAATTACTGGCACCTGCGCTAAGCGTGCCGCAATCCCACCATATAATAGTGGACCGATATGGTGAGTGTGGACCACATCAGGCTTAAGTCCTTTGAGCATGGAAGTCAGCGTACTGATGGTTGTCCCGCTGAATCCAGGTTTCTTATTGAGAAAGTGCAGTTGGCCTTGGTAGGCCGAGAGTTTTGACCAGCATTGCAGTGCTTGCGCTTTGCTTCCCTCTAAACTTACGACAAACACGGAATGATTCGGTTGCGCAAAACGAAGCATCTCTAATACGAGCGTTTCCAAACCGCCAGGAGCTAAGTGCTGCACGACGTGTAATATCACTTTTTTATTGCGTTGAGTGCTATTTTGCTTTTGTCTGAATTCCATTCTCAAACCCTCGTTGAGTTCTTTGTTTATTCAGGAATTGCAGACTGCGTGCCAATAAATTAAGTGTTTAAAAACATTAAGTTAATGGCGACACATATGAAGTTCGATGTTTATTCTCAATTTGAGATTCATATTAGTGGAAACCTTATGCGGAGTTAGAATAAGCACAAAAAGAAAAGCACTCGCTGAACGAGTGCTTGTCATGGAGTGTTAACGGCTGTTAGCTTCCGTATACCACTTTAGGTAGAGTGGTGATCACAGGAACGCCAAGATGCTTTTCTAATGCTCTTTTAGAGCGGATAGAGTTATCGGCTAACTCAAGTATCGTCGCTAATCCAATGCCCAAACCCGCGCCACCGATAAACCCTAAAATAACAAACACAAAACTAGGTAAGTTAGACGGAATGGTTGGTGTGAAAGGTTCATCAATGATTTTCACGCGTTTATTCTCTTCAAATACGCCAAGTGAACCAGTTAATTGAGCCATTTCATAACGCTCCACAAGGTCATCATACATTTCTCTTTTTACCGCGACATCACGAGCTAGGCGGTTGATTTCTGTTGCTGTGCTACCAAATCGATGCGCATTACTTTCTAACTCTTGAATCATTGTTCGTATGCTATTGGTTTCTTCTGTGAGGGCTTCAAAGCGTCCGCGCATAATTTGCAGTTGGTGAAGCTGAGAGACCAGAAGAGGCTGAGCTTCTCCAAGACTGTTTACGGTGGTATTGCTTGCGATATCCCAAAGTTGGGCGCTGTTTAATTCCGGTTGTTTAGAGTTCAATAGTACTGAGCGCTCTTGCTCCAAGCGGTTTAACTCTCGTAGCTTGCCTTGAACCATGCTATGCGCCTCAGTGTACTTGGCGCGAAGCAAAGTGAGCTCACTACGAATGTCGATGATTTGTTCTTCAAGCTTACCGATAACCGGGTTGGTTTTAGAAAGTTGTTGGTCCAAACTACCTAGGCTTCGGGTAACACCAGCAAGCTCCGCTTCTTTTTCTGCCAAGGTTTGTTTAAGGCTTGCCAGACGAGTCAGGCTTTGTGCTTGCATTTCAGGCGTCGCGTGAGAGTAAGTATTCTTGTATTCCGCGAACGCTTGCTCTGCTTTATCCAGCTCTTCTCTGCGTTTATTAATATGGATGGTTAAAAAGTGACTTGAATCTTTAATTGAAGATCGTTCAGGAGCTAAAAGCTGTTCGACAAAATGTTCGCTGACGGAGAGTAACATCGACTCCATGCCATTCGGTTTACCACTTCGTAGTTGGATTTGAATGAAGTCCTTACCGAGCTGCTGAACAGACAAACGCGACGCGAGATCTTTAATGATGAACTCTTGCTCTTTGGCACTCATTTCGTCACTAATCAGCGCTTGTTCTTTGGCAACTGAGTACAAAACATGTCGGCTTTTTAGCAAGGTACTGAGTGCGCTCAATCGATCTTTCAGCATGGTTGAGACGGCAAGGTCTTGAAGGAATGGGTTCATTTTCGCTGTCTCTTGGATAAGCATACTCGTATGAGCGACATAAGTCGTCGGAACCAGTTTACTTACGATGAAACCCAGCACAGGCAATACAAGCATAGGAATAACGATCATGTAGCGACGTCTCCAAGCACCATGTAACAGTACGCTGAGGTTTTCTCTTAAATCGTTCATAGCGCCCTCACTAATTTATCAACTTGGTTGGCTCTTGCTTCCCAGCTTTGCTGTTGAACAAATGACTTTGAATCTGTCGGTGGCGGTAGGAGGTGATCGAGACTGGCACGCACGTCTTCGACATCTTGAACCACATGAAGCATATGTTTGTAGGGCATTAATGCAGGAAACGGTGTGCTGATAACAGGGGTTCCTGTTGCCAAGTACTCAAGAAGTTTAAGCGGATTACATGCCTTGATTTGAGCGTTATCAACAAAGGGCAACCAACTGGCATCCCAGTGTTGGGAGTAACGTGGCAGAGTGTGATGCGCTCTCGGGCCCAGGTAGTATATGTTGCTTCTTTGTGGAAGCGGATTATCACTGAACTCGTTAGGGCCGATGAACACGAGATCCCAGTCAGGCGCTTGGTCTGCGACTTGGGCAATTAAGTCGTAGTCTAACCATTCAGACAAACTGCCATAAAAGCCCAGCACTTTGCGACCATCATTAGGAAAATCTTCAGCCTTAGGTGCTGGCTCAGAAAACAGACTAAAGTCGACACCGTGAGGCAAAGTGACGGTTTTACCAGATGGAAATTGAGTGGCGAGTTTGTCACTTGCTGTAAAAATCACATCAGCCGCGTTAACCAGTGTACGTTCATGCTTGGCAACCGTGTCGTGGTCAACACCAGCTAAAGCGCTAAAGTCATCGCCACAATAGTAAATTAGCCCACGTGAATTCATTTCCGCACAAACATCTGCGGCCGTCGGGAGCGATGTCCAAAATATAGGCTTATCAAAACCAAGAGCGTGTAACTGTTTATTGAGCTGGTATTTCATCATCTTAGCCGCTACTTTTCTTGCCAGCGCAGAACTTGGAGCAGGAATAGTGAGTAGGTTAATGGTGTGAATATTTGGGTTTATTTCAGACTCTAACGTTGGCTTATGCGATCCAGCGTTATTAAACACACGAGCGAGCTTGTTTAACGCACGTTGCATGTCTTTAGCAGTCAGCCTAGGTTGACGCAGACCAATTGAGTTAACCCAAAGGATGCGGTGGCTCGTTGCTAGTCGTTTGACAATGTGTTGAGTGGAGGAGGGTAGCCCGCCAAAATCTTCTCCAAATACTACGATATCTGTCATGTGGCTCTCCTTGAGTCTTCGTTATTTGATTACTAATCTAGAGAGTAATCACAATACGTGCCAAGGATTTACTTCTTATAAAACAGGTAATTGGACTTTCTGTTGGTATTTGAAATTAGGGTTTCTCATTTTGACAATCACTTTGAACGATTCGGCTAACGACAACCGTTAATGCTGCCAGAATGTAAATTGGCCAAGTGAAACCTTGAGTGAGGAAGGTGCCTGATACAATGGTCCCGATAAGCCCACTTAAGACTGCGTTTGCTCCAACAGAGAGGGTGTAATCTGATGTTGGCGTCAGTAGTGAAATAGAATGCAAAGAGGTGCGAATCAATGACACAATCAACGTAATGAACACGGCGAGTCCAACAAACCCCGTTTCTGCTAATACGCCAAACCAAGTACTGTGTACGGCGTGATTGATACCATCCCAGTGAGGGCTATAGAAATAGTAATTAAAGTAGAAATTATCAAGCCCAACCCCAGTTAACGGATGGTGGAGAGCCATTTTAAATGCGGCTTCCCACGCGTAAAGTCGCCCCATCGCAGAGGCATCTATACCATCCTCAGCTGCGCCACCCGATTCTCGCCCTGAGATACCAGCAAATGCGTAGAGTACGATGGCTGCGACGGCGCCTAGTACTAAGACTAACGTTTTGCTTTTGATGTGCTTAAAGGCAAAGTACGCAAATACCGATAGAGAGCCTAACAAGCCCCCGCGGCTTTGTGTCTCAATAATCGCAAAAAACAACACCAAACAGGTAACAAGTGCGAAGAGCCGGAGATGCTTAGGTGAACGTTTCTCCATTAACTGACTAACGGTAAAGGCGAGGGGAAACATTAATACCAGCGCCAAGTCGTTCGGATCGCCGAGTACTGAGCCTATGGAGCGTCCAATCGATACGCGCGTCCCTTCCACTAAATCAATGCCATTCGCTGCGTTTTGTAATGCGACTAAACCAATCAACAATCCGGCGAAAATTATCGCTTTCGACATTTGTGCTAACTGAGCAGGCTTGGTAATAAGCCAGGTGATCGCCAATGTCATAATGATGATTTTCCAATAGGTATTTTTGAAAACTGTAATGGCAATGTCACGACTGGAGGCGAAGACGATGCCGATGATCACCAGCCCCCAAAATATGCACAACCATTTTAATGAAGGGTGCCAAAAAGCCGTAAGCTGGCGACTTATCAAAAGGTGGAAAGCAAGTGCGGCCAGTGCCCCCAATGATAGTAGCAATGGGATCTTAAAGTTATAGATAACGGGAAACGCTTCATGAATGCGGAAGAATGAAAAAATAACGAACAGCGTGACAAGCCAAAACGTTTGGTTGAGAACGAACAGTAAAGCCAGTGGGGCGAAACATAGTGCGACGATCAAAATAGGGTGAGGCATAACAATCCAAAGCAGGCCGATACAGACGGTAATCGTCAGCGCTGCGATGGACTGCTTTCTTCTCACCTTGGTTTCAGTCATAACGAGTATCTCTTCACCTGTCCACGCCATTTCACCATGTATCGAGTGAGCGCATTTAGCGTCTCTTTACTCATATAGCGAGTGGCTATCCCTGCCAGCAAAGTGCATGTCAAAATGCAAATTGCGATGGCGATGCCTATTGATTGTGAAGAGTGAAGCAGGAACAGTGCCACACCGGAGATAATCTGCAATAAAACCATCAGACTTAGGTGAAAAGGCAACGGCATGCATTGTTGGCCTACCACATAAGTAAGGCCAAGCTTACACAGTTGAGCGTAATAAAGCGCAATGAAAACTCCATAGATACCCAGGGACGACAGGCCAAACAGCAAAGCAATTGCAACGCATGCTGAGACGACATTAATACCCAGTAACCAGCGAGTACGACGCTTGTACAAAATGGAAATATTAATGAGTTCGCTCCACTCTTTTAGCATGGCGATAGGCAGTAAGAACAAGCTGAACAGTACCGCCTCATGATAGGTTTCTGGTAACAGGTAAGTGATCATCACCATTGCTAATGTGCCGACTGCAACACTTAAACCGGTAATGTAAATCATACCTAGATGAGTGATGCGCACAGCTTCTGTACTCCTACGCGCTTCTAGGTAATTAAATCGACGTGGCATCCACCACATGCCAAATGGCTGAACTAAAATACACATGCCAACCGCAAATTTTACGGCTATCGCGTAAATCCCTAATGTCGCAAGTGAGGCGTTCGCGCCGATGAACCATCGTTCAGCGCCATTGAGACAAAACGAAACCAATCCAGCCATCATCATTGGCAGACAGTAATTTAGGTATTGTTTCGCCACTGTCAGATTTGGAAGAGTCATGCTGTAGCGGTTAATGATGTGCAGCCAGACAAACTGAGTAATAGCAGCCAACAAGCCACCCCATAAAACAGAAATGACATGTGGGTGAATAGACAGTGCCGTGATGATGAAAATGACCTGAAAAACAGTGGTAGTCACCATGACGTTAAGTAGGGTTCTTGCTTTGTCGTCCTGTGTTCTCAACCAAGCTGTGCCGATTGCGATACTGCCTTCTAGAACGATAGCAAACATAACAATAGCAAACTCGACTCGCGTAAAAGGTGCAGGAATAGGCGCGAGCATAATGATAGCGAGTAGGCATAAAGCCACGATGCCAGCGATGAATAAAGCAAGTGAGTACAGCTGGTTTAGAAGGCTTGTGCGCGTATTTTGATCCTTTTCAACCCCGACGAATCGATACAGCGCTTCATGTAAAGCGAAACTGACGAATAAGGTTGTGACAACGCCAAAGGTGGTAAGCAGTTCAAGCTTGCCCATTTGTTCTGGTGAGAGAAAGTGGGGCAATACAGGCAGCATGATTAAGCTGATGCTTTTGTTTATCACTAACGCGATAGCGAACAGCGACATATTGGTCATTGCTTTAGACATGGTCATATCCTTTGATGTATCGCGGTGTTTTGAGTTTACAATCGCCATTCGGTGCGGATTCTGCTGCAAGGTGCTGAGCGATTGGCAGATAACAACGTTCGGCCGTATAAAGTTGAGAAACGTTGAGTGCTTCGATACCCATTGTCACTTTCATCCATGGAGACTCATTCAAAAGGCGAATTGCGTTATGTAACGACGCCACATTGTTTGGTGTGTACTTGATGCAATTGCGGCCATGCGTCAATACGCGATCCCAGTAGCTATCATCATGTGGGATGACGATGCACATGCCTGCTGCGAGAGCTTCTAAAATGGATAATCCAAAAGGTTCGTTAACACTGGTGGAAACAAACACACCACACTGAGAGCGTAGGTCATCGAGGTTATCTGGGCATTCATGCCATTCAACACCTTTTGTGGTGAAGTCTGGTGTTGAATATTCCACACCTGCCACATTTGGTTTGATGTAACACACGGTAGATTTGATCTCTTTTGTCTTATCAAGTGTTAAAGCATCAAGAAAAAGATCGATGTTCTTCCATTTTAGTAAGCTGGCCGCCCAGAAGACGCGGTTTGAAATCGGATTTGCTTGTTTTGGCCAGCGGTCTCTCGATAGTCCGTTAACAAACGTAGACGCATTCAAACCACACCAATAGCGTTCAGTAGCTGGCTTCTCTGTTTTGAGGTAGACCTGTAAGGCCTCTAGCATCGATTCTCGGGTGTTTGCCAAGTAATAAATTGCGGATGCTTTTACCAAGCAGTAGCCGGAAGATCTTGAACGACCAATTGGACCATGAACCATTTGTACCACAGGCTTTTTGCTGATTAATCTCAGTAAGTACAAAGGCATATCATTACTCGGGCAAGATAGACCTAAAAAGCTATCTATCTTTGGTAGTTTCATGCACGAAAAAATCAGTTGGATAAAGTAATACGCGTTCATTAACCAGTAAGTGATGCCATGAGTGGAGCTCAGTGGTGATGGTTTGATTTTGATAATCTGCACACGAGGCGTATCACTAAGCAGTGACTCCCAATGTTCTGGATTCGTGGTCAGCAGATAACCAATTACGTTCAGTTTATCGCACTGTTTGAGGAGCTCTGCATTCGCAATCTTAGAACCACCTTGCATTGGGATGGCGTCGAACATTAATACACGTTTCATGACTGGGCTCCTCAATTGATACTCAACCAGCGTGAAAGAGGCTTCATGCAGTGAGTCATTGGCATTGGTGTAATACTGTTGTTCTCAAGCTCACCTTCATAAATACGTTCAATGGCGCTTATAGATGCTGCAGTCGTGAGGTTTTGGCTAGCATGAAGATAGGCGTTTTCAGCTAGCTTGTTTCTTAGAGCTACATCTTGCATGACTTGTTGGATAGCGTTTAATAAGCCTGCCATTCCGCGATTCTGGTACAGTAGCGCAGAGTGATTATGCTCGAACAACTCAGGGATGCCTCCTGTTTTAGGAGCCACGATAGGCAGCTGAGCTAAAGCCGCTTCCCCGAGCACGAGACCAAACGCCTCTTCATAGGCGCCGCTAATAAAAGCGTCTGCATTCCCAGACATCCATGCACCAGCATTGCTTTTTTCCCCGACAAAGTGGACTCTGTCTTGGATACCGAGATCCGAAGCAAGTTGTTGCAATGTTTCTCTTTCCTCGCCATCGCCAACGATAACAAGATGAGGATTATCGTGATGGTAATTGTGCATGCGCATAGCGCGAATAAGGCGGTCGAATCCTTTTCTTTTAATCAACGAACCTACCGAGAGAAAGGTAAACGCTTGTGGAGGTATTCCGAGGTGAGCCTTGATATCAATGGGCGTATCAGAGTCTTGAAGCGATACACCGTTGTGCACAACATAAAGCTGGTCTTCTGGGTAACCGTCCTGAATAATTTCACGACCGACATCTTTACTAACGCAAATCAATTTTGGGGAGAGGTGTAGCCCAAGAGAGAAGCGATCTCGCAATGTATAGTGACAATGAAGTTGGGTGACAAGTGGGATGTGATTCATGCGTGCAGCCAAACACATCCATTGACAAGGGCCACCGCTATTAACGTGTACCAAGTCGATATTGTGTTTTTCGATCAGTGCTGAGCCTTGTTTGATAAGGCTATTCCATCCGCTAATATCCCAGCGAGGCGCACTCCAGCCACCAACGAGATTGAAAACAGAATGTTCCGCTTCAATTCCGAGCGATTGACACTTATCGATTAGTGGCTGGCAGTTTGACCACACGAATGGCTCAAACTTATCACGGTCAATCCCTGAGATGAGATCCAGAAGTACCACTTCACTGCCGCGAATCCAGTTATCACCATAATGAACATATAGAATGCGTTTTGGAGTAGTCATAAGTCACCTCTGTCTCATCATTAACTTGTGTTAACTGCTGAGTTGCAACAGAGATGCCAAAATATGCCATTAGTTTATGTGTTTGAATATTATTAGATATTTGTGCTTGGCCTTAAGGGGGTAAGCAATATTCTCATATTGAGAACCAATATGGCTTATTGCTCCGTTTCAATTTGATATTTTCGTAGCAATACAGGAATAACGTTTTGCGCCGAGAAATCATCAATAATGGTCTGCCGAGCGTTTTGACGAATGTGAGATTGCTGCACTTCATCAAGAGACATCCAATGTTTAAGGCATTGAGCGAGAGATGGGACGTCATCGACAATAAAGCCATTTTCGCCAGTTTGGATAATATCGGGCAAGCGACCCACGCGTAGGCTCATCACGACTATTCCTCTAGCCATTGCTTCAAGCGCCGCCATAGGCAGGCCTTCATAGCGAGAAGAAATTACCAGCACGCCAATGTTTTTCCAAACGGTCTCCATTTCAGTTTGATGACCGAAAAATGTCACATTTGAAGGGGCAATTTGGGCGAGTGATTCTCTTTCTGGTCCATCACCGAAAACACTAAAATGCAGTGTTGGGCAGAGCTTAGCTACTTCGATAAATTGGTCGGCACCTTTTTCTTGGCTCAATCGGCCGACGAAAGCGATTTCTTGATAGTTGAGATTACGATCGGGAATCGAAACAAAGTTATTCAGCAGTTCCGAAGGGAAAATGACTTTGCGCTGAATGCTTGGGCTGACGGAAAAGCAGTGGTTAGAGAGGTAGCCTGAACTTCTATCAAGCCAATCATAGAGCCACATTTTGCCCGAGGATGATTCTCCTGCATGATAAGTTGAAATCAAGCGAGGAAATGTGCGCGTGAGTAGCTTGGCACAGCGCGCTAAGATTGACGCTTTGTAACCGTGGGAGTGAATGACCGATGGTTGGTGATTGGCGACCGCGCTTGTTAGGTGTTTGATCTTTAATGCCTTATGTGGCTCACCAGACAAATGGTTCAAGTAACTCACAGGGATGGTGGATTCTTCTGCTTTCTCTACAATCTGTGCTGGTGGCGAGTACTCAGTCGTTAAGACAACACGTGCTTTGTGCCCAAATGTCATTAATCCACGAGCAAGCTCTATGACGTGACTTTCGATACCGCCAAACAGGCGGCTATCAAGAAAAATCCAAATTTCACCAACGTCAGGTTTCTCAAGATTGTTCGAGATTAATTTCATCCGCTTCCCACGCTTGTTTTTTTCGGTAAACCGTAGATGGGCTTAGCTCCAGCATTACGGCGGCATTGAGAACGTTGCCATCACAGTATGCGATTGCGTTTTGAATCGCCTCGCGTTCCACTTGCCACATAGGGCGAATGGTTCCATCAGAGTTAAAGTACGGCGAGGCAGCCGCTGAGGATTGTATGTTAGGTTCCGGTGTCGGTATTGACGGTTCTCTAGCGGGGGCCAACTGTTCCTCAACATACACAGGTTGGGATGTTATTGTTGTAGGGTTTGCTGGCTCTTGAGTTACATGTGCGGGAGTGGATGTTCTCGCTGTTTTAGACTTTCTAGTCAGTTGAGCGGGTAGGTGATTCAGCGTGACTTTTTCGTCATTATTAAGCACCACAATGTTACGTATGATGTTTTGCAATTGCCTTACATTACCCGGCCATTCGTAGTGCTTGATGATATGTTGAGCTTCGCTGTCGATTGTTGAGAATTTCTTTTTGTCCTGTTTAGCATAAGTGGTCAAAAAGTGCTTGGCTAACGTGACGATGTCACTTCCTCGCTCACGTAGGGGGGGCATATCGATAGGTATTACGTGTACGCGGTAATACAAATCTTCACGAAAACGACCTTCTTCCACTTCTGTTAATGGATCTCGGTTGGTGGCACAAATGATTCGGACATCCACCTTCATCTCTCGAGTTCCACCAAGCGGTGTGTAGGTTCCTGTTTGAAGAAAACGGAGCAACTTCTTTTGCATCTCAAGTTCCATTTCACACAGTTCATCGAGAAAAAGCGTTCCACCGTGAGCCAGCGTCGCAGCACCTTTTCGGTCTGTTGTGGCTCCGGTAAATGCGCCTTTAACGTGGCCAAAAATCTCACTTTCCATTAAATCTCGGGGGATGGCCCCGCAGTTAATAGCAATAAAAGGCTTGTCTTTACGATCGCTCTGACGGTGCACGGCTTCAGCACAAACTTCTTTACCTGTGCCGCTTTCACCCACAATAAAGACACTGGCAGATGTTGGAGCAACGGCATCAATGGTTTTATATACCGCCTGCATTGGAAGACTTGAACCGATAAATCCGTGATAGTTATGGCGATCAAACTTGGACTGAATGTTTTCTACTAAATCTTCCAGTTTGGCGCGTTTGAGGTGCAATGCAACAGAAGTTTTTAGGCGATCAGCGTTAATAGGTTTTTCTAAGAAATCTTCCGCGCCTTTTTGAATTAGGTTAACGGCTAAGTCTACGCTGCCATGCGCTGTAGCAATAATAACGGAGGTAGGAATGTCATTCTGGTTGATCCAATCCAACACGTCTTCACCAGACATATCGGGCAGTTTCAAATCGAGAATGATGAGCTGAGGTTTGCTTCTTTCAATAAATTGAATTGCTTCGCGACCTGTTTCGACATGAAAAATGTCATAAGGTTCGTCTTTGACATACTGCTTATAAAGTATGGCTAGTGAAGTAGAGTCTTCTACCAGTAACACCCTTGGTCTCATAGTCCTATCCCAACGTAGTTCGTTTCACTTTTATGATTTTTGTCAGCACTATTATTTGTATTTGGCGTGATGAGCGAGTTATATGACTTAGTGCTCTCTAGTACTGAATATTCTCAATTTGAGAAAAGCGTTATCTAAGTATTAGCACAAGGTGGGAAATTTGCGAAAAATCCATACTTTTTAATTGATTAAGTTAAATTGTAAATGTCTTATTAGATGATATCGGCATCGCACTTTAATAAGTGCGATGATTCATAAGATAATTTATTATTGAAACGGTTACTCGAACCCTTGATCTTTTCGCTTTTCTAGCGCGTCAAACGATTCAATTGCCAGCTGGGAAAGAGACTCACAGAGAGCCAATGCTTCTAGTGTTTTCCCTTCCACACAATATTTCTCAATCATTCTTGCTTGTCTGGAAAGCGTTCGGTTACCTAAAGCAAGGGCAGAGCTGCCGAGTGTATGAACTTCGAACTCTAATGTTTGGAGGTCTTTCGCGCTTAATGCTTGCTCTATTTTCTCCATGCGCTCTCGTGACTCTTCAATATAGTGTTCAATCAGCGTAGGGATGATTTCGGCGCACGTATCTTTGATCATTTGCTGGAGAATGTGTTCATCCACCAGTTCCTGTTCGATAGTCGGTGTGTTATTTGCAGTCATATTGGCGCTCCCTATAACATAAACAGTTCACTTTTCTTAATTTGTTGAGATATCTTTTCTTTCCACTTTTTGGGTAAAAAGCGTAGCTTGGAAACTTGTCGGATCAACTCATCTTTCAGGCTAGGTGTATGCTTCATATTCAGCACGGAACCAATCAAATTCGCATCGCTAGCATCAAGTAGTTTTTTGGCTTGTTCGAGTTGGGTTGCCGTCGTAGAGCCATAATGTGCGACTAATAAGGTGGCATCACATACGCCCGCAATCACTTGAGGGGCAATATTACTTCGGTTGACACTCAGAAGTGGAGATGTGTCTATCACGACGCGCTCGTATTGCGTTAACCACTCTGCAATATTGTGCTTCAGCATTGTCGGGTCTCGGTACGCCAATTGAGTGCTGGCGAGAGATGGAGCAGGGAGACCGACTAAGGTTTGATGCGTATTTTCTCTTGTGATCAGGTGGCCAACTTTTTCGGCATCATCAAACTCGTGAATGGTGCGATAAGCGGGCTTGAACAGGTTAAGATCCACATACAAAGTATTGTGCCCAGCTAAAACCAGACGCTCTGCTAGAGATGAAGCCACGGAAGTGACGCCGTCTTCAGACTTACAACCCACAACACAAATCGTTTTGTGGCCTTTCTGTTCACTCTGAAGATAAATTTGCTCAATCTCAGCGTGAGTGGCAGGAATAGTCATTACAACGCTCCTATTAACACGATGGTTGTGGTGATTTGTAAAATATCTCTTAATCCGGCTCTCGCTTTTTCAGCAAAGCTTTCGTCTTTATGTGGAATGTAAATAGTGTCGCCTGCACGGATGACTGGTAAATCATAAATGTTGGCGGTTTTGCTAAAGTTTACCAAATCAAATGTTCGAGCTTGGCCCTGGCAACAAGACATGTTGACCACACTGATTTTTTCAAGATACGCATTGTTAGTCGGGCCTCCTGCTTCGGCCAGCAGGTCAAGTACTGTCATGTTGTCATTAAATACATAGCGCCCAGGGTCTCTTACTTCACCTAATACACGCACGGTGGATTCTTTGGAGCGATCCAACCAGTTTTTGTTTTTTTCCGGAATGTAAATGGTATCGCCGGGACGAACGTGGGGCAGAATAGACTCATCGCCCGTTTCAAAGTACATCGACAAATTCAATTTACTCACTTTGGCATAGCCTAGGCCTCGGTGCGTCACACGAATATTGTGAATATCGGCATCCATTGTTGGTCCATCGGCGGCAGATAAAATATCCAGAAAGTGCATCTCTTCAGTAAAGCGATAGCGGCCAGGGGCATTGATTTGACCGAAAACATATATCGAGGCATCAGAGCTCTGGCTTACCCATTGCGATTTGTTGTCTGATGGATCGTCAGGTAATGCATGGACTCTTACTACCGTACCAGCTGAAACTCGGGGCAGATTCGATGTTGGTGAGCCATCTAAAATGTATTGATCTAAATCGAACTGTGTCATTTGACCATTATTGGCGACTTCAATTTTGGTGGTGTCAGCTCTACGTGTTGGGCCGCCAACATGCGCAAGCAGATCAATTAAATCCATTTCGTCTGACCATTCAATACGTCCCGGGCGCACGACTTCTCCCATCACAGCGACCGCTCGACTTGGCGCCACTTTTAGCCATGACTTCTCGTTGAAATCGGTTTTCTCAGGGACGAAAATCGCGTCTCCAGGTCCGACATTCGGCGGTCTAACCGAAGACAGCCCCTCGGTATGCGCGGTTAGGTCGAATTTGATGACCTTACCATCGGCTTTTATGACACGAATTTGGCGAGATTCTGCATAGCGAGTAGGCCCGCCTGCATTGGCGAGAATATCCATGAAGCTAGCGTCTTGCTTTCCTTCATACGCGCCAGGGTGGGCAACTTCACCCATGACATAAACCACATTTGCACCCGCTTTGATTTCTTCTTCCTGTTTTGGAACAAAGATGGTGGCACCCGGTAGGATTTCTGGTAGTAAGCTTTGATCACCCGTATCTAGATACTTTTTCAGATTAAACATGGTTGGGTTGTTATTTGTGATCACGCGAATTTGCTCAACACTGGCATATCGTGTTACGCCGCCAGCTCTCATCACGACATCAACGAGCGTGGTGTTCGGTTTGTAAGAGAATGAGCCGGGAGCATTCACTTCACCAAAGACTTTGATGGCACGAGCGGAGTCTGCGCTATCGCCTGAGTTCGCGAGTTTTGCTGCATCAAATTCTTGCTCAATATTCCCAACGAGTGGAGATGCTGGAACAAACAGTACGTCCAGCGATTCTAATTTCGGGAGTTGGCTATTATCACCAGTATCAAGGAAACGTTTGTAGTCAAACTCGATGTTTTTGTCGCCGCGTTTAACGATCATTTTATCGAGCTGAGCACCAGCGCGAAGGCCGCCAGCTTCGTATACAAACATTTGAATGTTGGAACCTGAAGGTAAGGTATATTCCCCGGGTTTGACCACGTAGCCTTGGACCGACACTAATAACTGTTGTTGTTTGATAAAGACTCGAGCGTTGTTTACGTCACGATACACTGTTTTTAGCGTTTCGATAATCACGTCTTGGAGCTGTTGCTCATTATATCCAGCAACAAATACAGGGCCGACTTCCGGTAAGTTAATACGCCCACGGCGATCGACTTGAAACCCTTTATTTAAAGAAGCTTCTCCAGGTAGGTTAATCTGAATTAAATCGCCGACCTTAACAGTATTGTTTTCATCAGCTGACGAAGTAGGTACCCAAGCGACCAAGTACAAAAGAACTAAGGTGATAAATGGTTTCATCGTGTTCATAGCGCACCTCCTACAGATAGATTGCGATTTACTGAGGTATCGCTATCTGAATTAGGGCTAATAACCTCGATGCTTACGCGGCGATTGGTTAAACGCACGGCAGGTGTTTCACCCTCGTAAAGCGGCAGGCTATCTCCCACAGATTTGGTGGTTACGCGTTCTGAAATGATGCCAAATACAGTCAGGTAACGCTTCACTTGTTCTGCACGCGCTTGAGCGAGTTTCTGGTTGTAATCTGGTGAGCCAGTGACATCGGCATGCCCAGTCACCACAAGAGTTAGGTTAGGGTGGTCACGTAAAATGTAGGCAGCTTCTGCCAAATGTCCCATGTACTTTGGATTAATTTCTGCTGAATCGACAGCAAATTGGTTATCAATATTGAGGAGTGCATAAATTTCAGCGACGACGTTCAAATCGCTACGCAATGCTTCAATATCATCGGGTGGCGTACAAGTGGTTTGGCTTAATACATAGTCGAGTTGCTGTTCAAGTTGGTTTAAACGTCGACGTTGAATCACCAGATCGTTAGCAGCATCGAGTAGAAGTCCGCCTTCTAGCTCACGTGCGATTCTGTTTTGCTTCTCAAGCGCTTGCACTACTGCTGCAGGAAAGCACCAGCGTGCGCCTTCTTGAATCAACGCGTCTAGGTGTAGCTTGGTGAGTTGCCAATCAAACCTCAACCCATGCTCTGGACCTAACGGCTCATCGGGCATGACTGGGGAAAACTGATAATTTTCAATTGAGATATCTTGATAGTTTTCCGCCAAGCCACCTTTTCCGTGGTCTGGGTAGTCAAACGACGAACAACCAAACATGCCGACAACAAGACCGCTTACTACATATCGTCGTATAAGATTTACCATGCCAACCTCCGTTTAAACCGGTATTTTTAGTGTCCTTTTGAGTTAACGGGAATAGCATGGTTAATACGAAGCAAGCTCATGATTTCTAAAGGTTGGCCTGATACGTTTTCAATACTCATGCTTCTTTCACGTTCAACTAGACGCTTATATAAGTAAACAATGGCACCAATCCCTGAAGAATCAAGAAATTGGACGTGCTGTAGGTTAATTTCGACTTCTTTGTGATGATTGTCGTGAATTACTTCATCAATGTGATGTTGTGCTTGTCGACAGCCACTTGCGTCTAAGTCACCAAAAAACTCAATGGCTAATTTGTCTTGATTAATTTCTAGTTTGCGTAATTCCATGACTCTATCTCCGTTTGTTTTCTCTACTTGGATATAGAGCAGGTAACGTGCCAGATTTAAATGCGTATAAAATCAGATGGTTATGATTTTTTGGTGGTGTCATTCAAATTGAGAAGGAATAGGTTCTCAATTTGAGAATCAAAAACGCATAGACAAACGGCTTGTTCAGGAGAGATGTCGAATTAATATCGAGCGCTAAAGCAAGAGTCTCACCGAGATTAGGTTGTGACTTGATTTGAGATTCACCCATCTTATTGTGAACAATGTGTAAATATTAAATGCAAAATCTGTCTAAAGTTTATGATTATCCTTGCAAATCATTACTTAAGTTGATTGTTCTGAGTCGAAGAATGACTAGTAACAAATAGGTCATCGAGAGGAGTTACGGTTCAATAAAGGCGCTTTTTTGTACAAGGTCTTCTTATGCCATTAAAAATGACATTAATCGCGCTGGCTGTTATGACAGCGTCTTCACAGCTTCAAGCTGATACTTCTCTCACGCCTCCAGTTTCTCTTGCGCAAAGCTATCAAGATGGTATCGATGTATCTGAATATTGGTATAGCGAAAAACTCGACGGCATTCGCGCCTATTGGACCGGACAACATCTTGTGACGAGAAATGGTAACCGAATCTACGCTCCAGATTGGTTTATCGATTCACTACCTGACTATCCGTTAGATGGTGAGCTATGGGCGGGACGAGGCAATTTTCATCTCGTACAACAAACGGTTTTGGATAAAACGCCTGTGGAGTCAGCTTGGCGAAACATTGATTTTATGATCTTTGATATGCCGTATTCTGCTGGTGATTACCGGAAGCGTTATTACAACATCAAAGACTTAGTGCTCGAAGTAGACCAACCTCATATCAAATATGTCGAACACCGAGCGATCCAAAATGAAGCTCACCTGTTTGCGCAATTGGATAAGATTTCAATATCCGATGGTGAAGGGGTGATGCTACGTAAGGTATCAAGCCGTTATCAAGCTGGACGTGGTAGTGATTTACTTAAACTGAAACGATACGCGGATGATGAAGCGCTAGTCGTGGGCTATAAGCCAGGCACGGGGCGTTTATTGGGTATGATGGGGGCGATGTTAGTTCGCTTACCAGATGGTACAGAGTTTTACATTGGTAGTGGGTTTACCGATGAAGTGCGTCGTCAGCCTCCGAAAATAGGTTCAACCGTCACGTTCAGGTACAACGGTTTTACTCATACCGGTAAGCCACGTTTTGCCCGATTCTTGCGTGAGAGGCTGAAGGAATAGAACGCTCTGCACTTACTCGTTGCCAACGGTTACGCCGCACCGCTTGAAGAGACCCTGCCAAAACTGAACGTGGTTTAGGGTTTCTTGTCTAAAGGTTTTGTGTGCCTCTTTTATACCATATTGATGACCATGAAGTTGCATACGCTTTTCTATCAAGATGGCACCGTCTTGAAGTTGCTGATAGGTACTGTCTAAATAGGCTAAGTAAGGTTGCACTTCTTCAACGTAAATAGATTGGAAGACATTTCTTAGGTAGCGGAACTGGGTCACGTCTCGGTTTGGCCCGCACAACACATTATTCTGATGTTGTTCAAGTAACTGAGTCGTAGCTTTGAGCCAGTGAGAAGCGTTTATCATCGAATAGTAAAGTCGTCCGATTAAACGAGATTTCTCTAGCTCTTCTTGATACTGCACAATCTCAATATCGGGCAGACGTGAAATGGCGCGATGAGGTAAGCCGTACATTTCACTGAAAAGGCGATAGACGTCGTTAATACGTGCAACATCATTTGGTGTTTCTTGAGGTAGCCAATCCGACGCCGTTAGCTGCTTTTGCATTGCATCACTCGCGAGTAGCAAGTTGTCAAGATGAGTACCTAAATGCTGCCACTTAGTCGAATAAAGCTTTGTTAATGTAGTACGTTCTTCATCGCTGAGCTGAAATTCGGATAGACATCGATTCATGACTCTTAAAAGGGCAGTTTGATAATCAAAATCATGAAATGCATCCTGCACCTTACCAAGTTGCGAGTTTTTCTCGGCAAGTAGATTGAATAATCCACACTGGCGTAATTGGTAGCTTTCTAGTAAACCAATCGATAGCCTTGGCAATGGCTCGAATAAGTCACGTTTTGCAGGTATGGTCACCGTAGATTGCGATTCGATTGGAAGAGTAGGAGCGTCCAACACATTGGCGACACGTTGGTGATACTTGTCAAACATGGCGTTTTCTGGGTTGAACCAGCTATCGCAACCGTTAAGAAACAAGACTAAGAACAATAAAATAGACCGCACAAATATCCTTTTCATAACTTCGTATTCGTCACCCAGAGAGCAGACTCTACTGACTCACAAGCTTGCTATAAGTATACTCAACAGCATTATTATTCGATCAAAAAAGCCAGCGTGTGCTGGCTTTTTCTTATTATCACTGAACTGAAAAGTTCAATTGCACCTCTGGTTCTTGGCGGTGCATCCAGCGCATTCTTACCCCTAACATAAGTGCGGCAGAAGAAAGGCCGATGATAAAGCCTAGCCAGAAACCTTGCGCTCCCATTGGCTCGACGATCCAGTCTGTGCGGCCAAGGACGTAACCCATTGGTAAACCAAGAATCCAGTAGGCGATAAAAGTACGATTGAAGATGGCTCGCATATCTTTATAGCCACGCAGTGCACCTGCCGCGATTACCTGAACTGCGTCCGTACATTGATAAACAGCAGCAAATACGAGCAGTTGCATCGCTAGAGTGATGACTTCTGGGTTGCTAGTGTAAAGTTCGGCAATCCATTCACGAGACAATACGGTTAATATCGCTGTAAGAACAGATAAACCTAGACCAACCATGATGCCCACTCGTGAAGCAACGCGAGCGCCATCAACGTTTTCTTCGCCAAGTCGGTGTCCAACACGAATACTCACTGCCGCACCGATACTCATTGGAAGCATAAATACTAGCGACGAGAAGTTAATCGCAACCTGATGCGCAGCAACGATGATTGGTCCTAATGGTGATACCAATAATGCAACGACAGCAAATAGTGTCACTTCAAAGAACAGCGCTGCTGCAACAGGAAAGCCGAGCTTGAACAGACGAACTTGCGCTTTCCATTGTGGTCGATGCCATTCACCAAATAAGTTGATGCTTTTAAGTCGATCTGATGTCATTACATAAAGCAATAGTAGGGCAAACATGACCCAGTAAACAATCGTGGTTGCAACACCACAGCCAACACCGCCTAATTCAGGTGCACCAAACTTGCCATACACGAAAATCCAGTTTAGAGGAATGTTGAGCAGTAAACCGATAAAGCCAATGACCATTGCTGGTTTCGTCAATGACATACCATCCGTAAAGCTTCTAAGCGTTTGAAAAAGCAAGAAAGCAGGCACTGCTAAGATAACAGCATGAATGTATCCCACTGTTTTTTCTGCCATCAGCGTTTCAACATCCATAAATCCGAGAATAAATTGGGTTTGAAGCAGCACTGCAATAATCGGCACACTGATCAACAATGCCAAAACGACGCCTTGTTGAATTTCAAACGGGATTTTTACTCGACGACCAGAGCCATTTAACTGTGCGACAACAGGGACTAACGCCATTAACAAACCCACACCAAATAAAATGGATGGAAGCCAAATACTTGAAGCGACAGAAACCGCAGCCATGTCGGTGGCACTAACGCCTCCGGCCATAACGGTATCAACAAACCCCATACCAGTTTGAGCAACAGATGCGATCAATACCGGGGTCGCCAATTTGATGAGACTTGATGCTTCTTCTTTATAGCGATGCACGAAAAATACTCCAGAGCGGAACAATAAGTTGAAAGAATGAGAGCGCTCGAGGACAAAAGATGTGGTGAACTGATCTGATGGTTGATTTTAGTCACGATAAGGTGAAAAAATGCCTCGGAGAAACTCCGCGCAAATGATAAACAATTGTATGTTTATATTCCATAGTTAGGTTGCGAATAGTGGATAACACTAACTTAATGCTCGCTAAGCTCAGGATACGCTAATACTGAGAGCTGTAATAAATCATGTTAATGTAAGAAGCATGTATGAGAACAAGGCTCCATTTTTCAATAGGTCGTTGCTCTATAATCTACAGGTTTTATCTCGATACACAGTGCTGTGCTTCAGGCTCTGTCATCGATTGCAGCTTGTATGAAATCAATAGGTAAAAAGAATGTTTACAGGAATAGTTCAGGGTACGGCTAAGGTCGTTAAAATTGATAAAAAAGAACGCTTTCAAACGCATGTTGTCGAGTTAAGCGATGAGCTTTGTAAAGGATTAGAAATAGGGGCATCTGCCGCTCACAATGGCTGCTGCCTGACCGTGACCAATATAAATGGCAACCTTATCAGCTTTGATTTAATGCAAGCGACATTGGCTCTCACCAACTTAGGCGAGCTAGTTGAAGGTGACAGCGTAAACATTGAGCGAGCTGCCAAGTTTGGTGATGAAATTGGCGGACACAGCATGTCTGGCCATATTAGTTTGATGGCTGATATTGTCGAGATCATCGATACGCCTAATAACCGCACGATTTGGTTCCAACTGCCGCAAGAATCAATGAAATATGTATTAGCGAAAGGTTATATCGGCTTGGATGGTTGTTCTTTGACGATTGGTGAGGTTGAAGCGTGTCGTTTTTCAGTACACCTAATTCCAGAAACCTTGCAACGAACACTCTTTGGAGTAAGACAAGTAGGGGACCGCGTTAATATTGAGTTTGACCCTCAGACTCAAGCCATAGTTGATACTGTTGAGCGAGTTCTCGCAGCAAAACAGCTTTAGAATGATAAAAAGGAGCCAAGCGCTCCTTTTTAATTCAAGTGACTTTGTGTTTCCAACGCTTACATGCTCGAGTTGTTATTCGTAATTGTCATCGATAAACAGTTCGACTTTATCTTGCAGCTCATCTACTCGCATATTTAAGTGAATGGCATGGCAACAAGCTGGGCAATCATCATAAAACTCTTGGTCACCATTACTTGCATCTAGTGTAATGCCGATTGAATGTCCACAATGGGGGCATTTGACATGCCTTTCGGTATAATTTTTCATACAACAACTCCTAATATCGCAGGGCTTTTAAACACTCTATTCTTTAAGGAAGTACAGCCCTTCACTTACTTTGCCTACAAGGAAAATAGGCACAATCCAAAGTTAAGTCTCCTTTGATATTAGGTGGAGTTGTTGCTAATTGAGTCGAAATAAGTATAAAACTTGACCCCAAACTCAACCTTGAGCTTAGGGGCATTTTCTGTAGTGATGTGCCTCGAGGTTTTACATCTTGAAATATGTAGTGGCTTCCAAATTAATAAGAAATAATTTTATTAATAACTTGTTGAGCCTGCTCCAAGTAATGGCCGCCAAATAAATTGCAATGGTTGAGAACATGGTAAAGGTTATAGATATCTTTACGCTCTTGATAACCAGCAGAAAGTGGCATAACAGATTCATAACCTTGATAAAATTCCGGTTGAAATCCACCAAAAAGCTCAGTCATCGCAATATCACACTCCCTGTCACCCCAGTAGCAGGCGGGGTCGTAACAGATAGGGCCACATGCCGTGAGAGCCGCATTCCCATTCCATAAATCGCCATGCAGCAAGGAAGGCTCTGGAGCATGGTTTGCTAGCAGTTGTTTTACGACATCTATAAAGTCGTCGATATCAACTAAAGTGACGCCTTTTTCTTTAAGAAGTTGTAATTGCCATCCTATGCGTTGTTCAGCAAAGAAGACACACCACTTCTTGTGCCACTTATTGGGTTGTAGAGTGGATCCGAGATAGTTATCCGTATCAAAACCAAATTCCTTTTGCTCGCCCCATTGATGAAGGTGAGCTAATTGCTGTCCTAATTTAAAGCTGTTTGGGCCATCTTCTAATGGCTTTGTTGGAAGGTAGTTAAGAATTAGGAATGAGGCGTTTTTGGTTTTACCAACCAATACAACCTCTGGAACAAATAGGGTAGATGTCTCGCGCAAAAGATGCAGACTTTCTGCCTCAACTTCAAACTTAGACAAAAACTCGCGATCGTTAATTTTCACGAAATAGCGCTGTTCGCCGTCATTGATCATGTAGCTTTCACTGATATCCCCACCAGACAGTCTTACTTTTTCCGTGATCTGGTACTCGAATAATAAAGTATCAGAAAGCTGTTGCGATATTGCTTGCCACATACAAAACCTCGCGAATCTATTTGACCACCAACAGTTTAGGATAAAAAGCAAGGTGTTGGCGCTACGTTGAGCATACTTCGTAAAGAAACCTTCCTCTCAGTGTAGTCAATTTGTATAAATGTGAATCAAATCGCTTATAAGCCTCTGATTTATCGGCATAGCATATGGAGATGAACGTATACAACAGGTATTATTATTTTTTTGACGTTAGTTCCATTGGTGACATGAAAATACTGATATGTGATGACTCAGCGGTTGCAAGAAAGCTCATTGCGCGCTCCATCGTACAAGATACATCATTGCACCTGATCGAAGCTCAAGATGGGTATGAGGCGCTAAATATTCTTGCGGAGCAAAATATCGATATTTTGTTTCTCGATTTAACGATGCCGATCATGGACGGTTTTGAAGTCCTCGAGTCATTACCTGTTAGTCACTACCAGACTAAAATCGTCATTATTTCTGGAGATGTTCAACAAGAGGCAAAACAGCGCTGCATAGAGCTCGGTGCTCAAGCTTTTATCGCTAAGCCTCTGACAGAAGAGCAGGTGATACCGCTCTATGAACAATTGGGGCTGCACTATGCGTTCAAGCCTAGCTATTCGATTGATCCTAAAATCCAGATTTGCGAGGAGTTCTCCTCATTAGCCAAATTCCGCGAGATTGCAAACATTGCCCTTGGTAAAGGGGCTGCGATTATGGCAGACCACTTACACGAGTTCATCCAACTTCCTGTTCCACATGTTGGTCCGTTATCCTATGGCGAACTTCATATGACGCTTGTCGACGTTGTTGGGCGTGATGGCTCCGTCGCGGTTGCGCAGAGGTTTGTTGGTGGCGGTATTCATGGTGAAGCTCTGGTGTGTTTACGTGGTAGAGACATCAATCAAATTGGTGAGAAGTTAGGCTATCTGCTTGAGTTTACACCTCATAATGAAATCATTTTGAATATCTCGAACTTACTGGTTTCTTCATTTCTCACATCGTTAGGGGATCAGCTCGACAAGCAATTCTCACTTCGTCAGCCAGGCATTGTGGATACGTTAACGCCTTACTGTGAAGAGCAGGGTGAATTAGGTGAGCTGTTTACTATCGAATACACCTACATGGCAGAAGCGCTCGATTTTGAGTGTGAGGTACTGTTTTTAATTGATAAACCATCCGTAGAAATTATTTATGAAATCATGGAGCTAATCTAATGTCCGATATTACGCTGGACATAGCAGACTTTCATTGGGTCACACAAATTCTCGATACGATGGATTCAGGGCTTATCGTGTTGGATCAAGAGTATAAGGTCTGTGTGTGGAACAGTTTTATGCAGTCATACAGTGGCGTTCTGTCACAAGAAATCCTTGGCCAATGTTTATTTGATCATTTTGAAGAATTGCCAAAAACTTGGCTAGAAACCAAGATAAAAACCGCCGCCGATCTGGAAACTCGTTCCTTCTCTAGCTGGGAAAACCGACCGTACCTTTTTAAATTCAACAATTTTTCTCCGGTTTCAAACAGCAGTGATTTCATGTATCAAGACATCGTAATCACCCCGTTAATCGGGCTCTCAGGAGAGGTCAGCCACATTGCTATTCAAGTGAATGATGTCTCTGAAACGGCAAGAAATCGCATTCATTTGAAAGAAACAAATCAACATTTGTCTGAAATCAGTCGCAAAGATGGTTTAACAGGTTTATTTAATCGTGCTTATTGGGAGCAATCGCTGAAAGAAGAGTTTGCTCACCTAAAAGTTATCGACGGACCATGCTCATTAGTAATATTTGATATCGACCACTTTAAAAAAGTGAATGATACCTATGGTCACCCGACGGGAGATGAAGTCATTCGTCGTACTTCTTCGTTATTAAGAAAGACAGCAAGAAGCAGTGATGTGTGCGGTCGTTTTGGTGGAGAAGAGTTTACGGTATTGCTTCCTCATACGAATCAAGAACAAGCTTGCTATTTCGCGGAGCGTTTACGTAAAAGAATTGAGCAAGAGATCGTGAAAGTGGAAGATTTTTTGATTAATTACACGATAAGTATTGGTGTTTGCGAGTATAAACCTTATTTTGAAACTCACACTCAATGGTTAAAGAGTGCCGATGCTGCGTTGTATCGTGCAAAAGAAAACGGTCGTAACCAAACTTGTTTGCATGAAAATGACTGAAATACAAAAAGGTTTGAAGAAACCCTGTATCCGAACGCAGTGAGGCAAAGCGCAATTGTTTGAAAAACATCCAGTTGGTTCGTGAATGTTTGTTAATATGAAATAAGTTAATGAAATTTTCTCGGCATGTCTTACTATTGAAACTATTCCGCTTTCAGCTTCGAAGGCTTGCAATAAACGGAGAAAAACAGTGGTTTTAGAAACCGATGGATATCTCGCTCTTATCG
Source organism: Vibrio sp. CCB-PB317 (assembly GCF_022808245.1). Taxonomy (NCBI): domain Bacteria; kingdom Pseudomonadati; phylum Pseudomonadota; class Gammaproteobacteria; order Vibrionales; family Vibrionaceae; genus Vibrio; species Vibrio sp. CCB-PB317. The sequence continues at coordinate 1,721,364 of NZ_JALGNU010000001.1, forward strand.
AGCACTTGTCGCTAAATCTAGATATTTTCACGACTGAAATTGGCGACACTGGATCCGAAAGCATCGAAGATGTCGTCACCGATATGGTGGCTTCAAACATCATGGCGATCTTTGAGCAAAACCCAGAGCTTCACTCAAGCGTACGCTTCAAATTACTAAAAGAGGCGGATGCGGTTGTTGAAGATCTTGGCGAGATATTGGCTGGTGTATGGCATAAAAAAGCGACTAATGAACAGATCACGTTCCTTGATGAATACATCGCTTTGGTTAAAAACCTATTCGATACTGCCGTTGCTACTTACGATTGATATTGTTTGATACCAGTCATCTCCAATTCTAAAAGCAAGAAGAGTTACATTGTAACTCTTCTTACTTGCCAAAACTTAGATGCCCAGTATGGGTTGTCGATTCTTGAAATGATCACACCTTTAGACGTTGACGCATGCATGAACTGCTTGTTACCCAAGTAAATCCCTACATGATAGGTCGTCCGTCTTGTCTTAAAAAACACCAAATCTCCTTGTTTGGCGTCCGTCCAATGTAATTCCACACCTTGTTTCGATTGTTGTCTCGTTGTCCTGGGTAACGATAGCTGATAAGCCTCAACAAAGGCTTTTTGCACAAATGCCGAGCAATCAATACCAGATTTTTGTGTGCCGCCTAAGCGATAAGGTGTGCCATGCCATTCTGTATAAAACTGGAACAAGTCAGGGTTATTGTCCAATAACTGATTTGTAGGTGTTGTCACTTGCACTTGCTCGCTAGGTTCAGGCCCAGAAGAGCAGGCGCTTAGTAGCACACTGATTATCAAAGGAAAATATACTCGACGCAAATCACCACCTGTCATCTCTACGACTCACAACTGAAATATTAGTGTCATAACCAATCCATAGTATGGGCTGCAAATCACGGTTTTGTCTCACAAATGTGACGGAATCACTGCAAAACCGATTCAACCTTAAGAAAGAATAAAAATTGATTATGGCAAAGCGAAAACGCTCACGCACATCACTTTCACTGATTCAGGCTGTTAGTGCAACATTTTTAACTATCATAGCTCTTGTTATAGCCCTTTCTGTCTCAAGTTTCAAAGGAATGGAACAGGTAGGAGAGCAATTTGAAGACTTGTCGCAAAAAGCGTTACCAATCGCGATGGCGAACGCAAAGTTAACCAGGAATGTATTGGAGATGGTTAAGCTACTCAACCATGGTATGCAAATTGCTGAGCCAAAAGAGTTGCCTCTAATAAAAGAGCAAATCGATTCACTTGCGACTCAAAGTAAAAGTTTGGTTGGAGAAGCTTCTGGTGTTGCTGAGCAACTCTCTGAGGAGTTAGATACAAATTTAGCGCGTTTACATAACATCACGCAGTCCATTTTACTGAAGCAATCTTCAGTGATAAAAATTCAAATGGATATTGATGCAGGAGTTGGTGGGTTCCGCTATGGACTCAGCTCTATCGGCCCGGAAATGAATCGAATCAGCTCGTTTCTTAGTGCCGAAAATCCTGAATCGAGTGATGCCGCCAACCGATTTATTGCCTCAGCGAGCTCAATGGAAAGCACGTTCTTAGTAATGATGATGCATTCTGAGCTGAGCAAAGCCGAAAAAGAATACCGAGAAATGCGTAACCGTATTGCAGGTATTAATCTCGCCTATGAAGATTTCCAGTCTTTACATCCAGAAGTAAGCGAATACGCAAGCCTAACGGCACCGTACGAGATGGTGAAGCAAGGCTTTAGTGAAAAGGGCGTGCTGCGTTTGATCCTCGCCAAACTAGAACAAGGGGAACTGCAACGTTCAGAGTTTAAACAGGCTTCGATTCTTGCGGATGAAACCATGCAGTTACTTGATCAAATCTCCCAAACCGCTGGTCAGTTGATCGATGAAAAAGAGCGGGTGGTCAATGAGACCATTGAGTCAGTGAGTGTTATGATCGTTTTTGCTGCGTGTGTGATTTCTTTCATTATTCTGATCACTTGGTTCAGTCTGAAGTCATGGACAAACCGAGGGTTAAGAAATGTACTAACGCGTCTTTCAGCACTTACCGAGCATGACTTCCGTGACAATGCACAAGAGGTTGGTCCTTATGAACTAAAAGAAGTGGCACGAAAACTAAACCAAGTGATTGATTCAACAAACAACTCTATCCAAACAGTTACACGTAACTGTGAGACGCTTTATCAGACGGCCGAAGTAAGCCACAGTGCAGCTGAACAAACGAGCGATGGGTTGACGACACAAAATGAAGCGTTGGCGAGCATGATCACGACCATTACGCAACTTGAAGCCTCCATTCGTGAAATAGCAACAGTGACAAATGCCTCGTCACAGGACTCGATGCTTGCTACCAAGCACACTGAAAAAGGCGTTCAAGTTGTGGAACAAAACCGTGAACGTTTGGAATCACTTGAAAGCTCTTTGGACATGAATGAGCAATCTATGTTAGAGCTAAACCAGCGTGTTAAGCAGATTCGTGAAATGGTCGATATGATCAGTGGTATTGCTGACAACACAAACTTGCTTGCTCTCAACGCAGCAATCGAAGCCGCTCGAGCTGGTGAACAAGGGCGTGGGTTTGCAGTTGTCGCGGATGAAGTCCGCAAACTAGCAAGTGATACTTCTCAACAAACAACGAACATCCGAGCAATGATGAGTGAGCTTATTACCGCAGCAGAGCGTTCGCGCCAAGCGGTAAGTGATTCAAGAGAAGAAATGGCCCATGCGCTGCAGTCCAGCAATGAAGTGAAATCAACATTCTCGGATATCAACCTTGCGGTTAAACACATTCAAGAACGTGTTGAGCAAATCTCAGTTGCTACAGAAGAACAAGAACGTGCGACGGCGGACGTGTCTCAATCCATCAATAATATTTCCGAGCTTGGAGAGCGTACAAAGTTACAACTTGAATCCATGGTAGAGAGCTCTGAACAAGTGGCAGAAATTGCAGGGCATCAACAAGCGATGTTGCATAAATACGAGCTACATCAGTCCGCATAAGTGACATGTTTTCATCTTCTAAAAGCAGAACTTCGGTTCTGCTTTTTTGTTGCTTCTACTCATCCTCTCATTGCTATTCAAATCGCAAAAGTGAGTTATATCGCATCTTGCTCATTTCTTAAGGGCTGAGTTATCACTACGTGGTGTTAATGCTATCTCGGTGAAACAAGATGGCTAGAATGTTGTCCGAACTCAAAGGAATGGATAATGCAACTTCATGCGATTCCTTTATATCCAGAACAAGCCAAAGCTTTCTGCTTAAACAACGAGGAGTGGTTTTGTGATCGATAAAGTTTGTCCCGTCGTTCTGCGTAAGCAAAATCAAGAGTTCTTACTTTTTAAACATCCGTTGGCGGGTATTCAGCTCGTCAAGGGCACTGTTGAGACGTTTGATGAAAGTTACATCACGGCTGCAAAGCGGGAGCTCGCTGAAGAATCTGGAATTACGCACGTTATCTCCGCTCGGTATTTATGCTCCTGGGACAGTGGCTTTCAAAATCAAGTATGGCACTTTGTTTTGTGCGAGTGTGCTGATCTAGCGGATTCATGGACGTTTCATACGCAAGACGATGGCGGACATGATTTTGCGTTCTTTTGGCACGATATAGGGAGCGATATTTCCTCACAAGCGCATACCGTTTTTCAGAACGCACTGGAAAAAGTTCGAAAACTGATAGACCAAGGAGTGGTGTAAGTGAAGTTGCGAGTTGGAGGTTTAACAAAGACGAATTTGTTAAAGCGCCTGAGTCAAATGGGTGTTCAAGTGAATCCCTTCGCCCAACAACTATTCGATGATGACAAAGTCGAGTGCGCAGATGAGATTCAATCGTTCTGTTTAACGATAAAAACACCGTCTGACTTCGGACTTTATTTTGGCGCGACCCTTGGAGAAATGATTGAAGCGGCGTCGACACAAAATCTATCACCTTGCCCTTTAGTTGTTGCGCCATACCTCCGTTTACAAGAAATTGACTTGGCGAAGGGAGAGTACCTTACTGTGGTGTCTTCCCCGCTTTCGAATGACAAAGCTTATCCACGTGGTTTGTATCTACGGGATCTCGACGACGGATTCTGGCTACGAGGCTTTAGATGTTCGGAAGATTGTATCTTTCCGCCGTCGAAAAAATTTGTTTTTGTGTCTGAGATCGCGAAGGAGTGTTGAGTGTGACATATCTTTATCATCGCGAGCCCGACAACCTTTCTCACCTAATCTCGAGGGAAAACTAGCGGATTTGAGCGAAATGCCAAAGCTAACACTATGCTTCTATCAGGAGCGAATAAATTTCTTTCGCACGCCTCACGTACTGTTTAAAGGCACTATCGATCTCAAAAATGGCTATGAGATTACAAATGTTTAACTGACTTCTATATGCTTTGCGCATTCATTCAGATAAGGAAACGATAATGGATAAATTCGTCGTGTTTCTCTTATGCCTTTTTATGACAGTTGGCGGTGTGGTTCATCTTTATGACAACATTGCTAACGGTTTTTTGCCTTATGATTTTGCGCCACGCTGGTTGAATATTTATTGGAGCTCATTGGGGCTGTTAGACTTACTAGCGGTATATCTATTGGTGAAGCACCGTCGTTCCGGATTAGTGCTTATGCTATTGATTCTGACGACCAATGTTATTTTTAGCTCGCACGCTCACTATACATTAGAGATATTGGACAACAATGCCGCACTTCAAATGAAAACACTCTTCTTAGGTTTTTCATTCGGCGTATCTATCTGGTTATGGAACGCGCGTAAACATCGACAATCACGCCAGATATTTCGTTAACTTTCACTTTTCATCACTCAATTAAGGATAGTAAACAGGGATTCGTTATGAACGATTTTAAAGACTTGGCCAGTTTCGCTGGTTTCAGCGTACTGACAGGTTTAAGCTTTGGTACCACTTTCTTCAGTCTGGCTTTTCTATACAGCTCAATAGAAGCACAACAAGCAATGAATACTAATGCTTTGGTGTGCACGGTGCTTGGTGTGGTTGGTTTATTTGTTGGTATTACTCAGTTAAACAAAAAACGTCAACTAACGGAGAGTGAATCCATTAGCTAGCATCGTAATTTAGGTTTAGTCTATTCGCTTTGTTTACGCACTTCATCCACAAAAACTTTTCTTCAACTGTTGCGTCTTCTTCGGTTATAGCGAAAAGGTTGCGTTAACAGCTTGTCTAATCGTTGTTCTGCTTCATTCCTAATTTCCGGTATACCAATTACGACATCATCATGGCCAAGCTCAGGTTGAGCTCGATATGTCCCAAAAAGTCGATCCCAAACAGAAAGGAAGAAACCGAAATTCGAGTTGGTTTCTTTTGCTATCACGGAATGATGAACGCGATGCATGTCTGGCGTCACTATGACGTTTCGCAGTTTCTGATCCGCTGATAAAGCCAGTTTTGCATTACTGTGATTAAACATCGCACTGGCATTGAGCACTATTTCGAATACCACGATAGCGATAGGAGAAACGCCTAAGATAAATACAGTGGCAATTTTGACACCCATCGAGATGATGATTTCGATGGGATGAAAACGTGCGCCAGTAGTGACATCAATGTCGAGATCGGCATGGTGCATTCGATGAAGCTTCCACAGTGGCTTTACATAGTGAAAGACCACATGCTGAACGTAAATGACGAAATCAAGCAGAATAACCGCTAGAAGCACGTTTAACCAAGCGGGCAGGGAGAGCAAATTAAATAGTCCCCATTGTTGCTCCTGAGCGATAATTGCAGCTTGAAAGGCGGCGATAGGCATGACTAACGCAACAATCAAGCTATTCACAGCAACCAGTGATAAGTTATTGACCCAGCGAAACCCACGTGAAGCGGTAAGTGTTTTTCTCGGCAGTTTGTTTTCCCAAAGGGCACAAAGTAATAATACGCCGAGAAAAAAGCCTAATCTTATCCACGAGGGATCTTGAAACGTCGTTTCTGTCACTGTCACTGTCACTGTCATTTCCTTATTTATTACTTTATCTATGACCGAGGTAAGGGTGAAATTATTTCAACAAACAGTAAGGTGCGTTGAAGGGCTTATCTTGAGGCGAAACCATTTCAACAAACAGTAAGGTGCGTTGAAGGGCTTATCTTGAGGCGAAACCATAATGTCAGTAGAATCGCGCTCTACTTTTTACTTGGCATTACTTACCATGAGAATTCACGCTTTCCACCGTTTATATCAGTACCGACAATCTATCTCAACCAAGCCCTTCAACGCGCGTGGATGTAAAGTGGTTCGTTGCCAATATTGCCAGGTTTCTGAGCAACACTGTTTGTGCGATCTTCAGCCAAACATCAAGGCTAATATTGCATGTATGTTGATTGTTTCTGAAAACGAAGTATTTAAGCCAAGTAATACCGGTCGTCTAATTGCTGATACGATTCAAGAGACTTACGTTTATCAATGGAACCGAACAGAACCGTCTGAGGAGATGCTGGAGCTACTACAGGATGACAACTACCAACCAGTGATTGTATTTCCTGCAGACTATGTGGATGACCCATCTCGTTTAATTGAAGATCTGGAGCCTGCGCGATTAGTAAACGAAGAGGCTCAGAACAAAAAATGGTTGCTGATCTTTATTGATGGTAGCTGGCGTGAGGCACGAAAAATTTTCCGTCGCTCTGAGTTTTTACAGTCTCTACCAGTTTTATCTATCGAGCCGGAGTGTTTATCAGAATACATCATGCGCCGTTCTGAGAACGAGCAGCATCTTTCGACCGCCGAAGTTGCGACTTTAGTTTTGAAACAAGCCGGTGAGAACAAAGCATCGGAATGCCTTCAATTGTGGTTTGAAGCCTTTAGAGAAACCTACATGTTGACCAAGACCCGAGTCAAAAACGATCCCAACCGACCGCATTTAAAACGTTTCAAAGAGTGGGTGAAAACCGAGAGCTGACTCTAAGGAATGAACTTTTGTTGATGGCATGTTGTTCAACTGGCTGCGGTGAGGGTATAAATCTGCATTCGGTCACGGTTTGCAGGCGTACAGATATGGATAATGCCACTAGTTTATACTTTTGACTCCAGCCATTTTTGGAGTCGTTTAAGCATTTTTTAGGAGAGAAATACATGTATTACGGCTTTGATGTCGGTGGCACTAAAATTGAATTTGGTGCATTTAACGAGAAGCTTGAGCGTGTAGCGACGGAACGTGTACCTACACCAACAGACAACTACGAGCTGCTGGTTGATACCATTGCGGAATTGGTTAACAAATACGATGCAGAGTTTGGCTGCGAAGGTACGATTGGTCTTGGCCTACCAGGTATGGAAGACGCCGATGATGCAACTGTACTAACAGTTAACGTTCCTGCGGCAAAAGGCAAACCACTTCGTGCTGATCTGGAAGCTAAAATCGGTCGCAGCGTAAAAATTGAAAACGATGCAAACTGTTTTGCGCTATCAGAAGCATGGGACGAAGAGCTTCAAGATGAGCCTTCCGTACTTGGTTTGATCCTAGGTACTGGCTTTGGTGGCGGTTTTATCTACGATGGTAAAGTTTTCTCTGGCCGTAACCACGTAGCAGGTGAGGTGGGCCATACTCGTTTACCTATCGATGCTTGGTTCCACTTAGGCGAAAACGCACCTCTGTTGGGGTGTGGTTGTGACAAGAAGGGGTGTTTAGACAGTTACCTTTCTGGTCGAGGCTTCGAGCTTCTGTATGCCCATTACTACGGTGAAGAGAAGAAAGCGATCGACATCATTAAAGCGCACGCAGAAGGTGAAGCGAAAGCCGTCGAGCACGTTGAGCGTTTTATGGAGTTGCTGGCTATCTGTTTTGCAAACATCTTTACAGCGACTGACCCACATGTTGTTGTGCTGGGTGGTGGTCTTTCAAACTTCGAATTGATTTATGAAGAGATGCCAAAACGCATCCCTAAACACTTATTGTCTGTGGCTAAGTGTCCTAAGATCATCAAAGCAAAACACGGTGATTCAGGCGGTGTACGCGGTGCTGCGTTCCTAAACATCAAGTAGTGACTGAAACCTTACTCGATATAAAGTAAGAAGAAATCTAAAGCCCCGTTTAGACCATCAAGGTAAAACGGGGCTTTTTACTTATATATCGAAGTAACTCATATACCCAAGTAACTTCTATATGCTGGGTATAGAGCACGAACAAAAATAGCATGCATAAAAAAACTCGCGACGAATCGCGAGTTTTCTGTTTACAGCTAAGCTTATTTGTTCTTTTTGCCTACGCCTAGGTTTTCTTTTTGAGCTAGGGTGATTTTACTAAAGCCTAATTTTCTGAAGTAGTTATCGCGGTAGTTTCGCACCGCTTTAGTGTCAGACACTGCTTCAATTTGTTGCTCCATCTTTAGGAACTCAGTGATATCGATACCTTCTGCTTCTGCAACCGCTTCTTGAATGTTGCGGTGCTGCTGGTATGAGAACGTCAGTTCTTTGTCTTGGTCTTTGTAAGTGTAAAGAATGGTGCGAGCCATAGCTGTCTCTCTGAAAAGGTTTCTGTATTAAACAAAAAGGCCAGACTCGCTGACCTTTGAATTTCTAGTTTGGGCTAGATTCTGCCTTGAAGTGGGATAATTGTCACGCTTTCTCCCGCTTTTACTGTATCAATAGCTGGGGAGATTTCGATTAAACAGTTTGCTTCACTCATTGAGCGCAAAATACCAGAGCCTTGCTTGCCTGTTGTACGAACGGTTAAACGGCCAGTGTCATCCAGTTCATAGATTCCTCGACTAAACTCGGTACGACCTTGTCGAGAGCGAAGATTCTCAGTTGCGATGGCATTCACTTTCAGAGGCTTCCAGCCTTGTTCGCCTTGCATCTTACGCAGTGCAGGCTCAACAAAATTAATGAAAGAGACCATCACGGCAACAGGGTTGCCCGGCAGACCAAAGAACGGCTTGTTGTTGATTTGACCAAACGCGAGTGGACGTCCCGGACGCATGTTGATTCGCCAAAAATCGATTTGACCAAGTTTATCCAAGGCAAGTTTGATGTAATCCGCACCACCAACGGATACGCCACCAGAAGTCATAACCACGTCCGCTTGCGCCGATGCGTTTTCCAACGCTTCAATCATTAACTGTTCGTTGTCTTCCAGAATACCGAAATCCAAGATCTCGCAGCCGAGCTTTTCAAGCATGCCCATGATGGTAAAACGGTTGGAATCGTAGATAGAATTCGCTTTTTGCTCTGTTCCCGGCGCTTGTACTTCGTCACCGGTGGAGAACACGGCAACTTTCAATTTGCGGAACACATTCGCTTCACCAAAACCGAGAGAAGCGATCATGCCCATTTCTGGAGAGGCTAGGCGAGTGCCTGCGGTAAAGACGTCACTGCCGATAGCGAGATCTTCACCTGCTTGACGAACGTTTTGGCCTGCTTTGATATTCGCACCATTAAAAGTGACCTTGTCACCTTCTTGAGAGGCTTGCTCACGCATGACCACTGTGTCGCCGTTAAGTGGTGTTGGTGCGCCGGTCATGATCTTCACCGCTTGACCAACTTCCAGAGGCTGATCGTAAGCATGGCCCGCCATCACTTCAGCAACCACTTGGTAGCTATCGCGCTCAATATCATCACTGCGGATGGCATAACCGTCCATCGCGGAGTTGGTGTATTGCGGCACACTTACTGGTGAAATGATATGTTCCGCGAGAACGCGGCCATAGGCGTTTTCAATCTTGCATGCTTCTATTTCCGAAACCGTGTTCACCAAAGAAAGGATTTTTTCTTGGCCTTGAACCACAGAAAGGAAAGCAGGAGAAAGTGTGTCGCAACATGCGGCGTCTTTCTCTTTAGATTTTGGTGCTTTTGCATCTTGAACGTATTGGAGAACAAATTGAGCGATGGCATTCAAATCATTGATGTTCATTTGTGGCAGTTCAGAGTCCAACTCCGCACTGTCGGAAGCGATAGCAATGATGTTTTCATCGTGAGGGTAAAGCCAAGGCTTACCCACTTCTTCACGGTGCAATTCAATTTTAGGAAACGCGATGTTTTTACAGCCTTCGACCAAAACTACATCGAGGTTGTCTTCATCAAAACGTGTTAATAGGTATTCAAACTCTGCTTCGGCTTCTGGCGTTTCTGTCATTAACGCAAAACGGTTGCGAGAAGCAATCAGCATTTGAGACGCGCCAGCTTTGCGTAAACGGTAGCTGTCTTTACCCGGCTTATCGACATCGAAGTTGTGGTGCGCATGTTTTAGCATGCCAATGCGTAAACCTGCTTCAGTCAGCTTTGGCAATAGCGCTTCAAGTAGCGTGGTTTTGCCTGTGCCTGAATAAGCTGCAAAACCAAGAATAGGAATATTTAGCGTGTGTTTCATGATTCTAATTGTCCAAATTGCGCCAGTTCTTCCGGAGTGTTCAAGTTGACGAAACAGTTTGGTGAGTCGCTAAAGTCAACGTAACTGGTGTTGCACTCTTTGTAGAGCAGAATGATTTTTCGGTCGCCACGTTCTAAAAATGCGGTGAGTTTTGGCAGTACGCGCTTGTGGTAGAGCGTAAAAACAGGTTGCTGATGGTCACCATCATGAGCGACCAAAATATCACTGTCTTCTTTGGCGGCTTGGCAGAAACGCTCGACAAGGTCGGTGTTAATTTGTGGGCTATCGCAAGGTACAAATCCAACCCAGTCAGTTTCAGCATGCATCAAACCCGCGTGAATACCGCCCATAGGTCCAGGGAAATCTTTGAATTGATCACTAAATACGAAACCAAATTTGCTGTACGCATCTTGGTTTCGGTTGGCATTAATTAAAATGCGTGGTGTTTGTGGAGATAAACGTTCAATAACGTGTTCGATGAGTGGCTTCTGATTTAATTCAATCAGACCTTTATCTTTTCCACCCATACGGCTGGCTTGGCCACCAGCCAAAATGACCCAACTAGTTTGTGTTGGTTGAAGCATATGCATTCTCTTGGGATGTTTCTTTTGGTATGACATACAACAGAGGAGACTCTATCAAAGTCTTGTCTTTAATCCACCACTGTTTTTTACATAAGTCGGTCAGTGCGTTGGTTTGATGGCTTGTCACCACAATACTGGAACCACGATCCAAAAGATCTTTCGCCATCACCACCAATCGTTCAATGGATTCTTGGTCTAAAGACGCACTTGGCTCATCCATCAATAAAATCGACGGTTTTAAGATCCAAGCCCTTGCCATGGCAACGCGCTGTTTTTCACCGCCGGACAACACGGAAATATGTTCGTCCGCTAAGGTTTCTAAACCTACCATGCGCAGCGCGTGAATAACTTGAGCTCGCTTATCTTTTGGTGTGTCTTGTTGATATTTCACTCCATAAACTACGTTCTCATATACAGTGCCGTCAAAAAGGTAAGGAGATTGATGGAGATAAATCACATCGACACGACCATTGCGACGCGTCAGTCTTTTCAGCCACGTATCTTTTGGCGCAACCACGTCGCCAGTAGAGGGTTTGAGCAAGCCGGCAAGGATTTTGAGTAGGGTAGTTTTGCCCACACCATTGTCACCCTTGAGATAAATGGCATCATTTGGGCCGATGGCTAACTCAGGGATGTGGAAAAGCACACGCTCTTTAAAGCGCATGGATAACTGCTCGGCGGTGATTTTTATAGTCATAATGCGCCTCTACATGGGGTTAATGGTGAGTCGTTTGTTTGCTTCATGTTCTATGTTCTGAGGTAGCCTTTGCCTCTCATGCTTGATAAGAAGAAGTTTAGTGCCAACGCTAAAGATAGTAATACAATTCCTAATGCAACTCCTTGCGCAAAAGCACCTTTGCTGCTTTCCATTGCGATAGCGGTCGGAATATTGCGCGTTACGCCCATAATGTTTCCGCCTACCATCATTGAGCAGCCCACCTCGGTTACGATACGTGAGAACCCTGCAATGATAGCTGCGAGTAGAGGAAAGCGGGTTTCCCAAATCATCGTAGCGGCCACGCGCGGAATGGAGACGCCTAGCGTGATGGCAGTTTCCACAGCGCGACGGTCGCTAGATTGCAATGCACCATGCATCATCGATACCAAAACAGGGAAACAGATCACCATTTGGCCGAAAATCATCGCCTTCTGAGTGAACAGCATTTGCCAGTCTCCCCAAGGGCCAGCGCGCGACAGCAACATGTACAGCAACAGGCCAATCACGACGGTAGGGACCGCTTGCAGCGTATTCACGATCGACAACAAAAACCATTTACCGCGAAAGTCGGTATACGCCAGTACAAAGGACATCAAAATAGCCGGCAATACCACTAAAGATATTGCCGTGATAGAAACACTAAAGGAGACCGCAACGATCTCCCATAGGTCTGCATCAAAATTCACCAGTAAGCGAAGCGCTTCCAGTGTTGTATCAGCAAGATTCATATTGCGTTATTTGCTCTCAGCATTCGCAACAAACAGTTGTTTACCGTTTAGGCGGAAACCATTGATAAGTTCCTGTCCGCGAGGGTTCACCAACCAATCACTGAATGCTTTCGCGCCTTGGTAGTTGATTGTTGGGTAACGCTCAGGATTAACAAGAATAACTTGGTACGGGTTAAACAGTTTTTCATCGCCTTGGAACAGAATTTCTAGATCCAATTTGTTTTGATAAGCCAACCATGTGCCGCGGTCTGTCATGGTGTAGCCTTGCATTTCAGACGCCATGTTCAGAGTTGGGCCCATACCTTGACCTACGCTGCGGTAACCGCCAAAGTTTGGTTCGATTTTAGTTTGAGCCCAGAAGCCCATTTCTTTTTTGTGCGTACCAGAATCATCGCCGCGAGAGATGAACGTTGCGTTTTTGTTTGCGATCTCTTTGAATACATCTAACACGCCTTCGTCATTTTTGATTTTTGCTGGGTCAGCTTTCGGGCCAACAATTACAAAGTCGTTATACATCAGTTTACGAGGTAGAACGCCGTAGCCTTTCTCAACGAATGTGCCTTCGGCTTTTGGTGCGTGTGTCATCACCAAATCTACGTCACCGTTTTCGCCCATTTTTAAGGCCTTGCCAGTACCCGCAGCGATAACATCGACTTTGTAGCCCGTGTCTTTCTCAAATTGTGGAAGCAGGTAATCAAGTAACCCTGAATGGTAAGTACTGGTAGTGGTTGCTAGGCGAACGTGCTCGCCATCTTGAGCGGAAAACGCAGAGTAACTTACAAGCGTGATTGACGTCGCAGCCAGAGTTAGCGCAATTTTTTTCATTTTTATATGTTCCTTTCCAATGATTCTTTGGCTTTTCTCCCGATGTATTGGGAGAGGCCTCTTGGGCGAGAGCGATTAGTTCAAAGTGCAAGTTGTCTTAGGGTGTTGGAATAACAAACACCAACATCCTGAGATCACTTGAATACGCCCTGTAGCCACCTTATAGCAAACAAGATGCCAACCTTTTACAAGCGAAAAGTGCTCGATTTATGCACTAAATCATGGGGTTATTTGCACAAAAGTTTGCGTTGGTACAAAATGTCGCACTTTTTGTAGGGTATCTCTGTTTAAACTTGGTACACTCTGTCCCATCCGAAGCCATCTGGGGTAAATATGTCTACTCAATCCCATATTAGTACAAACCAACAATATAACGCCTTTTCCGTACTGGTCGTTGATGATGAATTGGGCATGCAAGCCATTTTGAAAAAGGCATTGGGGAAGCTTTTCTCACATGTCGACACTGCTGGCAGCATCGAAGAAGCAGAGCAACTGCGTAATTCTCGACATTATGATCTGATTTTACTGGATATTAATCTGCCGGGGCGCTCTGGGATTGAGTGGGAAGAAGCGTTTGAAGATGACGACAAACGTGCCGATGTGATCTTCATGACGGGCTATGCGGATTTAGAGATTGCTATTCGCGCACTTCAACTTGGTGCTTCTGACTTTATCCTAAAGCCCTTCAACCTAGAACAAATGCTAAAAGCGGTCAGTCGCTGCATGGACCGACGTCTAAACGAGCGCATGCAGTACGCCATGAAGCGCGATTACCAACGTCACAATACCTCCGAGATCATCGGTGGTTCAGAGAAAACGCGTCAGCTTAAGCAGCTGATTAACCAGTTTGCACCATCGCGAGCTTCTGTTTTGGTGGAAGGTGAGTCGGGTACGGGTAAAGAGCTGGTTGCGCGAGGTATTCACCAGGCGAGTGGGCGAACGGGCCCATTTGTGCCTATCAACTGTGGAGCAATTGCGCCAGAGCTACTTGAAAGTGAGTTATTTGGTCATACATCGGGCGCGTTTACCGGTGCTAAAAAATCTCGTGAAGGTTTGTTCCGCGTAGCAAATGGCGGCACCTTGTTCCTCGATGAAATCGGGGAAATGCCACTTGCAATGCAAGCGTCGCTGTTACGCGTTTTGGAGCAGCGTACTATCCGTCCTGTTGGTTCAGAAAAAGAAATCAGCATTGATGTCCGTATTGTTGCCGCCACCAACCGAAACCTGCAAGAAGAGGTCAACCAAGGCAACTTCCGCAGTGACCTGTATTACCGTTTAAACGTTCTGAAAATTGAAGTGTGTCCGCTGCGTGAGCGCAAAACCGATTTGTTTGAGCTCGTGCCATTTTTTAGCAATATGCTGACGCGGGAGCTTGGTATGCCTGCTCCAAAATGGGCGCACGAAGATATGGAAGCGATGAGCGAGTACGATTGGCCAGGCAATATTCGTGAACTGAAAAACTTGATTGAGCGATGCATTTTGCTTGGCAAACCGCCTGCGCATTATTGGCGGGAGCTAAATGGTGGACACTCATTGCCTAATGTGTCGATTACCGTTTCTCATTCTGCTGAACTACCGACGTTTAAAGAAGGTAGAGAGTTCACTGGTGAGGGGTATCCAAACAACTGGACACTGAAAGAAGTCGAAAAAGCGCATATAAAACAGGTCGTTAATTTGCACGAAGGCAACAAATCAGCCGCTGCTCGTGACTTAGGCGTTGCGCGTAAGACCTTAGAACGTAAGTATAAAGAATGGGATTCTGAGGATGAGGAATATGCCGACTAACGGCCCGCAGCACAAAGGATTGTCGAAATGGACGCACCGTTTTAAAACCATGGTGCGTTATCGCTTATTATTTTTAACCTCCGCACCTATCTTCCTCACTTTGATAGCCCTGATCGGGATTACCATTTATTGGTCCATTCATTATACGTGGCAAAATGCACTGCTGGATGTTTCTGAACGTTTGGGAGTTGCAAATAACAGCGTAACGTTGTTACAGCAAAAGCAATCGAATTACGTACGTGCGTTTGCTGACTCGTACGATTTTCGTATTCGCATCAATCAAGGGATACCGCAAGATGAGCTGCAAAAGTGGGTCACTGAGCAGAAGAAAAGATATGCTTTAGATTTTCTCTCTTTCCAACGCGTCAACTCGATGGAAAACAAATTCCGCTTTATGGATCTCACTAAGCGAGAATCGTTTTTTGATGTACTCAATAAAGAAGAACTCGAACGCCTCGATCCTGAACTCGCTAAACGAGCGGAAGTGCCTATTCTTGCCGATGGGGGCATGGAAGCACGTGGGCTAGTCAGTCGAACCGTGATTCCTGTGCATAGCCAAACGAATGATTTGATCGGCTTTCTTGATGGTGGTTTGCTTCTCAATAACAGCACTGTATTGGTAGATCAAATTCGCGACTTAATCTATCTCAGCGATAATGATCGCCTTCGTCCGGTTGGCACATTGACCGTATTTCTTGATGATTTGCGTGTGAGCACCAACGTTCCTCTAGACAGCGAGCATAGGTTAGGGCGCGCCATAGGCACTCGCGTGAGCGCAGAAGTGTATAACCAAGTACTTTCAAAAGGTGAGCAGTGGGTTGACCGAGCCTATGTGTATGACGCTTGGTATATTACGGCGTATCAACCGATCAAAGACCAATACGACAACGTCATTGGTATGCTTTATACCGGTTACCTAATGTGGCCATTCGTTAAAGCCTACATGACCAACATTGCAGAAATTAGCTTGATTACGGTTATGTTATTGCTGGTTTCCGGCGTGATGGTATATCGCGGTTCTTATGATCTGTTTCGACCGATCGAACGCATCCATAAAGTGGTGAAGCAGGTCCAACAAGGAAAAGAAAAACGGATTGGTCCGTTGGGATTGGATGCCGATCATGAACTTGCGCAGTTAGCCAGACAGTTTGATGATATGTTAGACGCGCTAGAAGAGCGCAAAATTGAACTGAAGAACTCCGCAGCGCAACTTGAATGCAAAGTTCAAGAGCGTACGGCAAGCCTTAGAGAAAAAACCCAAGATCTAGAGCTGCATATTCAATTGCTTAACCAAACCCGCGACAAACTCGTTGTTCATGAAAAACTGGCAGCACTGGGAGAACTCACCGCGGGGATTGCTCACGAAATCAATAACCCAACCGCCGTGATCCTTGGCAACGTGGAGTTGATCCACTTTGAGTTGGGTGACGATGCAAGTCGAGTACAAGAAGAGATTGATGCGATTCACGCGCAAATCGACCGTATTCGCAATATCACGCGTAGTTTATTGCAATACAGTCGCCAAGGTGGTGTTCAAGATGAAATCACTTGGCAACATGTCAATCCTATCATTGATGAAAGCATCACCTTGGTTAAAACGGGCACCAAGAAACGCGACGTCGAGTTTGTGACTGATCTACAAGCGCAAACGTCCGTTGAGATAAACCGTCACCACTTGCTACAAATCTTAGTTAATTTGCAAATGAATGCCATTCACGCAATGAACGGCAAAGGCACGTTAACCGTAGTCAGTGAAGACTGGATTGACGAGGGCGAAGTGAAAGGAGCCGCGATTCATGTTATTGACGAGGGTTGCGGTATTAAGCCAGAAAACTTGAATCGAATCTTCTCACCATTTTACACGACGAAGCGAGAGGGTACTGGATTGGGACTGTCGGTCTCTCAAAGTATCCTCAGCCAAACGGGTGGTGAGCTAAAAGCCGAGTCGGAATGGGGAAAGGGCAGTAAATTCAGTATTTATTTACCTAAAAAAGCCGAGCTGATCCTAGAGGTGACGAATATCGCTTAGTCACTTGTTGTAAGCATTACGGAAGAAAGAGCCAGTTATAATACTGGCTCTTTTTTGTATTCAATGACGCATTTGTGCTTGAGCTTTTTGCTTTGAAGAAGCACTGCGATGGTTTCACTAGCGATGAATTAATAAAAACAACACTTGCAGTATGTAGCATGAACAAGTACCGTTGCCCGGTTTTTCTAAATACACCCCAATTGCTAAGGTAAAGGTTTTGATCTCCACAGCGAATATTACTCAACAATTCGGCGCTAAGCCGCTATTCGAAAACATTTCAGTTAAGTTCGGCGAAGGTAATCGCTACGGCTTAATTGGAGCTAACGGTTGTGGTAAATCAACCTTTATGAAGATCCTCAGCGGCGAGCTTGAGCAAACCAGCGGTAACGTGAGTTACGATCCAAACGAGCGCGTTGCAAAACTAAACCAGGACCAGTTCGCTTACGAAGAATTTACGGTAATCGATACCGTTATCATGGGTCATAAAGAGCTATGGGAAGTGAAGAAAGAGCGTGACCGTATCTACTCACTTGCTGAAATGAGTGAAGAAGACGGCATGAAAGTGGCTGACCTAGAAGTTCAGTTTGCGGAAATGGACGGCTACATGGCAGAAGCCAAAGCGGGCGAGCTTCTTCTTGCGGTGGGTATTCCAATGGAGCAGCACTTCGGCCTAATGAGTGAAGTGGCGCCGGGCTGGAAGCTTCGTGTGCTTCTAGCGCAAGTTCTATTCGCAGACCCAGACGTTATGCTGCTTGACGAACCTACCAACAACTTGGACATGGATACGATCCGTTGGTTGGAAGACACGCTAAACGCGCGTAACTGCACGATGATCATCATCTCGCACGACCGCCACTTCCTAAACTCAGTATGTACGCACATGGCTGACTTGGATTACGGTGAACTGCGCATTTACCCAGGTAACTACGATGAGTACATGACAGCAGCTTCTCAAGCTCGTGAACGTCTATTAAACGACAATGCGAAGAAGAAAGCACAAATTGCAGAGCTACAAACGTTCGTTGCACGTTTCTCAGCAAACGCATCGAAAGCAAAACAAGCGACATCTCGTGCGAAGCAAATCGACAAGATCAAACTGGATGAAGTTAAAGCGTCTAGCCGTCAAAACCCATTCATTCGTTTCGAACAGTCGAAAGAGCTGTTCCGTAACGCTCTGATTGTTGAAAACCTAAGCCAAGGTTTCGAAGAGGACTTGTTCTCAGACTTCAATGCAATTTTTGAAGTGGGTGAGCGCGTTGCGATCATCGGTGAGAACGGTGTGGGTAAAACAACACTTCTAAACACGCTTGCTGGTGTGCTTGAACCGCGTGCGGGTGAGTACAAATGGTCTGAAAACTCAAACATCGGTTACTACGCGCAAGACCACGCGCATGACTTTGCAGAAGACATGAACCTAACGGATTGGATGGGTCAATGGCGTCAAGAAGGTGATGACGAGCAAGTCGTTCGTGGTTTCCTTGGTCGTATGCTGTTTGGTCAAGACGACATTAAGAAGTCAGTAAAAGTACTATCTGGTGGTGAGCAAGGTCGTATGTTGCTTGGTAAGCTGATGATGCACAAGCCAAACATGCTGCTAATGGACGAACCAACCAACCACATGGACATGGAATCGATTGAATCTTTGAACACCGCGCTTGAGCAATACAAAGGCACGTTGTTCTTCGTATCTCACGACCGTGTATTCGTAGACTCGCTAGCAACGCGTATTATCGAAATTCGCGATGGCAAGATCACGGACTTCAAAGGCACGTACTCTGAGTTCCTAAAATCTCGTGGCGTTGACGCGTAATTACTCGCGAAGTGTTTAAAAAGCAAAAGCCTCGCTATTTAGCGAGGCTTTTTATATTGGTCTTAATCCTTAAACTGACCGGTTATATACGCATATATGCCGACGACACCAAATGTAATGATCATTGAGAGCATGATGCCACTGGGCGTGAGCAAAAAATTCCACAGTTGGTCATTGTCCATAGTTCACATCCTTTGTGAATGAGCTGTAGTTAGCATCAATTAAAGCAAGCGTTGTATTGCTACAACACATGTTGCTATTTCTGACTTATATCGTTTAATTAAGCCTTCATAACGTGATGATTTACTTATCCCAATTGTTATAAGTTTACACGAATCGACGGTTTTGTATTATTTTCTCGTTAACGAGATGCACTTTCGCCTTTCACATCAAACTCAATCTTGTCGGCTCCGGTAAATACTTGGAAGCGTAAACCTTTTGCTCGCGCAATCGTCGTAATGCCAAATTGTTTCGCAAGATCTAACCCCATTTGAGTAACGCCAGAGCGAGAAAGCAGAACAGGAATGCCCATTTGGGCCACTTTAATCACCATCTCTGAAGTAAGGCGACCAGTTGTGTAGAAAATTTTATCTTCACCTGTTTCTTCTTTGAGCCACATCTCACCTGCAAGCGTATCCACTGCATTGTGGCGGCCGACATCTTCCACAAATGATAATACCTCATTGCCTTTGCAAACCGCACAGCCATGCACCGCACCTGCTTTTTTGTAGGTGTCGTTGTAATGAGTCAACGCTTCCAATGCGGAATAGATTTCTGATTGTTTAAGCGGAACTTGAGGCACTTGGTAATTCTCAAGTTGTTTCATCACGTTGCCATACATGGTGCCTTGACCACAGCCAGATGTGACGGTTTTCTTTTTCAGAGCGCCTTCTAAATGTTCGGTATTTTCTTTAGTAATCACCGCTGCGGAATGCGTTTCCCAGTCAATAATGACGGATTCAATTGCGGCTGGATCGGACAGGAAGCTTTGGTTTTTTAAATAACCCAGTACTAGCGCTTCTGGACGCGAACCTAGCGTCATGAGCGTGACCACTTCTTTCCAGTTCAGCATGACCGTAAGAGGACGCTCGCAAGCGATTTGCTTTGTGAGCTTTTCGCCGTACTCGTCGTACACATCGACTTCAATGGTTTGCAGGGGATTTTCACTGGTTTTAATAATATTTGGTTTCAGCACAGTCGTGTCCTAGTGATTAAGAGCGTTAGGTTGCTACGCATTTAGCTTGCTAAGTGGTTAGCAAAGCAAATCTCGTTCCAAAATAGCGGTTCCCACAAAAATTGCGAGGTTTTATGTCAACAATGCATTAAAACTGCGAGTTCGCAGTAATGACACATCAGTACATTTGAGTTTCGGCTAGTTTGGTACTTATAGCCAGAGGACATGAATAGGCTAAGCTTTATCAGTGTGGCTCGTTTATTGCTTATAAGTCAATAAAATGGTCGAAAGTAAGGTCAAAGTGTCCTGATTGCTTTCAGACCAAAATAGAAAAACTGGGTGAGTTATGTCGGATAAGAAAGATTTCGAGAACAATTACGAGAAGACCGAAGACGCATGGCCAATTGGCGTAGAGCTTGTTGAGCATGAGATCAGTACAGGGATTTGGGTAACAACCCAATGGCAGTTGACGGGGTTTGCGCTAAATCCGACGGAAGAGACTCCCGATATTTGTCTGTTGCAATTGCACAAAGACGAACGTACAGACTACCGCTTTAACTTAAGCTCTCAGCAACCTAAACTTTTTTTAGTGATGGATAACGTCGAGTCTGGTGAAAAACCAGCGATACAGTTACTAACGGCTTCACAATCTGTCGCGGCGCAATATATGGATGGCGACAACCTTGTACTATCCAACGATATGCCGTTAGCCGTTCAGGCTTGGATGGAAGCCTTTATTGGTCGCCACGGTGAGTTGTTAGAAGTAAGACGTAAGAAACGCAAAGGAGCGGGCAGAGCAAATGGCAACTAGTTTTTTAAGCCGTTGGTCGAAACGTAAATTAGAAGAATCTTCCCAATATGATGAAGACATAACGCCGATAGCAGAGACGGAGCAATCCGAAGATAGTGTCACAGCGCTTTCAAACGCTGACGAAAGCTCAGACGCTTTGAACGTCAATGAGGTTAGTCAGGCTCCAGACATTACCGCGAATGTAGAGACAGAAAAGCCCGAAGAAATGTCTGTGGCGCAACTGCTGGTTTCTGAAGCTTCAGAAAGCGTTAAGAAAGCCGCGCTGCGCAAAATGTTCTTGTCCGAAGAATTTAACGTGCGTGATGGCCTAGACGATTACGATGATGATTACAGTAACTTAAAGTCACTTTCTAAAGACGTCGCAGAGACGCTGCGTGATTGGGTTAAAGAAAAAGTGGAAGAAGAACCAGACGCTGAAACGACGCAAGGATCTGAACTTAACGCTGACGATATCGCATATGAGGTGGTTGAAGACGCAGAACCAAACGCCGAAAAAAGTGCCGGAATTACCCAAGATGAAAACGAACTGTATATAAACACAGTACCTGGTGAAAGTGATACTTTTTCTGAGGAATCACCTCCTAACGAGGTGAGACAAAATATACCACACAAAGAATAGGTACATTTTGACTAAATACTCAATGAACCGGCTGGGACAAAATGTCTCAACCGGTTTTTTTATCCCTACTATTTGTCGGTAAAATATCTAAGCTGTTGAATTTTAATTGATATTTTATTGGCATGACATTTGCTATTTGTTGCTCAATACCAATCTGGTTGAAGTTAGTCCGGGCCCACTGCGTAGTATTCATCGCCTATAGACGGCGGAACAAGAATGCTCATTGATAAGTTAATCAGCAGAATCTCCGGCGCTAACTACACTAAGAGATGGAAAAGACTATCCATGTTCATAAATGGAATTGAGCAATGCTGAAGCAATTATTAGAACAAGCAACTTCCAATAACGGTAAAGCGAGGCTGTACGCTTTCGAAAATACCGTAGAGTTGACCAATCTTATTCCACCAACCGTAAGCTATGAAAGCGGTGGTAACACTTTGATTGTGGGTCCAACGGCAATCATCGAAAGTGCGGCAGCGCAATTGTCGCAAATGAACAGCCTAACGCTGCTTTCTACCGATGGCGAAAAGGGCACAAATCCCGAGCTTTACTACGCCAATTCGGTTCAGGTTTCAGGGTTCTTAGGTACGTTTGAAGTTCTCATTGAAAATCATGGTTCGACCAACAACCTTGCCAAGGTCGCGATCAATAGCGATTGTTTCGATATCGTACTCGATCTTTGCCTAAACAGTTGCATGTCGGAAGAAGTACCAGTACCAGGCTACTACCCAGTCGGTCGTGGCTATCCGAAACTGGCTGAAGCGTTGGAAGAAATTCCAACCTTGATGGGGACGTTCGATAAACCGAAATTCTTCCGTTTAGATACCGATCTATGTGCACACAGCTCTCGTGGCGTAAAAGGTTGCGAACGTTGTGTGGATGCTTGCCCGGCAGGGGCACTATCGAGTGAAGGCAGCGACAAAACGGGCCATCGCATCGAGATCAACCCATACCTATGTCAAGGCGTTGGGACTTGTGCTACAGCGTGTCCGACGGAAGCTATTCATTACGCATTGCCAAACCCCGAAGATACCCAAAAGTTTATTGAACGTACGCTCGCCAACTATGAGCAAGCGGGTGGTTTAGACCCTATCGTATTGATTTGTAGTTCTCGCCACGAGAGCTACAACGTGATGGCACTAAAAGCACTGCCAGATAACCTGATTCCAATTGTGGTGGAAGAACTGCCTTCGGTTGGTATTGATACTTGGTTCGCCGCGCTTGTGAACGGTGCCACTCAGGTGCTGTTTGCGGCTTCGCGTTTTATGCCTCAAACCATTATTCGTGTACTTAATAGCGAAGTAGGTATTGCTCAAGAGTTGCTCGACCAGCTTGGTATCGCCAAAGAAACCATCGACATTCTGTATCTAGAATCACTACGTGAAGGTGCTCCGACACTTTGTACCGAGTCTTTTGATTTGGCATTAGGTGATTTGCAAGGTAACAAACGTCAGCGTCTATTTACGGCGTTGGATGCGTTGTCAGCATCGCGTATTCCAGTTGAGAACATTGTTGAACTGCCAGCGAATGCACCTTACGGCACGGTTTCTTGTGAAAGCAAAGATTGTACGTTGTGCATGAGCTGTGTGGCGGTGTGTCCAACACGTGCATTGCATACGGACGGCCAATCTCCGTCGCTTAAATTCGTCGAGCAAGACTGCATTCAATGTGGGCTGTGCGAGAAAGCGTGTCCAGAGAAAGTGCTGACGCTTACTCCTCGTATGAACTGGGTGAAAGAAGAACGCCAGAAAGCTGTTGTAATTCATGAAGAAAAGGCAGCCGAGTGCATTCGTTGTCACAAGCCTTTTGCTCCGCAATCGATGATCGACATGTTGCAAAACAAACTTCGTGGTCATTCTCATTTCTCTGATGAAGCAGCCATTAATCGCATTGCCATGTGTGAGGACTGTCGTGTGATCGACATGTTTGAATCGATGGCTGCTGATCCAATGAATCAATTGAAATACTAGGAGCTCGCAGTGGATACACAACAAGAACAAACACTGAGAACAGACATTTATCTCGTTCTATCCGCCCTTTTTCGTAGTGCGCCAAGTGATGAAATGCTGGCGTTCTTGAAATCGCTAGAAATTGAACCGTCTGAGAGCGCGATGCAAAAAGCTTGGCTCGCACTGCAACAAGCCGCGAACGAAGCGCAGCGAGAAGCGTTAGAAGAAGAATATCAAGATCTGTTTATTGGCATTGGACGTGGTGAAGTTGTGCCATTCGGGTCTTGGCATCGTACGGGCTCGATGATGGAAAAACCGTTAGCGGAAATTCGTCGCGATTTGGAACTTTTAGGCATCGAACGAGAAGAGAACGTGAAAGAGCCTGAAGACCATATTTCTGCACTATGCGAAGTGATGGCAATGCTGACGGGTGAAGAGGAAGAACTTCAACAAGCGGTGTTTAACAAACACATCGCCCCTTGGTTCCAATCTTTTACGCGCCAACTAGAGAACGCCGAAAGCGTGAACTTCTACAAGCCAGCTGCGCAGCTTTGCGATGCGTTTTTAACATTAGAGCAAGTGCGTTTTAGCGTGAACACCAAAAGCAGTAAGAGCAAATTAAAAATTGATGTGAAAAACGTCACTGATTACGAGTAATCGAGCAGTACTTGGTCATATCGATAGAGAGGCATGAGTCTCCAAAGATCTACCGTAAGGTAAGGAAGCAATGATGAAAGATAATAAAGAAATAAACACAAGCCGTAGGGATCTCCTAAAAGGCTTCACAACCGCTGCCGTTGCTGGTGCTGTTGTTGCGGGAACCACGAAAGTGGCCGTTGCTTCAGAAACGGTTGAGCCTTCTGAAAAAGACGTGAAGAAGAAAGGGTATCGTGAAACTCAACACATTCGCGATTACTACGATACACTTTAGGAGATAACGGATGAAACTTGTCAAACGCTCCGACAGTGTGAGCAAAGAAACGAACCAGCTTGGCGTATCTCGTCGTGCATTCATGAAAAACACTTCGCTTGCCGCTGGTGGCGCAGTGGTTGGTGCTAGTCTATTCGCACCGGGAATGATGAAAAAAGCGCAAGCAAAATCAGTCGATCCAGAAGCGAAAACAGAAGTAAAACGTACTATCTGTTCTCACTGTTCAGTGGGTTGTGGTATTTACGCAGAAGTTCAAAATGGTGTTTGGACGGGTCAAGAGCCTGCATTCGACCACCCATTTAACGCCGGTGGTCACTGTGCAAAAGGCGCCGCACTGCGTGAACATGGTCACGGTGAGCGCCGCCTTAAATACCCAATGAAGCTTGAAAACGGTAAGTGGAAAAAGCTTTCTTGGGATCAAGCGATCGAAGAAATCGGTAACAAGGTGATGGACATCCGCAAAGAGTCTGGCCCTGATTCGGTTTACTTCTTGGGAAGCGCAAAGCACAGCAACGAACAAGCGTACTTGTTCCGCAAAATGGCATCACTTTGGGGCACTAACAACGTTGACCACCAAGCGCGTATTTGTCACTCAACAACCGTGGCGGGTGTAGCGAACACTTGGGGTTACGGTGCGATGACCAACTCTTTCAATGACATGCACAACTGTAAGTCGATGCTGTTCATTGGTTCAAACCCAGCTGAAGCACACCCAGTAGCGATGCAGCACATTCTGATCGCAAAAGAGAAGAACAACTGTAAGATCGTCGTAGCGGATCCTCGTCGTACACGTACGGCAGCAAAATCGGATCACTATGTATCACTTCGTCCTGGTTCTGACGTTGCATTCATTTGGGGTGTGTTGTGGCACATCTTCGAAAACCAATGGGAAGATAAAGAATTCATCCGTCAACGTGTATTCGGTATGGATGAAATCCGTGCTGAAGTGGCGAAGTGGACGCCAGCAGAAGTTGAGCGTGTAACAGGCGTAAGCGAAGAAGACGTTTACCAAACCGCAAAACTGCTTTCTGAAAATCGCCCAGGCTGTATTGTTTGGTGTATGGGTGGTACTCAGCATACTACTGGTAACAACAACACACGTGCTTACTGTGTGCTTGAGCTAGCGCTTGGTAACATTGGTAAATCAGGCGGCGGCGCAAACATCTTCCGTGGTCACGATAACGTACAAGGCGCAACCGACCTTGGCGTACTTTCTGACACGCTACCGGGCTACTACGGCCTTTCTGAAGGTGCTTGGCGTCATTGGTCAAAAGTGTGGGAAATCGATTACGAATGGATTAAAGGTCGTTTCGATGACAACGCTTACGGTGGTCAAAAACCAATGCACAGTGCAGGTATTCCTGTATCTCGTTGGGTGGATGGCGTACTGGAAAACAAAGACAACATTCGTCAACGCGAAAACATCCGTGCAATGTTCTACTGGGGTCACGCAGTGAATTCTCAAACACGTGGTGTTGAGATGAAAAAAGCGATGCAGAAGTTGGACATGATGGTGATTGTGGACCCATACCCAACTGTTGCTGCGGTAATGAACGACCGTACCGACGGCGTTTACTTGCTTCCTGCAACAACACAGTTTGAAACATACGGCAGTGTTACCGCTTCTAACCGCTCTCTACAATGGCGTGATCAGGTGATTGAACCTTTGTTCGAATCAAAACCTGACCATGAAATCATGTACCTGCTTTCGAAGAAACTGGGCTATTCAGATCTTCTGTTCAAAAATATCCGTGTTGAAAACAACCAGCCGGTGATTGAAGACCTAACGCGTGAATTCAACAAAGGCATGTGGACGATTGGTTACACAGGCCAAAGCCCAGAGCGTTTGAAAGCGCACCAACAAAACTGGCATACGTTCCACAAAACCACATTGGAAGCGGAAGGTGGCCCTGTAAACGGTGAAACCTACGGTCTACCTTGGCCATGTTGGGGTACACCGGAAATGAAACACCCAGGCACACACATTCTGTACGATACGTCTAAGACGGTTGCAGAAGGCGGCGGTAACTTCCGTACGCGCTTTGGTGTGGAATTCGAAGGCAAGAGCCTTCTTGCAGAAGACAGCTACTCGAAAGGCTGTGAAATCAAAGATGGTTACCCAGAGTTCACTGACAAGTTATTGAAACAACTTGGTTGGTGGGACGATCTAACTGCTGAAGAGAAAGCGGCAGCAGAGGGTAAAAACTGGAAGACTGACCTTTCTGGCGGTATTCAGCGTGTCGCGATCAAGCACGGTTGTATTCCGTTTGGTAACGCGAAAGCGCGTGCGATTGTTTGGACGTTCCCAGACCGCGTACCACTGCATCGTGAACCACTGTACACACCACGTCGTGACCTTGTAACGGACTACCCAACTTGGGACGACAAAGATGCGATCTTCCGTGTTCCTACGTTGTATAAATCCATTCAAGAGCAAGACAAATCTGGCGAGTACCCAATCGTTCTGACTTCTGGTCGTCTGGTTGAATACGAAGGTGGCGGTGAAGAGACGCGTTCAAATCCATGGCTTGCCGAGCTTCAACAAGAAATGTTTGTCGAAGTGAACCCGAAAGACGCGAACGACCTTGGTTTCAGAGATGGTGATGATGTTTGGGTTGAAGGTGCAGAGAAGGGACGAATCAAGGTGAAAGCGATGGTAACACGCCGTGTGAAACCTGGCTTGGCGTTCATTCCGTTCCACTTTGGCGGTAAGTTCGAAGGTGAAGACCTACGTCCTAAATACCCAGAAGGTACACAGCCTTACGTTGTTGGCGAATCGGCCAACACGGCAACCACTTACGGTTACGACCCGGTTACCTTGATGCAGGAAACCAAAGTAACCCTATGTAACATTCGTAAAGCGTAAGGAGTCTGACAATGGCACGAATGAAATTTCTATGTGACACCAAACGCTGTATCGAGTGTAACGGCTGTGTTACTGCATGTAAGAACGAAAACGACGATGCTCTTGAATGGGGCATTCAACGTCGCCGCGTGGTAACACTGAACGACGGTGAAGCTGGTGAAAACTCCATCTCTGTTGCTTGTATGCACTGTACCGATGCGCCTTGTATGGCAGTTTGTCCAGCAGACTGTTTTGAACATACCGAAGACGGGATCGTTCTTCACAATAAAGATCTGTGTATCGGTTGTGGTTACTGTTTGTTTGCTTGTCCGTTTGGCGCACCTCAGTTCCCTAAACAAGAAGCGTTTGGTGAACGTGGCAAAATGGATAAATGTACTTTCTGTGCGGGCGGCCCTGAAACAGAGCCTGGCTCTGAGGAAGAGCGCCAAAAATACGGTGCGAACCGTATCGCAGAAGGCAAGTTACCAATGTGTGCATCGCTTTGTTCAACCAAAGCGCTGCTTGCGGGTGACGCAGAGAAAGTCTCTGACATTTTCCGTCAACGTGTGGTAGAACGCGGCGCGAAAAACGCAGGTTGGACAGACGGAAACGATCTTTCTTACGATGCGACGAAAAGCTAAGTAAGGAGAGGCACATGTTAAACACGCTTAAACGTGCGTCTCTAGCAATGCTGTCAATGATGACGGCATTGCTGCTGACTTTCGCAATGCCTGCTTCAGCAGAGGAACAATCTTCTAAAGTTATTCAACAGGAGATCACGCAACTCGCCGGGGCAGACTATTGGCGCGAGGTCAGAGAGGGGCAAGAAGGCTACACCACGTCTCAATCGCCAGAACATGGCGTATTGATCAGTAAACCTGGTGAGACTTGGTACATTCTAAAAGAGAAATGGATGTCTCCAGCTGGTGCTGTCGCGATTTTCGGCAGTATTGCAATGGTAATCATGGCTTACGTACTCGTTGGTCCTTTAATGCTTAGCAAGCCGCGTACTGGCAGAAAGATGAAACGTTGGTCTCGTTTAGACCGCGCGCTTCACTGGAGTATGGCGTTTACATTCTTAACCTTGGCATTCAGTGGTTTGATGCTGGTTTACGGTAAGCACTTCTTAAAACCGTACGTTCCTACTGAGTTCTGGGGCTTTATCGTCATGTTGGCGAAGCAGTACCACAATTACATGGGACCATTGTTCTTCATTTTGCTGATGCTCGTGCTCTTTAAATGGTGGCGCAAGTCGATTCCAAACATGACTGATGTTCGTTGGTTCATGAAAATGGGCGGTATGGTTGGTAAACACAAAGGCACACACCCGTCAGCTGGTTTCTCAAACGGTGGCGAGAAGGCAATCTATTGGTTATTGATCTTCTTTGGTGCTATCGCGGCAGTGAGTGGCTTAGTTCTAGATTTTCCTATCTTTGGCCAAACTCGCCGTGACATGGAGCTTTCTAACTTAGTTCACGCGATTTCGGCACTGATTCTAATCTGTGGCTTTATCTTCCACATCTATATTGGTCTATTCGGTATGGAAGGTGCGCTAGAAGGCATGGTGACAGGTGAAGTTGATGAAACATGGGCGAAAGAGCATCACGATCTTTGGTATGAAGAAGTGAAATCCAAAGAAGCGATGGGCGAAACAGATACGGCACAAACGGAAGCAAAAGGAGCGAAAGCGAATGAACAAACCTCATAACGGGATTTGGGTTGCGTACATCCTGAGCTGTCTGACTCCGTTTACGTTTCTGATCTCAGGCGTTATCGCAATTATCTATGCTGGTTACCGATTAGATAAGGGAGAAGACAGCGACGTAGTGATTTCTCATTACTACGGTTTAATTCGTACCTTCTTTCTCTACCTGACGTTTTTTGTTGTGTTGATCGTCACCGTCGCGACTTCTAATGGTGTACTCGTTGGCGTGAGTGATTATTGGTTGCATAGTACTTTGCTTGAAACCATCGCTTACTTTATTCCTTGGGTAGGGATGGTGTTTGCTGCATTAGCCATCTTGGTGTGGTTTATGCGAATGTTTCAAGGGATGCAGCAACTGCGCAATAACCAACCACACAGACCATCGACAGGTCCAAACCTTTAATCAGTATTCTTTAAGCAAAACCGCCGTAATAGGCGGTTTTTTTGTTGCTGTCATGTCTCAAATATGAAGCGCTGAGTCCCACAGGTGATACTTGATGCAACTTATTGAGTGAATTTACGTAACTGGGCAGAAAATCATAGTTAAGTAAGAAACATGTAAAAAAATCGCGTCGCGATGAGACATTAGTCTCACTCACGCTATTGTTCATTTACTCAGGATTCATCGTCCCGTTAAAGTACGCTGCGCTCAGAAATTCAAAGAGTTGCATACGTGAAAATTGCCATCAATACATTCAGTCTACGCATACAGAGGAATCTCTATCGGAGGATGTTTGATTAAGGCATCTTGCTCTCACAAATAAAAAGAGCGAAACGAGCATTAAATGATGCGGCAAGGTAAGAAAAGGACAAACACGTTACGGCTATGATCCCTCAATTCGTCATTCCTATCACGAATCGCTTTGGCGAAAGTTATCACTTCTCTGGTCAGTTACTTACTAGCGGCGAACCTAAAACATTCGTGACCAAACAAGAGGCAATAGAGTTTCTTGAGAGCTTTGGTGAGCTTGACCTTCGCTCTGTCGAAGACTTGTTCTATTTGATTGGTCAATTCAAGCCAAACATACCTGACGGTGAGCTTACTTCCCAACACTATAATTCAACGTTTGCCAATGCTTTGGTGAACGGTGACTTGC
Organism: Vibrio sp. CCB-PB317; assembly: GCF_022808245.1. Lineage (NCBI taxonomy): Bacteria > Pseudomonadati > Pseudomonadota > Gammaproteobacteria > Vibrionales > Vibrionaceae > Vibrio > Vibrio sp. CCB-PB317. The sequence goes on from NZ_JALGNU010000001.1 coordinate 1,751,287, forward strand.
ATGTTGCTCGAATTGTACCGACCGGAGAAAACTACGCACTCTCCTCTGCGGTTACGCCTCCACCGACTCAAAATACCGTCAATGCAAAACCATCGAAGGGAAAGGGGAAGTCGAATAAAAAGAGTGGAAGAAGTGCCGCATCTGCTAAGCCTCAACAACAAAGTAGCGAAAAACATGAGAAAGCCGGTGATCCTGTATCACTTGTGACGGGTGAAGAAATTCTCGAACTCTATGATATCGAGCTACAACAAGGTACTACTTGGCAGCGTACTTACCGCTCATCGCAGTCGGATGTAAATCATGGAATGGGCTTTGGTTGGCGACATGCATTTCAGTTTGAATTGCACGAGAAGACCGACGAGAAAGACAATGTTATCGCTTGGAAGTTTGTTGACGATAAGGCAGATATCACAGAATTTGAGCCAGTAGATATTGGAGCGACAAGTTACCAGATATACGCTGGTGCGAGCTGTTATTTCCTAAATTCAGCAACTCGGATCGTGACGCTCGCTAATGGGCATCAATATCGATTTGAACAGAAAGATGATCGTTGGCTTGTTAAACAAGTTAGAAATGGCACGTTTTCAACGTTTCAACTGCAGTATTCTCGAAACCATCGATTGATCGAGATTGCATATAACAAGCGTCCGGTTCTTGAATGTCAATATGATAAGCAAGGACGCCTTGTAGAGCTGCTTAATGCAAAGTCCCAAAAAGTTCTGACAACTTATACCTATGATGAGCACGATGATTTGGTCAGTGCAACCAATCATTTGGGCTTGAAGGAACAGTACCAATACCGCGGCCATTTAATTGTTAAGCGTGTACGACCAACTGGCTTTACTCATTATTTTGAATGGGATGGCAAAGGTGCTAACGCGAAATGCATCAGGAACGTTGGGGACGCAGGAATTTATGACTATCGCTTCCATTATCAGGGAAATCATTCTTCTTATTCTGACTCGTTAGATCATCAATGGTCTTTCTTGCATGACGAGCAGGGTAACTTGCTCGAGAAAATAAGCCCCACAGGTAAAACTTGGCGATGGCAATATGATGAATTAGGACGAAAAGCACAAGCTATCTATCCTGATCAGTCAACGGTCAATTATCAATATAATCAGCATGGTCAATTAGTTTCTAAGTTTCATTCCTCTGGCAAAGAAGTTCAATATGGTTATGACGGCTTAGGTAAGTTAGTTAAAACGGTTTCACCTGACGGGGATATCGAGAAGGCTTACTACAATAGCCTCGGTCAAAGAGTTTGGGATACCGATCAGTTCGGCTGTGTCACGGAATATGATTACGATAAACACGGTCAAGTCGTCAAAAAAGAGTCTGAAGATGGTAAGAAAAGTCAGTGGTGGTGGGATGAACAACAAAGACTTATCGCGAATGAAATAGACGGTACATTACTTCGTTACAGCTACAACGAAGAAGATCTAGTGAATGGCGTCGCTTATCCCGACGGGTGTATTGCTCAACTCGCTTATGATCAATTTGGCAGGCGTACATCAGTTCGTTATTTTAACGACGAAGACAAAGTCGGTTATAGCGAAGAATATTCTTACGATGAGCACAGCCGTGTTGCTCAGATTCGAACGCCAGCAGGCATTACTTCGTATCAGTGGGGAGCACTCGCGCAACAAGAAGCTGTCATCTTCCCCGATGGAAGCCATATTTCTTATGAATACGATCAACAACGTAACCTGACTAAATTAGTCCGGAGTGACGGCTTAGAATTCGAATTTCTGTATGACGATGAAGGCCAGCTGTCAGGAACTATTGGGTTTGATAATCTACACAGCCAATTTGATTATGACGATATGGGGCGGATCCATCGTAAGCAAGTCGCCGATAGGACGGTGCTGTACCGCTATGACTCTGCGGGTTATCTCAAGCACGTCAAAGCAGGAAATGGTAGCAGTATTGTAGAGAACCACTTCAACTATACGCTTGGTGGTCGACTTACTTTCGCATCCAATCGCCATCAAACATTGCAATACCAATACTCTTCATTCGGGCATTTAACAAAGCGCATTCAAGGTCAGTTTGAGATAGCGCAGGAGTTTAACAGAGTTGGCCAACGCGTATCTCAGGTACTGCCAGATAATACGGAGCTGAACTTCTCTTATGATCGATATGGGCGTTTTTCAGCGATTCGGTTTGGAAACCTAGATTTACCTCAAATCAAATTTCATTACGATGAAATAGGACGAGTTTCCCAAATTAAAACGGCACATTTTAATGAGCGCATCATTTATGATGGTGTTGGTCGTTTGGTTGAACAACATTGGCCAGATAGAGAGAAAAAGTACGTTTACAACGCACAAAACCGCATTTCATCAATCATTGATAATACGGCAGGAGCAACGCACTATCAGTACGATACCTTAGGGCAACTGAAACGAGTCAATGCTTCCGGAGAAGTGACTAAGTTTGAATACGATAGTTTTGGCAATCCTACTTTGCCATCTTCAGAGGTATTCGCTGATCGTATTGAAGTGCACGATGATGTCCGGTTCAAATATGACGCGCAAGGAAATCAGACAAAACGTGAGGGGCAAGGACACGTTCAGACTCGCGTATTTGATGCGTTAAATCAGCTCATTGAAGTTCACACCGACGATGGCATCAGTCAATATGAATATGATGCATTAGGGCGCAGAACGAAGAAAATTACACAACAAGGCGTTACGGAGTTCCTGTGGGAAGGTGAACGTTTAATTGGTGAACGCTCTTCAGGTGCTTTCCGTTGGTACCTATATCAACCAGAAACCTACACGCCAGTGGCACTGCTAGAAAATGACGTTATTTATTGGTACCAGTGCGATCAAGTTGGTAAACCAGAGCGACTGATCGATTGCGAGGGGAATGTTGTATGGAGTGCAAGTTACGATGCTCACGGCTTTGCTCATGTACATATTGAAAAAGTAGTAAATCCATTGCGTTTTCAAGGGCAGTATTTCGATCAAGAAACCAACTTACATTACAACCTCGCTCGGTATTACGATCCTAAGCTAGGACGCTTTATCCAACAAGATCCGATATCAATTGCTGGTGGCATTAACCATTACCAATATGCAATCAACCCTATCCAGTGGATTGACCCAACAGGTTTCCTATGTGAAGAAGGGCTAAAACGCTTGCAGCAAATGCTGGCTGAGTATCAGGCGCAAAACAACGTCCCTCAAGAGGTTTGCGATCAGATTTTAGAGGCAGCAAAAGAGTCATCTGTCGGAGAAGATGGCGTTCGCTCGCAAGTCAAAATCCGAAAACCCAAAGGTAAAAATCATATTCGATATGAATACGATTTAGACCATATTGATTGCGAGAAAAATGAAATTACTTTTTATCGTCATATCAATCATTCAGATGGCAGCAGGCACGAAGTTCAATATGTTGTTGGGATTGAGGAATTTGTAAATGCGCATGTTTTTGACTCAGAGAAAGTTGGCGGGGAAGAAGGTTGCACGATCTTTACTGAAGATCTTGTGCTGAATAAATCAGAGTATAAAGAAAACTCTGAACTCAATACGAGTGATTATGAGCTAACAGAAAGAAACAAAGCAAAAATTGATGAATGCTTGAAAGAGCGTCAAGAGGCAATGGACGCTCGATCTGGCGAAGAGGGATATAACGCTCAAATTGGTAATATTAACCAACAGTCTGCAAAAATAGGTGAGTTGGCCGCGGATGACTTTGTCCGGAGTAAACGTCCTAATGCTAAGCTGCTTCATCCCAAAGATATTGGAACCTCAATTTCGAAGCCGGGCGACTTTGATATGGTTTACGAGGTGGAAGAGCCACCACCAGGTGAAATTATCATTGTTGAGGCCAAAGGGGGGAGCAGTCCTTTGGGTAGTAGAAAAATTGGAAATATGGCATATCAGCAAGGGACAACGGAATACACTGCCGAAATCACCAACCTAATGTCTGAAAAAAAGGAAGGAACGACTGAAAAATTAGCTGCCGACGAAATTCAATACGCCGCTTTATCCGGCAGAACTATTCGATATATACATACTCAAGCGAATATCCCTGAAAGTGGTAAGGCCTCAGATGTAAAACTAGAAGTGGCAGAGTTTAAAATTGATTCAAAAGGATTAAGTCAAAATGCAAAGTAAAGAATCGGTCAAATTTTTAGAGCGAAAAGCAAATCCTGAACTTGACACACAAGCCATTGTGAATCGGAAAAAATTTATAAACCGGGTCTTAGATAACAGAAAAGAAGGCCTTAAAATCAGGCGTGAAAACCTAGTCAGTCTTGGTGATTTCGCCATTGAGCAGGTTCGCTGGTACACATGGTTTCAAGCCTCTCATGAAGACGAGCAAATTTGTACATTACGTCTTTACGAAACTTCGCTGATGAGTGCTGGTTATCATATGCTTGCTACGCATCCCAATGATGAATTATCTATCAAGATCCACGACTATCCTGAAGTAAAGTGGGACGGGGAAGGTATTTTGGAAACGGGGTGCATAAATCCTAATAGATGGATTGATATGTATTTTATATCGACAATTGTGCGTGACAGGCCAAGTATGGACATATTGGCGAACTTTCCAATTTCTTTGATGAGGCAGAGCTCTACCAAAGCGGGTGAGCTGTCTTATATGCTAGTAGACGTAATTCAGTCGTTCCACAACCGCACACCGGATTATCCTGATAAGCTGGTTGCAGCAATGGACGCAGCGGTAGCTCAAGGGGATAACTGGGCGTTGGAAATTGCGATGGGGATCCTAGAAACCTTCGCAGCGCTCACTACTGACATTGGTTATGATTTTGAGGAAGTGCTCGTTAAAAACCTACAGTTTCAAGAGAAATATCATCTTAGAGAATTAGGACCAGATAGGATAGGCATCCGAACTTTTATTAACTTCCCTCTTCTTGGTATGGCCTGTATGTGGTACGACAAAGGCAACCGTTTATCTATTGAAACCGGTTGGCTTCCTCCTTATCTCGTCGAGGGGCGTTGGCTAGAAGATGTAAAAGCAGGGAAGATCACTCGATAAACTCCTTTAGTTAGCAATTCAGTATATAAGCCACCTCTCATGAGGTGGCTTTTATGTTTATGGTGGGGAGTTTGCTGCTTGTTGAGCTATATGGTGCGCATTATGTTGGTGCACTAAAACCATATTGGTGCATTTATTAGCGTGTTAAGCACTATTTCAAGAATGCCTAATTTTATTAAAGTTTATATAAAACAAAAGATTAAAAAATTAAATGTTAGAAATGTAAATTATGGAATGAGAATTGCTCTGTTAGACGCTCTATAAATTAAGTTCACCAAATTGGTGATGAGCCTAACTTTGATGCACAGGATAAGTGCGCTACAGATCAACGGAGACAATCATAATGAGTGTAACTGCCAATCAGGTACACGGCGCTGTACAAACTCTCACGCAAAGTTCCGACACACTTTTCTTACTACTTGGCGCAATCATGGTTTTTTTGATGCATGCTGGTTTTGCTTTTCTTGAAGTAGGAACCGTGCGCCAAAAGAACCAAGTTAATGCTTTAGTTAAAATCTTGGCCGATTTCGGTATTTCCGCCATTGCGTATTTTTTCATTGGATACTGGGTCGCTTATGGCGGCACCTTCTTTGCTGATGCAGAGACGTTATCTCAAGGCAATGGTTACGAGTTGGTGAAGTTCTTTTTCTTGCTGACCTTCGCTGCAGCGATTCCTGCTATTGTTTCTGGTGGTATCGCAGAGCGAGCTCGTTTTTATCCGATTCTAATCGCAACATTTTTCACTGTCGGCATCGTATACCCGTTATTTGAGGGAATGATCTGGAACGGAAACTTTGGTGTTCAAGCTTGGTTTGAAAATACCTTTGGTTATGGCTTTCACGACTTTGCAGGTTCAGTCGTTGTACATGGTGTTGGCGGCTGGATAGCGTTGGTTGCCGTTGTGTTTTTGGGCATGAGAAAAGGCAGAGTTCGAGCAGGAAAGCATACCAACTTTGCACCTTCGAATATTCCGTTTTTGGCTTTGGGAGCTTGGATCTTATGTGTGGGGTGGTTTGGCTTCAACGTCATGTCAGCTCAAACCGTGTCAGGCATAAGTGGCTTGGTGGCTATGAACTCATTGATGGCAATGGTCGGAGGCATTGTCGCGTCATTGTTGGCTGGTAAGAATGACCCCGGCTTTACTCATAACGGCCCACTAGCTGGCTTGGTTGCTGTATGTGCGGGCTCAGACTTAATGCATCCTATCGGTGCTTTAGTGACAGGTGCGATTGCTGGCGTGCTATTTGTTTATCTTTTTACCTACCTACAAAACAAAACCAAGATTGATGATGTGTTGGGTGTCTGGCCTTTACACGGTTTATGTGGCGCTTGGGGTGGTATTGCTGCGGGGATCTTTGGTCAAAGCGCGTTGGGTGGGCTAGGTGGCGTGAGCATTATCGTTCAGCTTCTAGGAACGCTTTTGGGCATTTCTATCGCAGTGATTGGGGCGCTTGCAGTCTACGGCGCGATCAATGCCAGTATGGGACTAAGGCTTTCGGAAGAAGACGAATTCAATGGCGCTGACCTAGCCATTCATAAAATATCTTCTACCAACGAGGATTGAGGCCAATGTGGGAGCGGCGTAAAGCCGCTCTTTTAGCAATTGCCTTTTTTTGCTTGGCCAGGGGGACAGAAATCTCCATTACCACGATGGTTATCGTCATTGGTGCTGACTCTTACTTTTACGTCGTCCACTTCGCCTTCAACATTGGTTAGTTGGCAACCTGCTAAAGTCGTAAGTAATATAAGCGCTAGAGATACTTGTCTCATTGCTGTTCCTCTTAAATTGTAATTCTAATAGTGACCATTACGACCATGGTCTAATCCATATTACTACTGTTGCTATTCTTTCAGTGTTAAGCTAATGAAAAAACAGCAAGGATGAGTTATGAATTTCCCTTATAGAAATATTGTAGTACTTACTGGTGCAGGTATCTCGGCCGAATCTGGTATTCAAACATTTCGTGCGCAAGATGGCCTTTGGGAGAATCACCGTATTGAAGATGTAGCAACACCTGAAGGGTTTGCTCGCGATCCGGACCTTGTTCAAGACTTTTACAACCAACGCCGCAAGAAACTTCAAGACAATGCGATACAGCCGAATGCCGCGCATAAGGCACTGGGCCGCCTAGAAACCGAGTTAGAAGGTAAAGTGACGGTCATCACTCAAAATATAGACAACCTTCACGAAAGAGGCGGCAGCCATAACGTCATTCATATGCACGGTGAGCTTTTAAAAGCGAGGTGCAGTGAATCAAACCAAGTTATAGAACATAGTGAGGACATTAAGACTGGTGAGCTTTGTCACTGCTGTCAGATCCCGTCACAAATGCGACCACATATTGTTTGGTTTGGTGAAATGCCACTACGAATGGGGGATATCTACGCAGCATTAGAAGAAGCAGATTTATTTATTTCTATCGGGACTTCTGGCGTCGTATATCCCGCAGCAGGTTTTGTTCATGATGCAAAAATGCATGGCGCGCACACCATCGAAATTAACCTCGAGCCTAGTGCGGTAGAAAGTGAATTTGAGGAAAAACGCTACGGAAAAGCAAGCGTCGAGGTTCCAAAATTAGTTGACGAGATACTGGCTCTAGAAGGAAAAGAAAGAGCGTAATAATTCTCACAGAGGAGAGCTTTTGTCTTGTCATTAAGAACAAAAAAAGCGGCTCATGAGCCGCTTTTTCATATCTTTAAAACTAACGAATTAGTTGTTCACTTTTAGCTTTTGGAAGTACTCATCGTACATTACGCTCGCTTCGCCAACTTCATCTTGCCAAGTACCGCTGTCCATCACTTCTTGTGGTGGGAAGATGCTTGGATCGTTAGCAAATTCTTTCGGTAGCAGTTCGTGTGCCGTTTTCACTGGAGTAGGGTAACCAATCTCTAGTGCGATCTTAGCTGCGTTTTCTGGGCGCAGTAAGAAGTCAATCATCTTATGAGCCGCATCAACGTTCTTCGCGCCAGCTGGAATTGCCAGGCTGTCCATCCAGAAGATCGTTCCTTTTTCTGGCCAGATGATGTCGATGTTCGCGCCTTCTTGACGAGCCATGTAAGCAGAACCATTCCAAAGCATACCAAGTGAAACTTCACCCGCTAGGTAAGGGTTTGCAGGAAAGTCTGAGTTAAATACTAATACGTTTGGCATTAGCTTTTTCAGTTCTTCGTAAGCGGCTTTGATTTCTTCTGGGTTAGTCGTGTTTGGTGAGTAACCAAGCTTAGTCAATGCAATGTGGAATACTTCGCGAGAATCATCCATCAACATTAGTTGACCTTCCCACTTGCTATCCCAAAAATCATCCCACTTAGTAACAGATGATTTGTCTAGCATGTCAGCATTGATACCAATACCTGTCGCACCCCAAATGTAAGGGATAGAGTAGTTGTTGTTCGGATCGAACGGTTTGTTAAGGAAGTTAGTATCAAGATCGGCAAAATGAGACAATTTCTCTTTGTCGATCTGTTGCAGCATGCTTTCTTTACGCATTTTTGAGACGAAATAGGTAGACGGTACTACCAAGTCGTAACCAGAACCTTGGGTTTTAAGTTTTGCGTACATACTCTCGTTAGATTCATATGTAGAGTAAATAACTTTGATTCCAGTTTCTTTTGTAAAGTCTTCAAGAACTTCGTTTGGAATGTATTCCGACCAGTTGTAGAAATACAGTTCTTGATCAGCAGCCATTGCAGGGGTAGCGATGAGCGTCGCTGCACATAGAGCGCTTGCGTAGAATTTACTTTTCATTTGTTTTCCGTTTTGTTTCGCGATTGGACAAGTCAATACTAGCTGGAGTTATCAAGTTGATCCAAATCGCAGTAAGCACAAATCTGTTTATTTAGCTCGAGGGCTGTGTCTCCGCTTTGTGAGAAGATAAAACTAGACATCGAGCCAGATAAACCTAGCAACGCATAATTATATCAGTCAATTACAAAAATAGGCAGCGTATTGCTGCCTATTTTCTTTTAGTCGATGACTTGTTACACAAGCTCGATTACTGTCCCGCTTTCAGCTTTAGGAAGTAATCTTCGTACTTAACGGTTAGATCACCAACCGCATCTTGCCATTCCACTCGATCAAGATCTTCTTGAGAAGGAAATAGCGGTGCAACATCTTTAAACTTAGCGTTCGATTCCTCTACCGCTGTTAAGTAACCAGTATCACGTGAGATTTGCTCTGCGATTTCTGGACGTAGTAGGAAGTCGATCATCTTGTGAGCTGCTTCTACGTTCTTCGCACCGGAAGAGATAGCGAAGTTGTCAACCCAACCGATACCGCCTTCTTTAGGAAATACGAGTTTAAGGTTTAGGCCTTCATTTTGAGCAGCTGCAGCGCTGCCGTTCCAAAGCATACCAACGCCCACTTCACCAGACATGTAAGGTGCGCCTGGGTTGTCAGAGTTGAAAACTAGAACGTTTGGCATCAACTTTTGTAGCTCAGCGTACGCTTCATCTATTTGTTTAGGGTCTTTTGAGTTGCCTGAATAGCCAAGTTTACGCAGAGCGATATGGAAGACTTCACGAGTGTCGTCCATCAGCATTACTTGACCTTCAAGCTCAGGCTTCCATAGATCTGCCCAGCTTTGGAAGTCGTTTGGATCGTACATATCTGCGTTAACCGCTAGACCTGTAATCGCAACAACGTGTGGAATAGAGTAGTCGTTATTTGGATCGTAAGGCTTGTCTAGATAGTTCTTATCTAGGTTGCCGAAGTTTTTCAGCTTAGTCTTATCGATCTTTTGTAGCATACCTTCATCGCGCATTTTTGCTACGAAGTACGTTGAAGGTACCACTAGGTCATAACCTTGGTTATGAGTTTTTAGCTTTGCGTACAAAGTTTCATTCGACTCGTAAGTCGAGTAGATCACTTTGATACCAGTTTCTTTGGTAAATTGCTCTAGGATATTACTGTTGATGTAAGGCCCCCAGTTCATAAATACCAATTCTTTATCGTCCGCTGCTGCTGAACCTGAGAACAGAGAAAGCGCACATGCACTACCAGCTAATAGAGTAGCCCATTTTTTCATTGACGTTAGCTCCAAACCAAACGTTGTCCAAATCATTTTGGACGGTAGATAGAAAAACAGAATGGCATGTAACCATTCTGTTTCGTGATGTTAACGGATGTGGATTTTACTTTACTTTTTCTCTTGCGAGCAACTGAGAAATTACGACAAGAATTAAAGAAACTACCAACATGACCGTTGCAAGAGCATTCACTTCCGGTGAAATACCCACCTTAACCATCGAGTAAATTTTCAATGGTAGGATTTCATACGTTGGACCTGTTACGAACGAACTGATAATTACGTCGTCCAGAGACAGGGTAAAGCTAAGCAGCCAGCCTGCCGCAACTGCTGGTTTTGCAAGAGGAAGGATGATCTGCTTTAAGATAACCCATTCACTTGCGCCAAGATCTTTTGCTGCTTCCAACATCTTCACATCGAAGCCATTTAAGCGGCTGTATACGGTTACCACCACAAATGGCAAACAGAAGGTGATGTGGGCAATCAATAGAGTAAAGAAGCCCAGCTGTGCGCCTAATACTAGGAACAGAGCAAGTAATGAAATCGCCATGACAATATCTGGAGACATCATTACGACAAACAGCATGCCGTTTACAGCACCTTTGCCTTTGAACGAGTAACGGAATAGGGCAACAGCTGTTAAGCTCCCAATAATAGTAGCCGCTGTTGCAGAAAATACCGCCACGTTCAATGAGTGCCATGCAGCCTGCATTAGGCTGTCGTTGTTGACTAGGGTTTCATACCATTTCGTGGTGAAACCACCCCATTTCATACCAAATTTATTGGCGTTAAATGAGTTTACGATTAGTACAACGATTGGCAGATACAAAAATGCATAAACCAACGCCATAAAGCTAAACCTAACTGTGCGTCCCATTAGTCTAGCTCCACTTTCTTATTCAATAATTTGCCTGCTCGGTAGTAAGCGTAAAGCATGACCGCCATTGCGAAGGTGAGGGCGATACTGGTCGCAGCACCAAATGGCCAATCACGAGCGTTCAATACTTGGCTCTTAATTACGTTACCAATCAGTAGGTTCTTCGCACCGCCTAGAAGATCTGAGATGTAGAACATACCCAGCGCAGGCAGTAGAACCAACAAACAGCCACCGATAATGCCAGGCATTGTCAGAGGTAGAATTACTTTAGTAATGGTTTGGAGCTTGTTCGCACCGAGGTCTTTTGCTGCCTCAATGTAAGTGTTGTCCAACTTCTCGATTGCCGAGTAAAGCGGCAGAATCATGAAAGGAAGTAGGATGTATACAAGACCAATCATTACAGCCGTTTCGGTATACATAATACGCAACGGCTTGTCGATGATTTCCATTGCCATCAGCGACTTGTTCAAAATGCCCTGTGTACCGAGAACAATCTTCAGTCCGTAAGTTCGAATCAAAGAGTTCGTCCAAAATGGTACGATCACCAAAAACAGCATAAACGGACGCCATTTTTCAGGCATTTTCGCTACGATATAAGCAAACGGGTATCCAATGACTAAACACAACAACGTTGCCACAATTGCCATGTAGAACGAGTGCATCAGCACTTTCGCATACAGTGGGTCCAGCAGACGCAAGTAGTTGTCGAAAGTGAATGTCATTTCGATTAAGTTTGCTTCATCACGCGTTAAGAAACTGGTACCAATAATCATCACGTTTGGTACCAACACAAACAGTGTTAGCCAGCCTACGATTAAGGCAATGATCGCGTTCTGAAGATTAATCTTCTTGCTTATCATTGAGTACTACCTCCCAGCTCTCAACCCAAGTGATAGCGACTTTCTGGCCAAGTGAGTGGTCCACATCAGGATCATCTTCGTTAAAGAACTCGCTTACCATTACACGCATACCTGAATCCAATTGGATAACAGAATCTAACGTCATACCTTTATAAGTACGCTCAGTGACGTGACCTACAATGCCTTTTTCTTCAGACTCTTTGATTTCTTCGATACGTAAGTCTTCAGGGCGAAGTAGTACTTGTAGTTTGTCGCCTTTCTGTGCTTCCTTATCGTAGTAAACGACGGATTCAACACCTTCAATTTCTGCGCGGATGCGTTTGTCATCGATGCGCTCTAGCATGGTTGCATTGAATACGTTGATCTCACCAATAAAGCGAGCAACAAACAGGTTCTTAGGCTCTTCGTAAATCTCACGTGGAGAGCCATCTTGTTCGATAACGCCATCACGCATCACGATGATGCGGTCTGACATCGATAGGGCTTCTTCCTGGTCGTGTGTTACAAAGATAAAGGTAATACCAAGTTGACGCTGAAGCTGCTTCAACTCGATCTGCATTTGTTTACGCAATTTGTAGTCCAGCGCCGACAGCGATTCATCGAGCAGAAGTACTTTTGGTTTATTAACAACTGCACGAGCAATTGCGATACGCTGTTGCTGGCCACCAGAAAGTTGGTGCGGTTTACGCTGTGCCATTTTTTCTAGACGAACCATGCGTAATGCTTCCATTACTCTTGGTTCAATCTCTGCTGCAGGCGTTTTCTGCATACGAAGACCAAAAGCGACATTGTCAAAAACGGTCATGTGTGGAAACAGTGCGTAACTTTGAAATACCGTGTTGACGTGTCTCTGCTCAGCAGGAACCTGTGTTACATCTTGGTCATCCAAAATGATTTGACCGTTATCCGCCGCTTCAAAACCAGCGATCATTCGTAAAACTGTCGTTTTACCACAACCAGAAGGCCCAAGAATCGTCAGAAACTCACCATGATTAACATCCAGATTTAAATTACCGATGATTTCCTTACCATCGAAACTTTTACTAATACCAGATAAACGAATAACTGGCTTTCCTGCTTGCGGTTTTGCGTTCAACGTCTGTATTTCCCCCACGTTCAAGCTGGGATAATCCCAGCTGATGTGACACTAGCCATTCACTTTTGAGGCGCGCATCATAATCACCAAAATTGTGAAATTAAAGCATTTTCTTATCTTGAAACAGAAAAAATTTTGCAGGCAAAAGTCATCATTCCTTACCATACTGTTTTTATAAGATTAATTGGCATTTAAACACAGTTTGATAGCACTAAGCTCTGTACAATAATTGTTTTCAATTTCATAACCTTGTGAGTGGTTAATTATCAACCATACAGTTGAGATTGCAAGGATAGTACGTGAGTTGTGATGTTAGATGTGGAAAGATTTCTTTATAATAACGGTCACATTAATTGACTGGAATTCCAGTGAAAATTTTACAAGTTAATCTTGGATAAACTATGAACGACGATTTTGAGAAAGATTTCAATCTTGGGGGGAGTGTAGAGCGAGCTTTGTCTGGCAACTACGAGCTTAAAGCTGGGGCTGTTTTCAATGAAGCTTGGCGAGCAACCATCCAGCACTTTTTATCCTTTTCTCCTGCTATTATTGTATTGCTTTTTGTCCAGTTAGGTATTTTCTATATCGCATTACAACTCCAGTTGGGTGATCTGACCGTTATTCTTGATGCATTTGAGAATCCAGAATCATTCACTAACGATATTGTGTCTTCTATTTATGTCGCGAACTTTAGTTATGAGGTGATCAGCGCCCCAATTTATGCAGGGATCAGCTTGATGGCCATGAGCCATATCGCGGGCTTAAAGACTAAATTGCGCCATGTAGGTAAAGGGCTGCAGTTTACTATTCCCGTGATCCTAGCAACGCTGATGAGCCTAATGCTGCAAGGCGTAGTTGGTATGATCTTCCCTCTACTGTCCCTGTATCTTTCTTTAGCGTTTAGTCACTCTATCTTGTTGATTTGTGAAAAAAGAGTGCCACCAATGCAGGCGCTATTGTTATCACTTCGCGCTATTAACAAGAAGATTTTTGTCGTCGCAGGGCTTTACTTAGGCGTGATGTTGATGTTTATTATCGCTGCGATGTTCTACGGTATTGGCTTGATTTTTGTGTTGCCATTCTTCTTTCATTTGAAAGGCATACTCTACCGCGAAATGTTTGGAATTAAGCTCAAGATCGTTGCAACACAGAAAAACGACAATGATCACGATGGTAACTCACAGGTGTTTGATGCCTAATTCTTTAAAATCAATAAGTTTACGAGTGGCGGCTACCTGTATAGCCGCCACTTTCATTTCTATTGGACCGTATTTACACTACGAGCAACAGTTTAAATATGTTGAGAATCCTGATGTGCTGTCCGGGACAATTAAGCATGTCGATTTGTCTCATTTGCCACACATTGGTGATATCCCTGACTTCAACGCAATAAAAGACACCAAAGAGAAAAAAGCGGCGTTTTTTGATTTTTTAAGGCCTAAAATAGCACTTGAGAATCAACGAATTCGCCATGAACGAGCGTTTCTTACTTCTTTAAAGGTGGGACAAATCACTCAAGAGCAAGAAGAGTACGCTCAGCGACTAGCGGCTCTGTATTCTTTGCCTTTGAGCGACAACAAAGTCGATCACGCGTGGTTGGGTGAAATGCTTGTGCGAGTGAATGTCTTACCAGAAGCGCTGGTTCTAACTCAAGCAGCAAATGAATCTGCGTGGGGCACTTCTCGTTTTGCCACTCAAGCTAACAACTTGTTCGGCCAATGGTGTTATAAAAAGGGTTGTGGAATTGTTCCTGCGCAACGTGGCGCAGGCAAAGCTCATGAAGTTGAAAAATTCGATTCTGTACAGCAGTCGGTTCATGGCTACTTTATGAATGTTAATCGAAACCCAGCGTATGCTGAACTACGTGAAATCAGAGCTTCTCTAGCCGAAAAGAACAAAGACCTGTTATCGGTCGCAACGGCGTCAGAGTTAACTCATGGATTGCTAGCATATTCTGAACGTGGCATTGCTTATGTACACGATCTTCGCGCTATGATTCGTCATAATAACGCCTACTGGACACAATAAAATAACGGATAAAATGAAAAAGTTAAGCCTAAGTCTATTGGGAAGTGCGGCGCTAATTCTTGTATCGCCAATAACCCAAGCTCAAGAGTACATGTTCACGTACTCGAAGTTATACACCCAACTCAAAAACAACAATAAAGAAGGGCATGACGACGTGAAAGTTGGTGTCTTCTTTGTGGATGCGAAAACTAAGCAAATTTGTACAATAGAAAAAGCTTGGATGGAAAAAGAAGAGCACTATGAAGAGTTTGTTATCCCTGCTTCACAAGAGTTGCCTCTGCCAGTCGATAAAAACTTAAAGTCAGCGAATCCGTTGGTTTTTGTCGATACTCCAAAAGATACTCGCTGCGATTACTCACTTGTCGTGATGGCCAAAGAACCATTACAGGGTAACGTTTCTTACGAGCAACTTAAGCCTCTTCTACCTCAAATGCAGACGATGCTGGAAGATTTAGGCGGTATGTTTGCGGGTTGGTTTACACCTGAAGTTCAAGGTGTGACGATGGAGTTTGCAAATCAACTGAATGATAAAGTGATTTTCTCAAACGGAACCGAAAAGCCAATTGTCAATGGCAAGATACAAGTCGCACTAAGTGAAATAGGGCAAGGTGGCACAATGACACTACCAGAACCGACGATGCGAGTGCTACCTTATCTGCCTAACGCAAAGAAGTGAACACTGAGAGTTTAGAAAGGGCTGCAATTGCGGCTCTTTTTTCATTTGTGACCGTAACTAAAGTATCTTTCACACTCTTTTCTTAAAGACTCAATAAGACAAGCATTTAATCCTGCGTAAAAAGCTCGTATAATCCACGCCCCAAAGAAACCCATGTTAGGAAGTCCTAGTCGATTTATCGGCGATGTGAGAGCCCGCAATGAACCAAATAGATACAAGAAAAGAAACCCTAGAATTCAACAAGCTTCAGAAACGCCTGAGAAGACATGTTGGAAATGCCATTACTGATTACAACATGATCGAAGAAGGCGATGTTGTGATGGCATGTATTAGCGGTGGTAAAGATTCATTCGCGATGCTTGATATCCTGTTGAATCTTCAGAAAGCTGCGCCAATCAAATTTGAAGTGGTTGCGGTAAACTTAGACCAAAAACAACCGGGCTTCCCTGAGCATATTCTGCCTGAGTATTTCGAAACACTGAATATCCCTTACTACATCGTAGATAAGGACACGTATTCAGTCGTAAAAGAGAAGGTGCCAGAAGGCAAAACCACTTGTGGTCTGTGTTCACGCCTACGACGTGGTACGTTGTATTCATTTGCAGAGAAGATTGGTGCAACTAAGCTTGCGCTAGGTCATCACATGGATGACATCGTCGAAACAATGTTCTTGAATATGTTCCACGGCTCTCGCCTTAAAGCGATGCCACCAAAGCTGCGCTCTGATGATGGTCGTAACGTGGTCATTCGTCCATTGACTTACTGTCGTGAAAAAGATCTGATCAAATACGCTGAACACAAGGATTTCCCAATTATTCCGTGTAACCTTTGTGGTTCTCAAGAGAACCTTCAGCGTCAATCTATAAAAGCAATGTTGATTGAATGGGATAAGAAGACGCCAGGGCGTGTGGAAGCGATTTTTAAATCAATTCAAAACGTAAGCCCAAGCCAACTAGCAGACCGCGAATTGTTCGACTTTGTTAACTTACCGCTAGACCGTGAAGGTAACCGCGAAGAGTATGAATTTAATGAGGCTGTCGTTTCTTCGACGAATATTGATGAATCAATGTTCATCGATGTTACGAACATCTAACGCGTAAAAAAGGAGGTCAATTAGACCTCCTTTTTTGTATTCAACGCTTTAACTGTCCCCAAACAAAAATCCCCCTTTATTAGGGGGATTTATTAGCGTCTGTTTGAAAGCGCTCATAAAGAGAGATTAGGTTGCTGTGTTTGGATCAAGAGGACTAATGTAGCCTTTTGGTTTTAGAGCCAATACATCGCAATTTATTTTATCGATCACGTGCTCAGCTGTATTACCAATAAAGACAGCAGAAAGCCCGGTTCGCCCTGTGGTGCCTAAAATAACCATTGCAGCATTCAAGCGCTCTGCTGCTGCTGGAATGACATCTTCAGGTAAGCCTTGCTCAACAATCGTTTGCTCTTCATCAAGGCTGTGTTTTTGGCGTAATGCTTTCATCGCAGTTAAGTGATGACCTCGAACGGCATCGGTATAAGTCGTTGGATCAAACTCAGGAAGTTCAATGGTAATGTTCGCCGGTGTAACGGGATACGCATTAACAAGGTATGGTTTGGCATCCAGTCGGGTGGTGACTTCTTTTAGTCGCTCGACCATGGCATCGTTGAGATCAATATGAGTTGGATTTTCAGAGCCTACGTGCACCGAGGCAAGAATGCTTGCTTGTTCTGGCCAATCTGCATTTTTAATCAGAAGTACTGGGATAGGGCATTTACGTAACAAGTGCCAATCGGTCGGAGTGAAAATCACAGATTCTAACACGTCGTGCTTACGTGTGCCTTTAATGACTAGGTCATGGCTGCCTGCATAGACCTCAGCGATAATTGCTTCGTAAGGACGGTTGTGCCAGACGACACATACATCAAAGTCGAAGCCATCGTTTAGATAAGGTTGAGCAATTTTACGCATCCACTGCTCACGTTGATGGATAACACCTCGACGCATAGCATCTCTTTCATCCACTGATAGCATTGACGTCATGTCATAAGAGAAATCGTAAATGGATAAAAAGAAAGTGATTCGGCTTCTAGATACACTTTTTTGAGCTAATTGAACAGCTCTTGCAAGTGCGGGCTGCTCATCATTATTGATGTCAGCTACAACAAGGATCTTACTGTATATACTCATAACTAAGCCCACTTCTATTGCAAAACCAGATACTGAATATAAATTAAATCAGTATTTTGGAGTACTCACCGTACATTTTTACTGTAGCTTAGTTTGGGTAACTTTTTGAGGACTTTCGAAAGGAATTTATGAGAAACATGATGTAGCTCATTTTCGAGCTACATCAATAATTGGGGTGTATTATTCTTTAGTTACACCAGCAAGTTCCATCAATGCATCGTGGTCTAAGATAGTGATATATTTACCTTTTACACTTAGGATCTCGGATTTCTGGAAACGACCCAACAAGCGACTGATTGTTTCCACTGTAAGACCAAGATAGTTACCAATATCACCACGAGTCATCGTTAAACGAAACTCTCTAGGGCTGAAGCCACGTTGAGAAAAACGAGTTGATAGGTTGTATAGGAAAGCCGCTAGACGTTCTTCTGCATTCTTTTTAGAAAGAAGCAAAATCATTTCCTGATCACCTTTAATTTCGTTACTCATCAAACGCATAATTTGCTGGCGAAGCTTAGGCATTTTACCTGATAGGTCGTCTAAAATTTCGTATGGGATTTCACATACCATCGACGTTTCAAGCGCTTGAGCAAAGCTAGGGTGGGAGTCACCTGTAATGGCATCGAAACCAACTAGGTCTCCGGCCAAGTGAAACGCTGTGATTTGCTCATCACCTTGCTCTGTGATCGTATAGCTCTTGATGGTACCAGAGCGGATAGCGTACAGAGATTTTAGCTCGTCACCAGCCTTAAAAAGCTCTTGTCCTTTTTGGATAGGCTTCTTACGTTCGATGATTTGGTCAAGCTGATCAAGTTCTGCCTCATTCAGAGTGAACGGGATACACAGCTGACTAATGCTACAATCTTGGCAATGAATGGCGCAACCGCCTGATTGGATACGCTTTGTTGCAGGTTTTTCAGAAATCATAACAACCTTTCACTATTTGATATACATCAATATTTTAGCATCGCTTAATCCTAAAGGGTAGCAAAAATGTCACCTCAATAGAGTTTAACGTTATATGAAACCGAGCAACTCCATGGCTCCTACAGCAGTGTACGAACCATACCCAATAAGGATTAATGCTGAAATATTTCTAAATATTAACGATTTTTGTAATTTCTGAAAATGGTTGGCACCATATCCAATAATCAGCATTGCCGGAAGTGTTCCGAGGCCAAACGCGAGCATAATAAGACCACCGTTTATTGCGCTGCCTGAAACCGCCGACCAAGTTAGCGCAGAATAAACCAAGCCGCATGGTAACCAGCCCCAAATGAAGCCAAATGGTAAAGCATGAAGAGGGTGCTTTAATGGCAACAAACGCTTACCAGCAGGTGAGATAAAGCGCCAAATGTGCTGTCCTAACTTTTCTATTAACAGTAAACCTTGCCACCATCTAGCAATATAAAGCGCAACCAGAATCATGAACAGTGCGGCAATCAGCCTTAACCAAGCAAGAGAATGCGTTAATCCACTTAGCTCAGATAAACCTGATATTGCTCCGCCTACTAATGCACCGATTACGGCATAGCTGCTCAATCGCCCTAGGTTGTAGAAGAGTGGAATAAGGGGGGAGCTTTTACTTGTAGAAGAGCCCATGGTAAGCAGAGACGCGATACCACCACACATTCCCATGCAATGACCGGCCCCGACGAGGCCGATCATCAAAGCACCAATAAAGTCAGGAGTCATAAAGGTTGCTATTTTTTATCACTATTAGATTTGTCTTCTTCATCAAGAAGAATGTTATGTCCTTGTCGTTCTAGATCTTCAAACTGATCACTTCTTACTGCCCAAAGAAAAACGGCAACAGCAACACAAACGAGAACGATAGCGATGGGAATCAATATATAAAGACTTTCCATGTTTGCTTTCTCTACTTATTTCTCTTTGAGCAGGCGCAAAGAGTTAGATACAACGATAATTGAGCTTGCAGACATGCCAACTACTGCAATGTAGGGAGCCACTAAACCAGCGACAGCTAAAGGCAAAATTAACAGGTTGTAACCCAAAGACCAAGCCAAGTTTTCTCGAATAATCTTTCTTGTACGCAGTGCAAGCAAACGTGCCTCTAGTAGCTTTTCGAGATTATCCCCAAGTAACGTCATATCAGCAGAAGCTTTAGCGACATCTGTACCACCGCCCATTGCAACTGAAAGATGAGCTCTGGCGAGAGTAGGTGCGTCATTGATGCCATCGCCAACCATCATAGTGATACTGTCTTCATCAAGACTCTTAAGATACGCGAGTTTGTCTTCTGGTTTTGCTGACGCAACGACATGATCGATACCAATTTCATTCGCTACAGGTCGAGCGTTTGAGAGAGAGTCACCTGTTAGCAGCGTTGTCTTAATTCCAGCGTCAGCAAAACGTTGAACAAAGGCTTTGCTTTCTTTTCGGATAGGGTCGCGGTAGTAAAAGCTAGCGACATGCTCGCCATCAACTGAAAGATAGACCGCATGGCTTTCATCGCTTTCCTTGCCTTGAACAAAAAACGCACTGCCTATCTTAACGATTTTGCCATTCCAGATCCCCTCAATCCCTGAACCAATCACGTTTTGCACTTCATACACAACAAAGTCGTCATTGGCGTAACTTGCAAAAGAGCGAGCGATAGGATGGTTTGCATGAGCTTCTAATGCTGCGGCTAGAGAGAGACAATCTTCTTTTGGAAGATCACTCAACACTTTTGTATCACAGATCTCAATATCGCCTTTCGTCAGAGTACCTGTTTTATCTACAACTAAGTGGTTGATCTTACATAGCGTCTCGAACACATGACCTTTACGAAGCAAAATGCCAAAGTTTCCCATACGAGAGGTAGCACAAGTTAGAGCAGTTGGAGTCGCAAGAGATAGGGCACATGGACAGGTGGCTACCAATACGGATAGCATGATCCAAAACGCATCATCTGGTTTTGTTTGATGCCAGTAAAACCAAGTACCAGCAGAAATAATAAGAATTGCTCCAACAAAGTAACGAGCAACAACGTCTGCAATTTCTGCGATTTTAGGTTTGGAGTGTTGAGCTTCATCTTGTAAGCGCACTATATTGGAAATCATTGAGTCGGCTTTGCAACTCATGACCTCTAGCTCAAATGACTCATCACCGTTTAGTGTTCCTGCATAAACCGCATCGCCTTCTCGTTTCACTACATGTACGGATTCACCCGTTAGCATGGATTCATCAATATGAATACGACCCGAAATAACTTTGCCGTCAGCTGGGATATGCTCACCAGGAAGGACGCGAATACGATCACCAACTTTTAGAGTTTTCACTGGTATTTGCTCGCCACCCAGCGTCGTGGCGATCGCTGGGATCAACTTTAATAGGTTACCACTCGCCGCTGCAGCTTTGCGACGCGCTCGCATCTCTAAAAATCGTCCAACCAATAGGAAGAAAGTGAACATTGAAATCGATTCGAAGAAGACTTCGCCCTGTTCTGTAACGGTTGCTATTAAGCTGGCTACATAGGCAAAAATAAGTGCAATCGAGACAGGCACATCCATACCGAGGGTTCGGCCTTTGATGCTTCGCCACGCATTTAAGTAAAACGGAAGAGCAGAGTAGAGTAGGACTGGCGTAGCAAAGATCAAACTTACCCAACGAAAGTAATTTTTAAACTCCGGTTCTAGGTCACCAAAAACTTCTAGGTACAATGCGACGGCTAGCATCATAACTTGCATGGTAGCTAAACCAGCAATACCTAATCTGTATAAGTATTGCTTCATCATTCGATGATAAGAGGCTTCTTGCTTATCAGCTTCAAATGGTGCGGCTTTATAACCCAATTTATGAATGACAGATAGGAGCTCACTTAATCGCACCTGAGTTTTGTCCCAGGCTAGTAATGCGCGGTTAGTGGTTGTATTCACGCGGATAGACACTAACCCAGCCGTATTAGAGACTTGCTTTTCGATTAACCACGCACAAGCTGCACATGAAACGCCTTCTAAAGAAAGAGTTACTTCAGAGACATTTTCACGATTTCGCACAAATTCTGATTGTACATCTTCATTATCATAATGAATTAAAGCTTGGAGTTGCTCTGGTACTAAATCTGCTTTTTCCGCAGGCGCAGTTCTATATTGATAGTAGGATACTAAGCCGCTGTCTACGATGGTTTGAGCAACCGTCTCGCAGCCAGGACAACACATCTTGCGGGATTCACCGAGTATATCAACTTTAAAATCCGTGTTGGCTGGTACATCTTCACCACAGTGATAACAGGATTCACACATATGCTTACTTCATTAACGGTGTTGACGAGGCAGGAAATTCAACTTTACCTTGGATCATCCATTGTTGGTCATGTGGTTGTAGTTCGATAAACCAAGGACCTTGAATAGATTCTTCTGCCGTTAGGCGGTAATTACCAGATGCATCCGCCGTTACGAGCTTTGTAAAGTCACGATCAGGAAGAGTACGATGAGTGAAAGTTGCCGTTAGAGCAGGGTAATGAGATAGCTTCCCTTTAGCGAAAACAATCACAACATTGTTATTTTTAGAGGAAATCTCAGCGTTAAGACCTAGGTCACGAGCGACATTCATTTTACTAATGTCGATGTTAATGCCTTTGCCTTTTTTATAGTAATCCTCGGCGACTAAAGAAACAGAGTTGTTCGAGAAAACGACCACAGTAATCACAGTCCAAACTACGACAGTAAGAGGAAGGATGATTAGGAACCACGGCCAAAATTGTTTATACCAAGGCTTTACCATAAAAAAGTTCTCAACAGCTAAATGAAAAAATGTAAGGCGTTAAATTTAAAGGAAAGACAGCCCCTATGAAAGGGGCTGTTATTGCTATGTTACTTAATATCTCAGTTACTTACTCTCTGAGTTACTTAAGCTCCAGACATAAGAGGCAACGAGCTGAACTTTATCTTCACCCAAAATGTCTTTCCACGCGGGCATTACACCTGAGCGGCCGTTCATTACGGTTTCGGTTACAGCTGCACGAGAGTCGCCAAATAGCCAATCTTGGTCTGTAAGATCAGGTGCACCGACTGCAGGGTTACCCTTACCATCAGTACCGTGACAAGCTGCACACACGACGAAACGTGCTTTACCTGCCGCTGCTTCACGAGCATTCACTTTACGACCAGATAGGCTAAGTGTGTAGCTTACAACTTCTTGCACACCTTGCTCACCAAGTGCATCTTTCCATGCTGGCATTTGACCAATACGGCCATGCATGATGGTTGTTACGATTGCAGCTGGTTCACCGCCGTATAGCCATGCATCATCAGTTAGGTTAGGGAAACCTTTCTGACCACGAGCATCAGAGCCGTGACATTGAGAACAGTTTTGCAAAAACAAACGTTGGCCAACTTTTAATGCTTCAGGATCTTGCGCAATTTCAGGAATTGGGCGTAGACCACTGTCATTGTGCGCGAGTTTACGGAATGCTTCGCCGAAGTATGCATCTGCGTCATCCAGTTCTTTTGCGTATTGGTTTAGTTGCTTGTTCTCTTGTGCTTTAGCGATGGCTTCTTTTGACTCTTCCAGTGAACGTACTGTTTGAGCAGAACTCTGCCAGTTTAAAAAGCCCTTGAAGCTACCTAGACCTGGGAATAGGGCAAGGTAAACTGCTGCAAACACAAATGTACTTACAAACAGATAAGTCCACCACTTTGGTAGAGGGTTGTTTAGCTCGCGAATACCATCGTACTCGTGGCCCATGTCTTCCCCTTCCTCGACGCCCATTTTATCTTTAGCGCACCAAGTTAGGAGAATCGCACAGCCTACCAGCGTACCGACAGTAATCACGATAATCCAGAGACTCCAGAATGTAGTCATTACTTCTTCACTCCTTGGTTATTTGGGGTCGTTTGTTCTTCGTCAGCAAACACCAAGTTGGCATCTTCTTCAAAGCGTGCTTTACGCTTTTTACTAAATGCCCACCATACGATGCCAATAAAACTAGCGAAGAGTACAACGGTATAAATACTATGAATTGTACCGAAATCCATATGATCCCCTTACTTCATTGCATGACCAAGAGACTGAAGGTAAGCGATGATTGCATCCATCTCTGTTTTACCTTCTACTTCTTTAGCCGAATTCGCGATCTCTTCATCAGTGTATGGAACGCCGAACTGATCACGAAATAGCTCAAGTTTCTTCTGAGTTAGCTTACCGTCTAAAACGTTTTCAGCTAGCCACGGGAAACCTGGCATGTTTGACTCAGGTACAAGCTCACGAGGATCTAACAGGTGAACACGGTGCCATTCGTCAGAATAACGACCACCAACACGAGCTAAATCCGGGCCTGTACGCTTAGAGCCCCAAAGGAATGGGTGTTCCCAAACACTCTCACCAGCAACAGAGTAGTGACCGTAACGTTCAGTCTCTGAGCGGAAAGGACGAACCATCTGGCTGTGACAAACGTTACAACCTTCACGGATGTAGATATCACGGCCTTCCATCTCCAAAGGAGTGTAAGCGCGCAGATTTTCTACAGGTTCAGTCGTTTGCTTTTGGAAAATCAGAGGAGTGATCTCTACAAGAGCACCCCAACTGATAGCAAACACGATAAAAATAGCCAACAAACCGACATTACGTTCTAAGATTTCATGGCGATTATTAGAATTATTACTCATTCTTAAATCTCCTTATGCCGGATGTGGGATAGCTTTTAGGCTTTCTTTAGGTGCACTTACCGTTTTGTACGTGTTGTATGCCATTAGGAACATACCAGATAGGAAGATAAATCCGCCTAGGAAACGTACAAAGTAGAACGGATAAGACGCTTCTACAGACTCAACAAAGCTGTAAGTTAGCGTACCGTCAGAGTTAACCGCGCGCCACATAAGACCTTGCATTACACCAGAGATCCACATCGCAACGATGTAAAGAACGGTACCGATTGTTGCTAGCCAGAAATGCACATTAACTAGACCAACAGAGTACATACGCTCTTGGCCAAATAGGCGGGGTACCAAGTGATATACAGAGCCGATAGAAACCATCGCAACCCAACCTAACGCACCAGAGTGAACGTGACCAATGGTCCAGTCTGTGTAGTGAGAAAGTGCGTTAACCGTCTTAATCGACATCATCGGGCCTTCAAAGGTAGACATACCGTAGAACGACAGTGAAACGATTAGGAAACGTAGGATAGGGTCATAACGAAGCTTATGCCATGCACCAGATAACGTCATAATACCGTTGATCATACCACCCCAAGAAGGAGCAAATAGAACCAGCGACATAACCATACCTAGAGACTGAGTCCAGTCTGGTAGCGCTGTATAATGAAGGTGGTGAGGGCCTGCCCAAATATATAGAGAAATAAGTGCCCAGAAGTGAACGATAGATAGACGGTAAGAATAAACAGGACGTTCAGCTTGTTTAGGAACGAAGTAGTACATCATACCTAGGAAACCAGCGGTCAGTAGGAAACCTACCGCATTGTGTCCATACCACCACTGAACCATCGCATCCACTGCGCCCGAGTAAATCGAGTAAGATTTACCGAGTGACACAGGAATAGCCATGCTGTTCACGATGTGAAGTACTGCTACTGTGATAATAAAGGCACCGAAGAACCAGTTTGCCACATATATGTGTGACGTGTTTCGTTTCACCAGTGTGCCGAAGAACACCACCGCATATGATACCCATACTAGCGCAATTGCGATATCAATAGGCCATTCTAGCTCAGCATACTCTTTACCCGATGTTAAACCGAGAGGCAAAGTAATGGCTGCTGCCAGGATGATTGCTTGCCAACCCCAAAAGGTGAAGGCAACGAGTGGGCCACCAAAAAGACGTGTTTGACATGTGCGCTGTACAACATAATAAGACGTTGCGAACAGAGCACTGGTACCAAACGCAAAAATTACCGCATTAGTATGCAGTGGACGTAAGCGACTGTACGTCAACCACGGCGTATCAAAGTTTAGCTGTGGCCAAACTAATTGAGCGGCAATCAAAACACCAACAGCCATACCAACTATGCCCCATAAAATGGTCACAAGGGTAAATTGGCGAACGACTGTATAGTTGTAGTTTTGTTCAAGCTGCTTTACTTGGCTCATTTGCATGCTTCCAATTTCTAATTAACTACACTTTTACTTCCAACACGACTTGCGTCGTAACACCACCCAAGTAAACTCTAGAATTCAAGTGTTATCATCACCTTATTTCCATTGCTGACTTTAATAAAAAGTGGCATTTTCAGCGTGACACTATACTTGAATTAACAATTCAATGACAGGGTAGTAACCTTACTGGCCCCCTGGAAATCATTTTTTATTTAAAAAGTTTGAAGTTTGTAACAAGGATATTAGTAATTATGCCTGCACAAAAGTTAACAAAGGCGCGACTTGCACAAATCTTAATCATGCTCAGTGTGTTAATAGCCGCATTTTTCTGGCGTACCTTTACACACGAGAGCGTTACTAGCATTGACTGTTCACAAAAAGAACGATGCGATGTAACAATTGAAGGTGAAATAATCACAATTAATCGTGACTCAACGGGAATTTCGCTCGAAACGATAAAAAGTAGCACTCTAAAAATTGATCCAAATCAATCTGGCGAATTTATCAATCTCGATCGAGAGCATAAGAAAATAGAATGGGACACAATGCCTGAATCAAAAAAAATCACCTTTAAAAAAGGCGAAAACATTGTTGTAGTTCAATTATAAATACGATCTGTCACGAGATAATCGCAACTTCTTAATGAAATTTTCACCTTCTTACCTAGAGAAAATTGGTTGGAATGGTATAACAGCAGAGTGATACCCAATTATAAAATCGTATGCATTGCCAATCAGTTTTTACTCATATTAAAGATGAAGACTCAGCGATAGAAACGCTTAGGTCCGAACTGACACAACAGAACTTGTCTTACGTGATGTGCTACTACACGGAAGAGTACGACTTCGAGTTAATTCGAGAAGCGTTTCTTGAGCATTTTCCCGGTGTGCCTTTTCATGGCGCCAGTTCATGCCAAGCAGTAATGACAGACCAGGGGTTTCATACGGGCCCAGTGGTTGCGGCGCTCGCAATTTATGACTCAGGCCCTCATGCTTATGGCACTGGTATTTCTAACTATGATTCAGGTGACAGTGTAACTAGAGCCTTAGATATGGCTCTTGAGAACGCTAACCGCGTAGGAGAAGTGCCAAACTTAATACTGCTTCATGCAACTCCAGGGCAAGAGGAATCAATCATTGCATCTATAGATGAAAGGTTTGGTACGCTGATCCCAATTATTGGTGGTTCAGCCGCTGATAATCATATCGCGGGAAAATGGTCTGTTATTACCGCCCAAGGATCTCAAACTGCAGGTTTAAGTCTGACATTATTTTACTCCTCACAGCCTGTTGATATTGCTTTTAGTGCTGGGCACACTCCAACCAATATCAAAGGGGTTGCAACCAAAACTAACGATAGGTGCTTACTAGAAATTGATGACGAACCAGCCCTCAATGTTTATAGAAAGTGGACAAACCATCAAGATAACCAACTAGGCAAAAACAACCTGCTATTTACAAACTCGAGCGCTTATCCACTAGGGCGTGTCGCTGGCCACCTCTATGAGCGTCCATATTACAAATTGTCCCATCCAATTCGTGAGACGCGAGATGGAGGAATTGAGCTATTTACACGAATAGAAGAGGGTGATGAACTCACTTTAATGAAAGGAAGCAGAGAACACCTCGTTGCACGCGCTGCTAAAGTTGTAAATGCAGCCTTTAATCAAAAATTAGAAGAATCTCGAAAAATTGGGGTGATAAACATCTTTTGCGCAGGTCCTATGTTGCACTTAATGCAAGACATGAATAGCGTTTGTGAACAAATTAACCAAGAACTAGAACAGTTACCTTTTATTTGCCCTTTTACTTTTGGTGAGCAAGGTAGATTTATTGGTGGTGAGAATGGACATGGAAACCTGATGATTTCATCAGCGATATTCCATAAACCTTATGAAAGATAAATACTTAGACATATACCAACAGGAAGCGCTGCAAGAAGCGTTAGTCGAACTAAAACAGGCTAGGCAAAGAGAGCGACTGCTCGCCGATGAGAATAAAGCTATTCTTTCAGCGATATCCGCGATGAGTGAAGCAAAAAACCGGCACGAGATATTTACGGGATTAAATAATGTCCTTAAGAAGTACATCAACTTTGATGATTTTATCGTTCTAACTCGTGATGATGAGAGGTACCCCTTCAAAACGTTGATATCGACAAATAGTGTATTTGATAACATATCTTGGTTACACGGTAACGCATCTGAGAGGGCGCTGAATGGCGAATGTATTCTGCTGTTCGAACCAGATAGGCTTGCGGAGTTTATTAACCTGAACAGCTTTATAAAAAGCCATGTAAACTCGGTAGTCCTAACGGGCATACGTTCAGAAGTAACACAAACGGTCATCTTACTTATTGGTGCTAAGAAAGGGCACTTTAGCATAGAAAATAAGGAAACCTTAAGACGCTTTCGGCCTTTAATTGAGAGGGCTGTCATCGATATTGAAACCAAAGAGAAGTTACAACGTATTGTTGAAGTGCGAACAACTCAGCTTGCTAAAGCAAGAGAAGAAGCAGAGCTTGCAAATCGCTCAAAGTCAGAATTCTTAGCGATGATGAGTCATGAAATTAGAACCCCTCTAAATTCCGTCCTTGGAATGCTCGATATTCTGAAACAATCCACCTTATCAGAAGAGCAAATCGATGCCCTGAGCCAAATGGAATGCTCAGCGGAGTTGCTTCTCGCGATTATCAGCGACATCCTTGACCTCTCAAAAATTGAATCAGGTCGCTTTCAACTCAATGAGCAGTGGGTTAATTTAAGAGACACTGTCACTTTTGTTATTTCTCAACAAAAACAAATAGCTAAGAAGAAGAGCCTTCAATTTAAACTCAATTGCATGGTAACTACCGACAAACAGTTTTGGATTGACTCTACGCGATTATCTCAAATCCTGTTTAATCTTATTGGGAATGCAATAAAGTTTACTGATGAAGGAGAAGTAAAAGTTTCAGTATCTGAGCAAGACTCCGAGCTTGTAATTTCAATATCAGACACCGGAATTGGTATATCTAAAGCCAAGCAAGAACATCTATTTACGGCATTTCATCAAGGTGATCGTTCCATCACGAGACGCTTTGGTGGTACAGGACTAGGGCTAGCAATAACCAAGCATTTAGTTGAAATGATGCGCGGCAAGATTATCGTTAAAAGTGACGAGCATGTCGGCTCAACATTTACTATTAAGATTCCCGTTTTAACTCGGTGCAATCAAAATCGTCCAGTTAAAATAGAAAACAACCAACCAATAAAAGCGATGGATCTTCTCGTAGTCGAAGATACCGAGTCGAATCAGTTTGTAATAAAGCTTATTTTAAATAAGCTTGGTCATAATGTTCATATCGCAAGTCATGGAGCAGAAGCATTAACGTTCTTAGAGGAAAATGAGGATTTAATCGACCTGATTCTTATGGATGTCTCGATGCCAGTGATGGATGGGATTACTGCAACAAGGCTTCTCCGAGATAAAGGCTTCAAGACTCCAATCATCGCATTAACCGCTCATGCGCTAGAAAGTGATAGAGATAAATGCCTTGACGCAGGTATGGATGGATTCATTTCCAAACCAGTTCGAAGACAAGATATCTTTGAAGCTATACAGCCATTTCTGTAAGTAGAAAAAGCATTAATATAGATCTTAACAATCGATAGATTATTAAGATCTATATTAAGTATTTTATGGTAAATAGCCATTATGTTTAATGGTTATGATGGAGACCTTAAATTTCAAATCCACAGGGGAATAGGAGTGCTCATTGGCAACATTTGGCGTACGAGCACATCTCATTTAACATAACACATATAATGCGCACTGTAATAGTGATTCCTGTGGACTTGCAATCACTAAAGCCAATCCGGCACAAGCCATTGAAATACCTGATAATCCAAGCCCATTAAACTTTTTTGCAATTCCTTCCCATACTGCTTTTATCTGCGGATTATCATTGCGATCAGCGTGACAACCCAACAATGCAATCTCAGGGTCTAAACCTGATTGCTCTGCAAGAAAAATTGCTTGTGTATCAGTCATATAACGCTTTCCTTTGCGGAAATCACTGATTCTCTGCGGCGGCACATTCATATCCGCTGCAATTTGTTTGTCTTGTACGTAACTTTGAGCCTTTTTGTAGGCATCTAATAGTTTGTTCTGATACATACCGCTTCCTCCGTTTCCGTCAGTTTAGCTTATCAATCACCATTTTTGGTGTCTTGCGCTAACCAATTTTGGTGATTACGCTACTAACCAAATTTGGTTATTCAATCAGTATCAGACCGCCTTAGCTCTGGGCGTTTGCCCTTGACGCTTTCGCGCTTGGCTTTGGCGGTCGCTCTCTCAACTAGTCAAGGTGGTTGTTATGTCAGAAGTCTCCAACACAAAAAAACTAGAAATATATCTGAATCGCGCTTGGAGTTTGTTTCTTGTCTCGGTTATTGCCACGGGTATTTATTTCTTTGGTTCCCTTATCTACGACTCGTTTGAAATCCCATACGACGACTACGAAACTTTTGCTTTTTATCTAGACCATGAGTTTTGTGGTGAGTTGGCTCGCGACTATGCCTCTGACGGTCGCGTCACCGTTTACGAGTATCTGGTTGTTTCACATTGCTCTGGCAAAGATGAGAAGCGTAAATTCTACTCAGAGCTTGAGGCTCAATAATGCGTGAACTTGTTATTGATTTGGCATCAGGTAAACAAGAATGGATTGATTTTGTTCCTGTCCATTCTTGGGCTTCATGTGAGCACATTCCTGACAACTTATTCGACCATCGTTTTGAGTACGTCGACCACAGATTTACAACGCCTGAGGATTTCATTCCGTCGGCTGTGAAATCGGCAATGAGTGCGTCAATCTACTCACACGACCTGTCAGATTTTATTGAGCGCCCTACTTCTAACCCTTGTTTGGACTTGCCGAAATCATTACACCGTAACGGTGACTTCGCTCGACACATGACACGCGCTTACACCGACATCCTTAAAACACGTAACGCGTTGGAAGCCGTTCGCGCAGTTAACGAGGCTCACGACCGTTTGACTGAGCACGGCTACAGCTACGCGATGTCGGATGAGCAAATTACCAATCTAGCCAAGCGTAAATCACGTGACTTTTCTCGCGTGTTAAGTGCGATTCCGCTTGAAGAATCACAAGCGCGTTTTGATAAAGCGTGTCAGCTTCTTGATTCATTAGGCTTGGCATTCTCACCTGAGCAAATTCAATACGCAGAAAACAACTGTGAGCTTTTCGCTTTGGTGAACCGCGCGCTTGATGAGCATTGGCTTGTTCGTCAACTGCGCCGTAAATGTGCTTACGAGGTTGAATGTGTTGCGCGTGATTTAGCGCTTGTTCAACGCCGTAAGCAAGTTTATTGCTCGGATTTCTCTCTAAGCCGTCAACGTGATCGCAATACGTCTAACCGTATCGCGCTAGAAAACACGATTGCTTACGATGAGGCTGACCCGTCTAACTACTTCACACTCAGTGAGCTATCCGCTAAGTCGGTTTCTAACGCTGAGATTCGCCGCGCTGAAATGTTCGTTCGTCTGCGTGGCTTTGAGGAAATCGCTCAAGAATCGAATCACGATGCGGTGTTCTTCACGGTAACAGCTCCGTCTCGTTTTCACTCTGTTTCTAAAGGCGACATCAACCCGAAATGGCTTGAGGCTGGCAAGCCTGATGCGAAAGCGGCTCACGCTTATCTAATGGGCGTTTGGGCAAATCTTCGTAAGTCGATTGATAAAAGCAAAATCAAGGTTTACGGGATGCGTATTGTTGAGCCTCACCAAGATGGCACACCGCATCACCACTTGTTGCTGTTCATGGAGAAATCCGCACGCAAATTTGTGACGTCTGAGTTTCGTCGTCTTGCTATGGCTGACTCTCCTGACGAAAAAGGCGCAAAGAAAGCCCGTTTCAAAGCGGAAGTTATCGACTGGTCGCAAGGTTCAGCCGTTGGTTATGTCGCTAAGTACCTGAGCAAAAACATCGACGGCCAGCACATTGATTCTGACAAAGGCTCGTCTTTGTCTGGCTCAGATGCGGCAGAACGTGTCGTAACTTGGGCACGTGTGAATCAAATTCGTCAATTTCAATTTATTGGTGGTCCATCTGTCACGGTATGGCGTGAGCTTCGTCGTCTTCGTGATGAATTCAAAGAGGACGATGCTTTGTTTACAGATTTATCTCAAGACGAACACTTTCTATTAGAAAAGGTTCGCCGCTCTGCTGATGAGGGCGACTGGAAAGCGTTTTGTTACGCAATGGGCGGCGTGTTCGTTAAGCGCAAAGACCAACCAGTAAAAGCGGAATATTCCGTTTCAACCTCTATCGAAAAACTGATTGCTTCGGGCGGTGAATACTCATCGACTCGTTACGGCGATATGGCTCAAGCGCGTTTGAATGGCTTGATGTTCCATAAGATTTTTATCGCGACTCGCTTCCGTACTTGGAAGACCGAGAACAAAGAGCAATTCATCCGTGCTCAACAAGGGATTATGTCTAATGTGGTCGATTACTTCGACGCGCTAGAACGTGAAAAAGAATACGAGCGTATGTATGACGACCTTTACGAGCAATACGAAAAACACCTAGCGCTCTATGACGAAATGGAAGCGCTGTTGCTAACCGACCCTCAGGAAATTAATGCGTCGTGTTGGGTGGGCGCAGCCCCGCCCGACATGATGCATTAATTTCCCTTGGACTTGTGTCAATAACTGTCATTTCAATTTTCAACTAACCAACAACGTAAAAATAAGGGCAAAACACTATGAGAATGGAAGGTTTAATTCTAGATGCTTCGGACATCGTGCAAGAAACCAAAACAGACCGTAACGGCGAACAAAAGCAAAACGGCAAGCTCCGTCTTATCACGACCAACCCAACAGACACTATTGAAGTGCGCGTGTCTCCTGAGCTTTGGGAAAACGGCAAGGCTGGCGAACTGCTCAAGCGTTGTGTGGGTAATCGCATGATGTTTGATGTGGAACACAAGAAATTCAGCTTTGGTAACGATGAGGGTAAACATGTCTCTATCGACGGTTTCCACCTCTACGCCCTACCTCAACTTAATGAAAAGTAAGGGCTAAATCATGACCGAGACGCAATTTGCAGAGCTAATGGCTCGACTCGATAACTTTCAGTTAATGGTGTTCTTAGGCATTTGTTTCTTGCTAGTTGCGCTCGGTTGGATGGTCGGAGGACAAAGATAAATGCTGTCATCAGAGTTCATGCTCGGCTGTTTCGCGACAGCCTTTATCCTTGGCTTCTCGATTGGCTTCCACATTCTCGGATTCAAGAAAGCGGCTGAGGTTTCAACTTCTTCATAAACCATAACATAGGAAATAAGACTATGGAAAAGCAAAGCAAAGTACGCGCAGCAATGGCTAAGGCTAGCGCAGTAGTAACAGCAAAACGTGCGGCATTTGGTGGTGCACTTCTCATGGCGGCATCTTCTGCGAATGCAGCACTGCCAGAAGTGGCAACACAAGCCTTTAGCACACTGGCAAGTTACGTCACTGAAATGCTCACCTCGACATGGGGCATCGCCGTGCCAATGACGGTTGGCTTCATCGGTATCAAGCTATTCAAGAAAGGTGCAAACAAAGCAACCTAATTCTAACGGTTGCTCTATACACCCACCCCCACGGCTTTGTGAGTGGCATCAATACTCACTAATCAACGGATAAGGGGGCTCATGCTCCCTTTTTTATTGGTTTGTTGCGATGAATTTTAGTCTCACTTTTCGTTACCTTATTTTTTTCTCTCTCTTATTTTTAGCCTGTCACTCTAGTGCTTTAGAAATGTATGCAAGCTCGGGAATGATGGGATGCTATGAGAAAAGAGCTTGGAATAACCCCTCTTCTGTCCATGCGTGCTTGTATGAGAATTACGGTGAAAACCTTTACGGTGGTGTGCGTGATTGTTCTGTTGTGCTTTACGATACTGATTTAGGTTACAACCGATATGCTTCAAATTGTTATAACAATAAAGGCTACTACGAGACCTACGTTATATATGAGAAAGCGAGATGTCCATCTGGCGAGCGATTTAATAGCTCAACGATAGCCTGCGAGCCTAAATGTGACTATGGGAAGAATCCCGATGGCACCTGTATGGACGCTTGCCAGTTCAAGCAATCTATTGATGATAAACAATCACTTCACTGGTCGGCTTATGTATATGGTGAGCAAGTCACGGGCGCATGTTATGGCGATTTTGGCGCAACCCGTTGTGAACTAGAGCGCATTCCAAATGACACTACGCTTTGTACCGATGTCGACTCTGGCGAGTTCACTCAAAACACTCGGTGTCACGGTAAGTTTCAATTCACTGGTAATCAGTGTGAGGGTGGTACGCTGTTTTGGGGTAAAGATGGTCCTGACACCCCTATTATTCCCGATGATCCAATTCACGACCCTGACGACCCGACGGGCGATATCGAAGACCCAAGCGTACTTCCTGACGACTCCACCAATACGGTTAATCCTCCAGATACGGGGGGCGTGCCAGATGTTGAAGACCCTGACACAGATGAATCGACCGATAAGGGCGTAGTCAACGCGATTAAAGGGCTTAACTCGGATGTGAACAAGGCACTTAACGCACTCAACGTCGACCTCAATCAATCGAGCGCTGATATTCAAAACCAAATCATTGCGCTCAATGCGTCGATGGTGACTAACACCCAAGCGATTCAGAAGCAGCAAATCAACGACAACAAGATTTACGAAAACACTAAGGCGCTGATTCAGCAAGCTAACGGTGACATCACAACGGCGGTCAACCGAAACACCAACTCTGTTGGTGAGGTGGTTAAGGGGCTCGATGATTTGCAAACCACTAACGCTGATGGATTTGCAGAGCTATCGGATAAGCTCGACGAACTCAAGCCTTGTGAGCCCACCGAGGAAAACAACTATTGTGAAAACCCTCATGGTTTAGGTTCGGATTATGTCGGTGATGTGCTGACTCAAGCGGATAAAGCCGTGTCCGGTGCGATGAATTCCTACGAAAAGACTGTGACCGATGCGGCAAACGACTTAATTGAGAAGAATCTGACGGCGGAATCTGAGGGGCATATTAATGCTATATCAGATTCGTTTTTGAGTGTGTTACCTAAGCCAACGCCCTGCATGAATCTATCCTTGCCCACGCTTGGCGGTGGTCGCGCTTCTATCTCTTGTGAGTTTTCGCAGAAACTCAAAATGATCATCTCAATTCTGATTTACATCTACACGATTAAGACGCTTGTTGAAATCCTGCTGACTGAGGTCACGCCTGTACCAAGTAACAAGCCAGGTTCGGGGAGATATTACTAATGATTCAGCTATTACCAATTGTCAGTACCATTGGGACGGCGTTGCGCCTCCCTGCTCTGGTTGCCTTTATCTCTCAGATAGCGACCACGTTATTTGGTTGGTTCTTCATTGCGAAAGCACGAAACGTCACGATTAACTTGGTCATTTTAACGCTGCTAATCGGTTTGACCGTCACCCTCACCTTGGCGATTTACACCCTTGCAACGGGTCTGTCTTATGTTGCTCCTCCAATGTGGTCACAAGCAGCGGGTATGTTCATCCCTAATAACGCCGTGCCTTGTGTGAGTGCGATTTACTCTGCGCGTCTGCTGCGTTGGGTGTGGGAGTGGAAGTTCTACGCGATTGTGAGGGCGGCGTAATGGCATCGGTCTACTTTGTCACGGGTAAGCTCGGCTCAGGCAAAACACTAACGGCGGTCGGTAAGATTCGCGAGGCATTTATGCGCGGTGTGCCTGTGGCGACAAACCTCGATATCAACTTGAAAGAAATGCTTGGACGCGATAAGCGCAACACTCGCCTTTATCGCTTACCGGACAAGCCTCAGGTAGAGGATTTGATGGTGATTGGCTCGGCAAACAAGAGCTATGACACCAAAAAAGACGGTTTGATTGTGCTCGATGAGTGCGGAACGTGGTTTAACTCGCGCACATGGAACGACAAGAATCGACAAAAGTTAATTGATCACCTTTTGCATATTCGAAAGCTTGGATGGGATGTGATTTTCATCGTTCAAGACATTTCGATTGTTGATAAACAAGCGCGTCTCGCGCTGGCTGAACACACCGTGTTTTGTCGTCGTTTAGACCGTCTTCAAGTCCCTATCATCTCGACAGCGGTATCCGTTATGACACTCGGTCAACTCAAGTTGAAAATGCCTAAACTGCACGTTGGCATTGTGAAGTATGGTGACAACGCAAACTCGCTCACCGTCGACAAATGGATGCTTTGGGGCACGGACTTATACAGCTCTTACGACACTAAGCAGATGTTTAGAAACAACTATGAGGACGGCGTTTATTCAGTATTGCCGCCCTACTATACCCACGGACGTTACACTGTCCCGTATACGTTGAGAAATATCATGCGCATTACGAAAATCTATCTCCGCAAATACTCTCGATTCAGTGTGTTTGCGGCAGGTGTCGCCGTCTCGTTTGCGGTGTTCACCTTAGTTGGCACGCCGAACATGTCGACGGAACCCGAAACGGCTCAAGCCGCGGTGCTTCGCGAGTCATTGAGTGACTTGCTCGATGGCTATCGAATCGAATCTTCAATGAATCCCCCAAACGTAGCCCCGTCTTTTGTGCTGGTTAAGGACGATGTGCGTCTGTCGTCGTCGCAACTATACGCAAAAGGCTTTACGGCTCAATCTAACGGCTCTTGCTCCATTACGGTGAGTGGCAACGGTCAATCATTCAAAGTCATGTGCTAGGGAAAAAGGTGCGCTTTATGTCATGGATAATCGCAAAACTCACAGCTTTTCTTTCAGAAATACAAGAAGAATTTTATTGCGCCGGAGGCTCACTGTTTGCGCGCTCATTACTTATCATGCGCTGTGGTAAAGTTGAGAAACAAACAACGGCTTGTTCCAACTTTTCCACATCAAGCATTACCACTTTACTGCTTACGTGTGCCCTGCTCAGCTCGCCTTCTTTTGCCGCAAGCTCTGCGCCTTTTGAGGCAAAGAACACACCGATTGGAGACTTTGCATCGTGGTTCTCGGTTCATACTGGAAACACGGTTGTGCTTGGTCATGGCGTAACTGGTGAGGTCAGCTTTACCGCACCGGATTTGAAAGATGAGGACTATCCTGCCTTTTTCCTTTCGGTACTTCGTGCGCATGGTTACGAGCTTACGCATGACCACGGCGTTTTTACCATCATTGCTGACGCTAACAAAGTGGAGACGTTCGAACCCTCTCAAGTGAAGCTGTACTTCTTTGAGAATGTTCGAAATACCAAGGTCGTTGATTTGATTTCCTCGATGCTTGCTGCAACTCAGAATAAAACACTGAACAACAAAGCAATTAAGAACTACAAGGTTGAAGTGCTACCGACCACAAACAGCATTATCGTGACTGGCTCTGAGAATCAATTGAAGCACATTGATGTGCTCATCAAAGGGATTGATAGACCACAAAAGCAAGTCTTTATCGAGGCGGTGATTACCGAAACTGAGCTCGGTGATTCTCAGGAAGTCGGCGTAAATATGGACTTAGCACTGAGTGAGGCTGGCTTTGTTTCGCAACCGACCGCAATCAAGAAAGCCGTTGATAACCTGCTATTTTATGAGGGCGGTGATTTTAATGCGCTGATTAAAGCCGTGTCTAAGAACCAGAATACCAAGCTCTTATCGCGACCAAACATGTTCATTATGGACAGGGAGCGCGGTTACATCACGGTTGGTCAGAACGTGCCGTTCCTAACTTCGTCTGAGGTAACAGACGGCGGTAATCGAGTCCAGCAAATAGAACGTAAAGATGTGGGCGTGTCACTTGAGGTTGTACCGCATGTAATTGGTGATCACGTTGTGTTGCAGATTATGCAAAAGTCCGACTCGGTGACGGATTCCTCTATCGCATCCGACATCATCACCAATACGCGAACACTGCAAACTGTAGTCAAGGTAAAAGACCGCCAAACGATCTCTTTAGGTGGGTTGATTTCCCAAGAGCAGCGCGACTCGGTAAGCGGTGTACCTGTCTTGATGGATGTTCCGTTACTTGGTGCGTTATTCCGGTCAGAAAAGACCAATACGGTAGATAAAGAACTTAAAGTAACGATAAGAACCACGATACTTTGATTAAAATTAAAAGCCGAACAATTGCTGTTCGGCTTGTATTTGGTTACAAAACACTCATGTATTATTTGTAATGCATTGATTAATAATTCTGGAACGACTAGTTATTTTTAGTACTAGATTCCTTTTTTAAAAGATCAACTATAATTTCTTGCATACCAGATTTGTCAATTTTTTGAGTAACACAATCTTTGTTATGAGTTATGAGACTTTTGATAAGAGCCATTTTGCTCTCAACTCTTTGTTTTAATACAGCATCTGAATCCAGCTCATCTAAACCATTTTTCTGAGCATCAACACACTCCTTCACCAAATAAGAAACTTGTTTGGTTTTAGCTATATTGTTTGAGTTTTCAGTGATTATATTTATTAGGAAGTATATTACAGATGTCAAAGCTCCTAACAAAAACAAATTTATAAATATAATAGGAAGACGACTAACTAAATGTGTCCATAAGTCAAAGTTAAATTGGTAATTATCAACAGTTGACAAGGCGCTTTGATAGATGACAAAACTAATGACTGTTGTTAAAGCTATAAACACTAACAAGAGTTTGGTATAGGTTTTATTTTGTTTTATGACCTCTGATTTATATGAAGAAAAGTCTTCACTAAACATAGACTCTTCTTCTTTGAATTTTTTAATCTTATCATCTAAATCCTGAATTATAATTTCCTTATCTGATATTTCACTTATAAATAAATTAATCTTTTTTTCGTTATCCCTTATTTCTTTGGATTGCTTGGATACCTCATTAAGATTCTTCGCCAATTCATCATTTAAGTCTGATAGCTCGACTTTTACTGACTCTACATAATGTTTTGTCTGTTTTAGTTGATTTTCTTCGACATTTTTTGTGTCATGGAGCCTTTGGTTAGTTTCTATTAATCGTTTAGATTCTTCTTCTAACTCTTCTTTTTGGTTCTTTAGCGTTACTAGCTCTTTACTTAATTCCTTAGTAATGTCTTCCTCACTTCCTTTTATATTACTAAACGTATCACCTATAGATATGATGAGATCTCTAAGTTCAGATACATTGTCTCCAGATATTTTCATATCTAATAAGGCATATTCTTTATTTTCAGGACAAATAAAAGAGATGAGTAGCGGGACATCTTGTATTTCGAATAGGTAGTTAACATGATTGTTGACTATCTCTCTATTTTTTGCATGGATCACCTTTGGCTCTCCACCTCCAGTGATCACACTCAGTTTTACGTCTGAGTCAGTCTCTTCAACTTTTAATTTTATATTTTTAACGAGGTTTATATCATCATATTCATAGATGAGCGTATTGTTTTTTATAAGCCCTAAATAACCATCGAGCCCTACAGCAACATATTTGCCATTGTCAGTAACATAGTAGTTTTCAGATATCAACCCTTCAGTAACACTTAGCCAACCTGATTGAGTGATAGTTTGCATTCTTTCAAAAATTTCTTGATACATAATTCTTATACTTTTATCCGAGCCGCGTCATGTCATCAAACTTTATAACTCAACATTGATTTATTCAATATTGAGTATTTAGAAAACTGAATAATAGATGCATCGCACCATTTTCTTGCATTGTTACATACGTTGGCGTGACCTACCTCTTGATAGCTATCAAGTTTATTGCTTTTCAAACGAGCTATACGTCGAATATATTGACGGTCTTTGTAAGCGTTTCAGTGTCACTAGGTGATTGAGTTTCAAGTAAAGCGGTTCAGGTAAGAAAAGGTCAATACGGTAGAAAAGTAACGATAAGAATCACGATACTTTGACTTAAAACGAAAGCCGAACAATTGATGTTCGGCTCTGCTTTAGCTGCACTGCAATACACTGTCTAGTTCTTTACACTTTATTATCGTGTTGCGCTCTAATACGGTTGCGATATGTGTTTTGTCATAAGAGCTTCTAGCTTCAAACCGAAGCAACGGGTGGTGTTCGTTAAGTGCATTATTTACGTATATATCTCGTTCTTGTCTCTTCTTCTGCCTATGAGATGAGTCGTCTAGCTCGATAACTGCCAATACTTTTGTGTCTCTATCCGTTATCACGTAGTCCATTCTTTTAGCCCAAGTTCGAGAGTTATCTTTGAAATTGGTCGGTTGAACCAATGCCATCAATGAAACTTGACTATGAATCACGTATTCATCAGGTATAAGCTCCTGCAACACTTTATAGAATCTGCGCTCTGTCTTGGTGGCCAAGTATGTACTTTTCTTGTGAGGTACAGAATTAGTCTTATTGCCAGTGTTCGGCAAAGGTACTTCGACTATCTTGGGGCTATTGTCTACAGCTTTTGGTTCAAAAGAATGTATGCTGTTCGGTCTTCTAACCGTTGCACGTTGCTCCCACTCGTTAAGCCTACGTTTAGGCTTCTTACCCTTTTTTGTGAATAGATACACAATACACGCTAAAGATATAAGTATCAGTAATTCAGGCACTTTCTGTTCCTCACTCATAAAAAATGAGTGTATCGTAGCATATCGATTTTGTTTGAGGTGTTATTATGAACCGATTGTCAAATGTAATTTCACAACAAACTTCAAATAATCACCAAATCAAAGAGATATTATGGATAATTTTTTTATAGCGTTGATAACGTTTTTTTCTGTAGCCCACTTAACATTTGTATTCACCTACAAAGAATACAAGTCCCCAATACTTTGGGTTTTTATCAAACTTGATGTTGCAATACTTACATTAATTTTATTCAGCGCAACAATACAAGGAGTAAGCAACGATTTTTCTGATTTTGATTTATTTATGTATGTCTTGAATAGCTGTTGGTATTATTTTTTATATATGTTCCTTGTTCAGTGGTTTTGTTTGAGAATTTCAGAAAAACTGCCTTCTAGTTCATAAAGCAGTATATCAAATTCTAAAGAGTGGCCCCTTTAGGGGCCACTCTTTACATCATGTTTTTTAATGCTCGTGCAAATTTCAATACCTTTCCAGCTGCTTCTAAGTCAGTCAAAGCCCCGATTTCTAATAATGCAATACCCGTCAGAACTTGTTGGGCAGTAACCAGTTGTCCTGTAGGTAGTTCCAGTCTGTCGTAATGCATTTTAAAATGCTCCCATTGATCAGATGGGCTCAGTTCCCTTCCTTTTGTCATTCTCATTAACCGTTTACACTCCGGTGGAATGGTTTTCCCCTTATCCCATTCTTTGACTGTTCTCACAGTTTTTAAACAAAGTTCAGCAGCTTGTTCGACGGATAAACCACATTCAAATTCACGAAAAATATAGTTTTTAGTCATTTCGTGATACTTCATTGAATAGTCCCTCAAAAGAGAGACATTTTATAAGACTTGCATATGCAATCGAATTCAACATAAGCAGATATAATGCGCACTGTAATAGTGGTTCCTGTGGACTTGCAATCACTAAAGCCAATCCGGCACAAACCATTGAAATGCTTGATAATCCAAGTCCGTTATACTTTTTTGCAATTCCTTCCCATACTGATTTTATCTGCAGATTATCATTTCGAGTTGATTGGTTTATCTCACCTAGCCTGCATTCCCAGCCAATTACACGAGAGCCACTTCATTTTCATCTAGTTCATCGAGTCTGAAAGCTTTGCGCTCTTGCTGCCCGATGCTTCTAATCAACATTGAAATCACGAACCTGTGGTTATATGAAGCCGAATATACTTTTCTGGATATTTATAACGATAGCGTTTTCCTTTCCTCAAGTTGGATTTCACATACCGACAAACTTTTTTGTCACCACTACTGGTTACTCTTTTTATTACTGCTTTTTTACCTTTGTGTTCCATCTCTATCATGACATCGCAATAACCTTGGTAGCCATCAAATTTATTGTCCGCTTTCCTTTGAATCTTAGTTTTAATCTTTTTAGCCAATGGGTTCGTTTCCGAGTCGTCAGACAAAGCTGGAGTGCTTACGAAGAGTAAGAACATTAAAGTTACAACGTATCGCATAATTTAAGCCCGTTTATCTTATTGATTAATCAATGATAAATAATTTTTCTATAGATACGAAAATGGGACGCTATATTGCGTCCCATTTAACACGATTAAGTAACTGATATGTAATTAAGCTCGCTTCTTGCCTTTGCTCGCTTTGAAACCTTGATGCGGAAAAACGTTGCGAATCCGCTGTTGGATTTTTTTGGGAACGTCCTTGGAGAAGCTCAAGCGCATGCCGGTTCGTTGGCTATATACCTTCATTTCACCACTAAACGGATTATGTTCACTAATATCTTGTAAGTTATGTTTGAAAGAAGGTGGTAGATGCCCTTTTACGTTACTGATATGGCCGTTATCAAACTTTACTTTTAGCACTGGTCTATCAACTGCGATCAACCAAAAGATCACGATGGCAGCAATTAAGATTACATATAACATTTGGCACTCCCTATCCTAGCTAGATAGCAATTTACTCAAATCCTCTTTGATTGAGGTAACTTTTTGACTCGCTTTCTCACTTCTCGATGCTTCAGAAAGTAGATATTCAATTGCGTCAGATAATGTACAACCGAGCTCGTTTGCTCTACTAGAAAGCTTTTCCCAAACTCGGTAATCTAAATCAATGGATTTTTTCTTTGTATGGACTTGCTCTGCATTAAAGTGGCGTTTCCGTTTCGCTCGGATAGCCTGCTTGAGTTTATTGTCTAACTCTTCTGACATGTGGTTTTCTATCCAAGCCAAGACAAGTGTAGGCTCATGTTCAAGGCATTTTAGCTCTGCAACCGCGGCATCTGCTTCACTTGTATCAATATGTCGGGTAATCGCTTCACCATCTTTCCATTTCTTGATGAGATACTTCCATTTCCACCCACACTCTAGATTCTCAAGCTGCTGATATTTCATTTATTCCGACCCATAAACATAACCTAGTGACAGCGTAACCCAGATAATTTACTTGGGCAAATAAAACTCTTAGAAGTATCGATGTTGATCACTCATTTGTCTAAGTATTGTTCATTGAGTGTTGAATGCCGTGAGCGAACCAAATTGGTGCTAGGGTGTTATAGTCCATTTCGTTATAATGTCGGCAAGATTGAATTACGATGAATTTTAATGAACCAACTTAATTGGCAAGACGTAACACCTTCACTTGAGCAGTACGAAGCACTTTTAAAGTCTGCACCTTCGTTACCAAAGAAGTCTTTTACTGATCTTCAACCGAGGATGTCGGCAACGATATCTCGCTTTTCCAAAATGTCGGGATTGACACGCGTGCTACTCATTAACTGCGTCGATAATTCTGTCTATAGAGAGTTCATCAGTAAAGCTCTTCAGAGTCATTCTAACGCTGCGATTGTTTTGTCGGAATCACTTGATGCCAAACGTTTATTTGACCGTTACAGTGTTGATGTAAGTGGTGATATTGCCTTCCAACCTGGCTTGATTTCACAAGCTGACGACGGTTATTTGATTGTACCTGCTAATCTCATTCTGGCTAACCCGGGACTTTGGCCGAATATAAAGTCTGCAATTCAACAAAACCTTATCGAGCCACTGAACCTAAGCCCTACTCGCTTACCTACTTCAGTACCGCCATCTAAAGCTTATGATGTAAAACTGATTGTAACTGGGGAAAGAAGTCAGTTAGCAGAGCTAGAATATATCGACGAGGACTTTTGTTCAGGCTTTGCCATGTATACCGAAGTTGAAGAAGATATTCATTTGTCAGAGCAGAATTTGACAGATTACTTTGGTTTGGTGAACTGGATATGTTCTCAATATCAGCTGCCTCATTTAACGGAATGTGGCTTTAGAAGACTATTGCTAGCTGGTATGAGATTTACTGAAGATCAACATTATTTGCCGTTAGGTGTAATGTGGCATTCTCAACTTCTAACACTTGCCAGCCAGTTCAGTGATGGCCAAACATTAGATTACGAGTCATTAGATAAAGCGATTGACGACAAGTATTACCGCGAATCCTATCTTCCTCAGCGTGCCGTGTACGATATTTTAGATGGACAAGTCATCATTGAGACAACTGGGGAGCAAGTTGGCCAAATCAATGGCCTAACCGTCATCGATATGGCTGGACACCCTGTCAGCTATGGTGAGCCTGCCAGAATATCGTGTGTAATTCACTTTGGTGATGGCGATGTTTCCGATGTTGAGCGCAAAGCTGAGCTTGGAGGCAATCTACATGCGAAAGGCATGATGATTATGCAAGCTTTCTTAAGCTCTGCTCTAAAACTGGATGAACCACTGCCTTACTCTGCCTCAATTGTATTTGAACAGTCTTATAGTGAAGTTGACGGTGACAGCGCATCTCTCGCAGAACTTTGTTGCTTGGTGAGTGCGTTATCTGAATCTCCAATTAATCAACAAGTTGCGGTTACAGGAGCCGTCGATCAGTTTGGTCGAGTGCAAGCAGTCGGTGGCTTGAACGAGAAAGTTGAAGGTTTTTATCAGGTTTGTAAACATCAGGGTTTTACGGGAAATCAAGGCGTTGTCATGCCGAAATCAAACCTTAAACACCTTGCATTACATAAAGATGTAATAGAAAGCATTAAAAATGGTGAGTTCCATATTTGGTCCGTCTCTACGGTAGATGAAGCTATTCCGATTGTTATGAATAAACCTTTTAGAGGCGAAGACGAGAGCATTATTGGCAAAATAGCGGAACGTATTGAAAACTTTGAAAGACATGAGCATCCAGAAGGAATTGTGCAGCGCATCAAAAACTGGTTTGTCTAGTACTGATCGGAGTTGTTTAGCGTACACGTGTTCACTAAGATGCAGCTATCAAAAATTGGAGTAATTGATAATGCAAAACAAACGTGATTCTTATAACCGTGACGATCTACTTGCTTCTAGCCAAGGGGAACTGTTTGGGCCTGGTTACCCTCAGCTTCCTGCGCCAAACATGCTAATGATGGATCGTATTACTAAAATGTCTGAGACAGAGGGCGATTTTGGTAAA
This sequence comes from Vibrio sp. CCB-PB317, assembly GCF_022808245.1. NCBI lineage: Bacteria > Pseudomonadati > Pseudomonadota > Gammaproteobacteria > Vibrionales > Vibrionaceae > Vibrio > Vibrio sp. CCB-PB317. Next base: position 1,796,112 of record NZ_JALGNU010000001.1, read on the forward strand.
GGTTTGATCTTGGCGGAATTGGATATTACTCCAGATTTGTGGTTCTTTGATTGCCACTTCCCTGGTGATCCAGTAATGCCTGGCTGCCTTGGCCTTGACGCGATGTGGCAACTTGTTGGCTTCTTCCTTGGCTGGGTTGGCGGTAAAGGTAAAGGTCGCGCTCTAGGTGTTGGTGAAGTGAAGTTTACAGGCCAAATCCTACCGACGGCGAAAAAAGTAACCTACGAAATCCATATGAAACGCGTCGTAAATCGTAAACTAGTAATGGGTTTGGCTGACGGTCGTGTATGCGTAGATGGCAAAGAAATCTACGTTGCGAAAGATTTGAAAGTTGGTTTGTTCCAAGACACTTCAAACTTCTAATCACGAATTTAATCGATTTATAAAGGCTCCTATTTAGGGGCCTTTTTGTTTGCCTAGTCTATAAATGTAGAAAAGGCTCCGTAGAGCCCTTTCGAATCCTTCTTTTTGTATGTGGAGAGTTTATTTGTAGAGACCAGATTGTCTTTCATCTCTGGCATCACGCCAACCACCTAACCAATACGACCGAGCATCAACTTGTTGATATGGGCAAGCCTCTTGAGACCTTCCATTCAACCCAGCTTTATAGCCTTGAGATTGAGCTCGTTCTAGGCGATCACGCTTTTGTCTCTTCATAGTTAATTCCTCATACAGGTCCATTTACTAACGTACAGCTGTTATTGTGAAACTTTGATGGAGTTTTTATGACTCCACTTATAAGAATCGATCAAGTTGAGTGATTTCTCAAGGCATAAAAAAAGCAGAGGCTCAAATGTGTGAGCCTCTGCTTGATTTAAAAATTACTGACGATTTTTGACTATTTTCTACGGAACCCAAACAATCCAAGCATGGTCAAAGCTAACCAACCAAGGCCTGCACCTTGACGCTCTGTTGTCGTTGAGTCAACGCTTCGAGACACAATGTCCTTCTCAGTCGCACCTGCAATAGGCACCAATTTTACAGCTACGATTTGCTCATCAGAACTACATGTCGCATTGTTTGCTGTTGTACTGTAACCGCCAGCACATTTCATCGCGGTACCAGAAATCACACCTGCATCGTTGATATCGGTTGCGTCAATGATACGGAACTGGTTGTTTTGTTCAGAGTAGTCACCGCCATTAGTCAAACTATCTAGGAACCAAGCTTTTCCATTAAATAGTGTTGAAGCACGTTCACTAGTCTCACCACCTACACTGTATGGGTAGATAAAACCGCGCTTACGACGTGGCTTGCCATCGTCTTCACGCGTCGTTTCCGCATCAAGTTGCCCAACGATTTCATTGTAAGAGTTGATACCGCCCATCTTACCGCCTGCACCGCTAAAGAAAATACCTGTAGTTGGGTAAAAAGCGTTAATAGAATCCTTACGAACATCATTTACGATAAAGAGACGATTTGGAGCAGAGCCCGTTGGCATTAGATATCCGCCCGAACGTTTTGCTTCACCAATAGCAACAAAATTTGAGTTAACATCGGTTAATCGTGAGTTTGTATGAACCGTATCATCGCCCTCACTCTGTCTCGCTCCTACAACAACTTTGTTTTTCCAAGTTGCGTTTTCAACGCTACCTTCTGCCTCTAGGGTTCCGACAAAAACAGTAGCATTCAGATAGTTATCATCACTGTATGTGTTGTAACCCACGCCGTAAACCGTTGTTCCATCTGTGACAAGGTCACGCATGCTTCCTTGAGCCAGTCTTTCTCCATCTTTAGATGTGCCACTTGGCCAAGCCAACTCGCTGACGGTTCCACTTTGATCCCAAATAGCTGCTTTCGATGTGTGGTGAGCGCCATTGGTATTGCTTGCTGTTCGAGATACACTACCAACGGTAAAAGTGCCATCGGTTTTCCAAGCGTGGCTTTGCACAACGCTTGCGTCGTTATCACCTGTAACAAAATTTGGTTCAATAGGTGCTACGACTGTATTTCTTGTTTCCAGTGTCGACTTGTTTTCACTGTTGACTTTACTTTGATTACCGACAGCTGCACCATCTTCGGTAAGCTGATTGATAACATTGTTATATTCATTTTTATAAGCAGCAGAATCGCCTTCTACAAATGCTAACGCATTAGAAGTAAAGTCTTTACTACGCTCTTTGTTCCATGGGGTCCAGTTTACAGAAGCCCAAGAGTCACAAGTAGAATAGCGAAGCTGGTTATAACAGTAACGTTCAAAATCTTTGAGTTCTTGGATGTAATAAAAGCCCGCGTCCAATCCAAATGGAATTTCCTCACGATAGCTATTTCCATCCACAGCTTGTGTTGCTGAAATAGGTGTTGTGCGAGTTTCCATCGCAAGCTTAAATTGGTCTGGTGTACAGTTTGCTGCCGCATCAAAACAGCCCAAAGCGAAAGAGGAACCTGTTGAAGGATCTGTACCCGCATCACCTTGCTGAATTGCAACGCCGTAAGCCGTTTGGTAGTCACCGTTTGAACCATGATCCTGAGGTGAAACCTCAACCACTTGATACAATGCCGCTTGTGCGTTCATTGTGGTACCAACCATCATCGCAATGGCGGTCAATTTGAATTTATTACTACAATTCATTGAATTCTTAACTATCCTGTTGCATTGCTTCGAGTTCTTCCCATCTCTCGAATGCGTTTTCCAACTCCTGCTCTAGCGCAGCAAGCTGTTCCAATACCGGCTGAGTTTGCTCTACAGGTTTAGCAAAGAACTCTGGATCGTTCACTTGCTCCTGAAGGCCCTCGATATCCGACTCTAATTGTTCTAGTTTAGCTGGTAGAGCTTCTAATTCTCTTTGCAGCTTATACGATAACTTCTTCGAGTTGTTCTTAGGTTGAGTTGTTTTGGGAGTTTCCTCAACCATTTTTTCTCTTTTCGCTGGCTTTTCAACCGCTTGACGAACCGCCAATACCTGTTCACGCTGTTGTCTTGCATCGTGATAACCACCAACAAACTCTTCAATCACTCCGTTCCCTTCGAAGATCCAGCTTGTGGTAACGGTATTATCAACAAACTCTCGGTCGTGGCTAACTAAAAGCAATGTGCCCTGATAGTTGGCAAGCATTTCTTCTAAAAGTTCCAACGTTTCGATATCCAAATCGTTGGTTGGTTCATCAAGAATAAGTAAGTTGTTTGGTTTCAACAAGATACGAGCTAGCAGTAATCGGTTTTTCTCACCACCAGAGAGCGCCTTAACCGGGGTTCTTGCGCGCTTAGGTGCAAATAAGAAGTCTTGAAGATAACTCAGCGCATGACGCTGACGTCCCCCAACCATTACTTCTTGTTTCCCATCCGCTAAGTTATCGATCACTGTCTTTTCTGGATCCAAAATCTCTCGGTACTGATCAAAGTACGCGACTTCTAATTTTGTTCCGCAGTGTAAACGACCAGACTGCGCTTCCAATTGCCCCAATAGCAATTTAAGTACCGTACTCTTACCGCAGCCATTTGGTCCGATAAGTGCAATACGGTCACCGCGCATAATGTTAAAGCTGAAGTTGTCGACGATTGTCTTGCCTTCGTAAGCAAAAGATATGTTTTCTGCTTCAAATACAATTTTCCCTGAACGTGAAGCATCATCGATATTAAGGTTAACTTTGCCTTGGACATCCCGGCGATCGCGACGCTCTTCACGAAGTTTCTTCAATGCGCGTACACGACCTTCATTTCGAGTTCGGCGTGCTTTAATGCCCTGCCGAATCCAAACTTCCTCTTGAGCAAGCTTTTTGTCGAATTCAGCATTCTGCATTTCTTCAACGCGGAGCATCTCTTCTTTTTCTTCTAGGTAGTTGTCGTAATCACCTGGGAAAGAAGCTAATTGCCCGCGATCTAAATCAACAATGCGTGTTGCCATTGATTTGATGAACGCACGGTCGTGAGAAATAAAGATGATCGAGCCTTTGAAGTCTTTTAAGAAGTTCTCTAACCATTCGATAGTTGTTACATCAAGATGGTTTGTTGGCTCATCAAGAAGTAATACATCAGGGTCACAAACCAGCGCGCGAGCTAAAGCGGCTTTACGTTGCCAACCACCGGATAAATCGGTCAGTTTAGTTTCTGGACTTAGTTTTAAAGCACCAAGTACGTTCTTAACACGGTCATCAAAACGCCAAGCATTAGAATGGTCAAGTTGCTCTTGAACCTTGGCTAAACGGTTGATGTTTTTCTCACTCGGGTCTTGAGCAACAAGATCGAGAAGATCGTGATAGATCTTCAGTTGTTCGCCGATTTCAGCCAAACCGCCAGATACGTATTCGTAAACCGTACCCTCTTGATTACGCGGTGGATCTTGTTCAAGTCGAGAAACAACGACGTCTTGAGTGATTTGAATCTTGCCGTCGTCCAACAAAATGTCGCCGGCAAGCACTTTCATTAACGTGGACTTACCTGCTCCGTTGCGACCCACTAAACAAACGCGTTCGTTTTCTTGAAGAGCGAACTCCGCTTTGTCCAGCAATGGGTGGTCACCAAATGCAAGTTGTGCGTTATGAATGGTAAGTAATGCCATTATTATCCAACCAATGTGTGAGTTGTTCTAAGTCAAACGGCCAGTTCAACTCAGAATCTTGATACTTTAATACGGGTATTGTGACGCCGTAACGAGAAAACAGTGCATCATCGAACGCAATATCAATGATATCTGTTTGCTCGGCCAAACCAATTTGGTCTACTAGAGCAAATGCCATCTCACAAAGATGGCATCCCTCCGTGCTATACAATATCAGCACGTATTAATCCTTTTGTTTATACTACGCGTGCGTTACTAGCCAACAGTTATGAATCTGTTTATTACGCGCAAAATCTAATGGTAACGTTTGAGAAGAAATATTCTGAGCCTTCAAACCAAGTTCGGCCAGCGACTCTTCATCCATCTTGAAGTAGCGCTTGTTATTCGAGAATACGATAGTGCCTTCACTTCTTAGTAAACGTTTAAGATTCTTCATCAGTTTAATGTGGTCACGTTGTACGTCGAATGATGTTTCCATACGCTTAGAGTTAGAGAACGTAGGTGGATCAATAAAGATCAAGTCGTACTCACCTTTCGCGTTTTCTAGCCATTGCAAACAGTCTGCTTGTTCATAGCGATGCTGACGTCCTACACAGCCGTTAAGCTGCATATTGTCTTTCGCCCAGTTCAAGTAGGTATTTGACATATCAATAGTCGTTGTGGAACGAGCGCCACCAACCGCTGCGTGAACCGTCGCACTCCCAGTATATGCAAACAAGTTTAAGAAATCTTTACCTTGCGCCATTTCACCTAAGCGACGACGAGTGATCTTATGATCCAAGAACAAGCCAGTGTCTAGATAGTCATGAAGGTTTACGATCAGCTTCACACCGTACTCGTTTACTTCAAGCGTCTCTGATACCTGACCTAATTTTTGGTATTGGCTGCGACCCTTCTGCTTTTCACGAACTTTAAGTACTACTTTGTTCGCCTCTACACCTGTCACCTGAATCGTTGCACGAATGATATCCGTTAGGCGACGTTTTGCTTTTTCTTCTGGAATGTTTTTTGGCGCAGCATACTCTTGAATTACGATTTGATCGCCGTATACGTCTATCGCCACATTGTATTCAGGAAGATCAGCGTCATAGATTCGGTAGCAATCAAGCTTCTCTTTACGAGCCCACTTGCCAATCTTGCCAATGTTTTTCTTTAAACGATTTGAAAAGTCTGGTGCGATTTGAACATTAGTATCAGCACCCTTCACCTCATCAGCACTGCGCTCTGCAATACTGTAGTTCTTTTGGTGACAAGGTAACGCACCATTATTCAATTTAAATTGTTTATCAGCACGCATACGAAGACAGCTCAGCAGCTCGTCTGAACTCGAGAAGATAGAGGCTTTACATCCACCAAACTCAGATTTTAGCTGTCCACCAAATGCGGTGTAGAGCGCAATTAGCCCCGGCTCAGTTCCTAGACGTTCACCGTAAGGTGGGTTTGAAACGATAACACCGTGTTCGAATCCTGCAGGACGAGTAATGGTTGCAGCATCACCTTGTGCGAACTCAATCAATTCTTCAACGCCTGCTCTGCGCGCGTTTTCTTGAGCAACTTTTAATACTTTAGGGTCGTTATCGAAGCCAAAAAACTTAGCGTCAACTTTCTTGACACCTCGTCTAGCTTGAACATTAGCCTCTGATTTAATCTCTGCCCAAGTCTCTGGTTCAAAGTCTTCCAACACTTCGAAACCCCATTGCTTTCGCTTAACGCCAGGAGCCATGTTGGCAGCCATCATCGCAGCTTCAATAAGCAAAGTACCAGAACCGCACATTGGATCGAGTAATGGTTGATGCCCATCCCAGCCACAACGCATGATAATCGCAGAAGCAAGCGTTTCACGTAACGGGGCACGACCCGATTCTGGTCGGTAGCCACGCTGATGCAAACCACTGCCTACCATATCGATCCCAAGCAACGCTTTATCTTTATGCAAACGAACGTGAATACGAACATCTGGGCGTTCTTTACTGATGTTGGGACGCGGCAAACCTTTATTTTCAAAGCAATCTACGATGCCATCTTTGACTTTCATCGCACCGTATTGGCTATTTCTGATCTCACGGTTTGTGCCGTTAAAGTCCACAACAAAACGTTTAGAGCTATGAAATTGGTTAACCCAGTTAATAGCAGATGTAGATAAATACAAGTCCATGTCGTTGTTACACGTGAACTCAGATAAAACACGTACAAATCGAGACGCTAAACGGCTCCACAAACAACAGCGATAAACCTGTTCGTTTGTCGCTTTAAATTTTACGCCTGCCTGTACTGGTTTCGCATTTTCAATGCCTAGTTTAGTCAGTTCTTCAACAAGCAAATTTTCCATGCCATTTGAAGTTACCGCGAGATATTGATTCATAGTGTTCTTTCGCTGATAAAAAATGGCTTCAATTATACCTGACTTTACGATCAATGCCTCGTTTTTAAAGGAATTTCCCCACCTGTTAGTTCAAATCATCACCAACAAAATGATCTGAAACTTTCAACATCTTCAATTTGAGTGTTTTTTATTCACGAACGAAATTTTGTTCCCTTTGCAAGAAGTGAATACTTATTTACGTTAATTTTGGTATATACCAGAACGAAATGGTTGATGTAAGTTACTTACATTTTTGCCTTATAGGGGAATAAATGGGGTTATTTTAAGCGCTAGGTTGCCTAGTTAAAGGAGTCATCAGATTGAAATAAGTAAAATAGAAGTGACCAGCTTCATGTTTGCATGCATAGAAAACATACAGTTTCATGGCTGATGGGGCTCTAGTATCAAAGGAAAGGACAAAAAAAATCGACCTAACGAGGTCGACTAATGCAAACAAAGGAACGAAATAAAGAAAAAATTAAACAGGTTTATCCCACCATTGCCATAGGGGTTATTGCAAAGAGGTGATTTGCACAAGCCATGCGGTCATGCATTACTTTAATCGGCTGCCCAAACTGAAGCGCCTTATTGCCATCAAGCACAAACGCTTCTTGGTTAACATAAGCACATAAGCTCGACGTCTCGCCTGGTTCTAACACGATGAACATGCCATCAGAATATTGGTTTGTTAGAAAGACCATGTCCCCTTCTTCAGGCTCGTAACCTGAGGACTGTGCGTCAAAGAACCAGCTTTTAGGCTGTACAGGTTTATGAAAGCGCTTTGCTGCAACACAATACAGTGTTAACTCAGCTTGGCGGTATTCGCTGATGTCGAGGCATCGAATACGTTCATTAAACGTTTGGAATGCACTGGCGTCATCAACGGTAAATTCATTGTTTGAGAAGGCACAGTTAACCAACAATTTTCGGGATAAATTGGTTTGGAAAATCATTTCCTCCCCCAGATCCAGCATTAAGCAAGCTTTTTGCTCGTCAAAATACCAATTCCATTTGTCGCTGGGTTTAAGCATTATTCCGTTCTCTCTTGACTAGTTAAATCAGTGGTAAAGAGGTAAGACGCTTAATTACCTACTCGTGATTTTTAAATTTTACAAACGAACGGATAAAAAAAAAGAGGAAACAAAGTCCTCTTTTTTATGTAATAGCTACTGATTTTTCAGTGGTTTTTGATGTGTATGTTAAAGATTCTTAACAATATCACGTACTAGGCCTGGGCCGTGGTAAATAAAGCCGGTGTAGACTTGAACAAGTTTAGCGCCTGCCATCAGCTTTTCTTTGGCTGCAACATAGGAATCCACACCACCAACACCGATAATTGGAAGTTTGTCTCCTAGCTCTTCATGAAGCTTACGTACGACTTCCGTAGAGCGTGATTGCACAGGGCGACCACTTAAACCACCTGCCTCATTGGCGTGTTTCATTCCTTCTACGATCGTGCGATCCAGAGTTGTGTTAGTCGCGATCACACCATCTATATTGTTTTTCAATAAAGAATCGCAGATTTGGCAGATTTCTTCGTCACTCAAATCAGGCGCAATTTTTAATGCTAGCGGGACGTATTTGTTGTATTTCTCTGAAAGTTCCGCTTGTTTCGCTTTTAATTCAGAAAGTAGTTCATCAAGCGCTTCACCATATTGAAGTGAACGAAGACCCGGAGTGTTCGGTGATGAGATATTAACCGCAATGTAGCCTGCGTACTCATACACTTTCTCCATACAAATCAGGTAGTCCTCTGCCCCTTTCTCAATTGGTGTGTCTTTGTTTTTACCAATATTAATTCCGAGAACACAGTTGAATTTTGCTTGCTTTACATTCTCGACCAAATTATCAACGCCTAGGTTGTTAAAGCCCATGCGATTGATGATCCCTTCAGCTTCGACTAAGCGAAATAAGCGTGGTTTATCATTCCCTGGTTGCGGACGAGGTGTTACTGTGCCAACTTCGACAAAGCCAAAGCCCATGGCATCAAATGCTTCAATGCATTCACCGTTTTTATCTAAGCCAGCCGCAAGACCTACTGGGTTACGGAATGTTAGTCCCATACACTCAACTGGACGAGTTGGTAATTGTTGGCGGTAAAAGAGATCAAGTGGTGTGCCGTTAAAGCGTTGGAAGTTCTTGATTGCAAGATCGTGTGCCTTCTCGGCATCGAGTTGGAAAAAGCCAGTTCTGGCTAGACGGTAAAGCATTGTGCCTCCGAAAGAAAAAAGCCCCGTATAAACGGGACAATATTATTTACTGTTTTTCATCGTAATTCAATGAAAATGAATGTATTAAGTAAAAACCTATATCTTTCTAATATTTTCAAATATAAAACAAACAATTAGAGTAAGATTTCAACAATAAAATTTATAACTAACCACCCTAAAGCAATCGATTTCAGCCTATTTTAACTTCCCAATGCTGTTACGCTGTAACTCACCTGCACTATAGTAGAAACGATGAGCAACAAAAAAGCCTCGCTAAATAACGAGGCTTTTACTTACAATTTGACTAGCTCATCTACTCTTTCGACGAACAGTTGAGATTCAAGAGTACTAATTCTCGAAGTGCTACAGAAAACTTAGCAAATTCGTGGACAGAGCCAACTTTGAACTCATTCAAGATGCTTTCCCAACGGTGCAGTGATTGCTCGTTAGTTTCCATCCAATCTTCTAACGCTTTCATCACGTCTAGCTCTTCCGTTGCACAGCCGCAATTTAATACCTGAGCCGTAAGTTGACGTTGTTGCCAGTCCAGATCTTCTCGGAATGCAGCTCTTGCCAGTGCCTGCCAGTTATTATCAACGGCTTGGCTGTTAATTTGCTTCAAGAACCAGTGTAACGACAAACGGTCACCTAAGTTAAAGTAGAGCTTCGATGCTTGCTCAACCGTTTTACCTGTTTCACTCGCCACTGATGAGATATCCAGTGCAGATTGTAAGCTGGATAAACGAGCGACTTGATGTGCAAGTTTCTCTTCTACCCCTTTCTCAATCCACCCTTGAGCAAGTTCATTGTGTTCTTCTACTTCAGACTCAACCAGCATAGTGTCTAAGGTTTTAGTGATAACATTGACATCTTGCTTGTAGATAGCAATCAGCTCACCAACTGTGCATTTACCACTGCGGTTGCGAAGCAACCAACGTGCAATTCGACGTAGTGCTCGACGAACATAAAACATGATTTCGTACTGAGCTTGAGCAGTGGCGATATTATCGAGTTCACGAGTCTGCTTAAGAATTGCTTCTAGATCGAAAATTTCACGAGCCGCACTGTATGCGTTAGCAATATCGACAACACTTGCACCGGTTTCTTCTTGCAAACGAGTGACGAAGTTACAGCCCATTTCATTAACCATCTGGTTAGCCAATGCTGTAGCGATAATTTCAGCTCGCAGTGGGTGATTAACCATTTGATCTTTATAGTTACGTCGTAACGCACTTGGGAAATATTCAACAAGCTGTTTCGCATGGAATTCATCATTCGCGATTTCATCCGTAACAAGTTGCTGTTTAAGTACCATTTTACCGTAGGCAACTAACACTGATAGCTCAGGGCGAGTCAGACCTAGTCCCTGTTTTTCACGCTCGATTAGCGTTTCATCATCAGGGATGTATTCGAGAGCACGATCCAAGTACCCTGCTTTTTCCATGGTATGGATGAATCGAATTTGTTCCTTAACAATGCCAACACCTTGCTGTTCAGTCACGGAGATCGACTCCGACTGACGGTAAGCATCATCTAAGACAATTTCACCCACTTCGTCTTCCATAGACTCTAGAATTTGGTTACGTTGCTTAACCGTAAGATCGCCATTTGAAACCAGTCCATTGAGGAAGATCTTGATGTTGACTTCATTATCCGAACAGTCAACGCCACCCACGTTATCAACGAAGTCTGTGTTCACTCGGCCGCCAGTCAGTGCGTATTCAATACGACCAAGCTGAGTCATACCCAAGTTACCGCCTTCGCCAACCACTTTTGCTCTTAAGTCACGGCCGTCAATGCGTAGCATGTCGTTAGCACGGTCACCAACATCCGTATGAGTTTCTGTCGAGGCTTTAACGTAAGTGCCGATACCACCATTCCAAAGCAGATCGACTTTCATTTTCAAGATCATCTTAATCAGATCGTTAGGCGCTAAAGATGCTTTCTTAGTACCTAACATTTTCTGAATTTCTGGCGTCAACTGAATCGATTTTGATCGACGAGAGAAGATACCACCACCTTGAGAGATCAAGTCTTTATTGTAATCTTCCCAGCTTGATCTTGGCAGATTAAACAAGCGGTTACGTTCTTCCCAGCTGGTGGTTGAATCTGGATTTGGATCAATAAAGATGTGCATGTGGTTAAAGGCAGCTTGCAATCGAATGTGCTTCGATAACAGCATACCGTTACCGAACACGTCACCTGCCATATCACCTACACCGATTGCGGTAAAGTCAGTGGTCTGGCAGTTGATGCCCATTTCACGGAAGTGACGCTTAACAGATTCCCAACCACCTTTTGCAGTGATACCCATCGCTTTGTGGTCGTAACCATTTGAACCACCTGAAGCAAATGCGTCACCTAACCAGAAGTTGTACTCTGCAGAAACAGAGTTCGCTAGATCTGAGAATGTTGCTGTGCCTTTATCTGCAGCCACTACTAGGTATGGGTCATCTTCGTCATGGCGCACAACGTTTTGTGGTGGCACGACTTCACCTTCAATGATGTTATCTGATACATCAAGTAGCGCACGAATAAATCGTTTGTAACAACGTTGGCCTTCAGCAAAGATCTCATCACGGGTTGTGAGAGATGGCTGGCGTTTACAAACAAAGCCGCCTTTTGCACCCACAGGTACGATAACGGTGTTCTTAACTTGCTGAGCTTTTACGAGACCAAGAATCTCTGTACGGAAATCTTCTTGACGGTCTGACCAACGTAAACCACCACGAGCCACTTTTCCGCCACGAAGGTGAACACCCTCAATATCTGGTGCGTACACAAAGATCTCGAACGCGGGTACAGGCTGCGGAATCTCTGGAATATCGCTCGGTTTCATTTTCAAAGATAACCAAGGCTTAGGTTGCTTACTTTCGTCTAGCTGATAGTAGTTAGTACGAAGTGTCGCCATGATCATGTCGATGTAACGACGAATAATACGATCGTCATCCAAGCTCTCTACACGATCCAACTGCTCTGTTAGCTTTTTAATCAGATCGTTTTGGCCTTTTTCACTGCCTTTGTGTTTCGGATCGAATCGCTTGGTGAACAGCTTGACTAGACCTGTTGCTAAGTCTGGGTAGTGGCTTAGCGTGTCTTCGATGTATTGTTGACTGAATGGGAAACCGACTTGGCGCATGTATCGAGCATAAGCACGAAGAATGGAAATTTCACGCCCAGATAGCGACGCACCGAGTACCAATCGGTTAAAACCATCACTTTCAAGGTTGCCCGCCCAAATTGCGGCAAATGCTTGTTGGAAACGATCACGAGCCTCACGAAGATCAACTGTTTTCTCGCTCTTATGCAGCATAGAGAAATCAAGGATCCAGAATGTCTGTCCGTTGTTTTTCTCGATCTCATACGGTGATTCACCGATCACTCGCAAGCCAAGGTTTTCAAGCATTGGCATTACGTCAGAAAGATGGATTGGCTCATCGCGATGGTATAATTTCAAGCGAACAGCTTTTGAATCCGCCCCCTCTTCTTGAGGTCGGTAGAACAACATGCCAAGTTTATTATCATCACTTAACGCTTCTAAGCGTTCAATATCTGCAACCGCAGAACCTGGCATCATGTCCTCTTTATATGAGCGAGGGAACGCACTCATGTATTCTTTTGAAAGAGGAAGGCCTTTGCTTTCACCAAAGTTAGCAATGATGGATTCTTTTAGTCTGTCATCCCAAGAGGTAGAAACTTCCATTAGGTTTTGCTCGATCTTTTTCACGTCTACGTCAATGTTGTTATTGTCTACACGAACAATGTAATGTGTTCTCGCTAGTGGGCTTTCTGAGAAGAACGTTGTAAATTCAACCTCTTGCTCGCAACCAAAGTACTGCTTAAGAATGCGTTGAGTTTGACGACGCAATTCTGTGTTGTAACGATCTTTAGTGACATAAACCATGCAACTGAAGAAACGACCAAATGGGTCTTTACGAACAAACAAACGCAGTAAGTCACGATCTTGCATTTGTACAACACCCATTCCCACCTCAAGCAGCTCTTCTTCATTAGCTTGGAGTAGTTCATCGCGTGGGTAGTTTTCTAAGATATTGTGCAATGCTTTGTATGAATACGATCCGTGACGGTATCCGCTCGCTTCAAGGATACGGTCCACTTTTTCACGGATCAGAGGGATGCTTTGTACCGCTTGGTTATACACGGCAGAGGTATATAAACCAGTAAAGCGATGCTCACCTATTACTTTACCGTTTTCATCAAACTTCTTAATACCGATGTAATCAGTATAAGCTGGACGGTGAATACGAGATGCTTTGTTACCTTTTGTGATAATCAGAGCGTATGGCTTTTTCGCTTCTAACCGCGCAGAGTCTGAAAGCTCAGATAGCTTGACGCTACGTACACGCTTGTCATCAGCAAATAGACCAAGTCCTTTCTCTTTAGCAGGAACAAGCTCGGTATCACCATTGACTTCTTCTAAGTCATAATCTTTGTAACCCATAAAGGTAAAATTATGATCTTCTAGCCAACGAAGAAATGCGATCGTTTCGTCCATACGATCCGTTTGGATAGAAACACGATCTTTATTTTGCTCAAGTTCATCAGTCACAAGCTTAAGCTTATCAACCATTTGCTTCCAGTCATCAACGACTAAACGAGTGTCAGATAGAATTTTTAACAGCTCTTCTTTAAGCGCTTGCATCTCTTCTTTACTAGTAAGGCGGTCTACCTCGATATGGAACAGTGATTGAAGAACACCACCCTCACCGTTTACGTCGGTAACTTGGCCTTTTTTATCACGCTGTATTTGTGTTGGGTTGTTTAACATTAGGTGGCAAACAAGGTCCAAACGCGCTAAAGCCATTTTGACTGAGTCCACTAAGAATGGACTATCTGGAACAACAATTTCTACGATTGTGTGTGTGGATTGCCAGCCTTGACGACTTACGGTCGGGTTAAATACTCGTACCGAAATCTCTTCTGGTTTTTTTTCATTGATATGGTGCCAAAGGCTGACGACAGCACCATAAAGATCGGATTCGTTTCGCTGAATCAGGTCATCATCAGCAATGTTACTGAATAAGTGTTGAGCAAGTTTAGTTACAAGCGTTTGGTGAGAAAGCTCGAGTTTGTCTTGAATCAGTTGGTAAACTTTTTCAAGCAGAACCGGCACTACATTTTCACGCGCGGTCATATTCACACTCCACATTAGAATTGTTGTTTTGTAGGGGGACTTAGTAGCTAGGTTGTTACCTTAGAAACTAAGCATAGGTAATGCATGTGCCCATTGTAAAAGCATAATTACAAATGTTTAACAACTAATCGTGGTGGTAAGAGGTGAAATGTCCGATTCTGTGACTAAGATTCCTATTTAACTCTCTGCAAATACAATACATCACAGAGTTTCTAACTTAAGAAACTTATTATTTTGGTCAGTTGTTAGTCTAAACTGGCCTTTAATGCCTAATTGACTAAGAAATGGTCTAAATCGTGCTGCGGGTAACTGCAAACGTAAACCGTTATGTGTGACGACTTGAACAACACTTGCCGCGCCAGAATAATGGGATAAAAACGTTTGATATGAAATGTTGAGGTTGAAGTAGTAATAGTTCATGAAGTAAAAACTAAGTGACATAAACAATAAGGTGGCCTTAATGACCACCCTATTGTGTTGTTTACTATTCGTCTAGTGCTTTAGTCACTTTTTCGAATAAGTCTTTAGCAAGATTATCCATTGCTTTGAGCTTTTCAAGTTCTGCTTTGATCAAAGCTTGGCGGCCTTCATCGTATTTACGGAACTTAAGCAAAGGATCAATCATTCTAGATGCGACTTGTGGGTTCGAATCATTAAGTTGGCGAAGGATTTCTCCTGCAAATTGGTAACCTGCACCGGATTTATCATGAAAACGTACAGGGTTGGCACTTAAGAACGAACCAATCAAACTGCGCGTACGGTTCGGGTTCTTCAAACTAAATGCTTCGTGGTTCATGGTTGCTTTTACTTTTTCAAGTGCATCCTCTGCAGGATTGCTACCTTGAAGTGCAAACCACTTGTCCATAACCAAACCATCGTGCTTCCATTTATCGCTATAGTCTGCCATAAGAGCTTCACGACACTCAAGCTGAGCACTATTTGCCGCACTCATCGCTGCAATCGTATCTGTCATGTTATTTGCAGATACGTATTGTGCTTTCACTAAATCATTACCTTTTTCCGTATGTGCTAGGTATTGCAGACAACGGTTACGTAATGCACGCTTGCCAATCGCAGCATGATCGATCGTGTACTCTGTTTGCTTCAGTGTATGATAAGTTGCACTTAGCTCATCTTCTAACTCTTGGGAAAGTGACACTGTAATGCTGTTTAGAACTTTGTCTACGGCATCGATGTCAATTTGCTGGTACCAGCCAGTAATCTCATTAATTGAAGGCAAAGAGAAAACTTGAGCAATGAAAGCTGGCTCAAGCGTCTCATCCAATAGCACACCACGGAACGCATCTATCACGCCTTCAGAAAGCGATACTTCTTGTCCGGCTTGAACGTTTTTCACGTTCTGACGAATGTACTTAGCCAATAGCATTTGGCTTGCATCCCAACGAGCAAAGTCATTCGTCGCGTGTTTCATCAAGAAGACTAATTCATCATCACTGTAGTCGTATTCTAGTTTTACTGGTGCCGAAAATTCACGCAACAAAGATGGCACTGGTTGTTCTTCGACATTCTCGAATACGAACGTTTGCTTATCTTGTTTAATATCTAGCACGTTGTGAACAGATTCACCGTTAATCAGCAACGGGATAACTCGACCTTTCGAATCGTACAGCTCGATATCAAACGGAATGTGCAGCGCTTGCTTCTCAGCCTGGTCTTGCGTTGGCTCCGTAAATTGCTCTACCGTTAGTGCGTAAGTTTTTGCATTGGCATTGTATTCGCTATTTACGCGCAGCGTCGGTGTACCAGACTGGCTGTACCATAGACGGAATTGTTTTAAATCGACACCAGTGGCATCTTCCATTGCAGAAACAAAGTCTTCGCATGTCGCAGCAGTACCATCGTGACGTTCAAAGTAAAGTTTCATCCCTTTTTGGAAGCCCTCTTCGCCAAGTAGCGTATGGTACATACGAATAACTTCGCTGCCCTTTTCATACACTGTTAGCGTGTAGAAGTTGTTCATCTCAATGACTTTGTCAGGACGAATCGGGTGAGACATTGGACTTGCATCTTCTGCAAACTGAGGGCCACGGATGATACGTACGTTATCGATGCGATTATCTGCGCGAGAGCCTAAATCAGAAGAGAATTCTTGGTCACGGAATACGGTTAAGCCTTCTTTTAGACTTAGTTGGAACCAGTCACGACAAGTGACACGGTTGCCAGTCCAGTTGTGGAAGTACTCATGACCGATTACAGCTTCGATACCTAAGTAGTCACGATCCGTCGCCGTTTGGTCATTCGCCAAAACATACTTTGAGTTAAAGATGTTTAGGCCTTTGTTTTCCATTGCGCCCATATTGAAGAAGTCAACGGCAACGATCATGTAAATATCCAGATCGTATTCAAGGCCAAAGCGTTCTTCATCCCACTTCATCGAGTTGATCAGCGATGTCATCGCATGGCCTGCACGATCTAAGTTACCTTTATCAACAAAGATTTCTAAATCAACACTGCGACCTGACATCGTTGTGTATTTGTCACGCAGTACGTCAAAGTCCCCTGCGACAAGAGCAAACAAGTAAGCTGGCTTTGGATGCGGGTCCTGCCATTGAACCCAATGACGACCGTTCTCTGCATCGCCTTCTGCAATTCGGTTACCATTGCTCAGCAAATATGGATAAGCGGCTTTATCTGCGATCACTTTTGTCGTGTATTTTGCCAGAACATCAGGACGATCTAAGTAATAAGTAATACGACGGAAGCCCTCGGCCTCACACTGAGTACAAAATGCGCCGCCTGATTTGTACAAACCTTCGAGTGCTGTATTCGCTTCAGGATCAATTTTGGTGACGATTTCAAGTTCAAACTCGGATGGAAGATCGGTCAGTACAAGCGATGATTCTTTCACTTCGTGATGAGCCCAATCCTCACCGTTTACTTTTACAGCGCGCAGCTCAAGCCCCTCGCCATCGAGTTCTAGCGTTGTTGTATCGCCTTTTTGAGCAACCTTTGATATCGCCGTAACGATGGTGTCATTGTCATAAAGATCAAACGTAAGATCGATATCGGTAATCGCGTGAGATGGCTCTTGATAATCTTTACGATATTTGGCCTGGGGAGCTTGGGACATGAGCATAAATCCTTGTATGTCGAACAACAAAAATACCAGACTGCATGATCAAAAATGCAGTTCTGGTATCACTATATAAGCTATTTGTAGGGGTTGTGGTATCAGAATACAAGTCTTTCCATCAAAAAACGGAGCTTTTAGTGCTCTAGCTCCGTTTTTTGATTAACATTTAAACAACATTGACAATTTACCGTATGCTCGCTTAATTTGTCGTAACAAGATAAGCTATCAAGGCGTTACCCGATTAAGTACCGCGTACATATCGCCATTTGAATCTTCAATCGTTAATTCATTTTTGTTGAGCTTATAGGTGGTCCCGTGCTCGCCATTTTCATAGAGCAAGACTAAATATTCATCTTCTGTGTAGAAAACACCTTGCTTGATTGACTCATCCCCTTCTTCGTTGGATACCCGAAACATAAACACGAAGTCAGGTTGAAGTATCAGATCCATATGGTTGATGTTGTTTGCCACAAGGCCATCTCCGGATACATAAGAGCTAGACCATATGCCCGCTAGCGAGTTAGACAACCCTTTAGTAAAAGTCACACCATTAAGATCAAGCGTATTGTGATTATTGCGATAGGCATAAATTTGAGGCTCATCTGTGTTTAAGCCAAGAACGATGGTGTCTTCATTGGCGTTATACAATCCTTCCCAATGATCGACAGAATAATCTTTCTTTTGAATATCAATAGAAAAGCTGTAGTCGGAACCCAGTGACAGTTTTATCGCACGAAAATTTTCAGCCGACTCTTCGGGGTTTTGGTTCATTAAATACCAGTCTCCGATGAGAAACGGCGTGTCAAAGTGACTTAATTCATCTTCTCTGGTGTTTTCTCCGCTAAACACACTAAAGCAGCAAAAGCTAAGTAAAATAAAGAACCATTTCATATCGGCATCCTTATCGTTTTCTTTTAGCTTAGGCAGTAGTCCTCACTTTCGCGAAATTTTAGATGTAGATCACGTAAATTATTGGGAAAAAATAAGCGAATATCTTACTTGATACTCAATACAAACAAAGATGAAAAGACATAAAAAAAGAGTGAGCCTGAAAGACTCACTCTTTTTACTTTGAATTGCCAGTTATTATGACTGATTTTTCTGCTTGAGCAGATCAACCATAATCGCGACAGACTCATCTAAATAAACATCAGGCGCTTCATAATCTTTAGGTATATCATCCAATGTTTTGAATGCTTCCTTACCTAAAGCAGCTTGACGCTCATTGATGCGTTGCAAACGAAGTGCTTCCGCTTTATCCGATTCAGCCTTACGAACTTTCTCGTTCAAAGACAACATATTATCGTCTTTTTCTTTACGATACTTCTCTATGTCTTCATTGATGAAACGGAATTCCATCTCATCAGAAATACGCTTGTTATGAAGAGCGGTGAGTTTTTCAACTAGTGCTTCGTTGCTTGGGAAGGTTTGATATTTTGCTTTATCAATCTGATCCCAAGGTAGTGCATTGTCTTCTACACTTTCACCCGTTTCAGAAGCTTCAATTGGTGTTGGGTACGAAATATCGGGTGCAACACCACGATTTTGCGTACTTCCACCGTCAATACGGTAGAACTTCTGAATCGTGTACTGAACGTAGCCTAGCTCTTTATCGAAAAGATCGTAGATATGATTCAGTGAACGATGCTGTTGAACCGTACCTTTACCGAAAGAATTTTCACCTAAAATAATTGCACGATTATAATCTTGCATTGCTGCTGCAAAAATTTCAGACGCTGAAGCACTGTAGCGGTTAATCAACACCGTCAGTGGACCATCGTAGCTCACTTTTCCGTCAGTATCGGCGTTCACCTTAATACGACCATAGCTGTCACGAACTTGAACAACAGGACCTTCTTTAATGAATAACCCTGTTAATGCTGTCGCTTCCGTTAATGCACCACCACCGTTGTTACGTAGATCAACGATTACGCCGTCAACGTTTTTGGTTTTTAACTCAGCAAGCAGTTTATCGGTATCTTTCGACAAACCGACGTAGAAACTTGGCACTTCTAAAATACCAATCTTCTTACCATCTTTTTCGATGATCTCCGACTTCACTGCGCGATCTTCTAGGCGAACTTTGTCACGAACAATTGTGACAATGTAACTCTTCGCATCGTTACCTTCTGGCAAGATCTGTAGATTAACCTTTGTGCCTTTTGGGCCTTTGATTAATTGAACTACATCATCCAGACGCCAACCGATCACGTCGACAATCTCTTCACCGTCTTGTCCAACACCGATGATTCGATCCCCTTCGCCAAGCTGCTTGCTCTTCGACGCAGGGCCACCAACAACAAGTGAACGAATTACTGTGTAATCGTCAGTCATTTGCAGAACGGCACCAATGCCTTCCAGAGAAAGGTTCATTTCCGATTGGAATTGCTCAGCATTACGTGGAGAAAGGTAGCTAGTATGAGGGTCGACTTGTCGGGCGAAGGCATTCATATATAACTGGAATGCATCTTCGTTATTAGTCTGTGTGATCCGCTTCATCGCGTTGTTATAACGCTTCTCTAAAACCTCTTTAATCTCTGGCCATTCTTTGCCAGTCAGTTTCAGATTTAACGCGTCATATTTCACGCGCTTACGCCATAACTCGTTGAGCTCCGCTTCGTCTTTTGGCCATGCAGCTTCAGAACGGTCTAACTCTATCTCGTCATCAGTATCAAACTTGATCTCTTCGTCGAGTAGCGTTAACGCATAAGCAAAGCGCTCGAAACGCTTTTGCATTGAGAGGTTATAAACATCAAAAGCAATTTGGTTGTTACCAGCCTTTAGCTGATCATCAAGCTCAATTGACCAGTCTTTAAAAGAGTCGATGTCCGCTTGAGTAAAAATATTTCTATTATAATCAAGCAATTCTACATAGCGTTCAAAGATCGCTTTGGAGAAATCATCATTGAGGCTGAAATGCTTATAATGAGAGCGGGTAAATCGAGAGGTGACTCGTTTGCTAGCTGTTTCGTGCTGAACTTCAGGAGCGAGAACCGGCAAGTCATCTTTATGTAGTTTGGCTTCGAGAGCCTGAGCTGATGCTGCTAGCCATAAGCTAGCAGCAATCAGTGTCACTTTTGAACGGCAATTCATGCGTAGGAGTATCTCCTTTATGCGCGCAAGTGCTCCGCTTTCACAACCATTTGTAGGCCGTTAGCAAGTTGAACACGTACATCATCCTTATTGATTTCAACAATGGTCGCTGCCATGTTTCCTTTGCCCATGTTCACGTTAACTGCGTTACCTACTGTGATTTCATCAGCATTTAGAGCGCGCGTTTCTACAGGCTTAGTTGGTTTTTGTACTTTTGGTTTGTTAGTACGACGAGGCTGTTGAGGCTTTTTAGCCGCTGGTTTCGCTTTCGCCTTACCCTCTTCACGAGCTTTTTGTGCTTGTTCTTTACGACGAGCTTGAACTTTTGCCTTGCTTTCTGCAAGTGTCGCTTTCGCGTGTTCAACGTGCTCTTCTTCTAGCTCACCACAAGGGTTGCCGTCTAGGTCTACGCGTACTGCACCTGGTTTTACACCATGTAGGTAACGCCATGATGAAGTGTACTGTCTTAACGCTGCACGAAGCTGTGTTTTGCTTACTTTTTCGTCTTCACTTAGACGTTCCGCAAGATCTTGAAAAATACCAATTTTCAGAGGTTTTGCTTCACCTTCTAAAGTAAAGCACTTAGGGAAACATTCAGCAATATATGCAATAACTTCTTTGCTGTTTTTTAACTTTTCAGTCATGAGGGGTCCTGATTTGAGCGGATTTCCGCGAGCATTAAGAAAAAATATTCTCGTATTATAGTGACATGCCAAGGAAAAACCACACTCGAAGGCTAATTTATGCGTCGTTCGCGTGTGAATTAAGCAGCTTTTCTACTTCAGCCATGAAATGAGTGAGACCTTCTTCGTCTGTTTCATTGAATCGACCAATACTTGGGCTGTCAATATCAAGGACACCAACCACCTTTCCATTAATAGAAAATGGAATCACAATTTCTGAATTGCTCGCTGCATCGCACGCTATATGTCCCTCAAATTCATGAACGTCGTATACTCTTTGTATGGTGTTAGTTTTTGCAGCAGTACCACAGACACCGCGACCCATAGGAATGCGGACACAAGCTGGTTTTCCTTGGAACGGACCAAGAACGAGCTCTTCACCTTTTGCTAGGTAAAAGCCAGCCCAGTTAAGATCGTCCAATTCCATGAAAAGCAGTGAGCTCAAGTTTGCTAGGTTAGCAATAAAGTCTGGCTCAGACTCAATTAGAGCAACGGCTTGTTTGGTTAGTCTATGGTATTGTTCTATGTTCATATTAACTTCCTACTTACTATAAAAGCTTCCATTCTCACTGTATGGCGCTAAAATGCAGCCCTACTTTATAATAGGACTTATTCTCAATTACAATGCTTCTGAAAAATGACACTATTAGCCGTTCTTGGTTGATAACACAAGTAAAAAAGCACAAGTCCAAGCTGATCATAGCGAACTTGATAGCGGTGCTTGCAACCTTGATTAGTGTTCCAATCCCCCTTCTCATGCCGTTGATGGTTGATGAGGTTTTATTGGACCAACCAGCAAAAGGCTTAGCTGCTATGAATGCCATTCTCCCTGAAGCGTGGCACACTCCGACGGGTTATATATTTTTCACCCTTTTCTTGGTCGTCCTGATGCGAGCTGCAAGTCAGGGGTTAAATATCCTTCAAAGCCGACAATTTACACTTGTTTCTAAAACGATCACGTTTGAGATGCGCAGTAAAATGATCGACAAGCTTGGTCGTATCAGCATCCGCCAATACGAAACCAAAGGCAGCGGAGGCATCAACGCTCACCTTATCACTGACATTGAGACCATCGATAAATTTATTGGTTCTACGTTAGCAAAATTCGTTATCAGTTTTTTAACGGTCATTGGTACTGCCATCGTTCTGCTTTGGCTCGACTGGCGACTTGGTCTATTTATTTTGCTAGTTAACCCTATTGTCATTTACTTCTCACGTAAACTAGGAAGTATGGTTAAACATCTGAAACGGAAGGAAAATCATTCTTTTGAAATTTTCCAAAATCGTTTAGTTGAAACATTAGATGGCATTTACCAGCTGCGCGCAGCCAATAAAGAGCGAGAATTTCTCCAGCAACTCAAAGACAGTGCGAACCAAGTTCGTGTGGATGCAGACAAGTATGCGTGGCAATCAGAGGCGGCAGGTCGCGTCTCTTTCCTACTCTTCTTAATCGGTTTTGAGTTATTCAGAGCCGTCGCCATGCTGATGGTTATGTTTAGTGACCTCACTATTGGTCAAATCTTTGCTGTTTTTGGTTACCTATGGTTTATGTTGTCTCCTGTTCAAGAGCTGCTCGGCATTCAGTTTTCTTGGTACAGCGCGAAAGCTGCGTTAAAACGCATCAACGACTTATTAGTATTAGAAGAAGAACAAAGACCGGTACCTAAGGTAAATCCTTTCAAAGAAGACAGAGAAGTCGATGTTAAAGTAGAAAACGTAGACTTCTCTTATAATAATGAAAACAAAGTCCTAGATAACCTTTCTTTACATATACCGGCAGGAAAGAAAGTGGCGTTAGTTGGTGCGAGCGGAGGCGGTAAGTCAACCTTAATACAACTACTTATTGGGGTTTATCGTCAAAACTCCGGTAGCATTCGCTTTAATGATGAATTAACAGAAGATATTGGTTTTGAAGTAATTCGTGACAAAATTGCCGTGGTATTACAGCAACCTATACTATTTAACGACACCTTGAGGCATAATCTAACACTCGGTGGGAATTTTGACGAAATGTCACTTTGGCGAGCTCTTGAAGTAGCTCAGCTGCAAGATGTTATTTCTCAACTGAATCACGGTTTGGATACTCAAGTCGGCCGTAACGGCATTCGTTTGTCAGGTGGTCAACGACAACGCCTTGCCATCGCAAGAATGGTGCTGAGTGATCCTCAATTTGTTATTTTAGATGAAGCCACGTCTGCGCTTGATACCGCTACTGAAGCGGCATTGCACAAAGCATTGACTGAATTCTTACGTGGTAGAACAACATTAATCGTTGCGCACCGTCTATCAGCCGTAAAACAAGCCGATTTGATCTACGTGCTTGAAGATGGAAAAGTAACGCAAACAGGTACTCATGGTGAGTTAGTTGAGCAAGAAGGCTTATATCAAACCTTATATGGGGGCATACAGTCCCACGCTTAAATCGTTCAAGTTAGAGAGGTCGTTATGACCTCTCTGTCTAAGCACGCCATGCAGCCAAATAATGTGCGCTTGTGCCAAGGTTGCGAATTGCCTGTCGATATCGTCGACTTACCCAATGGAAAAAATGCACACTGTCCTCGTTGTGGCACACAGTTGTATCGAGGCGGTAGCCCTAGCCTCTCAGGTAATTTAGCCGTCGCGATAACCTGTATCCTGCTATTTATTCCATCACACTTTTTTAACTTTATTAGTATCCGACTTTTTGGTGTGATGATTCCGGCAACCCTACCTTCGGGGATGATCACATTGATGGAAGAAGGCTTTGTTCTTCTTTCACTGCTTATTCTATTTTGTAGCTCTCTAGCGCCTCTGACGGTTTGTGTTTCAGTGGTTACGGCACATATCTCGCTGCATCAACGGTGGTTTCGAGGGCTTCGTATTTCACTGTGGCTAATTCAACATTTGAAACATTGGGTAATGCTGGATGTGTTCTTAGTTAGCATCGCCATTTCCTGCTTCAAACTCCAAGATTATTCCGACATTTTTGTAGGCCCAGGGTTAATTGGTCTGGTTCTTTTGCAGATATTTACCGTTTTGTTAGTTTCTCGAATCAGTGTGCGTCGTTACTGGGAAGCCTGGAAACCAGAAAGCCTTTATTCCTTTGAACACAAAGACGTGCATTGCCATGAGTGCCACCTGTCTCAACCTGAAGGTGACCATTGTCGGCGTTGTCACCACGAGTTATATCATCGCAAGCCCAACTCCATTCAGAAGACGTGGGCTTACCTCATTGCGGCAACGATAGCGATTTTCCCAGCCAACTTGATTCCTATTTCCATCTTGCTGACCAATGGCAAACGTTTGGAAGATACTATTTTCTCAGGCGTAGCTGGGTTGGTAAAAAGCGGTATGTATGGCATCGCAGTGATCATTTTTGTGGCCAGTATTGTTGTGCCAGTTGTAAAAATACTTGGCCTTGCCTACATCATGCTTTGCATTCAATTCAAACGTTCGGTGTTTAAGAGACAACGAATGATGGTTTACTTTGTTGTTAAATGGATCGGTAAATGGTCTGTGATGGACTTGTTTGTTATTTCTATCATGATGACCTTAGTCGATCGTGGTCAGATACTTGATTTCACACCAGGATATGGCGCCGTGGCCTTTGGTGTTGTCGTGGTATTGACCATGCTTGCAGCGGAAAGTATTGATCCAAGGCTAATCTGGGACCAAACAGGCCCAACACAATCAGAAAAAGAGTCAATGAATGAGTGATCAGAACAGTTCTCAAACGTCATACGTACCAGATGTAAAGCGGAGCAAAGGCATATCTCCTCTTTGGCTTTTGCCAATTTTGACCATGGTCTTAGCTGGCTGGCTTGTGGTGAAGTCGATACACGATGCAGGACAACGGGTGCAAATCTATTTTTCTGACGCTGCTGGCTTGGTTGCCGGGCGAACCACTATCCGTTACCAAGGGCTAGAAGTCGGTATGGTGAGAGACATTAACCTCACTGAAGATCTCGGCAGTATTTATGTTGATGCCGATATCTACCCTGAAGCGGCAAAATTGCTGAACGATAAAACTCGCTTTTGGCTGGTAAAACCAACAGCAAGCCTAACAGGAGTTTCTGGGCTCGATGCGCTCGTGTCGGGTAATTACATTTCGATTCAACCTGGAGATGGTCAAGAGTTTGAAACAACGTTCCATGCGTTAGACTCTGCACCAACAGATTTGCGCGTTTCACAAGGTTTGAACATTAAACTCAAAAGCCGCGATTTAGGTGGTGTGTCGATTGGATCTCAAATTGTTTATAAGAAAATTCCAATCGGTGAAGTCTACAGCTACCAGCTGGATGAAGACGCAAAATCTATCACGATTCAAGCCAATATTCAGGATCAATACCGACATATCATTAACAACCGCAGTCGGTTCTGGAACGTAAGTGGAATCGGTGCCAGCATCGGTTTTGAAGGCGTCGATGTAAGGCTAGAAAGTATGAGTGCTCTACTCGGAGGCGCGATCGCCGTCGACTCTCCGGATGACGGTGAGCCTGTAGAAGAGAACACTGAATTCCGTCTGTATAAAGATTTGAAAACCGCAGGTCGAGGTATCGCTGTTAAAATCGTCCTCCCTGATGACAGTAAAATCAGTGGCGAAGGCGCACCCATTATGTATCGCGGAATCGAGATTGGCCAAGTTACAGACTTAAGCCTATCCGAAGGGCGAGAAGTGATATTAGCGTCAGCGGCAATTCAACCAGCTTTCAGTGACATGCTGACGACAGGTACCCGATTCGTCTTAGAAGAAGCAAAAGTGTCCCTCTCTGGTGTTGAAAACATTGCCAATCTCGTGAGAGGAAACTTCTTAACCATTGTGCCAGGTGCTGGTGATCGCTCTCGCCGCTTTACTGCCATTCGTAAAAACGTTTTTAACCAACAGCAAGAAAAGTCCATCGCTATTCGTTTAGTGTCTGACAACTCGTTTGGCCTAGATAGCGGTGCCAACGTGCTTTACAAAGGCATCGTTGTCGGTTCAATTATCAACGTAGGCTTAGTTGAAGAAGGTAAAAAATCGCAACATGAAGTATTTATGGATGTATTGATTGATCATGAATACAAACACCTGATCAAATCAAACAACCGTTTTTATGTAACCGGAAGTGCCTCTGCAGAATTAACGGAATCGGGCCTCAGCGTTACCGTTCCTCCGGCAAAACAGTTGTTAACTGGGTCCATTAGCTTTGTAAGCGAAGGCAAGCAAGATATTCAAAAAGAGTATCAACTGTTCCAAAACGAATCATTGGCAGAATTAGCACAGTACAACCAAAGTGGCTCTAGAGCACTCACACTGTTTGCTTCTGAATTGCCGCCGATTTCCAAAGGCAGCCCTCTGCTCTATCGTAATCTTCCTGTTGGTAACGTCTCCGATTTCCAATTGGTTGATGGCGGTGTGTTAATTAAAGCAACCATCGAAAACCGCTTTGCTTACCTCGTAACACCGCAAACCGTCTTTTGGAACCGTTCAGGGATCGAGATAGATGCATCGCTAGCCGGTGTGAGTGTGAAAGCTCACCCTTTAAAATCGTTAATCGAAGGTGGCATCGCTTTTGACTCTGTTCCTGGCGTTGAAAACAAAATTGGAGACAACTGGAAGTTATATACAGATCAAAAAACCGCACGCAAATTTGGACGCGTTATTGCGTTAGAAACAGACGGCTCACAAGAAATTGCCAAAGGAATGCCGATAGAGTATCAAGGCGTCAAAGTTGGTGAAGTCACACTGGTTGTACCAAATTTTCGTCGCAATATGGTTGAAATTACCGCAAGAATCCTACCTGAATACGTAGAAAACATTGCAGTTGAAGGCTCACATTTTTGGCTAACTGAGCCAGAGATTGGCTTAGGGGGCGTGAAAAACCTTGGCGCATTGGTGTCGAAATCCATCAGTGTTGAGCCAGGTAAAGGTAAAGCTAAATTTGATTTTCAGTTGGAAAACGGTTCAGAACGTGTTAAGGGCATAATGTTTACTTTACAAAGTGAACAACGAGGCTCAGTACAAGTCGGAACGCCTATTCTTTACCGCCAGATGGAAGTCGGCCAAGTAACCGACGTGAGCCTAGGAGAGTTTGCAGATCGCGTCGTCACGACCATCAAGATACAGCCTGAATATGCTTACCTCGTTCGTCAAAACAGTGTGTTTTGGAATGTTTCAGGAGTAGATGTCTCCATCGGAATTACTGGTGCGAACATCAAAGCGGGCACATTTGATAGTTTAGTTCGCGGAGGAATTGCGTTTTCAACGCCAGAGCAATCGACTATTCCACCAGCGGCAAAAAGTGGGCAATCTTTCTTTTTATATCCACAAGCTGAAGAAGGCTGGACTCAATGGCGTACTGCGATTCCTAAGCCGTAGAATAAAGCTCAATTCACATACAATTGAAGTTTGATTACCTTAAAAGAGCAGCAATCGCTGCTCTTTTTTATTGCTCGGCCCTTGTCACTATTCGTTTCTGCTTCGCTTTCGTATATTATTTGCCACAAATTCTGCAAACGAGATCCCACATTGCATCCTAATGTTTACATCCCAGACGCGTTTCTGGAAAAAATCCAAACTATCCTTCCTGCTCACCTCAACATGGAAGACTTTATCGCATCGTGCCAAAAGCCACTGCGCAAAAGTATTCGTGTTAATACGTTGAAGATCAGTGTTGAAGCGTTTCTAGAACGTGCAGACGCAAAAGGCTGGAAGCTTTCTCCTGTGCCTTGGTGTGACACGGGGTTTTGGATTGAAGCGGACGAGTCAGTTGTACCATTAGGCAACACTGCAGAGCACATGTCAGGCTTATTCTACATTCAAGAAGCCAGTTCAATGATGCCAGTATCTGCGCTGTTTATGAATGACGAATCTTACGATGCCGTGTTAGATACAGCAGCTGCACCAGGATCAAAGACCACTCAAATCGCGGCTTTAATGAACAATGAAGGCGTTCTCGTGGCTAATGAATACGCCGCAAGTCGTGTAAAAGTGCTGCATGCCAACGTGGAACGTTGTGGTGTACGTAACGCCGCACTAAGTAACTTCGATGGGCGCGTTTTTGGCGGTTGGCTACCAGAACAATTTGATGCGGTTCTGCTCGACGCGCCCTGCTCCGGCGAAGGCACCGTTCGCAAAGACGAAGATGCAATGAAAAACTGGACGCAAGCTTCCGTGCTCGACATCGCTGACACACAGAAAGATCTTATTGAAAGCGCCTTCCATGCACTAAAGCCCGGTGGTGTGATGGTTTACTCAACGTGCACACTCAGTACCGAAGAAAACCAACAAGTTTGTCATCACTTGAAAGAAACCTTTGGTGATGCCGTTGAGTTTGAAAGCCTTGAGACCTTGTTTGAAAACGCAAATGCAGCTCTAACTGAAGAAGGTTTTTTGCATATCTTTCCACAGGTCTACGACTGCGAAGGGTTCTTTGTTGCAAGAATTCGTAAACTGGCTGCTGTTGAACCACCAAAGGTCAAAAAGCGCATGGGCAAGTTCCCGTTTACCAAAGCATCGAAAAAAGAATCGGTTGAAATTGCCCAACAGCTGCAAAGTGCGTTAGGTATTGAACTTCCGAATGACAGTTCTGTATGGCTTCGCGATAAAGATGTCTGGTTGTTCCCTAATTCTTTAGAGCCAATGATCGGCGAATTACGCTTCTCCCGTATGGGTATCAAGATCGCGGAAGCCCATAAAAATGGCTACCGTTGGCAGCATCAGGTGGCAACGGCATTAGCGACAGGCTCTGAGGCAAACGCCATTGAACTCAGTATTGAAGAAGCGCGCGAATGGTACATGGGACGTGATGTTCGCCCACAAACGATTCCTGAGGGAATGAAAACAGGTAAAGGCGAAGTACTTGTCACCTATCAAGGCGCAGTCATTGGCCTTGGAAAGTGGGTAAGCAACAGAATAAAGAATGGTCTTCCTCGCGAATTAGTACGAGATAAGAACTTATTTTAAAGAAGTAACGAATCATAAATAAATGAAAAGCCATCGTATTTGCGATGGCTTTTTAATTCGTAAGTATGAAAGCAACTGGGCTCGCTAGCGATCCGGATACGCTGTACTAAACTAGTTGTATCAAAGTAATGCTTTGATATGGCATTTCTCTCTATGTTCACCAACAAGATTATTGTTGGAAAAAGTTTAGCGCAGGCTCTGCGGAGCCGTTTCCCCTAGGCCCAAAAAAGGAAAAGTTTGGGCCGTTTTTTTGGCTGCCGATCCGCTATACGTGAGTTTGGGCTACGCCAGACGAATACCGTCTTTCTCGATAACAATCTTGCCCTGCTTGTACAATCCACCAATGGTCTTTTTGTAAGTACCTTTACTTGTACGGAAAGCATCAAAAATCGCTTCAGGAGAAGACTTATCGTTCAAAGGTAAAAAGCCGCCTTTCTTCTCTAACAGATCAAGAATCTTGCTAGAAAGATCGTCCATTTTTGCCACGCCGACTTTTTGTAACGCGAGATCGATTTTACCATCTTCACGAATTTGCTTAATAAAGCCTTTCAGTTTCTTACCGATGTAAAGCTTACCAAACACATCTGATGGGAAAATCATGCCCCAATGCTTACCGTTAACAATCGCTTTGTAGCCAAGTTGACTGCGCTCTGCGATGATCAAATCAACTTGTTCGTTAACTTCATAATTCGCCGGAGTTTTGTCTAACCATTTGTTGAACTTAGTCGTACCAACAATGCGGCCCGACGCTTTGTCAGTATATACATAGACAAGAATAGTTTGTCCCGCAGAGAAGCGAGTGCGTTGCTCACTAAAAGGAATAAGTAAATCCTTCTCTTTGATGCCCCAATTTACAAAAGCACCTGTCGCGTTGACGCCCTCAATCTTCATTAAGCCCCATTCACCCACTTGGGCAATAGGTCTTTCAATGGTCGCAGCAAGCTGGCTTTCTGAATCGAAGTACAAAAATACGTCTACATGATCACCAATTTCAGTACCTTCTGGTACATACTTATTAGGCAGTAGAACAGAACCGTAATCATCACCATCCAGAAATACGCCAAAATCAGCCTTTTTAATGACTTCTAAGCTGTTAATTTGACCAATTTTAATCATTGATTTTGTCTCTTTTTAAATTTACGTGGAATTATACCTAAACTAACAAGAAAATCAGAGAGAAAAGCATAGTGCTCTGTTATGCTGTTGTCGTTCAGCTATATGCCCCAGTCACTCTTTTAGCACTTTTATGCTTACCTGCTCAACAGTACGCATAAGTTAAGAATGCTTTAACAAAGTCAGGAGCTTTCTTTGGTCACCGTCGATAAACAAGACTCAATAACATTAAAAATCAGTCATGCACTCGCAAAGAGCAAAAGTGTCGACCTAGATATTTACTTTTTTATACCTGGTGAGCTTGGTTTAAACGCCGATATCATCAGTGAATCCGAATTTTATTACACTTCAATCACACAGCAACGCTCTTATTACAGTACTGAAATCCTTCTACCGCTAGTACACAGTCGACTTGCCAAACGAGGACGCCTGTCGAATCAACAATACCGAGTAAGTTTGAGTTTGTTCGCGTACCAATACGTTATCGCGCTAGACAAAGCGGTAGCAAGTTTAAACAAGCATCAGAACAACTCCGTAACGGAAGATGAAGTTGACGAAGTTATCGAGCTCACGCTTGAGATTTTAAAGCGCTTGCGACGTTCTATTCCTTATGAAGAGAACTTAAAACGGTACTATGTTAACATCGATAACTACCTGTCTTGGTATACCGAACAAAAGTTTTTGTCTTTAGTGGCTCATCTCCCCCGTGAAGGCGATTATGGCACGATTAAGAAACGCTTGATCACGCTCTGTGAAAAAGAGCAAGCCCATCGAAAACTCAACAAGTACAACTCTCCAAGAGTCGTTGAAGACGTGACTCGCCTATCTAACAAAATGCGCTTGCTAAGACGCTTGATTGAACACCCTATCGTGCTTCGTGAAGAAACCATATCAATGGGTAACAACATCAAGCGTGCTATCAAAGGTATTGCTACTGGCTTGGTGATGGTTGTCGTGACCTCAACCGTGATTCTCGCTCGCGATTATCTTGGGGAAATTTCCGCGTCCTTCATTATCGCGATGTCATTTATTTATGCTCTACGAGAAATCTTTAAAGATGATTTGCGCGACGCGATGTGGCGATGGATCCGTAAAGGCAAGCCAAAGTGGCGTAAGAAGTATGTTGATCCAACAACGAAAAAAGTGGTCGGCAGAAAATTAGAGTGGCTCGATTATCGTACGTTAAGTAGCTTGCCAGATAAGATTCAAAGAATACGTAAGAAGCGCGTCGTGCAGCGCGAAGAGCAGATACTTCATTATCACGAGAAAACCGAAATGGCGACCTCTCTATTCTTGAGTGGTTATGAGCAAACAAGAGAAACACTGAACATCAGTTTGCGCCCTATCATCCGCTTGATGGATAAAAGCTCAAACCGAGTTTACCGTTTAAATGAAGGGCAAGTGACCAAAGAGTCGGTAGAGAAACGTCATTTGCTCAATGTGATTGTCAAAGAGGACAACCACACCGATGAGCCTGTTTATTATCGTTGGAAAGTGGTCTTAAACCGCTCCAAAATCGTCTCGATTGAGCAGATTGAACTCAATTAAAGCGATATTCTTTAAAAACAGCAAACCACTAAGCAGCCTCTTTTCTTTGTTGAGCTGCTTTTTTTATCGAAAGAGTCAACGAGAATTCAGCCATAGGTTCGTCACCATGTAAGCTAGGACACAACGCGACGATTTTTACATCGCGATTCACTCGTTCACCCGTTGCCAACGTATGATCGAGCATCTCATCAATGACATGACCATCGTTACACACAAAGTGTACATCCGCTTCCGGACGTTTTAAAAACTCGGCTTTGACGCCTTTAAATGCTAAAGAGATCGCTTCTCCTTTTTCTTGCGCCTTGCTCATAGCAAGAAAACCACCAGCTACATCCGCCCCAACCGCTAAAGCGCCGAAATACATGCTATTCAAATGGTTCTTTGTTCTTCTTCGCAAAGGGATTCGAACCTCAACGTGCTCGCTATCTATCGCAATGATCTTAGGATGACAAAGCCAAATCAGAGGCACTTTAGAAAAGCCAAATAGATTTAGGTACAAATTTGCACGACGTACAGCTGATAACATTTTGGTCTCCTTACCAATCTAGTCAGACCAGTTAATCAACGAAAGAAATAGATGTCAAAGAAATGTTAACAAAAGCTCGATCTCACGAGTTATTTAGCCACTAATTTAGTGACATTGTCACACAGATAAACATGAGGTTTGCCGCAGTTATCTTGATTGCCTAACGGTGAGATAGATGAAATGGTTATAAATTCAAATGTATATATATTGATTTAATGATCAAGTTTTGTCATTTATACATAAGTCATTTAAATGAATACCTACACCTTTGTATACAATTCGGTATTTCCTGGCGAAGATTCCCGTGAAACGGTTTATTCCTGCCTGTAATTCCGTTATCTTTACCCCTTCGCAATAGAGAATAAAGCTATAACATGCCTATAAAAACAGATGAATTGAGAACCCAACCTTTGGGTCCAATGCCTACCCCAGCAGAGCTAGGTAGTGTACATCCTATTACGGATGACGTTGCAGACCGTATCGCTCAATCTCGTCGTCAGATTGAAAACATTTTATCGGGTGAAGACGATCGCCTTCTTGCGATTGTAGGTCCGTGTTCTGTTCACGACACTGAAGCTGCCATTGATTACGCCACTCGCCTGAGTGAAATCCAAGACAAGTACAAAGACGAACTGTTTATCGTGATGCGTACTTAC
The DNA here is from genome assembly GCF_022808245.1 of Vibrio sp. CCB-PB317. Classification (NCBI taxonomy): domain Bacteria; kingdom Pseudomonadati; phylum Pseudomonadota; class Gammaproteobacteria; order Vibrionales; family Vibrionaceae; genus Vibrio; species Vibrio sp. CCB-PB317. The sequence continues at coordinate 1,828,975 of NZ_JALGNU010000001.1, forward strand.
TTTGAAAAGCCTCGTACAGTAGTTGGTTGGAAAGGTTTAATTACCGACCCTAACCTAGATGGCTCTTACGCGCTTGAAGCTGGTCTCCATAAAGCACGTAAACTACTACTGGATATCAACAAGCTTGGTCTTGCGACTGCTACTGAGTTTCTTGATATGATTACGGGTCAATACATAGCGGATTTGATCACGTGGGGCGCGATCGGTGCTCGTACAACAGAATCGCAAATTCACCGTGAAATGGCATCGGCGCTGTCTTGCCCAGTTGGTTTCAAAAATGGCACAAATGGCAACGTAAAAATTGCAATTGATGCAATTCGCGCATCGAAAGCCTCGCATTACTTCTACTCTCCAGATAAGAATGGCCGCATGACGGTTTACCGTACAAGTGGTAACCCATATGGTCATATTATTTTACGCGGCGGAGAGAAAGGCCCTAACTTTGATGAAGCGTCAGTAAAACAAGCGTGTGATGCTCTAGCCGAGTTTGGCTTGCCACAACGTTTGGTTGTGGATTTCAGCCACGCAAACTGTCAGAAGCAGCACAGAAAACAAATCGACGTTGCTCAAGACATTTGTAATCAAATTAAGTCAGGCAGTACTCGTATTGCGGGTATCATGGCTGAAAGCTTTATTCTTGAAGGCAATCAGCCAATGACTGACATCAACAACCTAACGTATGGTCAATCTATTACAGACCCATGCCTAGGCTGGGAAGATACTGCTACAATGCTAGATATGCTGGCAAACGCCGTTAAATCCCGAAAGTCCCTATAACAAAATAATCAAGGAATCTTCATGCCATCGTTTGATATTGTTTCTGAAATCGATACGGTTGAACTACGTAACGCCGTTGATAATGCTAACCGTGAATTGTCTACTCGTTTCGATTTCCGCAACGTTAATGCGAGCTTTGAGCTAGTAGAAGAAAACGTAAAAATGTCTGCGGAAGGTGACTTCCAACTTAAGCAAATGCGCGATATTTTACGTGGCCATTTGGCAAAGCGTAATATTGATGCAAACGCAATGGATGCACAGGACCCAGATGTAACTGGTAAGAACTGGCACCAAACTCTGCTTTTCCGCCAAGGTATCGATACACCAACAGCCAAAAAAGTAGTGAAACTTATCAAAGACGCAAAGTTAAAAGTACAAGCCTCTATTCAAGGCGACAAGGTACGTGTTACTGGTAAGAAACGTGATGACCTGCAAGCGACAATGGCAGCGATTCGTGAAGCAGAGATGGGCATACCATTCCAGTTTAACAACTTCCGTGATTAATCAGTCTGAGAAGTAACTTAGTTTAAAAACGCCAGCGCATAGTTCGCTGGCGTTTTTGTTGGCCTTTTAATCGAGAAGCCAAGTGCCCACTTTTTAACGTGGTTATATCACTAAGTCCTGCCCTTGCAGCAATAAGAACTCGCTCGTCCCTTTAGGGATAAACACGCAAACTCGAAGCTTTTCAGATTTAGCCTTGGTCAACATATCAGAGAGTTCAGCTGCGCTGGAGAAAGCTTCTCGCTCTGCATCTCTTCGTATTAGCTCTAACACGTTCGCTTCGCATCGAGTTGAGTAAAGTGCTAGCTCGGCTTGTTGCATGTAGCGCACAGCCTTAATTGGCAACATCTCAACGTCTTTCCCTACCTGTATCCAAGTACAACTTCCTTTTTCATCCAAAGGTGTTGCCATGGTCGCTTGGTAAATCGTTTCTAACTCTCTATTATCCCGCGCGTTTTCAACCTCAGGATTCGAGAAGAATTGCTCCCAAAACTTACGACGTAAATCGACGCTAGGTAGTGCTTCTTTAATCGAATTACGCTTTGAGTTAGCAAAGTCCGCCATCAACCCCATGTTTTGTGGCAGTATCGATTCAAGCTTTTCACGGATGTTTCGAATTAAAACTGGTGAGGCACCGCCACTAGAAATAGCAATTTGTATGCGGCCACGATTGATCATAGAGGGCGTAATGAAGTCACAATAAGGCTTATCATCCACAACGTTCACTAGGATGCCTAATTCTTTCGCATCTTTATACACTTGGTGATTTAGCTCTGGATTATCTGTCGTGGCCCACACTTGAACAAAGCTTTTAGTGACAATGTCACTTGAATAGAAACGTTGCACCCAGCGCACTTGATGCTCTGCAGCAAGCTTAGACAGAAAATCGACCAACGTTGGAGAAACGATAGTGACATCCGCCCCTGCTTTTAGCAAAGCTTCCACCTTTCTGCTTGCCACTTCACCGCCGCCCACGACAAGAACGGGTTTATTGATTAAATCTAAGAACAGAGGAAAATATCGCATTTCAATCCATGATTACTCTAATTAGCTGTTGCAGACCATGCTACCAAAAATGGGGCAAGCTCATCACCCTGTTTCGGTATCACAAATAATTTTTGTTCGAATTTTTACTGAACTTCACCAAGCTCAGCTAATGACAGTTTTAATAACAACTTTTTATTCTCTTGTATTGTTCACTCTTCTATTGATTGTTCTGATGCACCAAATTGTCCATGATTTGCACTATTTACAAACAATTAACATTTCGTCATTCTAAATCTCAAGGCGCTTTGTAAGTTCTCTCAAAACTTCATTTAAATTATATATTTGAGAATTAACAGATCCTTTCCTACGCTTATAACTGGTTGATCTATCGAATACCGTTTCTTCGAAAATCAATCACGTAGGACGATAACTCTAACGAATTGGACACGTTATTTCAGGTCACTCCTGATTAAACATGGATCATACAGGAAGGATACAAATGGCAAATAAACTCACAGTTCTTGCTTCCGTCGTAGCGGCCTCTACTGCGATGATGGCAACATCAGCTCAAGCAGCAGACACTACTCTGGACAAAGTCACAAAACAAGGTTTTCTTACTTGTGGCGTAAGTACCGGTCTACCTGGTTTCTCTAACCCTAACTCAAAAGGTGAATGGGAAGGTATCGACGTAGAATATTGCCAAGCACTGGCTGCAGCCGTTCTTGGGGATAAAACGAAAGTTAAATATGTACCCCTAACCGCGAAAGAACGTTTCACTGCGCTTCAATCAGGTGAGATTGATGTGCTTTCTCGTAACACCACCTGGACACTGCATCGTGATACTGCACTTGGCCTCAACTTCGTAGGGGTAAACTACTACGATGGCCAAGGCTTCATGGTGAAGAAAGATCTTGGCATCTCAAGCGCAAAAGAGCTTGATGGTGCATCAGTTTGCGTACAGTCCGGTACAACAACTGAGCTGAACCTTGCTGACTACTTCCGTAACAGCGGTATGTCATACAAGCCGGTCGTATTCGATACGGCAGCCCAAACGTCAAAAGGTTTCGATGCAGGACGTTGTGATGTGTTAACTACTGACCAATCTGGTCTTTATGCATTGCGTCTGAACCTGAAAGATCCCTCTTCTGCAGCCGTTCTTCCGGAAATCATTTCCAAAGAACCACTAGGTCCCGTCGTTCGTCAAGGTGATGACCAATGGTTCAACATTGCGAAGTGGACATTATCAGCAATGATTAACGCCGAAGAGTATGGTATTAGTTCGAAAAATGCGGATGAAATGCTGAAATCGAAAGATCCAAACATCAAACGTATTCTTGGTGTTGACGGTCCGAAAGGCAAAGGTTTGGGTATTCGTGATGATTGGGGCTACCAAGTTATCAAGCAAGTCGGTAACTATGGTGAAAGCTTCGAACGCACAGTCGGTACTGGTTCGCCGTTAGAAATTTCTCGTGGCGTTAATGCGCTATGGAATGCAGGCGGCTTTATGTACGCGCCACCAATCCGATAGAACGAGTTAATCAGGGCGGTTCATGCCGCCCTTTTTCTTGATTTTATCCATCTGTATGAGTAAGGACCGCTCATTGAATGGCAAGAAGTATTCGCTTAGATAGGCTATTTCAACTCGAATATCGCCGTTTAGCTCTGGTGAAAACATGCTTCGACCAGCAAGGACGTGACTATTTATACAGGCAGATATCTATAACTAAGGTTTGAGGTTATCGCTGTATGAAACCGACAAAAGATGCATCGCCAAGTACGATGTCCAAACCGAGCGGAAGCAAGAGCTTGATTTATAATCCCGCCTTTCGTTCTGCTATTTTCCAGATCATTGCCATAGCTGCACTGGTATTTTTCTTTTACACGATTATAAATAACGCACTGAACAACTTAGATGCTCGTGGGATCGCTACGGGTTTCGGTTTTTTAAATCAAGAAGCCGGGTTTGGTATCGGGCTGACGCTAATTGAATACGATGAAACGTACTCTTACGGCAGAACGTTTATTATTGGCCTTCTAAATACGGCGCTGGTCTCCGTATTAGGTATTATTTTGGCTACCGTGATTGGTTTTACCATGGGGGTCGCTCGCCTTTCTTCTAACTGGTTAGTGAGTCGCTTGGCTGCTGTTTATATCGAAACGTTCCGAAATATCCCACTTCTTCTACAAATATTTTTCTGGTATTTCGCTGTTCTTCAAGCATTACCCTCACCTCGTCAAAGCTTGAGCCTTGGCGAAGCCATCTTCTTGAATGTTCGTGGTTTATATTTTCCAGCACCAGAAATGGAGCCAGGCAGTGGCTTTGTTATTGCTGCATTAATCTTCGGGGTAATCGCCAGCTTGCTGATTAATGTATGGGCGAATAACAAGCAACGCCTAACTGGGCAACAAACGCCAATGGGAAGAATAGCTTTAGGCTTAGTCGTTGGCCTTCCGCTGATTGTCTACTTCCTTGCTGGTATGCCAATTTCACTAAATTATCCTGAACTGAAAGGGTTTAACTTCCAAGGTGGTATTAGCATTATTCCTGAACTTGCCGCACTACTTTTGGCATTGAGCGTTTATACCGCCTCCTTCATTGCCGAAATTGTACGTTCTGGTATTAATGCGGTTAGCCATGGTCAAACGGAAGCGGCGATGTCGCTGGGCTTACCACGCGCGAAAACTTTAAAGCTTGTTGTCATTCCGCAAGCGTTACGAATTATTATTCCACCTTTAACCAGTCAATATCTCAACCTCACCAAAAACTCATCGTTAGCGATGGCGATTGGTTATCCAGATCTTGTCTCTGTCTTTGCTGGTACTACCCTGAACCAAACTGGGCAAGCGATTGAGATCATTGCGATGACGATGGGCGTGTACTTAACCTTAAGTTTGATTACGTCTGCATTAATGAACTTGTATAACCGTAAAGTCGCGCTGGTGGAGAGATAATATGAGTACTCATCAATTTCAACCGGATCTCCCGCCACCAGCCAATACCGTCGGCTTTGTTGGTTGGATGCGGAAAAACCTATTTAATGGACCTGTCAATTCCATTGTTACCGTAATTCTTGCTTATCTTGTCTTTAGTGCAGTTTGGCATATCGTTGATTGGGCGTTTATCAACGCAGACTGGATTGGTTCGACGCGCGACGACTGCAACCGAGAAGGTGCTTGCTGGGTATTTATCAGCGTGCGCTGGGAGCAGTTCATGTACGGTTTCTATCCTGAGTCTGAACTGTGGCGCCCTCGCCTTTTCTATATCACATTGGCTATATTTACTGTGTTGCTAGCGTATGAAAAGACACCGAAACGGATTTGGATTTGGCTTTTCTTCGTAAACATCTACCCATTCATTATCGCTGGGCTGTTATATGGTGGGATATTTGGGCTAGAAGTGGTCGATACACACAAATGGGGCGGATTACTCGTTACGCTCATCATTGCGCTAGTCGGTATTGTCGTTTCATTGCCGATTGGTGTGGTACTCGCGCTCGGTAGACGTTCAGAGATGCCCATCATTCGCAGTATTTGTACCGTCTATATTGAAGTTTGGCGTGGTGTGCCACTGATTACCGTTCTGTTCATGGCGTCCGTTATGCTGCCTTTGTTTATGTCCGAAGGATCAGAGACAGACAAACTTATTCGCGCTCTTATTGGTGTAGTGATGTTTGCCTCGGCTTATATGGCAGAAGTGGTACGGGGTGGCTTACAAGCGATTCCAAAAGGCCAATATGAGGCTGCCGACGCACTTGGGTTAAGTTACTGGAAAAAAACAGGGCTTATTATCTTGCCGCAAGCGCTGAAGATTACGATCCCTTCTATCGTGAACACGTTTATCGGATTGTTTAAAGACACCAGTTTGGTTCTTATCATTGGTATGTTTGACGTACTAGGTATAGGACAAGCAGCAAACACCGACCCTGACTGGCTAGGCTTTGCTACTGAAAGTTATGTATTTGTCGCGTTAGTGTTTTGGGTATTTTGTTTTGGCATGTCGCGTTATTCGATATGGCTTGAAAACAAACTTCATACCGGTCACAAACGATAACTCATCAAGCTCAAGGACGTATTATGACGCAACAACAAGACTATATGATCCAATTGAAGGACATGAATAAATGGTATGGTGAGTTTCACGTACTAAAAAATATTAACCTCGATGTTAAGCGCGGGGAAAAAATCGTAATCTGTGGCCCATCAGGGTCAGGAAAATCAACGATGATTCGCTGTATTAACCGCCTCGAAGAGCACCAAGCTGGCAGTATTTATGTTTCCGGTACAGAATTAACTGAAGATTTGAAAAATATTGAAGCTGTGCGCCGTGAAGTGGGCATGTGCTTTCAGCACTTTAATCTCTTCCCTCATTTAACTGTACTGGAAAACTGTACGCTCGCGCCTATTTGGGTGAAGAAGATGCCTAAAGATGAGGCAGAAGCGGTCGCGATGAAATATCTGGAACGCGTTAAAATTCCGGACCAAGCAGAGAAATATCCTGGCCAGTTGTCTGGTGGTCAGCAACAACGCGTGGCGATTGCTCGCTCTTTGTGTATGAACCCTAAAGTCATGCTTTTTGATGAACCAACATCAGCGCTTGATCCGGAGATGGTTCGCGAAGTGTTGGATGTAATGGTCGAACTCGCCGAGGAAGGCATGACCATGCTCTGTGTGACACATGAAATGGGGTTTGCGAAAGAGGTTGCCGATCGCGTGATATTTATGGACGCAGGAGAGATCATCGAAGAGAACAACCCTGTTGATTTCTTTGAAAACCCTCAATCAGATCGAACTCAAAATTTCCTAGCGCAAATCTTACATCACTAAGATCTTTTGCAACTGGCATAATAAAAGCACTGATTTCAATGAAGTCAGTGCTTTTTGTTACTAAATTCAAAATTCTGTGTGACAATTGCTATGACTTTGCTCTGCAGTAATATTGTGTTACAAGTTGTCAAATACATAACATCTTATTTCTATTATTATTTTATCTAAGTTACGCATGGTTAGGGCTTGATTTTTTGAACTTTCAATCCCATAAATGTATTTAAAAGAAAGTCTCTTATCGAGGAAGATTATGAACAGTCCAATGTTTACCCGCACTTCAACACAAGAAAGTGCTCTACAAACAAACAAAGTGTTGCGTAATACTTACGCACTACTTTCAATGACGCTTTTATGGTCGGCAGTCGTTGCTGGCGTAGCAATGGCATTTAACCTGCCACATCCAGGAATCATCCTAATGTTGGTTGGTTTCTACGGCCTGTTATTCTTAACAGAGAAAAACCGTAACAACAGCCTTGGCCTTGTGTTTACGTTCTTATTCACTGGTTTCTTAGGCTACACGATTGGTCCAATCTTAAACATGTACATCGGTGCTGGGATGGGCGATATCGTATTAACCGCTCTAGGTGGCACGGCGCTATCTTTCATGGCGGCATCAGCTTATGCACTAACAACAAAACGTGACCTATCTATGATGGGCGGCTTGATGTTATCGCTGTTTGTTGTGCTTGTTGTGGGTATGATTGCAAGCTTCTTTATTCAATCAACCATTTTACACTTGGCGTTGAGCAGCTTGTTTATCATTTTCTCTACGATGGCGATCCTGATGACAACACAAAGCATTATTCGTGGCGGTGAAACAAACTACATCTCTGCGACAGTGACTTTGTATGTATCAATTTACAACATCTTCATCAGCCTACTAAGCATTCTAGGTATTATGAACGACGATTAATCGTTCAACACAAGATGAATTTAAAAAGCCCGAAGGTATTTTCCTTCGGGCTTTTTCTTTGTCAGTGGTTAAGTGCATTACGCCTGTTCGACTGCTAACTCGATAACTTCATCAGCCTCAGGGTTTTCTCTAAAACGTCTCACTTTAATCGTATCTTCACCCAACATGATCTGCTTAGCAATTCGGTGCATACCATCAAAAACGCGGTAATCATTGGTTAAAATTACGGGATACGACAAATCGGCATTGTTGATGCGTTGGCAATGCTTCGCGATCTCACGACAGGTTGGCTGTGGTCCATCATCACTAAACCAGGTCACTTCATTAGGGCCTTTGATATCATCAATAGCAATTTCTTCTACAGGTAGGGATTCTGCGAGCTTCCAAATACGCTCAATAGACCAAATGGATTTTACGTTGTCATTTATTTCAATGTAACGTTGTTTCGACATGACTAACTCCTTGTCATCATTATTGTTTACAACCAGAATGTAGGTTGCTTATCAACCAAGAGAATATCGGTCTATAAGAGCAAACACAACGTCGTAAGCTATTCACTCGCATATAAAATTGCACTTGTTAGACACCTAATTCAAACAAATTCTTCGATAAAGCCGTATTGCTCTGCCATTTATATCCAGTTAGTAAGCCCAACTGGCAATTTTGTATTTAGTTGTTTTATTTAAGGAAAACTGATCTTAAGCTCGTAGTCGCTCATCAACTGATAACAAAATGCAAAATACTCCAAACGCAACCCACCAGTAACTGAACATCTTGAGCGCAGGTAACCAGACGAGTGATTCCTCAGCGACACTAAATAGCCTATATGCTGATATTGCTGGCGTCAGTAGCATGGCTCCCCAACTCACAAAAAGGAGTGGTCCGCAAAAGTAACGCAGCCAAGCATATTTCTTTTTTAAAGGTTTATGTTGTACAGCTCCCATCAAACAGAGAAAAGAGAATATCGTAAAGCAGGCTTGCAACAACGCCCATCCAATTGAAACTAAAAAATCCGACCATTCCATATCCAGTTTAATAGCTCCCAGTCATTATTAAACCCTCAAAAACATAACGATTCTTTAAAATTTATTCTCTTGATTTTAACCTTGTTTACGCTCGTTGTGATTGACCTATCTAAAACGGCCAATTTAACTGACAAACCAATCATAAATTGAGACGTTTGTGTATATCTATGCAAAATCCCGAGTACTCACCCCGAAAAATTTCTAACAAACTGAATAGTTTCCTATTTATTTGATTAAAAGAGCATTTATATCAAAGCACCTGGCTCAGTCAAAAAGCACTCACCATTTTGTACGCTTTTGCTTCGCTCGGCACTACTTCGAGATTCTTTTGTTGAGAACATCCTCACCTGTCGCTAATCTATAAACATCCATGTTCACTTAACGGATAAAACGTTATGTTCGTTTACAACGGCAAAGAAATTGAAACTGATGCTCAAGGCTACTTACTGGATCATACTCAATGGGAAGAAGGTATGATTGAGCTTTTAGCAAAAGAAGAAGACATCGAGCTTACGGATGCTCATTTGGAAGTTGTGCACTTTGTGCGAGATTTTTATGAAGAGTTTAATACTTCCCCTGCTGTGCGTATGCTTGTCAAAGCAATGGAAAAAGCGCACGGCCCAGAAAAAGGTAACAGTAAGTATCTATTCAAGCTGTTTAAAAAGGGGCCAGCCAAACAAGCGACTAAATTAGCCGGCCTACCAAAGCCAGCTAAATGCTTGTAGAATTTACAAAATCTTAAAACCGCGCAACGGCTTATATGACGCAGACTCCTGTATCACACTCTCTACTGTTGCCGTTCGCGGGCCTTCTTTCAACCACTCGGAAAACGCAGCTATTTGTGCATCTGTTCCACACGCCATAACTTCAACATCACCATCGTTTAGGTTCTTCGCGTAACCCGTCAAACCCAGTTTCAATCCTTGATGGGAAGTATGGTAACGAAAGCCGACGCCTTGAACGTGACCTTTTACTATAAATCTCTCACACTTTACGTTCATCTTTGTACCGCTTCTTTTTACTGAGTGATATATTCTTTTCGTCTATTCACCCCACTAAGGATAGTGGGTTTTTGCACGGTTATTATAATTATGAAAGAAATTCCATTCCGCTGGATTGATAAGTATCTCATTCACTTAAAGATTCAAGAAAAGTTCTATTTGCTCTTCGTTCTCCCTCTTCTTGCTTTAGTCATTCTCACTCTCGTCCTTAATAGCGCGGCTAATACGTTGATCTCAAGTATGTACCAAGAAGAGCTCATGCTTATGAAAGGTCTGATAGAGGCAGGCAACCTTTCTCAATCGCAAGTAGCAAACCTCATAGCTAGTTCAGAAACCGTTTCTCTTGGTTCTGGTCCGCAATCCGTGTCTGTTCTAAATGGTGCGTACAGCTTGGTTGCAAACCATGAACTTTCTTTATGGACTGCCCTATCAACGACTCAAGTGAGCATCATCTGTGTGAGCTTGTTTATTCTCGCGCTTGGCGTTTACTACATTATGACGTTTATCGGCGGCGCAATGTTCACGATGAATAAAGCATTAAACACCCTAGCGGATGGTGACCTAACCGCGAGAATGAACTTCTTCCCAGTTCGCGACGAGTTTAGTGAAATTGCTATTACGATAGACAAAGTTGCAGAACGAGAGCAACAAATGGTGCTGTCGATTCAAGAGTCTGTGGCGTTAATGCAACAAATTAGCTCAGACCTGAATCAATCAATTCATCACAGTTCAGATATTTCTGCGACGCAACAAGAGCACCTCAACTCTCTTGCGAGTGCAACGGAACAGATGGCATCAACGATTCGAGAAGTCGCGACATTAGCTCACGATTCAAGCGCGCAAACCGATGATGCGCGCAGCGTGGCTCAGTCTGGACAAGTAAAAGTAGAGAATACGCTTCACTCGATTTCGAACCTCTCTAATGAGATTCAATCTGCGTCTCAAGCAGTAGCGGAGTTAGATGCCAATGCCGCACAAATTGATGAAGTCGTGACAACCATTAATGGGATTTCCGAGCAAACTAACCTACTTGCATTGAACGCAGCCATTGAAGCAGCACGTGCTGGTGAGCAAGGTCGTGGATTTGCGGTCGTTGCGGATGAGGTTCGCGCTCTTGCGGGACGCACTCAGCAAGCGACGGTTGAAATCCAAACGATGATCGAATCATTACAGCGTAACAGTCAATCACTTACTAAACTGATGGAAGTAACTGTCAACAATGCAAATGAGGGACAAAACCTCATGACGGAAGTGAATCACGAAATCGGCTCTTTGGCAGATAAAAATCAAACTATCTCCGACAGTAGCATTCAAATTGCAACAGCGGCTGAAGAACAAGGTGTAGTCGCGGACAATATCGCCTCAAGCGTTGAAGAGATTCGAGTTCAAGCAGATAACGTGTGCAATATGATCAGCACGACTTCACAAAACGTGGATCAACTGCGTAAGCAAAGCGACACCATGGAGTCGCTCCTTACTGGACTTAAAGCGTAGCAACGTAATCTGTTACGACCAGTTCAAATAAAAGGGTTACTTTAGTGACCCTTTTTTGTATTTAAAAGTCACTACAATTTACTGGATTGCCGAGGGATATTGCTTTTACCATTCACATCCCGGACAATACGCCCCTTTCAAAATTCAACAAGAGCTAATGAAATGACAGCTGCTATCTATTTGGTAAAAGGTCGTGAGAAATCGGTCAAGCGCAAGCACCCTTGGATCTTCTCTCGAGGCATCAACAAAGTTGAGGGCGAACCCGCTCTTGGCGAAACGGTTGATGTATTCACTCACGACGGTAAATGGCTAGCTAAAGCGGCATATTCGCCAGCTTCACAAATTCGTGCTCGTATTTGGAGTTTTGATAAAGAAGAAATCGACACCGCGTTTTTCGTAAAACGATTAAAAGACGCACAACTTCTTCGTGAAGACATTATCGAACGTGATGGCCTTACGGGTTACCGCCTTATCGCGGCAGAGTCTGATGGTATGCCAGGCGTTACGATTGACCGTTACCAAAACTTCTTTGTGTGTCAACTTCTCAGTGCTGGCGCAGAACACAATAAACAGGCCATTGTTGATGCTCTAGTTGAGTGCTTCCCAGACTGTAGCGTTTACGAGCGTTCTGACGTCGCGGTACGTAAGAAAGAGGGTTTGAAAGAAACCACGGGGGTACTGCACGGCGAAGAGCCACCTAAATCGGTAGTCATCGAAGAAAATGGCGTAAAGATTAGTGTAGATATCGTTGGCGGTCATAAAACAGGTTTCTACCTAGATCAACGTGATAGTCGCCAGCAAGCGATGAAATATGTGAAAGGCAAGGAAGTTCTGAACTGCTTCTCTTACACAGGTGGCTTCGGACTTTACGCTCTGAAAGGTGATGCAAGGCGTGTGATAAACGCTGACGTATCACAAGCTGCTCTAGACACTGCGAAGTTCAACGCAGAACTGAATGAATTTGATATCTCGAAGAAGCGCGCCGTGTTCCTAAACGCAGACGTGTTTAAACTGCTTCGCGAGTATCGTGACCAAGGAACTCAGTTCGATGTGGTTATCATGGATCCACCTAAGTTTGCAGACAGTAAAGCCCAACTAAACGGCGCATGTCGTGGTTACAAAGACATCAACATGCTAGCAATGCAAATCCTAAAACCTGGCGGTACGCTACTGACCTATTCGTGCTCTGGCTTAATGGATCAAGTTTTGTTCCAGAAAATCATTGCTGACGCAGCCGTAGATGCTAACCGCCAAGTAAAGTTTGTGGAGCGCTTTGAACAAGCTGCTGACCACCCAACCGATACAGCATACCCGGAAGGTTTCTACCTGAAAGGTTTTGCATGTAAAGTTCTGTAATCACAGTGTTAGTTTACCGTATTATTAAATAAAAAAACGGAGCGAAAAAACGCTCCGTTTTTTTGGGCCATCTATTCTCGTAATTGCTCGAGATTAGAAATCAGACTATTGGCAATATCGGCTGCAGAGGCACCATCAAAGTTAACCTCTAGCTGTTGTCCATCTTTGTTGATGGTCAACGTCGAGTTACCTCCACTTTCAGTCACTTCAACGGAAATGTCATCCACACTGCCGCGATAGTCACCCGAACCAAGATCATCAAGCAAGGCGGAGATATCCGTACCACTCATATCATCAAATACATCGGTAAAATCAAGCTGATCCCCGTCACTGAAATCTGTCACGGTATCCGTTGCGGATTGCATTTCTGTCCATTTGAATACGTCATCACCTTCACCGCCAGTCAAGATATCATTACCTAAACCACCGATGATCAGGTCATTGCCTTCAGTACCAACCAGAATATCATCGCCATCTGTCCCCATAACCAGATTCAGATCCGAATTTAAGGCCATGGTTTGATAACCAAGTGCCGTAACAGCCTCTACCGTGACGTTCTCGAAATCAACCGCTACCGTAGCTTCGTTACTTACCGCACCATCAGTGTCAATAGCTTGGTAGGTAAAGTCATCGTTCACGTCAGTAAAACTGGTGATTTCAGTCCCTACCAAGGTAAAGCCCGCTTTATCACTCGCGCTATCGGTTTCTGGAGTAAGTCGAATTTCATCAAAGCTGCCATTTGCTAACGCAACGGTAATAGAACCTTCGTGGTTGCTGGTATAAGTAATATCCGTTGAGTAAAACTGCTGAACATCAACAAGTGCACCATTTAGGAAGATGTATGCCGTTAACCATGCACCACCACTGTTGAAGCGGTCATTCAGGCTGGCTAAGTTCAGTTTCGCTTCGTTTGCTGATAAATCCTCATCCAATTCTAACGTAATATATTCACCAGTACTGATTTCATCACCCTGACCCGTTTCATTTGGCGAAACGACAACCAACCCGACCTGTTGATTCGCAAAATCGACTGAAATCTGAGCGTCGGAATCAAAGATGATGCTGTTGCCAATGGTGGTGATCTGACCTCCAGTGAACGTTAAGTTCGAGTTAGGAGGAGTGTAAGAACCAACCAAGATATCTTTCCCTTGTTCTTCAAGAAGGTCGGCTGAGTCAAAGCTCTGCTCCTCAAAGAAATCTTCAGTCAGACGATACTTAACCTCTGTGTTTTCAGGGAACTGTGTGGTTTCGTCTATAATGACTTCCTGTCCATTTCCATCCACATAATACAGTTCACCATGTTCAGGAAGGCTAACGACCTGAATTAAAATATCATCATCATTTGCAGTAACTGCGTCATCTTCGAGATCTTCAACACGCTGTTCCCCAGACGTCGTTAATCCATCAAACTCAACATCCTGAACCGGGAAAATACCATTTTGAACATCGAGCGAAATGATGAAATCACGGGCTGTAGGTGGTGAGTTATCCACGATGGTCGCCAGACCAGTATCGCTGCCTTGCACTGCTCCCAAGCCAGTTACTGTAACGCTGAAATCTTCAGGGCCTTCGTACACACCGTCATCAATTGATTCGATGCGTAGATCAAATTCCGTCATACCTGCCGGCACCGTCACAATGCCACTTACAGGTACACTTACCCAACCTGAACCGGTGTTGTACTCTAGAGTGCCAAGGTCACCTACTTCTGTTTCATCCAGATTCAGCGTTAATTGAACCTCGACCGCTGCTTCTGAGGCATTACTCAATGACACGGTAAACGTCGCGATATCACCCTCATCTACGATACCCGCATCTGAGATAGATACGGTCGGGCGATCATCATCCGGGTCAGGACCAGGGCCGTTACCGCCGTCGTAAATAATGCCCAACGCAGTGTCAGTACCAAGTACTCCAGTTGCACCTTGCACTGCAACCGTGAAGGTTTCATCTCCTTCATACACATCGTCGTCCGTGGTTGGGACAAACAGTTTGAGATCGGTTTCACCTGCTGGGATAGTATACGTGCCATCACTGTTGGCGGTCACGACAGTTACTCCATCAGATAATGTCAGCTTAATAGCACCAATGTCGCCAGGCTCTGCCGTATTAGTTCCTCCTGTTGATGTGCTCAACCTTACCGTCACGTCAATATCGGCAGCCTCCGACAACCGGACGGTATACACAGCCTCAGTACCTTCATTCACGCCCACGCTATCTTCGACAATATAGACACTTGGACGGTCATCGTCTGGATCGGGACCAGGGCCGTTACCACCGTCGTAAATAATGCCCAGCGCACTGTCACTGCCTAGGACGCCCGTGTCACCTTGTACCGCCACAGTGAAGGTTTCATCCCCTTCGTAGACGCCATCATCTGTGGTTGGCACAGTGACTTTCAGCGCGTTCTCACCGGCGGGAATGGTATACGTACCGTCACTGTTGGCATTCACCACTGTCACACCATCAGCAAGGGTCACCACAAAGCTACCTATATCGTCCGCTTCCGCCGTGTTGCTGCCGTCGGTTGAGGTGTTCAACCTGACGGTCACATCGATATCGGCCGCCGCCGATAATCTAACGGTATACACAGCATCGGTACCTTCGTTAACACCCACGCTATCTTCAACGATGTAGACATTTGGACGGTCATCATCTGGATCGGGTCCTGGGCCAGTGCCGTCATCCACAATCGTTGCCGTGCCCGTATCACTGCCTTGTACTGCGCCAATGCCCGTTACCGTAACGCTGAAATCCTCTGGGCCTTCATAAACGGCGTCATCAATAGAAGCAATTCGCACATCAAATTCGGTCTGTCCGGCAGGCACCGTCACCACGCCATCGTTTGGCACCGCAACCCAACCTGAGCCCGTGTTGTATTCCAAGGTGCTTAAGTCGCCGGCTTCGGTATCACCGAGATTAAGACCCAACTCCACTTGCGTTTCCGCTTCAGACGCGTTCGATAATGTGACTTTGAAGTTCGCCGTATCACCTTCATTAATGGTGCCAGCGTCGGTAATAGTCACACTCGGGCGGTCATCGTCTGGATCGGGGCCCGGGCCACTGCCGTCATCCACAATCGTCGCCGTGCCCGTATCACTGCCTTGTACTGCGTCAATGCCCGTTACCGTAACACTGAAATCTTCCGGACCTTCGTACACCGCATCATCAATGGAAGCGATACGCACATCAAACTCAGTCTGCCCGGCAGGCACCGTCACCACACCATCGTTTGACACCGCAACCCAACCAGAGCCCGTGTTGTATTCTAAGGTACCTAAGTCTCCGACTTCGGTATCACTCAAGTTGAGGCCTAGCTCGACTTGAACAGTGGACTCGGAGGCATTCGACAGCGTCACTTTGAAGTTCGCCGTATCACCTTCATTAATAATGCCAGCATCGGTAATAGTCACACTTGGACGGTCATCATCAGGATCAGGTCCAGGGCCACTGCCATCATCCACAATCGTTGCTGTACCCGTATCGCTGCCTTGTACCGCCCCAATGCCAGTCACTGTCACACTGAAATCTTCAGGCCCTTCGTACACCGCATCATCAATGGAAGCGATACGCACATCAAATTCGGTTTGCCCGGCTGGCACGGTCACCACGCCATCATTTGGCACTGCAACCCAACCACTTCCCGTGTTGTATTCTAAGGTACCTAAGTCACCGGCTTCAGTGTCACCCAAGTTGAGGCCTAGCTCGACTTGAACAGTGGACTCGGAGGCATTCGACAGCGTCACTTTGAAGTTCGCCGTATCACCTTCATTAATAATGCCAGCATCGCTAATAGAAACCGTTGGACGGTCATCATCCGGATCAGGCCCCGGGCCACTACCGTCATCCACTATCGTTGCCGTACCCGTATCGCTACCTTGCACCGCCCCAATGCCAGTTACTGTCACACTGAAGTCTTCAGGGCCTTCGTAAACGGCGTCATCAATGGAAGCAATGCGCACATCAAACTCGGTTTGCTCGGCTGGCACCGTCACCACGCCATCGTTTGGCACTGCGACCCAACCACTTCCCGTGTTGTATTCTAAGATACCTAAGTCACCAGCTTCGGTGTCGCCGAGATTAAAACCCAACTCTACTTGCGTTTCCGCTTCAGACGCATTCGATAACGTAACTTTGAAGTTAGCTGTTTCACCTTCATTAATAGTGCCAGCATCCGTAATAGCCACACTCGGACGGTCATCGTCTGGATCGGGACCTGGGCCACTGCTGTCATCCACAATCGTTGCCGTACCCGTATCACTGCCTTGCACCGCCCCGATGCCAGTTACCGTCACGCTGAAATCTTCAGGACCTTCATAAACGGCGTCATCAATAGAAGCAATGCGTACATCAAACTCAGTCTGCCCGGCAGGCACCGTCACCACACCATCGTTTGGCACCGTGCCCCAACCACTTCCCGTGTTGTATTCCAAGGTGCCTAAGTCGCCGGCTTCTGTATCACCTAGGTTGAGACTTAGTTCGACCTCAACATCTGTAGCTGATGGATTCGATAAAGACACTTTAAAGCTGGCTAACTCACCTTCATTAATCGTCCCTGCATCGCTCATCGTTACCGTTGGACGATCATCATCAGGACTTAAACCAGGCCCACTACCATCATCAACAATGGTTGCAATCCCAGTTGCAGGTGTACTTTGTTCTTCTGTGTTGCCAGAAAGCGTAAATGTTTCTGGACCTTCGAATATAGAGTCATTTATAGAATCGAGAGAAACCGTAAAACCATTTTCACCTAACGGGACCGACACAGTAAAAATACCGTTGTCATCGACTGAGATTTCTTCTGTTGTGCCATCGGAAAATGTTATGAGAACACTCTCGTTGACGTAGTCACTTCCGCTCTCGTTAGTAGATCCACCAGTCGCAGTCTGATCGAACAGAGAAAAAGTGATATTGATATTGTCTTCTGTTGGTTGGTTAAGTGTGACGTCGAAGGAAACCAGATCGCCCTCATTGACAGTTGGGCTAGAAATCTCTTGAACAATTACTGTTGCAGGAACTGATATTGCTGTTGGTTCTGGTGGTTGTATTTGGAAAATATCGAGTAGCGTCTCTACCTGAGTACTTGAAAATCCTGTTCCGTCAGTTCCCACTGTCTCAAAATTGGTACTGGCGAGTAATTCAGCACCTGTGCGATCTATAGCCCCCGTATTTTGTGGGCTAGACCCGTTTCCTTCACCTGCAGCAGGATCAAACTCTTCACCCAGCTCAGTCGGGTCTTCCCCACTAGCAATTGCTTCAATTAACGCTGTGATATCATCAGTTACGTTTATCGAACTTCCTTGTGGTGTCACCTGCTCGATCACAAGCTCAGAAGTATCTGATACCTCATCAATTATTAACTCTCCTGGTTGAGGTAGTTGTCCCTCTTCTAGGGTCCTAATTTCCCCATCCAGCCCGATAACCACGATGTTGCCCATCAATGAGCTCAAAGTTACTCGATCCATATCTACCTCGCCCCACTTCAAACCAAGTCAAAAGTTTGTCACCCCTACATTTACGTCTATAGTTTAGTCAAAATCATCATTTTTTCGTTGTATGCGCAGCTCGTGGGATGCTTGATAACTCAAGGGGCGGAGTTATTCATAAAGTACAGAGTTACGCTAGCTGCGAAACGCTATGATATTAAGAATTCAAGCTTTTCTCTGGCCTAAACATGCTGTGTTGCTGAGCAACATTTGCCATATGTGCTAAGGTTTAAAAAGGCGAAATTCTGGAATTTTTAAACAAAAGCCTAGTTTTAACAGTAGGTTGATAAATCCCTTACTCAAGCACTGTTATTTATGATGTTTCGTCTCAGTTATGAGATGAAATAGCAAAAAGCAACACGAATTTTTAGGAGAAATACCGTGAAATGGAACCGACTAAATATTGCTTGCTGCTGTAGTTTAATAGTGTCTTTACCCGTTTTCGGTCAAACTTTAGAGCAAGCCGTGGCATTGACGTTAAAAAACAATCCTGACATTAAGAGCGCATTTAACGAGTTCACCAGTCGAAAATACGTAAATGAAGCCTCTTCGGGCGCCTACTTACCTTCTATTGATTTAGATGCGGGCATTGGTTACGAGGGATTAGACCCTTCTGACGAGGTGGGACGTGGGGATACAGATTACACTCGAAAGGAAGCTTCGGTAACACTAACTCAGCTCATATGGGATGGCAGTGCAACCTTAAATGATATCGATCGTACCGCTGCCGATGCAGAGTCAGTTAGATTTCAACTTTTGGCCGATGCATCAGATAAAGCACTTGAAGTCACCAAAGTGTATTTAGACGCAGTAAAAGCTTACGAAATACTCAAGCTTTCTGAAAATAACTTGGCGGTTCACAAAGATATTTACGAAGACATTAAAAAACGAGTCAATTCAGGTATCGGCTCTACCGCTGACTTAACACAGGTAGAAGCACGTTTGGCAAAAGCGCACGGTAATTTGGCAGCTGCTCAAAATAATTTGTACGACTCTCACACTATGTTCACTCGTTTAGTGGGTCAAACCCCGCAAGGGTTGATCTTTCCAAGAGCGGATCAGAATTTCATTCCATACACCATTGATGAAGCGGTAGGTTTGGCATTTGAACTACACCCTGTCATTCAAGTCGCGCTCGCAGACGTAGACTCTGCTAAGTTTCAATACAAACAATCTAAAGGTGTTAATTACCCAACCATTTCCATTGAAGCTTCACAAACATGGCGTGACGACGCTGATGGCTTAAAAGGCCGCAGTGATGAGACACTTGCCATGCTACGTCTACGCTACAACCTATTTAATGGCGGCAGTGACGCTGCAAACTCAGAAAACTTCGCCTATCAGTTAAATAAAGCGAAAGACTTACGTGAAGGTGCTTATCGCAATGTTGAAGAAGGCTTAAGGCTTTCATGGAGCGCACTGGATTTGACCCTACAGCAAAAAGAGTTCCTGTCAGATCATGTAGACTCGGCATCTGAAACCGTTATTGCGTATGAAAAACAATATCGCATTGGTAAGCGAACGCTGCTTGATCTATTGAATACTGAAAACGAACTCTTTGAGGCACGTAAAGACTACTTAGATTCTAAATACGCAGAGCAGTACGCCAAATATCGAGTGATGAACGCAACAGGTCAACTGTTGAGTGCATTAAGGGTTGAAATGCCTAAAGAATGGCTAGAAGAAGTGGAGTATTAATTATGAAATACATAACTCTTATTGCACTCTCATTGATGATTTCGGCATGCAGTTCATCCGATAAAGGCGATGAATATGATTATATTGATACGCCAATTGCCGATCAGTGGGCAGATCATCTTGATGATGATTCTGATGGAGTAATTAATGAGCGCGATTTATGTCCGGGGACTCCTTTAGGTGCCGAGATTGATAACGATGGCTGCGGTTCGTATGTCGACTCCTCGCAAGAAATGCAAATTCGAGTTCTGTTCGCGAATGATTCCGATGTGATCAATCCTATCTTTACGGAGCAAATTCGAGAACTATCCGACTTCTTGAAGGAGTATCCAAATACATCGATAGAGATTCAGGGCTATGCCAGTCGTACTGGTACTGCAGAACACAATCTTGACTTGTCTAAACGCCGCGCTGAGAACGTTAGAAAAGAACTCATGATGAATGGTATTAGTGGAGATAGAGTCACCATTGTCGGCTATGGAGACACGGTACTTGCAACACAAGGCACCGACCAAGTGAGTCATGCGTTGAACCGTCGAGTCACCGCAACGGTGATTGGCCACAAAGGTGAAGTGAAGAAAGAGTGGACCGTTTTCACGACACTTCCTAAGAGCTAACATCGCAATGAACTGAGTTTAAAAGTAAAAGGTCTAGCAAAATGCTAGACCTTTTTTGATTTTCAATTTCACCTGTGGCTAGATATGCTACATGTCTTTGTATTGCGCTTCTAAACTTGCAATCAGACTTTGAGTCACATCATCGACACTTGCACCATCAAAATGGATGTCCAATGTCGAGCCGCCTTTCGTAATACTCAAGTTCGCTTCCGAGCCGCCATCTGGTGCCACTTCTACGTGATACTCTCCGACATCACCAGTATGATCACCGGACTGAAGATCAGTAAGAAGCTCACCAACTTCATCTTTTGATAAGTCATCAAACAGATCGGAGAAGTCTAAAGTATCCTCATCTTTGTTGAAATCAGTAACCGTATCAACCTCGTTGGTCACTTCACTCCACTTAAAGATGTCAGAGCCCTCATCTCCCGTTAAGATATCATTACCCAAACCACCAATCTGAATATCATCACCTTCACCACCAACGAGTATGTCGTTACCACCCTGACCAAACAGTAAATCGTTGCCACCACCACCAGATAAGTTATCCGACTTATCACCTTGGTGAGATTGGTTGAATTCTTCTAAGTTATTTTTAACGTATTCATGGATGTCTTCACCATCAATGGTAGAAACATCTTGACCCGTTTGCTGTGCCACATGTGATTGAATCGCACTCAAACCTTGCTCATTACCGCCAAATTCAATTAAATCACCCAGCAAGATATCGTCACCTTCTCCACCCTGAATAGTGTCTGAGCCTTGTTTTAGGGGCACATCTTGACCCAATATCGTTTCAGCAAGTTTAGTAACATCGATATCTGACTCTACCACACCATCAGTGTCATACTGCTTAAGTGTTTGTTCATCAACACCACTACCAAGACCTATCGACTCTACTGAAGACAATGCTGCTAACACTTGATACATATGTTGAGCTTGTGTTGAGCTACCACCTTCATCGTAGTAACGGATAGAACCATTATATCTGTCGATATCACCAAGGGTTCTGCCTGTTAGCGGTGAATATACCTGACCGTAACTATCTATAACGACGTCACCTTTGTAGGTAACCGTCTGTCCGTATGAATAACTACTGTTACTAACTATATCTTGCAGGGTAACAAGCTTGCCAGAATCATCGACATCCAAAATCACTTTCGAGAATTCATTCGGCGCTAAATGATAGAGATGCGTTGCTCTATTTGGTTGACCATCAGTAACAAAGTACGTGATATTTTGGCCATTAGGGTTAGGTTGACTGCTAAACCATTCAACAGCTGACTGTAAACCCGCCTCATAGTTTGTGCCGCCGTCACCCTCATCACCTATAGCACTATTCAGTTCTTTTACAAACTCATCTCTTGCTGTTGGAGAACTCAAGTCAACGGAAATAACTGCTGACGCACTTGAAGCAAACTCACTGAGGTGAATATTCACTGTTCCAGGCTTCTCACCCTGATTTGCAGCGCTTAACAGTTCATCAAACACATCTAGCACTTCTTGCTTCGCAGTTTCTACCCAGTTACCCATGCTCCCTGAAGTATCCAAAACAAAGGCGATGTTGTAGTCCTGACCCGCAATAATCTCCAACCCTTGGACATCGCCAACAATAATATCGTGATCGTCACTGCCCGTTATCTGATCGTTCCCATGTGAACCCGACTCTAGAACATAGTCACGAGCTGTAAGCTCAACAGACTCTGTTGTTGAAGCAGCATCATTATTTGCTTCTTCAACCGACGTCGCGGTAACGCTTAGTGGGAACTCTAGACTACCTTCATAATCAAACGGCACTCTGATATCTAAAGAGACCTTACCGTTAGTATCCAGAGTGACAAGGTAATTACCGTTTGCGTCCTGATTAACGGCATGTCCATCGATATACAGCTCTACACCATCCGGCAAACCTTCCACAAAAACAGTTTGCGCCAAACTTTCACTTCCATCGACATCAACCAAATCAACGTTAATATCAACGGGAATCCAACGCTCTTGAAGCACTTCATAGGTGCCGTCGGGCTTCAATTCAACGACTTTGTCTGCAAAAACAATTCGTTCAATTTCATATAAGTGATCACCACGATCATCACTACCTGTGTGGTCGTTTACCGAATCGATAGAACGATTATCTAGCAAAATCCAATATGGGACTTGACCTCCATGATCGTCTTTGAAGGTCATTTTGTAGTCACTGAAGTTTCCAGTTAAGTAAACCGTATCTTGGCCATCATAATCTGTAATAGTGGACGCATCATCACCATAGAAAGAGTCGTTATTACCACCGCCAATAAATACGTCATCACCGCCGCCACCGTAGAAGGTGTCATTGTAATCAGTCCCAACGAATAAGCTATCGGTATCACTTCTGTCGTTGTTGTCTCCTAGCATCACTCCGGCGTATGAGTGATTTTTTTGTACGACATCATCCAAACCAAGATCAGCAGCGACGAGTTCATTCTCTGTAGGCGTTTTATCTATCGCAGAAGTGGCTAAGTTGTGATTAGGATCAACAGCATCTCTCTTTACTAACTCTCCAACATTAATCGTGATCGCAGGGGCATCTGCAACTGCGACAACGTTGATATCAAGCGTATTTGTTGCGCCAGTATTTGTGGTGTAATTAATTAATGGAACATCACCTGACCAGTGCTCGGTAGGTTCAAATACGTAACTACCATCTTGGTTTACTAATAAAGTGCCACTAGTCAAAGATACGTTTTCACCTACCGCATAGTCAGTGCCATTAATAGTAATGTGAGCAACCATCAGAAGGTTGTCGTCATCAGAGTCATTACGCAATACGTTACCCTGTAGCGAATTATCTTCGTTGGTCTTCCCAATATCACTTTCCGTTTCCGTCGGTAAGTTCTCATGTACTACAACATTGATCGCTAAGTTAGACTCTGCTGAATCACCATTCGCGCGTTCTGTACTCGTTGCCGTCAAATTGATTGTGAAGTCATCATGGGAGCCAGCTGGTGGAGTCACAGTAAGTGTATCTAATGCCCAACTTGTCACGTCCAGTTCTTCATCAATGGTTGCTACAGTAATAGAACTGTTTCCATCTGAAAGGATCGCACCTACAGGTAAGCCAGTTAGCGTGACTTTAAGTGATTCAGAGCCATCTTTATCATTTAAGCTTGTTTTAATTTCAGAGAGCGGTATCGCTGTATCTTGTAACCCTTCGTTCAGCTGATATGTTTCGTAAAACGCAACACCATTAACTTCTTGTAGTTCAGACGTTCTGATATCAGTTGCTTCTAGTGCACTTTCATCACTAACTACGTAAAGACTGCTGTTGCTCAGATTGACAGGTGCTTGTCCATTAATGGATACATCCACATTAAAGTTACCCGGACCACTTTGGTTATGGTGATAAATTTCAATTGGATAAAAGCCAGATACCGAAGGTGTAAAGCTAGCACCTTTAATATCACCACTGTCGCTACCCCAACGAGCTTGATCAAGTAACGTACCACCCAACTTGATAGCAAGGCTATCATCTGCTTGGCCAACAAAGTCGTAACTCGAACCAGCTTCCAGATAAACAAGAGATGTAACGAGAACGGCCTCATTTGCTAAGGTCGCATTAGTACCTAAATCTTCTACATTTGCCCAACTCAATTGAGTACCATCTGCTGCATCAAGAGCGTTGATCGCTGCAATTAGAGTCTCTCCGCTGACCCCCATGCCATTACTAGAACCAACTTGAACATTGCTCCATGTTGTAACGTTAAACTCTTGTTGGAGTAATGAGTTCTCGTGCGTCACTGCGATTAAGTTCGGTTTATCAGCGATAGGGTTTACGTCTATTGTCAGTGTTGACTCTTGACCGGTACTCTGTCCATCTGTTGGTTTAAAGCCAATTTGAGCGTAACTAGACTCCTGGTCTCCGACTTGATTTCCGCCGAAACTGGCACTGCCAGACTCATTTAATTCAGGTACAAAACGAACACTGTTTTCATCAAAGAGCGATTTATCAAGCACTTGATCGATTTGGACAGACTGCCAATCGCCCTGAGAATCTTTATACTCTAATGACCCATCGCTAGGAAGCATTGTGATTTGGACAGAGAGCTCTGATACGTTAGAGTCCACATCGCTAATACCGAATGATGACCAATCAAGCATCACTTGGGTATCTTCACTCATCTCAACCGCGGAAGGCGAAGATTCAGGTGCATCATTCACATTTACCAGAGAAACATTGACCTCGGCAGTATCAATCCCGCCAGTTCCATCGATAACCTCAACCTGAAGCGTATAATCGCCCAAGTCAACATCATCGATTGTCTCGTTCAATGAAATCTCTCCGCTTGTCGGGTCGATCTCAAAAATACCATTAGTGGTCGAGCCATCTGCAAAGCGGTATACAAGCACGTCATTATCGTGATCTTCAGCAACGACCGTACCAATAACGGACCCACTCACCGTGTTTTCGTTAACTGACCCGAAGTCGTAAACATCATCATTTGGTTTGTCACCAGCACTATCGCCGCCAGAAATAAACTCTGGAGCGTGCTGAGCATCTATAATAGAGACTGTTGCTTCATTCGAGTCACTTGCAAGCGTCGAATCTGCACCAACCGTACCAATTAGAGTCACAGTTAGGTTTTCAAGATCTTCGTAAATACCATCATCGAGAGTTTTTATATCAATCGGCGCCGACGTTTTACCCGCTGGAATCGCGACTGTGTACGTACTTGGAGCAATATAATCTTTGTCATCAACATTCCCGCCGATTGTGAATGTTACCAGTACATCTTCATCTGCTTTTTGGTCAATGTTGACGATAAATTTTGCATCACTACCTTCATCAACTGAGGATTGATCTGAGCTAATAGTCACTTTCGGTGCACTTTGGGCATCAACGATCACAACACTTGCGCTGTTATTTGAAGCAATGCTCGCATCAGCGCCATCCACCTCTTTAATGGTTACTGTGAAAGATTCTGCGCCCTCATAAATACCATCGGTGAGCGTCAGTAAGTCAAGAGCAGCTGAAGATTGACCCGCAGGAACTTCAACACTAAGAACGCCAACAAAATCTTTTCCATCTTGGGCCACGCCACTATATTCGACATGAACCGTAACGCTCTCATCTGCAACTTTATCAAGTGTCAGCGTAAAGCCTGCCGTTTCACCTTCATTTACGCTGTTTTGATCGGCACTAATACTAACTAAAGGTGCAGGATCAGAATCCACAATATTTGCGTTACCAGTTGCAATACCATTACTGGTGACACTACCGATTTCCGTAACCGTCAGACCAAAGCTCTCATCACCTTCATGGACATTATCTAGTTTGGTCGGGACTGCGACTTTAATTTCAGCGACACCTGGAGGTATAGTAACGTCTCCATTAGGCGCTATATCTAATGTTTGAGTTTGACCATGAGTATCCACATAGGTCACTACCATAGTGCCTAGGTCAACATCTTCCGCAGTATAGCTATCATTTGTTGTTGACTTCAGATTGACGACAACGGCCTCTTGAACAGGGTTAGAGAGTAAAACGGTAAATATTGCGTCGGTTCCTTCAATGACATCGCCGACATCTACTACGCTAAGTTCTGTACTATCATTATCAAGAACTGTTGCCGTCCCCGTTTCACCGCCGAGCTCAAGAACGATCGTTTCGCTGCTTTCCACAACCAAGTCATCAATAGTCGGAATCGATATTTCGAAGCTACTTATACCTGCTGGAATAATCAAGTAACCACCTAAGAAAACAACACCATTTGTGTAGGTTGCATTTGATAGATTTACGTCATTCTTATCAACTGAAGAACCTTGAGCAAGCATATCAACTTGGTACTTAACAGCAGTGCTGGTGACTTCATCTAGAACAACCGAGAACGTGATATTGTCACCCTCGGTCACACTATCACCGACCACAGACAGACTTGGCCCGTTTTCCGCAACATTACCATCTAACATTTCGTTAACGATATTGACTGTAGATGGATCGCTAACGCCATTTTCAGAGTCGACGGCCACATATCCAAAGCTGTCTTCGGCAGGAACACCTTCTACATAACGTAACTCCCAGTTACCTTCATTTTTCGTAGAAAAATCTAACTGAGTAATGACCGAACCTTCAGGAAGAGCTAGATCTTTCCCATAACCAACGCTTGTTTCTTGGAATAGCATGAAGTTGCCTTCAGGCTTCAAAAACTCGAACGTTTGAGTCTGTTGGACATTATTTGAATCTAAGTATGTAACCGTAATAAGTGCTGCGTTGTCATCACCGTAATCAAACAATCCACCTAGTCCATCTAGACCAAGGTTTACGCTGCCCACAGGATTATTAGACAAATCGATCGTAATCGTTTCACCTTTCTCAATACCCTGCCCATCATTGTCAGCGATACCATTGCCGATGTGTGACACCTGGCGGTTGTACTGCGCAAGCTCACCGCTATCAGAAGAAATGGTGATAGAAGCTCCATTTGCTAAATGCTCAGTACGGGAATGTGATGAACCACCATCCTCACTTAATCCCCAGTTATTGAAATCTGTTGTAGATTCCGAGCTATTAGGCGTATTAGGACGATCTTTGATACCTAATAAGAAGCCAACATTATCAGCTTCATAGTAAAGGCTGTCTTTGTCATAAAGCGTATCGCTTACTTCTTTAATTTCGTGCAACTCACCATCACTATCTTTAAAGAACAACGTACCTGAGGTTGGCAGTTCAGTAATTCGGACATGTAGATCGTTGCCTTTTAAGTCGTCTTCAACATCCGCGATATGATCTTGAGAGTCACCGCTACTCAGAGGTTTCGTATCGGTATCAAACACAACGTGCGTAAGCTGATCATCGGCCACATGCGTAAAGTCTTCACTGTCAGGTTTGTCGTTTACTGGCGTGACATCAACTTTAACAATGGTGGATTCACTGACACCACCAGAGGTGACGATATAGGTGAAGCTGTCTGTACCGTGGTAGTTGTCGTTTGGCGTGTAGGTTACGCTGCCGTCAGGGTTGACCGAGACCGTGCCGTTAGCTGGGCCTTTATTGGTATCAAGCGACACCACTTTATCGTCGCCGTCAAACGTGTCGTTACCTAAGACGTTAATGATGGTTGGCGTGTCTTCCACAACCGTCGCTTTGTCTGCCACGATGTCCGCCACAGGCGCTACCGTGAAGTTCACCGTTTGACTGACGCTCTCGCCGTTTGGATCGGTAGCAGTAAACGTTAGGATTTCTGAGCCGTTCCAGTCTGCGGTTGGTGAGATGGTCGCGATGCCATTTTCAATCGAAACCAACACGTTGCTGTTACCGGCTACTGAGAAGCTAAGCACGGAGTCGCTGTCTTTAAATGCGTCGTTTAAATCAATCGTGTAGGTCGCGAAATCTTCCGATAACACTTGATCTGTAATGGCATTATCAACTGTTGGCGCATCGTTAACACGATTCACAACCAAGCTATCACTGTCGCTAGCCGTTGGATTAACACCATCCGACACTGACGCGCTGATAGTCAGGTCTTTAAGGTTGAGTTCATCGTTGTTAACCGCGTCAACACCCGCTTGAGTTAGCTTGACTTCATTGCCAACCAACACGAAGTAGCCGTTTGAGTTGTTCTCTAAAGAAACGGTTAATTGGTCTTCTGGCGTATCAGTATCACGAACCGTTAAGGTTGCGACTACCGTATCAGTGCTCACTGCATCTTCAGTGATGCTTTCTACGGCATCAACCTTGACAGTTGGCGCATCGTTTACTGGGTTAACGCTAACTACCACTTTCGCTTCGTCGGTCAATTGACCATCCGTTACGATGTAGGTAATTTCAGCGTCGCCATTGAAGTTTTCTGCAGGAGTGAAAACGAGTTTTCCATCCACCACTTCAACCGTACCCTGCTCTTTAGGTACAGAGGCTGATTCAATACTCAGCTTATCGTCATCCACATCAGTGTCGTTTGGCAGAACATCAATAGTAACTGCGGTGTCTTCTTGTGTCGTAGCGATGTCATCTTTCGCCACTGGCGCGTCGTTGACCGGCGTCACATTGACTTCAACGGTAGTGAATTCGGATACTCCGCCTGATATCACGACATAAGTGAACGTATCTTTGCCGACGTAGTTGTCATCTGGTGTGTAGGTCACCGTGCCGTTGTTATTCACAATGACGGTGCCATTTTTAGGACCATTATCGGCGTCCAAAGACACCACTTTATCAGTGCCTTCGAACGTGTCGTTACCTAAGACGTTAATGATGATTGGTGTGTCTTCGACTACATCCGCACTATCAGCCTCAATGTCAGCTACTGGTGCTACCGTAAAGTTCAGCGTTTGACTTACGCTTTCACCGCTTGGGTCTTTAGCTGTGAACGTAATTGTCTCTTTGCCATTCCAATCCGCAGTCGGAGTGATGGTAGCAACACCATTCACAATAGAAATTTGGATGTTGTTATTGCCAGAGACTGAGAATTCTAGCGAGGAATCGGAATCTTTGAATACTTCATTCAAGTCGATCGTGTATGCATCGAAATCTTCCGATAACACTTGATCTGTAATGACATTATCAACTGTTGGCGCATCGTTAACACGATTCACAACCAAGCTATCACTGTCGCTAGCCGTTGGATTAACACCATCCGACACTGACGCGCTGATAGTCAGGTCTTTAAGGTCGAGTTCATCGTTGTTAACCGCGTCAACACCCGCTTGAGTTAGCTTGACTTCATTGCCAACCAACACGAAGTAACCGTTTGAGTTGTTTTCTAGCAACACCGTAAGCTCATCTTCCGGCGTGTCAGTATCGCGAACCGTTAAGGTTGCCACTACCGTATCAGTGCTCACTGCGTCTTCAGTGATGCTTTCTACGGCATCAACTTTGATAGTTGGCGCATCGTTTACTGGGTTAACGGTAACGGTCACCTTCGCTTGGTCAGTCAGCACACCGTCGGTGATGGTGTAAGTGATCTCAGCATCACCATTGAAGTTTTCTGCCGGAGTGAACACCAGTTTGCCGTCAACAATTTCAACCTTACCTTGTGTTTCAGGTACGGACGCCGATTCAATCGACAGCGTATCGCCATCAATATCGGTGTCGTTTGGCAGGACATCAATTGTCACTGGTGTGTCTTCGTCAGTAATCGCCGTGTCATTGGTCGCCACTGGCGCGTCATTCACTGGCGTGACATCGACGTTCACCGTGGTTGACTCCGATACCCCACCAGACGTAACAATGTAGGTGAAACTGTCTGCCCCGTGGTAGTTGTCGTTTGGCGTGTAAGTCACGCTGCCATCCGGATTGACCGAGACAGTGCCGTTGGCTGGGCCGTTATTGGTATCTAGCGACACCACTTTATCGTCGCCTTCGAACGTGTCATTACCTAAGACATTAATGATGGTTGGCGTATCTTCCACGACTGTCGCGCGGTCAGATTCAATATCCGCCACAGGTGCAACCGTGAAGTTCACCGTTTGGCTGACGCTTTCACCACTTGGATCGGTGGCAGTAAACGTCAACGCTTCTGAGCCGTTCCAGTCTGCGGTTGGTGAAATGGTCGCGATGCCATTTTCAATCGAAACCAACACGTTGCTGTTGCCAGACACTGAGAAGTTTAGCGAGGAATCAGTATCTTTGAATACTTCATTAAAGTCGATCGTGTATGCATCGAAATCTTCCGCTAACACTTGGTCTGCAATGGCATTTTCTAAAGTCGGTGCATCGTTAACACGATTCACAACCAAACTATCACTGTCGCTAGCCGTTGGATTAACACCATCCGATACTGACGCGCTGATAGTCAGATCTTTAAGGTTGAGTTCGTCGTTGTTAACCGCGTCAACACCCGCTTGAGTCAGCTTGACTTCATCGCCAACTAACACAAAGTAACCGTTTGAGTTGTTTTCTAAAGAAACGGTTAATTGGTCTTCTGGCGTATCGGTATCAGCGACGTCCAACGTTGCCACTACCGTATCGGTACTCACCGCGTCTTCAGTGATACTTTCTACGGCATCGACCTTGATGGTTGGCGCATCGTTCACTGGATTTACTGTTACAGTTACTTTCGCTTCGTCGGTCAATTGACCATCCGTTACGATGTAGGTAATTTCAGCGTCGCCATTGAAGTTTTCTGCCGGTGTGAAGACGAGTTTTCCGTCAACAATTTCAACCTTACCTTGTGCTTCAGGTACAGACGCAGATTGGATCGACAACTTATCGCCATCCACATCAGTATCGTTTGGCAGGACATCGATCGTCACTGATGTGTCTTCGTCAGTAATCGCCGTGTCATCTTTTGCCACTGGCGCGTCGTTGACCGGAGTCACATTGACTTCAACGGTAGTGGATTCAGACACACCGCCTGATGTCACGACATAAGTGAACGTATCTTTGCCGACGTAGTTATCATCTGGTATGTAGGTCACGCTGCCGTCAGGGTTGACCGAGACCGTGCCGTTGGCTGGGCCGTTATTGGTATCAAGCGACACCACTTTGTCGTCGCCTTCGAACGTGTCGTTACCTAAGACCTTGATGATGGTTGGCGTGTCTTCCACAACCGTCGCGTTGTCTTCCACGATGTCCGCCACAGGGGCTACTGTGAAGTTCACCGTTTGACTGACGCTTTCACCACTTGGATCGGTAGCAGTAAACGTTAGGGTTTCTGAACCGTTCCAGTCTGCAGTTGGTGAAATGGTCGCGATGCCGTTTTCAATCGAAACCAACACGTTGCTGTTACCGGACACTGAGAAGTTAAGTGTGGAGTCACTGTCTTTAAATGCGTTGTTTAAATCAATCGTGTAGGTCGCGAAGTCTTCCGATAGCACTTGATCTGAGATGACATTATCAACAGTCGGCGCATCGTTTACACGATTCACAATCAAACTATCACTGTCGTTAGCCGTTGGATTAACACCATCCGATACTGACGCGCTGATAGTCAGGTCTTTAAGGTTAAGTTCATCGTTGTTAACCGCATCGACGCCTGCTTGAGTCAGCTTGACTTCATCGTCAACTAACACAAAGTAACCGTTTGAGTTGTTTTCTAAAGAAACGGTTAATTGGTCTTCTGGCGTATCAGTATCACGAACCGTTAAGGTTGCGACTACCGTATCCGTGTTCACTGCATCTTCAGTGATGCTTTCTACGGCATCAACTTTGATAGTTGGTGCATCGTTTAATGGATTTACTGTAACGGTCACCTTCGCTTCGTCGGTCAATTCACCGTCCGTAACGATGTAGGTGATTTCAGCGTCACCATTGAAGTTTTCTGCCGGTGTGAAGACGAGTTTTCCATCCACCACTTCAACCGTACCCTGCTCTTTAGGTACAGAGGCTGATTCAATACTCAGCTTATCGCCATCAATATCGGTGTCGTTTGGCAGGACATCAATCGTCACTGGCGTGTCTTCGTCAGTAATCGCCGTGTCATCTTTTGCCACTGGTGCATCATTCACTGGCGTCACATCAACGCTCACCGTGGTGGATTCCGATACCCCGCCTGACGTGACAATGTAGGTGAAGCTGTCTGTACCGTGGTAGTTGTCGTTTGGCGTGTAAGTTACGCTGCCATCAGGATTGACCGAGACCGTGCCGTTAGCTGGACCGTTATTGGTATCCAGCGACACCACTTTGTCGTCGCCTTCGAACGTGTCGTTATCTAAGACCTTGATGATGGTCGCCGTGTCTTCCACAACCGTCGCTTTGTCTGCCACGATGTCCGCCACAGGCGCAACCGTGAAGTTCACCGTTTGGCTAACGCTTTCACCGCTTGGATCAGTGGCAGTAAACGTTAGGATTTCTGAGCCGTTCCAGTCCGCGGTTGGAGTGAACGTAGCAATGCCATTGACGATCGCCACTTGAATGTTGCTGTTGCCAGAAACGCTGAAGCTCAGCTCGCCATCAACGTTATCCACATCGCTGAAGGCCGTATTCAGATCGATCGTGTATGGCGTGAAATCTTCCGCCAAGGTTTGGTCTGCAATGCTACTCTCAACCACAGGCGTATCGTTCACAGCATTCACCGTAACTTTGACCGTCGCTTCGTCAGTCAGCGCACCATCGGTGACGGTGTAAGTGATCTCAGCGTCGCCATTGAAGTTCTCAGTTGGCGTAAATACAAGCTTGCCGTCAATAATCTCGACTTGACCTTGGTCACTCGGCACAGACGCCGATTCAATGCTTAACGTATCACCATCGATGTCAGTGTCGTTTGGCAACACATCAATCGTTACTGAGGTATCTTCCTTTGTAATTGTTGCGTCATTAAGGGCAATAGGCGCATCGTTAACTGAGTTTACTATTACCGAGACTTGAGCTTCATCCTCTAGCTCACCATCTGAGATAGTGTAGCTAATAGTTGCATTACCATTGAAGTTTTCAGCCGGAGTGAAAACAAGCTTACCATCGACAATCTCAACGATACCTTGCTCTTCTGATACAGAAGCAGAAGTAATGGATAAATCGTCACCTTCAATGTCACTGTCGTTAGCGAGCACATCAATTACAACCTGGGAATCTTCGTCAGTTTGAATCGCATCGTTAGTCGCTATTGGCGCGTCATTAACAGGCTTAATATCTAAATTAGCAGTGCCATTAATAACACCCCCATCGTCATCAATGATGTCATAGGAGAATGACACCTCAGTATCATCATCAGCTTCTGAGATATAAGTCCAAGATCCATCGTTGTTATCAATTAAAGTGCCATTCCCACTCTCAATAGTGACGTTTGTAACGATAAGAGTATCAGCATCGTCAATATCGACATTCGATAGTAATTCTTCGGTAGTTATCGTGATGGGATCGCTATCTTCTTCGATAGCGCTTAATGTCACTGGAGAATTAGTAAGCGGTTTATTTGAGCCATCTCCACTGGTTTCTATATTTGTTGCGAAAAAGTCATTTAAGGTCAACGCTTGTGTTTCAGATAAGCCGAGGGATTCCAAGCCAATAGTTTCAAAATTTGTTGAGGCCAGTACTTCAGTGCCATCCCGTGCAATCGTGGCACTATTTTGCAAACTTGAACCACTGTTTTCACCCGCAGCTGGCGCGAGTTCTTCATCAACTATAGAAGGGTCTTGACCTTGCTCAATAGCACCAATAATTCGTGCCACATCATCAGAAATATCTTTTGAGCCTTGCTCTTCAGTTAGTTGAATGCTCAAATTTAGAGGTGCAGCATCTGTCGTTGCCACTACCACTTCACCTGGTAGGGGCTGTTGTCCTTCTGTTAGGACTCTCAGCTCCCCATCTAAACCTATTACGACGACTTGATTACCGAGTGACACTAACGCTGTACGATCCATATAAATCTTAACCCTAAATAACTGTCAAGTTTTTGACTAACAATACTAATTTGCTATATATTGCCTGATTATATAGTGCAATAACAGCAATTTGATGCTCAATTAAGTAATTATGTGTCATACATCAATAGGAATCTAGGCGCATATTTATCTTGTTTTAATAAAAGCCACTCAACTCTTGTTAAACATCAATTTCACTTTAAAATCGGGATCTTTATTCAAAATTTAGACCCACCAAATGAATTGATTTATCAAGAATGAAACAAATGAACAATGAATCAACAGGTTACTTCATCGTGTATTAATGTTATTGTGCGCTAAATTATTGACGCCCTTATAGGTATCCCACTTATAAGCCCTCTCACCTCGAGAAATTTTATTATTATCTAGGAGAATCACAGTGAAGTGGACTCGTGCCAACGCCTTTTGCATTGGTGTGTTCGCAGCTAGTCATGCTTTTGGGCAAACACTAGAGCAAGCGGTTGAAAACACATTAAAAACCAATCCTGACATCAAAAGTGCGTTCAATGAATTCGTTAGCAAGCAGTATGTGAATGAAGCATCTAGCGGTGCTTACCTCCCATCCGTAGATTTAGACGCCGGTATCGGTTATGAAGGCATTAACCCCGCAGAAGCAGGGCGAGATTCAACGGATCTGACAAGAAAAGAAGCCACCGTGACACTAACCCAGTTGATATGGGACGGTTCTGCGACACTTAATGATATGGATCGAACAGCAGCTGACGCAGAATCAGTTCGTTATCAACTGCTCGCTGATGCTCAAGACACGGCACTCGAAGTGGCAAAGGTTTACTTAGATTCAGTAA
The DNA here is from genome assembly GCF_022808245.1 of Vibrio sp. CCB-PB317. Classification (NCBI taxonomy): domain Bacteria; kingdom Pseudomonadati; phylum Pseudomonadota; class Gammaproteobacteria; order Vibrionales; family Vibrionaceae; genus Vibrio; species Vibrio sp. CCB-PB317. The sequence goes on from NZ_JALGNU010000001.1 coordinate 1,863,750, forward strand.
AAGCTTATGAAATTCTTACACTTTCAGAAAACAACTTGAAGGTTCATAAGAAGATCTACGAAGACATTAAAAAGCGAGTTAACTCAGGACTTGGGTCTACCGCTGACCTAACTCAAGTAGAAGCCCGTTTAGCAAAAGCTCACGGTAACTTGGTGGCAGCTCAGAACAACTTATATGACAGCCACACCACGTTTACACGCCTTGTCGGACAGTCCCCACAAGGATTGATTTTTCCGCGAGCGGACCAGAACTTTATTCCCTACACCATAGATGAAGCAATTGACTTGGCATTTGAATCGCATCCAGTAATCAAAATTTCGATGGCAGATGTAGACTCAGCGAAGTTCCAATATAAGCAATCTAAGGGAACTTACTATCCAACGATATCTGTAGAAGCGGCTCAAACGTGGCGTGATGATGCAAGCGGTATCGAAGGAAGCAGTGATGAAACGACAGCGATGCTGCGTATGCGTTACAACCTCTTTAATGGTGGTAGTGATGTCGCCAATGCTGAAAACTTTGCCTATCAACTAAACAAAGCCAAAGATTTACGAGAACGCGCATACCGCAGCGTTGAAGAAGGGCTTCGTCTATCATGGAGCGCGCTAGATTTAACGCTTCAGCAAAAAGAGTTTCTGGCGGATCACGTAGATTCGGCATCTGAAACTGTTATCGCCTACGAGAAACAGTATCGCATCGGTAAACGAACCCTTTTGGATTTGTTAAATACTGAAAACGAGTTATTTGAAGCGAGAAAAAACTACTTGGATGCTCGATATTCAGAGCAATACGCGAAATACCGTGTAATGAATGCGACCGGCCAATTGTTAAATGCCTTGCGAGTCGATGTGCCTACAGAATGGAATGAAAAGGTGGAGTACTGATCATGAAACCAATGAACATTCTATTTGTATTAAGCCTTCTCGCCGTTACTCAACAGGTTGTTGCTGAAGACGAGTATGACTATCGACCTGTACCAAGTGCAGAGCAAATCGCTGACCTTCAAGATGAAGATAACGATGGCGTCATCAACGCTCGAGATATGTGCCCTGGAACACCGGAAGGCTCAGAAGTCGACAATGACGGTTGCGGCGAATACATTAAAGCATCAGATAACATGCAAGTGAGAATACTTTTTGCCAATGATTCTGATGAAATCAATCCCGTGTTCAGAAGACAAGTACGTGAACTGTCCGATTTTTTAAAAGAATACCCTACTACATCGATCGAACTGCACGGCTACGCGAGTAAAGTTGGTGGCTCTCAGTACAACCAAGATCTATCAGAGAGACGAGCACGCAATGTCCGTGAAGCGCTATTGAGCTACAACATCGAACCGAGCAGAGTTCGTATTATTGGCTTTGGAGATACTCACCTAGCGCAACAAGGTACCGATGAAGTCAGCCACGCTTTAAACCGCCGAGTAACTGCTTCTGTCGTTGGTTATAAAGGCGAGATTAAAAAAGAGTGGACAATATTCACTACCCTCCCCGAAAGGTAAAAATGTCTGTATTAATGTTTGTTCAAACAAGCATTAATACATCTACGACGACATAAGAAAAGGAGCTTCGGCTCCTTTATTTTTACTCATTGCAATAACCGTATTATGCTTTAGGAATCGGCACTTTAGTGTTACCCTAGCGGCGTCATAACAACGAGAGTTTTGAAATGAGCAAACTTACATCAGATATCCAAGCAAACCTTGACCTTTTTGTTGCAGAAACAAAAGAAAACCAACTGGTTTGGGGTTTACGCAATGAAGAAGGTTGGCTATCTTGCGATTCAACTGAATTCGAAAACAGTGAAGTCATGCCTTTCTGGTCTTCGAAAGAAGATGCAGAAGCGCACAATGTTGAAGAATGGGCTGACTTCACTGTACTAGAAATCCCACTAGATATCTTTGTTGAAGATTGGCTTTTAACTCTTGCAGAAGATGGTGTTCTTGTTGGTACTAACTGGAACGATCAGCTAGAAGGCAAAGAAATGGAGCCTCAAGATCTAGCTAAGCTTTACATTGCATAACGACTTCTAGACCTCAACTTTATGTTGGGGTCTTTCTTTTGATGCTCTTTTTTTGATATATCGACCAAGTGCATAGTTTTCCTATTCTTTTTCTTCGTACACCCAACTCAATCACAACGCTGATCAATTAATAGCGCTATGATTCTCCAATTCCAAAGCAACAAAAGAACATAAGGCACGTTTAAATATGCGCACGCTCTATCCTTTGCTTGCGTCACTCTTACTCGCCCCGGTATATGCTAGTGACACTCAAGATATTGAGCCAGAACAAAATATCACGCAGTGGCACGCCGTTTATCAAACCACATTGAGAAGTAATCCTGACTCAGCATTAAGCATGCTTCAAGATCGATACCACACCGCGAAATCGCACAGCGAAAAACTCTACGTCAGCGGGCTGATTTATGAATATATGTCGAACATAAAGCAGCCGTACTATGGAAGCAGCCAAGTTCTCAACAATAACTTTGCTCAGTTAGAGTCAGAGTACATTCTTGCCTTAAATGAACGTAAGCATGGTATTTATGACGCCTCAGTAAATAGCTTTTCTTCATTGCGACAAAAAATGAAGCAGACTTCAGATTCTGAAGGCAAAGCTTTGATGAACTATCAGCTCTGTTATACGTTGAATCAACAAGGTCGTTATCACAAAGCAAACTTTTATTGCTCGTCGTTAGAAAGCCATCTAAGTCAACAACACCAAGAAAACTTCCCTATTGATCTCGCGTTACGTGTGGTAGCGAATAACTATAACTATCGTGGTGACTATGAAAAAGCGCTGAGCCTTTATCGAAAGCTGCTGGCCAACATGTCTGCTCAAAGCGATCCTTCTGGCATTTACAATGACGTCGGAAATTTGCTAGCAGAGCTTGGGCAGTTTGAACAATCAGAACAATATCTCATCCAAGCCCTACTCGCTCGTCAAGATGAAGGGACACCACTCAAAGTCGCCCAGGTCGAACATAGCCTTGGGGCAATGTATAAGAAATCCAAAGAATTCGATAAAGCCATCAATCATTATCAAAATGCATTAACAATACTCAACCAGCTCCAATACCCATATGGTCAAGGGTTAAGCTACTTAGGGCTGTCTGCGGTTTTAGCCGAAAGTGGGCAACTGGATACCGCAGTAGATTACATTAGAAAAGCTTTAGACATTGCTGAAACGTATGAAAATACGCACCTCGAAACGGAAGGGCATTTAGCTGCTGGGTTCGCGTATTTGAAAAACCATTCTATTGAAAAATCGATTGCACATGGCAAAGTCGCGTTAACACTAGCGATCAATAACTCTAGGCCATTATTACAGGCACAAGCTCAATTACTCCTTTCCAAAGCGTACCAAGCCCAAGGTGATTATAAACTGGCATTAGAGCACCACGAAGCCTATTCAAACATTGAATTGGCCAACCGAGACGCTAGCAATATTAAAGCATTAGAGGCATTAGACCTCACAAAGAAAGAGTACGAATATGATCTTCAAGTCGCTCGGTTGAATAATGAAAAAAGCTTAAATCAGCATCAATTTGAGAAGCTTACCGATCAAAAGCGCACTTATAATTTTGTGGTTTCCTGTTTGTTGGTCTTGCTCATTCTGGCATTGATACTTCAGCGACAAACACGACAAAAAGCCAAAATAGATAGTCTAACATGTGCGTTGAATAGAGCGGCAATTATAGAGACCATCAAAGGTCAAACCTCCAAAGCAGACGAAGACTTCCGCTATGTTTTAGCATTAATCGACCTTGATGACTTTAAGACGATAAATGATCAATACGGTCATCCGACTGGCGACTTGGTGTTACAGCAAGTTTGCCAAGTGCTTAAAGCTAAGCTCAATAAGGGAGAGTATATCGGCCGTTTGGGTGGAGAAGAGTTTATCTTACTATTGAAAAACGTCGATGAAATTGACGTTCCTTTCCGCGTACAAAGCCTACACAAAACGATTTCAGAGAAGCGCGTACGCACGGTAAATAATAGTGATCTGAGTGTAACCGCTAGCTTGGCCTATCTATCAACATCAATGCCGCTTACCAACTTTGATGAACTTTATTCGATACTAGACCAAGCTTTATACCAGGCTAAAAAGCAGGGAAAAAACATCATTATAGACGCATACGATGAGCCAATTAGCCTAGGTTCTGACTATGTTAGCCAGTAAAGCAAGGCACGACTAAACGTCAGCAGCCTGCTTGTTCACAAGAGACTGCATTACGGTCTCTTTCTTGTTTAGGTAATCATCTAAGCCAGCCTTGCGCAAATCGCACGATGGGCAATCACCGCAACCATCACCAATGACCCCGTTGTAGCAGGTCAACGTATTTTCACGAACCAGTTGCAACGCGTCATATTGATCAGCTAACGCCCACGTTTCTGCTTTATTTAGCCACATTAACGGTGTTTTGATCGTCAGGTTACGGTCCATCCCTTGCACCAAAGCCGTGTTCATTGCTTTCACAAAATCGTCACGACAATCTGGATAACCACTAAAGTCAGTTTCACACACGCCAGTAATTACGGTTTCAGCCCCAATTTGGTAGGCGTAGATTCCTGCGAGCGTTAAAAATAGAATGTTACGGCCAGGAACAAAAGAGTTTGGTAGACCGTTTTCTTGCAATTCGTGTGAGACAGGGATGTCATCGCGCGTGAGAGAGCTAATCGCAAGTTCGTTTAAAAGGCCAACATCCATCACTTTATGCGCTTTGACACCAAGATCCTTTGCGATCTTTTGTGCCACTTCTATCTCTAACTTGTGGCGCTGACCATAATCAAAAGTAATGGCATGAACTTCATCAAACTCTTTAAGTGCTTGAACCAGACAAGTCGTGGAATCCTGACCACCACTAAAAACAACAACGGCTTTTTTCATTTCTCTCTCCGCTCTTAAGCAATACTTAGGTATTTATGAGTTTGAACAGACAAGCGCCAATTGCGAGCAATGCACGTTTCAATACACAATTGCGTTGCACGAGGCTTTTGGCTAATAGGCTGCAATGCAATGACAGTCTCAACCGCGACATTCGCATTTGCCAATAGCTCATCAAGGTGGTCGATGTCTTTTTGCGTACCAACTGGGTGCTTAATCTCATTCGCACGCTCTAACGCGCTATTGAGAACTGGCAGTTTACCCTTCATCGCCACTTTTGGTGACACGGTCACCCATGTATTTTCTGACGTGATGACTTCTGATGTGCCACTGGTTTCGATTTGGCATTGGCAACCCATATCCTCAAACGCCTCTGTTAAAGGGCGTAGATCATAAATACAAGGCTCCCCACCAGTAATCACGATATGTTTAGCATTAAAGCCTTGCAGTTGATATTGCTCTACGATGTTCTCGGCAGATGCGACGCACCATGTCGGAGAATCTTCCGTCTTCACCAAAATATCACCAATTTGACGTTGGTCATTTTCATCTGCATACCAAGTTTGTTTGGTATCGCACCATGAGCAACCAACCGGACACTCTTGGAGGCGAACAAAAACAGCAGGTACTCCAGTGAAAACCCCTTCCCCTTGGATGGTTTCAAACATCTCATTTAGCTTATACAACGTAGAACTCACTCAACTCATAATACTTCGAGGCGAAGACCTTAATGGACACACGTGTCTAGGTCAATTTAAACCAAAAATTAATTGTTAAAATAGACCATTTTGTAGTTTCATAGTCGCGGTGAGCGTAGGTTTCTGGTTAGCGTTATACCAAACCTTATTCACTTACAGTTCCCAAAAACTTTAAGGTAAGAAATGATGTATAAACTGATCGCATTAGATATGGATGGCACACTGCTCAATAGTGATAAAGCAATCTCTGAAGAAAACAAACAAGCGATCGCAAAGGCTCGAGAAGCAGGCGTTACTGTCGTTCTCGCTTCTGGTCGCCCATTAGAAGGAATGCAAGGCAAGCTCGACGAACTGAATATCCATTCCGATAAAGATTTTGTCCTTTTCTACAATGGCTCTATGGTTAAGAACGTAGGAACAAATGAAATCATCCACCAGCAAATCATTGATGGTAAGGCAGCAAAATTAGTCGCTCGTAAAGCGAAAGAATTAGGCGCTTATGTGCACGCATTCAGCCAAGTACATGGCTTGATCACCAATGAGAAAAACCCATACACTGACATCGAAGCCAACATTAATGGCTTAAATGTGACAGAGATTAATTTTGAATCGCTAGAAGATGATCATCCAATCATCAAAGCAATGATGGTTGCCGAGCCAAGTAAGTTAACGGAGGTCATCGCTGCGCTTCCGTCTGAAATGCGTGAAGAGTTTACGGTTGTTCAAAGCGCTCCGTTCTTCCTGGAATTTCTTAACCCAGCGAGCAACAAAGGTATTGGTGTTGCTGCAATTGCTGAGTATCTAGGTATTCAACCGGAAGAAGTGATCTGTATGGGTGATGCTGAAAATGACCACCACATGCTGAAGTACGCTGGCCTTGGTATCGCGATGGCAAATGCGATGGAAGAGACCAAACAAATCGCTGATTACATTACGGCAAGTAATGATGAACACGGTGTAGCTAAAGCGATTGACAAATTCGTCCTTAACGCTTAATTCTCTCCGCCGCTATGGCATCAACGTTATTACCTTTAACTCAGCCATGGCGTCAGAGATACGCAAAGCCACATTGTTGAGCTACTCAACATACAAAAAAGCCTTGCTGTAAAGCAAGGCTTTCTTTTTACTCGTATGCCTGAGAAAAAAACATACAACCATCAATCTAGCACTGTTTCTCTCTGTTGTTTTTCATGAATCAGCTTTCTTGCAAGCAAGATAAACAGCAACATCAACAATGGATAATGCAACGTCGACAATACCAATGACCACAAACCACTAAACGAGACAACAGAGCTTGAGTACAAATAAAGTTGCTCAACGAATACCAACGCAAGCGTTACAAAAATCATCTGACGAGAATCCAAATGCACTTTTGACTCTCTAAACGTCATAACCAACGCTGATGCCGTAATTAAAATAGCTAACCAGCGGCCAAACACAGGTAATGGCCAGATAACAGAGATGACCGCCGTTACCGCAGTCATAATGAACCAGACACCTTTTGAGCTCAGCACTTGATCAACATTCACGTCTTGATTTGTTTCCAATCGCAGAACATGCCAGGCCACCAAGCTTCCTAACAGCGCACCAAACAACATATCTAAGAAAAAGGCGCTACCAAGGAAAAACTTACATAACATAATAGTAAGCGTGACGAGCATCATGACAGCGGTCGTACCATTCAAACCGAAATAATGCGTTCTCTGAAATAAAAAGGTTAAAACACAAAACCAAACGGCAATAGGTAAACTTGGAAAACTAAATCCAAAGCTGTGTGTTAACTCCATCATTGGTATATAGACATGCGGGCGAGGAAGCGCAAAGCCCTGTTGAGCTACAAGTACCATCAGGGACGTCGCGCTAATAGCGAAAAAGAGTCGGAATACGAATCGACTGCCAAAACGCATCATTACTAACGGAAATAGAAAAAGCAGTATCGTAGGTTCTGTCAGTTCTATAACAAGATTTGAGATCTGATTCGCTACCTCGAAACTCGTTTCTGATAAAGCTCCTACCCAGCTTTGTAAGTCTTTCATCCACCTCAATTCAATCTGACGAAATGAAGGCGCGGATTCGATCAGCTGAGTCACATAAGATGCGGACTGCTGAGTAGCTTGTTCAAAAAACTGAATGGCTTGTGGCCATTGAGCGGGATAGCGGTACAAAAATGATGGCAGCTCGGATGGTCCAAGTAACATTGCAGATGCGATTTCTACTCCGTAGTGAGGAGCAAACCAAATAGGTAACTCATTCCCACCTAAGGAATTGTTCATCGAAAAAGCAATAATCTCAGAGTCTGATATGCAATCGTAATAAACCGCGGTGTCTGTTCTGCCAAGTTCCTCCCCAACCGTGACCACTAAACCCGTTTCTTCCCACGTTTCTCGTTGCGCAGCAACTTTGGGGGATTCTCCATCAATAATTGTCCCACCAGGTAGAGAAATCTTATCCGTCAATATTTCATGAACTAGCACTAACTTGTCGTCAGCACGAACAACGCAGAGCGCCCCTTTTACTTCGCTCGCGGCAGCTTTAGCCGTAGAGATTGGTGAAACAGGTAACAAAATAAAACAAAGGATGAGTAATAACAGCTGTCTCAACACAAAAATATGACCTTAAGTAAACATTATGATAACCAATGAATAATGGCAGTTAATCTTATCTTTTTCGATAAAAATTAAGTAACGAGTTATGCCAAACAACGTTGATCGAATAAAGCATGATCTTGAAGCTCATTGGAGAGTAATTTAATGCAAACCTGACAAAAATCAGACAAAACATGAAATGTTGATCGCAATTCTGCCAGTTATATGAAGGTAGCGTCAGGATAAAGTCATACACATTTTATGGGTTCTCAAAGTTGGAACAATAAAAAAGGGCTTATTATTCGAAAACAATAAACCCTGCTTATGATAACTATGCGCTGTTCGTTGAAACCAAGAATGAATTCTACCTCAAGTCACCAACGAATCAGCTTTTGAATGCTTGATGGTTAGTTAGACTTGCAATGTGCGTCGCGAACTTCTTGCCAAACACCCCAAGGTCCAGAATCTGCGGGGTTATCGCCTTGAGTCCACCACTGCGCCTGCCACACTTTGCCATTCCAAGTAACGTTATCTCCTTTGAGATACACCGTACTCGCTCGCCATTCTGCTGCGCAGTGATCTGTTGGAGGCGTTGTCACTGTTTTCGCTTGAGCCGACACTAGCGCCTGATATTGTGTACTGGTCTTATCAATGTTGAAGTTCAAAGCAACTCTTGCTTCTCCCGCCTGAGCTGCTCCAAATTCGACATCGACACGACAACTTGCATTCATTGCTAACGTCGCCTGAGAACACTGATCATTTGCAATAACGGCAGCATCAGCAACGCCAGAAGCAAACGCGCGAACGTTTTCTACAGTGAACGTCGTGTTACCTGAATTTTTGATAACAAAACTATGTTGCTGCAACTCGCCAACATTAAATGATGCCAATGTCTGTTCGGTGGTATACCCAACAGAAACATTCTCTTTCGGAGGTGTAGTCGTGCTAATGACACCATTAACAAAATTACGCATGGCGGCGATATCGCTATAAACACCATACATACCCGGACGAGCACAACCTATCCCCCAACTGACCACACCAAGTTGAGTAATTACGCCACCACGATTAATAACGATTGGGCCACCGCTATCTCCCTGACAGGAATCTATCCCACCTTGAGGAATTCCCGCGCAGAAAGACACCTCTCCAACGGTTGTGTAATTACCACCAGCTTGACGACAAGTCGTGTCCGACACGAGCGGAACGTCAACCTCTTGCAATCGAGATGGAGAGCTTCCTCCTTCAGAGGTTCTCCCTAAACCTGCGACTGTAAGCCAATCTCCGATGCTGGCGTATTGCGTTAGACTGCCATCGGCAATTTCAACCGCAGTAACACCTTGAGGTACAGAGTCTAACTTTAAGACTGCGAGATCATGAGAAAGCGTTGCTCGGCGATATGCCGGGTGCATGTGGATTTCACTCACGTTAGCTCGAACACCGTCAGTGCCATTGTAAACGACGCCACCGATTTTAACCGCAATCTGATTCGGTGAATCACCCTCGACACAGTGGGCCGCAGTCAGGACGTAGCCATTCCCAATATAGCTGGCACCACAATATGATCGGTTACCATAACGGCTAACAATTTGGGTGTAGAATCTCCACTCACTAGGATCAGCAGTGATGCCGCCTACGATCTGGGGTTGTATAGTGTGATTTTGTGTCTGTGACAAATCATCAGCACTTGCGAACATTGGCAAAACAGCCAACGCAAGTAACGATTTTGTTAGTTTCAAAATATTGTCCTCTTGTTTTTGTAAGCACGATCCTCGTGCTACTAATAAACAAGCAGACAAAAACGCCAATACCAATGTGGGCGCATATTAATTTACTAACATTGCGAGCAACTTATAGAGAAAAGTCTATTGACGAACTGAATGATTTCAATTCGCTAGAATGTGTATCACAATATTAAAATTAAGCATGGTCATTAGCACAACGGCTTTCTTAGATAGTGAATATGGTGTGCAAACCCTTGTTTTTCATACAAAGAGATTGCACCCTGGTTAAAGTGCCATACTTCAACAAACATCTGTTTTGCACCGTAATCAGAGAACGTTGACTCAATTTTGTTAATCAATGCCTGAGCTGTGCCTTGTTTCCGAAACTCAGGTAACACATAGAGCTCATCCACACTTCCCATCATAACCGGCTGACTGACGGTAGAAACAAGTTCACAGAAATGACCAGAGATAAAACCAATAATTTCATCTCCTTGTTTTGCTACATAAACAAGACATTCAGGATCATCAATGTATCGAGCAATACTTTTTTCTTGCTCTATCTCCTCTGCAGTTTTGAACAGCTCAGGAGATTGAAGATGATGCTCATCATGCAGCTCAAACATAAGGTCGTTGAGCGACTCAAGGTCGCTAAAACACGCAGATTTAATTACAAACGTGGTCATACAAAGGGTCACTAAAAATTGAATGGCTGTAGTTTGTGAGGAAAATGCCGTATTGGCAAGTCACAAAATTGCCTGCACGAGACGTTTACGCGATCTACAAACAAAAAAGCCCCTGCACTTAATAAGCGTACAGAGGCAGAACCAACCTACAGAGTTCGAGGATCAGGGGTTAGTTAGAATTGAGTTTTAATTAGCGTCTTAACACTCGTTCAATTTCGTTCAAACTACTTGGGTCATCAATCGTTGACGGAACGGTGTATTTTTCACCATCGGCTATTTGACGTATGGTTCGGCGCAGAATTTTACCCGAACGTGTTTTCGGTAAGCGATCCACAACCAATGCATGCTTAAAGCAGGCAACCGCACCGATCTCACTACGTACCTTGCCAACAAGCTCACCTTCAAGATCAAGCTCGTCCACTTTGACACCATCTTTAAGCACAACAAAACCAAGTGGTAACTGCCCTTTTAACTCATCGTGGATACCCACGACTGCACATTCCGCAATCGCTGGGTGGCCACCGACAATTTCTTCCATTTCGCCTGTCGATAAACGATGCCCCGCGACATTAATCACATCATCAATACGTCCCATAATGAACAGGTAACCGTCTTCATCCAGATAGCCCCCATCACCTGACACATAGTAGCCAGGGAATTGGCTGAGATAACCGGTTTCAAAACGGTCATGGTTACGCCAAACCGTTGGCAGACAACTCGGTGGCAGCGGACGTTTTAATGCGACAAAGCCTTGTTGGTTAGGCCCGACCGACTCTCCAAGTTCATTCAGAATCTCGACCTGATAGCCCGGAATTGGCTTCGTCGAAGAACCCGCTTTAACGGGCATCATTTCAACACCTGTTGGGTTGCCCGCGATAGCCCAACCCGTTTCCGTTTGCCACCAGTGGTCAATAACGGGTTTGTCTGCTTTGCTCTGAACCCATTCCAGTGTTGGAGGGTCAAGGCGTTCTCCTGCCATAAAGATGGTTTTCAATTTAGAGAGATCATGCTGTTTTAAAAACTCACCTTCTGGGTCTTCTTTCTTGATCGCACGGAACGCTGTCGGGGCAGAGAACAACGCATCTACTTTGTATTCGTCACAAACTCGCCAGAACGCACCAGGATCAGGTGTTCGGACGGGCTTGCCTTCGAATAGGATTGTTGTGCAACCGTGAATCAGTGGCGCGTAAACAATGTAAGAGTGCCCTACTACCCAGCCAACATCAGATGCCGCCCAAAATACGCCATCTTGAGGAATGTTGTAGATTGCGCTCATGGAGTACTTCATCGCGACGGCATGGCCACCGTTGTCACGCACAACGCCTTTTGGCTTACCTGTCGTACCCGAAGTATAAAGAATGTAGAGTGGATCGGTTGCCAACACCGGAACACAACCGTGTGGCAACGCTTGGTTGTACTCTTGCTGCCAATCCAGATCTCTTTCTTGGTTTAGATCGGCTTCGCACTCAGGACGCTGGAATATAAATACTTTTTCAGGCTTCCATCGGCTGTCCATAATGGCCTTGTCTACCATTGGCTTATATGGAATAACTTTGTTGATCTCAATCCCACACGACGCCGTCATGATGACTTTCGGCTCTGCATCTTCAATTCGTACAGCAAGTTCATTAGGTGCAAAACCACCGAATACAACGGAGTGAATCGCCCCCAAACGCGCACAGGCTAGCATCGCCATTGCGGCTTCTGGAATCATCGGCATGTAAATAACGACTCGGTCGCCTTTTTCAACGCCTTGCGCAGACAGCATGCCGGCAATTTTTGCCACTTGGTCACGCAGGTTACTATAGGTATACGTGGTTTTATTGCCGGTTACTGGCGAGTCATAAATGAGTGCCGTATTATCACCGCGTCCTTGCTCGCAATGGTAATCCAATGCTAACCAGCACGTATTCATTACTCCATCTGGAAACCAACGTTCGATGCCATTCTCATCAAGTTTCAAGATGGTTTTAGGAGATTCGAACCAATCGATATTCTCCGCTTGAGCGCGCCAAAAACTCTCCGGTTCGTTTTTCGCCCATAAGTATTCTTTTTCGTATGAAGACATATTGCTTCCTCCAGTATGTCCTGACATTGCTCTCGTTCTATTCAAAGACCGTTCTTTTCACTCAAAGACATCAGAGGGTACACGCACAAATCCCTCCATTAGTATTCTCGCACTTCGGCTCATGATGGCTTTTTGCACCACCCAGCGCTGCTCAGTTTGCTTCGCTTGTGCTCCAACTTTTAACGTTCCTGAGGGGTGGCCAAAAGTCACTGACTCTTTTTCACCGCCACCAGCAGCCAAGTTAACCAACGAACCCGGTACACACGCCGCTGAAGCGATAGCAACAGCTGCTGTTCCCATCATTGCATGGTGAAGTTTGCCCATCGACAACGCACGAACCAACACATCAATTTCCGACTCATTTACCGCTTTGCCACTTGAAGACAGGTAACTTTTCGGTTTAGAAACAAACGCAATTTTCGGTGTGTGCTGGCGTGTTTGAGCTTCTTCTAAATCAGAAATCAGGCCCATTTTTAACGCGCCATATGCACGGATAGATTCGAACATCGCCAATGCGGCATCATCGTTGTTGATATCGTCTTGCAGCTCGGTGCCCTGATATCCAATCGATTCAGCATCAATAAAAATGGTTGGAATGCCCGCATTTATAAATGTGGCGTTAAACGTACCTAAGTCCGGTACCACTAAATCATCAACTAAGTTGCCTGTTGGGAACATGCTGCCTTCGCCATCAGAAGGGTCAACGAAATCGACTTGAATCTCGGCGGCCGGAAACGTCACGCCATCGAGCTCAAACTCGCCGGTTTCTTGGACGAATCCGTTCACAATCGGCACATGCACCAAGATAGTTTTGCTGATGTTCACCTGCCAAACACGCACCGTCACAATGCCATTTTCTGGAATGCGATCTTGTGGAATCAGCCCAGCATGAATGGCGAAAGGACCGACAGCGGCAGACAAGTTGCCGCAGTTACCACTCCAATCGACGAATGGTTTGTCGATCGACACTTGTCCAAACAAGTAGTCAACATCGTGATCGGCTCGGCTACTGCGAGAAACAATTACTGTTTTACTGGTGCTTGACGTCGCACCACCCATGCCATCAATTTGCTTTGCGTACGGATCTGGGCTGCCGATAACACGCAACAAGAGTTTGTCACGAGCTTCGCCTGCCACTTGTGCTTCTTGTGGCAAATCGTCGAGGTTAAAAAAGACCCCTTTACTTGTACCGCCACGCATGTACGTCGCCGACACTTTGATTTGGCTCATTTGATTCGGAGTTTTGCTTTCCATACCCACTCCTTATTGCGCCAAGAAATCTTGCGCGAAACGCTGCAAAACACCACCTGCGTTGTACACGTGAACTTCGTCAGCGGTGTCTAGGCGGCAGGTAACCGGAACGTCAACTTTATCGCCGTTGCTACGCGTGATAACCAAGGCCAGATCCGCACCCGGTTTAATCTCGCCAACTACGTCGTAAAGTTCAGTACCATCCAGCTCTAGCGTATTGCGGTTAACGCCTGGCTTAAATTGCAGTGGTAGTACACCCATGCCAACCAAGTTAGTACGGTGAATACGCTCAAAGCCTTCAGCAACAATGGCTTCTACGCCTGCCAATCGAACACCTTTTGCTGCCCAGTCACGGGATGACCCCTGACCGTAATCCGCGCCAGCCACCACGATCAATGGTTGTTTACGATTCATGTAGGTTTCTATCGCTTCCCACATGCGTACAACCTGACCTTCTGGTTCGATTCGCGCCAGAGAACCCTGAACCACTTCACCGTTCTCTTTCACCATTTCGTTAAATAGTTTCGGGTTAGCAAAGGTCGCACGTTGCGCCGTTAAGTGATCGCCACGGTGAGTGGCATAAGAGTTGAAGTCCTCTTCCGGAACGCCCATTTTGGCAAGGTATTCACCCGCCGCACTGCTCGCCATGATCGCGTTGGATGGTGATAAGTGGTCGGTGGTGATGTTGTCACCAAGAACCGCTAAAGGGCGCATGCCAGACAGTGTTCTTTCACCTGCAAGCGCTCCCTCCCAGTAAGGTGGACGGCGAATGTAGGTACTCATCGGACGCCAGTCGTAAAGCGGGTTAGAGCTTTTCTCTGCGTCATCCAGTTTGAACATCTGGATATAAACCTGATTAAACTGCTCTGGCTTAACGTGTTTGCCGACCACAGCATCGATCTCTTCGTCGCTAGGCCACAAATCATTTAAGTAAATTGGTTTACCGTTTTGGTCAGTACCCAAAGCATCGCGTTCGATATCGAAACGAATCGTACCCGCTAGCGCATAAGCGACAACCAATGGTGGTGATGCAAGGAAAGCTTGTTTTGCGTAAGGATGGATTCGGCCATCGAAGTTGCGGTTACCAGACAGCACGGCTGTCGCATATAAATCGCGATCAATGATCTCTTGCTGGATTTTTGGATCCAACGCGCCACTCATGCCGTTACAAGTGGTACATGCGTAACCGACGATACCAAAGCCAAGCTTTTCTAACTCTGGTAATAAGCCCGCTTCTTCCAGGTAAAGACGCGCTACCTTAGAACCCGGAGCAAAAGACGATTTCACCCAAGGTTTACGTACAAGGCCGAGCTCATTGGCTTTCTTCGCGACAAGGCCAGCAGCGACGACGTTTCTTGGGTTGCTGGTATTAGTACACGATGTGATAGCAGCGATGATCACTGCGCCATCTGGCAACTCACCTTCTTTCTCTTCCCACGCACCAGAAATTCCACGCTGCGCCAACTCCGATGTTGGTAAACGGCGGTGAGGGTTTGACGGGCCGGCCATGTTACGACTTACTGATGATAAATCGAACTCAAGTACTCGCTCATAAACGGCAGTATCTAGATCGTCAGCCCAAAGACCGGTTTGTTTTGCGTATTTCTCAACTAAGTTAACTTGCTGTTCATCACGACCAGTCAGTTTTAAGTAATTGATGGTCTGCTCATCAATATAAAACATGCCAGCTGTCGCGCCGTATTCTGGTGTCATATTTGAAATAGTTGCGCGGTCTCCGATCGTTAGATCGCGTGCACCTTCACCAAAGAATTCAAGATATGAAGAGACGACACGCTCGTTGCGTAGGAATTCAGTAATCGCGAGGACAATATCCGTTGCGGTAATACCCGGTTGACGTTTACCCGTTAGTTTTACACCAACAATATCAGGTAGACGCATCATTGATGGCCGGCCAAGCATTACGGTTTCAGCTTCCAGACCACCAACACCGATCGCGATAACGCCCAATGCATCAACATGCGGAGTGTGACTGTCCGTACCCACACAGGTATCTGGGTAGGCAATACCCTGCTTCGCTTGCACCACAGGAGACATTTTCTCCAAGTTGATTTGGTGCATGATGCCGTTACCCGCAGGAATCACACTGACGTTTTCAAACGCGGTTTTACACCACTCGATAAAGTGGAATCGGTCTTCATTACGGCGTTCTTCAATCGCGCGGTTTTTGTCGAAAGCATCAGGTTCAAAGCCCGCATGCTCAACCGCTAAAGAGTGGTCAACGATCAATTGAGTCTCAACCACAGGGTTCACTTTTGCAGGGTCGCCACCCTGATCCGAAATAGCATCGCGCAGACCCGCTAAATCGACTAGAGCGGTCTGACCAAGAATGTCATGACAAACAACGCGTGCTGGATACCAAGGAAAATCAAGATCACGTTTACGTTCAATTAACTGTTTCAGGCTATCCGTCAATGTGTTCGGTTCACAGCGACGGACCAGTTGCTCAGCTAGCACGCGGGAGGTATAAGGGAGTTTTTCATAGGCTCCAGGAGAAATGGCATTGACGGCTTCGCGTGCATCAAAGTAATCCAGTTGAGTTCCCGGAAGCGGCTTACGATATTGGGTATTAATATTTGTGTTCATGGTTTGCTTCCATTCAGTCTGTACATCTTGCCTTCATCAACGTTTTTCCATTGCTCCAGAAACATCGTGATGAGAGGGACTCCTTCCTCTGTCAGAGAGAGGTACAAAGGAAGGAGGTGGCCAATCAAAGCGTATGTGCCCTAATTGACCTTCGCGCTAGCGATTCTCGATAGGTACCCATTCTTGATGATCTGGGCCCGTGTAATCAGCACTTGGGCGAATGATGCGGTTATTGGCACGTTGCTCATAAACGTGTGCCGCCCAGCCCGTTAAACGACTCATCACAAAAATTGGTGTGAACAGCTTGGTTGGAATGTCCATGAAGTGGTAAGCCGATGCATGGAAGAAGTCCGCATTACAGAACAGACCTTTTTCGCGCTTCATCACTGATTCCACACGCTCAGAAACAGCATATAGATGTGTATCACCGACTTGCTGTGACAGCTCTTTAGACCAGCGCTTAATCAACGCGTTGCGAGGATCACTTTCGCGATAGATGGCATGGCCAAAGCCCATGATCTTGTCTTTGTTGGCCAGCATTTTCATGATGTTCGCTTCCGCCTCATCTGGCGTTTGCCAATCTTCAATCATTTCCATCGCTGCTTCGTTTGCGCCGCCATGAAGTGGCCCGCGAAGCGTACCGATTGCTGCCGTGATACAAGAATGAATGTCTGACAACGTTGATGCACAAACACGCGCTGCAAAAGTTGATGCGTTGAATTCATGCTCAGCGTAAAGGATTAAGGAACAGTGCATCACTTGCTTGTGTAGCGCTGATGGCTCTTTATCTGTAAGCAATCGCAAGAAGTAACCGCCGATGCAGTCTTCGGTTTGATCTTCTGTATCGATACGAACGCCATCGTGACTAAAACGATACCAGTAACAGATGATAGCTGGGAAAAGCGCTAGCATACGTTCCGTCGAATATAATTGCTCATCGAAGCTCATTTCTTGCTCTAGGTTTCCTAACACAGAACAACCAGTGCGCATCACATCCATTGGATGAGCAGTAGCAGGAATAAGCTCTAACGCTTGCTTAAGCTCAGTTGGTAAGCCGCGAAGGTTTAAGAGATGTGTCTTGTACGCATCCAGTTCTTTCTGAGTTGGTAAGTGACCGCGTAACAGAAGATGTGCAACTTCTTCAAATTGAGCATTATTGGCAAGGTCAGTAATATCGTAACCGCGATAAGTCAGACCGGTCCCCGTTTTTCCGACAGTACATAAAGCTGTGCTTCCAGCGCTTTGACCGCGTAGGCCTGCACCACCTAACTCTGCTTTCTTTTCTGCAGTTTGAGACATTGTTTGAACTCCTTTTCTGTCTGGCTTTGCCCTCTTTGGAGCGTTTTTTAGCCAGACGAATTTCACGTTATTGAATTAGATAAATTCCGATTATCTTTTCTTTTCCCGCTATTTTCCTTCAGAGAATAGCTGGTCAAGTTTGTCTTCGTAATCGTGGTAGTTCAGGTGCTGATACAACTCTTTGCGTGTTTGCATTGAATCAACCAAAGCTTCCTGATTGCCCACTTCTAGCAAATGCTTGTAAACCGTTTCAGCGGCTTTGTTCATGGCACGGAACGCACTTAATGGGTAAAGCACCATATCGACTTTCGCTTTTGCAAGCTCATCGCAGCCGTACAGTGGCGTTGCGCCGAACTCGGTAATGTTCGCCAGAATAGGAACGTGCTTTCCAGTTGCTTGCTCAAGTGCGTTTGAGAACTGAAGGTACTGATCCAGCTTGGTCATTGCTTCTGGGAAGATCATATCTGCGCCAGCTTCCACACAGGCAATCGCACGCTCAATTGCACTGTCCATACCTTCAACAGCTAGCGCGTCAGTACGAGCCATAATCACAAAGCTTTCATCATTTCGTGCGTCAACCGCGGCTTTTACGCGATCAACCATCTCTTGCTGGCTCACAATTGCTTTGTTCGGACGGTGCCCACAACGTTTCTGTGCGACTTGATCTTCCATATGAACCGCAGCAGCACCCGTCTTTTCCATTGCTTTGATCGTGCGAGCAATATTAAATGCGCCTCCAAAACCGGTGTCGATGTCGACCAATAGCGGTAAATCACACGCGTTAGTGATGCGGTCAACATCGACCAGTACGTCGTTCAATGTTGTAATACCGAGATCCGGCAATCCGTATGACGCGTTTGCAATACCACCGCCAGACAAATAAATCGCTTGATGCCCCAAGTTTTTCGCCATCATGGCGCAGTAAGGGTTAATGGTGCCGACAATTTGCAGCGGATTGTTTTGTTCAATGGCGAGTCTGAACTTCGCTCCCGGTGTTAAGCTCATGACGAATTCCTTCTAGTCTTTGTCTAAACTTTCTGTATGTATAATTTGCGATTGGATGAGCTTTCGACTTCCTGAGATGTGTCTTCTCATCAGCATTTCTGCAAGCTCTTCATCGCGATTGCGAATGGCTTCCAGAATGAATTTGTGTTCAGTCAGCGCTTCATTTGGACGAGATTGCGCGCGCGGTGACTGATAGCGGTACATGCGTAACAAGTGGTAAAGCTCGTCGCACAGCAGAGAAATCAGCTTGCTGTTTCGGCTTGCTTGGATGATGCGATAGTGAAAATCAAAATCTCCATGCTGATGGAAGTAAGAGGCTCCCTCCACTTGATCGATGTGCTTAGAATGTGTCGACAATAGCATTTCCAAGCTCAAGAGCTCTTCTTGCGTAATATGTCGCGCTGCTAACCTTGCCGCCATACCTTCTAGCGCTTCGCGAACCGCATAGAGTTCTATCAGCTTTTCTGGAGAAAAAGTGGTCACTCTAGCCCCGACATGAGGAATACGTTCAATGAGCCCTAGCCCCTCTAAACGCATTAATGCTTCACGCAAAGGGCCCCGGCTGACTTGATATTTCTTCGCCAGTTCAGGCTCCGAGATTTTATGACCAGGCTTAACATCGCCATTCACAATGACTTCAATCAGTGTTTCTGTCAGTGTTTCTGACTTGGTGTGTTCTTTCTCAGAACCCAGTACTTTATAACGAGTTTTCAACTCAGAGTTCATACTCAGATACTCACGTTACCGACATCAAAATGTCTACAATTTCTTAACCTGAATATAAAGTAGTCGATCAAAGTGTCGACAATCAAGTAAATTGTCGACAATTTAGACTAAGGTCGTAATTTAAATCGATGAAAATCATCTATTACGAGCTAAATTGAGGGGTAATTGCGAAGGAAAAAGCAAATTGTCGACAACTAAACACCTCTTAACATCATGATATAAAAGAAAAACAATTAAGCTGTCGAACAATTAAGGATACAAAAAGTTATTCTTTAGATGAAAATTGCTCAAAAACTTGCTGCGATGTCATCTTTTGTGAGGTGGGATTGAGGTCATAATACGCGGGCTTTTCATCGGTAAAGATCTCTAATGTGAGTTTGAAATCTGGATTGTCGAACAAACCAGCGGAGAGAATGTACTCGCCTGTCGGTAACAAATGATAGAAAAGGTTTGTACCGCATTCGCCACAAAAACCTCTCACCGCCCAGTCAGACGATTGATAGCGCTTTGGCTCGGCCCCCTTAAACGTTACGTTAGAACCACAATGCACAGCATGGAGTGCTCCACTCGACCATTTTCGACACATCGAGCAGTGGCATAGACTCACTTCATTCTTAGCATCTGCGATCACTTCAATAGCACCGCACAAACATGTCCCTTTCATTCTCTGTTCCTTATTCGTTTGATGTCATTCCATTATGACGCAATTGTTAGCACGCACGCGTGATGTGCAACCAATTTTTCAGCGTGAACTTTATGAACAAAATACCCGTTATGCTCAATATTCTCTTTATCGACGTTTTAAAGACATCGATTTAACACTTGATTAACCTTTGATACATCAGCATCCAGTTCGAGTTAAAGGCTGAAACAAAAATAAGACTCATCAAAAAATAGAGTCACCAACATAAGGAACGTGAACATGTTAAAGGTAATCAAACCAACGCTCGCCGCATCTATCATCGCAGCTTCATTTTCATTTAACGCTTTTGCTGCTGATGTAGAAAAAATGCATTTCTTGATCCCTGGAGGTGCCGGTGGCGGCTGGGACATGACCGCACGAGGTACAGGTGATGTGCTACTCAAATCAGACATCGTTGAGACGGTATCTTTTCAAAACCTTTCTGGTGGCGGCGGCGGTAAAGCCATTGCGCACTTGATTGAAACGGCAGATCGTCAAGAAGATACACTGATGGTGAATTCAACGCCGATCGTCGTTCGCTCTCTAACAGGTATTTTCCCTCAATCCTTTAGAGATCTCACTCCCGTTGCAGCCACCATTGCGGATTACGGTGCCATCGTAGCCTCTGTTGATTCGCCATACAATTCTTGGGAAGACGTAGTAAAAGCATTTGAATCTAACCCTCGCAAAGTGAAAATCGCGGGTGGCTCTGCTCGTGGTTCTATGGACCACCTCGTCGTTGCCGCCGCATTTAAAGGCGAAGGATTTGATGCGCGTAAAGTGCGTTACATCGCTTACGATGCGGGCGGTAAAGCCATGGCAGCCCTTCTTTCAGGCGAAACTCAACTGCTCTCTACGGGCCTAGGTGAAGTACTGGAGATGTCAAAATCTGGTCAAGTCAAAGTGCTAGCGGTAACTGCACCAAAACGCCTAGAAGCCGCACCAAACATCCCTACGCTAACAGAATATGGTAACGAAACGGTCTTCGCTAACTGGCGTGGATTCTTTGCTGCACCAGGTACTAGCCAAGAAAAGCTGGATGAATGGAATGCAGCATTTACCAAAATGTACAACACTGACGAATGGCAAGTCGTCCGTGACCGCAATGGTTGGATAGACAACTACAAGGCGGACAAAGCGTTCTTCGCGTTCCTTGAAGAGCAAGAGCAGCAAATGGGTGACTTAATGCGCGAGTTAGGCTTCCTAAAGTAACAGTCGAACTGGGTTCCTTAGATTCCAACCTCACCCAATAACGTGGGGTTGGTATTTCCCCAACTGTATTTGCACTCTAAGTTTCACCGTATATGGATATTGTCGACAATCGGCATGCACACTCCTTTGTTTATATACCCAAAGCAGCTCGACTAGCAGCGAAATGCTTAATTGTTAATGGTTTAGTTTATTCATTAACGTCCATATGCGGTCTTTTTTATTTTTGTTAGGAGTTGAATATGCCTCGTTCAACCAACTTTTTCACCAAAGAATATTTGCTCTGTCGTGACCGTGTCGGCGCAATGATCTTTCTACTCTTCTGTCTTTGCTACGGTTATCAAACCTCGCAAATTCCATTGTTCCCTGGTGATGAATACGAACCGTTCACCGCACGTACTTTGCCAACCATCCTGACTTACGTTGGTGCTGGCCTTTCTCTGTTGTTACTGGCAACAGGACAACCAGATAAACAAAGTGGCGCGGTGCTGACCTTTAATTGGAAGTTACTGATCGCTTTCTTGGTTTTGATGGCGCTTTACGGCGTGGGCCTGACTTACCTAGGTTTTGTTATAGCTACTGGCTTCTTTTTATTGGCTGGCTTTTATCTGCTGGGGGAAAGACGTAAACCCGTTCTGTTCGGCGCGTCGTTTCCATTCGTGATCGCGTTCTATTTATTACTCACTCAAGGTTTAGACATCTACCTCGAACCGGGTTTGATTTTCACCATCTGGTAGTCAAAGAAAGGACTGAATTATGTTAGATGGAATTCTACAAGGTTTATCCACTGCAGTAATGCCAATGAACATCATGATGGTGATCGTTGGTTGTTTCGTCGGTACATTTATCGGCATGTTACCTGGGCTTGGGCCGATCTCAGCCATTGCTTTGATGATCCCAATTACTTATGGCCTAGAGCCCTCTTCTGGCCTTATTTTGATGGCGGGTGTTTATTACGGTGCGGTATTTGGTGGTTCTACATCGTCTATTTTAATTAACGCGCCGGGTTGTTCTTCAACCGTGGTGACAGCATTCGACGGCTACCCGATGGCTCAAAAAGGCCAAGCAGGTAAAGCATTAGCTTTGGCAGCTTATTCTTCTTTCACTGGCGGTACGCTATCTGCCATTATGTTGCTTGTCGCAGCACCAGCATTGGCTAGCGTTTCACTTAGCTTCCAATCGTCAGACTATTTTGCGTTGATGCTGCTTGGGTTATCAGCAGTCGCGGCTTTTGCGGGGAAAGGTCAGGTAATCAAAGCGTGGATGATGACCATTCTTGGTTTGATGCTATCTACAGTTGGTATCGATAAAGGCGTAGGCGTTGAACGCTTTACCTTCGGTTTGACGGATTTAATGGATGGCTTTAGCTTCTTGTTGCTTGCAATGGCGACATTCGCACTGGGTGAAACATTGATGGGCATTCTTAAACCATCAAAAGACACCAGCGATGAAGAACAGGAAAAGCTGAGTAACATTGGTTCAATGAAAGTGACGAAGGAAGAAATCAAAGACGTTGCGCCTGTTTCAATTCGCTCTTCAATATTAGGTTTCTTCACTGGCGTTCTTCCTGGCGCAGGAGCAACCATTGCTGCTTTTTTAAGCTATGGTATGGAGCGCAACCTCGCACCTAAAGAGAAAAAGGAAGAGTTCGGTAAAGGCAGTATCCGTGGTTTGGTCGCGCCAGAATCAGCGAACAACGCAGCCTCTAGTGGTTCATTTGTACCGCTGCTAACGCTTGGCATTCCGGGTTCTGGTACAACAGCAATAATGCTCGGTGCGCTGATCGCTTATGGTATTCAACCTGGTCCTCGCCTGTTTGTTGAGCACCCAGACGTGTTCTGGTCGGTGATCATTTCCATGTACTTCGGCAACATCGTACTCGTGATCCTGAACTTACCGTTGATTCCGTACATCTCAAAGCTTTTGGCGGTGCCTAGAACGGTACTTCTGCCGATGATTTTGTTCTTCTCAATCACCGGAGTTTATTTGGTCTCATTCAATACCATGGATGTGTTCGTGATGCTGATTGTCGCTATGGCTGCCATTGCACTTCGACTCGCTAACTTCCCACTTGCGCCTTTATTGCTTGGTTTCATCCTTGGGGGATTAATGGAAGAGAACTTACGCCGCGCATTAATGATTTCAGACGGCGAATTGAGTTTCCTATGGGAGCGCCCTATTACCCTTACCTTTACTGTTTTGGCCGTATTGGTACTGGCAAGTCCACTAATCGTAAAGCTGATTCAAAAGTTTAAAGCACAACCAGTGAGCGTTGAGCAGTAATAACTGTCTCTTACAACCTAGATAAAGCCATCCATCGCGATGGCTTTTCTTTCTCCTATCAAATCGTTCACTTATTAAGCAAAACAATATTGACAAGTCATCGCCTATATATAAGAGTAGTTGCATGAATACACACTTAGCACAACTTAACCAACGAATTATCATCATTCCATAGGAATGGTGGGATATTTGATGCGCTCAATATTTATCGAACCCACCCATAGCGGTGGGTTTTCTGTTTCTACCGTATGGGGAATACTCTCTTGGAGACGGTCACATGCAAAAAATAGCAGTTTTTGGTAAAACCGGCAGTGGAAAATCGACGGTAAGTAAAGCAATCGCGTCTGCTACCGGTCTCCCTCTTCATCAATTAGATTCAATAGTCTATAAACCAAAC
This sequence comes from Vibrio sp. CCB-PB317, assembly GCF_022808245.1. Classification (NCBI taxonomy): domain Bacteria; kingdom Pseudomonadati; phylum Pseudomonadota; class Gammaproteobacteria; order Vibrionales; family Vibrionaceae; genus Vibrio; species Vibrio sp. CCB-PB317. The sequence goes on from NZ_JALGNU010000001.1 coordinate 1,887,855, forward strand.
GGTGAGCCCGTTGAGCGTAACGTTTTTGATGAAGCACATAGCAATATACTTAGCTCAGATCGTTGGATTATAGATGGTCTGGGGCCTATCAGCTCCTTTAATGCTCGTTTAGATGCAGCCGATACTCTCGTTTATATTGATCTACCATACTCCGTAAGCTATTGGTTTGTGACGAAACGTCTCCTTAAAGGACTATTCATTAAACCCGAAGGTTGGCCTGATGGCAGTTCGGTATTGAAAGGGACATTACAAAGCTACAAAGTTCTTCAGCAATGCCCTGCATTCTGGAATGATGACTTTATGTCTCGTCTCGAAGGGTATTCTCAAAGTAAAACCGTTCATGTCATCAAAAACGTCACAGAACTGAACAATTTTGTTTTAGAGCGGGTAAAGTAAACTTCATATCAGAACACTAGAGCATGTGGGATGGGCCATCTAAAGCTCTAACAATGAAAAAGAACATAACAAGGATTGTTTATGCTTTTAGAACTAGCGCTTTTATTCGTTGCCGGCGTAGTTGGTGGGATCATTAACTCCATTGCGGGAGGCGGAAGCTTTATTACTTTTCCGGCCCTATTGGCGGTTGGTGTGCCTCCTATTATGGCCAATGCAACAAACACTTATGCTTCATGTGCGGGGTACATTAGCGGAGCCGTTGGCTTCAGAGAAGAGATCATGAAGAACAAGCAAGAACTGTTGTTCACAGTCTCATTCAGTTTAGTAGGTGGCGCTGTCGGAGCATATCTGCTGCTCAACACACCAGAATCGCTATTTTTGGAAGCAATTCCTTGGCTGCTCTTGTTTGCCACCGTGCTTTTCCTGACTGGTTCTCGTTTAACAATGCTTATCAAAACTGTCGCGAAAGAGCACAAACACGCAGGAATACTCGGAGCAATCGCTTTGGGTCTATTACTTGTTGGTGTCTCTGCTTACGGTGGTTTTTTCAACGCAGGTTTAGGGGTTATTGTTCTGAGTTATCTGGTAGTAGCGGGTCACCAAGACATTAATTTAATGAACGGTTTGAAATTGCTGGTATCTACGTGTGTTTCACTCATTGCTATCGTGATATTTGTTGCGAATGGTTCCATTGACTGGCGCACAGGTAGCGTTGTTTTGGTCGGTACGTTGGTGGGTGGTTATCTTGCAGCTCGTGTATCTCGTCAACTTAATCCCAATCATGTTAAAGGGTTTGTTGCTCTTTCTTCTGTTCTCATCACTATCTACTTTTTCATTGATGTTTATGCTTAATAAAGCTTGCACAAGTAGATAACACTCCTATAAAAAAACGCCATCGCGAATGATTAATGCTGATCGCTTAACGATGTTTTTGTGTCATGCCAGAGAGCCTTAGCGTGACTAGGAATCTAATAGCAGTACGCTGAGCGACTAATGAAACAATTTTGATCACAAAGTGCTCGGATAGAAGATCCTGTATCACGCTCCTTCGTCGCTGTACAGGATGACGAGAAATAGAAATATGCCACTCGCGGTTAAACGAGTGGCATTGATCGAGAAAGATGGCGTTTTACATCAATAATAAGAGAAGGTAACGCTTACTTAATCAGCCCTACTTCTTTGTAGTATTTGAGCGCACCTGGGTGAAGAGGCGCAGATAAACCGTCTTTTACCATTTCCTCTTTCTTCAAGTTCGCAAACGCTGGGTGGAGACGGCGGAAATCATCGAAGTTTTCAAATACCGCTTTAACCACGTTATAAACCACATCTTCTGGTACAGCAGTAGAGGAAACAAACGTCGCACCCACACCAAAGGTTTGAACATCACTATCTGTGCCACGATACATACCACCCGGTACATTTGCGACACGGTAGAAGCTATTGTCTGCAACCAATTTTTCTACATTAGGTCCGGCTACCGTTACGATATTACTATCACACGACGTAGTGGCTTCTTTAATCGCTCCACTTGGGTGACCAACGGTATAAATCATCGCATCAATTTTGTTATCACAAAGTGCTTTTGATTGCTCTGCTGCTTTTAACTCAGACACAAGCTTAAAGTCATCGTTACTCCAGCCATACTGGCTCATTAACACTTCCATGGTGCCTCGTTGACCTGAGCCAGGGTTACCAATGTTGACGCGCTTACCTTTCAAATCATCAAAAGTTTTGATGTTCGCGTCTTTACGTGCAACGACAGTGAACGGTTCTGGATGAACGGAGAATACGGCGCGTAGTTCTTTAAAAGGCCCGCTTTCCTTAAACTTACTGGTTCCTTTGTAAGCATGATACTGCCAGTCTGATTGAGCGATACCGAGATCCAATTCACCAGCACGAATAGTGTTGATGTTATAAATCGATCCCCCAGTACTTTCTACCGAACAACGGATACCGTGATCTTCTCGCGATTTGTTAACCAAGCGACAAATTGCTCCACCAGTCGGATAATAAACCCCTGTTACGCCACCAGTACCAATCGTGACAAACGTTTCTTCCGCAGACGCAGAAAAGCCAGTTGTGAGTGCCGCTAAAGAAGCAGCAAGTGCGATTTGCTTAAACTTAAACATTGAACATCCTTTTTACCTGTGTTGATGACCGTTTAAGTATAGCAACCGTTAACAATTTGATAACGTTTGAGTTCTCATCTTTGAAGGTTGAATTATAGATATGTACTTTTTTATCAACGTAACCTACTGATAAGTAATATCTATACTTGAATTGCACAAAAAAAGCGTTGTATAAACAACGCTTTGTAGTTAGTGAGATGGACGGTTACACCGTTGGGACTGACGCTCGCCACGCTTGGTTCTGACTATCTGAGATAGAACGGAACAAGTCACGTAGCTCTTTCAATAAACCTTCTTGGAAACCAATGTTTTCATCGGCTTTCTGTTTGGCTGCTTGTGCGCGAGTCGCTTGTACTTCATCATCTTTGCTGCGCGCTTGCGCTTTAGTTTGCTCTACATTCGATGCAGAGTTTGCCATCTGGCCCAAAGCTTGAAGAATGGCGTTCTTCGCTTGGTTTGAACTCATCAGCTTATCGAACTTACGACCACCACTTGTCAGCTGCGCTGTCGTGTCTGCGATATTGTCTTTCGCTAGTGAGTGCGCACGCTTAACCTGATCTTGCTGAGTTTTAGACAAGCTATTGTTATTCAATAACTCTTCTGCTTGATCGAAGCCAGCTTTTTGCGTTTTCAGTACATTATTGCTCGCCATTTCATTCTTGATTTCTTTCCCTGCTTTGAAAGAACCAAGGGCACCAATAATTGCGGTAGCACCCGCTAATACACCCGAAACAACTGCCATCGCGATCATCGCGCTTGCTGAGTTGTTTAGTTCTGCCGCTTGGCTTTCTAAGCTCGCAACGTTTGCTTCTACAGCAATTTCACGCTGTAGCACTTGCTGCTCACGGCTCAATTTTGATACTTGATACAACAATGTTAGTAGCGTCAACGATTGTGATACCGCATCTGATGGTGACTTGATCACCTCTTCACCGTTAAGCGCTTTCATTGTTGTGCTCATTAGCGAACTGACCGTCGGTGCAAGAGCGTTCATTAAGTTTGCAACAACTTGAGCTTGGTTGCTCACTGCTGGTGCTTTAGGAGCCTCTAACTGGTAGCGTGCTGCACCAGAAACACCTGATTCACTTTGGCTTTTAATAGCGCCCGCTTCAAGCTTTGTTTCTGGTGTTTTTTCTGCTTTGGTTGTTTTGATAGTGTCGCCTAAACCATACAGTTCGCCGCGTCCCGTTCCGCCTACTTTATCTAGCATAATAAACTCCTTATACCGTTGCAGGACGGCTTAACACCGTTTGCATGGTTTCACTTTTCGCTTGGATCATTTGCATGATGACGCTCATCAGCTCTTGGAAATCTTCCATCAACTTGCCAATTTCTTCTTTAAGCTTGTCGATGACGGCCTGGCTTAAGGTCATTTTGGCGCGAAGGTCCGTGATATCTGCCTGAATCTCAGTTACGTGAGCATTGTTAGCGGCATGAACACTGTCCGTAGCGCCTTTACCTACGTTGACGGCAATATCGACAGTTTCTGCTCCGTAACGAATCGCTTTTGCGGTCGTTGTCGCGGCTTTTGAGCCCATGTCCGCCACTTTCGCCATATTTGCAGCTGTTTTCGTAGCGATTTCTGTGACCTTTTGAGCTATCTTGCCAGCACCTTTTGCTGCAAGTTTCGCGATACCGCCAGCTGCTGCACCACCAAACGTCACAACAGCTCCGATAACCGCGACTGCGATTTCTAATGCCATTACGACTTTGTTTAGCACATCGACATTTACGCCCGCTTCTTTTAGCGCATCTTGAACGGCTGGCTCTTGCAGCGCCATGCTCACTGCTCCCATGACGCCACCAGCGATCATAAGAGCACCAGCTGCTGCACCAACACCCGTTGCCACCATTACGGCACCAACAACAATAGAAACCACCGCACTGATCCAACCAAAGATCTTCGCTGCTAAGCCTGATTTTTGGGCTTCTTTTGCAGCGGCTTCCGATTCTTTGATTTTGTCTTGGTTTTCAACCATCTCTTTTTCGTGCTTAGCTTTTGCGACCTTCACTTCCTGAATTTTCAGCTCGTTTTGAGCACTTTTCAGTTTATCCGTGATAGCAGCAAGCTCTACTTCAAAATCATCAGCAGAACCTGCGATGATTTTGACTGCAATCGAACCTGTTTGATCTGCAACTGCATGGAGAGATTTTGCAATGGTATCGACGATCTTTTGCAGCTGTGCCATGGCTTTTAGCGTCAAATCATTCACTTTGTCGCTAACAGCTGCGTTAGGTGCATCTAACTGAACTTTCACTTTTCCAGTGTTCAGTACATCTGCATCTTTACTCTTCACGTTTTCTACCGTCACAGAAGGCGTCGCTGTAGACGCCGTTTTCTGCACGTTATCTAACGTGGTTTGGCCAGATTCAGGGCTATAAACCTGCGTCTGGATGCGGTCAAGTGCAATAGAACTCATAGTCTAATTACTCCTTTTTATTTCTCACCGCTTCTAACATGATGCCTGCACGCTCATGCAAATCTGCATATTGTGATTTTCCGGCAGACATCTCCTTCGCGCTGTAAAACCCACTCTCTGCTTCTGTCAGTTGTTCCAGTTTCAGGTGACATTCAGCAGAGTGAAAAGGTGGGCGTGGATCATTTACGTCCACTAGCGCTGCGTAGCTGTAGGCGTCTATTGCCTGCAGATACTCACCCAACTCCTGACGAGCCGCGCCAAGGCCAATGAAAAATCGCGCCTGATAATGATCAAGCATGCTGAGTAATTGAAATACTTTCGCTGCTTGCTCAATCTTTCCCGACTGGAAAAAGTTGTAACCTACGGCATAAATGTGTTCGATGGTGTCCTGAGACACATCGTGCAACATTTTTAGCGTGCCTCCCTCTTCCAAAAAAGACAGCAGTTCTTCTGCTTGCATTTGAGATGGATCGGTCGCGTTTTGTTTAGTCATGGTTGTTATCCTTAAATGGCTCGTAGGATTTCTTGTAAAATACTGTGGTACTTCTGAACAAATTTGTTCATTGCTTCAACGGTCGAGTTGTATTGGGAACTGGTGTCGTTCAGCTCAGTGGTTTTGATTTGCACTTCATCGTTAAGCAACTTGGATTTAGCACTGACAGAACTAGAAAAATTAGACAGTTTTTTCGACTTCTCTTCGTCTTGGTACGACGCACCATCACCGATAGTAATACCTTGTTTTTGAAGAAAGTCTCGATGGTTTGTTATCTTATTATCCGTCAAATACTTGTACTCAGGTGAAGCTTCAAAATCCGTTTGATTACTGTAGTTAAAGTCACTCGCTTTGAAGTTACTTTCTGGATATCCCGGTTTATAAACCCCATCAACACTTTGCGTAGAGTGAATTTTTGATTGCACAACACCAAAAACTTTAAGCTGTATTGTGAGATCCTCTAATGCCTCTTTCTGGTCATTACGTTTCTCTAAACGGTTAACACGACGCTCATTTAGTGCAAGCAGCACGCGCTCATCAAAGCGATCACCAATACTAGATTCAACGACAGCCAACAAATCACGAGCCGTTAGAGAGTGCTCTGCTCTCACCTCGCGATCCGCTTTCTCTTTGTCGGTGATATTGAGTAGACGCTCTTTCAATGCCCCTAAGTTCTTGCGCAATGCCTCGTATCGCTCAGTAAATGAAGCCCCGGTAGATTCACCTTTTACTATTTTTTCAAACTGTAATCGGATGTCTCGTTCGGTGTTTTCTTTGATCAAAGTAACTTGAGCTGGCGTTATTTGTGTCTTTTGGACATCGGCTATCGCGCTGTCCTGATAAAAGTCGTCGATTTCTATATTTGTTAAACTCACCGCGAAGTTGGCGAACAGACTAGAAAGGGTCAAAGGCTCGGTTCCGCCAATGACGGTGTTAAGTGCTGCTTTTAGGTTGTTTGTTCCAGCCGCATCCCCATAAGCTGCGCTATATTGGCCTTTCACTTGAGCGGCCATTTCATCTAACGCTTCTTTAAGCTGCTGTTTAGAAATACCAGGAGTCCAGGTAATTCTGTTAACTAGCGCACTTGCGTCATCGGCGCTTAAAGTAATACCGATGCCTTGAAAACTACTTTTTAATTGAGCTGAGACTTGAAGAGCGAAACTCTCTTTAGTCAACAGGAAATCCGAGCTCTTCAGTTGCGCGAGATTAACGGAACCTAAGCTACTAAAGGCATTGCGAAGAAAAGAAATAGAAGCATCTCTCACTTCACGGGAGCTCATTTGATTAGCAAGTTCTGCAACAAAAAGAGAAATTTCTTTGGTGGCATTAGCCAGACCTGTCTCGGAGAGGTTGGCGATCTGCTCCGCTTGGTTACTCTGAGTCCCCAGATTAAATTGACTAACAAACTCAGTAGATAACGAGCTATCTACGTTTTCTGTCAGTGACTTGCTAAGCCAAGCCTGAAACTGACTTGATAACGCTTGGTTTGTTTGAACATTGAACTCGGCTGCGGTCAATTCGCCATCTGAGTTAGCACTTTGTAGCGACTTTATCCAAACAGATGCGGTGTCGGTCAATGATATACCAGCAAACGCGTTATTTTTCGCTTTTAGGTTTTCAAGTGTATCAACATAAAGCGCGATGCTTTGTGATTCCGTTTGTCCCGAGATAGTTGGCAATGAAGAGATTAGAGAGGCAAGTTGCTGAGTCTCTGCTTCACCCAGTACAGGGGTAAATGCCTCTATCAAGTTTTGTTGGAAAGTGGGTAATGGTGCACTACTCGCAGCTGTGTCTGTTGCTCCTGTCGTAGAGCCAGTCGTTTTCATATTCGTCATTTCCAAACCTCTAAATCATCATGCCGCGCATCACTGTGGGACGCTTTCTGCGTTTACCTGACGTACCTTGTAGCTGATTTTGTTGTTGCCGGCGGCGCTGGACTTCGTCTATTAGCTCTTGCTCTGCACGTTTCATGGTATCTACTGGCGCTTTTATGCCGCCAAGTAAAACATCACCCGCAACAGGACCAACACCTAGGCCTTCCAATAGCTCGTTAAAAATATCGGTTCTGTCTTCAGCTTTTCTAATGGCAAGCTCAGCGTTCTCAATCGCATCGGTAAACGGTTGCTTCATCTTGATTCCTATCTTAAAGCGGGTCATCTCATCGGTGCTGTCAGTAACAGTCGTGAGTTTTTACTTTTTCAACTTTTTCAACTTTTTCAAAGGTCTATAATCTGCTAGGCGTAAACAGTACCAGTCGTCTAGCTCATCATGGCTTGCACCGCATGCTTTTAGATAGAACTGGGCTAATCGCTGACTGCTCATATTGCTGCCACGTAACACATCGACGTTTCCGCGAATGACCCAATCGGAGGGATAAAGTTGAACAGCATGCTCAGCTAAGAGAAATAAGCCTGCAAAAGGGTTACTCAACCCTAGGTTTGGATGCACACGTTTCAAAAGAACGATGATGATTTCACCGTCCTCCACACGAAAAACGAGCTCTAAACCTTCAACTTCAATTCGATAACCAAGTTGAATTTCACTTTTTTGCCAAAAGTATGGCGTCACTTCGATCCCCGCTTGCGCAAGCGAGAGCATTAGTTTTGTTTTCATTACATCCCCACCCTTCCAAGTGGCTGAATATTGATTTGCTGAGTTAATTCTTGAAATGACAAAACGGGCAGATCGTAGTATTCCGATTCAATAAGCTTTCGCACATATCGGCGTACATCCATAGACACAACTAACACAGGCTTATTCGGCATGCGGCTTAAATCACCAATGGTCTGTTTCACATCACTCACAAATTGTTGCGTTACTGACGGGTCTAACGCCAAGTAACTTCCTGCAGAGGTTTGACGAATACCGCTTCGTATTGTGTCTTCGAGACTTTGATCCAATAAGTAAGCGGGCAACATGTTTTGTCCACTCGCGTATTTGTAGCAAATGTAACGTTTTAAGCTGGAACGAATGTACTCCGTCAGCTGTACAACATCTTTCTCTTTTTGGCCCCACTCAACCATGGCTTCCAAGATCACGCGAAGGTTTCGGATGGAAATGTCTTCAGAAACCAAGCGTTGCAAGATTTCCGTCATTTTTTGTAACGGGACAATGCGTTGAGCCTCTTTGACTAGCTCCGAATAACTGCCTTCCATCTGCTCCAACAGATAACGCGTCTCCTGAATACCAATAAAGTCTTGTGCGTACTCCTTGAGAACATGAGACAAGTGGTACGTTAAAATCCTGTCGGGTGTGAGAAAGCCGACATGGCTAGTGGTGAGTTTTTGCTCGTAACTTTGTGCCACCCAAATGCTAGAAATACCGGGTAGAAAATCTTCATCTTGCTCATAAGGCACGCCTAATAAGTCGATCTGCTCATTCCCTTCTGTCACCAAGAGTTGGTCTTTTACAATTCGTCCTCGTGCAACCGGAACTTCTTGTAACTGAATTAAATATTCGCCATTTTGCATCCCCTCGTTAAAACGCAGGTGGATACCCGGGAAAGGCACGCCGAGGTCGAGATATAGTGCGCGCCTCACCCTTGCTAGCTCTTCATTCAATGCGACCGCTTCCAAGCTTTCCTGAAGGCTCGCGTCAAGATCAATTAAGAGCGGGACCGTCATGGCGAACTCTTCTTGCTCACCTAATTTGCCTTTACTGTTTCTAGATGGGGTTGGTTTGCTTGGCTTCGCTGCTGGTGAACCCGCCCCTTGCGAAACAAAGCTTGATAAGTCGGTACTATCTGATTCAGCCTGTTTTTTCTGTTGATAGAAAAGGAAGAAACCACCACCACCAACCACTGTAGCCAAGACCAGAAAAGTAATTTTTGGAAAACCAGGAATCAGTGCGAACAGCACCAAAAGCACACCGCCAATAAGAAGCGCACGTGGCTGAGCAATGACCTGCCCACCAATGTCCGAACCAAGATCAGAAGAGTCTTCATGAGAAACACGCGTCACGATAATACCGGCCGTAATCGCGATAAACAGAGCCGGAATTTGCGACACCAAACCATCGCCAACGGTCAAAATCGCAAACAACTCAAGCGCTTCAGAAGCACTCATGCCTTTTTGCGTTACCCCGATCGTGACGCCACCTAAGATGTTGACCACAATGATGACCAAACCAGCAATGGAGTCGCCTTTAACGAACTTCATCGCGCCATCCATCGAGCCATACATTTGGCTTTCTTTTTCAATCAGTGATCGTCGGTGCCGTGCTTCGTGTACGTCAATCACCCCAGCGCGCATGTCACCGTCAATACTCATCTGCTTACCAGGCATCGCATCAAGTGAGAATCGCGCACTAACTTCTGCAACCCTCTCCGAGCCTTTGGTGATCACCATAAACTGAACAATGGTAATGATCAGGAACACAACGATACCGACCACTAAGTTACCGCCCACAACGAAGTTACCGAAGGTATAAACGATTTGACCAGCATCGCCTTGCAGCAAGATCAAACGGGTTGTCGTGATGGATAAAGACAAACGAAACAATGTCGTGATCAGTAGCACCGCGGGAAACGCAGAGAACTCAAGCGGCGTAGTGATGTAAATCGCTAACATAAGCAGCACCACCGCAATACTCATATTGGTGCCAATCAGCACATCCACCAGCGCGGTAGGCAGTGGCAATATCATCATAAAGACGATCGCGAGCAACATCACAGCAAGCATAATGTCTTTACGTTGCCCTACCTTGTTTAAAATATCGATCAACTTATTCATGTGATTCACTATTTAAAGATTGCAGATAGCGTCGGTGCGCTTGGCGTGCCCCATCGACGTCATTTTGTTTCCAACGAGCTTGGCTTAAGCAAAACCAGAGTCCTGCCGAATCAGGTTTAAGGTCGGATTTTAATAAGTGCTCACATACCTCAACAGCACGAGCATATCGACCACTTTGTAAACACGCCACTGCGAGTGTTTGCATCGCCTCTTTGTGTTGCGGGTCTATCTCTAAAACCGCATCGAGAATAGAGATGGCATGCTCTGGCTTTTGGTATTGAACTTGTAGTGCAGCGTGAACAAGCAACAGTTCAATGTCTTTGGATCTCAACATGTTGGTTAGACCTGGATAAGGAGATTGAGCGCCATAGTGAGGTAACGCTGATCAAGTTGCGTACTTTGTAGCGTTTCGGATGCTTTGATAAAAGAAGCGGAGCCTGAATCCTGTGCAAGAACTTGCAACTGAGCCAACGTTTCATCGAACTGTTGGCGGTACTTTTCTGGACGCAACAATTCTGAGTGCAACAATTTTGGCTTGGTTAACGCGATTAGGTATTGGTCTGAAGGCCTGAGGTCATAGAGCTTCTCTAAATGCGTAGCGACCGCCTGCCCATCAGGAAGTAATTGAAACCGCTCAGGGAAATCGGCCTTAACCTCACTATGCGTAACATGCGTGAAGGCTTCTATGCCTACGTTTAAAGTGCTTACTCGAGTCATGAGCTTGCCACATCGTTATGTAGACGAACCAAAAGCGTAAACGCTTGTTCTAAAGTCGGAAGTGTGACCTCTTCTCCGTTTAACCTCGCGGAAAAAACCAAAGTTTGCTCATCTAACAAACCAGTTTTAATTTCGAAAGGCCAGCCTTGATCGGCATGACACAAACTGAGGGCGCTTTGAATGATGTCACTGGTTTGATGCCAAGATAACGCTTGAGACAACATCAAGAATAGCTGTTCTCCGTGTCGCTCAATATGTAGTGTACCGCTTTGCTCAAAATCCAGCTGCACCCGTCCAGCTGATGAGAAATCGACGGCATCGAGCCCCATTCCTCGGCAAAATTCATTGACGGATGCATCAATCCAACTCATCTTCCCACGCTTCCTCTTCTTCTATATCAATGGCTTCGTCTAGCGCCTTTTGTACCGCTTGTATTAAATTCTGTCGTTGTTCTTCATCGGCGAATACATCAATAGGGATCGCGCGAACTAACTTGTGGAACTCTCGAAAAAAATCGATTTTTTGTTGTACCGCCGTCAATTCCATTGCGTTGGCGACTTTCCAAATCTCATCACTGCTTACCCATCGCTGCTCTACCAACGCAATCACATCAGCCATCAAATTAGAAACTTGATAAGCCATAACTCGTCCTTTCCGGTTTAAACATTTGGAACAACTGACTCACGCGATCTTGCAACGTATTTAGAGTTTTGAGTTTTTGCATATCGGACATCAACCACTGCAACTTAACCGAGTCGATACTGCTGCCTTGAACACTAAGATCTGCACTCATGCCTTGCAGCATAAACTCAACAGCGGTCGATATCTCCTGTTCACCAAAGCGCGCCACTACGTCTTGATAAGCAGCGCCGAGCCCTTGATAGCTATGAACGGTATCGCGATAGAAACCGCGCAGCTGATGTAATGAGCTAAACTCTTGCTCTTGGCTGTACTCATCAGCAAAGTTTGAGACGCGAATTTCCGTATCAATTTGAGCCCAAGAATCTGGGTTTTGCTCGATTCTCAGAATCGCTTGGTCAATCAGCGCTAGTAGATGTTTACTTTCTGGGCTCGCACTCAAAAACTTTTTAACGGCTTTTAACGCAAGGTATTGATGGCTTTTCTCCTCTGAAAATCCATTCAAATAAGCTTGCAATTGAGCGATGGTCGAGATATTTCCTCCCGCCATTTTTGCAGCCAGATCTTTGATCTTTTGGTTCTTTTCAAGATCAGGGACTTTTCGCAGATAGTCAGAAACGAGTTCGTGCGCTTCATTAACTCGAACGCCACTGTCTTTTACTTTACGCTTGGTCAAATCTTTTTCTGCTTTTTCGGAACCGAGTGAAGTGAGCTCTTCCATCGCATCAAAAAGTGATTGTGTGGCATTGTGAACACGGACCGTTTCACCGCGGTAATTGCCTTTTCGTGAAGCGTCGGTACGAGACGATTCCAACCCGTTTTGGATAGACGCATCAAACTTTGAGTTTGTTGCGATATGATTGTTGATAATACTCATTCACTTGCACTCCTTCCGTACAATACAGGCGAATTATAGGAAGTGCGCTTTCTCGAAGCTGTCAAAATCAGACGTGTTTTTTTAGTGCGTTTTCAGTTTTCTAAAAACTCCCGACTGATATTCACTATAAATACCCCCTCATCCTTTCTATCCTCCCAACATCAATCATTGCGCATATTTTTACCTTGAACGATTTCTCATACATCACTGATATCCAACAATCTGCGATCAGGCAAACTCGTCTGATCCAAATTCGCGGGCGCGTTACGCAAGTAACCGGCACCATCATCAAGGCCGTTGTCCCCGGCGTTCGTGTTGGTGAGCTGTGTGAGTTGCGTAATCCTGATCAAACTCTGTCTTTATTAGCGGAAGTCGTTGGCTTTCAACAGCATCACGCTCTGCTCACACCGTTAGGAAATATGTTTGGGATTTCCTCAAATACAGAAGTTAGCCCAATGGGAAAAATGCATGAGGTCGGCGTTGGCGATCACCTATTAGGTACAACGCTTGACGGGCTTGGGCGTCCTTTCGATGGTACGCAAAGTCAGGAACCAAGTGCTTGGTATCCGGTTTATCGCGATGCACCGCCACCAATGCAACGTAAACTGATTAAAAAGCCAATCTCTCTTGGGGTTCGATCCATTGATGGACTACTGACCTGTGGTGAAGGTCAGCGCATGGGCATTTTTGCAGCGGCGGGCGGTGGTAAAAGTACCCTACTGGCAAAACTGATTCGATCCGCAGACGTCGACGTGACCGTTCTCGCCTTGATTGGTGAACGCGGACGCGAAGTACGAGAGTTTATTGAGCATGACTTGGGCGAAGAAGGAATGGCCAAATCGGTTTTAGTGGTCGCGACATCCGATCGCCCGGCCATGGAACGTGCCAAAGCCGCTTTTGTTGCCACTTCTATTGCGGAATATTTTCGTGACCAAGGTAAACGCGTGTTACTGCTGATGGATTCTGTAACGCGTTTCGCCCGCGCACAGAGAGAAATTGGCCTAGCCGCAGGTGAGCCACCAACACGACGCGGCTATCCGCCTTCCGTTTTTGCCGCTTTGCCAAAGCTGATGGAACGAGCCGGTCAATCTGACAAAGGGTCAATTACAGCGCTGTACACCGTGTTGGTTGAAGGCGACGACATGACAGAGCCTGTCGCCGATGAAACTCGCTCCATTTTAGATGGGCACATCATTCTCTCGCGCAAGCTTGCTGCAATGAACCATTATCCTGCCATTGATGTACTCCGTTCAGCAAGCCGCGTGATGAATCAAATCGTTGAACTTGATCATCAGGCGTCTGCTGCTCACCTTCGCGAAATGTTAGCCAAGTACGAAGAAGTTGAGCTACTGCTCAAAATTGGCGAGTACCAGCATGGGGCGGATAGCCGAGCGGATATGGCGATTGCACAAAGTGATGATATACGCGCCTTTTTACGTCAAGGAACGCATGAGCCAAGTGATCTTGATGGTGCTATCGCTCAACTAAAAGGGATGGCGAACCAATGATCGAACGGTTACTAGAGATCAAACAAATTCGAGCGGAACGTGCGGATAAAGCCGTTAAGCGCCAAGAATACCGAGTATCAAATTCGGCAGCACAGGTTCAAAAGGCCGAACGTTCCGTAGCGGACTATCACGTTTGGCGTCAGGAAGAAGAAGAACGACGTTTTGCCAAAGCAAAGCAACACACACTCGTTCTCAAAGAGTTGGAAACATTGAGACAAGAAATCGCGTTGTTGAGAGAGCGAGAAGCCGAGCTTAAACAGCGCGTTGCCGAAGCAAAAAAAGCGCTTGAGTACGAACGTTCGGTACTTAAAGAAAAACAAAAAGAGGCACGGCAAGCCCATAAAACCAAAGAAAAATTCGTTCAGTTGCAACAACAAGAACTCGCGGAACAGTCGCGAGAAAGACAATACCAAGAAGAACTCGAACAAGAAGAGTTTCGCACTGTCGATATTATTTAAAGGTTCATTATGCGCATTACTCCAACAGAAGAAACACCGAATACGCTGTACAAATCAACGCCAGAAAAAAAGCCCCTGGAGCGAGAGGCTGAGCTTCAGTCACAGTTCGAGCGTGCAATGACGGAGAAACCTAGCAAGGAAGAAGAATCTACCGTTGCGAGCAAAAAAGACACTCAGAGCAGAGACGAGAGCCTTCCGTTAAGACATGAAGCATCTCAAAGCCTAGACAAACAATCGAAACTTTCTAACCAAGAAGCCAGCACTTATAGAAATACCGCCACATTAAAAGACAAAAGTGACATTGTAACCAAAAAGGACGTAGAGAAACCACAAGACGACGCAACAAATAGCGAAGAACACCTAATTGAAAACAGTAAATTGCATGAGAAAGATAAGAAACTTGAGAGCGATCAGGCTCCAAACTCATCCTCGATTGAGCGCGTTGGCCCCCATTCTCAAGCACAAGCTTCTCTCGACGGTTCTCTCCCTAAAAAGGCCGTAGGGAAATCGCTCACTCAAGATGCAATTAACAATGCTAACTTCACGACGAAACTAACCGACACGACACACAATAAGCGTGCAACGCAGCGACTACAAGACACAGGCAAACTAACAGATAAAACCGATAGTCGTTCTGAAACTAAATCGCTTGAGAAAGTCGAGACGAAAAGCGCACTAGTGGCCGTTAAAGCGGATGACGAAAAAGCAGAACCTCAACACCTTGCGAGCGCGGCAACACAAGGCGATGTCATTTTAAAGAGTGTTGCTTCACAGGCTCAGCCTGCCCCTGTACGAGAAGTAAACACGTTACTCCAACAATTGGTGGACAAAATCTATGTTTCGCTGCCAACCGCATCGGACAACAAAGAGGTTCGGCTGTTTCTAAGTGAAGGACAATTAAAAGGTGGTGAAATCCACATCAAGTTGGACGCGCAAGGTTATAGCGTGACGATTCGACAAGAGCATGCCCTTTCCATTATTAGCCAACAAGCTAGACAAGATCTTGCCGAGCGCCTAAACCGATTTGGCGGTGAGCAGCCACTTCGTCTAGCGATCAGCGAACAGACTCAGCAGTTCGATCAACAACAACATGAACAACAACACTCACGCCAGAAACGTAGCGTGTATGAAGAATGGCAAGCGGAGACTGACCTATGACGCCGTTAACGATACCCAAAGTCGATTCAGACAGTATTGCGCTCAGTAATCAACTTTGTGCAAAGCAATGCCATTTCCAAGGGGCTGATGGTCAGAGCGTATCGATTACTGTTTCTCAAATCCCTTCATTTGAAGGATTCCGTTTAACCACGTTGATTGGAGGGCAAACGATCCAAGTGGATTTTTGTCGTGCGCAACTCCAGAAATGGCTTGAGTCTACTCTGAATGCCACTGCATTCGAGTCACTGCCCAACTCGCTCCAGTTAGCACTTTTGAGTTCTCAGATTGAACCGCATAGTGAGGCATTCAAAGCACTATTTGGTCAGTTGCCCATTCTTAGCCAGTTACAACCGTTAGAGTCGAGCCAAGTTCAAGAGCATACCTTGATGTTGACCCTCAATAAACCTAACGGCTCTCTTTGTTTGTGGGTTAGCGAAGGAGCAAACGTGCTGTTGGACGCACTACCAAACAGTGCTTCTCTTCAGGCGCGACATCTCGCTTTACCTGTGTGGTTAAACCTTGGAAAGACCCATTTAATGTTAAGCGAATTTACTTCGCTCGAGCTGGGAGATGTGATCTTTTTTGACGATTGTTATATCGCCCAACAACAAGCCATTTTTCAAGTATCTAACCAGAATCTCTGGCGCTGCCAACTGGATGACCAAATTCTTCACATTATTGAAAAAGAAACCAATATGAATGACGTAAACACTTCAGAAATGTTAACCGACCACCAGCAACTGCCCGTGGAACTCACGTTTGATATCGGCCATCAAACCATCACTCTAGAACAGCTTAACCAGCTTCAACCTGGGTACGTATTCGAGCTAAACCAACCTGTATCTAAGCCGGTAACATTGCGTGCCAACGGCAAAATCGTCGGTGAGTGTGAACTGGTTAATGTTAATGAGCATTTAGGTGTGCGCGTACTGGAACTGTTTGGTGGTACGCAGGAGCCAGCATGATCCAGTTACCTGACGAGCTCAATCTCATTGTCAGCTTAGCACTGCTGGCACTGATCCCATTTATCGCGATGATGGCGACGTCGTTTGTAAAACTCGCCGTTGTATTCTCACTGCTGCGTAACGCTCTCGGTGTTCAGCAAATCCCACCGAATATGGCACTGTATGGCTTGGCGATCATTTTGTCGATTTTCATCATGGCTCCCGTCGGGTTTGAAACCTATGACTACGTAAAGCAGCATGATATCTCCCTCGAAGATTCTGCAAGTGTAGAAGGCCTCATTGAAAGCGGTTTACAGCCTTATCGAGAGTTTTTGAAAAAACATATTCGGGAAACCGAAGCCATATTCTTTACCGATGCTGCGCGCACATTATGGCCTCAAAAGTACGTGGACCGTTTAGAGTCAGATAGCTTGTTGCTGTTGCTGCCAGCGTTTACGGTCAGTGAGCTTACCCGTGCTTTTGAGATTGGCTTTCTATTGTACTTACCGTTCATCGCTATCGACTTAATTGTTTCTAATATCTTGCTCGCCATGGGCATGATGATGGTATCGCCAATGACCATCTCTCTCCCTTTCAAATTGTTGCTTTTTGTCTTGCTTGACGGCTGGACGAAACTCACCCACGGCTTAGTGCTGAGTTACGGTTAATCACGGAGAAAGTATGCATTCTGCTGAAATCATTCATTTCACAACTCAAGCATTAACCCTAGTTTTGTACTTGTCGTTACCGCCGATTTTAGTCGCAGCATTGGTTGGCACATTGGTGTCGCTTATTCAGGCGTTAACTCAGGTCCAAGAACAAACGTTAGGCTTTGTGGTCAAGCTTATCGCGGTCATTATTACGCTGTTCGTCACAACGCAGTGGCTAGGGGCAGAGCTCCACGCCTTCGCCTCGCTTGCCATGGATAAAATTCCTCAAATACGATGAGTTATCACGACTTACACCAAGCTTTATTTTTGTATAGCCTGACGTTACCTCGGTTAATGGCATGCTTCATCTTTTTGCCTATTTTGAGCAAGCAAATGCTAGGCGGCACCATGGTGAGAAATGGTGTGCTTTGCTCACTCGCACTGTTTATATTTCCGATGATTAATCAGCAAAGCTTGCCCGCAGAAACCGACGGTATTTGGCTGATAGTGATTTTGGGTAAAGAGGTATTAATTGGGCTATTGATCGGGTTTGTTGCTGCTATCCCCTTTTGGGCAATAGAAGCGGCTGGCTTTCTGGTCGACAACCAACGTGGTGCTGCCATGGCAAGTATGTTTAACCCAACGCTAGGCTCGCAATCGACGCCAACCGCAGTGTTGCTGACCCAAACGTTGATTACCCTGTTCTTCTCTGGCGGGGGCTTTGTCACTTTTATCTACGCGTTATTCAAAAGCTACACACCTTGGCCGATCGTGGACTTTTTCCCAACCGTTAGCGATGCATGGGTAAGCTTCTTCTACGCACAGTTTGAACAACTCATGTGGCTTGGTGTGTTGATGTCTGCCCCATTAGTGTTGGCAATGTTTCTTGCTGAGTTTGGTCTGGCTCTTATCAGTCGTTTTGCACCGCAATTGAATGTTTTTTTCCTTGCCATGCCAATAAAAAGTGCCATCGCGAGTGTTTTACTGATCGTGTATCTCGGGTTAATGATGGATCACTTTGAAGTACAGTTTTACGGCATTACCCGATTCGCAGAACAACTCAATACCATTTGGCAATAACGCTTAGGATTCTTTATGAGCGCAGAAAAAACAGAGCAACCCACCGCAAAAAAGTTACGCGATGCCAGGCAGAAAGGTCAGGTAGCCAAAAGCCAAGAAATAGTATCGTCTGCATTAATTTTAGCGCTCATAATTGTACTGTTTGCGTTCGCAGATTATTACATGTCGCACATCTCAGCGCTTATTCTCCTACCAAGTAAGCTTGCTTATCAGGGTTTCCAAGATGCGCTAGTCGATGTCGCTATCGCCATCGCAAAAGAAATTGCCTATCTACTCGCCCCGATTATTCTGGTTGCTGCACTCGTCGCCATCTTTTCCAATATGGGGCAGTTCGGCTTTTTATTTAGTGGTGAATCCGTTAAACCCGACATCAAAAAGATCAATCCCGTCGAAGGTGCCAAACGCATTTTTTCGCTTAAGAGTGTGATTGAGTTTATCAAGTCGATCCTTAAAGTCTCTCTTCTTTCCTGCATTATCTGGGTGACCTTACGCGGTAACATCAACGCTTTGATGCAAATTCCAACTTGCGGGCTAGAATGTGTCCCGACCATTACTGGCGTCATGATTAAACAATTAATGATTATCTCTTCGGTAGGTTTCATCGTCATCGCTGCAGCTGATTTTGCGTACCAAAAATTTGACCACACGAAGAAACTCAAAATGAGCAAGGACGAAGTGAAACGCGAATACAAAGAGATGGAAGGCAGCCCTGAAATCAAAAGTAAACGTCGTCAGTTGCACCAAGAGCTACAAGCCTCCAATCAACGCGAAAACGTTAAACGTTCTAATGTATTGGTTACAAACCCAACACATATAGCAGTTGGTCTTTATTACAAGAAAGGCGAAACGCCCCTGCCCGTGATCACCTTGATGGAAACCGATGCGGTAGCCAAACGTATGATCGCAATCGCCAAAGAGGAAGGTGTGCCTGTGATGCAAAAAGTCCCTCTTGCTCGCGCACTATACGCGGACGGCAACGTCGACCAGTACATCCCAAGTGATCTTATTGAAGCAACCGCCGAAGTGCTTCGTTGGTTGGCATCATTGGAGTCGGATAAGGCGCTGAACTAACATGATTTCGAGAGTAAAGGCTGTCGTACGAAGAACGGTTATCACTTTTCTATACGTAATGATATTTTTAAATATGTCATCCTTCGCTATAGGTTTCAGCATATCGAATTTGCCTACTTTTGCTTGTTTTAATGAAGCACTTGGTTCATGAAAAGTCGTGTTTACTAACGTCAATAGTGGTACTGTACTGGACAGTTTTACTTTCATCTCTAAACCACCTAAAGCTCGGTAATAAACCACGCCAGCCACAACAAAGGTGGATTTTTGCTTGGGTTGATTTATTTATGCGCATATCTACCGAAAAGAAACGAACTCGAATCATCAAAGTTGCCACTGACCTTTTTATAAAACAAGGTTACAAAGACACATCACTCGATCAAATCGTCGCGATTTGTGGAGGCTCAAAGCAGACGTTATATCGCTATTTTTCGAACAAAGAAGGGTTATTTGTTGAAGTTTTAGCATACAATACCAAAACCAGCTTAGAGTCCGTCTTCCAGCTTGCCGACAAGCAATCGGAGCCTTTACAAGAAACATTGAATGACTTCGCCAAGAAGTACCTAAAAGGTGTATGCTCCAATCCTATGCTATCACTTTATCGGATCGTTTCGGCTGACTTCAACAAACATGATTCCGTACCAAATCAATTCTGGCAGACAGGGCCGCATCGCATTCATCAATACCTCATCGACTTTTTAAAGAGTGAAACTGTCAGCTCACAACTCGATGTTGAAAATGCCGACCTCGCTTGTGAGCAACTACTTGCATTAATTAAACTTGATTACCAGAACATGGCACTAATTGGCTTCGATTTTCCGACAGATGAAGAGTTAGATGCACATACGAAAAAAGCGGTCACCGCCTTCCTAAATCTATACCAAAGGTAAACTCACTGAATATAAAAGGGAGCATCATCGCTCCCTTGTTGTTTCTATGGCTTAGTGAATCTCTCGCTTCGCCGCCAGTTTTTTACCGATTATTAAGATTGGCGCGAGAGCAAAGACCGAGATAATAAACATCAATAATGAATTACTCAGTGCGAGAGTGGTCGCCTGCTCTTTGACAACAGAACTAATTTGGCTCATTCCTAATGCCGAATTTGGCAAGTGCCCATGAGTCAGAATCGTACTGCTCAACGCATTTTTATAAGCACCAAAAGCATGATTCACATCATCTAGCGTTCGGCCAATCTCTCCAGCGGCTTGTGCACTATGGCTTTGCATTACCCGTGAGAACACGGCACCAGCGATCACACCGCCAATGGTACGAAAGAGGTAGAAATTGGCAATACCTTCTAAGCGCTGCCCGACATTGAAGTACATCAATACTGCAATGGTCACAGACACATTCAATAAGCCGACACCAAACCCACGTAACATCATCGGAACGGACAAAGATTCCGTACCAGCAAAGCTAGGTAACTGACTAAACATATGTACCGAAAGTATAATCATCACCACACCAAACGGGACGACTGCATCCGCTAATGGCCGGCGGAAGTAATACACCAGCACACTGACTAGCATACCACCTAGCATGGAATAAAATGCCGGCAATTGGGCATATCCAGCATTAAGGTTGTTGTACTGCAACGCCATTTTCAAAAAGCTAGTAAACAACACATTGCTCGCCATAACAGCAAAACCTGCCAAAAAAGCGTTGTACATAAAAACATTAGTTTTCAACTTACTATGCAGCTGTATTGATGCTGTATTTAAAGGACTGGTTTTCACAAAGTAATACACCACTAATAAAGTCAGAGCCGCGGCTATCGAAGAGGCTTTAACAAACCATTCCGAGTCAAACCAGTTGTAATAACTGCCTCTCATCAATAGAAATACAACGAGGCTTATTGTCAGGGCAAAAACTAAATAAAGCCAACAGCCAGATTTGGGTTCGGCCTCGATTTGAATCGACTTAGGATTGTAGATGCATGCAATTACCAAGGCAGAGAAGTACAGCCAAGCCGACACAACACACAACAGTGACCAATCAAAGATTTCGACAATATTGGCCACTACCCAAGGGTAAGCGCCGATCGGTAGCAAGGTTGAGAATACTAGCGTTAAAGCAATAATGGCTGGTAGCCAACGCTGTTCAAAGAAGTGGAGCAAGTAAAGGTTTAATACCACCATTAACATGCTCATAAAAAAGCCACTCGAGAGCCAAGTCAGAGTGAACACCAGTTCTTGCTGTCCGCCCCAGTAAAGTACAAGGTTGCTCGCTAGACCTACCAATAAAATGGCATGTAAGAGAATTAACGTACCCAATCTACGCACCAATATTGGTGTGAATATAAAACCTAATACCTGGGTAATCATAAAGCCGACTTTAACCAGAGCAACTTCATCGACAGATAAGCCTGACGTTGCCGCCATCTCATACGATAACTCGGTAAACATCACGGAGTTAATACCAAAAGCAGCAATCGCAAAAAGCGTCAAAATCAGCAGCGGTGAACGTTTTTCCATTGCAGTTAACCTTGTGCCGCGGTCTCGATCGATACTTCTGCAGACAACCCCGGATAGACTCGTTGACTCAACTCTTGAGGGATCTCTAGCTCAATACGTACTGGTACACGTTGTACTACTTTTACGAAATTGCCTGTCGCATTTTGAGGTGGCAATAAACTAAACTGTGCACCAGTCGCCGGGGTTATCGAAGAAACACGGCCATGCAATGGATGGTTTGGAAACATATCCAATACCACTTCAACCTCTTGCCCAGGCACAACGTTCTCAAGTTGTGTTTCTTTAAAGTTTGCCTCTATCCAAACATAATCTGGCACCATCACGATGAGCCCCATTCCTGGTTGTACAAACTTGCCGACTTGCACTTGTCTATCTGCCACATAGCCATCGAATGGCGCACGCACCGTGGTTCTTTCCAGTGAAATATTAGCCAGTCGTAAGTTTGCTTCTGCTTTTTTACGCTGTGCTGTCAGTTGCAACTTCTCAGTCATCAATGTGTCGAGCTGTTTTTGCTCAGCAGCTAAGCCCAATTTAGCGGTTTCAAGATTACTGCTTGCTTCAATAGATCGCGTTTTTTGTGCTTCAAACTGATTTTTGCTCACAGATTGCTTTTGTACCAAACGAGAAAGACGTTGAAACTCCGCCGCTTGGTGTTCGGCATTTGCACTCGCGCGGCGAATACCTTGCTTCGCCTGCTCAATTTTCATTAACTGCATATCCGTTTTGATTTGATTTGCAGTAAGCTCAGATTTCGCAACATCTAGTGCTGCTCGAGCAATTTCTTGGTTGGCAATAAAGTCTTCATCATCAATGACAAACAAAGGAGTTCCTTCTCTTACCCACTGGTTATCTTTGACAAAGATTTCGCTTACTTGCCCCCCAACCTCAGGTGAAATGGCCGTAACGTCTGAATGAACATATGCGTTATCCGTCATTACAGTATTCGGCTGGTATAAGGCACAGCCAGCAGCAAATAACGAACCAACAACAAGCGACAAGGCGATAACTTTCTTCTTCATGTTTGAAACCCATTTTATGATTTTCACAAACTGTACTGTACCGTACAGTTTTAGTAAAGACACATTTGATCATTGCCAATCAAAAAGATCAATCTCATTGATTTATCATGAACTTCTTGAGAAAAGTGTTTCGAATGAAAAGAATTAAAATCTAACCATTTGTAATGTAAACAAAAAACACATTTAAACTGAATAAGTAAAGAGAGGACTGCAACTCCCCTACCTTTAATGAAGCTTGCTCCCCAACTCGGTGCATCAGGCGCAAACATTTGACTGGCCGAAGTTTTCGAAGCTACCTCACCAATTTTCATTAGCACCTCAATCTGACACATCAACCCAACGATAAGCACAAGCTAGTAGCATTTTCTTCAAACGAATTTGACATCGCCCAATATAGTTGTGTATACAACCATATTGTTCGTTCATGTTATTTGGTGAAATTTTCCATGTCCCAATACAACCATCATCAGTCTCTCGGTCACCTTACGGGGCTTGCTAGTCGTCTGTTTAACCGATTACTCACTACCCGTTTCAAAGATGCTGGTATTGATATGACAGCAGAACAATGGGGTGTCGTGTTGCTGTTACGAAACAACGGTGCCCTTTCTCAAAGTCAGATTTGTGAACTGTTGTACTTAGAAAAATCGAGCGTCAGTCGATCAATTGATGGGCTTGAAAAGCGCGGTTGGACAGAGAGGAAACCTTCGCCAACGGATAGTCGAAGCAAGTTAGTCGTGCTAACAGAAAAATCTTTAGACACCGTTGATACATGTGCAAATATCGCTTCGCTAGTACTGCAAGAAGCCCAACAGAACCTTGCTGATGCCGACCTAGATAACAGCAAACAGCAACTTTCTAGCGTGGTAGCGAACTTACGCAAGCTTAACGGACAAATTTAACTTATCAGCGTACGTTGCGACAGAAGCTGGTTTAACAGTCAGGCTCAACCTTGGAGAAATACGATGACAAAACGCAATGCTTTAATTACAGGTGGCGCTCGCGGAATTGGTGCAGCAACAGCAAAAGCACTCGCTGCAGATGGTTACCGAGTTTTTATCAACTACGTAAATAGTGCTGCGGTCGCGGAAGCGTTAGCTCAGGAAATTCAAAACGCCGGTGGTGAGGCGTACACTTTAAAAGCTGACGTTCGTGATGACGCACAAATACAAGGGATGTTCGACAGCATAGCAAATGAACATGGTGGCGTTGATGTTCTTGTCTCAAACGCAAACATGAGCTTTACCGCTAAACCTTTCACTGAGCAGTCGTGGGAAGAGTTTTCACAAAAGCTAAATGACGAAATGCACGCTGCATATCAAACGGCAAAATTGGCGGTAGAAAACATGAAAGCCAGCCAGTTTGGTCGCTTAATTTTTATCTCTAGCACCTTATCAGAAGCTCCTGCACCAAGCTTTATTGCTCATGGTAGTGCAAAAGGTGCACTTGATAGCTTTAGTAAATACCTCGCTCAAGAACTTGGTCCTTTCGGGATTACGTCTAATGTCGTTGCTCCGGGCCTTGTAGAAACAGACGCAACAAAAGGTGCTCCTGAAGAGTTTAAAGAAACCATTCGAATGTTCACACCAACGCAGAAAATTGCCACACCTGAAGACGTAGCAAACACCGTGAGCTACTTGGCAAGTGAAAAAAGCGGACATATCACGGGCACATACAATCCAGTATGTGGCGGCGCCTACCTACCATAGCGCCAAGTGTGCTAGGCACAAATACAAAGGCATGTACGCATGCCTTTGTATCTTTAGGTATTGCTTTGCAACGCGCAAGCTTCCTTCATGGGCAGTTTTGTCTGAAGAAAAATAGAAAGTCCTATCTATTTCTTATAATCGGTGTATAGTGAGCTCAGCTCCTAACCGTGAGCTATTGATGAAATATTTAGTTCGAGTCTCTTCTTAGTTTTCTTTCGAGTCATTTCGTTACTCAACTCCTGTAGCAACTTATTCTTTATCTTCCATTAAATAGCCTCAGTTTTGATTTAAATACGAACGAGAGTTAGCTCTCTTAGCATGGTTATCACAACGCGCTGTCTTTACATCGATAGGTTTATAAGGAATTTAACCTTATAAAAACAATCAGTAAGCGTCAAAATAAGACATAACGCTGCATAGCCACTTCGTGTATATATCATCACTATTTAGGAATAGTCATTAGCGGTGAAATATATTAATCAGCGCGATGACAATGGAATATTTAGACTTAATTTAAACCATTTTGACTTCGTTATTCCTATAAAAGTAGAGGTTAATTAGATTGACCTTTAATAAACACGCTCTAGAGGAATAAAAATGAGAAAAAAACGAGATAGCTTTCAAAAAAAGAATAAAAAAAGCAATTATGAAGATAAATTTGAGTTGATGGTAAAAGAATACCACAGCGCAAAAGAAGTATTAGACGCAATGCCAGAAGGTTCGGCTGACTACGACAAGCAGAAAAAGCACTGTGAATCTCTATTTGCTAATGCCGAGCGCTTTTTTAAGCGAAATCAGTAGGCCAATTTAACGCCTAGATAAACATCCGGCAAAACACCATATACGGTAAGGGAGCATCTGCTCCCTTACTTTCAATTAAACCCAACCTTCCGCTAAGTACATCAGTCGCAATTGACTTGGTGAGCCCAGTTTATCTAATGCATCCAACTGAGCGTCACTCAGGTTTGGGCATTTATCAAGGTATACTCGTCCATTTTCTGCATCAAGTGGCAGTTTGTAAGTCAGCTTTTCATTGATTTGACTCGCCTCACCTTTATCGATCGCTCGAACTGCAGGCATGAGCCAATCCCAATCTTCGCCCAATAGCTTTTTAAACGCACTATGAGCAGTTGCCTCAGTTTCACTTGGCGCATCTTCTGGACTTAGCTTCAAGATAGAATCAACGTCAGGGACTAAGTGTTCACCTGGCTCTGATCCCAACATCTTTTTCAACGTTAAGCGAGCAGCTTCCATCTCTTGTGCTTCTTTAGGCGCTTGAGGTGATGTCATCGCCGTGTTCTCTTTAGGGCCAAGGTACGCCATCAATGCGCGTACAGAAGCTGGATCTTGCATGCTGAAGGTAAAGTCTCCTTTGGTATTAGAAACTTCAAGCCTTGGTAAAACACCAGACATCTCACCTTGCATGAGTTGTTCTTTGACTTCTGTATTTAGTCCGTATGCTCCAGCTTGGTTCGCAACAAAACCACCACCACTGATAATGCCAGTCGTGGCAGCCGAACCAATGGCTTCTTTTGCTATCGGCGTAACACCCGCTGTCGCTACGGAGCTCACACCAAAAGTACCCAAGCTCCCTGTCGCCATGCCCAATGTTGCCCCAACTGCACCTTCAGCTGATAACATTGCATGACCTTGAGCCAATGTTTGTTGCATCGGCATAGAGAGACGTTGGTCTCGCCCTGGAAGCTGCGAAATTTGCTCCAGCTGATGGTGGTAAGCTTCAGCATCGCCATTGACTGCCGCTTTGTGCAGCTCACGTCCTGTTGAAATTAATAGCCCTACGCCAGGCAAAGCTAGGTTGATGACAGCATTAACGCCAGAACCTTTCAGTTTTTCTTTGCCCATCTGTAACAGTTCGGCACCAAAACCATCCATTTTCCCCGGGTACTGAGCCTCTAAACTCACCTGCATACGCGGATCTTTGCTGATCGCGTCAAACGTATTTTTAAGCTGCTGGTACGTATCGCTGCTCACCTTGACTTCATCCAACAAGCTGACAACTTCTAAGATTTTGCGCTCAGTAAGCGGCTCACCGCGATAACCAGAAGGACTCACTAGGGAGTAAGCCAACAGCGCAACCTCAGGTTTTTCTTGCTTAAGTAGCGCCTGCTTTAAATCAAGGTGAGTTTTGATGTTTTCTTGGAAAAACTTAGTGTATTTGCTTCTCAACACGCCTTCGTGGATA
Organism: Vibrio sp. CCB-PB317; assembly: GCF_022808245.1. Classification (NCBI taxonomy): domain Bacteria; kingdom Pseudomonadati; phylum Pseudomonadota; class Gammaproteobacteria; order Vibrionales; family Vibrionaceae; genus Vibrio; species Vibrio sp. CCB-PB317. The sequence goes on from NZ_JALGNU010000001.1 coordinate 1,914,524, forward strand.
GAAGCAAACTTGTGACCTTTGTGGAACGTTGAAGGTTCTTTTACCTCACCTCTTTTACTGATCACTCGGTCATCTTTTTGCGCAGCGACTGCACGAAACTGTTCTAGATCAGGTACTGGGCTTTGGCTGATTTTTTGCGTTGTATTGACCATTTTTCTCTCCTACACACGAAGTGATTGAACATGAGCTTGTTCATGATTAGGGGGGGTTGGAATCGCTTGATCCAACATTGCAAAACGCGCTTGCCACAATTCAGCCTGTTCAATAACCTCATGAAACCAAGCAGTAAGATTCGTCGTGTTTAGGTGCTCAACAGGTTTACGTCCCGCTAAGACAAGCTGTCGACCATTTGGGGCTAAAGCAAGTGCAAGGCTGCCACTACCGATACCCTGATAATTAGCATGAGCAAGAAGCTCTAAACCTTTTAGTCTTTGTTCGCCCGATTTTTCTAATCCTCCGAACGTCACGGACAACATTAAGTCATCCGTATCTGTCGCGATGAAATACAGCATGTAGCAGTCGTCGACCAGTAGCTGACAACGTTCATTGTCTTCAAAATTCAGTTCGGGTAACTCATTGAGTTGGCAAAACTCCAAGAGCAGTTGTTGAATCGTGTTCATAACTTTTTCCTTTTGTTTCAATAACTCTATTGAACAACGATTGCAGATTGAACGATGTCGGTAATGGCTTTATTTTTGTCACTTTTTCGCCTTCATTGTGAGGTTTTCCGCAGAAATCTCGCTCTAAAAACGAGTTGCCAGAGTAATCAAAAAGAGCAGCTCAGGGCTGCTCTTTCAATAAAGGTTAGAAGCTTAGCATTATGTATTTGCTCACTTCTTTTGCAGAGTGACTAACCCAGTTTATGGCTATCAAAAATGACTTCTGTTGGCGGGAACATATTCGAAACAGGTGGTCGTTGCGCATCTCCAAACATTGGTGCACCGAATGCGGATGTGGCCCAAGGGTCAACAATTTTCACATCCTTACTCCATGTTGATGGATCTTTGATATCACTCCCCTCTTGTCGACCAACCAGTACATAAAGGTGTGTACCTGAATGACCCTTTTTAAACGCAACCACTTCTACTTTAGGCTCACCTTCAGGTGTGCCTGACATGCCTTGAATCATCTCCGCAGCGGCAGCAAAGGCAAATGTAGTACAGCAGCCGGCTTTCGCGTTTTGTACTGCCTTAGCAATGTTCTGTAAAGTGCTTAATTGCGGTGCGGTTCCTCTTTGTGCTGCAGCTTGAACTCCGTTTGCGGACATAGTCGCTCGTTGATCTTGCATGATTCGCGCTTGATTCGCGTGAAGCGCTTCTAGTCTAGGCTTTCCTTTGGTTTCATAAAACTGCGAACCTTTTACACCAAATGTATTTAAGTCTGTACAGGCAAAATCACCAAGCTTTTGAAGGTTAGCTTTATGTTCGTTGATCAGCGCTACACTCGATGAGGTTTTATTCGCTTTAGAAGAAGAGGCCGCCGTTTGTGCGGCTGGCCAATGTGAACTAGGACCAGACGACAATCTCTCAAGATTTTTCAGACTACCAAGCGTTAACTTGTTTTCACCGTTCAACACATTTTGCAGCATCAGCTTCGCAACGTCTTTAGGAATGCCTTGCTTCGTGAGCAGATTCACCACAATGTCTTTCGCTTTATTCTGGTGGCTAATACGCGCGCTGACGCTTTTGTTTTTGGGCGCCCCTTCTTTAACAAAAATATCTTTGCCATTATGCGCTCGAACCTCTTTATCGTCAGCTTGATTTTGTGTCGCCAAATGGGACGTTAACTGACTCAACGAATGCATGTGTGATGTATTAATATTGACCATGTTTGATGCCTTAAACCTGAATAAATGCGTGTACGTCTGTTTGACTAAAATCTACAACCGTATTGTTCTGAAATAGCTGAGCCCAAGTATCCACTAGCTCATTCAGTTGAATCATCAAGTTAGCAATATTGGTGAGTTCACTCTCGGCCGCGATGGCAACCTGAAGAACCACATCTTCGGTGGTTGGATTAACGCAAAACTGCACACCGCCGGTTTCTCGATATAAGAAGTTGTATTCAAGTAAAACTTGAAGTTTGTCTAACGTAATATCCTCTTGTTCTATGTGCAGGTTTTTAGAAATCAACAACTCGCCTTTTTCCTCCACGAGCAGAACATCGACACTGTTATTTTCAGCAAAATGCAGTGACCACATTTGATCGTCATACGCTGTCACGCGTTCAAGTTTCAGCACTTCTCCCAGTTCAGAGAGAAGCATATTAATCTTTCCTGTATCCATGTTGTGTCCAGCCTAATTTAATATACCTAAGTAGCCTCGAAATATTTGATGCAGCGAGACGACTTGGGTATAACGGCTTATTTAAATAAGCTCATAAGGATAAGAGCGATTTTATGGCGTGATAGACACAAGAGCTTTATTTAAACGTCTCAATTTTATTGCTATTAGCCGTTTTAGCGAGGTAGAAAAATGAAGAATAAGTTGGATAAAGAAATAAGAAAAGAGCGGCAATCGCCGCTCTAAAATTGGAATAGAAGAGAAAAATTACTTGATGCCGTGAAGGCTGTTCTCTGCGTTCATAGCCAAAGGATTGAATGAGTCGTTACGAAGTTCTGCGATCGCGTATAGCATGCGTCCCATGCGACCGTTTCCATCAGTAAACCCGTGATACCCAATGACTCCTGCAAACAAGTGTTTACCCAGATCTTTATCCGCCACTGGGTTTTCTTTCAAAAATCCTTCAATGTGCTGCTTTAGCATCCCCTCACCGCCAATACTTGAAGGCAGAGTACCACCCGAAATATTTGGCCCTCTGTAGTCACGTTCAACATCAGGTACCAAGCGAGCGTGTAGCTCTTTTAAGTTGTCCATATTCAATAAGTCTTTACCATTAGACGCGTATTCTTTAAGTAAAGACGTAATGTTTTCGGCATCGTTTCCTTTAGAGTTAGAAGCATTAATGATCCACGCCGCAGCTCGTTCGACATTATCGGTGACGCCACTTTTGTTAAACGTGTCCTCTGCCAGTCCTTCAGCGTATACACCTTGGCTTAGATCGGTGCTTGCTAGACCTTCGATATGGCGTTGCGCCGATTTAAGATGCATCACCTCCATATCAAACACCGCTTGCATTTGATTGATGCTACCTGCTGGATTTTTTTGCGCTGCAGACACACCACCGCCATAGTCTTTTACTACACGTCCAGCAAGCGACTTCGCTGCACTTTCTCCAATCAGTGATGTGAGTTTTTTACCAGAGTCGGTTTCTAACATTGCCTCTGTCATTGCTCGCTCCGCTAACTGGTTTAGCTCAGCAGAGTGCGATTGGACCGTTTTGCTATCCAATTTCGCGAATGCATTTAATACATCTGATGCGGTTTTTATGTTTCCATCTTTGAAGAACATTTGTCCATGCTCAACAGAAGAAGCAGCTCGTAAACGCTGAGCTTGGCCTTGCTCACTATCAAATACGGCTTTTGTAAGGGCTTTCGCAACCGATTGTGAGCTGCCTTCGCGAAACAATTTTCCTGTCGCTTCAAAAAATCGCGCTACTGCACCATTCGTAGGATTGGTACGAGTAAATTCTTGGGTCGCTGCGTTGATTTGGTATTCTTTGCCACCAATACTCAGCTTGCCTTCGTTAAGTATCTCGTTGCGAGCTTGCGGCATGGCAGCCTGCAATGCGCTAACACTTCCAAAACTGATCATGTTTTAAACCCTTAATGTGGAAAAATGAGTAGTACTCGTTACCGGTACTTCGGTTGTTTTATTGGTTACTTTTTGCGTGTTCGCACTTTTTAGCCATTCGATGAAATTCGCTAATGATTCATCAAGAAAAGAAGCAGTTAACAGTTGCTGGTGCAGGTGTGTGAAACCGATGTATCCCGTTTCTGCCTCCCAGAATACCGCTGGAGAGCCTTGCGTTAAGGCATCTTTCATATGTTGACGCAAAACATCATCACTCGGCTTATCGCCTGAAATCAGCCCAATAAGTGTCAGGCGATCTTCTTGTGCGCGAATTGTGATTGCTGTGTTTTGGTCAATGAGTAGATGACAACAATCATCCTCATCAAAAACCAGCGACTCCAGTTGGCAGCGGCTGGCAAAATCTGTCAGTAAAGAAGTTATAAATCCATTAGCCATTCGACTAAATAATCCTATTTTTGTTGTTTTAGAGGCGCTGCTTGGTTGCAACACTTATCAACTAAGCAGCTTTCTTAGGTGTATTCTTAAGGATTTATGGCAGTGAATATTTTAGAAATGGTCGGATTTTTTTTGTTTAAAGGCATTAAAATGAAAAAACTCAGCAAGTGCTGAGTTTTTAAGATTTATTCATGAATCGTAATTTTACGCTCACTGAGCTGCTTCACCATCGCTTGCTTTAATGCATGCAACTGTCCATCAATACTGGCGTCGATGATCCCAACTTCAGTTTCCAGAATGCAGCCTCCATTTTTCAAGCGAGCGTCTGCTACCACGTCAACGTAACCGACTTCAGGGTAATCACTCAATACACCAGCCACCTTTTCCCTCACATCAACAACCTGCTCTGGATGGACATGTAAAATGACCTGCTTTTGGTTGCTCACCAATTGCAACGCTTCTCGCACGACGCTCACCGTGGTATCGACATCATCAAAGGTATCGATGATCTTACGTACCGCTTCTAACACCACGCCTGTCATTTTTTCTTCGACTTGCTGATAGTAATCATTACAACGCGCTAGGGTTTCAACCATCGTTTGCGCATTTTCAATCTTGGCTTGTGCGAGACCATCTTGATAACCACGTTGTTTTTCAGTTTCGTAGGCTTGTTGGGCATTAGCAATTATGCTTTCAGCTTTGGAGTTCGCGGCTTCAACTAAGTGTTGCGAATCAAGATAACTGGCATAATCTTTCGCTTTCAGCACCTTTAAGCCAGGTGCCAGCTGCAAGTTGTCTGTTTTTATTTCAACAAATGAAACCATTGGGGAATAACCTGTTTTGCGATTTTTTTTGTGAGTCGATACGCCAGATCTCGCTGATCTTTTGCCAACCAGCTAGCCATTTCCGTACTCTCGCTGAGCTGCTGTTCTAGTTTGAATTGCCAACGCAGGACAATGTCTTCTGGCGAGTTAACTAAAACAAACCTTATCCAGGAGTACCCAAGCGCTTGCATTTTTGCTTCAACAGACCGCTCATCCAATGATTCTGGCAACGGATGTTGCCAACCTTGCGGCCAACTGGATAACAACATCGGCCCGTTTTGAATCAAGAACCGAGCGCCTTCCAATCCAAAGACGTTGTTCAGAACCTGTTTCGGATGTTTTAAAACAACGCCTCGCATTGCCACACAATGTAAAGCTCCGCCCACCATCAATACGAGTTGATTCAACGCATCCGCTGGGAGCAACGCCAAGCTATGGCAAGGTTTGTTAAAAGCCGTCTCTGGAACTGGAGATAACGCCCACTCATTTATGCACCATTGGTTAAACATGGGGTTATCTCTCCAACCTTCAATATTTAATAACCAAGGCTGTTTCTGTTCTATCCAACTTTTATGGATGTATTGGCAAGGCGCGTAGTTAAATTGATGTTGTACCTGCGCGAGTGGTGTTTCTGGTTTAACCACGCTTTGTGTTCCTGCGGCACCAAGTAAAAGTAGCGATATTTGAACCGATAAGCGCAGCTACCAAGAACACCAGGATGGCGACAAAATTATTCGCCGTCTCTTTGGTGACCTGAACCGACAAAATGCTTTTAAATTGATTGTTTTGAGTAGCAACTCGTACCTCTGATGAGGGTACCATCACTACGCTGATTCGATCGTAATTCAACCCCTCAATACTGTTGTTCACCAATAATTTGATCTGCGGAACATACGAGTCAAGCGCAATATCCGCCGCATGTTTAATAAACACAGAGGCAGATGCAGGCGTTGGACGCTCTCCTGGACGTAGATCTTGATCTTCCAAAACAACATGAACACGTGCCACCAGCACGCCATCAATCTGAGATAAGGTTGAAGAAAGTTCTTGAGATTTCGCGTACACCAAACGTGCTCGTTCTGCTAATGGCGACGAGATCAAATCGTCTTTGGGAAACACCTCTTTCAATGTAGAAAACTGCTCTCTTGGATACCCTTTTCGCTTCAGCGCGTCTACAGCGAAGGCGATTTGAGAACTGTCTACCATTAACTTGACGGTGTTGTCTTTGTCAGGTTCTTTTGTTGCAACGACACCTTCGGATAATAAGATCGACAACATCTCATTCCCCTCTTTCTGAGTTACGTTGGTGTACAGCTCGGTCTGACAACCTACCAGAAACAACGTGAGCATGATGAAAGCCGCTCTCATTTTATTCATCATCACTATTGTGCCTTCAATAAGGTTTCTACATTTTGTGTGGTTTTACCCACGGTTTTCGCGATCAGCTCTTCTTGAAAAGTAATGCGCGTCAGTGCCCACTGCATTTGCAGTAATTGCGCCGGATCATCACCCACCATCTTCATGTTGTCTTGCAGGTTACTTTTCGCGTTATCGATAGTATTTTTTAACTCGCTGATGTTTTCGAGCAAACCGCCCTCCAGGCCATTATTCGCCTCGGGAACCGACATAGCTTGTTCGAAACGTTCACTTAAACCGTCCTCGACTTGTGCATCCTGCAACTTATCAATGTTGGTTTGCATCACCTCGGTGTACTGCGTGTTTATCATATGTACTCCTAAGACAAATCTAACTTGTGACTATGAGTCACGATGTTTTTCACCATCGCATTTTTTTGAATCATGAAGCTAAGCTCATCACGAACCATGTCCAGTGTTGATGCCATACCAGGTAACGACTTCAACTCAGCCCAGCAGTGCCACAAGGCTTGTTCTTTCTGGGCACCAAGTGGAAAATGCTGCGCCAACATTTCTTTAAGTGCTGCTTTATCGACAGGTGGCTCGGCAATAAGCTGGCCCGAAAAATCCCCTAGCAACTCCTGCTTCAACACCTTTAATAAATCGGCTTGCGGGTGTTCGGTGCCCTTTGCACTCTTCGCCTCATAAAAGGCGTACCACATTGCCTCTCGTTTAACTTGAGGATCGGAGAACGCTTCATTCAACGATGATAAGACGCTTTGTTTACTGACAACATCTGCGTCTTTTAGTGATTCATACCACGCTTTGATGTCCGCCAGTTTCGCTTCTGTTTTCTCTAACGTCTCTTTTGGAGAGGCGTGTGAGGCTTCCGCTTGCTTGGCATTACGCTCCATGAGCACATTCATCTTATCTTCATCGCTCCGCTCATAATGGCGCGACTCCGATTGGCGCAGAGGTTGAGGCTGAAGAGTTAGATTACTTGAATCAACGATCATCCAAGGTTCCTAATGTCCTGAGAAAAGCTTGCAGCAAATGCTTGGCTTTCTTCGCTTCCCTGTGATGCGAGTTCTACCCAACTTTCCGCTTTGCTCAATAAACCAGCTTTGGCGGAAGCAAGGGCCGCTAAACTGATCAGATCTGGATAGGCGTTGCAAAGTGGTTCGAGCAATTGATGAGCCTCTTCGTACAAGCCTTTATTCATAAGGCTCATTGTACGAATCATCACCACGGTCTCTTCAGAACCAGAGCTTGCTTCAAGGCCGTCCGCAATCGTGTTAGCTTCTTGATGACGATGCATACCGGTTGCCATCAGCGCGATTTCAGCCAGCAATTGGCGCATTTCTCGTTCCATGCTTTATACCTTCTGGAGAATCGACTGCATCACATCTTTAATCGCACGAGTGGTGGTCGCATTGATGTTGTAAACAACAGACCATTTGTTGATCGCGTGCTGAAGTTCAGCCAGCTTAGATGGATCATCGGCGTTTGTTTCTAGGTTCTTGATGGCAGTCGTCACTTCTGTGTTGGCATCTTTCGCTTGTTTTTCCAACTTAGTTTTAACATCATCAAGGTTTACACTGTTACTAGCATCGTAAAATGACATAAGACTTCCTCGTATTTTTAGTTCGCTTCGTATGATTCAACGACCGCATGTGCGGCGGTGTAAGCTTCATACTGTTTGAGTAGCAATTGGTACTGCTGTGGTGAGCACCCTAAATCCAACTGACGTTTCACCACCGCTTGTGCTTCTAAGAGCTTGCTCTTAATCTTGTGCACTTCCGCACCGTTTTTGTCGTTATTTAAAATTTGTTCAAGATTTGTCATTGTTCGTCTCGCCCTCGTATCCGAGTTCTATTGTTATCACCCGCCCGCCTTTGACCAACTCAATGCCAGCTGGCGTAACACTGGATATGCGGTAGCCTTGAGGCGTTCTTGCACCAACCATGTAACGAACGTTATCAGTCAGAATCACATATGGAACCTGACCAAAGTTAACGCTACGAAACGGGAAATCGATGTTAGTGCCTTTACTCACCTTAGGTATGGATTTCAAAACTAAATATGGTTTTTCACCATATTGTTCTCGGAAGTCTCGAGTCACACCGTAAAATCGAGTCGTTTCGATATCATCAAGTTCCCCGCGTACTTCGATGCGATCACCGCTGGTAACCAACTGGACTTTTTTGAGTAGCTCCGCATCCGTCAATAAGGCTTTTAGCGTATCCATGTAGGCACCCGCTCTTTGCAGTTCGACCTTCCACGCTACGAGGCCCGGTACGTCTCGCTCTAAAATTTGCTCAACTTGGTTCCAGCGGCTTGCATCATCGATATAACCCGTCAGTAACAGTGTGCCCGTCTCATCCCCATTTTCGACTTTCACCTGGTGATAGCCGAGGTTTCGCAAAATAAATCGAACCCCGCGACGGATTTCTTCCATCGTTCTTAAGTCACTTTTGTAATTGATACCTAGTACATCAATTCGACCAAGCAGATCGAGTTTCTGAGTTCGATCTTCAACATAGCCTTCCAAAACCGCTTGGCGTGCGGCGGCATTCCATTCCACACGAACGTCGCTAAGTTTGAGCTCGCCTAAGATATTGCGCACCAAAACAATGGGTTCTGCTTCTGTGACAGTCTCGTTGTTGTTTCCGTTAGCTTGGCTGTACCACATACCAGCAAAAATGACACTCGGGACAAAGCTACAAAGCAAGGCGATGAGCGTTGTTTTTTTCCAGCTAGAGCGTTGTACAGCAACAACTGGTGTATCCTGTTCGCTAGATTCGTCGCTAACGTTACTCACGATTAACGCATCTTCTGCGTACCCCAGTGCGAACTTCACAACGCCTACAGAGACAACGGCATGGCGTGACAACTCGATCCCATCATCTTCAACAGAGATGTTTTCACCGTTAATATTTGCCTCTTTGCAGCCTCGTAAAATGACCGAGTCTTGCTGGCGAACCAACGTGAAATGGTTAGCTTCGACCCCAGCATCAGACAGCACGAGATCTGCGATAAAGTCGTCACTGCCAAGCACAAGAGCGCCCTCAGGTAAGGTGACTTCAACTCCGGAATGCACGCCTGATAAAATACGAATTTTCCATTGCTGCATCGCGGTTAAGGCTCCTCTGATGGACGCACACACTCACTTTGTGAGTCATCACATTCCAATACTTTTACACGCCAACCCTTTTGCCCTGTCGGCAATTGGCACTGCGTCAATTGAGACGACTGTTGCTGTGACAATAAGTCTTGCTGATAGCGCTCTGCTTGAGTCTTTGATGTGCAGCTATACACTTCGACGACCGATTTAAATTCAGCACTGTTGTTGGAAATGTTGTTGAGCTTGCCAATGCTTGGTCGCAGATCGTACTCATTACCAATCAACACACTATCGCCAATACCATCCACAACGATTCGCGGTTCTAGAATAAACATGCGCACCGTGCGGCGTTTAGTGTTGGTATTGCTTCTAAACAACGCACCTAAATATGGGATGTCTCCCAACAGTGGTACTTTACGTAACTGATGACTCACTTCATCTCGATAAACACCACCGATGAGCAAGCTCTGTCCTTGCTTCACCGTCGCCAAGGTACTGATTTCAGTTTTTCGAACGGAAGGAAGGTCGTCGACACCACCATCGGTAATCTTTGCCCCGTCTTCGAGATGAAGGCTCAGATTGATTTCTGGTCGGGCAGCAAACCTGTCACCAACGATACGCGGGACAATTTTCAGTAACGTGCCATACGTGACCTCTTCCAGTGCTGCGGTCTCTTTACCAACCAGCTTGACGTAAAACGTGCTGCTGTTGTTCAGTACCGCTTCGACATTTTCTTGGGTTAACAGTGTTGGTCTTGAAACCACTTGAGCACTGCCTTGAGATTCCAATAAACGGATTTGAGCCAACAGGTAATTCAGATTGGTTGAATCAAGCAAAGACTTAAAATTTTGTCCGCTGCCAAGAGTCACATCCCCCGAACTCACATCCCCTGTTGTTTTGATATCAACAATTCGATTATTTCCGACAGATACTCCCGCTCGCCAATCCACGCCTAACTGACTTAAATCGTTGGCACTGATGTCGACAATCGATAATGCAACTTCAATTCTTGATTGCGGTTGGTCCAATTGAGCGACCAGTTTGCGATAGAGCGGTAATCGCGCTTGAGTATCACGAACAATAATCGCATTAAGGCCCGGCTCTGCTTCAACCGTTGCTCCGCCATGAACTGAGGCGGTTTTATTGCTTTTTACAGGCTTATCTGAACTGGTAACTTCTTTACTCGACGCGCTCGTGACTTGAGTTTGAACACCAGACACGACTCGCTTTAAAACCGAGGCGATACCCGGAACCGTAATGGTCTGATCTCGATATGCAATTTCTCTATCCGTTGCAGAAGCGTACTTCAAAGGAATTATTTCAACGAATAACTCGTCGGTTGAATTCGATTTCTGCTGCAGGCGCGTTTCTAATGCTTCGGCCGTTTGTACAACTAAGTCGACATAACGTGGAGGACCTGCAAGATAAACCAACCCTTTACTTTCAGCGGCTCTCCACCCATAGCGCGAATCCCACACTCCAGTGGAAATTAACGTGCTTCGTAGCTCTCTGGCGGTCAATAATTCTAATTGGAGTAAACGTGAGCGCGTTTCTGTCGCCTTATAGACATGTAAGACGGCACCATCGAAATACCACATCAAGTTATAGACTTGCGATAAGTAGTCGAGGAACTCAGCCGGGTCATCAGGAGTAAAACGTCCACTCACTCGATCATTAACTTTGTCACTCACAGAAACCGAAACGCGATAGTTTGCGCCAAAGTTATTCAACAACTCTTTTAATGAGTCGTTATCTGCATAGTATCGGAATGGTTGTTCGGGCCAGTGTAAGTCTGTTGCTTGTGCGAACCCCAACGGAGCAAAGCTCACAGCACACAACAGTATCTTTGTGGCAGCACGTCTGATGTTCGGAAAGACTTTTCGCATCATGGCAACCACACATTATGATTAATCGTGTGGTTCACGCGCTCGTGCTCCAATAATGCCATATAACGCTCACATAGATTAACGTGCTTAGAAAGCAAAGAAGAGAACAGCTCAATCGAACAGTCCTCGATCCTCACTTTGCTTTGCAAAATCAGCTGCTGATCATCATTCGCTGTTAGTACGCAGCCATCTTCACGGATGGTTTTTAATGAGAGCTGCATGCAACGTTGTAACGCTTGTTCTTGTTGATAATCTAGATGCTCTTTAAACTGGAAGGGTAAAGCCGCTTCCCATAAAAACCATGATGCGTGTTGTTTGATGGTCAGTGACAACTGATCAACCTCGATGTTGTAAGAGCCATTTTCTGAGGCAATAAAATCCCCTACCTTTAGCGTTTCCGCTAAAGACTTCATCATCTTATCTAACATTTAACGCCCTATTTAAATCTGGCTGAGGTGATTGCAAGCCTGGCCGCACTGGCCGCTTTGAGTGTCAAAATAGTAGTGATCGATGTCGCCAACAATTTGCATGCTCTTGAACCACTGCCATACTTTCGCAACCGCATTTTGGTCGTTGTAAACCACATCGCATGCATCCCAGACTTCGTTCAGCTCAGGAGCCTCAAGTCGAACTTCCGAACACCACTTTTTCCACTCAGAGATAAACTGAGCAGTCGTAGAAGTGTACTCTGCGAACCCTTTAAGCTCGTCTAAGGACGGTTGCCACTTCTCAATTAACGAACGATGACATTCAATCACTTGCATCTGTTGTTCACTCAACGTCCCGAGTTGATCTTTCAACTGGTGTTGTTGGCGCTCAATTAAATCGAGTTGCTGTTGTACAAACACCGCACTGGTGTCCTCTCCCGATAGTTTCGACCAATATTCCTTTTGAATATCGAGCTGATTGATAAGCTGTTCCACTTTAATGGAGGCATGCAAAGCGCTTTGATCAACTTGACGGTTAATCCACTCGTTTAGCGATAAATGAAAACAAAGCATCAACGTTTTTGGCACCGCTAAATTGAAGCGAAAACCAAGACGCGCGTTGATGTATTCCAGTCTTTGTTCAAAGGTCACGAGTGTGCGGCTATCACTGAGCTGCGACCCAATTTCCAAAAATAAACGCATGGCGAATCGGTCAAGCGACGCACCGAGCTTTTGATACGTTTTCACCAACTGGCTTGCGCACAGGCTATCGACGACGCTTCTATCCAACAAGCGCTGAAGTAAAGATAACTGTTCATAATTAATGACGCCTTCACTCAACAATTGTCGGTGATTGACGTGCACAACATTGAAATCCTGCGTTGATCTAGAAGCACTTTCATATCGAGCTCCTCTCTGCAAAACAGTCACTTTCCTTTGTGTCACAATGCTGTCTGGAAAAAGCGAACGGCGTCGCCAATGCTGCTTTTTCATTTATGTTCGTCTCCGCACCCCTCTCGAACGATCCAGAAAGAAAGAGGTGTAATAATTTTTAATCGTTCGTTGTTACATGACGCATAATAGAATTTACGCTGATGAGTGACTTTCAAAATTAGTCAGAAAATTTTAGTCCCAAGTCATTTCATTTCGCGATAGCTACTTGATCGTCTCCCGAACGTACACGGCTTGGCGTCGTTCCAAAACGACGGCGGTAACTCTGCGTAAAGTAAGACTGACTAGAAAACCCAGCCTCCATCGCCACATCCACGATGCTCATCTTGCTCGTCAACAGGAGTTTATGAGCGTGCAACAATCGGCGCTCACTGATCCAAGCTCTTGGAGAAATGCCATAGTGCTCATTAAATAGCTCTTTAAAAGTCGTTAAGCTAGCACCAAACTCTTGCGCATAGTCAGTCAACTTCCACTCTTTGAGGTAGTGTTGTTCCATAAATCGACGTAACCGTTCCGATGTTCGGTTCGTTTGTTGTGACAGCAACGCATAGAGTGATTCTCCCCCTTTGCCGTGCAGCAAAAGAATGAGTAACTCTTCATATTTTAGGCACATGATCGCATCTGGATACGCCTGTTGCTCAAGCGTCTGCATGCTGGAAAGCACTTGCTCTACGAGTATGTTCAAACCAAAAGTAAACAAGCCAGAACAAACTTTATCTACCTTGGGCAGCATCATCAAAAGATCACTGTGCTTCTGTAATAGCTGGCTAACGAGTTCATTGTCGTAGGTTATAATCGACGCTTTGTATGCCCCGTCTAAGGGCGAATACTCGAATAAGTAATCCCCTTGGGATAGAAACACCCCGTTTTCTGCCGCGACATCGATTGTGCAATCACCTGTTTGAACTCGAAGCTGACCATTGTGAACGACAACAATGTGAGATTGGTCTGAGTGAAATACTTCGTCAGATTTTTCATAGCGGGAAAAACTACGAATTTTTCGCGAGCTCGAGCCGACCTTTTCTGTGTTTAGTTGGCCTGACACATCCATTTTCTACCCTTCATTATTTTGAGTTTCTCAGTACGAGTGTTGAGAAACTTTCAAAGCAATACTTTGATTGTTGTTATTTCTAAGTACTGCTATTCAATTAAAGAAGCAAAGAAAAGAGCATAGAAGTTCATATCACTTACCATACCCCCCGAATAATTAGCGAATATCCTAAGCATTACCCTTACCTAAAGGTAAAAGTTTATCTTAGTAAACTCTGCTGTCCGTCTTTATTATTTTTATCAGATAGCGTTTATTATTAGCCAAAACTTAAATATCCTTTCGTTATTAAAGTTTAGGATTTTTGTTATACATTAGAATAAAATTAAATAGATTATGGTATCGTTTATCGAACAAACTGAAATTTCCAAAATCTTAAAATTGTATGTTTTATAGCCTAAAACGCCAAGCCAACGTGTTCAAGGAGCGAGATATAATCATAAAGAATGCTATTTTTGCAACAAGTATAAGTCTAAAAAACAACTGACCCGATGACTTAAACCATGTGATTAATGTTTGTAAAAAACAACAAAACTTTCACAACAGGAAAGTGCAAATCTTTATTTTTAATAATTTAGTAAGGTCTAATTAAATGTAACCGATTACTTTTCATCTGGTTATTTTTTTGGCACGAGCATCAAATTTTCCTGCTTTCCCTCCACTGAAAATAAATAGTTCTTTTCTTTTTCCGCTACAAGTTCCCCATTCGAGTATAGCTTTCCAATTATCTTCATGTTTCCGTCACCAGCTTGAATCGGTGCAATTAAAAATGAATACTGTACGGGTAATTGAACGCCTTGGTAGTGCTGCGATGCAGACCTAAGACACTGATTTTCAATCATTTTGCATATCTCCACATCAAGAGACGTAATCGAAGGTGGAAAGTATCCATCGACAGAAACCCAACCATAGAGTGTCGCCTGACTCTTTGTGTCAAAGCTACCTTCCCTTACAATCGGCACAGATTGACTACACCCACTTAGTAGGAATAGTCCGACAAAACCAGCCCACATAGAATTGTTCATTATGACACCATAAACTTATTTTATAGACTTAGTTCATTTTAATTTCACACAATTCTTTATGTAAAAATATAAAAGATCAACTTATATTTATACTACAAGCGGACAATAAATCGCATTCTTCAACAACACATATTTAACATTAGATTTAATTTAACTCATCGTGACTGCACCTTAATACACTTTCAATTAGGCGGGTATATTAGAGAACAAAGATATTTAAATATCTAAGAAGCACCACAATATGCATCAGAGCACATTTGTTATCGCTGTTCTATTTAGCTCACCGAAATTAAAAACCAAAATATAATAACAACCGACCAATATTGATAAACACGAAGAGATACATCTAATATTTTCCTTGATAAAATTTCAAAAGGGACTATTCCTATGTCAGCACGCCAAACTATCGATGAGATTTTGCTAAAGTTTGCTCATCAAATAGGCTTGCCTGCACTGCATCTAACGGAAAATGAAGTAAGCTTAGCGTTTGATGATAATCTAAGAGTGCATATCATCTTTCATCCTGAATCGACAACCCTCCAGCTCGAAGCTGAGATTGTTGGTCTTCAAATCGTTAATTCCGATCTCTATCGTTCTTTCCTAGCCTTTAATTATCACTGGCCTGAGCATCAATTATTCTTTAGTTTAGATAATCATCGACATGTACTCTGTTTAAACCGACTCATTAACATTAAGCGACTGGATTATGAGTATTTTGAAACAGCTTTGGCGGAATTGTTGACGCAAAGTGAGTCGTGGGAGTCGTTATTGTCTGCTCATGTCGCCACTGCTGAGGTAGCTCCGATGCCACAAACTTTAGACTTAAGAGTTTAGGTGTCTCTATGTCCAACGACATCCAATCTAAATACACTAACTTACCGGTTCATGAAGTAAAGCAAGCACAGCAAAGTGATGCTCTGCCACAAGGAACGTTTCATGGCCGCAAAGTGACCCTACTCTCTTCATCAGAAAGCAGTTTGGCTCGAATGAGCTCTAAAAGAGAACTTAGCGAATGTTTAAACCAGTTTGCGAGTCTTGAGTCTTGTAATCGCGTCTTGGATTTTGATCAGCAGTTTAGTCTTGAAAAGCAAAACACCGCGGTCGAAAAACTACTTGAACGAAAAGTGACCGTAATTCAACGTTCCTGATCACGCAATATAAATGGGTTCAAAATATAAATTTCACGTATATACCCCCTCCCACCCGCAAGCCCATGCAATAAAAAACCCCGAAGGCTCGGGGTTTTGGTTAGTACTGCTTTTTCTTTGTTAACTACTTCAATTTAGAAGAAGCCTAGTGGATCAACACTGTAGCTAATCAATAGGTTTTTCGTATTTTGGTAGTGATCCAGCATCATCTTATGTGTTTCACGTCCAATACCTGACTTTTTATAGCCACCGAACGCAGCGTGTGCAGGGTAAGCGTGGTAGCAGTTAATCCAAATTCGACCAGCTTCGATATTACGGCCCATACGATATGCGACGTTCGCATCACGAGTCCAAACGCCTGCGCCTAAGCCATATTCGGTGTCGTTCGCGATTTCTAATGCTTCCGCTTCATCTTTAAACTTAGTGATGGCAATGACGGGGCCAAAGATTTCTTCTTGGAAAATACGCATCTTATTGTGGCCTTCCAACATCGTTGGCTGAATGTAGTAACCCTGATTGATTGACTCTGGCTGCTCAGAGACACCACCACCAAAGACCACTTTTGCACCTTCTTCACGGCCGATTTCCAGGTAACTTAAAATCTTATCAAACTGTTCTTGAGAAGCCTGAGCACCAACTTGAGTATCGGTATCGAGCGGGTTACCTTGCTTGATTAACTGCGCACGTTCCGTCAATTTCTCTACGAACTTATCGTAAATCGCTTCATGAACCAGCACGCGAGATGGACAGGTACAAACTTCGCCTTGGTTGAAGAAACCAAGTAACGTACCTTCAATACACTTGTCGAGATACTCATCTTCATAGTCAAAAATATCTGAGAAGTAGATGTTTGGAGATTTACCACCCAACTCAACAGTCGAAGGGATCAAGTTGTCCGCCGCACATTTTAGAATGTGATTGCCAACTTGTGTTGAACCGGTAAACGCTAACTTCGCAATGCGGTTGCTGGTTGCGAGCGCTTGGCCCGCTTCTGAACCAAAACCATTAACAACGTTAATGACGCCCGGTGGCAGTAGATCACCGATCTTTTCCATAAGAACCAGAATCGACGTTGGCGTTTGTTCTGCTGGCTTCAATACCACACAACAACCTGCCGCAAGTGCCGGTGCCAGCTTCCAAGCCGCCATCAACATTGGGAAGTTCCATGGAATAATTTGACCAACAACGCCAATCGGCTCCGGGAAGTGGTAGCTTGCGGTGTGCTCATCCAGCTCCGCCGCACTGCCTTCTTGTGAGCGAATACAGCCAGCAAAGTAACGGAAATGATCCACGACCAGCGGTAAGTCTGCAGCTAAGGTTTCGCGAACTGGTTTGCCGTTTTCCCAAGTTTCGGCAACTGCCAACTCTTCTAAATGCTGCTCAATACGATCAGCAATTTTCAGCAAGATGTTCGAGCGTTCAGTCACACTGGTTTTTGCCCATTTAGTTCTGATGTTGTGTGCCGCATCCAATGCTAAGTTGATATCAGCCTCGCCAGAACGAGCAACTTTACAATACGCTTGTCCGTTGATTGGTGAGATATTGTCAAAATACTCACCATCCGTTGGTTTTACCCATTCCCCACCGATAAAGTTATCGTAATGCGATTTAAAGCTAACAATGGCATTTTCACTACCTGGCTGTGCATAGATCATAACTCTTCCTTTTGTTTCTCGTTCAATGTGTTATTGCAGTGTCGTATCGCACTGTTCACAAAGAGCATTACGCAAGTCACACGCCAACTACACCACACTTGTTGTTAATTAAATGTAAAACTATGATTACCAAGCGATAACAAACCAAGTGAGCGATGTTTGAGCGGATGTATGGTGTGAACACCAATGTTCAAGTGTTCCAAAATGGCACACCCTCACTGTGACAAAATGGTACAGTCATGGAACTTCAACACATTAGCGATAACAATTGGCTTTCAACTTCATGGATCCGAAGTGAACAGGCGGGTTTAAAACAGCGTCGACGCCCTGAAGATATTCGAGTGACACCAGCGACACTTCAAGATAGGCGTCACCAACTCAACTTCTTATTGGAAACCGTCACCCAGTTTGCTCTCCCGCTGTTCAATCAGCTTTTTGCTCATAGTGACAGCCGCTTAATTCTGACGGATGCCGACGGCGTCATCATCGGCAGTTGGGGACAACCTAAGTTCCGCGAGAAGTTGACCGAAATTGCGCTAAGCTCTGGTGCGTGCTGGCAAGAAAAGGTCAAAGGCACCAACGCGATTGGGACTACGATAGTTGAAGCAAAACCGGTCTCAGTCATCGGCGATCAACACTTCATCCAACATCATCGTTTTATTAGCTGCTCGGCCAATCCTATTTTCGATCATCTTGGTCATTTGATTGGCGTGCTAGATATCACCAGCGAACAAAAGAAACATGACTTCTCAACGCAAGTGCTGGTACAAAACATGGTCCAGCAAGTTGAAAATCAATTGCTTAACTTGATTCCACAAGGGCATATTCGTGTGGATTTGGCGTGTGAGAAAGGCTTACTGAACAGTGGGTGGCAAGGGATTATCATCGCCAATGAAGATGGACAGATTCTTGCGCACAACCAAGTTGCTTCTCAGCTCCTTGCTCAACAAAACGTCATCGGGCTATCGCTCGACGACATTCTTTCTATCCAAAGTGACGAGCACCCTTTCGTGTTCAAAACAAAGCCGCTGACCGACAAAAAAGTGAAGTCTCGTTCTGTTACCGCTTCCAATGATCTGCATTATGGTGATTCCACTGTCGAGCATTGCTGGCAACAAGCCAATCGCGTTATCGATAAAGACATCAGTTTACTGATTCTCGGAGAGACTGGAGTTGGTAAAAATGAGTTTGTGAAAGCGCTACATAAAAACAGCCAGAGAAAAACGGGGCCGTTGGTTTCCGTAAACTGCGGCGCACTACCAAAAGATTTGGTTGAGTCCGAATTGTTTGGCTACGTGGCTGGTGCATTTACTGGCGCAAACAGCAAAGGCTATCAGGGAAAAATTCGCCAAGCGCACAAGGGGATTTTATTTCTGGATGAAATCGCAGATTTACCCTTGGAAGCTCAAAGCCGCTTGCTGCATGTATTGCAAGATAAAACCGTGCTTCCTGTGGGTTCAAACCAAAGTGTTCAAGTCGATACGCAAATCATTGCGGCCACACATAAAGATATCGAGAACTTGGTTAGCGAAGGATTGTTCCGTCAAGATTTATACTATCGCCTCAATGGTTTGATCATCGAATTGCCTCGCTTCGAAGAGCGAGATGATAAGCAACAACTGATCGAGAATATTCATCGACGTCACGCTGAATCTGAACAACAACTCTGTCCTCACCTACTTTCTCTGCTGCTTTCTTACTCTTGGCCAGGAAACTTGCGTGAACTCGATAGTTTAATCAAAGTATCCGCGTTAATGGCGCAAGGTGAAGAAACGTTAGAGCTCACTCACGTACCGACTCACCTGAGTAAGAAGCTCAGCCAGGCTCCAGACGTAACAACCACTGCCGAACCCACCTTAGAACTGCGTGCAACCGTCGAAGACAAACTGCTCAAAACATATCAAGCCAATCAGGGGAACATCAGCAAAACATCTCGTATGCTTGGCGTCAGTCGAAATACGATTTATAGAAAGCTGAAAAGCCTCGGCATATTGGGTTAATCCATAATCTCAGATACAAAAAGAGCACCTTTGCGGTGCTCTTTCTATTTGAAACCTAGCTTACAGGCCACCTTGTTGTTGCGCCTGTTTTACTAATGCCTGACGTTGAGTTTCCTTCTCAGAGATCACTTGGTTGTCCTTGTGTATTTCCTGATCCAATTCTGCCGGAATGAAAACAAAGTACTTGTTAAGAATCATCTTAGAACCTCAATTTGTTGTGTTAATCACCTTCTTGGTCAACGTAAACAACACCAGAAAAACACGTTTTACTGGATCCTTGTTGCTGGTTTCAAAAAATAGAGGATGTTCATTTATTAAACATCCTCCATGTGGGCGCTAATTATAGGCGTAGTTCAAAGGCTTACCTAGCACTCTTTTTCGCCTTTCTTGCAACCTTAGTTTCATTCTCAAACCTGATGCAATCACACATATTCAATAAAGTACTGTTAAACAAAGAAAAGTGATTTTCATCGTGACTGATAATGAGGATGAGCTTCCCGGAATTATTGACTTGAAATTACGCCTAGTAAACTCGAAGGCTGCAATAATAGCGTTAAAAGGCCTTAATCCGCACAGCAAAAACTTTGAAGTGATAGACAAATGCATTCATATATTTGTAAAGCCGTTTATGGATTTGTCTACCAGTTCAATATTTCACCTTTTTTGAGAAATCTTTAGCCGCTTTTTTGTGTGAAACGCCCAAAAAGAACAGACAATCAAAGTGTGGTATATGACCACACTTGTCTATCCCCACTCCGCTTTGGGAGGCGTTTATGAAAAGTAGCAAACTTGGCCATGTGATGTCTTTCAGCAGAATGTTTTCCTTCATTGCGTTTTTGACGGCTACATTCGCATGGATTCTCAGCATGTATGCCCTATTTACTGTTTCTGTAGTAGCTCTTGTGGTCAGCGCAATTCTCTACCTCAAAGACAGGTTTTATCAAAACAAGAAAACGACCACTGAAAAGAGCGCCTAGGCGCTCTTTGAGTTTCATAAAGCCAGACACAAAAAAGGATGCCAATTGGGCACCCTTTTGCTTTTATCCGTTTACTGACTGCGGATTACACGTCGTAAGTTGTAGACGCTGTGTCACCGCCTGTACCAGTCCAGTTAGTGTGGAAGAATTCACCACGCTCACGGTCGATACGCTCGTAAGTGTGAGCACCGAAGTAGTCACGTTGAGCTTGCAGTAGGTTCGCAGGTAGACGAGCTGTTGTGTAACCGTCTAAGAACGTTAGTGCAGAAGTCGTACATGGCATTGGGATGCCTGCTTCTAGAGACTTAGCCGCCACTTTACGCCATGCTACTAGGCTGTTTTGTAGGATACCTTTGAAGTAATCATCAGAGCCTAGGAATGCTAGTTCTGGATTCGCTTCGTATGCATCACGGATGTTGCCTAGGAACGCAGAACGGATGATACAACCACCACGCCACATAAGAGCAACGTTACCGTAGTTTAGATCCCAGCCATTTTCGTTCGACGCTTCGCGCATTAGCATGAAGCCTTGAGCGTAAGAGATGATTTTAGACGCTAGAAGCGCTTGACGTAGTGCGTCAACCCACTCTTGCTTATCACCTTCAACTGGTGTGATTGTCTTACCGAACAGTTTCTCAGCTTCAACACGTTGATCTTTCAATGCAGATAGACAGCGAGAGAATACAGACTCAGAGATTAGCGTTAGAGGAATACCTAGGTCTAGAGCGTTGATACCCGTCCATTTACCTGTACCTTTTTGGCCAGCAGTGTCTAGGATTTTCTCAACTAGAGGCTCACCGTCTTCGTCTTTGTAGCCAAGGATGTCAGCCGTAATTTCAACAAGGTAGCTGTTTAGCTCAGTGTTGTTCCACTCAGCGAATACCGCTTGCATCTCGTCTGCAGACATACCAAGACCGTCTTTCATGAACTGGTAAGCTTCTGTGATTAGCTGCATGTCACCGTATTCGATGCCATTGTGTACCATCTTAACGAAGTGGCCCGCACCGTCGTTACCAACCCAGTCACAACAAGGCTCACCTGCATCAGTTTTTGCAGAGATACCTTGGAAGATTGGCTTAACCGCTTCCCAAGCTTCTGGAGCGCCGCCAGGCATGATAGATGGGCCAAAACGTGCACCTTCTTCACCACCAGATACGCCAGTACCGATGAAGTGGATGCCTTTTTCGCGTAGTGCAGCAACACGACGGTTTGTATCTGGGTAGTTTGTGTTACCACCATCGATGATGATGTCGCCTTTGTCTAGTAGAGGGACTAGCGCGTCGATGAATTTGTCTACCACATCACCTGCGCGAACCATTAGCATCACTTTACGTGGCGTTTCTAGCTTCTCTACTAGTTCTTCTAGAGAGTATGCACCGATGATGTTCGTGCCTTTCGCTGGTCCTTCCAGAAACTCGTCTACTTTGGCAGCAGTACGGTTGTGAGCTACCACTTTAAAACCGTGGTCGTTCATGTTTAGGATAAGGTTTTGACCCATTACCGCTAGGCCAATTACACCGATATCACCTTTCATTGTTTCTCTCCAATTTTGTTTCATTGACGAGCAGCGTTTAAGCAATTTTTGCTGCTGCGTCCAAATCTAAATACCATTCCGTCAGGCCAGATTTCGCTTGAATCTTAGCCGCTGGGTATGGCAGTGCGTGTGCAGGTGAACTGTTGATCTCTTCAACGATGTCCGCTTTTCCTGCACCCAGCACTAAGTAACTGATGCGTTTTGCTGCTTCTAAAACGCGTGCCGTTTTTGACACACGAAGCTGGCCTGACTCAGGATGAGACGCCACAAGAGATAGATTCGCATCATCATAATTGGTTTGGCCAGGGAACAGAGAAGCTGTGTGACCATCTGCACCAACACCTAATAAGATCCAGTCAAACACAGGGGTTCCGTTTTCAGTCGGAATCACCTCTGACATCTCTTTGGCAAAGCGTTCCGCTTCCACTTTAGGGTCATCTTCACCGCGTATACGGTGGATGTTTTCTGTTGGAATGTTTACTTGGCTAAACAGTAGCGCGTTCGCTTCTCCGTAGTTGCTTTCCGCATCGTCAGGTGCGACACAACGTTCGTCACCCCACCAGAAGTGGAGATTTTGCCACTGAATAGAGGTTGCGTAAGCCTCTGAAGCCAACAGTTTGAACAGCATTTTAGGAGTGCTGCCGCCAGAAAGAGAGATGTGAACAGGTCGGCCCATTTCGCTGAACGCTTTCATGTCGTTAGCTAGGCTTTCAACTACCTGCTCTGCTGTTTGGTAGATCTTATGGTTGATCATAGTTCACAGTAATCCGTATCTGTTAAGTTTTTACATGGGAAGCGCCAAGCGCGACCATCACGCTGTAGCAGGTCGTCTGACTCTTTAGGACCCCATGTGCCGCATGCGTACCCGAAGAGGGATTGTGGATCTTGTTTAAAATCTAAAATTGGCTGTACGTACTGCCAACACGCTTCCACCGCATCACTACGTGCAAATAGCGTAGCATCACCATTCAAAGCATCAAGTAGAAGACGCTCATACGCAGTTAGCATTTGCGTTTCTTGTAGGTCAGCGTAATGGAAGTTCATTTTCACTTCTTTCGCTTCAAAACCTGCGCCTGGCTCTTTCAAGCCAAAGCTCATTTGAATGCCTTCGTCTGGCTGAATGCGAATGATCAGCTTGTTTTCTGGTGCGTTTTGACCAAACACTGGGTGCGGTGTTTGTTTAAAGTGGATAACCACTTCAGTAACGCGTGTTGGAAGACGCTTACCAGTACGCACGTAGAATGGCACGCCATTCCAACGCCAGTTGTTAATGTATGCTTTCAAACCGATGTAAGTTTCGGTACGAGAATCATCTGCAACCCCCGGCTCTTCACGGTAGCCACGTAGACTTTGTCCACGAACTTCAGAAGCGGTGTATTGACCTAATACTAGATCGTTACGCAGAGCGTTTTCGTCCAAAGGTTTTAAACACTGGAGTACTTTAACGACTTCATCACGCATCGAATCTGCATTGATCTGTGCTGGTGGCTCCATACCCACCATCGCCAATACTTGTAGCAGGTGGTTTTGGAACATATCGCGCACGGCACCCGAGTTGTCGTAGTAACCACCACGCTCCTCTACGCCGAGGAATTCTGCGCCCGTGATTTCAACATAATCAATGAAGTTACGGTTCCAAAGCGGCTCAAACATCGCGTTTGAGAAACGAAGTACAAGAAGGTTTTGTACCGTCTCTTTACCTAAGTAATGGTCAATTCGGTAGATTTGATGCTCTTGGAAGTGCTCGTGAATTTCTTTATCCAGAATACGCGCTGATTCAAGGTCATAACCGAATGGTTTCTCAATAATTAGGCGTTTCCAACCATCTTCTTCTTTGTTTAGGCCGTGTGCTGCAAGACTTGCAGGAATCACACTGTATAAACTTGGTGGGGTTGCTAAGTAGAAAAGCGTATTGCGCTGATCGAAACGATATTCGTCAGCAAGTTGGTCTAAACGAGAAGATAGCTTACTGTAATCTTGTGTGTCAGAAGTATTGATAGCTTGGTAGTGCAGATGGTTAATAAATGCATCAAGCGTTTCTGGCTCAGTCTTTTCCATTTCCTGAAGCGATTTTTTCAGCTTCGCGCGGTAAGACTCATCACTGTATTCAGTGCGACTTACACCCAGAATGGCAAAATTTTCTGGAAGCTGCTTGTTCGCATAGAGGTGGTATAAAGCAGGAATGAGCTTACGATATGTAAGGTCACCTGAAGCACCAAAAATAACGATGCTGCTGTTTTCTGGTATTACCATCATCTTTCCCTTAAAAACGAGGTACTTATTGTGTGCCCGGATACGGCTAAAGGATGAGCCAACCCTATCAATGGCACCTCAAAATAGAAAATTGGTCTTACCTATTACGTTGATAGGTAAAGTCTATAGGCCCAAAGAACCTCAAGAAGTAGCACTCCCAAATCTGTTGGAAACACGACGTATTAAGGTCATTTAGGTCACTTATGTCTCAAAAGTACACACTGTACTCGCTGGAGGAGAGTCCGACACGGTGCAGTATTGTCTACGACTATTTGATTTACATCAACACTTGCCAGTGCAAACGTTTAAATAAGTTGCACAAAACATCATAAATATTTGTATTTTATGGATAAAAAAAGTTGCACTAACGTAAGACAAAAATTAAGCAAAAACTCTAATATGGACAATCCTTATCCACCCTTGCAATCCATTACAATTTTATTGTGATCTATGTGGCCTGAATTTTATCCTCTCACTCTATTGATAATGATACTCAATTAAAGATAATGAGGATACTATTAATGCGAAAGTAGAATGTCATGAAACCAAGCACAAAGAATCTGCACCCGATAAACCGAATACACTCTGTGCTTGATTACATTCACAACAATCTAGATATCGCACTTAGCGTGGATGAAATCTCGAAAGCAAGCTGCTGGTCACGTTGGCAACTGCAACGCGTTTTCCAGCAACACACTGGCGTGTCCGTCGCTCACTATATTAGAGAGCTTAAACTAAGCCTTGCGGCTGAACGCTTAATCCATACATCAGATCGCTCGTTAGATATTGCGATAGAAATGGGGTTTGCTTCTGAACATGCATTCAGTCGAGCGTTCAAAAATATGTTTTCAAAGAGCCCTCGAGATTATCGTAAAGCTCAGCAACTAACGGGCTTGAGGCAACCTTTAACATTGCGCGATACACCAGAAGACGAAAATAGACATAAGTGCTTTATCGAAGTTCGAATAGAAACAAAACCTGCTTTTGTGCTTGCTGGTTATCATGAACCTATTTATGGATTGTTTTCCGCAACGCCCAACTTCCAATCCAAAGTGCCCTCATTATGGTCACAGCTCTATTCATCTGAAAAACATACTCATCTGGAAAGAAACTATCTTGGTGTGATTGACGTAACAAAAGCGTATTCAAACAACCAGCAACTCGAGTATTGGGCTGGTTATGAGTACAACTCAGCGTCAAGAACTTCAATATCCAAAGGCTCTACGCAAGAACCAGATCTTCTGGTTGTTCCTAAGCAAACCTACGCAGTGATTACGCACATAGGTAAAGCATCAAATCTAGCGGCGACGCTTGAGTGGTTCATTTTGCACTGGCTCCCCTATTCCAATTATCACGGTATTGATGGCTACGAGTTAGAAGTTTATCCAGAAGACTATGATGTTGAGAGCGAGAATGCCCAAATGCATTACTGGATACCTGTCAAACCGAACGAAGCCACGCCTATTAGATAGAAGCCTAAGCACTTAGGTTCTGGCTTTGCACCAAATTGTTAACTTTTCCTATTTCTTTCGCTATAGAATGCAAACAACAATCATTATCAACAAATAAAAGTAGTGGAATTAATAAATATGGAAAGTCCGAATCGATTTCATCGTTCTGCGGTTGCAGTCGTGGTATCCGCGCTTATTGCTGGTCACGCCAGTGCCACTGAGAGCACTTCTCAGCACGAAACTATCACAGTACTTGGCGAAACATACCGAAACACCGCAACTAAAACCGTTTTAGAACCGGAAGAAACGCCGCAAGCGATCACGGTAATCACTAAAGATGACATGGACCTGCGCGGCGTAAACTCGGTGAGCGAAGCATTGCGTTACGCGCCTGGCGTAAATACAGAGCTGCGTGGCGGTGCCGTTTCTCGCCTTGACCTATTCAATATTCGTGGTTTTATCAACTACACCAACTTTTATGATGGTCTGCCTTTACTTTACAATGGTTGGAACCTTCAACCTCAGGTCGATTCCGTTGCCCTTGAACAAATCGAGGTTTTTAAAGGGCCAACGTCTGTTCTTTACGGCAATATTCCACCAGGAGGTATGGTCAATATTATCGCCAAGGCGCCTCAGTCAACACCTTCGCACTCTGTCTCGATTAGTACTGGGACTAACAGCCTAAAAGAACTGACGTTCGACACCACAGGACAAATTGGTGATTCTAATGTTGATTACCGTATTATCGGCCTCGCAAAACAGCGAGATGGTCAAGCCGATACTTCGGAAGACGAACGTTATGTCCTCGCTCCATCTTTCAATTGGCAAGCGACAGAAAGCACCTTAGTCAACGTGAATGTTTACTATCAAAATGATCCATCAGCAGGTATCTACACGACCGTGCCAGCGTCTGGCTCAGTGATTGACAACCCACTTGGCTCGATGTCACCAAGCACTTATTTGGGGGATGAGGACTGGAACACTTACGAACGCGAAGTTCTGATGATGGGTTACAAAGTCCAACACGACTTTAACAACAATTGGCAATTTCTACAGAATGCCCGCTACATGACCGCCAATGCCTATCAGGAAAACACATATAACGGCGCACTTGAGGCGGATAACCGTACCGTTGGTCGAAATGCCTATTTAACCGATGAAAAGTCCAAATCCTTTGTGATTGACAACCAACTATCTGGCTACGTTAAAACAGGAAATTTTGAACATAACTTATTGTTCGGACTTGATTATCAGTATCTAGATTCGGATGTAAAATACAAAGATACGCTTGGGTATTCGCTAACTCAGGACATCTTCAATCCTGACCACAACAGCATTGATCGTAATGCACTGAATTTCCAATACAAACAAAACTTAGATATCAAAACGAAGCAAATTGGCGTTTATTTGCAAGATCAAGTTCGTTACGACCAACTTGTAATGATTGCAGGTCTTCGTTGGGATAAATACGATTCAAATACGGACGCCGTGAGCGATTATCTAGGAACAATATCCAACAGCAAGGAAGAGTTAGACGACACCAACGTATCTTTCCGAGTCGGCGGTTTGTATGAGCTCGACTTCGGCTTATCCCCATACCTTACTTACTCCGAGAGTTTTGAGCCAATTGCGGGTGCAGATGCCACAGGCAAAGCGTTTGAACCATCAACCGGGCATCAGTGGGAACTCGGTTTTAAATACGCGCCATTGTCTGGCGATATTTCGGGTAATTTAGCGTTCTTCCATATTACGAAGAAAAACGCGATCTTGACCGATCCGAATAATCCTTATGCACCGAACTATCAAGCGGGCGAAGTGGTATCACAGGGTGTTGAACTAGAGGCAAAGTGGCAAGCCACAGCACAAGCTGATTTCACTCTAGGCTACACGTATACAGATATGGAGATTACCGAAGACAGTTATTACAACCAAGAAGGTAAAACGCCGGTTTGGGTGCCTGAGCAAACGGCCTCTCTATGGGCCAATTACTTCTTTGAAGGAAATCTTTCAGGCCTTCGTACCAGTGCTGGCGTTCGCTATGTCGGAGAAGCACAAATTGATGCACAGAATAGTCAAAAAGTACCGGACTACACCTTGTTTGATTTGGCAGCAAGTTACGATTTTTCAACAGTATCTGAATCAATGAAAGGGGCTAGCGTCACCCTTTCTGCAAGCAATCTATTCGATAAAGAATACTATTCTTGTTACGACAAAAATAACTGTTGGTTTGGCGCTGAGCGCTCTATTGAAGCGAAATTAGAATATAATTTCTAACTCCTCAGCGCGAAAAAGCGATGGTTTGTTTAAAACAAGCCATCGCTTTCATTTCGTATTTAGCATCAAAATCTACGTTACCGTATCACTTTCTTATAGCACCTTTCCGGCCTACCTACCGACCCATAGTTTAAATCAGCCTCTAGTTCACCAGTGCTGATCAGATACTCCAAATAGCGCCTTGCCGTTGTTCGGCTCGCACCAATCTTTTCGCCTGCCTCATCAGCGGTCAGCACACTATCATTTGGGAACAACTCTCTGATCTTATCTAAGGTTACACCATCAATCCCTTTCGGTAATCGGTTCGGCAAGTTGTCTTGATTGGCGTGAGACTGCAGCATTTTATCAACGAGGTTCTGATCCAAACTCTCTGCGATGTCTAGTTGTTGGCGTTGGGACACATACTTTTTCAGTGCGGCATCTAAGCGTGGAAACATCACTGGTTTGAGTAGGTAATCAACGACACCCCCTCTCATTGCCTGTTGTAGCGTATCGACATCCCTTGCCGCGGTAATCAAAATGACATCACACGTTTGGTTGTTCGCACGTAATGTATTGAGTATCTCAAGCCCTGTTCCATCAGGAAGGTATACATCCATCAACAAGAGGTCTGGCTTAAGAATATCGAGTTGCATTTCCGCTTCCATTCTCGTGGTCGCAATGCCGACCACTTCCAAACCTGCCAATTGGCTTAAGTATTTGTGGTGCAGCTCAGCAATAGCAAGATCATCTTCAATGATCATTACGCGAGTCGCCATACTCATAATTGTTCTTCCTTGGGTAAATACACCGTTATTCTTGTTCCATAATTTGTGTTGGGCATCATCTCAACATGGCCGTGATATCGAGTAGCCAGCTGGTTGACTAGATGCAATCCTACCCCCCGATTTTGACGAGATTTCGTCGACACCCCTTTTTTAAATAGCGCCTGCGGCTCTATATCGCTTGGTAAACCACAGCCTTGATCTATCACCTCAAGTATCACTTCATTTCCGTAATCGCTCACTGACACATCGATATTTCTGCGATCCGATGCGACATTCGATTCATCACGAATCGAGGTTAATGTTGCGTCAAAAGCGTTATCAATTAAGTTGCCCAGAATGGTGACAAGGTCTTCCGAATTTAGCCACTCAGGCAGAGGCTCCAAACGGCTGCCTTCTTCAACCACCAGCTGTAAGCCTAACTCGCGAGCACGTTCAGTTTTTCCAAGCAACATACCAGCAATTAACGGGTCTTTAACGGTGTCTCTTAAAAATTCGATCATCGCTTGATAGTGTGCGGTTTCTTGCCCAATTAACTTTTGCACCGCATCCAGCTCACCCATCTGAACTAACCCGCTAATGGTGTTTAGCTTATTTCGATGCTCATGGGTTTGCGAACGTAATAAATCTGCATATTCTTTGGTTTGTGATAACTGCTCGGTTAGGTCGTTGATTTCATCCCTTAAACGGAAACTCGATACTGCCCCCACTATTTTTCCATCCACATAAATTGGCGAACGGTTTGCGATCAGACGTTTATGATTAAGGAATATCTCAATATCATGATCTTCCTGTCCGGTTTCTAGCACCGTATATAAGTCACTATCGCGTAACGTCTCAGTCAACGGTTTATTAAGAGCTGCCTCTCTATCAATACCGAGAATCTGACAGGCGCTACGATTGATCGAGCGAAGTATCCCTTGGGCATCAATACTTAACACACCCTCTTTAATGGTACTCATCGTCACTTCTAATTCGCCGTACAACCGCCCTATCTCTTCAGGCTCGAACCCCAAAATGGCGCGCTGAAACTTTCTCGACGCATAATTGGATACGATGGCATTAGCGACAACAACTACGATGACCATGAAGATCAAAAAAGCCAAAAATGGCTCGATGCGGTCTTGCAGCCGGTCGAGCAAATAGCCAACCGAAACCACACCAATGATGTTCCCTTGCTCGTCAAAAATCGCAGCTTTACCACGAACTGAATAACCTAACGAGCCCTGTGCCGTCGAAACATAAGACAATCCCTGCTCTAGCGCTCGACGATTGTCGCCACCTCTCATTGGCTTACCCAACCGCTCATCAACGGGGTGGATTAAGCGCACTCCCTCGTGGTCGCCAATAACGATGAATGCAGCACCGATGGCTTCGGTTAATTCTCGGAAGCGAAGTTGGTATGGCTGGGGATTTTGGGTTGCGACCATTTCGCGAACAATGGCGGAGTCTGCTAAAAAACGGGCAACACCCAGTGCTTTTTCTCCCATTTCTTGCTCTTGATTGATTTTGAGATAAGTGAATCCTGCAGCGACAAGCAATAGAAGCTCTATCAACCCCGATAGCGTCATAATAATGAGCATCCGCTTACGAAAGCTGATCGTTTTCCAACTCATTAATACATCCTTATGATTCACTCCCAAGCGATTACGTTAACACTCAGTTAACAGCATGGCTTTGTTGCGGTGATAAATCTGTGAGGAAGGCAAGCAAACCTCAGAGTTTACGGTTAATTAATCGACGAGCTGAAACATAAAATTACAACCATTGACCAAATTCAGCATTCCTCTCTGATACTCAATTCCATACATAAATTGCCCTTTAAAACATGATCGTGATCACATCGATTTTAGCGGTTTTTGAGGCGTTTTTAGACTTTCCAACGTATAATTTTTAATCAACGAAACCATTGAGAGTTTCGGTTAGAAAGCAGTGAAGCTGGAAGTCTATTAAAAGCTCAACATTGATGTCAGTGATTTGGACACAAATAAAACAAAACACAAATACTGACTCTATGACAAACACTTAGACACCATCTGAAAACTGGAAAACTATAAACAGAGGTGCATTTATAGTTAGAAGGAACACCAAACATGGAACGCGATACCTTTGGAATATGCCTGAATAAGGCCATGCTGTCAGAGAATATGTATTCAACGTTTACACACGTCAGGGCTTATGAAAAAAACGGAGGCGGTACTTCTGATCTCAAGGTCCTGTTATCGTTCCCTCAAATGAGTGGAAAAGACCTATTGAATACGATGCGAGGTTCTCGTCAGCTTGAGTGGAGAGCAGAGTTTCACTGTCCATATACGAAGTAAACTTGTAACATCTCTCGCGCCCAGCACAAACATAACTGGGCGCATACTACTATCCAATTTCCCCTCCTACTTAACACCAAGTTACGAATCCTTTATATTAGAGCTTATACTCTACGACAAAGCAGCCATTATGAAAAAAACAGGAAAGTTTTGGATACTGGGCTTACTTAGCAGCTCGATTTCCCTTGCCTGTCATGCGGCACCGATCACTTTTGATACCGCATGGCAGCTATTGCTAGAAAACAACTATTCTCTTAAAGCTCAACGCTCAAACGTCGAGAACTACCAATACCAAGAGAGTGCCACCAGCAATCTCAACTTACCTCAAGTTACCATTGGCGCGAATTACACGCGTTTAGATACCGATATCACGCTTTCAGGAAAACAGATCCTAGACAGCACAGGAGCACACATTAACGTACCTCCTGCTTTTCAGCCTATTTTTGGTGCCTTAGCTAATACCACTTCGACCATAACCGAGCGCGATATTTTCTCTTCGTCTATTCGTGCGATTTGGCCAATTTTTACTGGTGGTCGAATTTCTGCGGCTCAATCAGCAGCAGAAGGCAAAACGGATGAGGCGAAAAGTCAGCTTCTAATGGAACAACAAGCGCGTTTTGAAGATTTATCGAAGTACTACTTTTCTGTCGTGCTGGCAAAGGAAGTACTCGCAACGCGGCAAGCGGTTGAAGCTGGACTAAAAAAGCATAGAGATTTTGCCATTAAGCTTGAAGAGCAAGGACAAATCGCACACGTTGAGCGCCTGCAAGCCGAGGCTTCTCTAGATAAAGCATCAGTAGAAACACGTAAAGCCGCCAGCGATTTGAGTATCGCTCAAGCAGCATTAGGTAAATTACTTGCACAAGATGACGCCGTAGAGCCCGCGGAATCTTTGTTTATCAACGACAGTCTTCCCCCTCTTACCGCTTTTGTCGATCAAACGTTGCTTACCTATCCGGGGTTAGACCTTCTGAGCGCTAAACACAAACAAGCCTCTAGCTTAATCAAAGCAGAAAAAGGGAAATACTATCCTGAAGTTTACCTTTACGGCGACTACAGCTTGTATGAAGACGATTCTCTCGCAAGCCAAATGAAGCCTGACTGGTTAGTTGGTGTTGGTGTCAGCATTCCACTGATTGAATCATCAGGGCGAAGCGAAAAAGTCAAAGCCGCTCAAAGCGTCGTCTCACAGGTCGACTCATTAAAGTCCCAAGCCAAACAAGATTTATCGCTGCTAGTACAAAAGACATACTTGGAGGCTCAGCAAGCCATTGATGAAGTACAAGGGCTCGCATCTAGCATTGAACTCGCTAACGAAAACCTGCGCTTGCGTGAAAAAGCATTTACTCAGGGTCTGTCGTCTTCTCTGGATGTTGTGGATGCACAGCTTTATGTCGCTAGTATAGAAACACAACGTTCAGCGGCGCGTTTCCGCTATTTAATATCTTTAACCAAGCTACTCGCATTGAGCAGTGAAATGAACAGCTTCGAACAATATCAAAATACCGCTTATATCCCTGCTTCAACATCCAAAGAGGTGAAATAAATCATGGCAGCTAAATCACTAAAACCCGTTTTACTCTCACTTTGTGCTCTGGGTGTTGCCTCTTGGGTTGGCTATCAATTTTACCAAGCCTATCAGCCAGAACCGATCCGCTTACAGGGATTGATTGAAGCCCAGCAATACAGCATTTCCTCAAAAGTTCCAGGGCGTATTGATGAGGTCATGGTCCGTAAAGGCAACGATGTAGAGAAAGGCCAGCTTATTTTTACCCTTCATAGTCCTGAAATTGAAGCGAAGTTAGAACAAGCAAAAGCAGGTGAAAAAGCGGCGGACGCCTTAGCTCAAGAAGCTGAGAAAGGCGCACGCGAGCAACAAATCCAAGCAGCAAAAGATCAGTGGATGAAAGCCAAAGCCGCTGCGAATTTAATGGAAAAAACCTACAATCGTGTGAATAACCTTTATAACGATGGCGTGGTTGCAGAACAAAAGCGCGATGAAGCTTTAACTCAGTGGCAAGCAGCGAAATACACAGAAAGTGCCGCGTTTCAAATGTATGAAATGGCAAAAGAAGGTGCTAGAAGTGAAACCAAAGTAGCTGCGGCGGAAAAAGCGCGCATGGCATCGGGTGCGGTAGCCGAAGTAGAAGCGTATGCGAAAGATACTCAGATCTACAGCTGGTTTGACGGCGAAGTCTCTCAAGTTCTACTTCAAAGTGGTGAATTAGCACCTCAGGGCTTCCCGGTTGTTACTGTGATAGATACAGAAGATGCCTGGGCGACAATTAATGTGCGTGAAGATTACCTTCAACACTTTAAAAAAGGAGCAACCTTTGATGCCTATTTGCCTGCCTTAAATAAAAATGTTGAGTTCAAAGTAACGCATGTTGCCGTTATGGGTGACTTTGCAACGTGGAGAGCAACCGATGCTTCTCAAGGTTTTGATCTTCGTACCTTTGAAGTAGAAGCTCGTCCAGCTCAACCCGAACCTGAACTGCGTATGGGAATGAGTGTTGTCGTTGAACTTTAATCACAACCACTAGGTTAATGCTATGACGATTAAGATTTCACAGCGGCATATCTTACGACGAGATAAGTGGTTGCTTTCGTGCCTTACTTGGATACCGATTTTGCTCGCGATGATGATTTGGGGAGTGTTCTCTGCGGGCATTGCCCGGGATCTGCCAATCGGTGTGGTTGATCTGCAACATTCCCAACTTTCTCGAAAGCTCATTCAATCTTTGGATGCGTCGTCGAGTATGGCTGTTAATTATCACTACACCAGTGCAAGCGAAGCAAAAAATGCGATGATTGAAGGCGATATCTACGCTTACGCGGTCATCCCATCTAAGTTCGACCAAGATATTCTCCAACACCGCCAACCTCAACTTTCTGTCTTTTACAACAGTCAGTACATTTTGGTTGCGAAACTGATCAACTCTGCCGTTGCGCAAGCACAAGGCTATTTCGACGCTCAGGTTGAAGTAATGAGCAACTTAGCTAAGGGTAACACCACAACGTTAGCAGCGGCTGGTCAGGCTGTACCCGTATCGACACAAATAACCGCATTATTTAACCGTAACAATAACTACGCACAATTTTTGGTAACGGCTATCGTGCCAGCCATTTGGCAAATATGTATTGTAGTAAGCACTATTTTGATTCTTACCGCGCACTTTCGCATTTATGGTGGAAAGAATGGCTTTGCGTTTTTGGGCGAAAAGCCATACGCCAGGCTCACTTCCCTATTAAGTCAGTACATTCCGGTCTTTATGGCGCAAGGTGCGTTGTTCTTGTATTGGTTTTATTCCGTGCTTGATTGGCCAATGGAAGGCAATTTTGTGGTTATGCTACTAGCACAATTGGCGACGGTTATCGCCTGTATCATTATGGGAGCGTTGTTCTTCTTCTTGTCGATGGATCCTGCACGTGCGATGAGTTTTGCTGGCGCGTTTACGGCTCCAAGCTTCGCGTTCATGGGAATTACATTCCCAGTTTCTGACATGAACACGCTCGCTTATGCATGGCGTTCATTATTGCCGATTACCCATTACATTGAAGTGCAAGTGAGTCAAGCAAGCTATGGGGCATCGGCCGCACAATCTTTAAGCTCGCTATGGCCTATGATTGGCTACGTTGTGCCCCTGCTCGTTACCGCAGCCTTGATGGGTAAACATCGAATAGCTTCATCAACACGCCAAGCGAAGGAGGCGGTATGACATTGTGGCAACTGATTAAAGCAGAGCTGAGGGCCGTTCTAACCAATCCAGTCGTTACGTTGACCGTGTTTGGTGGTGTCGTATTTTACTCGTTTTTATACCCTTTGCCTTATGCACAACAAACGCCTCGTGAACAACCAATCGCGATTGTTAATTTAGATGGTAGTCAGACGAGTTTAAAGCTGGAACGTATGGTTGATGCCACCCCACAAGTCAACGTAGTTACTCGACTTCATACGATTGCTAATGCAAAGCAAGCACTTTTACAACGAGAGATCACCGGTTTTTTAGTCATACCGGAACACTTTTACAAAGACCTAATGCTAGGTAAAAGCCCGACTCTGGCCTACGCTGCGGACGCCTCGTATTTTCTCGTGTACGGAACCGTGGTAGAAGGATTGGCCCAAGCAGGAGGCACATTAGGGGCCCAAGTGAAAGTCAGTAAAATGGTGATAGATGGTGTGCCCATGAGTATGGCTAGCCATAATTACTCTGCTATTAAGCTTAATATGAAACCGACGTTCAACCCAACCATGGGTTACATCGAATACGTAGTGCCAGCAGTATTTGTTCTGATTTTACAACAAACGTTGATCATGGCGGTTGGATTACAAACGGGAACACAGCGTCATGGTCGTGGCTACTGGTCTCAAGTATCAACGGGATCGCTGCTGCTTGTGAGAACGTTAGTATTTGTGGCAATTTATTATTTACTCGGCGCCTATTATTTTGGTTTTAGCTTCGAACGTTTAAACGTAAACCATATCGCCAATGTGAGCGAACTACTTACCATGTTGTTCCCGTTCTTTTTAGGTTGTTGCGGACTAGGCTTCTGGCTAGGTTACTTATTACCTCGGCGTGAACTGGTTACCTTAGTCGTCCTCGTGAGCTCTATGCCTCTCATTTTCTTGGCGGGTTTTATTTGGCCGATTGAAGCCATTCCTGCTCCCCTACTATGGATTGCAGATTTAAGTCCAAGTACATGGGCGATCAAAGCTTTCTTAGCGCTAAACCAAATGGGGGCAACCTGGCAACAAGTCGCTCCACATTGGACGGCACTTTGGGTACTCACCGTGCTTTGGGGTAGCGTTGCGTACTGGATTGCTAAGCGCAATAACAAGCCAGTTGTAACAGAAAGTCTAAGTTGATTTCTCTCTACAGCTCAAAGATATAATCACAAATCAAAAACCTGATGGACGATCTGAGGGGCGAAGTATCGCCCCTTTTTTATTGGCGACGTTAGCCAACGTGATTGGAAAGTTCGTTTAGCATGCTTCAGCCTCTCTAAATGGCACCTTCGGAACGATCCCATGACCTTATCGACAAATAGTTGATTTTTTGGAAGCATTGTTTATGTCACATGTTGTAACATTGCTTACCTAACGTATTGTAACAAGAGAGAATTGGATGTCTAAAGCGGAATCATCTTCCAGAAAGTTAAGCTTTATTATTATTGGCCTCGTTTTTGTGGTTTGGCTATATAGCTTGTGGGCTGATCGAGTAACACCAATCACTGGCACCGCTCGGATTCATTCTTATCTTGTCCGTATTACTCCAGAGGTTTCGGGGAACCTAACTGAAATCCATGTTCGTAATAATCAAGTCGTTAATGCTGGTGATGTGCTTTTCGAAATTGATCCAAGAGATTATCAAATTAATCTGCGTTCAGCCGAAGCAAACTTAGCCATTGCTGGCCAAAACATTGGAGCCAACACAGCGGCTGTTGAAGTGGCACAAGCTAAGGTCATTGAATCACTCGCAGCTCGTGACAACGCAAGAGAACAAGCAGCTCGCGTAACCGAGCTCGCCGCAAAAGGGGTATTGAGTAAATCTGAGCTAGACAACGCCATCGAAGCCAAAGCACGAGCTCAAGCCACATTAGAGGCAGCAGAAGCGTCCTTAGCTCAAGCCAAGCATAATCTTGGTCCCGAAGGGCAAGATAATCCCCAGATTCTCGCAGCTATAGCAAATCTAGAAAAAGCGCAACTCGACTTACAACGAACGAAAGTGATTGCTCCATCAAAGGGGATCGTTTCTAACTTACAACTCACTGTTGGGCAAAAAGCGACGACTGGCTCACCTCTTGTCACTTTCATTGATCCGAGAGGCGTGTGGGTATCAGCGCTTGTTCGCGAAAACTCACTCGAGCATGTTCGTGCGGGACAAAAAACAAAGATTGTGTTGGATGCTTTACCTGGCAGAGTGTTTGAAGGGCGAGTAGAAAGCATTGGTTGGGGTACTGGTGGCAGTAACGACGTCGATCCGACAACTGGCTTTTTGGTTGCAGACAATAATTCCTTAAACGCACAGCGCTATCCTGTAAATATTGTTTTTGAAGGCGGAGATATTCCCGAAAACGTACGTTATGGTTCGAAAGCAACGGTCGCTTTTTTAACTGAGCAAAGCACCTTTGGAGAGTGGCTGGCCTCTTTCTGGATGAGAGTGTTGAGTATCTGGACTTATGTTTCATAGTTCAGCAAACCCAATCATTAGATTGGTTTTCACTCCGATTCTTTTACTGTTTTACTTACAGTATTCAGGTGCACCTACTCCCTTTATCGCGCCAATATTCGTTGTGATTTTTCTAACACTGATGCCATCTAAACCCCCGTTCAACATGATGTTGAAATTGCTGGTAATACTCTCACTTCTCAGCTTTGGCATCGTAACTTTAGCAGGAGCGCTCATGAGCTCTCCTAGTGGCTTCTTACTGTTTACTTGGTCACTTCTCTGTTGGAGTTATTACCGAAGTCATCGCGATCCCAAAGACATCGTTTCGACACTCACTTTGATTGTTGTATTGATTATCGTGGTCACAAGCCAACAAATGGGGTTGTCGCTTGAGGGGTTGCCATGGGTCTTATTTACTAGTTTCATTGTTGCGTTGGTTGCCACATATATTAGCTTTTGGCTATTCCCTGGGGACGAAAAAGATATACAACCAGACCAAACCACTCTTGATGGTGCAAACGAACATATCGGGCTTATCGTCTTTAAAGCAACCGCATTGTGTGTTGTTTTGTACGCGCTAATATCATCTGGAAGCTCTCAAACGCTATTGATCGCAATAACATTTGGCAGCATGATTAAGCACCCAATTAATCAAGACAGTCATTCCTTTGGGCGGTATCGAATTATCACTACAAGCCTAGGGATCTTGTTTACTATTCCATGCATGCTTGCAGTAGCCACAGGTGCACCTACTTACGTTGTACTTGGCGTTACCATCTTTTTTGGCCTGCAACTAGCGTGTTTTGCAATACGTCGACAGACACACTTAACCATCTATCAATTGCTTTTTACTAACTTCACTGTGCTGACTTACCAGATTATTAACAATACGGGCATCGAATCATTTTCTGCTCAAATGACTCGATTCGTCTCTATTTCTATCGCTATAGTTCTAGGGGTACTGGTTCTCAATTTATTTAGATCAGAGCAAGAGGTAAAATAACTGCAGCCTCTCTTTCTTAAACTAAAGCGGCTGAGCGATATGAGCTTTCTCATTGAACGAAGCTTGAATAAGTAAAAAAGCATCGATTTTATAATCACATACAGAAGATTACTCCCTCCCAATAAACATTAACGTCCAATCAGAAGAGAAGAATTTTTCAAGTAAAAAACAAGACTCGAATTGAGTCTTGTTTATAAATGTGGTCTGGATGAATACGGTTATGGCGTCGCTTTAAAATCGCGGATTAGCTTCTCCCGATACGCCGTAACAACCCTCATGATAGAGTCTTTTACATCCCCTATTTGCTTAGAGGGTTGACACCAAAGGCCAAAACCAAACTTAAAGCCTTCTAGTAATTCACAGACTTCAACGGGCTCTATATCATTATTAGAAAATTCCGAATGAGCCAGCGTTCTAGGAAGAACTGCCCACCCTAGCCCTGCTTCAACCATTTTTACAACAAGAGCCAACTGATCGACTTCTTCATGATTCGAACTGACGATAACTTTTTCACCCATTCCTTCTTCAATGAAAGATCGCAACACAAATTGCTTGCTATTCCTCAACGCAGTTAACACTCGGTCGGGTGCCATAGAAGCCAGTTCACCACCTTTCTGGACAAAGGGAACAAATTCGAAGTGACCTAAAAACGTCGAGTCTAGACTGTGTATTGCACGGCTATCATGCACATTGACAATACCGAACTGGTACTCACCAGTCGCTAAACCTTCTTTGATCTCGTTACGGTTACGAACAAAAAAGTTAACTCGCATCATCGGAAAATCTGCCGCTAATTGAACACGAAGTAACACCAGCAAACGATGTGGGATGGCACTAGAATAGGCAATGCTGACACTCTCTAAGCCACCATGAGCAAGGCTCAATGCAACTTTGTCGAACGTACGGGCTTGTTCAATTGTTTGCTTTGCATAGTGGTAAAGAAGGCGAGCATCTTCAGTGGGTTCTACGGAACGGCCAACCCGATTAAACAAGCTCACAGCAAGTAAATCTTCTAAATTCGTAATAACCTGCCCGATGGTTGTTCTGTGCTTATTCAATTTTACAGCAGCCTTGCTAAACGAAAGCTCCTCGTAAACAGCAACGAATGCCAATAGTTGTTCAAGACTAAAATTCATAGGTTTTCTTATATCTTAGGGCTACATGGCTAAACTATCACAAGTTATTGAGAATGCTAGCTCGGAAGAGCGACTGTTGACCCGAGGCTTTTATCTTCATCATTAGATACGTAGTTATTCCGCACGTAAATGCGAAAACTTATCGCACTCACACTCCCCTTAAAGCACGTTCGACATTAGACGTAACTCATTACGAACTCTCTAAAAAAATACATTGATGGATTTGATCCTACAAAAGCGATTGTTACATTTGTAGGATTTCTCTTATCTTTGCATTCATCAAATAAATAGAGAAAAGCACTATGAACTCAATGCCACATGAGCTTGTGTGGGGTGAAGTTTACTTCCCACCCTTGTTGCTGGTTATTGCATTGGCTTACATTCTCACCATTTTGGTTGGAACCGTTGCAACAAAATTAGGGGTACACAAATACGTTGCGTTTCCAGCACTTGCTGAGCTGAGCCTAATTGTGATTTTTACTGGCGTTATTGGTCGATTCATAACCATCTTTTGAGGCAAATTCCGTGATAAAACGTTATCTAATCACATTTTTATTACTGTGTTCCGCTGGCACTGTGATTTTCAGTTACTACCAATCATACTCAAACAATCCTTGGACTAGAGATGGTCATGTCAGCGCGTACATTGTGTCTATAACGCCCCGTGTAACCGGGCAAGTCATCAAGGTATATGTTGAAGACAACTCCCAAGTTAATGCGGGCGACTTACTGTTTGAGATTGACCCAAGCATTTATAAAGCGGCGTACCACAAAGCGCTAGCAGCTCAAAAGCAAGCCATTGCATTACTAGCAAAGGCCAAAAATGAAGAGCAGCGAGCACTTAAGTTAGAAAAGCGCACACCTGGCGCTGTACCTGTACTGACATTGAATAACCTAGACAATGCGGTGGAGACAGCCGTTGCCAACGTAGAACTCGCGAAAGCCAATGTTGAAGAAGCCAAGCTAAACCTTGATTACACCAAGGTGTACGCTCCAACAAATGGTTACATCACTAATTTTAATCTGCGCACCGGCTCCCAAGTTGTCGCAAACTCACCAGTTGTAGCATTAATTGATGAAGACAGCTTTTGGATCGAAGGCTATTTCAAAGAAACGGATTTAGTTGGTGTTGATCCACGAGATAAAGCATACGTGACCTTAATGATGCACGACGAAATGGTGCTGGAAGGTAAAATCAAGAGCATTGGTTATGGCATCGCGAAGCAAGACGGTAGTACAGGTAACAACCTTCTGCCTAATGTGAATCCTAATTTTCAGTGGATACGCTTAGCTCAACGCATTCCAATTAAAGTGAAATTAGACAACTTACCAAAAGATTTTCAACTACGCGTCGGTATGACGGCATCCATCAAAATAATCAAACAATAAGTGCGGTGAAATGTATGTTTAATGCCTCAACCAAAGAAGCAATTAAAGCTGCGCTGTCTATCGTTATCGCAATCTGCCTCGCCTTATGGTTTCAATGGGAGAAACCCTATTGGGCAGCGATCGCCGTCGCGGTAATGGCATTAAATGAAAGCTTCGCTCACTCGATAAACAAAGGTCATAACCGCCTAGTGGGAACCCTACTGGGCATTGGCTATGCCTTTTTCCTCATCACAGCATTTTCTCAAGATCGCTTCTTGTTCCTGACTTTTTTTACCCTATTTTTAGGTGTATGCATTTTCATGTCGAGCGACGAAAAGTACGGTTATGTGTTCTCCATAGGCTTTGCGGTGTGCTCTATCATCGCTTGTATGGGAGGGTTTGATAGTCAGGTGACATTCCATTGCGCAGTACTTCGAATGCAGGAAACTATTCTTGGCATCATTACCTTCTCCGTTGTTTATCGTTTGGTTTGGCCAGTGAATACTGAAGAGAATTTCATTCAAC
Organism: Vibrio sp. CCB-PB317; assembly: GCF_022808245.1. Taxonomy (NCBI): domain Bacteria; kingdom Pseudomonadati; phylum Pseudomonadota; class Gammaproteobacteria; order Vibrionales; family Vibrionaceae; genus Vibrio; species Vibrio sp. CCB-PB317. The sequence continues at coordinate 1,955,892 of NZ_JALGNU010000001.1, forward strand.
GCTTTGAGAGCAGCCGTGAGGTGTTGCTTAAAGCTATAGACAAACCAAATGACATTGATATTGATGCCCTTGAAACCAACACAGCAAACATTGAGAAGATGTGCCAACTACTGGGATTACCGCTCACGGGCAGTTACCACCTCAAAGAACATCGAAAGCTGTGGCATCAGCGCCTCGAAGAGATGAAACGTATTCAAGAACGATTACTTGAACAAGTGGAAAAGCCCCACTGTGATGATATTGACTGGAAACCTGTGGCTCAAAACCTGACGCTACTTAATATCGCTCAGCCAACCACGCATCTAATTGGTCGTACCTTATTGACAGAACAAGTGAAACAGAAAACATCTTGGCATCGTGAACACCGGACTTTCATACAGCACTTGAAAGAAGACCGCAGAAAGGTTTTGCAAGGCCTATCGATGTTTATCACCTCGTTATTGGTTTGGATTTATCTCCCTGTACCAGGTGGGTTTATCTTCCCTATGTTGGCCGGTGTCTTTTCATCAATAGTACCTACAATGCCTCCTAGCGTTGTTAAAGATGCCTTCTTTGGCGTTTTGGGAACAGGTTCAGTGATACTGCTGCAATACATCTTCTTGATGCCCATGATGACTGAGCTATGGCAACTAGGGTTATTTTATTTCATCAATATTATTTTGATTTGGGAGGTATTTTCTACACCACAGCTGATGATCCATAGAGTCTTAGGCGTCAATTTATTGGTGGTATTAACCTCAGGCGCACTTAACTTGACCCCGGAGTATCGTATCGAAACACCTTTACTCATGCTGGTAAACATCATGCTCATTTTGATGATCGCCAAGTTATTTAATGACCTGTTTCATCCCCGCGTAACCGCTTAAACAAGTAATTAAACTTAATAAGGAAATGCTTTGAACAATGGTTAGATCAAATTACATAATGGCAAATAACACCGCCCGAAAAGGTAAAAATTAAAGACCAAACCAACACACTTTGAACAGGAAACATATGAAATATCAGCAGTGGGAATACTTTAATATCACGAAATGAGAATAATATTTGAGGTTGAAGATCCCAACATGTAGCTAAAGATGCGCCTCTTTTGAGCCGAGGATGCTTGATCAAATACTCAGCATAGGATGAATAAACCGTCCACAACCCTAACAGCCCAAATAACTCGATGAGAGAAATAACTTCCAGACTAAATGGCAATAGTGAAGGCCCACCAATGAGTAAGATAATTGCGAAGATCCACATCTTATTTTTCATTACACATCCTTGTTGCTGATTTACGCTTATGTATTACCAATAACAACACCAAGTAAAAGCTGTTGGCCATAAAAACGCAACCCAACGTTGAACTTTTCATGTCAAGCGCTGGGTTGTGTTTTTTTAAGTACTTTTAAATGTAAAATCAGTCAGTTAAACTAGATCGAAGGACAGTTTCCTTTTTCTGCCATGTCTACTTTTAGTACTTCTGCTTTACCTTTGCTTTCGTCCACGAGTTCTACGCCCGCACCACCAACAAATACACCCATTTTAATGTATTGATTAACGAAATAATTACGGCCCTCTTCCGTTAAGATAGTTAAGTGATTTTCAGAAAACTCAGACTCTGTACTTACTTGATGTTCTTTATTGCCTTCGACCTCATGGTAGAAGAATACACCAGGAGCTGTTTCACCAATACATTCCCCATCGACGTAAACATACTTTTTAAGCGCTGCTCCGACAAAAGCATCTTCTCGATAAATGTAAATCCCTGCGTTCCCCTTTTGAGGTGCTTCAAATGATTTCATTTGATTTGATACTGTCGAATCAACAGTAGGAACAGAAGCACAACCTGACAAACCCAAAAGGAATGCGGAACACAGAATTACTTTATTTTTCATGTTATTAACCTAGCTACGATAAAATCGCGCCAACCATACTATAAATAAATACGTTCACTTATTGGTATTTATGAAATTTGTGATTCAACCTATGCAATAGCACTCATTTTACGTATAGGTTGAGCAAACATTAGCCATATAAAAATCACGAGAATAAAATGCCCTGTATCTAACGATCACTAAATGCCACTTTACTCGCTAGACTGATAAGCAGAATACCCGAAACACCTTCAAGAGTTCTAGAGTAACGCTGAGAGTGTGAACGACTAAATACCCAATTCCCCACAGATGCGTACAAAACGTTACATGTCGTCGCAAGTGCGCTGAACAGCAAGCCAAGTACTAATAATTGCATTGATGTTGAGCTTGCAGACGTATCAATAAATTGAGGCAGAAACGAGAGGAAGAATAACGCTACTTTTGGATTCAACACGCTGACAATAACCCCCTGAACAAACACATTTTTATTATTATCAACATTTTTGTTTTCAACGATTTTACTTTCTCCACGCCACATGGACAGTAACGACTGAACACCTAAATAAACTAGGTAAGCAGCCCCTAACCATTTAACAACGCTAAAAGCCAAAGATGAACTCAGAATTATTGCTGACAAACCTAAACATGCCGCTAGTGTATGAAAAAAGTAACCAACACCAAGCCCCAGAGCCGCTTTCAGCCCAGCAGATAATTTACCTTTCATTGTATTGGAAACAATATAAATTACATCAGGTCCAGGAATCATGTTGATAGCGAGACAAGCGACAACAAATAATAATAGTGAGTTTGAATCCATTCTTTTCTCCAAATTAACGTCTTGCGGGATAACATCTCATCGAACTATAAGTAATGCAACGTCTAGGTTTCCGTTGGTTATCAAGGCGTTGACCGTAGTTCATTAACGTGCCTGCCATCGCAGGCCCGGGGCTAGCTATAGCTGATACGACAATCAGTGAATAATTTATCCCTTCCATTTTTACTCTAAGCCTCCACATGGAGTTTTATCAACGCTTATCGCGGAATGCCCTATTTAATCGACATCAGAAGCGTAATCCTGATTAACGCGCCAAGTGTCACGAATCAAGCTGGGGCTCTCTGGTATTTTACTGCTCCAAAATAACATCAAATCCACCATAAATGAGACGCTTTCCATCAAAGGGCATTGGGTTATTCTCAGGACTCATTCGAGGATCCCCAATGATCCGCTGCCACCCTGAGTCTCGAACTTCTTTTGAAGGCCAGACTACCCATGAAAACACAACGGTTTCGTTGCTTTCAGCTTTAACTGCCATGGGAAATGATGTGCTCTCACCGTCTGGTACTTCACTTCCCCACGTCTCAATAACCTTTAAGGCCCCAAACTCCCTAAACATTTCTGCTGCAATTTTTGCGTGTGCGATATACTTTTCTTTATTCGCTGTCGGTACTGCAGCGACAAACCCATCAATGTATGACATAAGTAAACTCCTTTCATTAGAGTTATAACCATAGCTCAATAAAAAGAGTGCACATGATGCCAAACCATAGAAGCAGGTACGTAATACAGCTTGAGAGCTACATTCCTAGCTTGGACTTTATATGCATATTTGAAAGGTATGTGTTTGGATCAAGCTTGGTTAGCATATTTATAATCTCCAAAACACTCGAATACTCAATACGTTCCTCTTCAGCATGCCCGATCCCACCTATTGTAAAGTGAGTAAAGCGGTAATCACGATAAACGTTTTGCAGCTGGCTAGAAATATCTTTGAGTAATCTTTTACTGAGGGCGAATGCAGGGTATTCACTACTTTCTGAAAGCTCTGCTGTAGAGCCAATAGATACAATATTGCATTTATCGTTAAGTGAACCTAAAGCGTTAAGCTCATTGACTAAATTAAGATACCCAATCGGGCCAACATGCATAAACTCAATCAGTTCGTTTGTTGTCAATTTTGAAGACTCTCCCCACATCGACGCCAAATAAACTATGATGTCAAACTTTACACCTTTGAAGCACGTGTAATCTGGTTTTTTCTCCGGACTAACATCAATACGAACAGAAGCTACTCCATCCTCAACTAGCTTTGATCTAGAAATAGTATAAGTTTCTGTACCCTGTAAGTTCGTAGCCAAGAACCTTCCTAGACCCTTGCTACCTCCAACAATTAAAATCTGCATAACCCTATTCCTTGGTTAAGGTTGTCTTTCATATTGTCCGCCAAACTGTGCATTAGGCATCACTTTAACGTTTCTATTGTTTGTCTCTGACCCTACTTAGTTCTATCTTCAATTTCATCGAATGGTTCAACTGAAATACGCTCTGCAATTTCACTCATCTTCTTCATTTTTTCTGGGTTACTAGTTTCCCAAAACCGCTCCCAGTCTTCACGTGTTCGCCACTTGGCAATAGTTAAAACCTTTTCTGGTACATCATAAGAACGAAGCATAAAACTACCAAACGCCCCATCTACTGACTGATGAATTGAATCTGTCGTTGAACGCCATATATTTTGAAACTCATCCATTTTTTCACTTGGCACACGCCATTCATACACAACTCTAAACATAACACTTCCAGTAAAGTTTCTAGATTTAATACGGCAAAATATCAAGCTCCCTAAACCAGCTTAATAGATGAATAAAGCAACATAGAAGAATCACCTGAAAAACAAAGCGTAAACGCTCTAAATCACTCAGAGGCGATTAGTCATGCACACATTCAAAGATTTCGTATTGACGTTTAACATTGGCTGTTACTTTTCCCCAATGTGAGGCTTGAACTCTTTCCTGATGTTGTTTAAAAGAGGCTTTGTCGACGAACTCCTCATAGACATCAAAACGAAAAGGATTAGTCGGGCTTTGAGTCACAAGAAAAGTAAGGCAGCCCGGCTCTTCTAGCGTGAGCCTTTTGTGAGTTATTAACTCATGTTTTACTAACTCTAAATCCTTCTCCGGAACTAAAATAAAGCCTTTCAATGCTACCTTCGACATATCATCCTCCCGCTCCTATCGTGTAGCGTTTCGTTAAGAAGTAGCCAACACGCCCTCAATCTCAATCATCATATCGCAAATGTGAATCTCACCATGAACTAAAATGCCACGTGTTAGGAATCTATTTCTAATGCCCTATCGACTTGCGAGCATAAGGTTATCTCAACCCTTTCTTTGCCTTTACCGATGTTCTTGCGTTTTAATTGAATTTGGCCGACTTCTGATGTGCGCTTTAAATGAGTGCCACCGCAAGGTACTTGCGCAAACCCATCCACTCTCCAATACCTTCTTTCAGTCTCTTGATCGGAAAAGTCACTAACAATAACTGAATCAGAGTTAATCAAATCTTGCACATCAGTTTCAATTTCTTTCAATAGCGGGCCAATATTTTCTGACCACTCGAAATCTATGCGACTCTTATTTTCAGAAATATGCGCGCCTATCTTAACAATGCGTTCCCGACGCTGATAAAACATCTCGAGCACCACTTCAGCCGCAAAGTGTAGCTTCATTAAGGCGTATCTACGCTTCCAATCAATATTCGTAGTTACAATGTCACCAAGAGTAAAATTTGGAGAGGATTCCAATGTGTAAATAAGTCGAACACCTAACTTTTGAGCAATCAAAACCGGAATACCATTAATCGTTCCTTTATCACTCTCTTGACCTCCAGACTCCGCAAAGAAGATAGTCTGATCCAATTCAACCTTATTTCCGTCTACATTGGTCACTCTTGAGTTAAGTTCTGTTTGGTAGGGATTAACCCAGAATAATTTCTCGCTCATGCTGCTATCCTTGCAGTAAGTCCTATCCTTGATAGTACATTCAGTGTCTACCAAGTCAATCCGAGAAACCTCAACATCAAGTGTAAGGCTACGTATAGAGCGCTGACAGGCTATATCTATTAGATGCTTTTAAGGCTGGATATTAAGCGCTATCCAGAGGTTTAGCTAACAACCCATAAATTGCGGAATCTGATACGACTCCATTCACTTCCCAGCGCTGCCATACTCGTCTAGATTTGATAAACTTGAAACCGCTCGGAGCTAAAACCTTATCAATCTCCAAAATGAAAGCTTCGGAATGCTCTTTATTCATAATTACGTACTGATTCTGATTGCCTAACACCGAATTTAGGTGTGAGCAACGCCACCACCTAAGCGAAGCTGTCCCACCCTGAAAACAAAGCCCGACTTGAACCCAAGCCCCCAGCGCTGTCAATTTCTTAAACAAGCTAGTGAACTACCACCACTGTTCTCACTAACTTATCACCGAGCCGTTGCCTCTTTTTACCAAGAATGAAAATTGAGTCAATAAAACCGAAGAATGGAGTAATAATATTTCTAAAAAGTGACTGAAAAATATTGCACCTTTTACCCGTTCTTGCACTTATAACTGCAATGCCCAAAAGTTTTTTACCCACACTTTGACCATTTGGTAAACAATCAGAAAAAAGGTAATACGATACAGTCGCAGTTACTCCCATAGCGCGAACAAGTTCCTTTTCAATACCGATTTCTAAGCCGCCCCATAAAACGAGAGTAAAAATGCTAAAACTGATAAAAAGATCAATCATTTGTCCAACACACCTAATTCCCGGACTAGCCAAAACGTAATTTTCTAGAGTAAAGTTTTCTACATTTTTCATTTTAAAATTTGGACTAACAATTGTTTATTTGTGGACTAACGTTATGGGATGAGTAACATCCCACCAAAACTAATCCATAGTGCCGTACAGCAGGTCAAACCTAAAGAGCCAAGCATTTTTCTCCCTTTTAAACACTTTACTACACTCGCTCTAAAGACTGGATTGGTAATATTTCAACATCTCTTCTTGATTAAGCGCTTTATTTTCTAACTTTTGTTGATCTTTAAAGATTTGAGCTAATGAAGGGAGAATTGAGCGATTGACTTTATAGTCATCAGACCAAAGTTTCCCTCTCATCACAGCTTTCGCACAATGAAAGTACATACTCTCGATGACTATTTTGATAACAACCTTAGGATCTTTACTTCCATCGGGGCAAGCAGATATCAATTTGGGGTCTGTGTGAATACTTGCAATTCCTTTAATACGCAGTACTTCATCAATACCATTTACCATCAATAACAACCCAACTTTGGGGTTACTAATGATATTTTTTAGACTATCTATACGATTGTTTCCCGAGCTATCAGGGAGCAACAATGTTGATTCATCTAAAACTTTTACGAAGCCAGGTTCCCCTCCTTTCGGAGAGAGATCGATATAGCCTTGTGTATCGGCGGTACTTAGAACTGCAAAATGGCAATTATTAATTAATGTAATCGCATGAACATCCAGGGCAGGCAACGCTTTATTTTTAGCTCTCGCACTTGGCTCTGCGTAAATTTCTTTTAACTGCTCTATTGTTTTAATTTCACTCATTCAATGTTGTCCCTTCACTATCGTATAATGCTTTGCTTGGAAGTAAGCAGAACTCTGACTTCTGCATAGCCACTCAACCTAACGCAAAGTAAAAATGCTACGCGTGCAAATTATCTCTTCAACGCTTTATTATCTAACGACTTAAATTAAAGCCTTTCACTGAATTCCCCACACTGCTTACACTTGTAACCATGCTTGTAAAAGAACAATGGAAAACCCAGTAAAATAAAGACTAAGAAAGCTGGACGCTTACCTTTTGTAAATGCAAATAGCTCTTTACTACCACAGTTAGGGCAAACATCTTTTCCTTCATCAACGGCAAGTTCACTTTCTAATGATTCTGAGAAATCACTGCTAAGTATTTGTTTCGCGTCTTCTGCATCACTTTCGGCCACCATCAGACGAACGCCGCCCATTGCATTTGAATAAAGCCACTGAGTATTCACCGTGTGCTCGTCAGCAATGTGGCTTTCTATTCCGACACTATCTAGGCTTGCTCTCGCAATATGAGCTTCATGAGGAAAAGAAAACCTTGCTACTACAATCACATATTACTCCTTGTGGAAAAGCGCTCTCGTAAGGTATAAGCTACGCGAATTAAAAATGCCACGTGTGGCGTTTCTTTTCAAACAGTTTATTAACCCACTACAGACTAGTACATATACCCTAACCAATCTATATGACCAACAGCCCAAATTTTTCCGCTGATAGGTTTAACATATAAATCATCGACTTGCTCTACAGCAACACCGTAATTTTTATGTTCATGAACTCGCAACCAAGAACTTAGAGAGTTAAGGCGCACATAACCATTAGCCACATAAAAACGATCCAAATCGGAGACTAAAATGATGAAGTCGACATCTTTAGTTGACGCATACTCGCTGAGTTGAGACAACATTGTTGTGCCAATACCTTGCCTTTGAAGTTTGCTCTCGACACAAAAATCACTCACACCTAATACTTTATAAATTTCATCACCGACGCGAACAACTCTGTAGTCTAATCCCATGTAACCAACTAAGTGATCACCTTCGTACTTCAAAACTCTCATATGTGGGAGTTGCTTATAGTAAGAACGGTCAACCTGATGTTCAGGAAACGACTTGTTTCTCAGAGCTTCAATTGCATTATGCTGCGCTTTAGATAACTCGATTTCTGGGTAAATATCCATATTTGACCTTTGAGTATTAATGACCTTTTGGAGGTGAGCAACGCAATACCGAGCCTTCCGCATACCGATTTAATCACTGAGCTCAACGTACAGTTAAAATGCCACGTGTTGAGAATCTATCTTAAACGCTATGTTATGCGCGTGGTTAATACATACCTACATAACCGTCCAGCTTGCGAATTACCCCAATCCAACGCTCGATATTTGGGTAAGTTTCTAGGTTAAAACCACCCTCATCTGCGACATGGGTGTAAGCATATAGTGCGATATCAGCAATAGAAATATTATCACCAACTAAGAACTTAGTTTTTGACAGCTGTAGCTCCATGATTTGTAATGCTTTATGGCCGCCTGATTGTAGTGATTTATATTCTTCTAGACGGTGCTCCGGCATACCTTGATACTTCTGAATAAAACGCGCTACTGCAATATAAGGCTCATGTGAGTATTGCTCAAAGAAAAGCCATTCGTACATTTTTGCTTTTTGATAACTGTCCTTAGGTAGATAAGGTGTATCTTCTGCAAAGTACCCCAATATTGCATTGGACTCACAGAGTACTCGACCGTCATCTAAAACGACTGTCGGGATTTTACCATTTGGATTGAGGGCTAAAAATTCTGTTGTTTTAGTCTCGTTATCTAAGAGATTAACGTGCTTCCATTGGTGCTCAATGCCAAGGAATGACAATAGTAATTTTACTTTTAAGCAGTTACCTGACTGCAAATCTCCATATACAACCATCACACTCTCCATGTTTCAATTCGTAAAAGCGCATAACGCGCAGTTAAGGCATGAACTACGCTACCACCCAAACTAAACGATTTTGCCTTAAACACGAAACCCAACCTCGAACTGAAAATACCAAGCGTTGGGAGTCACTCTAAAATGCTTTGTTAGCTGGCTACTAGCACTGGCTTAATCTATCACGCTCACCTTTATAACCTCCAACCTTTCAACAAGTGCGTCAGCCATTAACTTTAACTTATCCGGCTGTTTTATAGAGTAGGATTTCATTGTTGCTAATACATCAACTCTTAACTTTTCTAACCGATTCGCCTCATTGCCTGTATGGTCTGTGAACACCATCCCTTCTAGCTCACTTAACCATTTGTCAAAAGACTCCGGGTTTTCAGATAGTAAAAGTAAAGTATTCTGAGGCTCAACTTTTAGTGCAACCAACAATAAGGGAGAAACTTCTCCCGAAATAGCTCCGTCTCTACGTTTCCAAATTTCTACCAAAGAAAAAAGCGTAGGAACTATTTTCGAACCGCCTTTTTTTTCAAGGTTTGATTCAATAGATTTGTAGTTTTCTATCATCCAGTTATGTAAGAGACTTACTTCTGGCGTCTTAGCATACAGTAGTCCTGAACAAAAAACAGACACAATTAAGATTGCCATATTCCTTATCATCATTGCTGCTCCAACTGATTAGATATATTTATGGTAATTTTTTTGTAGCTCGCGATTTCAGCAAAAATTTCTTTCAGAGCCGATTTACTATTACCTACATAGTAATGAGATTTAGCCACACTCCCCCACGTTTTACCAGGCATCAAACACCCAAGAGTGTCTTTGTGATAATTTCCGGCATGGATTAGAATAAACGTTCTCCCTGGAACATTTTGTAATTCATATACATTAGGATACTTCGGTGAGCTATAAGGCAATAATTTGTAAGCCCCTGCCTTGATCCTTTTATCGGATCCTTCAGTTATCGAGTCTGGTCCTGCGGGCTCCAATACAAACCAACTTTTACTTACTCCCTCAATCGTCAACTTACCTAAAGTTGTCTCTCCCATTTGATTTGTTCGCTTTAGATTTAGTTTAACTTCATCTAGTTTTTTCATTGCTCTTATCCTAGCTATCAAATCAATGAAATTAACAGAAGAGTATTGTTACAACAGATCCGTTTCATCATTAATAGAGACATCGCTAACTTAAATGAAATTGAGCATTAAGTTTTTTACACCAACTTTAGTGTAGACAGCTAACGCCGCGTTAAGGGACGCTGGCACACGATACAGAAGTGACCACATAACACCCTAACAAATTGAAAATGCCACGTGTGCCAAGTCCCTCTTAAACGCTTTGTTAGGTAATACTTTTACCAAGATCTCAACAAAGTTATGGACGCTGATTCAACTTTATTTTCAGATATGTCGACAACAAAGAAATCTGTATGAACTGCGACTAAATTATTATTCGAGTCGTAGCCGCCAATTACCGGATAGAAACCATCTCCCCCCCCTGAATGGAAAAGAATAAGGTTCTTATCGCTATTAGGCAGTTGTATGTTTGCAAGCCCTTCACGTATTAGTGTTTTTCTGTTCGTTTGATTGAACCAGCAGTCATCTCTACCATTGTCAAAAAGTCCTTCATACCAACTATCTTCCTCGGGCATTACGCATAGTAAAAATGCCACGCGTTGCGAATCACTCTTAAACAGTTTGTTAGGCGCTTGGCTTATAGGCAAAGTTCATCAATCATTTGCTCAAAGTTAGGGTACTTTGATTTGGCCACGCTTATGATTTTAGACACTGAGCTTTCATTTGACGCTGCAACCTCCTGAGCAAAGTGCAAAAACTTACTATTTAGGGGGCGATTCAAATCAGGAGAAGCAACAGCCTCGTATGGCCCAAGACCATGTGCAAACAACCAAACATAGTCTCCAAAATTTTGTGCAACCACCCCGACTTCACCATCAGAGCCAAAGAAAACAATAGATTGTTGCAAAAGATCTTCGACATTGTTGACTAGCCAAAAAGCAGCGTAACCGCCAGAACCATCTTGACCAAAAATTAAATATTCATGCCCATTGAGTGAAGAATTACCAGTCCATGCTTTAATCCATTCTGATGTTTCTTCTTGTGAATAGAAATCATCATATGGTTCAAAATCAATTCCCTCACCGTCCGCGTAGTCAATTTCTATTGAGTGCAGTTTTTTTAATTCATCTGGAAAAGCTCTATTCATCTTATCTCTCCATACTCTCTGGACAACGCCTAACGCTCTGCTAAGGGGTGAACAACGCAATACCGATGCCGCCGCATGCCCCTTAATCACTAAAATCAACGCATAGTAAAAATGCCACGCGTTGTGAATCCCTCTTAAGCAGCTTGTTAGTACGCAGCCCTTAAAGCATTTGGCACACGCCAAGATACTGAAATATAGCACGAAATTTGTGGTTAAAAACACAGAAGCCTAACGGACAACTGCCAATCTAAAAACCGACCTCAAGACGAAAGTTGGCTAGAAGAAGAACATGCGAAACCACCCTTTTTCACCGCTTTCAAATTTGCAAAGGATTCGATCACAGGATTTGAACAGCCACACCAAAGAACTAATTTTAGGGTTAAACACCAACAGCAAAAAAGAAGCCACGCCAGAGAAATTACCCAAAAGTTAGAAACCGTAAACGGTAAAATCAAAGCGAACTCAGCTCATATAGTGCCACCGGAGCGAACGTGAAAGGCACATTTGAATAGGTGTAAAGCTGGGAAAAGAAACCAATAAACATCAAGACTTTTGACCTTTGATGTCAACCCAGTACTAACGCTCTGTTAAGGGGTGAGCAACGCGATACAAAAGCCGCCGCATACCACCTTAAACATTAAACTCAACGCATAGTAAAAACGCCACGCGTGCCGAATCACTCTTAAATTGTTTGTTAGTTGCCCATCTCAAAGTCTAGTGCTAACATTTGTACACACACCAACAAAGGAATACATCATGGACACTAGAATTCAATTTCGTGTTGATGAAGAAACAAAACGCCTTGCTCAACAAATGGCTGAGAGCCAAGGTCGCACTCTGAGTGATGCTTGCCGTGAACTTACTGAGCAACTTGCTGAACAACAAAGAAAAACATTATCTCACGATGCATGGCTAACTGAACAAGTAAACCTAGCATTTGAGAAGTTTGACTCAGGAAAATCTGTTTTCGTTGAGCACCAAACTGCTAAGTCTCGAATGGAAGAGCGCAAAGCCAGAATCCGTAATCGAGGTAAGCAATGATTTTATGGGAAGAAGAGTCACTTAATGATCGTGAAAAGATCTTCGAGTTTCTCTATGACTTCAACCCTGATGTGGCAGAAAAAACTGACAACCTCATTGAAGCAAAAGTAGAAAACTTGCTTGAACAACCTTTAATGGGTGTACAACGAGATGGTATCCGCGGACGATTGCTCATTATTCCTGAGATTTCGATGATTGTCTCTTACTGGGTCGAAGGCGATATCATCAGAGTTATGCGTGTACTCCACCAGAAACAAAAATTTCCTACGGATTGATTGCTTCCTCTGGGGAACTAACGCCGCATTAAGGTGTGAGCAACGCAATACCGATGCCGCCGCATACCACCTTAAACACTAAACACAACGCATAGTGAAAATGCTACGCGTTGCGAATCACTCTTAAACAGTTTGTTAGTTCTTTGACCCACTGAGTGCCTGAGGTTTATAGCCTAGTGAATCCAAATCAACACCTTGCTCTAAAAGGAGTTTTTCAAACAATGGTAATAGTGGTCCAAGGTTTTCATTTAACGTGTCACGAACCGTATCAACAACTACTTGGGTACCACGCTCGATTTCTATATTGATAAAGTCACCACTGGCTTTTGATTCGAAAACCGTCATTCTACGAGTCTCAGGAATAAGCCAAACTTCAAACCAACCTTCATGCTTATTTACGTCAGCTACAGTCAAGCTCGCTCCATTTAGAGCTATATAACCTTTAGGGAAAACGTATCTTTTCCAAGCATCAGGGAGTGCTAAGCGAACACAATAGTTATCCTCAATTTGTTTTACGTCGACGATAGCTACATTAAAGTCCACATGACCAGATAGCGGGTGACCGCCAATTTCTGCCCCATCTTTTGCGGCTCTCTCAGCGTTAACTAATTGGGATGAGCAATACTTACTCAGAGTTGTGATCAAGAGGCTTTGCAGCATTACGTCGAACTTAACACGAACATCTGACTGTATTTCAGTGACTGTCAGACACACACCGTCAATAGCAATGCTTGCCCCAATTTCTAGATCAGTACAAAACCCTTTAGGGAAGTCGATAACAAAAGTTCTAATCCCTCTTTGATCTGTCACATCAACAATTTCGGCTACCGCCTGAACTATGCCTGTAAACATACTTACTCCACTGATATTAAAACAACTTTGAGAACTAACGCCCTGTTAAGGTGTGAGCAACGCAATACCGATGCCGCCGCATACCACCTTAAACACCAAACGCTACGCATAGTAAAAATGCCACGCGTTGCGAATCACTCTTAAACAGTTTGTTAGGCAAATTTTACCTTCGCTACTTTCAATATGTACACAATAATAGCGACTAATAGTGCCCAAGGCATCGCAAACCACCAATAGTATGGTTCCTGGCTATCAGCAAGGTAGTAATTAAAAACTATAATTACACTCACAATTGTCGAAATGACATATGCTCCACCTAAAGCCATACAGATATCTGAGTGATGTTTAGAAAGTTCAAATTCACGCAGTTGAAATACGATAATGAAAAACACAAAAGGGCTAAAAAGACAAACTGCAATGTGTAGAAATGAAAGAAGAATTAACCACCCAAGTGTCATATGTTTTCCTTTTATTTGTCTAACGCCGCATTAAGGGGTGAACAACGCCACCACCTAACCTAAACCATTGTGCCGTAAACACTAAAGCCAATTCAAACCAAAACTGCCAAGCGTTGTGAATCCCTCTTGAATGCTTTGTTAGTTGCCAAACCTAAAGCTTTGATTTGAAGTTTGTTACCGCTTTGACAACACTAGATTTAAGTGTTTTAAGAAACTCAAATCAGGCGTAGTTTCAAAGCGACTGTCACTGAAACCACTTGGAACATGAAACGCCGTAGAAAACGAGCTAACAACACCAAAAAAGCGCCTTTGGACAAACAATGTTACAGAGCTAACTTTCAACATATAAATCGGTTTCTGAAATAGAGAATACAACCACAAAAGAAACCAACGCACGATTTTACAAACCCAAATAACTCGAAATTGAAATACGAAAACCGAGCCAAAAACACACGAACATTAACCCCAAACATTCTGCTTTAGTTGCGTTTTTCTCGTTGGCAACTAACGCCGCGTTAAGTGGTGAACAACGCGACCACCAAACCTAACCATTGTGCCGTAAACACTAAAGTTGAATCAAACTGAAAATGCCAAGCGTTGTGAATCCGTCTTAAACGCTTTGTTATACAAACTGTTACAGCTTATCCGCCAACTTCTTAAGGTAAGATTTGGCTAGTTCATTTTTACCCCGGCTTAACCACTTTATACACTCCAAAAGTTCCCAGATTAAGCCTTGGTCACCATTTGTATATGCAGGAAAGTCTTCATGCTTTGGCGCTGGAGCATCGGTTAATCGTGACTCCACCGCACCTGCTTTATCAAATAGCACTTTAAAAGGTCTAGAGATATCAAAAGGTTCGCTTAGATCTAGGCAATGAATCTCTGTGCTGGTTAAATCCGTAAAAATGTACTTTGTAAAGTAAGCATTCTCGTTATGAAAGCCTTGATTACGATAGAAAATTTCTTTACCACGCTCAAAAGCCGAGAAGCACTCTTGTGTGGACTTATGAAATTCATTTTGGGTAAGAATCAAAATGTCAGCGTCAGATACTCGGTCACCCTTACCTGCAGCCAATGAGCCTAATAACACTACGGCAACCACATTGTCTTCGGAAATAAACGCAGAACAAGCAGATCTAACCAGTTCATTTTGAAGGGGAAGATTTTCAAGATTAAGTTCTTCTAAACTCACAGTTACCTCCGTTTGTATAACGCCGCATTAAGGTGTGAGCGGCACTTGGCTATACTTTAGCGAAGCGAAACTGCCAAGCGTTGCGAATCACTCTTAAATGCTTTGTTATATGAAAATTACAGATACATCTCACAAACTTCTTCTAATGTCATAAAGTAACTAACTATCTCTTTAACAATTTCATTGGCTTTGGCTTTTTCGCCCTCAATAAACCGTAAAGATTTTTCTTTTAGGTTGGGGTATTTTTCAAACTTTTTGTCGGTAACCGCTTCAGCAGCCCAAGTTCCATTTCTAGATGCTGATACGATATTACACAGTAATTTAAACGCATCTTCATCGTCTACTAACTTGGTAAATTCTTCTTCAATATCTCCAAACCTTTCGATAAACATTTTTGCGGTATCGAACTGACTTGAGCCAGCATCTGAGTATATTTCGTCTAAATAAGGCTTTAATAGTAAATCCTTATTAGCAGATACAATCCTAATTGTCCCATTCCTATACGGTACTTTTTTAATGAGCTCCATGAAGTTTTCTGAAAAATCAATCGCAGCACCGTCCTCAGATAACTTCCTCATTACTATTACAGGGTGGGACAACGATGTAGACACTTCGTTAAACTTCATTTCCTTAATTCTTGATGACAACAAAGATTTGAACCGAGCTTGATCAACCGCACACAAAAAGCCTCGCAGTTTAATATTTGCGCTTAACATTGATAATGCTTTTTCATTATAATTTTGGTCATCCATAACCTTGGAAATGACTCGATTAACCAAGTCTTGATTTAAATCCTCCCAATCCAGTGCTGCCATGCCGTCAAGGAGAAAGGATGCGTTCTTTTTTCTCTCGCCTTCACTTTCTTTGAACTCAAGTAACAACTTACTGAGCATATAAGGATATGAGATTTTATGAATATCTTTAATTTCGTGCTCTGTAACATTTCTAGTATCAGTAATAAACGTTGATGTGAAAAAGTTCACATTCCCAAGCCTAGACAAAATTCTGTCTACCAAACTATTTGTACTTAATACTGGTTTTGATAGAAATTTTTCTATTACTTCAGAGAATATATACCTAGCCTCCTCTGCACTAGGGGAATGCCCAGAGGGATGTGCTGACTTATTCCTTCTATCTTTTATTAGGTCAACCGTGTCTTTATCCAAACGTGATATTAGACCAATTGATGCTAATTGTTCTAGAAGATAGTTTTCATATACATCTTGCGATTGCTTTCTTTTATTAATTTCAGCAAGTAAAGACTTTGCCTTTTTGTTTACATCTGAAACAGCTTCCAGCTTCAATAAAAGATCATCAAATAGCGAAATATAGCTAAGAATTATGGAGCCTCTATAAGCACCTGCATAGTAACAAGTCATCGATTCTTTCATATAGTCTTTGATCTCTTTGTTTACAATTTCCGAGAGAAGATCTTCGAAATCTTTTAAGTTTGCCATTATTTACCTTTTCATATAACGCCCTGCTAAGGGGTGAGCAACGCAATACAAAAGCCCCCGCAAACCACCTTAATCACTAAATTCAACGCATAGTAAAAATGCCACGCGTTGCGAATCCCTCTTGAGCAGTTTGTTAGTCGCGAGGCACCGAGCGACAATTTTAAGCCGAACTAAACTTTGCGAACAACAAACTTTATGTGCTTTGATGCATTTAAGTCAGGCGTAGTCTCAAAGCGGCTAGTCAATGAAACCACTTGGAACAAACAACGCCGCAGAACACGGACTGACAACACCAAAAAGCGCTTTTGGAAAGCCAATCTCACAGTGCGGGCTTTCAACAAAGTCACTGAAACCAAGTGGAACTTACCACACCAGAGAAAACGTCATTTCAGCGAGTAAATCTACTTTTGTACCCAACAAACTCACCGAGCAGAGTTGCAACCAAAAACAGACTCTCGATTGCCCTGCTCTGTCAGCACCAATGGACAAAACAGCCGCTAGGGCAGTTACAAAACTTTGGACTTAAAACAGCTGAAAATGAATTTGGATCAACAACGATGAACCTGTGAACCGAACAACAAGCAGCCAAATTTTGAGCTTAGAAACATGATTTTGATTGCTAGCTTTTTCTGGCGACTAACGCCGCATTAAGGTGTGAGCGGCGCTTGGCTATACTTGAGCGAAGCGAAACTGCCAAGCGTTGCGAATCACTCTTAAATGCTTTGTTATGATTTTTGTTTTCTCAATGCTTCCTCAAGACGACTTACTACTACCAGAGAGCGCTCAATGTCATAGCTAATAGACTCATCGCCAACGATAACTTTATTAGCGGATGTTAAATATTTCTTTTCTAGATTCTTGGTTAGCCAACTTAATTTACCTGCTTTTTGACTCAGAAATTCTACTTTTTCTTGCTCGCATAGCATCGTATCTATAATGAATAGACAAATTTGGTCTTTCCACCAATGAGGCACATTGCCTTGTTCTCTTCCCTTTTTAATAAGTACTGAAACACGCCCGATAAGTTGCCTATACATAAAGAAAATTGACCAAAGATGCTCACCGCAATACAAACGATGCTTCTCCAATTCAAAACTGTCCGCCATCATTTTCGTGATATCACTATCAAATATTTCAGGGAAGTGTTTTACATCACACGTACCAAAATCTACCCCGAACTCCTCATCTACAAGTAAATCAGCGTATGTTAATAACAGGGGTTTTGTGGAATTGATTTCAAGCAAACCGCACCAAAGCTTATCGATGGCTTCAATGCTTTTCTCGTAAGAAACTTGTGTTCGATTGATGTTAGTTGCATGAATGAAATTCGCGACACCAATACTCTGTTCAATTTGGCTTTTATGCTTGTATAACTTCTTATCGTACTCGTGCTTAATACTGTTTTCTAACCGAGTCTTAAACCATGTTTTCAATAGAAAGGATATGGCAGCACCACTTAAAGCACCAGTAAGACCAGCCGTAATTATTTCTAGTGACATAACTTTCCTTAAAAATCATAACGCCCAATTAAGGTGTGAAGCACGCAATGACCAAGCCAACGCATAGCACTTCAACACCAAAAGCCACCGCATGCTAAAAATGCCACGCGTGCTGAATCACCCTTAAATTGTTTGTTATGTGCGAACAAGTCGCATTGGAACAAACCTTACGCCATCAACATTTTGCTCACCTTCTGTGGCAATAAAACCTTGAGACTCATAAAAGTTTAGCGCGTTAACAGACGCCCTCAATCTTACTTCACTGGACTCAGTAAGTGATAACAAATTGTCTAGCAACAGTTTGCCTAACCCTTTGTTTTGAAACTTAGTGTCAATGAAAAGATGAGTAATGTAATCATTTTCTCTCAACGCAGCAAAACCAATGACTTTGCTGTTTTCTATCAGCTTAAGGTTTTGAAACTTTGATTTATCAAATGTAGTTTCAACATCAGACCGCACTTTTGAAGAAAACATCGCCTGCCCTTCATTGCTGAAATGAGGGAGTATGTCTTTGTCGACAACGCGCTTAACCAAGTCAACCACTTGGAGAAAGTCAGATTCTTGAGTTTCTTCGATTCTCACGTTTATCTCCCTAGCACATAACGCCCTGCTAAGGGGTGAGCAACGCAATACCCAAGCCGCCGCATACCACCTTAATCACTTAAACCAACGCATAGTAAAAATGCCACGCGTTGCGAATCCCTCTTGAGCAGTTTGTTAGTTTGCAAACCCAACGGCTTGATTTTACGTTATTTTAAACTTTGCGAACAACAAACTTTATGTGCTTTGATGCACTTAAGTCAGGCGTAGTCTCGAAGCGGCTACTCAATGAAACCACTTGGAACAAACAACGCCGCAGAAAATGAACTCACAACACCAAATAGCGCTTTTGGAAAACCAATCTCACAATGCGGACTTTCAACAAAGCCACTGAAACCACGTGAACTTACCACACCAGAGAAAACGCCGTTTCAGCGAGTAAATCGGCTTTTGAACCAACAAACTCAACGAGCAGAGTTTCAGCAAAAAAGTTCAACTCAGTTAACCCAAAAGTCGCCGCACAAAAGCACAAATCAACCGCTGAAACGATGCCAATTCTGGATTTTCACCACGCTAATTAACACTGAAATTGAACACCGATACGACAATTTCAACTTTGAGCTTTTACCACTAGATTTTGCTTTATAGCTGCGTTTTTCCTCTTGCAAACTAACGCCCAATTAAGGTGTGAGGCACGCAGTACCAATGCTTCCGCATACCACCTTAACCACTAAAACCAACGCATGGTAAAAATGCCACGCGTGCCGAATCACTCTTAAATTGTTTGTTAGTACGCTGTTCCAAAACCTTTTGGTTTGCACCAAGATACTGAAATATAGCACGAAACTGTTGGCTTAAAACGCTGAAGCCAAAGCGAACACTCCGCATATAGTGCCACCGGAAAGAACGTGAAAGGCACACCCGATCAAGTGCAAAGCTAGGAAACAAAACCAATAAACACTGAATTTTTAACCTTCGATGCCAATCCCGTACTAACGCCCTGCTAAGGGGTGAGCAACGCAATACAAAAGCCGCCGCAAACCACCTTAATCACTAAAATCAACGCACAGTAAAAATGCCACGCGTTGCGAATCCCTCTTGAGCAGTTTGTTAGTTTGCAAACCCAAAGCATTGACTTTACGTTGTTTTAAACTTTGCAAACAACAAACTTTATGTGTTTTTATGCACTTAAATCAGGCGTAGTCTCAAAGCGGCTACTCAATGAAACCACTTGGAACAAACAACGCCGCAGAAAACGAACTCTCAACACCAAAAAGCGCTTTTGGAAAACCAATCTCACAATGAGGACTGTCAACAAAGCCACTGAAACCACATGAACTTACCACACCAGAGAAAACGCCATTTCAGCGAGTAAATCGGCTTTTGCACCAACAAACTCAACGAGCAGAGTTTCAGCAAAAAAGCTCAACTCAGTTAACCCTAAAAGTCGCCGCACCAAAGAACAAATCAACTGTTGAAACGATGCCAATTTTGAATTTTCACCACGCTGGTTAACACTGAAATTGAACGCCGATACGACAATTTCGACTTTGAGCTTTTACCACTAGATCTTGCGATATAGCTGCGTTTTTCCTCTTGCAAACTAACGCCGCATTAAGGTGTGAGCGACGCTTGGCTATACTTGAGCGAAGCGAAACTGCCAAGCGTTGCGAATCACTCTTAAATGCTTTGTTATACGCTTTTCTTACGCGGATCAAAATTAACTTCAATTACCTGTAAGCAAGATTTTAGCTCTGGGCGAAGTGTTATAGCTAGTTCATAACAGCATTCGGAACAAATAGGTGACATTACGTAGTTAACTGGAATACCTTTTTCCTCAAGTTTTCGATATGTATCTTCATACGTAGAGAGAATAGCTACATCTAGCTCAGCGAATTCCCAAGGGTAATGATACCGAAAAGACTCTTTTTTCTTGTCCTTGAACTCGCAACAAATACATAAATGTCTACCAGGAACATGGTGAAAACCCTTATATTTACCCTGTTCAACAGTGTTCCAAATTTGCTCTTTTTTAACTTTGGAGCATGACAAAGCTCTATAAATTCTTCTTTATCATTTAAGTTTATCGACGACTGCAATGAACACATGCTATCCGTTAACTTACAGTTCCAAATATCAGCAGGTAAGCTAATACAGCCTTCTGGACAATTTATGTGTCCATCTTGTGAAGAGCAAGACTCAATATGAGGAATAGCTTCATATCGAATTTGGTCATTAAGAAACCTTTTCGCAACGGATATGGTATGTTCGTAGTTCATCCCAGCATAAAAAAGTGAAAAAGTAGGTCGAAAGAAAGTTAAATGAAAACCACCATCGTGATGCTCAGTAACTTTAACCAACGATTTTGATTTCATATCACCTCCTGCGTATAACGCCCTGTTAAGGTGTGAGCAACGCAATACCGATGCTGACGCATACCACCTTAAACGCTAAAACCAACGCATAGTGAAAATGCCACGCGTTGCGAATCACTCTTAAACAGTTTGTTATATTTTTTTGTCTTTAAAACCTTTTTCGAGCTTCTGTCCCAATGAAGTGATCAGTGCACGCTTTGGTTTTAAGTCTCCAGACTTTTTGTCACGCCCATATACGACTGTAATATTGGCTTTATAGTTTCGCTCAAAAGCAATTTGCTCAAGATTCTCGTCTGAGTTAAAGCTAATTGGAATCCTTTTGTTTTCGGAGATCGAAGGGATATGCGCAGCCCAGCCAGTTTTATGACGCTCCAGATCCATGCTAGTAATGTAAACATCGACGTTATTTTGAGGAATAGATACATCGCCCTCATTGAAATCATAACTTGGAAGAGCCTCCACCAACTCACTATCAAAAGTTACTATTGGTGCATCAGATGCATTGGCACCAGAGAAAAACTTAACTTCAGCTCCCTGCTCTAACTTAGCTGGTGCAATAATTTTTCTTGCTTCTTTAGCAACCTTTGTTTGACCATGTACCTCAATTGCATGAGCAATTGCAGACTGAATTGCATCTGGCGTTGTACCGTATGCTTCAGCTCCTATATTGATGAATATGTTATTGTTTGCTTGGATTGTAGCAGTGCTCTCGTCGCGCCCACCAAGCAACTTTTTCATGTGATCAAGCGCCATAGAGGCTCCTGTTACAGCAAGTATTGCTACTAGTACAATCAAGCCGTTTCGAATATTCTTGTTAGTTATTCCTGCATTCATAAGTTTTTCATGAGCCCAGTCGTTTACACCAGTCAAATGGCAGTCTAGTGATTGCTGACTACCAAAAGCTAAACCAATTAGTAAGACCTCCCAAAGGCTACCTTTACTGACCTCATCAACGTAAACCTTGATGTCTTCAATAACGAGGCTGTCATCAAGGTGTTCAAGCACCGTTGGAAGCATTTTTATTAATTCTGAATACCCTTGTAGTGATGCGATAACATCATCCAACGGAATTGGTTCTTTGTTGCTGTAGTAGATTTTTTCTTGTGACTCAATATACATCTTTATCCTCAGAGCCTAACCTAGCCAATTAAAAATATAACGCCTTGTTAAGGTGTGAGGCACGCAATACCTAAGCTTCCGCATAACACCTTAACCACTGAAGCCAACGCATAGTAAAAATGCCACGCGTGCCGAATCACTCTTGAACAATTTGTTATGTTCACGGCTACTCTAAATCAACGGTAAGGTTAATATCTTTAAACTGCTCGAACTCTTGCGGACTTAGACTCAATAAAAATTCGAATGGGGAGCTGTTCTTTACTGCTTTTTCGACCGCGTTATCAAACGAGCGAAGCCCACTAGTTTTTAGTACCGAGAATTCGGTAACCTTAGCTTTATCATTAAGTTTGAAGTTTACACGGACATCGTACCCTAGATACTCATCTTGCTGGTTCAATTCATCTTGTATTCGCACTTTCATCAAGGATGCATTGTGAACTAGTCTAGCCTCTGGCGAATCATTGAAACCAACACACCCAGCAACAAACATTGATATTAATGCAATAAAAATTGCGTTTTTCATTATTAACGTTCCTTGAACATAACGCCATGTTAAGGGGTGAGCAACGCAATACCGGAGTTGCTGCAAACCACCTTAATCACAAAAATCAACGCATAGTGAAAATGCCACGCGTTGCGAATCCCTCTTGAACATTTTGTTATGTGAATTTATGCCTCTGATATATAAACACTTACTTCACGATCTTTACCTTGCATGCGGTTTGTCTGATCGCCCACATATTTTACACCGAGCTTTTTAATGACTGATTTTGAACGATCATTTCCAACTAAATGCATTACTTTTAACCTTGTTAATCCATAATGAATTTTTGAAAATGAAATCAGAGCCTTAGATGCTTCTGTAGCATAACCACTGCCCCAGTAAGGAACTCCCAACCAATAGCCCAGAATACCCAAACCATTTTCCAGTTTTGGAAAACTAATAGCACCAATAAGCTCAGAACTCTCTTTTAGGACAATGGCATAGACAATACCTTTACCACTTACAAACAACTCAGCATGGGTACGAATCCAATTTTCAGCATCACAGACGCTATACGGATAAGGAATATTTGCCGTCATTTCTGATATTTGCTTGTCGCCAGCCAACTCTGAAACTCGCTCAGCGTCAGACATAGAAAACGGTCGTAATATTAGTCTTTCACTTTCAATTGCTTGCTGCATAATTTCCCTATTCACATAACGCCCTGTTAAGGAGTGAGCAACGCAATACAGAAGCCGCCGCAAACCACCTTAAACACTAAAACCAACGCATAGTGAAAATGCCACGCGTTGCGAATCCCTCTTGAACAGTTTGTTAGGGCGCAGAGCCTATTGATACACGCTGACTTCTATTAAGTTCTTATCAAGATCCAAAAAATAGACAGATTGGATTGCACCAACAGCTCCTGATTTTTCGACTGGACCCTCTATGATTTTGACATTTTCTTTGACTAAATGGTTTACCACTGATGTCAACGGCCAATCTGAAATTAAGCAAACATCACCTGAACCAACATTAGCTACATTTCGCGGTTCTTGGCCAAGAAGCTGAAAGTTAATCTTTTGATTTCCGAACGTTACAGCCTTACGGCCATTGGCAAAAGTCACCTCTTCCATGCACAAAACCCGTTTATAAAAGTCCACTGATTTTTCTATGTCGGAGACTGTGAGAACAATATGATCTATGTGATGAATCATCATTTTACTCCTTGCGCCCTAACGCCGCGTTAAGGGGTGCAGGCACGCGATACAAAAGCTACCGCATAGCGCCTTAAACACTTAACTCAACGCATACTAAAAATGCCACGCGTGCCAAATCCCTCTTAAACGCTTTGTTATACGCATGAACGTTAAAGCCAAAATTCTACGACAAGCTCTACTTTGAAACCATGATTTTTATGTGCTTTGATGCACTCAAGTCAAACTTAGACTTACCGCGACTTACCACTGAAACCACTTGGAACAAACCGCGCCGTAGAAAACGGACTGACAACACCAAAAAGCGCTTTTGGAAAGACAGCTTCACAATGAGGTCTTTCCACAAACTCACTGGAACCACGTGAACTCACCACACCAGAGAAAGCGGCATTTCAGCAAGTAAATCTGCTTTTAGAAAGGCAGACATGCAGAGCTGAGTTTCAGCAAAAAGGGCAGCCTGGGCTGACCCCAAACAATCAGCACCAAAAAAGAAAACCACCGATAAACAGCGTGCCGAAACTGAACCACGAACCGAAGAAAACGAGAGTTGAAACTCGGATATCTCGACGCCCCAAAACCAAAAATCAACGCTGAAAATCGAGATTATTGACCTGAATCTTTAGGTTTTCTTTATATAGCGTATAACGCCCTGTTAAGGGGTGAGCAACGCAATACAAAAGCCGCCGCATGCCACCTTAAACACTAAAATCAACGCATAGTGAAAATGCCACGCGTTGCGAATCCCTCTTGAACAGTTTGTTATATGCGTACTGGCACCCATCACCACACATACAACTTAAAGTAAACCAAGAAAGATGCTATGAAAATAAGCCCACACCAAGCGAAAAATACGAAGGCTTTCGCCTCAGTTTCTGCTTCTTCCATATCGGGAAGTAAAGCCATGAAATAGCATCCGATTGGAACTAATTCGTACATTTTACCTGCATATTGGTTATTCATGCCTAAGAAAGGTGGTACATACAAATACAGAGCTGAATAGCTGACAAAAAAGATAGTAACTAAAATTCTATTCCAACCTACCTCTTCGCCTTCTTGGTACAGCTTAAATGACAGGTAGATAGCACCCAATATTGCTAGTATCAAAAACATCCTGTTCAGAAATCCCTAAAGCA